>CAZMGV010000008.1:0-180678 GCA_964565925.1 uncultured bacterium
CGGATAAATGGCTACAACATGGCTACAAACGAGCCCCAGCAGGCGAGAAATCGGAGGATTATTCATCCGGTTTTTCGCTGAGAGATCAACAACTTAAGTCTGTTCCGGGCGCGAGTAACTCAGTTGGTAGAGTGCCAGCTTCCCAAGCTGGATGTCGCGGGTTCGACCCCCGTCTCGCGCTCCACACCAAACCCTACAATCAGGTTCAGCCGGCCAGGATCAGCCGGAACGTCGCCGAGACGGGAGTCTCACTCACCTGCGCGTATTGCCTATGCTTAAGGCCGCACGGTCTTACGACTTGCGGTTCTTCATGAACCCCTTGAGTATCCCCATGCCGGTGTCGATAAGCGGCACGGCGGTGGCGACGAGCCCCATGAGTATCGACATGTCGCCGTCCAGGCGGACCTTGCCGGCCATGAACGCCTCCTGCGGTGACTGTCCCTTTTCGGCGATCTCGATCAGTTCGTTCTCGGAGGTGCTCAAGGTGCAGGTGGGCGACTCTGTGTTGATGCCGTTGAAGCCGATGTAGATCGACTGCTCGGTGCCGCTGCCGCTCGTGATGGCGAACCGGACCGTGCCGTTGATCTGCGCGCGCAGCGTGTCGATGAACTCCTGCGTGATCGCCTCGGCGAGCTGCTGGGCGGGGCCCGACACCTCGATCGAATCGATCGTGTCCGATTCGCCCGACGCGCGCTCCAGACCCATCCGGATCACGTCGCCCGAGACCACCATGGTCACGTAGGCGTCGTCCGCCTTGCCCGGTTTCACCACGGGCCGGCCGTTCTCGATCCGGGCGGTCCAGTGGCCCGCTTCGGGCACGTGAATCTGCACGGAGTCGCGGATCGATCCGAACTTCACGCTGCCCAGCCGCGAGCTGATCATCTCCGGCACATACGAATCGAACAGTTCTTTCGGGGTCATTTCTGCACTGAGTCGGGCCATAGCAATCTTCTCCTGAACGGTAGAGGTTGGTTGAAGGGTTTATCGTCACCCGGAGATCCGGCACCGCCGGCCTCCGGACTTCTGCCTATACCAGCGCGCGGATGCGGTCCTGATCGATGAGGTCGGCACAGTCCATTCCGGACTGGCAGGCGAGTTCGGTGCCGACCCCGCGGCCGCCCGCGCAGTCGCCCGCCAGGTACAGGCCGCGCACCGGAGTGCGGTGACCGGGACGCCGGCTACCCACCTGGTCGGGGGTCTGCGCCGTCGTGACCGCCGCGCCGGAACTCTTGCCCACCCATCCGGCGGTGGCGCGGACGGAGAACATGTCCTCGAAGATGATGTTTTCCCTGATGCCGGGAACCATGTCGTAGAGCGTGTTGCGGAGGTTGTTCAGCCACTCCTTCTCGCCGTTCTGGAGTTCCACGTCGGCGCAGGGCGCCACCGCGCAGGCGGTGATGATCTGCTGCCCCGGCGGGGCGAGCGACGGGTCGAAGTTGCTGGGGACCGGGCTGTAGATGGGCGTGTATTTGGGCAGGATGCCGGAATCCATCTTGCCGAAGGTATCCAGCAGCATCTCGCGGTTGATCTCCTTCGGATCTATCTTGAGCGGCGAGCCGCCCACGATACAGCCCACGTCCGTAACCTTCTTTTTCAGGCCGATCTTCGCCTGCACGGCGATATAGCTGCCTTTGATCGCCTCGACGCGCTCGATGTAGGCGTCGTTCAGGTGCTCCTTGCCCGCCATGCGGAACATCGTGTCCTTCATCGCCGACGTCGAGACGACGATCGGCGCGTGGAACTCGGTGCCGTCTTTGGTGCGGACGCCTTCGGCGCGGCCGTTATTGATGAGAATCTTTTCAACACCGGCATTGGTCAGCACCCGGGCGCCGTGCTGCTCGGCCCCCTTGAGAAACGCCTTCGGGATCGCCACGGCCCCGCCCAGCGGGTAGCCCAGGTTATTGTCCTTCACGAAGTGCTGGAGGTTCCAGATCGACTCGCCGGCCGACGCCTGCCAGGTGGGCAGAATGAAATAGAGTCCGAGCAGGAACCCGAGCGCGCCGTGAATAAAGGTGTCCTTCGTGTACCGGTTCATGAACTCGTCGATGGTGCGGTGATCCCATTTTTCGATCTCTTCAGGCTTCATGGTGAGGATGTCGTAAAACATGCGCGCCATCACCGGTACTGCCGAAAGCGGAAGCCCCGACTGGTAGAGCCCCACCATGCCGAAATACGGAAGCATCCACTGCTCCGGCGGGGATTTCAGGTTCATATTGATCCCGCGGAACCAGACCATCCGCTTCGTGTGCTTGAACTTGAGCGGCGTGCCCATGCCGAGGCGGCGCGTGCATTCGCCAAACGGCCCCTTGTTGCCGCGGATGAACATGTGCGTGCCCATGTCCACCTGGAAGCCGTCCTTCTCGTAGTAGGAGCAGGATCCGCCCACGCGCGGATTCTTCTCGAGAATCAGCGTGCGGTAACCCTGCGAGGCGAGTATCCCGCCGCAGGCGGAGCCGCCCATGCCGGTGCCGATCACGATCGCGTCGTAATGGCTGCCGTTGCCGTTTTTCTTGTGTCCGTTTTTGTGGGCCGGTCTGGTGGAAATCCGTGCAGAGGTTTGAACCGCAGTCAAAGCAATCTCCTGACTCTGGTCCGGAATCCGCCGGGGCCTATCCCCGGCTGGCCGGTACCAGTTCATCCTGCTCAACTCGACAGTGACACTGATATCACAATCAGACAGAATGTCTTTATGATAACAATCAGGCTCGGCAAAAAAGGTGACGGGAATTATCCGTTTGTGGGAAATACCGGCCGGTAGAAAACCGGCCTTCTTCTATATACTGTTCCGTCGTTCCGGTTCTCAGGTCCAGGAGGGGTTCTTCAGATGGCCAGCAAACAGGCAAAGCAGTTTCGCAAAGTGGTGAAGGTGATCGGCGGGGTGATGCTCTCGCCCGCGATTCCAGTGCCGGCGGCCCGCTGGCTCATGTCGAAATTCGGCGGCCTCCAGAAACCGGCGAACGGCGTCTCCGTGAGCCAGGTGAAACTGGGCGGCGTCCCCACCGAGAAGCTCCGGCCGGGAACGGCGGCATCCGCCGCCGGAGCGGTCCTCTATTTTCACGGCGGCGCCTACGTGGTGGGCTCGCCCGTGTCACACCGGCTGCTTACGAGCTGCCTCGCGCAGGCGTCCGGCATGACCGTTTTCGCCGCCGACTACCGGC
Source organism: uncultured bacterium (assembly GCA_964565925.1). Taxonomy (GTDB): domain Bacteria; phylum JAGRBM01; class JAGRBM01; order JAGRBM01; family JAHCIT01; genus CAZMGV01. The sequence continues at coordinate 3,159 of CAZMGV010000008.1, forward strand.
TGGCGCCAGAACACCCTTTCCCTGCCGCGGTCGAAGACGCCGTCGCCGCCTACCGGGCGCTGCTCTCCGAAGGCTACCGCCCCGAGAATATCGTGATCGGCGGTGATTCGGCGGGCGGCGGCCTCACGCTCGCGGCCGCCGTCAGCCTGCGGGACGCGAAACTCCCACAACCGGCCGCGCTCGTTCTGCTGTCCCCTTGGGCGGATCTCACCCTCAGCGGACCGACCATGAAGAGCAAGGCGAAAGTGGACCCGATGCTGACCGAGAAGTGGCTCCGCAAGATGGCGGACACCTATCTGCACGGAAAGCCGGCAAAGTCGCCGACCGCGTCGCCGCTCTTCGCGAATCTCACGGGCCTGCCGCCCATGCTCATCCAGGTGGGCAGCGACGAAGTGCTGCTGAGCGACTCCGAGCGGCTGGCCGAAAATGCGAGAGCCGCCGGTGTGAAAGTGGACTACCACCTGTACGAGGACCTCTGGCATGTGTTCCAGGCGAGCCAGAAGCAGGTGCCCGAGGCGGACGAGGCGCTCGCCGAAATCGTCGGGTTTATCCGGAAGAACGTGAAGTAGGCGCCCTCAGCGGAACGCTCTCAGCACGAACTCCATGATGACGGGGATCGTCTCGGGGATCCGGTCGCGCCGTTTGTCGGCGTGATAGGCGAGCAAAAGCGAATCGATCCCGCCCATGACGAGCTTGATCATCACCGGGTCGGCCGTCCGTGACAGTTTTCCCTGCCGGTGGGCCGTGACGATTTCGGCCGCGATAAAATCGCCCAGCCTGTCCATCACCCGCTTGCGGACGTTGCGGGGGCCCTCGCCCGCCGCCATCACCTGGTAACCGATCATCGGGAACTCCGACGCGCGGCGGATATAGGTCGAGAGCAGCAACTCCAGCCGCTCCATCGGATCGGTCTTTCCTTCAAGAATTTTTTCCAGTTCCTTCGACAGCGCGCGCCCGCCCAGTTCGACCACCGCCATGAGCACGTCTTCCCGGGAGGCAAAGTGCTCGTAAAAGGCGCGGCTGCTGGTGCCCGCCGTCTTCACGATGTCGGCGACGGCGGCGTTGGCGTAACCTATCCGGTCGAACGTCTCGGCGGCGGCCAGCAGAATCCGCCACTTGTTCTTCCGGCGGCGTGCGAGCTGGTTCGGTGTCAGCGGCTTTTCGGGCGCGGGCGGTTTCTTGCGGGCCGCTACGGTTCGTTTCATGGGAATTGGGGCTCCGCCCCGATTATGGAACGGTTCCGTTTCAAAACAAAAGGTGCGGCCCCGCTCAAGCGGAGCCGCACCCGGAATAGCCGTTGCCGTCAGAAGCTGCCTCAGTTGCGGCAGTCTTCTCCCGCGCAGGCCTCCAGCTGGTCCATACGGTTCATCAGCTGGGACGTGGTGGTCCGGTATTTGATCTGCCCCAGCGGCCCGGAGATCAGGTTATTCATTTCCCACGGGTCGCTGTTCAGGTCGTACAGTTCGTACTGGTGAAGGCCGAACGTATTGGCGTTCGCCTCATCGTACCACTCGACATACATGTACCGCTCGTTACGCACCGCCCGGTAGGTCGGGATCTCCTGCCCGATCGCCACGAACAGCGCTGGCGGGAGTTCCGCTCCGATGCCGTTGGCACCGCCCGCCGTCACGTACTGGATGAGGAAATCCTTGCGCCATGGAGTTACCGCCGACGCGATCACCGGCGTCATCGACTTGCCGTCCATGTCGGCCGGTTCCGCGAGGCCCGCCCAGTCGAGGAAGGTCGGCGCGAAATCGGACTCCAGCGTCATCTGGCTGCGTCGCTGACCCACGGGGATGCCGGGGCCGCGGACCGAGAACGGGATCCGGATCGACTCCTCATAGGGGGCCATCTTGTGGATCAGCCGGTGCGCGCCCAGGTTGTAGCCGTTGTCGCTCGTGAAGATGATGTAGGTGTTGTCGAGTTCGCCGGCGGCGTCGAGCGCCTTCACGACATTCTCCACCAGATCGTCCAGCGCGTAGAGCGAGCCCTGACGGTTGCGGTAGTCGATCGGGTTCCAGGTGTTGACGATCGCCGCCCGCTGCGGGCCGGTGAGCCTTAGCCACGCGGACTTGTCGGAGAGGTCGGCCTCCTGAAAGTTCGGCATCTGCGGCGGATTGGCGTTCACGTAGGGGTTGTTCGCGTGGCGCGGTGCCGGCGGAAGCGGCAGGTGCGGCGCCGTGGGGGCCACGTACAGGAAGAACGGCTGGTCGTCGTTCGTTTCGGCGCGCTGGATGAAATCCACCGCGTGACGGGCGACGTAGTCGGTCGAGTAGTCGTCTGGCTGCCAGCCGTACTGGCGGACCGTGCCATTCTCGTTCACGCCGTAACCGTAGCCCATGTACTCCTGCAGGCGCGGGCCCACGAAACCGTACCACTCGGACCAGCCGGGCGGGATGTGGGTCGGGTCCGCATCGATTCCGTTCATGTATTTTCCGATGAGCCCGGTCTTGTACCCGGCGTTCTTCAGATAGACGGCGAAGGTCTTGTCCTCGTTGCCGTTCCTTACGAACGTCGCCCAGCCGCCCTGATCGCCGCCGTTGGTCAGCACGCCGGTGTTGTGGCCCAGCTTGCCGGTCAGAATCGTGCTGCGCGCCGGGCAGCAGATCGGGGTGGGCGCATAGGCGTTATCGAACACCAGCCCCTTGTCGTTGATGAGCGCCTTGGTCTTCTTGAGCGGATCGTCGAGCCCCTTCGACGTCGCGCGCTCCCAGTAAGGAGAGGTGCGGTTGTCGAGGTCATCCGACAGGATGAACACGATGTTGGGCTGCCGCTGGGCGGCGGCCTTCACAGGCCTGGTTGCGGGTGAGAAAAGAACCACCAGGCCCAGCGATGCCAGTGCCGCGGTGATCCAGATCGGTCGGGTTGAACGTTTCATTGGCTTTTCCTCCAGCCTTTATATTTGAAACGTTGTTATTTCAAATATAACGTTTCCTGTCAACAGAATAATCATGTGCCGACGCTGTATACTATACAACTAATTGTTTTTACTCATATTTTAACTGACATATTTTATGGTCAGATTAGGTTCTCAGAAAACTAAACAGACACGTTTTCAGTCCATTCTGGATAAACACCCGTTCTCCTTAGACGGCGGGATTCCGTGCATAATGCGGCTGGAACGGGTGGCGGGCGCTGGTTAAGCTCGCGCATCCCCCTACCCCTTCAGGAGACCCGCCTTCCATGACTATCCACACTCCGGTCTGCGACCTCCTCGGAATCGAATACCCGGTCATCCTGGGCGGCATGATGGGCGTCTCCGACGGCGTGCTGTCGGCGGCCGTCTCGGAAGCGGGGGGCCTTGGCACGATTTCAGCGGCCACGTTCGGCGCGGCCGGCACCAAGCGGGAGATCCTCAAGCTCAAGGAGCGCACGAGCAAGCCGTTCTCGGTTAACCTGCCGATCTTCCACCCCGAAGTGCCCAAGATTGTCGAGGCGCTGCTCGAAACGGACGTGAAGATTGTCACGACCGCCGCCGGGAGCCCGGACAAGTTTACCAAGGCACTGAAAGAACGCGGCATTATCGTCATCCATGTCATCTCGACCGTGCGGACCGCGCTCAAAGCGGAGGCCGCCGGTGTCGATATCGTGGTCGCCGAAGGGGTCGAATCGGGCGGCAAGGTGAGCCCCGAAGAGGTCCCCACCATCTCGCTCGTCCCGCAGGTCTGCGACGCGGTGAAAATACCGGTGATCGCGGCAGGCGGTCTGGCCGACGGACGGGGGTTGCTCGCGGCACTGGCGCTGGGCGCGCAGGGTGTCCAGATGGGCACGCTGTTCATTGCCTCGACCGAAGCGCCGGTACACGCCAATTGGAAGAACGTGCTGGTGAACGCCGGCGACGCGGCCACTTCGGTCGCCTGCCGCAAGTCCTCACCCACCCGGCTGATCCGGAACGAGTTTTTCTCCGAGCTGGAGGCGCAGGACGCGCCCGGCAAGCGCGCGATGGATTTCATGATGATCCAGGGCCAGGGGATGGCTCGCATTCCGGCCGACGCCGAAGGACTGAAAGGCAACTACACAGCCGGCGCCGGAGCGGGCCTCATCCACAAGGTGCGTTCCTCCGCCGACATCATCCGGGACCTGATCGCCGTGGCCGAGAAGGACCTCACTCGCCTCAACACGTTCCGCTAGAACCGCACACCCGATCTCCGGAAGGAATCCGCAATGAAGCTCTATAACGACAACATGGCTCCCAATCCGCGCCGCGCGCGGATATTCATCGCCGAAAAGGGGATCACGATCCCCATGGTGAACGTGAATATCGCCGGTAAGGAGAACCGCACCGACGACTTCCTGGCGAAAAACCCGCTGGGGCTGCTGCCGGTGCTGGAACTGGACGACGGCCGCATGCTGCCCGAATCGACAACCATCTGCCGCTATATCGAGGAAATGCATCCCGAGCCGAACCTGATGGGCCGCGACGCCTGGGAGCGCGCGACCATCGACCGGTGGAACCGGCACATGGAGTTCGAACTGTTCCTCCCGATCGCGCAGACGTTCCGCAACACGCACCCGTTCTGGAAGGGCCGCATCCCGCAGTCGCCCGACTACGGCGAGATGTGCCGCAGCTCCGCCGAGAAGCGCATCCAGTGGCTGAACGACGAGATGGCCGGCCGCGAGTTCGTCGCCGGTGACCGGTTCACCATCGCCGACATTTCGGCGCTCGTCGCCATCGATTTCGGCCGTATCTCGAATATCCGCATCCAGCCCGGCCAGACGAACCTGGAGCGCTGGCACAAGGCGGTCTCGGCGCGCCCGAGCGCCAAGGCATAATCCGCAGGGAGATTCCCATGAGCCTCGCCGATCAGCTTGCCGACAGAGCCAGCGGCCCGATCGACCGCAAGGAGTTCGCCCGGCTTTATGCGATCACCGACCCTGCCCCCGTCGACGTACTCAACCTGATCCGGTTCAAAAACCGCAACTCCTACAACGTCTACGGGATGATGATGGTCCCGACGCTGAAAGCCATCGGCGGCTCGATCCGCTGGACCGGCCGGCACGTACAGGCGCTTTCCGGCGAACCCCAGTCGGAAGAGCTGATTGTCGTGCGCTACCCGATGATCCGGCGCTTCCTCCAGATGGCGGTGAACCCGCTGTACCTGGCCGTCGCCAACCCGTTCCGCACCCGCGGCGTGAGCCACTTCGAGGCCTCCTTCACCACACCGGACGAACCGGCCGCGTTCGACAGGGAACCGTGGATCGCCGTCATTCACTTCAACGGAGACGACAGCGCGTATAATCGTGTGCGGGACATCGCCGTCAGCGCCGGCGGCAGATACGTCTATTCATCGAAAGAGTTCAGTCCGGTATCGATCCTGAAAAAGTTTACGCCCACCGACCCGAATCCGCTCCGGTTCAAGCGCGTCGCCTTCTTCGCGTTCCCGTCGCAGGAAGACGCCGCCCGCGCCCTCACCCCGGCTGTGACCGGGCGTATCGGCGCCGCCACCGAAGGCGCTTCCGTCCAGCTCTACCGGCGGGCCAGCCTGAAAGAGTTCATCCCGCGCTTTAGCCGCTGATCACGGAGTTGATCTGGTCGCGCAGCGTTTCCATCGATAGCGGCTTCTGCAGGAACCCGCTGGCGCCCCTGGAGAGAACCGTTTCGAGCGCGTCCGGATCGGCGTAGCCGCTCATCAGGATCACCGGAAGCTGCGGACGCTGGGATTTGAGCCGCGAGAGCACCTGCCAGCCGTCCATCTCCGGCATGTTGAGGTCCAGCAGGACGCATGACACGTCCTTGCCGTCCCGGGACAGGAGTCCCAGCACGTCTCCGCCGCCCGTGAGCCCTTCCACGCTGAACCCGAGCGTCTCCGTCATCGCCACGATCGTGTCCCGGATATCCTTCTCGTCGTCCACGACGAGTATCCGGCCCGCCGCCGCCCGGGGCTGCACCGCCGGCGCCGGCTTGGGTTCCGGCTTCACGCTGGCCACCGGGAAGTAGAGCCGCATCAGCGTGCCCCTGCCCGGCTGGCTCTCCACCTGGATCGCGCCCCGGTGCGACTGGACGATTCCGAGCAGCGCCGAGAGACCCAGCCCCCGGCCCCGCGGCTTGGTGCTGAAAAACGGATCGAAAATGTGGGCGAGCACGCTCTCGTCCATCCCGCAGCCGTTGTCGCGGATGTCGAGACGCACATAACGGCCGGCGGCGAGCGCCTTGCCGTTGACCGACACGACCGGCTCCCGGTCGGTCACCTCGGCCGCAGCGGAACTGATCGTGATGGTGCCGGGATTGTCGCCGATGGCTTCGACGGCGTTCTGGATCAGGTTGACAAGAATCTGGTTGATCTGCCCGGGGTCGCCCTGAACAGGCGTCACGTCCGGCGAAAGCTCCAGGCGCAGATCGACCGCCGCGGGGATCGACACCCGCATCACCTTGGAAAGCTCCTCGGCGGCGGCGTTCAGCGACACCGGCGACTGGCTGCGGCGCCCCTTGCCCGTCGAGTGCAGCAGCTGCTTTACCAGATCCGCCGCCCGGCGGGCGGCGGCCTTGATGCTGACGATATTCTCCAGTGTCTCCGAGCCGGGTTCGAGCGAGCGTTCGGCCAGCGTCGCGTGCCCCAGTATCGGCGTCAGCAGGTTGTTGAAGTCGTGCGCGATGCCGCCGGCGAGCATGCCCAGGCTCTCCATCCGGCGCGCATGGGCGAGCTGGCGCTCCAGCTCCGAGCGGCGCTTCTCTTCCTTGCGCTGCTCGGTGACGTCCGTGGCCGAGCTGGTCAGCGAGACGACCCTCCCTTCCCTGATGACGGGCCAGATCCGCGTTTCAAAACTCCGGGCCGTACCGTCATGGTGGTGATACTCCCCGCAGTAGCTGCCGGGCTTACCAGTGGCGATCACGTGATCCATGCAGCCGCGCTGGGCGGCGTGGAACTCGGGCGCCGTCAGGTCGAACACGTTCACCCCCAGCACCTGATCCATCGTGAGTTCCGGGATTGTCCGGTTGCAGAACAGGATCTTGCCGTCCAGATCGAGCGACAGGACGTAGTCCGGCGAGCTTTCGGCCACCGACCGCCACTTGGATTCCGACTCCCGAAGTTCGATCTCCGCCATTTTGCGCGCCGTCACGTCCCGGGTCATGCCCAGCGCTCCTTCGAAATTCCCGTCCGCATCGAACAGCGGATCGGTCTGCATCTCGACCCAGACCTCCGTGCCATCGAGACGGCGGAACTTGAAGCTGTGTTCCTCGCTGATCCCCTGGCGGCGCCGGTCCATGTTATTGCCGGCCCGCGCCTTCGCCTCGTCGTCCATGAAATCCCACATGGTGCTGACCAGCATCTGCCCCATGGTGACGCCGAGAATGTCGGCCATCCGGCTGTTGGCGTAGGTCGTACGCCCCTCCCGGTCGATCATCCAGACCCCTTCGCCGGTTGTGCGGATGATCCGGGCGTACTGGGCCTCGACCGAGCGAAGCGTCGTTTCCACGCTTTTCTTTTCGTCGATCAGCCGGCCGGCAACGGCGGCGAAAACCAGCAGAATCGCAAACAGGCCGAGCCGCATCCACAGCTCGGACCCGGCCGGATACAGCAGCATTTCCTGGAAACTGCCCTGCCCGAACAAAAGCGAATCCGCAGCCGCGTCGAGGACCCAGAACAGGGCCCACAAACCGACCGCAAGGCTCATCAGCCTCGGATAAATTAACCGGCGTGCGCGTTGCACGATTTCCCCCGTCCCCGGGACCGCTCTGACGCGGACTCCTTCGGACCGAACCCCTTGAAACGATAAAGATATACTAAGACCAACGGGGCGCCGCCCGCAACGGGAAAATAACGGGGAACCGCACGGAATTTTTTAAAATCTGGAATCAGCGGACCCGGCAGCGCTCGGCACCGATCACGTGCTTCAGATCCATAAGTGCTGTTTCAACCTCGACGTTGCGGACCACGTAGTCGAACTGGTCCACCGCCTGCATTTCGGTTTCGGCCGTCTTGAGACGCCGCTGGATCTGATCGCGGCTTTCGGTGCTGCGCAGACGCAGCCGGTGCTTGAGCTCGCTCAGCGACGGCGGCGAAATGAACACCAGAATGGCTTCCTTCAGCGCCGCCCGGATCGACATGGCCCCCTGCAGATCCACCTCGATCAGGATGTCCTGCCCGCTCGAAAGCTGGTCCTGTACCCACTGCTTGCCCGTGCCGTAGTAGTTCATCCCGTGAACGTAGGCGTATTCCAGGAATTCGTTACGCTTTACCATTTTCTGGAACTGGTCGCGGCTCACGAAGTGGTAGTCGCGGCCGTTGCGCTCGCCCGGACGGCGGTCGCGGGTCGTATAGCTCACGCTCCAGCGCATCCGGGGGTCTTCGGCCAGCAGCCGCCGGATCAGCGTCGATTTGCCGGAACCCGACGGCCCAGCCACGACGACGACAATTCCCCGCCGGCCTTTGCCGGGGATTTTATGGCCGGGAACATTATGGCCCGGGATCTTTTGAGCAGGCGCCCTTTTCTGACCGGACGAATTCCCGCCGGCCGCCTTGCCTGCAGGTACCTTATGAGCGGGTTTCTTCCCTTTGCTATTCGAGGTTCTGGACTTGTTCACGGATTCGCTCGATCTCGCTCTTCATATCCACGATCCGGTGGGCCACCGACGTGTTCTGCGCCTTCGACCCGATCGTATTCAGTTCGCGGAAAATCTCCTGGATGAGAAAGTCCAGCTTGCGCCCGCAGGGCTCGCGCCCCGTGAGCAGTTCGCCGAATTTCTGCAGGTGGCTCTCGAACCGGACGATCTCTTCGGTCACGTCGGCGCGGTCCACCCAGTAGACCACCTCCTGCGCGAGCCGCTGCTCGTCCAGTTTCAGTTCCACTTCCAGTTCTTTCAGGCGCTTCTGGATCCGTTCTCGCAGGTTCTGGACGGTCTCGGGGCGCGCCTCTCGCAGCGCGGGGATATGCGCCTTCAGTCCGTCCATCCGCTGGTTCAGGTCCAGCGCCAGATGCTCGCCCTCGATGGTCCGGACCTTGTCGAGGTCTTCCAGCGCCGCCTCAACGATCTTCACGACCGCATCGGTCACCCGTTCCGACACCTCGAAGCGTGACTGCTTCACGACATCCCGCTGCGCGATCACGAGCCTGAACAGGTCGGCGGGGTCGGACTTCAGATGCAGGGTGCTTGCCAGGTTCTCGAACTCCCGGGCGTAGTGCTCGGCCAGCCCCAGGTCGATCGTGACCGGCTTGCTGTCACCCGCGACCACCGTTTCGTCGAGCGTGAGGTCCACCCGGCCCCGGTTCACCCGCGAGCGCACGACCTCGGTCAGCTTGCCTTCCAGGATGAGCAGCGACGGCGGCAGCCGGAGCTTGGGGTCCAGGTTGCGGCTGTTCACCGTCCGGATCTCGCACGAAATCTGGCGGCCTTCCACCACTCCCTGCGCGCGTCCGAACCCGGTCATGCTTTTCGGCATAGGGGTTTCATGTAACCGGTTTTCCGGCGGCGGGGAAGTGAAACCTACAGCATGTAACTGTCCAGCGGCTCGTCGATCGCCGAGAGAAAATCGACCGTCAGGCTGAGACGCTGGTCCTTGAGCTTGCGGATAGTCTCCCGCACTTCCGGATGCGACATTACGAACCGGTCGAACTGCTCCGGAGAAAGATAAAGAAGCACGCTCTCGGTCCGGCTCCGTACGGTGGCCGTGACCGGTTCTTTCAGTATCAGCGATATTTCGCCGAACACGTCGCCCTCATGGAGCTTGCCATACGCATGCTCCGTACCGCCGGAATCCGCCCGGATCACGTCGCATTCGCCCCTGAACAGGACGAAAAATCCCTGTCCCTGCTGTCCCTGCTGAAGGATATCGATTCCGGGACTGACCGTCCGGCTCTTGAATGCCTCCACGAGCTGCTGCTTTTCGTTTCTGGAAAAAGGCTGGAAGACCGGGCTGCACTGAAGGAGATTGGCAAGCAGCCGCGCCCGGTAAAACCGTTCGACGACCTCGATCACTCCCGGGTACGCCGCCCCGATCTCTTCCAGATCGGCGCGTCGCAGTTCAAGAACCACCGTATCTTCGAGCGCGACCGCCGAGACGAGCCGGGGGGATTCCGCGATCAGGGCCATTTCGCCGAAAAACGCGCCCCGGTCCAGCACGGCAAGGGGTTTGTGCTCCCCCCGGTCCTTTTCACGGACCACGGCAACCCGGCCCTGCACGATGATATAGAGAGCGCTGCCGCGATCGCCTTCCCTGACAATGGTGTCATCCTTCCTGAACGAATAGAGTCTGAGTTTTCCGATGGCGGCCACAAAGGCCTGGCTGTTCATGGAGGAAAAAAGCGGGATCGGTGGCAGGCTGTCGAGGTCGAACGGGAACGTATCGAGATCGGCCAGATCCGTCGACGAGCCGTGTTTCCTGATGGCGGCATCCGTCTCGGCCGAAACGGGCACCGGCCCCGGGGGCGGTGACGCTTCGGCCTCGTTGGCCAGCCGGAAAAACTCCGCATCTTCTTCGGTGATCTCGATATCGATTTCTTCCGGCGGACGATTCGCGCCGGGACGGCCGGCGGATTTCATTCCACCCGGGAGCCCTGATCCCATACCGCCGCCGCCATAACCGGCGGCGGGTTTCGCGGCCGTCACAGCGGGTTTCCTCCCGGCGGTCGCGCTCGCCGGGGCGCTTACCCTGCCTGAATCGAACGGGCTCGCCTCCTTTCGGTTGGCGTAAAGCTTCGCCAGCAGGTTCTGCATCTCGACGTTATTCTTGTCGAGATTCAGGATCAGTTTGCAGACAGCGATGGCTTTGAGAACATGACCCTGCCGCGCATATTCAAACGTAACGAAGCGATAAACATTGACCGCGTCTTCAGGTCTTCCGATTTTTGTGAGGATCTCGCCGATTCGCTGGCGCAGCGAAAGGTCCTGCGGGGACAGTTCGACCGCCTTGCAGAATTCGCGAAGGGCTTCTTCCGGTTTCCCCTTGCCCAGATACTCCGCCGCCTTGTCCTTGTGCGCGCGCAGCTGAGCCGGATTGGGTGGAGCCATCTAGTGGGTACCTTCCGATGAAGAATTTATCGATGCTGAAGTCTACATCGGGTCCGGTGACAGCCGCCACGACGAAATAGCAAAAAGTAATAATAACAGTCGGCCGTCGTGCCGGAATGGAACAGCACAGTCAGGTAGCTCCCTTTTCCCTGAGCCACGCGCAGGTCGCCTTGTCGGTGGCGACGATGTGCAGGAGCAGCCACTGCTTGAGGTAGTTGAGCAGCTGCCGGGCGACCAGATCGCTGTCGGATCCCTGCGTCTTCCAGCCGGCGATCTTGGCGGCGAACTCCCCGTGCTGCCCCTTGTGGCCTGTAGCGCCCGGGTAGCCGTGCCGCTTCATCAGGTTTTCCTCGGTCGAGAAATGGTGCTCGATGTAGCTGGCGAGCGCCGGGAGCGTTGTTTCAAGCGCTTTGGCGGTTTTGCCTGCGGCGACGCTGGCCGCGAGTCCGTTGATGAGCCGGACCAGATGCTGGTGCTGGTCGTCGACCAGCCGGATACCGGTCAGATAGTCGTCTTTCCAGGCGATGTATTCCTCGGCCACGAGACGACCCCCGTAAAATGGATTGCACAGGGTGATATTCACATATTTCGTGCCGGGCCTCAATCACCGGCAGGAGATATGAGGCCGCCATATCAGGTCAGCTTCGTGACCGGTTTCCTATTTCACCTTACAGGTGGCGGGGTCTTTCGCTTTCGCGCGCCAGAGGCCGGCGGTTTTCTCCTGCACCTCTGTGAGCCCGGCGATCATGCCGATCCGCTCGCCGACAGGACCGGCTTCGTCACACTGGCGGGCAGAAACCAGCGCCTCCAGCAACAGCAGCTCGATCTCGGCATTCTGCTGATGCGTGGCGGCCGACGCCAGCTGGAGCAGGCTTGCGGCGCGGTACGGGTCGCGGAGCTTGTCGTCCCTGCTATGGAGCAGCAGCCGGCCGAGCGGCCCCAGCATCACCGGATCCTTGGGGAACTGCTTGCGGCCCAGTTCGTAAGTGCCGAGCGCGTCCGCGTCCCTGCCCGTTTTCATCTGGAGTTCGGCCATCCGGATGAACGCCTCGGGCGGCGTGCGCGGCAGCTCGATGCAGCGCTTGAGCAGCAGCTCCGACTTCTTGTCGTCCTTGGTCTCGAGCGCCAGCGTGCAGTAGTCGACCTCCGCCTGGCTGAGCGTCTCTTTCATGAACTCCGACCGTCTGAACGAATCCCTGACCGACGCGAGCACGCCCGCCGAACCGGCCTTGAACCCGGTGAAGGCGAACAGCAGCGCGCCGCCGTCGATCGCCCGGCCCGTGAACACCGCCGTCTGGTCATTGCCGTAACCGACCACGGCGTCGGTGAACCCGTCGCCCGACTGCTGGTCGGTAATGCGCCCGCCCTTGAGCGTCGACAGGTTGATCTTGAGAAACGCCTGGAACTGGTCGTTGAGCGTGCCGGTCTGGGTCTGCTTGAGGACCAGCAGGCGGCGGCCGTCGGGCCAGTTGACCAGTTCCGAGCCCGAGCGCTGGACGACCTTCGGGTCGAACCCCTGCGGCACCTGCACCTTGAAGCCCAGCGAGTTCGACGTATAGAGCGTCATCTGCGCGCGCGCGGGCGCGGCGGTAAAGATCACCGCCGCCGCTATCGCCATCACTGGGAAAAGCCGTTTCATCTCGCCGCCGGCACCGGCGCCTTTCCCGCCGCATCGGCCGGGACTTCCGGTACCACCACTCCGTTACTTTCCAGATGCAGCTGCCCCGCCGCCTCATCCGTCTCGCCGAACTCCACCGTCCGGTTCCGCCCCGACCGCTTGGCCTGGTAGAGCGCCCGGTCGGCGCGGTCGATCAGCTCCGCCTTCTTCTTGCCGTCCCGGGGATAAACGGCAAGCCCCAGCGACACGGTCGCCTGGAACGTGCCGCCGTCGGGAGCGCGGAAAACTTCCTTCTGGAACTCCTTGCGGATGCGCTCGGCCACCACCTTGGCGCCCTTGGAGGGCGTGTCGGGGAGCACCATGACGAACTCTTCGCCGCCGTAGCGGGCCGCGAGATCGATCTGCCGCGCCTGGCGCTTGAGGATCGCCGCCAGCCGCCGGATCGCCTCGTCGCCGCAGGGATGGCCGTAGCTGTCGTTCACCTTCTTGAAGTGGTCGATGTCGAGCAGCAGCAGCGAGAGGGGCTGCGCCGAGCGCTGCGCGCGTTCCACCTCGTTGGCGAGCCGCTCCTGGAAGTGGCGGTGGTTGCACAGGCCCGTGAGGCCGTCGGTGGTGGCGAGCTGCTCCATGCGCTTGTAGAGCTGCGCGTTCTCGAAAGCGTAGGCCGCCTGCTGGCCGAGCATCTCCACCAGATGGACTTCGTAGGGGCGCAGCCGCTCGCGCGACTTGCAGCCGACACACAGCACGCCGCCGACACCGTGCGGGGTGGGGAACGGCACGCCCACCATCACCTCGCAGGCGGGGAGTTTTTCCTTTCTGAACGCGAGGGGCCGGGCGGGGTCATTGTTCGACTTGCGGGAATACGCGAGCGTGTGGCCCGTGGAGGCGATCCAGGCGAGACGCGACTGCTCTTCCACGGTCTGCCCGACCATTTTCGCGGCATCCGCCGCCGGCACCTGCCCTCCCCCTATGTGAATGATCTCGAGTTCGTCCCCCGGCGGGCGGCGAAGCGCCAGCACCACCAGATCGGCGGGCAGGATTTCCTTCACGGCGGTTTCGAGTTTCTGCGCCAGCTCGCCTTCCTGGATCGTGCTGCCGAGCGCCGTGCTGAACCGGTAGAGACCCTCGAACTCGCGCTTCTGTTCCATCACCCGGCGAAGCGCCTGCGCCGAGGCCAGCACCTCCGTCACCTGCGCCGCGCCCAGTTCGAGTATTTTCTGCTGGTCCTCGCCGAACTGGTCCGCCTCGGGGGCGTCCACCGCCAGCACGCCGCAGGCGTGCCGGTCGTCCAGTACCGGCACCGCCAGGAACGACGCGCTCGCCACCTTGCCGAGGTAGTACGGCAACTGGAGGCGCGCTAACTCCTGCGCGCCCACGCGCAGCGGTTTGGCATACTGCAGCACCCAGCCGGCGGGGCCCTCGCCCGGCTTCAGCGTCCGGGCCGGGTCGATCTCCGCCACCGAGATCGCCTCCCGCAGGCGCAGGTTCTCGCCCCTGGAGTCCACCAGATACAGCACCACCGTGCGGCCTTTCACGAGCCGCACCACGCGGTCGCAGATGGAGTAGAGACTTTCGTCCAGGTCCCGCGCCACGTCGGAGATGTCGCCTGCAAGGCGCGCCTCGATACGTTCCGCCTCGGGGGCGTCGTCAAGGAGCGAGCCCTTGGAGAGCGCTTCCCTGCCCTGCTTGAACGATTCGACAATGTTTTCGAGATGCTCGCGGCGCTTTCGTTCGAACCGGAGCAGAGCGCCTAACCCCGTCGTTGCAACGAGAATGAACAGCAGGCGGCCGACGAACTGGTCGAGTTCCGCGGGGAACGCCCCCGCGCCGTAGCGCTGCGCGGCGTCCAGGCCCGCCACCGCGAGACCCGAACCGGTCGCCGCGAGCGGCGAGATCGCCATCGAGAGGCCCGCCAGCAGCAATAGCATCCCCGGCGCCAGCGGCGAGCGCGTGACGCCGCCCGTCCACCAGACCACCAGGAAATACAGCGACGCGATCAGCGCCCCCTGCAGGCCGTCCAATCCTTTGGCCGGATGCCTGGAGCCGTAGAGCCGCCGCGCGGCAAGCAGTCCCAGCCCCGACAGGGCGAACAGAACCGGCACCGCCGGGCGCGAGGTGTGGATCCAGCCCTTCGACCAGACCAGCACGCTCACCGCGTAGAGCACGGCTCCGGCGGCCGGAATGACGGGGATTTTGGGCGTCTTCAAACGGGGCTCAGGGGCCGCTGACGGACGGAAAGCCCTCAAGGAAAGAAAAGCCGCCAGCAGGTGGGTCTAAAGGTACCGCAGAGGCGGCGGGGGTGCAAGGGGTAAGGTTCGGGCCGAACCTCCCGGGTGTAGCGCCCCGGTTCAGCGCGAACCGTTCGTCTCAGCGTCAGCGCGAACCGTTCGTGGTGAGCCTGTCGAACCACACGGTTCCGCCGTTCACCCTTCGAGACGCTTCGCTCCTCAGGGCGAACGGCAATGCCCCAAAGCGGGCGGGCGAACGATAGAGCCCCGAATGATGGCGCCCCCGGTTGACCCGCCCCGCGCCCCGCCTAATAATCCCCGCTCGCAAAATTTTGCCGCTAACACCAACAGGGGAGAGAAACACACATGGAAACCATCAACCGCCACCATCACAGACGGCTCGGACTCGGGACGGCCTTTGCCGCGCTGGCCGCCCTCACACTGGGCCTTGGCGCCCAGGCCTGCTCCAGCAACGACGCCGCGCCGGGCTTCAAGGCCGGCACCTACGCCATCGGCCTGTTCATCGACGACGACCCCGCGGTCACGGCCGCGGATTTCAACAACTTCCCGGACCACATCGCCACCGGCACCATTGACGTGGCCGAGGACGGCACCATCGACGGCTCCGTCTTCATCAGCTACTCGTACGTGCCCGGCGACGTGGGCGACAACACCGCGGCGGACGTCACCGGCACGGTCGACGCCGACGGCGGCGCCACGATGGACATCGGCGACGGCCTCCTCACCCTGAGCGGAACGTTCTACGTGAACGCCGACGGAGCGGCGGGCATGCAGGGCAGCATCGAGAACGACGACGGCGACTTCGGCGACGCGGTGGCCGTGCTGGCCCCCGGCACCGGCGACATCGATTTCGTCTGCGGACACATGTACTGGAGCACCGACACGCGGCCGGCGTCCGTTTACGACAGCGGCTACGCGCCGATGTTTATCGCCGTCCAGGACGGTGTCATCGCCGGCGCCGCCTCC
Source organism: uncultured bacterium (assembly GCA_964565925.1). Taxonomy (GTDB): domain Bacteria; phylum JAGRBM01; class JAGRBM01; order JAGRBM01; family JAHCIT01; genus CAZMGV01. Next base: position 18,940 of record CAZMGV010000008.1, read on the forward strand.
GGCCCGGATATCTACCTCACGTTCGACGGAGAGGTGGGCGACAACCTCGTAGCCGACCAGTACGCCGTGACGTATGACTTCGACGCCGAAATCGCGGCCGAGACCTACGTGCCGATTTCCGTCGACGCCGAGGCTGGCAAGGAGATCGTGACCGTCAGCGGAACCCAGAACACCGGCACGCCCTACATCCAGATGACCGACGGACACGCGGTTTACCTCAACGCCGGGTTCGTCGACGCCGACGAGACCTTCTACGGCTGGATGAACGTGAACGACGACTACTGCGACTACGACTGAGCCTGCGCGCCTAGCAGTCTTCAGCAGTCTTTAACAGAGCGGCCGCTCCCCGGAAGGTGGGCGGCCGTTTTTTTTGTTTGGGCCCGCCGGCCTGTGCCCAGTCTTGTTCCACGAAGCTTTAGCGAAGGGGAAAGCCGAAGGACGGAGGGGTAAGTCTCAACGGAGGAGGGTCAGGTAAATACTGTCATGGTATAGTTTTCGTGACGAAATATATCGCACAAACGATGCCTAAAAGCATCATACCGAATGCGCCTACTGCCGCACAGTAGCCGTGCCTAGCCCGCGACTCTATGAATTTCTTAACTTCGATCGCACGGGACGCATCAATTTTTGCTAAGCGCGGGAATATGACGTAGCCACATAAAAATAAAGAAACCATCCATGAGAAACAGGGGATCCATACCCAATGTCCTGGAACTACTTGGCCGGGATCCTTACAATCACGATATAGCTTCAATAACCCGAGATAGACCGGCTGCATCCCTGCACTAATCGTAGCAATATGCTTCGCGGCATCCGTCAGGCTACCGATGCTCCCCGAAATCAAATCCTCTCCCATTTTTTTATACGCCGGACTCATCTTTTCAAAACGCTCAAGCGCTTCTTGAACACTATCGGGCGCGCGTTCGCCATTGATCACAGCCATCTCAGCGACCCCAAATCACCTAAAATAGAAAGGTTACCTTGTTAGCTTTTCCACACTCTGAGCATATATCATACCGATTCTCAGCTGTCATAGGCGCGCGCACTTCCATTTTCATAATGGAATCCTTCTCCGCGGATAACATTGCTTCGACATCCTGGATCGAATACGTTTGGCTGTATATGGAAGTATTTTCTTTCTTACAATTGAAACATGTATACTTTACCATTTTCACGAGACACCTCCCGGATATTCACAACTCATTTCATCCTGACAAATACTCATAGACAGCTTCTCTAACCGAATTTTTTATCGCTCGGGATCTATGAGGCCCAACGTACTTTACTTTCTGAAGCTTCTCATCAGATGCTCTAAGCACTTGCTCTAGAGTAAGCAGATTAAGCTCCTTAAGTTTTACTTTTTGCCATTCCGTGACATCCAATAGCTCGATAGACTTAGAATATGCACTCTTAAGAATATCTGTAACATTAATGTCTGGATACAATTCTTTTTCAGGAGGCAAAGACTTGAATGATTCATGATTCATTCCGTATTCTGTCATAAGTTTAATTGACAGATTTTTTGCAAATTCAATCAATCTAATTCCTTTGATATCCATTACTTTCGACATCACGATTCCCAAATGCACCGCATAACGGGAGCCAATCTCCGCTCGTGTTGCCTTAATCCCAGTCGCATGCTCGCGAATGATCCCCGTATAAGATAAAAGTCGGAATGCGTGCCTGACGGCTTCAGGTGCATCACGGTGCAGCCAGATAAAGCACGACGTTTTCTTATCGGATTTTAAGTACGCTTCATTTTTTTGATATAACTCGTTCAATACGTTGCCTTCGACAAAATTGCGGCCCCAATCTATTAAAGGTTTATGCCCAGTATAACTCTCAACTAACATGGAATGTTCGGACCATATGTCATCTCGGTAATACTCTCGGATAACCCGCCTCACATTATCTCCGTTTAGCTTCTTCGCTCTAAGAATCGTTTTAAAAAGTAGTCGTGGATTTCCATCAGAGGCATAAGCGAGTTCCGAAAAGTGCTCCCTATTTTCTTCAATTTGTTTAATAAGCTGTAGGTCCCCCTGCTTTACTATCATCTCCTCCATATTCTTAATGTAATCTTCACTTAATACATCTCTATTAACATTTAAGAATGTAGCATCATGAGTAGGCTCAAATGTATCTCCGTAATTAGTGACTCCAGGGTATACGGCCGCATTACAAGTCATAAATGGACTTCGTAAATCTCTAAACAACGTAAAAAATTGTCTTTGTTGCTCTGGTTTTAAGATATGTGCGGCTTCATCAAAAAATACACAAAAGCGAGATATTCCAAAGCCGATACATATATCTTCAACAGCTTCTTTAAATTGATCTACACTCGGTAATTTCGCTATATCGACTTTTACATCTGGGTGTTCCCAAGATTGCTCATACGCTTGGACAATCTTTGCGATATCGACTTCGTCTTTGGAATATCTGATTGATGGCGATGGAGTGAGCGAAAACGCCGAACTATCCGTAAAACCATATCTTCTCATACTTCTAATTATTGATTGCCATAATTTCCCAAGCATCCAGTGCTGGAATTGCATCTGATCATTGGTCTGTATAAGTGTGCCCTTGACAAAACTAATATATATCGGGAGTACTTTGTTATTGGCGAAATTGGCTGAAAGTTCTTGAATTGCAACTTTCAATAAAAATGATTTTCCAACGCCTCTACTGCCCACTACAATTGTCGGAGCTTTGGATTTCAGGGAGTCGATGATCCGACGGTCTTGTTCAGATTCGACGAAATACTGAATTATATCTTCGTCTTTTATATCTTCCGTACGGAATATTAGTGGATCACTCATGGAATTATCCCTTACTATAATACTGTCTGAATATCGGAATACTCGAAACATTATCTTGGAATACCGGCTCTAGCAGTGCTTTATCTTCAGCATTTAAACCGGCCAGATACCTTGAAAATAACCCGATCTGGACGATAAAGAATACGCTATCTGCTAAGGTTAACCACTCTCGAAATACCGGTTCATTATATTCGATATCGGCCTTCAAAAAATCGGTTCGGGAGTAATTCCCGTGCACGTATTCTGAACAGGATCGATATACTTTTGCACAATGTTCTGAATAGATCGATGAATCTGTCTCTAATCCGGCGCAATATAACTTACAGTAAGAGGCGGAGAATACACCGTTGTCCTTGTTGGTCACTTCTGACCACTGCAAATCATATTTACCGGCTTTCCAGGCTCTAAAGTGATAATCATGCATCGAAAAATATATGACACCAATTGAGGCTTCCAAAAATTGGCGCAATTCAAATATTGCTTGTCGATATCCTCCAGTAGTCCCTTCATATAGGGAGCGACTGAACCCCCAACAGCAATAGTTGAATAGTTCGACCTCCGGAGTTTCCTGAATAATATTTCGCCAAATCTCTAAATCGGCGCGCTTTGAATGGATTGCTGCCAGACGACCGGCGTGGCTAGATTGCAGCGCTAACGCCGAATTGCTTTGAACCTTCTGGATTAAGCGTGTGTATTCGCTTGTAAGCGCCGTCACCGCGATAGCTGGCTTTGAAATATCAGACATGTACGGTTCCAATCGTCTTTGATATCACAAAATATATACCAACTAGTAAAAGTGTTCAAAAAAATAGTAGTAGGCGCCATCCTTATTCACAGGCTCACCACGAACGGTGCCGCTCTGAAAATGCACCTTCCGGTGCGGCTTTCCCCCGAAATTCCCGCCAGTTACCAACTGTGACACTCCGTGACACACACGTCTGATAGGGTGCTTTGCAGGTAAGGGGGCATATGGGCCCCGCCATCACAAGTCTGCCGCTTCCATCCCTGCGACCCCGAGGGCGGGGTCGCGGTCCCTTCCGGAGGAAGGGACTTTCGGGAGCCCTCTTCCCATGGAAGAGGGTCCGGCTGAAAGCCGGGGGAGATGGCGCAGGGATGGAGAAGGAGGTCCTTTTGATGCTTCGAGATCCCGATCTGCCGCACTACCAGCCGAGCGCGACCATCAACTGCCTGGTGCAGGCGATGCGAACGCCTGACCCGATTGTCGCCCGGAATCTGTTTCTGGAGGCCCGGGCGCGGGTCCTTCAGGGGGCGGTCTATTTAGGCGCCTGGACGAAGAACGACCGGGTCGCCTGCGAGAGCCACAAGCTCACCCTGCGAGAAACGAACCGGCTCTACCACGACTACGACCGGATCGCGTTCGAGGCGCAGCGGCTGGCCGGCTCCGAAGGCCGAGCGGCGGCGGCAGCGCACGCCGACCTGCACAAGGGCCGCCATAACCCGGTCACGGCGAACCAGGAGGACTACCTCCCGCCGCTCCAGGGTCCGGAGGAAGCCACGCCTGAACAGCGGGACGAAGCGGCCTCCGTTCTGGAGTTCCAGAACCTCGAAGCCGAGCGCGAAACCCTCGACTGCATCAGCCGGTTCTTTAAGGACCTAAACACATTGGAAATTTCTCCGCAGCTCCGCAACCGCCCGGAAAAACTGGAGAATCTGGCGAAGGAACTTGTGGACGGAATCCCGCCGGAGGTGCTTGATGGGGTGGCTGATTCTTTCGCCGACATGCATCCGTTGAACTTAGGAACGGTGAGGGGTGGAGACATTCCGCACCCCCACCCGGCGGCGCCATATCCCACCGGAGATGCCACCGGAGACGCCGCCGGGTCTCCCCCGTCGAGGGGGAGAGACTCCGCCCGGCTGACTACCCCGGGTCCATTCAGCCCCGCGAGTCTGTCCCCCCAATTCGGGGGGACCGCGAAGGCGAAGCCGGAGCAAGGGGGTCTGCGGGACGGGGGGACCGCGAGCCGCGTTTTACCGGAGGCGGGCAAGGAGGTTGAGCAGCCGGAGGTGACACTGCCCGGTCCCCCATCAGGTCACCCTCCCCTCCGGTTTTGAACCGGTTTGGATTGGGTCTAAGATAGGTATCTGTGAAGAGCCGGTGACCTGCCGGTGACCTCAACGGGTGTGCCGGAACCCCCTGAAACAACTGAAGAAACAGAAAGTAACGACTCCATGAAATACCTGATCCTGCTCGGCGACGGAATGGCGGATCTGCCCAGCGACAAGCTGGGCGGCAAGACGCCGCTCGACCTCGCCAACAAGCCGCTGATCGACCGGTTCGCCACCTACGGCGAGCTGGGTCTGTGCGACACGACGCCCAAGGGGTGCGAGCCGGGCTCGGACGTGAACAACATGGCGATACTCGGCTACGACGCCGGCAACCTGTATACGGGCCGCTCGCCGCTGGAAGCCGCCGCGATGGGCTACGAACTGAAGGACGACGACGTGTCGTTCCGCTGCAACCTGGTGACCCTGGACGGCGACGGCGTCGACTCGGTGATGAAGAGCTACAGCGCCGGTTCGATCACGACCGAAGAGGCTGCCGATATCATCAACACGGTTCATGAGAAGCTGGGCGGCGATCAGGGCAAATACGGCCGGTTCACGTTCCGGCCGGGGATCGCCTACCGGCACCTGATGGTGTGGCACGGCGGGCGGCCGAGGCACGACCTCAAGCCCCCGCACAACATCGCCGACAAGCCTGTAAAAGAATGGTTCCCGGTGGATGAGTCACTGCGGCACCTCATGCTGGAATCCCGCAAGTTCCTGATGGAGCACCCGGTGAACAAACGCCGCGTGGCGGACGGCAAGCTGCCGGCCAACTCCGTCTGGTTCTGGGGCCAGGGCAAGCGCCCGCTGCTGCCAAAGATCACGGACCAGATCAAGATGTCGGGCGCGATGATCTCGGCGGTGGACCTGCTCCGCGGGATCGGCAAGCTGGCCGGGATGGAAGTGATCAAGGTGCCGGGCTCGACGGGCGAGATCCACACGGACTGGGACGCCGAGACGCGGGCGGCGATCGAAGCGCTCAAGCGCCATGACTTCGTGTTCCTGCACCAGGAGGCCCCCGACGAGGCGGGCCACCAGGGCAATCCGCAGGACAAGATCAAGACGATCGAGTACCTGGATTCGAAGCACCTGAGGCCCATCGTCGATTTTCTGGACCAGAACTATCCTGACTACCGGGTGCTGATTCTGCCGGACCATCCGACGCCGTGGGCGACCAAGGACCATATCCCGGACCCGGTGCCGTATGTGCTCTACCGCTCGGAAGACGCGAAACGCAGTAACCCCAGGGTCCGCAAATATACCGAGCGCGACGCGGCGGCGTCGGGCGTGTTCATCGGCCACGGCAAGGAGCTGGTTCCCCGCATGATGAGCTGAGGGGACAGTTTAGCGCCGGGGGCACTGCTTTCCGCGCCCCGGCTCGTACCCCGCTCAAGCGGCCGGTTGCCCGGAGTCCGCTGGGTGGGCGCAGAAAGCAGTACCCCCGGCGCCCCTGTCCGGAGTACGAGACTGGGCTTGAGGGAGGAGACTCCCCGCCGCCCGCTACCGGTTTTGGTGAACTAACTGATGTAACCGGTTGATCGCTCTGGCCGTCCAGACCTTCGGGTCGTAGCGGGTGAGTCCCAGCCCCGCGTCGGGGTTCAGTGTGGCCGGTCCGGCCAGTATCCGGCGGGCGGCCTCGTAGCTGGACTCCGCGTTGGCCGACTTGGCGCAGCCGGGGATGTCGACGGGGGTCACGACGTGCAGGCCGTAGCGGAGCGCCTCGAGCGCCATCTTCGGCAGGCCGTCATGGGTGGCCGGCCGCAGCAGGAGCGTCGATCCGGCGTAGAGCCGGCTGAGGTCCTCCACCGTCACCCTGCCCGTGAACTGGACGTTGGGGAGCTTTGACTGGCCGGTGCAGGCCGCGGGTCTGCCTCCCCCCACCGCCACGAACGGGATGTGGGGGAACTGGGCCGCCAGCCGTTCAAGCACCTTCGCCCCGTAGAACTCCTCGCGCCCCTCCGTCGAATAGAAGATCACGCGGTGGGCGGCGGGCTGGGGCCGGTTCACCGGCGAGAGGTCCGGCGGCACCAGCGGCATGAGCTCGGCCTCGATACCCATCGTGGCCAGTTCGTCCACCAGGTGCGGGGCCACCGCCCCGTGCAGGGCGACCGAGCGGTTCAGGCTGTCCACGTGGGCCCTCAGCTGCGGCCTCGTCAGGAAGTCGTAGACGTCGGTGCCGATCCACAAGAGGACGACGGGTCTGGGCCGCCTGTCGCTGCGGGCCAGCCAGCCCGGCTTCGACAGCCGTTCCAGCAGCTTCGGGGACCCCGCCATCAGCACGCCCACGGCCAGGTCCTTGCCCGCCGCCCCGAACAGCAGCGGCAGGTGCCCGGGTCTCGAGTACCGGCACCGGACCTCGCCGGCGTCCTTACCGGCAACGGCCGACGTACCGCCAGCCGACCACATGGCGGCCAGTGCCTCGCACACGCCACGGTCTCCGGTCAGCAGGATGTTGAGCGGCTTGCCCACAGTCCGGCGAGTCTAGCCGGTTTGGGCGTTAAATCGACGGATCCTTGTCGGCGAACTTCGGCACGTCGGCCGGTTCGTCCACGTCCAGGAGGTACTTCTGGATCCAGTACGGTTCGACGACCTTCTGGACCAGCAGGATTGCGAAGGCGATATAGGCCGTCGCCCAGAGCAGATCGAGCACATAGTGGTGATTGAGATAAACGGCCGAGAACCACATGATCATCGGATAGATGAAGAACAGCCCGCGCTGCCACAGCTTCAGCTCCCGGTACCCCCAGGCGCAGAAGATCGCACAGGTGAGCGAGTGGCCGCCGTGCAGCGACGGAATGGCGGCGAACCGGTTCGGGTTCAGCGTGCCCCAGACCGTGGCGAAGAAGTTCACGCCCAGCAGCTTGTCCAGCTTGGCGAGACCGGCGGCGCTTCCCGCCACCGCGTGTTCGATGCCCGGCTGCACGTAACCGTACTTGAGGACGTACCAAGGCGGAGCCGACGGCAGCAGGACGTAGGTCGTCAGCGCCAGTGCGTTCAGGATCGCCAGCGTGTAGGTGTACCGGAAAAACAGTTCCCGGTCCTTGCGCCAGCCCCAGAACAGGAAACCCACAATCCACGGCATGAAGAAGTGAATGGCATAGGCCGAGCCCGCCATGATGTCGAGAAACTTGATGTACCACGCGCCATCGTGGAGCAGTTTCCACGCCTGCATGGCGAACGGCGGTATGTCCCCCTGCAGGAAGCTCGCCCACTGCGACTGATGCACGACAAGCCCCGATTTGCAGGACAGCATCGCATCGAGATTCTCGCAGCAGGAATGGGCGTTCTGGTAAGCCTTGCAGAGGTGATCGCCGACGACGGCCACATTGTCTTTCGCGTAGGCCACCGGCGCAGAGTCCGGCCCGAAGAACAGCTTCGTGATCCGGCCGACGACCGCGCGCTCCCAGATCACCGGCTCCTCGATGTTGATCCGGCGGACCTGGTCCGCAAGACCGCGCAGCAGGTCGTAGCCCAGCCAGAAGAGGAAATACGGAGTCCAGTCGCTCAGGAACTGGCGCGAACGGTTCCGCCCCATGGCGAGCGAACCCATCATCACGACGGTCAGGATGAACAGCAGGTGATCGGGCCGGAACGCGCCCATCACCAGACCGCCGCCCAGGAGGATGGCGAGCGCCACAACCCAGATAGCGACGATCTGCTTGAAGGTCAGTCTTTTAAAATCGCGGAAGTAGTGAAGCAACGGTGATCCGTCCTTGCCGGCACGCCCTCACAAGAGCGGAACGGGTCGACGCCGAATAGCCCCTTTTCCCTTACAAGAAAAGCGGGGATGAACGGCCTTTCATGCACGGTCGCGCCACTTGCGCCATTCGTTCACGCGCAGGTCCCGCGCCTTGCCCGCAATCGCCGGCTTGAACCGGGCCTCTTCCGTCCACACCGCCTCGATCTGGCTGAGACTTTTCCAGTACCCGGCGCCGAGGCCGCCCAGGAACGCCGCGCCCAGAATGGTCGTTTCAGTCTGGTGCGGGCGCACGACCGCCTGTCCGAGAAAATCGCTCTGCATCTGCATGAGCAGATCGTTCTGTGCGGCGCCGCCGTCCACGCGGAGTTCCCGAACCCGTTTGCCGCCGCTGTCGGCCGCCATGCAGTCGAGCAGATCCACGATCTGGAACGCCATACCTTCCAGCACTGCGCGGGCGATATGCCCCCGGTTTGTCCCTCGGGTAAGTCCCGCGAAAAGGCCACGGGCGTCCGGATCCCAGACCGGCGCACCGAGACCGGCCAATGCCGGGATAAAATGCACGCCGCCGGTATCTTCCACCTCGCGAGCCATCGCCTCAATCTCGTCCGCCGACTTGATCAGGCCCAGCCCGTCCCGCAACCACTGGACCGCGGCGCCGGCGATAAATGCGCTACCTTCGAGGGCAAACGTTCGCTTGCCGTTCAGATCGAGAGCGACGGTTGTGAGTAGCTGGTTTTTTGAAGGTACCGGCTTGTCGCCGATATTCATGAGGACGAAGGCTCCGGTTCCATAGGTGCATTTCGCCATGCCCGGCCGGAAGCATGCCTGCCCCACGAGCGCCGCCTGCTGATCCCCTGCCGCGCCGGTGACCGGAGTGCCGTCGGGGATAACCCCGACCCCCTTGGTGAGCCCGAGCCGTCCGGCATTGGAAACGATGTGAGGCAGGATCGTCTCCGGCACATCGAATATCTTGAGCAGTTCTTTGTCCCAGGCGCCGGTTTTCAGGTTGTAGAGCAGTGTACGTGAAGCATTGGTCGCGTCGGTCACATGGGAACGCCCGCCGGTCAGCTTGGCAATGATCCAGCTCTCGATGGTTCCGAAGGCGAGCTTGCCGTCCTTCGCGCGGCGGCGTATTTGCGGATCGTTCCGGAACAACCACGCGAGCTTGGTACCGCTGAAATAGGGATCGAGCAGCAGGCCGGTTTTCGCCCGGACCATTTTCTCGAGACCCTTCTTCTTGAGCTTCCGGCAGTCTTCCGCCGTCCGCCGGTCCTGCCACACGATCGCCCTGCCTACCGGCTCCAGCGTCTGGCGGTCCCAGAGCACCGTCGTCTCACGCTGGTTGGTGATGCCGATGGCGGCAATCGAGAGTCCCTTGGAACGGCAGTTCGCCACCACCTGTTCCACGACCGAGAGCGTGACCGCCCATATTTCGGACGCGTCGTGCTCGACCCAGCCGGGCTTCGGATAGTGCTGCGTAAACTCGCGGTCGGCGTGCGCCACGACCTCGATCTTTTCGTTCACGGCCATCGCCGCCGTGCCGGTCGTTCCCTGATCGATCGCCAGAATCACTTCGGACATGGCAGATAACCCCTCATATTCGGCGTCATTTCGCTTCCGGCGGTTTCGCGCCGTTCTTCTCGGCCGCCGCCTTGTCGCGCATGGCGCGGCGGCGGGCGGCGTTCAGCTGCCAGTAGGCAATCGCCTTCTCGTGGTCTTCAAAGGTTTTGGTGAACTCGTGGGTACCGTCGTTCTTCGAGACGAAGAACAGATAGTCCGTCTCGGCGGGCCGCACGGCCGCCTCGATCGCGGCGAGCCCCGGCTGGGCAATCGGCCCCGGTGGCAAGCCAGCCCTTAAGTACGTATTGTAGGGGCCGTCGGTGAGCAGGTCGTCGTGCTTTAGATTGCCGTCGAAGAGCGGCATCAACCCGTAAATCACCGTCGGGTCGGTCTGAAGGCGCATCTTCTTCTTCATCCGATTGTGGAAGACAGAGCTGATCACCGGGCGTTCGCTTGCCTGACCCGTTTCCTTCTCGACAATCGAGGCGAGCGTGAGGATCTGATGCAGGTTTTCCAGGCCGTGCGCCTTGCCGTCGTCCAGCATCGCCTGCGAGACATTATCCTTGAGCGCCTGCACCATCTGCCTGAGAATCTCTCTGGGCTTGTAGGGCTTCGAGAACCGGTGGACCGCGGGGAACAGATACCCCTCGATCCGGTCGGCCGGAACACCCAGTTCCTTCGCGAAGTCGGCCGAATAGATGAGCGCCGTGTATTCGGCCTCCGGTCCGAAACCGTCCCGGTCGAGTTTTTTGGCGATCTCCCAGCCGGTGAGCCCCTCCGGGAACCGGAACTCGTGCCAGACCACCATCCCGTTGATGAGCAGCTTCATCACTTCCGGCGGCGTCAGCGCGGGAGACATCTCATATTCGCCCGCCTTGGGCTGCGCCTTGTTCAGCCGCAGGTAATAGTAGAAGTGCCTAGATTCCGTGATGACGCCCTGCTGCTTGAGCAGTTCCGCGACGGCCCGGGGGGAGAGCCCCCGCGGGATTTCAAAAACGACCTTCTCCTTGCTGAGGGGATTGGGCGCCGTGTTCAGGAACCGGATCGCCTCAAGGCCGATCAGGGCCCCGGCGGCGAACAGGCATACGAACATGAGTCCCAGGCCGATCCACAGGCCTTTCGACGATTTCGCTTCTTTCGGCTGGGGGGCGGGTGTCGTCAACGGGGCTCCTCTTTGTCTGTTTTATCTGTCCCGGCCGGTTCGTTCCTCGAGCCACGGGACGCCGGCTTGAATGCACCGGAAGGATTTCGGAAATAGTTCCCGAGTATTGCGGCCGCCGCAAGGTCGTCTTTCGGGGCGGTGTCGGGACCCGCGCCGTAGCTCGTCAGCCGTTCGTCTACCATAAAGACGGGCCTCCGCAGCCGCCCTTCCATCTTCAGGGCGATCTTGCGCACCCGCTCGAACTGCGGCCCTTCCGTCCCGTCCATATTAAATGGAGCGCCTACGATGATTTTCCCCACTTCCCACTCCGAGATAATCCGGCCGAGGTCGTCCATCACCTGACCGTCGGAGCGGCGCTCGACGACGCGCAGGGGCCGGACATCGAGCCCGCCGTCATCGGCGAGCGCGACTCCCACGCGCTTTTCTCCCCAGTCGACTGCCATAATTCCCATGTGGTGGCGGTCATTATGCCCCCGGAAATCGGGATTGCCCACCCCACCCGTCGCAAACCTGTCACAGAACCGGCTACACTTCGTCTGCCTGTATGAAATTCACGTCACTTGCCATTCTGGCCGCCCTGCTGCCGACGGCCTTTGTTCCCTCCGGGACGCTGCATGCGGAAGGGGAAAAACCGGCCGAACGGGTTCAGTATCCCAAACCGGAAACGAAGCTGGAAGACCCGCTGACCGAAAAGAACCGGAATAACTTCGAGCTCGAACAGATGAAGAAGGGCTTGCGGGGGAGCGGCTTCAGCGGCAAGCTTCCCCCCGATTTCCGCAAGGTATTCGCCCTGCTCTACATGCAGGATTACGCCTCACCGGCCCTCGACCTGCTCAAGGAAGCCATCGGGAACAAGGACATTCCCCGGATCCGCGAAGCGACCGAAAATCTCCACTCCCTCTACTCGAAACTCCAGAAACCCCCGCTTTCGAACGAGGCCAAGTGGGTCACGATCAGCCAGCAGGGGAAACAGGCCGCCGTCACCATCCGGTCCCTTACCTACCGGGACGATGGCCAGAAACTGATCGACGAAAACTTTGCCAAGGTCGTTCAGTCTTGCTACGCATGCCACCGCGCTTACGGAGGTCCTGCGGAAAAGTACGAGGAGCTGGTCCGGTTCAAGCATCAGAAAGATGAACCGCTCAAGCCGGTCCCCGATCTTCCCAATCCCGCCAAGACCAAACACCCGTAACGCGGGAGCGATCATGCCGGAAAAAAGCGTCAAAAAAGCCGTGCTTGCCTATTCAGGCGGCCTCGATACCAGCGTCATTCTCAAATGGCTCGTCGAGAACTACCAGTGCGAAGTGGTCTGCTTTACGGCCGATCTCGGCCAGGGCACCGGCGAACTCGATGGCCTCGAGAAGAAGTGCAAGGCAACCGGTGGATCGAAGCTATACGTGGACGACCTGCGCGAAGAGTTCGTCCGCGACTTCGTCTTCCCGATGCTCAAGATCAACTCCATGTACGAGGGCCAGTATTACCTGGGCACCTCGATCGCCCGGCCGCTCATCGCCAAACGGCAGATCGAGATCGCCAACAAGGAAGGCGCCGACGCCGTTTCCCACGGCGCCACCGGAAAAGGCAACGACCAGGTCCGGTTCGAGGTCACCTACTATGCGCTCAAGCCCGAAGTGACCATCATCGCCCCGTGGCGCGAATGGAAATTCTCCGGCCGTCTCGATCTGATCGCCTACTGCAAGGAACACCACATCCCGGTCGAGGCCACGGCGGAAAAGCCTTTCTCGACAGACCGCAACCTGCTGCATATCTCTTACGAGGGCGGGATCCTCGAGGACCCGTGGTTCGAGAGCAATTCCGACATGTACCGCATGGCAGTTCCGCCCGAGAAGGCGCCAGACAAGGCCGATTACATCGAACTCGAATACCTGAAGGGCACGCCCGTTTCGATCAACGGCGAGAAGCTCTCCCCCGCGAATCTGCTCGCAAAGGCAAACGAAATCGGCGGACGCCACGGCGTGGGCCGCGTGGATCTCGTGGAAAACCGTTTCGTCGGCATGAAGTCCCGCGGCGTCTATGAAACGCCGGGCGGAGCGATCCTGCACGCCGCACACCGTGCGGTTGAATCGATCACCATGGACCGCGAGGCTATGCACCTGCGCGATTCCCTGATGCCGAAATACGCGGAGCTCGTCTACAACGGCTTCTGGTATTCGCCCGAACGCGAAGCCCTTCAGGCGCTCGTGGAGTCCACCCAGCAGAACGTGACCGGCACCGCCCGGCTGAAACTCTATAAAGGCGGCATCTATGTCGCCGGCCGCAAGAGCCAGTATTCGCTGTACGACCCGCAGCTCTCCACGTTCGAAAAGGACCGGATGTACAACCAGAAGGACGCCGAAGGTTTCATCCGCCTGAACGCGCTGCGGCTCCGGACGCTGGCCAGGATGCAGGCGAAGACGAAATAGGCCATCATCGGCACATGTCATTGAGCAGGTTCATCCTGGCCCTGGCGGTACCGTGCGCGTTCGCGGTCACCGTGTACGCCGCACCCCGCTCCGAGCCGCGTACCCAGCAGGAATCCGTGCTGCTGGACCCCGAGCCCGCCGCCCACTGGAAAAAGCAGCTCCAGTCGGCCGACTGGCTCGACCGCTGGCAGGCGGTTTACGCGCTGGGCCTGACGGACAAGGATGCAGAAGGAGTTATCCCCTCGCTCGTCGAAGCGCTCAAGGACAAGGACGAACGCGTTCAGGCCGGCGCCGCCGATGCCCTGGGCAAGATCGGAGAACCCGCTCTGCCCGCGCTCCAGCAGCTGCTCCGGAGCGGCGAACGCCGTCAGCGCCGGTGGGCCGCCTATGCCCTGGGACATTCAGGCAGCAAGGACGCCATACCGTTTCTCATCCCGGCCATGACCGACACCCGCGACGACGTGCGCGAGAAAGCCGCCGAGTCGCTGAAACTCCTGGGCTACAGCGGCAAGGACGCCGTCCGCCTGTTCATGCAGGGGCTCAAGGATTCCGATCCCGCCGTCAGATTTCACTCGGCGATGGCGCTGGGGGCCCTTGCGGATCCAGCCTCGGTAACAGCTCTGACGGCGACACTCGACGATGCCAATATCAACATCAAGGGAGCCGCCTGTGAAGCGCTGGGCCGGATCGGAGCGCCGTCGCGCAAAGCCGTTCCCCGACTCGCCGCGCTGCTGTCGGACCATCCGTTCGTCATGGGTTTCGCCGTCACGGCACTGGGCGGAATCGGCCCCGACGCGGCGGAGGCGCTTCCCCTGCTCAAGGCACTCGCCACCGGAAACGGGCCCGAACCGCTGCGCCTGAAAGCGCGCTGGGCGGTCGAACGGATTGAGCAGCCGTCCGGTGACGACAACGGCCATACCGGTAATACGCCGTGATCGAAGCCACCCGCGAGCCGGGATTCTTTTCCGTCCTGTGCGTGAAAGTTCCGGGTGCCCCGGACCCGGCCGCCCGGTTCTGGCGCCTGTTTTTCGGCGCCGGCATGGCATCCGAAGCCGTCCGGGTAATCTGGTTCCTGATCAAGGGCGGAGCGCCGGACGTGGGCGCGTTCGATATTATCCTCGGGCTGGCGCTGACAGCCGGCCTCGCCGGGTTTCTGTTCACCCACACGGCCTGGAGCCGGCCGCTCGCCGCCAAAGGCCGGTTCGTGTTCAGCCAGTACGGGGTGTCGTTCGCCCGCCAGAACCGGACGGATGAGGTCGCGCCCGACTGGAAACTGGGCTGGGATGCGATCAGTCGCGTCGAATTCGTCAGCGATAACCGGGGGTTCGTCATCCGGCTCGAAACCGCCAACGAAACCGCCGGCGGACCCAGAGAAATCCTCGCCGATCAGGTCCGGTTCGAGAACTGCCCGGGCGAAGTTAAAGCCGCGAAAGTTCCGGACTCCGTACCGCGTCCGTTCGCGGCGCGCCTCATCGTCCGCGCGATCGCCTGTTTCGCCCCGCCGCAGCTGCTTTCGTAGACCGGCCGTTCACAGCACACGCGCTACTCTTTGCCCGCCTTGAACCCCTTCAAATCGATAAAGGGCGTGGCTCCGCCGGAAACCTGGGGCAGGACACCGTCCCATTTATCGATCGCCTTGCTCTGGATGAGGTTCGGCGTGAGCGTCGACTGCAGCAGACGGTTGGCTTCAGCCTGGGCCTTGGCACGGACCACTATCGATTGCGCCTCGCCCTCGGCCTTGGCCACTTCGGCCTTGGCCAGCATTTCATTCTTCTGAAGCTCGTATTCGGCCTGCTGGGCCTGCTGCTGCGCCGCCATCTTCTGCTGCATCTGCACTTCGAGGGACTGCGGCAGATGGCTCGCGCCCAGGTTCACCTTGTCCAGAAAGAAACCCATCTTGGCGATCTCGATACCGAGGTTGGTCTGGATCGCATCCTGGAGTTCGCTCCGCTTGGCCGAAATCACCTCTGACAGCGACATCTGTCCCGCAGTGTTCTGCGCGACCGTGATGATGGTCCGCCGGATGAAGGTCGCTTCGATATCCGAAATGTCCGCCCCGCGGAATGCCTTGAACACCTGGTCGGCCTTATCCTCGGAGGTATTGTAGGTGACGGAGATATCCTGGCGTATGTGCTGGCCCTCACGGGTCGGCAGGTCAATGCTGTCGTCTAGTTCGGAGGAACCCTCGCCGCTCCGGCGGACCATCGTGTAGGTTCGGAGCGCCGTGGGGTAACTCTGGACCTGGGTAACCCATGGAGCACGCCAGGCCATCCCCTGGGGCACCGTCCGCAAAGATCCGGTCCACCGGTTAAAGACGACCCCTGTGTTGCCGGGCTCGATCACGGAATAGGAGCTGAAAAACAGCGTCACGAGAATGAGCGAAAACGCTATCGGGACCGCTCGGCTCAGCAGTTTCGCCCAGAACTCCGGTGAATCGTTGTCGTTGCTCATGCTTCTGGCTCCCCTTTGCCCTTTGAATAGTCGGTAACGTCTATGACCCTGCCGCCCCCGGTCCTCTTTTTCGGACGGAACAGTTCCAGAAGATAGGTCTCCAGCCGTCGCTGAAGAGGCCGCATCAGGAACGTAAGTCCCATAACGGCGGCCACCAGCATCATGAATTCCGCAAATGTCATATTCAGACGGATTCAGACTAGCACGCCCCGGCGGCCGAGGCGCGATCGCCTGTTTCGCCCCGCCGCAGCTGCTCAGGTAGCCGGAAGGTCCTCCCCGGGCCCCAATCACAGAACTTTCGTTGACGCCCGAAACGGGCTGTGTTATCGAACCGAAACCTTTGTGATTTCACTTAGGTAAACGGCCTTGGGAGGCCGATACGGACAAGCGAGTCCTTATCGGATTTCCGGGCACGCACCAGATGGCTGGCTAGTGGCTGACAAGCGACCGGCAACCAGCCGATGGCTCAACTGCGGATCAGCTTACACAACTTTCAAAAAGTATTGAAAGTTTCCGCAGTCTGGTGCACTCTGTTCCAAGGTTTGAGGGAAGCAGGACACCGCCTTGATCGAGATCCGCAACGTCAGCAAACGGTTCGGCGAGCACAAGCTGCTCGACAACGTGAGCCTGACCGTGAATGCCGGCGAAACGGTCGTGCTGATCGGACCGTCGGGGCACGGGAAAAGCGTGCTGGTGAAGATCTGCGCGGGTCTGGTCGTCCCCGACGGAGGCGAAGTGTTCATCGACGGCCAGTCGATCACCACGGCCCGCGGCCCCGCGCTGGACAATATCCGCCGCCGCATGGGCATGCTGTTCCAGAACTACGCCCTGTTCGACTCCATGACCGTTTACGAGAATCTCGCCTTCCCGCTGCGCACCAACGACAACCTTTCCGAGGCCGAGCTGGACAAGCGGGTCATGCACAACCTGTCGCTGGTAAAACTCGCCCACGCGGCGCAGCTGAGGACCAGCGAACTGTCGGGCGGCATGAAGAAGCGCGTGGGGATCGCCCGCGCGTGGATCCGCAACCCGGAAGTGATCCTCTACGACGAGCCCACGGCGGGCCTGGACCCGGTCACGGGCGAGCGGATCAACACGTTCCTCAAGGATTTCGCAAAACAGAGCCGCACGACGGCGCTGGTCGTGACGCAGGAAATGCTGTCGGCGTTTTCGGTCGCCGACCGCCTGGCGTTCGTCTACAACGGCAAGATCATGCAGTGCGATACGCCGCAGAAGATGCGCGAATCGAAGATCCCCGAAGTGGCCCAGTTCATCAACGGCCTGCGCGAAGGCCCGCTGACGAACGCCGGAGTCGTGAAGCGCCGGGAGTCCATGTGAGCATCGTTTTCAAGAACCTCTGGAAGAGCTTCGGGCCGAAAACGGTTCTCAAGGGTATCAACCTGGAGATCCACGAAGGCGAGACGCTGTTCATTATCGGCGGCTCGGGCACCGGCAAGTCGGTCACGATCAAGCACCTGATCGGCTTGCTCCGCAAGGACAAGGGCGAAATCTGGGTCGACGGCAAGGAAGTGAGCGACTACACCGAAGAGCAGTTCATGGACGTCCGCAAGAAGTGCGCGATGGTGTTCCAGAACCCGGCGCTGCTGGACTCGCTCACGATCGGCGAGAACGTCGCCTTCGCGCTGCGCCGCCATACGACGCTCTCCGACAAGGAGATCCGCCGCAAGGTGGCCCAGACCCTCGCGCTCGTGAACATGGAAGGCTACGAGCACAAGATGCCGTCGGAGATCTCCGGCGGCATGCAGAAGCGCGTGTCGCTGGCCCGCTCGATCATTTTCGAACCCAAATACGTGCTCTACGACGAGCCGACCACCGGCGCGGACCCCGTAACCGCCAACGCCATCAACGACCTGATCAAGGCCATGGCGCGGGAGTTCAAGGTCACGTCCATCGTCGTCTCGCACGACATGGAGTCGGTCCGCCAGGTGGCCAACCGGGTCGCCATGCTGTACCAGGGGCAGTTCATCTGCGACGAATCGCCCGAGAACCTCTGGAAGAGCAAGAATCCTTACGTCCAGCAGTTTATAAACGGAAGCCCTGACGGGCCCATGGAGTGAGTGCAGGCAGCATGAGCGAAGCAGTCGCCGAATCCCGGAACCCCGGACTGATCCGGGGGTTATTCCGGGGCCCCTTCGAGGCCCTGGGCTCACTGATCTTTTTGATCGGCGTGGGTATCGAGGAGTTCGGCCGGCTGTGCCTGTTCCTCAGGGAAACCGTCGTCCGCCTGATGAAGCCGCCCTACTACCCGGACGTCATCATGTACCAGATGTTCCAGGTGGGCGTGAAGTCGCTCCCGATCGCCGTCATGGCGGGTTCATTCGTGGGCGGCATCTTCGCCATCCAGATCAACGACCAGCTCCAGGATTTCGGCGCGCAGGCGTTCCTGGGAGGCATCGCCGTCTCCGTCACCGTGCGCGAAGTGGGCCCGCTGATGATCGCGCTGCTTATCGCAGGCCGCATCGGAGCGTTCACGGCCGCCGAACTGGGCACCATGAACGTCACCGAGCAGATCGACGCCATCCGGTGCCTGGGCACCGACCCGATCAAGTATCTGGTCGTTCCGCGCTTCCTGGCCTGTATCGTGATGTCGTTCGTGCTCACGGTCGTCGGCATCGTGATCGGTATTCTCGGTTCCGCCCTCGTCGCCTGGACGATTGCGGGCGTGCATCCGCTCTTCTATTTCAGCCGCGTGCTCGACATGGTCCACGTCTTCGACTTCGTGAACGGCTTATGGAAGAGCTTCTTCTTCGGCATCCTGATCGCCACCGTCTGCTGCTATTACGGCTTCAACACCCGGGGCGGCGCCGAGGACGTGGGCCGGAACGTGAACAAGACCGTCGTCATCACCGGCATCAGCCTGCTCGCCACCGACTACTTCCTCGCCGTCATCTCCGGCTGGATCTACCTGGTCATCACCAAGATAGGCGAGATCTGAGCATGAACCTCGGTATCTTCACGCCGTTCGCGGTCTTCTTCGAGACGGTCAGGGACGTCCTGCGGCTGTACGCGGAGACGGTCTTCTACACGTTCTATCCGCCCTACCGTCTGCGCCCGATCCTCGACCAGCTGTACTGGATCGGGGTCAATTCGACCGCGATCGTGCTGTCGACCATCGCCTTCGTCGGCATGATCTCCATCGTGGAACTGGGCTTCCAGATGGACACCGTCCTGCATACGACCGAATTCGTGCCCGGTTTCGCCACCGTGCTGATCCTGCGCGAGTTCGCCAGCGTCATCCCCGCCGCCATGATGGCCGGCAAGGTGGGCGCGGGTATTACGGCCGAAATCGGCACCATGCAGCTTACCGAACAGATCGACGCGCTGCGGCTGATCTCGATCAACCCGATCAAGCAGATCGTGGTGCCCCGGTTTGTGGCCACCGTACTCAGCCTGATGATGCTTTCCTGCATCGCCGCCATGGTGGCCATCTTCACCGGAATGATCGTCTGCCAGGTGAGCATCCATATCGACTGGCTGCTGTTCATCAACAACGCCCGCAACTTCGTCAAGCCCCTGGATCTGGGCGTCAACGTCTTCAAGGCGTTCCTGTTCGGGCAGATTATCCCGATCGTGGCGTCGTATTACGGGTTCAGGACCACCGGCGGCGCCGAGGGGGTAGGCATTGCCTGCACCAAATCGGTCGTTTATTCGGGGCTCCTGATCGTCATATTGGACTTCTTCATCACCTGGGTGGTGTCGGCCTATATTTTGTAGAACAGTAATGAAAACCGTTGTATACAGAGAATTCGCAAGGGAAAGAGGCAGTAGGAAATGAACAGAGAATTTAAAGTCGGCCTTCTCGTGGTCGGAGCCGTTGCGGCGGCTATCGGCTTCATCGCTGTACTGAAAGGCGTGGGAATCGGCCCCCGGTCATCCTACCGCCTGAAGGTCGGTTACAACTTCGCGGGCGGTCTCACCGTCGGCTCCCCCGTCCGTGTTTCGGGCGTCAAGGTGGGCAAGGTGCGCGCCGTGGATTTCGTGGGCGAAGACCCCTCGATCCCCTACCACGTGGTGGTGACCATCGACATCGACGACAAGGCCCGTCCGTCGGTGCGCAAGAACTCCAAGTTCCTGATCAACATGGCCGGCATCATCGGCGAGCGCTACCTCGAAGTGACGCCCGGCTCCAAGGACGCCGAGTCCTGGGAACCCAACACGCTCGTCCCCGGCGTCGATCCGCCGCGCCTCGACCAGCTGATCTCGCAGGGCTACGCCGTCATGGGCGAAGTGCTCGACATCATCGAGAAGAACCGTCCGCGTCTTGAGCGCATGATCGCCGCCATCGATGCGTTCCTGGGCAACTTCGACGAAGAACAGATGAAGGACGTGGGCCAGCTGATCAGCAACCTGTCCAGCCTCGTGAAGGCGCTGAACCAGGACGTGCCCGGCATGATGAAGGACCTCAAGCCGGTGCTGCACGCCGCTCCGGGCATGATCAACGATCTCCGCCCGGTGCTGAAAGACGCCGGACCGCTGATGCGCAACGCCAACGCCGTCATGATGGACCTCAAGCCGATCCTCGGCGACGCCCGTCCGATGGTCGTCTCGGCCCGCGAAGCGCTCGAGAAGCTGATGAAGATCATGCATGACCTCGAGCACTACAATAAGGCGAACGACACGAACCTCTCGTCGCTCATCAAGCAGGTTATCCGTATCGTCCAGAACATGGACGGACTGGTGGCCGGCGGTAACACGATGGTGAACAACCTCGCCTTCGTGGACGAACAGTGGATCCGCTACTTCCTGCAGGAAGAAGGCCTGAAGGTGTACGCGAGCCTGGGCTCGCCGAACCCGCGCTACTTCGTGCCCGCGCCGCCGCCGCCGAACATCCGGCGCGCCCCGCCGCCGCCGTCGCAGCCCCTTCCGGAAGGAACAACACCGCAGGCAGCCCCGGCAGCAACCCCGGCTCCAGCACCGGTCGTACCCAAGCCGACCTCTCCGGATCAGGAGCCGCCGCCTCCGCCGGCTCCGCCGCAGAAGATCCGCCAGTAATACCGGCGGTTATTCCGGCGGGTTTACGGACCTGAACAGCCAAGGGCGGCACCCCACCGGGGGCCGCCCTTTCTGTTTGCCCTGCCCCCTGACCAACCCCCGGCGGAGGTGTTAGGTTCATTACGGCCATGATCGACCTGCACATGCACTCGACCGCGTCCGACGGAACCCTTGCCCCAAGGGAGGTGGTGAACCGCGCCTATCAGTCGGGCGTGAGAACCCTGGCGCTTACCGACCACGACACGTTCGACGGGTTCCGGGAGGCGCAGGCCGAAGCGTCGCGGCTGGGCATGGAGATCATCCCCGCAGCCGAAGTGACCACCACCCTCACCGGCCGGACCTGCCATATACTCGCCTATTTCAAAGACCTCGATCAGGCGGCGGAGACCGCCCGCTGGCTCTCCCAGTGCCGGGTGGCCCGGGACGAGCGGCTGGAGGAAACCTGCCTGCGGCTGCGCAAGCTGGGTATCGAGATCGAGGCCGCCGAGGTCCGCAAGGTCGCCGGACGCGCTGCCGTACACCGGCCGCATGTGGCCCGCGCCCTGTTCCGGAAGGGCGTCACGAAATCCGTCGAAGAAGGGTTCCGCCGGTTCCTGAAAGACGGCGGCCCGGCCCATGTGAAGTTCGAATCGATCGACGCCCGGGCGGCGATCTGGCGGCTGCGCGAAGAAGGCGCCTACACAAGCCTCGCCCACGCGACCGTCGACCGGTTCGGCGAACCGCACATCCGGATGGTGGCCGAACAGGGGCTCGATGCCGTCGAGGTCTACCATTCCGAACACGGCCCCTCCGACCGGCGAGCGCTGATAGCCATTTGCGACCGGTTCGATCTCGAAACCACCGGAGGGAGCGATTTCCACGGGGATGCGAAGTGCCGGTTCTACCAGGAGTCGTCCGAGGAGCGGGGCGTACCCCTTGCCGTCCGGGACACCCTGTTCGAAGGTATCCGCCGCGCCCGGGAACTGGCGCCGGAAGTCAGGAAACAGCACGGGAACCAGTTATGACCGCTGAACAGGAAAACGACCAGGACGACAAGGACATCATCATCCGGCAGCTCGTGAACGGGCCGTTCCAGGAAAACTGCTGGCTGGTCGGCGATCCGGTCACCCGCAAATGCACGCTGATCGACCCTGGCAGTTCCGCCGAAGGCATCCTCGGGATCATCGAACAGCTGGGCCTCAAGCTCGACAAGATCACCAACACCCACGGCCACATGGACCACGCGGGCGCCGTCGCGCCGATCAAGCGCATTACCGGCGTCGAGTTCTGGATCCACGAAGGGGAGATGATGAACCTCCTTTCGATGCCCAAGTGGGGCCCCCTGATGGGCATGGGGAATCTGGAAGTCCCCAAGGTCGACCACGCGATCCACGACGGCGACGTGATCGAGGTGGGCGAACTGAGACTCCACTCGCTCTTTACCCCCGGCCATACGGCTGGCGGCATCAGTTTTCTGGTGAACGACAGGCACCTGTTCGTGGGCGACACGGTCTTTCAGGGATCGATCGGCCGCACCGACCTGCCCGGTGGCAACTACGACACCATCATCAAGTCGATCCAGACGAAAATCCTGCCGCTCTCTGACGATGTCTCCATCTATTCGGGGCATGGCCCGGTGACGACGCTCGGCCATGAGCGCCGCCGAAACCCCTTCATTCTCAAGCCCGAAATGTTCCGCGACGAGATGATGGGCGGAGGCAACCAGGGCGGCATGATGGGGTGAGGGAAAGTCCGTCTGTGGCCCACGTCACATTATATTTACAGTGAAACACCGAAAATCGCCATGAACCGGTGCAGTCCCAACCGGTTTAAAGGAGTTCCATTTGTGTATTCCCCGGCTTTCACTCTTCATTATTCTGGCTTTTTTGACGGCGTCTCCGGCGTTCGCTCAAGATACACCCACACCGGCGACTGAGGAGAAGAACCCTCCGGAAGCCCCGAAAACTGAGCCCGCCTCTTCGTCGGCTCCCGCTCCAGTCCCGCAATCTACCCAGCCGCCCACCGACAGGACGTTCCGGCTTTTCAGGGAAACCCCCTATAATTGGACATTGAGCTTCGGCGGCAGCGGATTCTCCACGAGCCCCAAGAAACCGAATCCAGATATAGACATGGGACAGTTCTTCATCGCGTTCGGACCGTCGACGAGATTCGCGGAAGCGGATGTCGAACTCGGAATCGGCGACGCGAGCCCAAACTATTCCGGCTTCGTCAGCCTCGGACTACGGGGCCGCCTCTATCCGATCAGCCGCCCCCAGCTCGGACAGTTCACGATCTCGCCGTACCTGGCGGGAGGCCTTTCGGCGGGCATGGAGCTAGGCGAAGTGGACGGCACCGGCAAGCCCGAATCTGTCCTGTACGGCGATGTATGCATAGGCATTGAATCGGGGTTCAAGGCAGACGAATACCAGGGTGTGCTGTTTTTTGAAATCGGCGCCGCTGGCGTGAACGGCGGTGGCAACGACCTTCCTCCAAATCTCCGGGGAACCGACGCCGCCCGCATCGGGCGCGGCGGACTCAGGATCAGGTTACCCTGAGACTGATCGTCAGGCCGGTTTTTTCCGCTCCAGGAATGCGCGCATCCGGTCGGTCGGTTCGGAGGTCCTGAACGCACCGCCGAACGACCGGATCCCGGCCTCGACGGCCTTTTTCAGGGGCAGTTTTTCCCACTGGCGGATCAGCGCCTTCTGGTCGCGGATCGCCTGCGGGCCGCAATCGAGGATTTCGCCCACAAGTTGCTCCGTTTCGATCTCTATTCCGCCGCTGCCGGCCAGCCGGTCCACCAGTCCCCACGCGTGCGCCGTCACGGCGTCGATCATCCGGCCCGTGTAGAGCAGGTCCCTTGTCCGGCCCCAGCCGATGAGCGACGGCAGCAGCGCCGCCTCGATCACGGACGGGATGCCGACCTTCACCTCCGGCATGGAAAACCGGGCGGTTTCGTCCGCCACGCGGAGATCGCAGGAAGCCGCGACCTCGAGGCCCGCACCGATGCAGTAACCCGAAATCCGGGCGACGACCGGGACCGGAAATGTCCGCAGTGAATCGCAGAGCCGGTGGAGGCCGGTGATAAAGACACGGGCCGAGGCAGTCTTCAGCTTCGACATATCGCGGATGTCCGCGCCGCCGATAAACGCCCGGTGCCCCTCGCCCGTCAGAACGAGCACCCGGATATCTTTCCGTCTGGACAGGATTTTTACGGCGGCAGTGAGGTCCCGCATCTGCCCGCCCGAGAGGATATTCAGCTTTTCCTCGTTACGGACGGTCAGCACGGCCACGCCCCGGCCGTCGGTCTGAACGTCAAATTTCGGCTCTGCCGCAACCGCAGCTGCAGCCTTCTGCGCTTTCTTTCTCATGCCTTGGCGGTCTCCAGTCTGAGCAGTATGGCGAGTTTAGACGCGAGTTCGGTCACGTTATAAGGTTTCGCAAGGAAGCCGTCGATATGGGGCGGCAGATTGTTGCCGTCCTGCAGGCTTCCGGCATAACCGGAGGTGAGCAGCGTCCGGATCCGGGGGTAGCGCTTGCGGACTTCGGCGCAAAGGGCTTCGCCGTCCATCCCCGGCATCAGCATATCCGTATACAGCAGGGAGACTTCGTCCGCCCGCGTGCCCAGCAGCATCAGCGCATGCTCTCCCCCCGACGCCTCGATCACCTCGTAACCCAGCCGCCTGAGCAGACGGCCGCTGATATTGCGGACCCTCGGATCGTCTTCCACCACGAGTATCAGCTGCCCGCTTCCCCGGGCTCCGTCCAGAACCCGGGCCGTATCGCGCGGGATTTCATCGGTCGCCGGGAAATACAGACGGACGGTGGTACCTCGCCCGGATTCGCTCTCGATCCCGATGGCGCCGTGGAGCGACTTCACGATACCGTAGACGACCGACAGGCCCAGCCCCGTGCCCTTACCCTTCTCCTTGGTCGTGTAGAAAGGCTCGAACACGTGCGCGAGGATCTCCTTGTCCATGCCCTGGCCCGTGTCCGCGACGGTCAGTTCGACGTAGCGGCCCGGCGTCAGTTCGGGCAGCGGAGGAGACACGCCCTCGAGGATCTCGATATTGTGCGCGCCCAGCGACAGCGTGCCGCCGATCCGCATGGCATCGGCGCTGTTGAGCGTCAGGTTCATGATCACCTGCTCGATCTGTCCGGCGTTCGCCTTCACCGGCCAGATACCCTGCTCGAATCCGGTCGCGATCCGGATGTGCTCTCCGATCATCTTCCGCACCAGTCTGAGTGTGCGGGCGAGGAGGTCGTTCAGGTCGATCGGCCGTGTCTGGTCCACCTGGTGGCGGCTGAAGAGCAGAAGCTGCCGGGTCACGGCGGCAGCCTGCCTCGACGCCTCCACAATCTCGCTCACATCCCGGTACAGCTCCGTGTCGGGCATCGCCTCGCTCTGGATGATCTGTGCGTTTCCGTTGATCAGGGTGAGCAGGTTGTTGAAGTCATGCGCGACGCCTCCGGCCAGCCGCCCGACGGCTTCCATGCGCCTGGACTGCTCGAGCTGTTCTTCGAGTCTGCGGCGGTTGCTGACGTCGGCGAAGATCACCAGATAACCGACCGGCTCCGTGCCGCGGTTAAGGATGCTGACCGTCATCTCGACCGGACAGAGACTGCCGTCCTTGCGCCTGAACTCCTCCGACAGCAGACCCTTGCCGGCGGATTGCGTCAGGATTCCTGACGGTGTTTCCTCGCCGCCGGACGGCGCCATTGCCATCCCGCACAGATCGGTTCCAGTCATTTCGCCCGGCTCATAGCCGAGTATCCGCCCGCTCGCGGAGTTGGCGAAAACCACTTTGCCGTCAGGATCGAGCCCGCAGATACCTTCGTTCGCCGACTCCATGATGAGCCGGGTCTCGCCGCTCAGGCGTTCCAGCGATTCGGCCATCCGGTCCATCGCCCCGGCAAGCACGGCGATCTCGTCGCCGTCGCCGGCGATACCCGTGCGCTCGGAAAGCGCTCCACGGCCCATGCTCTCGGCCGAGTGGGCCAGCCGGTTGATCCGGCGGGCGATGAACCGGTCGCCCACGACCCAGGCGACCAGGATCGCCAGCACGGCGACGACGCTGATGCCGATCAGCCCCTGCCGGTAAAATGAGTTGATCGGACCATACACGTGCTCGGAGGGAATCCCGACAATGACATCCAGTTTTTTCAGCTCTTCAGCATCGCCCAGCGGGCCGAACGCATAGATCCGGTTCACCCCGTCCAGACCTTTCGCCACTGCGGTCCCTTCCCGCTTCCCGCTCCGGACATGGGAGAGTTCCGAATCCTTCACCGATTTGCCGACCCATCCGTCCAGTTTCGGATACCGGGCCAGCATGAGGCCGTCCTGATCGAGCACGGTGAAACTCGATCCCTCGGGCAACCCTGCCGTCGCAACCCATTCGCCGAATTTCTCGAGATCCAGAGCGACATAGAGGACCGGCGGTTTTCCGCCCGATTCCGCCGAAAGCGGAATGCCCATGTTCAGGGACGACTTTCCGGTCACCCGTCCGATCATGAAACCGCCGACCGAGAATGCCCCGGTCTCTTGCGCCTTGCGGATATACAGGCGGTCGGAGAGGTCCAGATCCATCTGGTACGGCAGCGCGCTGCAGAACAGTTTCCCTGATCCGTCAACGACCCCGATATTCGCATAATCAATGTTGGACTCGAGCAGGCGGCCCAGCAGCTTGTTACACTTGCCGATATGATCCCGGTCGAGAATCGGGACGACGGCGAGGCCTTCCAGAAACCCCCGGGCGTTTTCGATCTTGCGCTCGGCCTGATGGCCGACGGTCACCACCGTTTCCAGGGCCCGGTGTTCGGCCTCCTGCCGGAGGAGCCTGCGGTATTCCTGTGCGCCTAAAATGAAAAACAGAAACGCCGGCGCCACCGCGAGGACGGCGATGAAGACCAGCTGGCTCCGGATGGACGGTTTGAACACGCCGCCGCCTTTTTGAGGAAACCGTTAACTGACGCTGCTATGCTTGTCCGGTAACTTATTACCCAGCGGATGCGGTTGCAATGAACCAGCACGCCCCCCGGAAGGACTGTTCCATGAGTGTCAGAGTTGAGATCTCCGGCCCCGTCTACACTGTCATTATCGACCGGCCCGAAGCCCGCAACGCCGTCGACAAACCCACGGCCGAGGCGCTCGCAAGGGCGTTCCGGGAATTCGATGCCGGTGAAAACTACCGCGTGGCGGTGCTCTGGGGCGCTAACGGGACCTTCTGCGCGGGCGCCGACCTCAAGGCGATCGGTTCGGACCGTAATAACCGCACTTCGCCTGACGGGGACGGCCCGATGGGCCCCTCCCGGATGACGCTCTCCAAGCCGGTCATTGCCGCCGTGAGCGGGTTCGCAGTCGCCGGCGGAATCGAGCTGGCTGCCTGGTGCGACCTGCGGGTCGCCGAAGAAGACGCGACGTTCGGCGTCTTCTGCCGCCGCTGGGGTGTTCCGCTGATCGACGGTGGCACGGTGCGGCTCCCCCGCCTGATCGGCCTCTCACGGGCGATGGACATGATCCTGACGGGAAGACCGGTCGGCGCCAGAGAAGCGTTCGAGATCGGCCTCGCCAACCGGATCGTCCCCAAGGGCAAGGCCCGCGAAGAGGCGGAAAAACTGGCTCTGGAAATATCGGCGTTCCCGCAGGTCTGCATGCGGCAGGACCGCCTGAGCGCGATCGAACAGGAAAACCTGTCGGTGGACGCGGCGCTGAAAAACGAATTCGCCCGGGGCATACAGGCGATCGCCAGCCCGGAACTGCGGTCCGGCGTGGGCCGGTTCAAGTCAGGCGCCGGCCGGGGCGGCAAGTTCGAATAGGCGCTTCAGTTTCCGGGTAAGTTCCTGCCGGACTTTGTCCGGTACCGTATTGGCGTAAAAAATATCCGGCGGCTTGGGCCAGAACGGATCGCTGAACTCGGTCCCCTCGAACACCCTGGGACCCGAATATCTCGGTATCACGTGCATGTGCACGTCCGGGTCCACCATCATGTACATGAGGTAGTTGATCTTCTCGTAGGCGAATGCCTCCTTGAGCGTCCGCTCGACGCCCGAGACCGCCTGCTGGAGTTCCGCCGACGCGGCCGGCGAGATCGCCCCGAAACTTTTCACGTCTTCCTTGCAGACCAGCACCAGGCTGCCGAGGGTCACCTGGCCGGGCCGGAGCAGCACCAGCCAGTGCCCATATTCCCTCAAAAGCGAGCCGGGATAGCCGAATTTCGTTGAAGTAGGGTTCATAGACATCCTGACAGCCGTCATTGAACGGGGGGCTGGTTACCGGCGAATATAGACCATTGACAGCCACCGGGCCCCGTTTCTAAGGGAGTATTTTCATGTTTGAAGCCGCCGAAGTCGGAAACGAGATAGACAAGGCCTCCTACAAGAAGCAGGCGCCGGGAATCAGGAGCGCGCTGCTCGAAATCCAGCGCGAACTGGCGGCGTCAAACACCTCCGTGGTCATCATCGTGGGCGGCGTCGAAGGGGCCGGAAAGGGCGAAACCGTCAATCTGCTCATGGAATGGATGGATACCCGCGGTATCGAGGTCCATGCCATGTGGGGCACGACCGATGAAGAACGCGAACGCCCGAGCTTCTGGCGGTTCTGGCGCGTACTCCCGCCCAAGGGGAAAATCGGCATCCTGTTCGGCTCCTGGTACTCACAGCCGATCGTCCAGCGGACCTACAAGGAGATCTCGGAGATCGATTTCGACAACGACCTCCACAAGATCGTCCAGTTCGAACGCATGCTCGCCAACGAAGGGGTCGTGCTGATCAAGTTCTGGATGCATCTGGCCAAGGATGTCCAGAAAAAGCGGCTGAAGAAGCTCCAGAAGGATCCGGCCACCGCCTGGAAGGTCACCGACCAGACCCTCAAGTTTTTCAAGAAATACGACCGCTTCCGTACCGTCTCCGAAGAGGCCTTGCGCCGCACGAGCATGGGGTTCGCCCCGTGGCACGTCGTCGAAGCCACCGACGACCGGTACCGCGAAATCACCGTCACAAAGACGGTGCTCGACACCATCCGGCGGTCCCTCGACGAGGCGAAGGCCGCCGCCGTCGAACGGAAAAAGAAGCTCACGCCCGACCTGCCCGAACCGACCGAGCACAACATCATCCGCCATCTGGACCTGACCCAGACCCTCACCAAGAGCGACTACGAAAAACGGATGGACAAGTTCCGGCCCCGCCTGAACGAGCTGACCCGCAGGCTCCACAGCGCCAACCGGTCGCTCATTCTGGTCTTCGAAGGGCCCGACGCCGCCGGCAAGGGCGGCGCCATCCGGAAACTCACCGAAGCAATGGACGCCCGGTTCTATCAGGTGAAGTCGGTCGCGGCGCCGACCGACGAAGAACGGGCGCATCCGTATCTCTGGCGGTTCTGGCGGAACCTGCCGATGCACGGCCGAGTGACGATCTTCGACCGTTCCTGGTACGGCCGCGTGCTGGTGGAACGGGTCGAGGGGTTCGCCACAAAAGGCGAGTGGTCCCGCGCCTATGCCGAGATCAACGCCTTCGAGGAACAGATGGCCGAATTCGGCATCATCATCGTGAAGTTCTGGCTCGCGACGAGCCCGGACGAGCAGCTCCGGCGGTTCAAGGACCGCAAGGTGACCCCCTACAAGCAGTACAAACTCACAGAAGAGGACTGGCGCAACCGGAAAAAATGGAACGCCTACGAGGCCGTCGCCTGTGATATGATTGAGCGCACCAGCACCGAGATCGCCCCCTGGGTACTGGTGGAAGCCAACGACAAGCAGTGGGCCCGTGTAAAGGTAGTCTCCACCGTGTGCGAACATCTGGAGAAATCGCTCAAGAAGAAATGACCAGGAAGCTATGACGGCAAAGCCCCTTTTTGCCGTAGATCACGGCGAACCGCTTATCTCCGGATGCGGTCTGTATCTGGACCCGAAAACGCCGAAGCCGCTCGCCTTCGTGTCGCACGGCCACGCCATGCGCGGCGGCCCCCATACGCGGTTCATCGCCACACCGGAAACCGTCGCCGTCTGCTCGGCCTTCGGGCCGGCGGGCAGGCACGAGGCGGTGCGGTTCGGTGAACCCTGCAAGCTCGGCCGCCAGACCGTCACGCTACACCCCTCGGGGCATATGCTGGGCTCTGCCATGCTGAAGGTCGAAAGCGCCTCCGGGTCGCTCCTCTATACCGGGGACTTCCGCCTGAGCCCCGCCCTTACCGCCGAGCATGCGGCCCCGCCAAAAGCCAGAACGCTTCTGATGGAAGGAACCTTCGCGGACCCTAAATTCAAGTTCCCGTCCCGCGAGGATGCCGCCGACCAGCTGGTTGCGCTGGTCGAGAAACTGCTCCTGCAGGGGGCCACGCCGGTAATCCTCGCCTACTCCGCCGGAAAGGCGCAGGAGGTGATGGCGATACTGGCGCAGGAAGCGATCCCGGTCGCCGTTACGCCGGTCATCGACCGGGTCTCGGCCGTCTACCGGCTGCACGGCAAGCAGCTCGGCAGCTATTCGCTGCTGGGAGAGAGCGTTCCCGAAGGGACCGTTATCGTGGCCCCGCCCCAGGCCCGTCATAGCCAGATATTCTCGAAGCTCAAGAAGGCCCGCTATATCGCCCTCACCGGCTGGGCCGTCGACCGGCGTTATGTCGCCAGGGTCCGGTGCGACCACGCCCTGCCTTTCTCCGACCACGCGGGCCACGACGAACTGCTGAAGCTCATCCAGATGGTCTCCCCTGAAGAGGTTTTTCTGCTCAACGGCCCGCGCACGTTCCTGGCGGAGCTGCAGGCACTGGGGCTCAAGGCGGCCATGATCTCGTCCAGCGAATCCAATCCGCTGTTTGCGACACGGTAGTGCACCGGGCAATCAGCCCGTGGCGTTCCGGACGTGTTCGATCCTGAACGTCCCGTCCGGCAGCGGTTCGATTCCGATCACATCGACCCGGGCCGGGACATTCTTGAGGTTGTGAATTTCCAGGTAATATTCGCCGAGCCGCGAGACCCGCTGAAGCTTGCGCGGCGTGACCGATTCGATTCCGCTGCCGTAATCGCCGCCGGACTTCGTCCGGACCTCCACGAAGACGACCGTTTCGCCGTCTCTCGCCACCACATCCACCTCGCCCGCCTTGCACCGCCAGTTACGCTCGACAATCAGGAAACCCCGTTTTTCGAGATATGCCACGGCGGCGTCCTCACCCGACTGGCCGGTACCGCGCCGGGGATCTTTGGCCCGGGAACCCTGCGGACCGGGGGCTTTCGGACGGGAGCCCCTGGGCGGCTGTTTGCCTGCGGTCATGGCAGAAACTCCTTCACTCCGCTGAACGTGCGGCGGTGGATCTCGCACGGGCCGTTCCTGCGGATCGCCTCCCGGTGGTATTCGGTCGGATATCCCTTGTGCCGCTCGAACCCGTACACGGGATATCTGGCCGCCATTTCCGCCATGACGGCGTCGCGGTGAACCTTCGCCAGAATACTGGCGGCGGCGACGGACGGGCTTTTCGCGTCGCCCTTCACGAGGAACTTCTGGCGCACCAGCGCGTCGGTCAGTTTGTTGCCGTCGATCAGCGCCAGCCCGACCGGCTTTTCCAGCGCCTCGATCGCCCGCCGCATGGCGATCAGCGAAGCCCGCAGGATATTATGCCGTTCGATCTCCGCGACGGTCGACTCTTTCACTGCCCAGCTGAGCGCCCTCGCCCGGATTTCAACGGAAAGCCGGACACGGTCTTCATGGGTAAGTGCCTTGGAATCGTTGAGTCCGTCGATGAACGGCCCGTCGGGATCGAGAATCACCGCCGCCGCAACGACCGGTCCGGCGAGCGGGCCGCGGCCCGCCTCATCTACACCGGCAATAAAAGTCCCCCTGGGGACTTCCGCCAGAAACTGCCGGTCAAAGGCCGGGTCGAGCGGCATGGGATATCAGCCGGGGAGCTTGAGCGCCAGATCGGCCAGCGCCGCCAGCTGGCCTCGGTTGGTGGTGAAAATGACCTGCGAGCGGGCGCCGACGCCCTTGAGCGACCGGAGCAGCCCCGCCAGCCACTTGTCGTCCAGCCCGCCGGTGCCCGCGTCGATCAGCAGCGGGAGCTTTTCTTTCTTCTCGGCCACATATTCGATCAGCGTACCGTGAAGGGCGAACTGGAAGGCGTGCATGACGCTCGGACTCACCTCGCCGAGACTCCGTTCACGGGAGGTCGGAACGTGCATCACCATCGCCGACCCGTCTTCAGATAACGAGGCCACCGAGTAGCGGTTCTCGGTGATCGTCTGCAGGTTCGCCGAGACTCTGGGGAGAATCGCCGCCGCCAGCACCGCGCCGCTTTCATCCAGATAAGCCGCCGTGGCGGAAATCAGCCGGCCCGCGCCGACACCGGCAACGCCCGCTCCCTTGCCGCTCACAGCCTTCAGTTTTTCAAGCTGGCGGCGCAGTTCGCTCGGATCGATGGCGGCGGCGGCACCCATCTGCTTGATGTCGGCCTGGATGGCCCTGGCCTTTTCCGTGATCGCCTTCATTTCGGAGGCTGCGGAGGTGTATTCGGGGTCCTGCTTGCCCTTCTCGGCCTCTTCCTTCGCCTTGTCGGCGATCGCCTTCTGCTTGCGGTAGAGGACCATCCGCTCGCCAAGCTCGCCGGCACGGTCCAGTTCCAGCCGCCGGAGCAGCGCCAGCGCGTCGGCCGCCTCGACCTCGTATTTCCGGGTGAGCTGGGCGCGCTGCTGCTCGACCTTGTCCGGTTTGGCAATGACGGCGTCGAGCTCGGAAATCTGTTTCATCCACGCCAGATAACCGAAACCCGCGACGCCGCCGCCGATGATGATCAGCAGGATCATCTTCGTCGCATGCGGGTTGTCCTTCATGACCAGCAGGATGAGCAGCAGGATTCCGAGGAAAATGAGCCCGGCACCTGCCCCCACAATCGGATGCTTGAAGACCGGGATCTTCCTGCGTGCCGCCGCGTCTCCTTCTTCCCGAAGCGCCAGCACCTGCTTCTCGAGCTGGTCCAGCTCCTTCTTGCGGTCGCCCGACTTCTCGTCGTAGTTGCGGACCCGTTCTTCCTGTTCCTTGGTGACGCCCGCTAGGCCGTTGAACTCCGGCTTTTCGAGAGCCTCCTGGTGCTTTTTTGCGGTGGCAACCAGATCGTCCACCCGCTTGATCTTGCTCTGGCAGTCGAACTTCTGCCCTTCGAGCCCGTCCAGTTCGAACTGGAGCTTGTCGATCCGGCCGGCGCCTTCGAGCGCGTCCTCGATCAGCTTGATCTTCTTTTCGCGTTCTTCGGGCGACAGCAGCGCGGTCTCGTCCGTCGCGGCGCCGCTGAAGGCGCTGCGGCTGCCGGCCGCTTCCGTGTCCAGCCGGCGCATCGTGCAGAGCGCATGGAACTGGTCCAGGGCCGGGAGCCCCGCGTCGGCAAGCGCCTGCTCGATCTGTGCGGCGTCGCCCGTCACCGGCATGAACTTCTTGGTGGCCGGGTCCAGCTTCGACAGGCTGGAGGCGCCTTTCACAAAATCGCGGACGATACGCCAGGTCGCCTGCTCGGGACCGGCCTTGAACACAAGTGCGGCGCGCGAGACGTCGGGAGTTTCCCAGGAGAGCAGTTCGCCGGAAAGCGTCGAACTGGCCGGAAAGAGGGTCGCCTCCAGCGCATCGAGGAAAGTCGTTTTACCCGACTCGCTGCCGCCCACAAGCATCACCAGTCCGGGCTTTGCCTGGATCTTGAACGAATCCTTGAACCTGCGAACGCCCTGGAGGACGAATTCGATGATCTGCACGGTCTTCCCTCTTAGCCTGCCCAGTTTATCGCTTCCGGCCGCCCAAGACTACGCGACAAATGCGCAAAAAAGAACGCCCCGGACTCGCGTCCAGGGCGCCTTTCCATACCGTCTCTCTGCGGTTACTTGGCGGCTTCCGGAGCCGGGGTCCCGGCGGCGGCCGCGTCGACAGGGGCCGCTTCAGCGGTGCCTTCCGTCGGCGTGTTGAGCGCCAGCAGACGGCGGAACGCTTCGGAACCGCGGCGTTCGCGGATCTTGGCGGCACGGCCCGACAGGTCGCGCAGGTAGTAGAGCTTGCCGCGGCGGACTTCGCCTTCCTGCTTCACTTCGATCTTTTCGATCCACGGTGAGTGGAGCGGGAACGTTCTTTCCACGCCGATCCCGAAGGAGACCTTGCGGACCTTGAAGGTGCGCTGCAGGCCGCGTCCGCGGCAGGCGATCACGACGCCTTCGAACACCTGGACGCGTTCCTTGTCGCCTTCCTTGATCCGCGTGTGGACGCGTACCGTCGAGCCGGGGCGGAAGCTTTCCTTCACGCGCTCGCGCTTGCCCGAGGTCTTGAGGCGGTCGCCCTTGATCTGTTCGGCTTCAATCTTCTGGATAATTGCGTTGATCGACATGGCTTGTTTCCCGGTTCAGTAAGGCCCTTGCCAGCGGCAGGGCGGTTACGAAGGCGCCTGTGTTTACATGGAACATCCTTCAAGTCAAGCGCATCGCGGGCTGTCCAAAACCCCAAGTGTTCCGCCGGGTTGGAGCCTGCCACGGCGAGCCCTTTTTCAGCCTTTTTCGCCGAATCCGAGGGCTTTCAGGAAGGCCAGGTCATCCGGGCCGAGCTGGCCGCGGCCGGCCGCCTTCCTGAGCAGGTCCGGCCGCCGCTCGAGCGTGCGCCTGAGCGACATCTCCCGCCGCCACCGCCCAATCCGGGCATGGTCGCCGGACATCAGCACTTCCGGAACGGGCAGCACTCCGGACGGCCCGTCCACCGCTTCCGGGCGCGTATACTGGGGCCCTTCGAGCAGCCCTTCCTTGAAACTTTCGGACGAGAGCGACTCCTCGTTACCCAGTACGCCGGGCACGAGCCGCACCACCGAATCGACGACGCACATGGCGGCCAGTTCGCCGCCCGTCATCACGAAATCGCCGACGGAAACCTCCCGCGCACCGCAGAGTTCGATCACCCGCTGGTCGAACCCTTCGTAGTGGCCGCACAGCACGACGACCCGTTCCGCGGTCACGTACTGCCGGGCAAGCGCATCGGTCCACGGCTCGCCGGAGGCGGCGGTCGCGATCACCGGCGTACCGGGTGAGAGATTCAGCGCCTCAAGCTGGCGCAAAACGGGCGGCGCCTGGATCAGCATCCCGCTGCCGCCGCCGAAGGGATGCTCGTCCACGCGGCCGTGCTTGTTACCGGCGTGGTCGCGGAGCTGGTGTGTCTCCAGCGCGGCCAGCGACTTCTTCTGCGCCCGGCCCACAATCGAATGTTCCCGCCAGCCGTCAAAGGCCTCGGGGAACAGCGTGACGATGTCGAACCGGATCATGACTCTTCCGCCTCGCCAGCCTCGTTGGCCTCGTCGGCTTCCGACGCATCGATCAGCGCCTTGCGCGGAATCGTCACGACACCGCCGTCGAATTCGACTTCATCCAG
Source organism: uncultured bacterium (assembly GCA_964565925.1). GTDB lineage: Bacteria > JAGRBM01 > JAGRBM01 > JAGRBM01 > JAHCIT01 > CAZMGV01. Next base: position 54,475 of record CAZMGV010000008.1, read on the forward strand.
AAACAGCGCCACGTAGCGGTCGCCGGACAGGATTCCGTACGTCTGCCCGGCCGGATTGATAAAGAAATCCTTGATGGTGCCGATGTCCTCGGGCGAATCGTCGAATCGTACCTGGGCGCCCTTCAGATCTTCCAGATACAGACCTTCCGACATCTCTTCACGCGGAATAAGCAGCGTCGCGTTGCGGTACCGCTCGGCGGCTTCAACGGTCGTGATGCCCTCGAAGTAGACCTGGAAAAGTTCGCCCAGCGGAGCCACGCGCGAGATGGTCAGCGTGTGCGGCTCGCCCTTCTCGGGCACCACGCGCAGCTTCACGCCCGGACGCAGGTTATCGTCCGATTCGCTCCAGATGATGGTCTTGATAGCCCCTTTGAGGCCGTGGGGCTTGACGGCTTTGCCCAGCTCGATGAACCGGGCTGAAGGTTCAGGCGCCGTATCGGACGCCGTATTAGGCGTCGGGTGCGCCGGCTTCGCCGTCGTCTTCTTCGGACCCTTCATCGCCTTCGGACCCTTCATCGCCTTCGGACCCTTCGTCGCCTTCGGACCCTTCGTCGCCTTCATCATCGCCTTCGTCGCCACCCTCGTCGTTGCGACGGGCATCGGCGCGTCGGTCCTCTTCGCTGGTCTCTTCGCCGGCCGGACGGTCCGGCTCGATAATTTCGAGCTCGGCCTGGACCCGCAGCTTCGCGGCCATCGCATTCACCATCGCGCGGAGCGCGCGGGCCGTGCGGCCGTTCTTGCCGATCACCTTGCCGAGATCGGAATTGTCCACATGCAGCTCGTACAGCCGGAACCGGTCGCCGTCTTCCTCGTGGTCCCGTTCCTCGATGCGGACGGCATCGGGCACGGAGACGAGCTCGCGCACGATCTCGATCACCATCGTGTGGATCGAAACGGAGGGCGCTGCGGCCGTGCTGCCGGCAGAAGCCTCGACGGGTGCGATTTCAGACTGGTTTTCGGGCGTTTCACTCATGATTCGGAAATCTCCTGGAGATTCTGGCCCCTGAATGCTGCGGGCCGGTCAGCAGCTGATAAACAGTCCGGCCGCGGCCGGATTTGTCCGGAGGCGCGGCCGGGGCACTGACGGAACCTTCCGCTCAGTGAGGGATCGGAATGCCCTGCTTCTTGAGCAGCGTGCGCACCGACTCCGAGGGCTGCGCGCCCTTGGAGAGCCAGTACTGGATACGCTCGGCATGAAGCGTCGTACCCTTCTGCGTGCCGGTCGGGATGTGCGTACCGAGCACCTCGAGGTGACGGCCATCGCGCGGATGCGTCTTGTCGGCAGCCACAATACGGTAGGCGGCGCGGTTCTTGTTTCCACGACGGGACATTCTGATCACAACCATGAAATTCTCGGGCTCCACTGGGCCCCGGACCCGTTCGTGACGGGGTATTAGTTACCGGGGAAAACTCAAATAATATCAGCTACTTCCGGGCTGATGCAGCGCTTGGCGCACCGTCCGGACCGACTTGTCTATAAGATAACCGGAGGGATTTCAAGACCTTCCGGAAACCCTGATCCAGGGGCCTCACATCCCCATGCCGGGGAACCCGCCGCCGGGCATTCCACCCATGCCGCCCGGGCCGCCGCGGCTCTGCATCATCCGCATCATGTCGCCGGGGCCCATCTTGTTGAGCTGCTTCATCATCTTCTTCATCTGGAGGAAGTTCTTGAGCAGCTTGTTCACGTCATTGACGTGGGTGCCGCTTCCGGCCGCGATGCGCTTCCTCCGGTTGCCGTTAATAAGCGAATGGTCGGCCCGCTCCTGCTTCGTCATCGAATTGATGATGGCCAGCGTGCGTGCCAGTTCCGCTTCGGCGCCCTGGAGCTGTTTGGCCTGCTTCATCAGGCCGCCCAGGCCCGGAATCATCCCCAGCACCGACGAAAAGCTTCCCAGCTTGTTCATCTGGAGCATGGCGTCCCGGAAATCCTCGAGGTCGAACTCGTTATTGACGAGTTTCTTCTCGATCCGCTTGGCCGTCTGCTGGTCGATCGCCTTGTTGGCCTTCTCGGCCAGCGTCTGCAGATCGCCCATGCCGAGGATGCGCTGTGCGATGCGGCTCGGGTGGAACGGCTGGAGCGCGTCCATCTTTTCGCCCACGCCGACGAACTTCACCCGTGCGCCGGTGACCGCCTTGATCGACAGCGCCGCTCCGCCACGGGCGTCGCCGTCCATCTTGGTCAGCACCACGCCGTCCAGATCGAGGCGGGCGTGGAACTCCTTTACGACATTGACCGCTTCCTGGCCGGTCATGGCGTCGGCCACGAACAGGATCTCGTGCGGCTTGAGGGTCTCCTGCATCCGGTCGAGCTCCTGCATGAGCTCTTCGTCGATCTGCAGGCGGCCGGCCGTGTCGACCAGCACCGTGTCGTAGCCCAGCCGTTTGGCCTCCTCGATCGCCTTCTGGGCCTCGGCCACGGGGTTCGCCCCGCTGGCTGGCGTGTCGTAAACCGGAATATCCAGCTGACGGCCAAGGGTCTTCAGCTGGTCGATAGCCGCCGGGCGGTAGACGTCGGCCGGGACCAGATACGGTTTGCGGCCGAGGTCTTCCTTCAGATAGCGGGCCAGCTTGCCGGTCGAGGTCGTCTTGCCCGAACCCTGGAGGCCCACGAGCATGATGACGGCCGGGGGAGTCACTTTAAGATTGAGTTCCGGGTCGCCACCGCCCAGCAGTTCCACCAGTTCGTCATACACGAGCTTGAGGAACATCTCGGCCGGTTCGATGCCCGGAGGAACTTCCGTCCCCAGTGATTTTTCCCGTAACCGCTTGACCAACTCGCGCACGACGTGAAAATTGACGTCGGCCTCGAGAAGGCTGGTTCGGACCTGGGCGAGCACGTCGTCGATATTCTTCTCTGAAAGCCGCGCCTTACCCGCCAGGGTCCGCACAGCCGAATTCAAACGATCGCTCAGGGATTCGAACATGATCTGTTCCTTCATCACGGACGCGTCGGGCACAGTCCGCAGGACCGCAACCTTGAACAACGAACCCCTCGTTGACAACTGCCGGGACCGGCGGACCGGCGTCTCCCGCGGGGCGCTGGCCGCTCTCGTTCCGGCCGCGCTTCTGCTGACGGGCGGCTGTTTCTATGCGGCCGACCAGGGACGCAAGCTCGAGGACAAGCTCCTGCGCATCGAGCACGACCAGGTGAACCCCGAAGAACTCAACAAGCGGCTCTCCCAGATGGAGACCCGCGAGGATCAGGTCCGCCTCGACATCGACAGCATGCGCCAGAGCCTGCAGGAGCAGATCCACGCACTGGAGACGATCCGCCAGAACCAGGATGCGGGCATGATGGAGCGGTCGGTGCTCGACAGCCGCCTCCAGCAGATCGAGGAAAGCCTCAAATCCGAACAGTCGCGGATGAGCGCCATGGAAAAGGTGATGGGCGTGGGCAAGACGGGCGGGAAAAAGCCCGGCCAGCCCGAGATGGGTTCCAGCATCACGCCGTCGGTGGCCGCCGACGTACCGCAGGGCAACGGCGCGTTCTCGATGATCATGGCGAATCTCCAGGCGGGCGAATGGGTGAAGGCGCGCGAGGGGATCGAGGCCGTGCTGGCACGCGATCCCTCGCAGCGCGAAAAAGCCCAGGCGACCCTGCTCATGGGCCACCTGCATTTCCGCCAGAAGGCCTACAGCGATGCCATCCTCGTGTTCGACGACGTCGCGAAGAAGTTCGCGGATTTCCCCGAGGCGGCCGAGGCGCTCTACTACGAAGGCCGGTCGTTCCTGGAGAAGGGCAACGCCGACACGGCCGCCGCGTTCTTCAAGAAGCTGATCAAGCGGTATCCCGATTCGCCCTTCAGGCCGAAAGCGCAGGCTGACCTCAAGCAGTCCGGCGACCAGTAGCCGCGACGGCGCCCGGAAGCGGCGCCGGCCACCCATGAAAATCCTCGCCATCGAAACCTCGTGCGACGAAACCGCCGTCGCGCTTCTGGATGATGGCGTGGTCGCCAAGTCCCTCGTCTATTCGCAGATCCCCGACCACCAGAAATGGGGCGGCGTCGTGCCCGAGATCGCCGCGAGAAAGCACCTCGAAGTGCTGCCGCTGCTCTACCAGGAACTGGTCAAAGAGACGGGACTGAAGTTCGCGGACTTAAAGGCCATCGCCGTCACGAGCGGCCCCGGCCTCATTGGCTGTCTGCACGTGGGACTGAACTTTGCCAAGGCGCTGTCGTTCTCCTGCGGCGTGCCGCTCTACGGGATCAATCATCTGGAAGGCCATCTGGCGTCGGTCGAACTGGTGCCGCAGGCCCCGCCGCCGCCGTGGATCGCCCTGCTCGTTTCGGGCGGCCATACGAGCCTCTATGTCGTCGAGAAGCCCGGCGCCTGCAGGCAGATCGGCGCAACGCGCGACGACGCCGCCGGTGAGGCGTTCGACAAGGGCGCGAAAATCCTGGGTCTCGGCTACCCCGGCGGGCCAATCGTCGACCGCACGGCGCAGGGCGGCGATGCCTCGAAGTTCCCCCTGCCCGTCTCCCGCATGGCGGACAGCCCCTATGACTTTTCTTTCTCGGGAGTGAAGACAGCGCTCTACTACAAGCACCGCGACGTGACGGACAAAGGTTCGCGCCCGCTCACCGACATCGAAACGCGCGACTTCGCCGCGTCGCTGCAAAAGACGGTCGTGGAGGCGCTGCTCACCCGAGCGGTCCGCGCCTCGGACGAGTTCAACATCCGTTCGATTGTGATTGTGGGCGGCGTGGCGGCGAACTCGCACCTGCGCGCCGAGGCCGAAAAATACGGCCGCAAGGGCTATAAACTTTTCTTCCCGCCGCTCGCCTACTGCACCGACAACGCCGCGATGATCGGCCGCGCCGCATATAATCGCATCAAGGCCGGCACCCCGCCGGACGGGCTCGATATTAGTCCCAAAGCCCGCTGGCCCGTGGCGGATAACCTGTCCGATACGTCGGTCCCCAAACGGGAGAAGCCCCGGACGGGGAGGTAGGGGCTATAAGACCTGCCGCTCCATCAATACATTCTTGTTTTTGTTAATTTATCGCCCCTAACTCCGCGACATTCCTGAGCTCCGGTTCCCGCCGCTTGGTCCATTTAGGCTCATTTAGGGCCACGCGGGTTTCGCCCCCTTGTCAGTGCGGAGAGCGTTGTTAAAAAAAACGGGTGACCCTTCGGGCATCCGGTTCAGGTGCACCCCCACCCCAACCCCTCCCCCTGGAGGGGGGGGGAGGGGTTGGGGTGGGGAAGTAAAAGGCGGAGCAAGGGGGCAATGAGAGGAGGGGGGGACCCCACCTCACATCAACACGGTTAAACACGAATGGACACGAGAAATGCGGTACTGGTTTCCGGGCCAAAACAGACATAGCTGTCCACTTTCCACCGAAAAACACGGAATAACACAGAACGAACGGCTATGTTCCCCGTTGTGACCGATCCCTCCCCCCCCCTCTCCCCGCAGTTCCGGCCGTCGAAGCGGCTGGGCCAGAACTTTCTGGTGGACCGCAACATTGCGGCGAAGATCGCCAGCCACGCGCTGGCGCCTATGCCCGGAAATACAGGGGGGGCGGGGGTAAAGATTCTCGAGATCGGCCCCGGTCAGGGGGCGCTGACCAAAGAATTAATGAACCAGGGGGCGGAGGTGACCGCCATCGAGGTGGACTACCGGCTGGCGGAAGCACTGCCGGGACTTTTGCCCAAACCGATCGAGATCGTCCGGGCGGACGCCCTCGATACCGACTGGGCGAAGTTCCTGCCCGAACGGGGGATCCGCAGGATCGCCGCCAACCTGCCCTACTCCATCTCGACCGAAATCCTGTTCGGCCTGATCGAGTCGGCCGGGGCCTGGGACCTCGCGGTATTGATGCTCCAGTCGGAAGTCGCCGACCGGCTGGCGGCCAAGCCCGGTTCCAAGGATTACGGTTCGTTGAGCGTGGCGATGCAGCTCCAGTGCGAGGTGAAGCTGGCCTTCCGGGTGCCGCCGACCGTGTTCAGGCCGGTGCCCAAAGTCCGCTCTGCCGTGGTCGAACTGCGCACCCGCCCGGGGGCCGCCAGCTTCGAGACGGCGCGGGAGCGGAGCAAGATCGTGCGCGGCGCGTTCGCCCACCGGCGCAAGACGATCGCCAACTCGCTGGAGCTGTCTCTGGGACTCAAGTCGACGGAGATACGGGAGATTCTGAAAAGCGCGGACGTCGATCCGGGCAGCCGGGCGGAGGTTCACCCGCCGCCTGTGTTCATTCGCCTTTACGAAGGTTGGCGGTCGTATCGGGATCGAACAGCGACCGCTGGCCCGGAATCTCGTCCTCATACTTGCGGAGAATGAGGTCGATCCCCTGGCGGATATACTCCGCCATGGCCACTTTCGTGCGAGCGGTCAGAGCCTTCAACTGCTCTTCCTGATCGCGCGTGATGTAGATGGTCGTGACGACCTTGTTCGAGGCCATGTGAAACTCGTCCCTGAAGGGGGATGTGGGTGCGATCAATATATGGTAAGTGCCATACGCTCGTCAATACCCTTGTTATTTCAGATAGTTAGTGATTTCTCCCGACCTTGTGGGGTAACTTTTGCGTATCAGGCCCGTTTTTCGTGAAGGGATGTTCCCTTTGACCGCAACGCTCGAGAATCCTGCTGGTGTGAATCACCAGGAACCGGCCGTCCCGGCCATCGGGCTTGAGACCCTTTGGGACCGGATGTCCGGCCAGCTGGCCCGTTATGCAGGCAGGCTGCTGGGTTCCCTGGCCGCCGGGGAAGACGCCGTGCAGGACGTCTTCAGCCGGTATATCGAGCGCCGGCCCGAGTTCGAGCTTCTGGCCCAGCAGGAAGCCTGGCTCTGGCGGTCGGTACGCAACGCGGTACTCGATATTCTCCGGAGCAAAGGGCACCGGATCACGGAGTCGCTGGATGCGCTGCGGGACCCGGAATCCGAAGGCCTGGGGTTCGAACCCGCCGACGGGGGCCCCTCCCCGGAGCGGATCGCGGGCAACCGGCAGCAGCTCCGGCTGGTGCAGGAAACGTTCGAAACGCTGGGGGCCGAAGACAGGGAAATCCTGTGGCTCTCGGAAGTCGAAGGACTTGAAGTGAAGGAACTGGCCTCCGTGTACCGGCGGCCGGCGGCTCTGGTGAAGGTTCGCCTCCACAGGGCCAGAAAGCGCCTGCGGGCGAAGCTCGAAGAGAAAGGTCTGGACAGTCATGAGTGATAACCAGAACAACCGGCCTGATAACCAGAAGGACCGCCTTGGCGAGGCGATCCAGGCCTATTTCAAGACCGAGCGGACGCGCACGGTAAAGCCGCTGTCACGTACGCGGCTCGCCCAGGCGAAGGAAACCGCGGCGCTGCGGCACCGCGAACCGGCGGCGTTCTGGAAAATGAGCGCGTGGGCGGCTGTCGCCGCCATGATCGCCCTGATGATGTTCCCGGCGTTCGATACACCCGTCTCCACCATCGCCGAAGGCGTGAACTGGGTTTGGGACGTAGACGGCGCCGGCGAAAGCGAACCGCCCGATTCAATCGCGCGCACCGGAATGGAACTCAGCTCCCTTGACGAAATGATCGATTCGCACGATACGTCGGCGGTCAACCTGACCACCGCGGCTTCAGCGTCGGATGACGACGGCGATGGCGACGTGGACTGGATCTTCCAGGACGACGAAGGCTGAGAAACTGTTCCGGGCATTTGAGAATCTGACAACCCGAAGGACTTGAGATGAATCGCTTCCCCGACCGCACGGCCCTGCCGGCAACACTCCGCCAGTTCGCACTTGCAGCCGCCTTCGCTCTGCCGTCGCTGGCGGTTGCGCAGACGCCGGCAAAACCGGCTGCTCCGGCGGCACCCGCTCCGGCCAGCCCCGCCGGCCCGGCCGTAAAGGACACGGCTGCGTACGAATCCGAGCTTCCGAGCGGCGACGAGGAAGGCCGCAAGGGGAAATCCGACACCAGTGCGCTCCAGAAGGCGCTGACCAAGCTCAACCTGAGCCGCGACCAGCGTCAGGAGATTCACAAGGTTATCGACACCGCCGACGACGAGCGGATCCGTATCAGCCGCCGGGCGAGCGCGGCGGCCGACGACGTCAAGAAACTGGTCCGCGAGAAGATCGGCGCCGTGCTGACCGACGAGCGCAAGGCGAAGGTCGGCCGGATCATCGACGAAGAACTCGACCGGGCGAAGGAAGCCCGCAAGGAGTTGCGCGACGAGCGCCACGGCCGCAAGGGCAAGGCACCGGGCCAGGCCCGGGCGGCGCTCAAGTCTTTCCAGCATCTGAAAGACCGGGTGTTCAAGGAAATAAAGATGTCGGACGCCGAAGCCGAAAAGATGCTGACCGCGTTCGCCGAGATCCGCCAGGCCGGTCACACGGCGGCCGAAAAGATCCACGACGAGTTCGTGAAGCTGCGCGATGATACCAAGGCCAAAGTACTCGCTGTCCTGACCGCCGAGCAGCGGACCAAGTTCGAGCAGGACATCGACGGGATCAAGAACGGCCCGAAGCCGGGCACGCCGCCCGTACCTGCGCCGGGTGTGCCGGCCGCACCGCCAGCTCCGGCGAAATAAGCCGTTGCTGACCTGAACCCGGTCCCTCTCCCTGCACGCCGTCATTCCGTGCTAGGATTCAGCTTATGGATATTCTCTGCCCCGCCTGCGGCAAGCCCATCTCCGTCGCCGAACCGGTCGGCCGGAGAGAGACCTGCCCCAAATGCACGGCCGATCTCCATACCTGCCAGAACTGCAACCACTATGACCGGGGTTCCTACAACGACTGCCGCGAGCCGCAGGCCGACCGGGTCGTCGACAAGAACGTGTCAAACTTCTGCGACTACTTCTCGATCCGCACGACGGGCGGCAAGGCGGGTGTGGATCCCAAGACCAAGGCCAAGTCCGCACTCGACGGCCTGTTCAAGAAGTAGCGCCTACTGCCGGTTCAGGTTCCAGTCGTAGTCGAGGTATTTCACCGTCCACTCCTTGCGGCTCTTCCAGGTTTCCAGGTTTTTGTCATTGAAATACTGGGCCGCGTAGTCGCCGATCCCGCCCGGCCGGTTGTTGCGTTTCAGCCAGCCCAGGAAGTCAGCCTCGTACCACTTGAAGATGGAAGAGAGGTAGAGCGTCCCCTCCTTCGGATCGAGCCGGTTCTCGCGGGCGTCGTTCAGGTAGCGCCGGGCGGCGGTGTCCAGCATCTCGTTCAGCGTGTCGGCCTGCCAGGGTTCCCTGAACAGCTTGGGGCAGCTCTTGGAGGCGCAGTTGATGGCGAAGTGGATGCGCGGCTCGCCGAGCGGCCTGAGCAGGCCGGTCTCGATGTCTTCGAGTACCAGCGTGCGGTTGTCGGCGCGGAAATCCATCCGCTTGAAGAAGCCGTAGAAGATCTTGATGTCCTTCACGCTCTTGATCGGATACTTGTCGACCACCCCCTGCATGACGAGCGCGTTATAGGCGTTGGACCAGAAAGCCACCTTGTCGTTGAGGGTCTTGTACAGCTCGGGCTGGCTGGACGGGCCGTGGGTCGCCAGCGATTTGACGAAGGCGTCCAGGTCCGCGCGGCTCTTCTTGAGCGCCTCGTAGTTCACCTGCCCGTCATCGTTCACCTGGGTTTTGAGCACCCGCTCCCAGGCGGCGCTGTCGAGCGGCCCGGTGTCTGACTTGCTGGCCGCTATCCCGGCCGCTTCGGCCCGGACTCCGGGGGGCACGACTGCCGGCAATGCGAGGGCCACAAAGGCGGCGACCCAGAAGTGTGTCAGTTTCATACGGGCTCCCTGCTGTGGAGGTATTGTGGACTCACGAACCGGTATACGCACGACCCAGGTCTACCGGTCCGGTTGCCAGCCCCGGCAGGTCCGGTTACAAAGGGCCTCCGCCGCGCGGGATGCCCCGGTTCCCCTGAGCCGGTTCCTTTAAGTCAGGCGCGCGGCGAATCCATTACAGAACAGCTGGTTAAGACCCCGTGAGACAGACCCTCTACCACCTCCCCACCCTCCGCGAAGACCCCACCGACGCCGAGCTTATTTCGCACAAGCTGATGCTTCGGGCCGGACTCATCCGCAAGCTCGCCGCCGGTATCTACGACTACATGCCGCTCGGCCTGCGCGCGCTGCGCCGGGTGGAGAAGATCGTCCGCGAGGAGATGGACCGTGCGGGCTGTCTCGAAGTGTGGCTGCCCAACGTGGTACCGGCCGAGCTGTGGCAGGAGTCCGGCCGCTGGGCGAAATACGGCAAGGAACTGCTGCGCATCAAGGACCGGCACGACCGCGAGTTCTGCCTTGGCCCCACGCACGAGGAAGCGATCGTCGATCTCGTCCGGCAGGACCTGCGAAGCTACCGCGAACTGCCCAAGAATTTCTACCAGATCAGCACCAAGTTCCGCGACGAGGTGCGGCCCCGGTTCGGCCTCATGCGCGGCCGCGAGTTCCTGATGAAGGACGGCTATTCGTTCCACGCGAACTACGAGGATCTGGACCGCGAATACGAGAACATGCGCGGAGCCTATACCCGGGTGTTCGAGCGCAGCGGTCTCAACTTCCGCGTCGTCGAAGCCGACACCGGCTCGATCGGCGGGTCGTCGTCGCACGAGTTCACCGTGCTGGCCGACGCGGGCGAAGACGCCATCGCGTCGTGCAACAGCTGCAACTACACGGCGAACCTTGAAAAAGCCGAGGCCCGCGCCACGGACCCTGCCCCCGGCACGCCCCAGAAGGCCAAACCGGAAGAGGTCCACACACCCGGCCTCAAATCGGTCGAGGAAGTGGCCGCGTTCCTCAAGATGACACCGCACAACAAGATCAAGACCATGATCTACGAGTCGGACATGGGTCCGGTCGTGGCGCTCGTCCGGGGCGACGACACGGTGAACGAGATCAAGCTCAAGAACGCCTGCAAGGCCGACTGGGTTCTGCTGGCCAGCGACGCCGTCGTGAAGGAACTGACGGGCGCTCCGCCGGGCTTCGCCGGTCCCGTGAGTCTCAAGAAACCCGCGCCGATCTATGCCGACTTCACGGTCAAGACGCTGGTGGACGCCGGTTGCGGTGCGAACAGGGAAGATTACCACCTGGTGGGCGTGAACCCCGGCCGGGACTTCGAACCGACCGCCTATGTGGAACTGCGGACCGTGAAAGCCGGGGACTCCTGCCCCCGTTGCGCCAGCGGCAAGATGGATCTGCTGCGCGGTATCGAAGTGGGTCACATCTTCAAGCTCGGCACCCGGTATTCGGAGCCGATGAAGCTGGGCTACCTGGCCGAAAATGGCGACCGCCACACGGTCATCATGGGCACCTACGGCATCGGCGTCAGCCGTACGCTGCAGGCCGCCGTCGAGCAGAACCACGACAAGGACGGGATCATCTTCCCGGCCGGAATCGCGCCGTTCGATGTCCATCTGGTCTGTGTGAACGCCAATCAGCCCGAAGTGGTCCAGGCCTCCGACCGGATTTACGAACTTCTGCGGAAACTGGGCGTCGAGGTCCTCTACGACGACCGCGACGAGCGGCCCGGCATCAAGTTCAAGGACGCCGACCTGCTGGGGCTGCCCGTCCGCCTGAGCGTAGGCGCCAAGGGGCTCAAGGACGGAAATGTCGAGTTCCGGGACCGGAAGACCGGAAAGACCGACCCGGTCGCGCTTGCACAGGTCGAGGAGTTCGTGAAAACTCGTCTTGTACGGCAGTAAGAATGTCTAAAGATATTACCGTGGACGATCAGGGAGCGCTTCAGCTCTCCCCCGAGACCCTGGAGCGGCTGAACCTGGAACCGGGTCAGACGATCCGGATTCTCTTTGAGGGCGAGAACACCCTCGGCCTGCTCACGGCCAGAGGCGCCGTCCGGGACATGCCCGAAGGCGTCCCCCTGTTCATGGGCTCTCTGACGAACATGCCCATTGCGGACGTGTTCAGCTTCCTGACCATGATCGCCCGAAGCGGAGTCCTGCGCATTTTCACCGAAGGCTACGAGAAGGCCATTTATTTCAGGTCCGGCGAGATCATCTTCGCCGTCAGCACGCACCCCGAATCGAAACTGGGCGTATTTCTCCTGAACCGCGGCATCATCGACAAGCGCCAGCTCCGTGAAGTGGAGAAGGACTACAACGAGGAGAAGCGGTTCGGAAAACTGCTCGTTGAAAAGGGAATCCTGACGACCCAGCAGCTGTGGGACGCCGTCCGTTCGCAGATCGAGGAGATCGTGTACTCCCTCTTCACGCTGGAGGCCGGCGACTTCCTGTTTGTCGAAGGAGATAATTTCCTGTCGGAGGATCTGGCCGGATTCTCCCTTTCGTCGCAGAACCTGCTCATGGAAGGCATCCGCCGGACCGACGAATGGGCGGTCATCAACGAGGAACTGCCCGACGAAAACGCCGTCCCCACTCTCGTCGAACCCCAGCCGTCGGTACTGCCCGAGACCGAGAGCGCCCGGCGCGTGCTGCCGCTCGTGGACGGGCGGCGTTCGATCAAGCTGCTCGTGAAGCTGTCCAAGCTCGGCGATTTCGAAGGCAAGCGCAGTCTCTATGAACTTCGCAAGTCGAAGCATATCCGGATCGCCCGCGAAGAAACCGGCCCCAAGCAGAACCGCGACTATCAGGCCGAGTCCCGGGCGATTATCGACCGGCAGAACGCCCTGCTCCGGCATATCTACGCCGAACTGAAAGCGAGAAACGTTTCGTTCGGGCTGGAAACCTCGCTCGACAGCTTCCTGAAGGAACTCGCCTTGTCCCGTTTTGCCGAAGTGCTTAAAGGTGCAGCGCTCAACGCGAAAGGCGAACTCAATCTGGAAGGGCTGCTGGCGAACCAGTCCGCCGGCCCGCAGAGCGGCCAGCGGGCGCTGGCCATCGAGGGATTGAGCGAACTGCTCAACTTCGAACTGCTCCAGGACGCCATGCGTGAGTTCACAAACTACGCGATCTTCACGATCCGCAACTCCTGCCCGGACAATATTGGCGAAGAGATCGTCAAGGGAATCCGCGAACTTCAGGGCGCGCCCGGCGCAAAATGACCGGACGAACCCGGACGGATAACAACACAGTGCCAAACGAACTTCCACGCCTCTGGATAGCGGCCGACGTTTCGGGCCGCGACGAGTTCGACCGCCTGGCGGCCGACATGACGGCGGCCGGCTGCGGCATCAAGATCGGCCTCGAGGCCTACACGGCGTTCGGCAACGGCCTCGTGACGTCGGTGGTGAAAAACGGCGGACGGGTATTTCTGGATCTCAAGTTTCACGACATCCCCAATACTGTCGAAAAAGCCTGCGCCAACGTGGCGGTGCTGGGTGCGTCGCTGACCAACGTGCATGCGCTGGGCGGGCCGAAGATGATCGCCGGTGCACGCAAGTCGCTGGAGGCGGCCGGAGCGAACCGGCCACTGCTGCTTGCCGTAACAATCCTTACCAGCCACAGCGCCGAAGAGGTCCGGACCGTGGGGCTTAACGGTACTCCCGAGGAACTGGTCCCCCGGCTGGCGAAGATGAGCATGGACGCAGGCGCAGACGGTGTGGTCTGCTCCCCGCAGGAAGCCGCCGCCGTACGCAAGGCCACCCGGCCCGATTTCCTGATCGTGACGCCGGGTGTCCGGCCTGCGGGCGCCGACCTGAACGACCAGCAGCGGATCGCCACACCGACGGATGCGATAAAAAACGGCGCAACGCACCTCGTGGTGGGCCGCCCGGTCACCGGCGCCAACGACCGCCGCGCCGCCGCCCTGAACATACTGGCCGAAATCCGGTCGGCACTGGGGAACTGACATGGCCACGATTACCGGCCTCGGCATGATGAGTGGAACCTCCGCCGACGGCATCGACGCGGTCGTGGTGAAATTCCGCGGCGGCGGGAAACCTTCCGTCGGCGAACGGGTCTCGCTCCACTACCCCGACGCCCTCTCCAGGGAACTCCGGGCGCTCGCGACCGCCGACACCTTCAGCGTCGACCGCATCGGTGCACTCGCCGTGGAACTCGGCGTGATGCATGCGAAACTCGCGGGCGACGCCATCAAGAAGACCAAGGCCAAACCGGATTTCATCGCCCTGCATGGCCAGACGATCCGGCACCGGCCCGAAAACGGGTTTACCTGGCAGCTCATCGACCCTACCCCGGTCACCGAAGCCACCGGCCTCACGGTGGTGTCCGATTTCCGCTGCGCCGACGTGGCGGCCGGCGGTGAAGGGGCCCCGCTCGTTCCCTACGCGCACCGCTTCCTGTTTGAAAAGCCCAGACAGTGGACCGCCGTCGTGAATATCGGCGGGATCGCCAACGTGACCTTCCTGCCGCCCAAAAACTCAAAAGACGTCATCACCGGGTTCGATACCGGCCCCGGAAACCTGCTGATCGATGCCTGGGTCCAGAAGCACACCGGCAAGGCGTATGACGACGGCGGCAAGATCGCCCGCAAGGGCACGCCTCAGCCGGAAGGCCGTGAGTGGCTGAAAGCAGAGCGTTACTTCGAAGAACCGCCCCCCAAGTCCACCGGCCGTGAACTGTTCGCGGGGGCGTTCCTCAAGCGGATTGAACCGGAACTCAAAAAAATGGCGTTCGAAGACGCCGTGGCGACGCTGACCATGTTCACGGCCGGGACGATCGCGGACCAGCTGCTCCGCTGGGTACCGGCCGAGCCCGGAAACATAATTGTCTGCGGAGGCGGCGCGCTCAACTCCACGCTCGTCTGGGCGCTGCAGCAGATTCTGCCCGAAATCCCCGTCACCACATCGGACCGGCACGGCGTCGATCCGCAGGCGGTCGAAGGCGCCTGTTTCGCCGTTATGGGGTATGAAACCTTGCGGGGGCGGCCCTCCAATGTCCCCTCCGTCACCGGCGCCTCCCGCCCGCTTGTACTGGGCCGGATTTCACCGGGTGAAAACTACCTTAAAATTACCCGCGCCCTCGCGGCCGGCGGAACCAATCGGCTAAAGTCCCGGCCATGAACGCCCTTATACTGGCAGCCGGGCTCGGCACGCGGCTCAGACCGCTTACAGACCAGCTGCCCAAGCCGCTGGTCCCGGTGCTCAACCAGCCGCTCATCGACATCGCCATCGAGTGGCTGAAGCTTCAGGGCGCCTCGCGGTTTGTCGTCAATACGCACTACAAGGCCGATCTGCTCCGGGGGCATCTGAACCGCCGCGCGATGGTCGACCGGCTCGACATCACCGAGAGCCACGAACCGGAGATCCTCGGCACCGGCGGCGCGATCAAGAAGGTTCTGCCGGGCGTGACCGGCGATTTTCTGGTGCTGTGGAACTCCGACATCCTGTTCGCTCCGGAACTGGGGCCGGTCATCAAGGAACATCTGGAGACTCGCGCGCTGGCGACTCTGGTCCTGAAACGGAAAGACGTCGCCCGGTTCGGCGGTTTTACCCGGGACCCGGACGGCCGAATCACGTCGTACCTGGCACCGGGACCCGAGAGCCCACCCCTGCACGCGGGCATGTATACGGGCGTGATGATTGTGAATCCGGAGATCTCCGAATATTTCCCGGACCGGGACGAGTTCTGCATCATCAAGGACGTGGTCCGCCCCCTGATCGCGAAAGGCGGCCGCGTGCGCGGCGTCTTTACCGACGAGACCTGGAACGACCTCGGCAATCCGCTGGCCTACTTCAAGACGAACTTCGACGAACTGATGCTGCTGGAAAGCGGCCCCGACACGCTCAGCCGTTTCCTGAGAAACCTGATCGAACGGCGCGGCTACGAGAACCGCGGCGGCGGATTCTGGGCGATCCCCGGCCAGAAGCAGGTGCCCGCCCAGGGACCGGCCCTGGTCGGACCGGATGTCATCTGCGGACGCGATGTGGCGCTCGGCGAGCGGGTGATTATCGGCCCCGACGCCAAACTCTACGGCGTCGGCCTGCTGGAAGATTCGATCGTGTGGCCGGGTGTCGAGGCGGTGCTTCGCTCGCCATCTGGCGGGCGCAAGGTTCAGGACCGGATTTTTACGGGGAACGGATTCTTTGCCGTACCGGGTCTTCGCGAAGATATTCCGCAGCTGCCGCCCGCCTGATCTTTGGGCCGGTCTCCGGCCTGACCGGAATCAGGCAAGTCCCCAGTGGCGCCTGAGGAACCACTCCACCGCCAGCACTCCCACCAGCACCAGCAGCACCAGACCGTTGTCCCACAGGTCGACCTCGCGGGCGCCCAGCACCCGGAACGCGTCAACCGGCTTGATCGCCGGGCTGCCGTCGGTCTTGCCGCCTTCGATCCGCAGCGACCGGCCGTTCAGACGGTTGGCGAGCGCACCCATCAGCTCCGGCTCCACGCGGGTCTGCTCGAATTCGGCCACCGGGCTGAGGATTTCGACATAGCCCACATCGCTGCCCAGCTCATCACCCTTCTTGCCGCGGGCCGAACCGGTGATAGCGAGAAAGCCCTTGCCGTCCGCCTTGCAGGAAATCTCGTAAATGCCCGGTCCGGTCTTGCCGGGCGCGCCCTCGCAGGTGTTGCGGATCAGGCTGCTGAGACCTTCGATCTTCACGGCGACAGAGGCGTCTTCGGCCGGCTGGTACTGTTCGTCCAGAACGCTCACCCGCACGCGGATTTCGTCGCCCGGCCGGTACTGGCGGCGCGGCGTCGTCACCTGCACGCGCTGGCTGGAGGGGTCCTTCGTAAGCCAGCGCAGCGCCTCGCGCCAGAACGTCGCGTAGTGGCGCGCGGTGCCCTCGGCGGCGGCCGCCGGAAATGCCCAGAACCACGACGCATCGGAGGCGACGCCCATGACCCGGCCCTTCTGGAACTGGCGGGCGGCGACGACCGACACCGGTTTGCCGTCCGGGTATTTCAGTTTCGGATGGTCCATGAGCGAGAAGGCATCGGGTTTCAGCGGGCCCGTGCGGTTTAGCCCCTCCATCGGCACCAGCCGTGCCCACAACTTTTCGTTTTCGGCCGGATCGGACACGAGCCGCATCATCGGGTGAATACGTCCGGTCGCGGAGAGTTTCGGCACGAACGGCATCGTGTCGAACGTCTTTCCCATGTCCAGAAGGCTTCCGCCCTGGAACCGCTCGAAGGGCATGAGGTCGTTGATCGCGGGCCAGTTGTAGTTCGTATCCGAGAAACCCTGATCCCCTCCGACAAATATGAGGCCGCCGCCCTGATCGCCCACGAACCGGCGCATGTTGTCCAGATGGTTCCGGTTGATGCCGTAGTAATCCTGGTACTGGAAGTTCTGCATGATGACGACGTCGAATGACGGAAGCTGCCGGTCGAAGATCTCGTCCGTCGGGAACGGAATGAGCGACAGTTCGTTCTCGCGGAACGCCTGCATGCGGACCTGATCATAGTTACGCAAGATCATGAACGAGATGAGGTCGATGTTGGGGTCCCGCTTGAGGAGCTGGCGGAGAAACCGTACGTCCCAGCTCGGATGCCCCACGACCTGCAGCACCCGGATACGGTCGCGGATGACGTTCAGGATAAAGGACTTCTGGTTATTGTCGCGTATGCGTTCGATCTTGTCAGGCGGAATCATCACCTCGTAGACGAACTCGCCCACCGCCTCGGGAGAAAACGACAGCTTGGCTTCGAGCTGGTTGGTCCCTTCGTCCGGAATCCTTACATGCACCTGCGCGATCGAATTGTTCTGCGTACGGATCGTCACGGGAACATCGCCGGCCGGTATCCCGTCCGTCCGGATATGCACGGTAACCTGGACCTGGTTACGGATGAAGGCGTAGTCGTCCACGTCGATCGCCGCGATCGAGATATCCGGAATGGGCTCCTCGCCGCCCACCAGCACCGTGTTCACCGGAACATCCGTGTCAGCGAGCCCTGCCTGCCGCAACCGTTCGGCAAAGAGGTTCTCCTTGCGGGCGGATTCGGCAAGCCCCGACAGGTCAGCGCCGTCCGAGACGATAATGACCCCGCTCGCAGGCTGGTCTTTCAGCCGCCGCGACATGTCGGTAATGAGCGACGAAAAATCGGTCGAGAAGCCCGCTGGCGCCAGATCCCCGGACTCTACACTGGCCGGCGACAGCGGCGTCACCCGGAAATCCTCGCCGCCGCCCGAGAACCCCAGAATCCGGACGTCGTAGCTTTCCTTCCATTTCTCCAGCGGAAGCCCGCCGCCTTTCACCCAGCTGGAGACGGCCTTGAGGCGCGTCGCGCCGCCCTCGGCGTCGGGAATATCCATGCTGGGGCTCTGGTCCAGATACACCAGCAGCTGGTTACGGATCGGCTGCGTCTTCTGGAGCTGCACACGGGGGCCCGCGGCCGCCACTCCCACGGCACCGATAGCGACCAGCCGGAGCAGCAGCAGCACGGCCGCCTTCCAGCCCCCCGCCCTGAAATCGGAGACGGCGCTCACAACGGCCGCGACGGCCAGTGCCGCGATAACGAAAAGGAACAGGCCTTCCATCCGCTCGGAGAAAACCAGTTCCCAGCGGTCGAACTCCCCTGCAGATGCAGTCAGGCTGCGGAACAGTTCCATCACAGCCTCCGCCTTTTCAGGATAAACGGGATATGGACCTGATCGCTCTTGTAGTCGATGTTCAGCGCGTAGAGGACGATATTGAGCCCCATCCGGAAGGCGCGCTCGCGGCCTGCCTCGCCGGAATCGATACGCTCATGGACAAACGATCCGTCCGCCCGTCTGGCCCAGGCCCCGCCCAGATCGTTCTTCGAATACAGGATCACCGTCCGGCCGCCCGACACGACGCCTTCCATCTCGCGCGCCGTCGAAAGCCGCCCCGGCGCACCGTCCAGCAGGAAGAACGACTTGTAGATGTCGTGGTCCGTCGGAAGCGGCTTCATCGGGTTCTTGGGGAATATCCGCTCGGCGGTGAGCCGCACGCTGCGGTCGAAACCGCCGCCGGCGAGCCCCGTGCAGTCGTCGAACACGATCGTGCCGCCGAAGGCGATATATTTCTTGAGCGTGAAGATGGCGTTATCCGGGAACGGGTCGAAACCCTCGCAGCCCGCTATCCAGAGCAGCGGCTGATAGAACAGCTCCGGGGAGTCCCAGGTGACATCCAGCCGCTCAGCCGAGGCCAGCACGCTCGTGTGCCGTGCCACATAGCTCATCAGTGCCCGGGCGGCAGTCGGGTTCGGGTTCCAGATGCCGCCCGGATACTGGAGCTGGGTAAACCGGACAAGCTGCCGTTCGTCGTCGGCGCGGACCGCGCCGGCTGGCCAGAGCGCCGTCACGGCGGTCATCAGCCCCATCAGGGCCAGGACAAACGGCAGGGTGCGGGCGGGTTTCATTTCCGTTTCACCGCCAGTGCCAGCACGGATTCCACGAGCAGTACCATCGCCAGCGCCAGAATGAACGGCCGGTAGAACTCTTCACGGCGGCTCAGCGAGAAGCTGGCCCCGGTGATCTCCGTACCGGAGGGGCCGCCGACCGCCGCCAGCAGATACCGGTGCGACAACTGCTCAAGAGCGGTTTCATCCAGCGGTCGCAGGTCCGCCTCTCGTGCATCGATATTGACCGCAAACCGGACGCGCTCGCCGGCCCTCGATCCGCCGCCCCAGACGACCGTGTAAATGCCCCGTTCCCACGTATCGGTGATCCGCACCGGACGGTCGCTGCCTTCGGCTGAAATGGACAACGGCGATGACCGGCCATCCGGAGTCAGGAGCGTCGCCTGTGTCACACTCGGCGGCGCGACCAGTTCCACCGGTTTCGAGGCCGGGACATCGAGCGGAAGCGTGTCGCCCAGAGCACCGCACAGGTATTCCGTCAGGCGGTGCATGAGCGGCAGGAAAACCGGCTTGAACACGAGGTCCGACCAGTCGCGGTCCAGCGACGACATCCAGATCATCGACCGGCCCTTGCCGATCTTGCGTTCGATCAGCATCGGCGCGCCCGAACCCAGCCACATGAGCGGAACCGGTTCGCCTCCGCCCGGTTCGCCGAGTGCATAGGCCAGGAACTTCGCCGAGCTGAAACCGCCGCCTTCCAGGGCCGTAAACGGACGGAACACCGGATGGCCGGTGGCGAATCTCGACAGCCGTTCGCGCCGGTCGTCCGTTCCCTGGGCAAAGACAGCGTCCTCGCCGAGCGCCCGGATACCCCGGATACGAAGCGGCAGGATACGGCCGAACTCCTCGTTGTACCGGTCGGGGTCGATCTGGTCGCCCACGCTCATAAACAGCGAGCCGCCGTCTTCCACCCAGTGGTTGAGGCGCTCGATCGACTCCTTCGGGAGCTCCCGCACGTTAAGCAGAAAGATCGCATCTATGCCGGTGCCCAGTTCCGGCAGCTGCCCCGCCGAAACAACCTGGTACTGAAAACGGGATTCTGCCGCCGGATTGGGGTGCAACGCCTGGCGCGCGTAGTAACTCTCGGAACGGAAATCGAGGGCCTGCGGATCGCCGTCCACGAACAGGAGATTCAGTTTCCGCAGCGGATTGAGCACGAGGTAGCGCCGGTCGTCGGCCGGCAGCCTGTCTTCGGCGAGCTGGATCCACGACGGCGCGTCGCCCTTGAGGCCGGACGCGTCGTAGCTGAGGCGTGCGGTCGCCGTCGTACCTGCGGGCGCCTGCACCGCACCCCGGAGAATGCTCTGGTTGCCCGAGCGGAGTTCGAACTCGATCTCTCCGCTGCCCGAATCGGTATAGTTCGCCACCCGGGCTTCCGCGACGGCGACGCTGGACTGGCCCGATGCCTCGCTCACCGCCTGCGCGCTCACAACCGCATGGTTGGAAGTCTCCGCACTGCGGCGGACGTCGATCAGCTTCAGGCCCGGGGTTCCGGCGGGCGGCGTTCCCGTCGACGGCGGAATTTCCCACGTTGAGGCCTGCATATCGGTAAAGAAGTAGACCGACCGCAGCTTCAGTTCCGACTTGTCGAGCATCGCCACCGCTTTCTCGATACGGGCGAAGGGGTCCACGGCCGCCCACTCGATCTGGAACTGGTCCAGACCGGCGATCAGCTCATTGCGGGACTGGGAGAAAGTCGCCGGGTCTTCCTTGCGGCTGATCAGCGGAATGACAATCGCCTGGTCTTCAGGCTTCAGGTTCGAGAGCAGCCCCCTGGCGAGCGAACGCGCATGATTAAACCGCGCCTCGCTGCCTTCGCGGTAGTCCATGCTGGCCGAGTTGTCGACGATAATGACCGAGGCTTCCGGTTCGGTACCGCGGCCGACACTCGAATCCTTCACGTTCCGGTAGGGCCGCGAGATCCACAGCGTGATCAGGATGACCGCAAGGATCCTCAGCACCATGAGCGGGAGGTCTTCAATCCGGCGCCGGCGCTGCGTCGGCGGCGGGCTCTCGTCCACCAGCCTGATCGCGGGGAAACGGAACCGCTGCCCGCGCACCCGGTTGAACAGGTGGATCAGGACCGGCGCGGCGGCCAGCAGAAAGCCGCCCAGAAGTGAAGCGTGGAGAAGCGACATGGGATCGGGTTAGCGGTGCCCCCGGCGTTCAAGCAGTCTTCGGGTCAGAAAAGGCACGAGCACTTCGTCGAGCGGCTGGTCGGTAAGCACCGGTTCGAGACTCCCGCCCAGACGCCTGACACCCTGGACCAGATCCGACTCAAGCTTGCGGATACGCCCAAGGTAGGCGGCCCGGGCAGCGGACGAGTCGGCCGGACGCGAGCCCTCCCCTTCGAGTCCTTCCAGTTCGAGAAGCCCCGAAAATGGAAAGTCGTGCTCGACGGGATCCAGCACGTGAAACACGACCACGTCCTGCTTGCGGGCGGCCAGCAGTTCGACCGCTTCGAGCAGCGGCTGGGCGCCGTCCAGGCCGTCCGTAAAAAGAATCATCAGTCCGCGCGGAAGCGGGCGATCGCACAGCAGCCGGATCGCCTGCGGAAACGGGAGACCGTCCTCCCGGGGCTTCAGCTCCCCGAGTTTCCGGCCCAGCCGGTCCAGGTGCGTATTGCCCGATTTCGGCGTGATCCAGTGAGTTGTGTCGTTACCCGACCAGAACAGTCCCACCCGGTCGTGCTGTCCGGTCAGAAGATACGCCAGTGCGGCCGCGCAGTGGCGCGCGTATTCGAATTTCGTCCACGGGCCGCCGGTCCGGGCACCGGCGGGAACTCCCGCCAGGCCGTTGCTCGTGTAGTCCATCGACCCCGACACATCGAGACCGATCCAGCACCGGACCGACGTCTCGTGTTCGAACTGGCGGATATACAGCCGGTCGGTCTTGGCCGCCACGCGCCAGTCCAGATGTCTCAGATCGTCGCCCGGCTGGTAGGTGCGGTACTCCGAGAACTCGATGCTCGTGCCCTTCTGCGGCGAGCGATGGATACCGGCCCACACACCCCGGGCGATCTTCTCGGTCCGGAGCGTGAACGGGCTGATACGGGCCATGATGGCGGGGTCGAGGACCTCGCGCATGCGGATATTCTCCTCCGGCGCTCAGGCCGGAAACGGGGGCGGCCTTCAGGCCGCCCGGACGGCGCGGTTCTCGTCGAGCAGCCGCTCGATAATCGTGTCGGGCGAAATACCTTCGGCCTCGGCGCGGAAGTTGCGGATCACACGGTGCCTCAGGATCGGCGCGGCAATCGCCCGCACGTCTTCGATGGACGGCGCCGTGCGGCGGTCGAGCAGCGCGCGGGCCTTGGCACCCAGGATCAGGAACTGGCTGGCGCGGGGGCCTGCGCCCCACGACACCCACTCGCGCACGAACGCCGGCGAGGTCGGGTCCTGCGGACGGGACTTGCGGGCCAGGCTGACGGCGTAATCGATCACGGCATCGGCCACCGGCACGCGGCGCACGAGATCCTGGATCTTGAGAAGCTCTTCGTGGCTCACGACTTCGCGGATCGTCTTTCCGGCGAACCCGGTCGTCCGGCGGACGATTTCCAGCTCTTCGCTGGCATTGGGGTAGTCCACGAGCACCGAGAACATGAAACGGTCGAGCTGGGCTTCGGGCAGCGGATAGGTGCCCTCCTGCTCCAGCGGGTTCTGGGTGGCGAATACGAGGAACGGCGGGTTGAGGTCGTAGGTCTTGCCGCCGGCGGTGACTTTCAGTTCCTGCATCGCCTGCAGGAGCGCCGCCTGGGTCTTCGGCGAGGTGCGGTTGATTTCGTCCGCCAGGAGGATGTTCGTGAAGATCGGCCCGCGGATGAACCGGAACTCGCGCACGCCCGTCGAGCGGTTTTCCTCGAGCACTTCGGTGCCGGTCACATCGCCGGGCATCAGGTCCGGAGTGAACTGGATACGGTTGAAGTTCAGCGACATTGCCTGCGCGAGCGACTGGATGAGCAGAGTCTTGGCGAGGCCGGGAACACCTACGAACAGGCCGTGGCCCCGCGCAAGCAGCGCCGTGAGCAGCAACTCGATGGTCTGGTCCTGGCCGATGATCGCCTTGTGGACCTCTTCGAGAACCTTGGTCCTGAGTTCCGCAACGCCACGGGCCGTCTCAAGGTCTTCACTCGACGGAACCGGGCTCGATGGAGCCGCGGCGGCGGCCGGTGCATTGGCGGAGGCCGTCTCCTGCAAGGTGGTTTCGGGTGTCTGTTCGTCGGACATTCGGATCACATACCGGACGCCGCAACCGGCGCCGGCTCCCTTCGGTCAGCGTTCAGCTGTTCTTCAGCACTTCCAGCGCCTTGATCTGGGCGTCACGATCAGCCGGTTTCTTGAGCTGTTCGTAGACCTGCACCAGACGGATTCGAACCGGCAGGTGGAACGGATTGAATTCGAGAGCCTTCAGATAGGAGGTCTCGGCTTCCGTCCATTCCTTCCGGATGAAATGGTAGTCGCCCTGGCGCTGGTACAGGGTGACATATTCGGGGTAAATTTCGAGGGCCTTGTTCACGCGCTCAAGCACGCCGTCCACCACACCGGCATCCACCGAGGCGGCCGCGTATTTGCTCACGAACACGGGCGAGTACGGGGATTTTTCGAGCGCCTTGGCATATTCGATCCGGGCGGCCAGATGGTGCCCACGGGCACGCAGCAGGTCGCCCAGCCGCACGAAATTGCGCACTTCCTTGGGAAGCGCCTCGTCCGGCTTGTCGTCCTCGTCCTCGGGTTCGAGCTTCTGGCCCGGATCCACGAGCCGGACCTGCTCCACATGCGCCTCGCTCACGATCCTGAGCGGGCGGCGCTTTGAATACTGTATCCAGTCGTCGAAGAACGCCTTGAACGGCTTGCCGGTTCCGTATTCGATCGCCTGCTCGTAGTGGGCGCCCTTTTCCATCGAATCGAGGATTCTGTTCAGCACACCGAAGCCGCCCTTGCCCAGATCCTCGATAATGTATTCCAGGATGAGCGCCACCTGCGTGAACGCCAGCGAACTCTCCCGGTTGGAATCGAGATAGGCGAACGACGGATGCATCCGCGAGATCGGCACGAGTTTGTCGCTCTTGAGTGCGCCCGCGAACAGCGTCTCCTGCGAGGCCGACAGTCCGCCGCGGATACCCCGCCAGATGTTCTCCAGGTATTTCGCCGTGCCTTCATGGAACCAGACCGGCGCGCCGTTGTTGCTGCGGCGGAAGATGAACATGTGGGTGAGTTCGTGAGCGGCGGTATCCTGCCAGTCGTATCCGCGCGCCGTCGCACCCGGAGAGGTGAACAGGAGCTTGTTGTACTTGCAGAGGGCGATCGTGTTCGTCGTCTCGATGGCGTTGCGCGGGATGCCACTCGCGTCCACGAAGGCCGTCGGGGTCGGCAGGATTTCCACGCGGACCTTGCGCTCGAACTTCGTCCCGATGGCCTTGTTGAGCGCCACATACTGCGCTTCCAGCGCCTTCAGCGCGCCGTCCACGATCAGTTCGTCGCGGCCCGGTGAAAAGCCGATGATGAAATGCTCGGACTCCCGGAACTGGAATCCCCTGGTCGCGCCGATGGTCGCCTCGACGAACTTGCGGTGATCGTCCATCAGATCGCCGTCCAGACCCGCGCTGTCGCTGGATGCGGCCAGGTCCTGCGCCTTCTTGATCAGTTCCAGCGCCTTGCCGTAGTCGCCGTCGTAGAAGGCGATCCGGCTCTCGAAGTAGGCCGTCTGCACGGGATTGAAAACGGCACGGCCGGTCGTCTCGAAAATCTGCCGCGCGGTCACCGGATCCCACCGGTCGTTCAGTTCGCGCTCGATCAGCCTCGCCACGGTCGATGCCTGCGACAGGGTCCTTGGGGCCGGATCGGCCTGGGACGGACTCGTCTGTTGAACACCCTGGACCGCCTGGCCCGCCGAGGCCGCAGGCGGCTTCACCCGGGTCTGGGCATGCACAAGCCCGGCCCCCGCCGCCCAAAAAGCGGTGGCGGCAGCCAGAGCCGTATAGTCAGGCCTTCTGCGCCGCATGCGGCTCCACTTCGGTCTCGATAAACCGGATGATCTCTTCGCTGGGGGCGCCGGGCAGGAACACGCCCTGCACGCCGGCGCTTTTCAGGACCGGCACGTCTTCGGGCGGAATAATGCCGCCGCCGAAGAGGACCACGTCCTTCATGCCCTTGTCGTCAAGCAGCCTGCGGATGAGCGGGAAAAGGTGCTTGTGCGCGCCCGACAGAATGGAAAGGCCGACCGCGTCCACGTCTTCCTGGAGGGCGGCGGTGACGATCGACTCGGGCGTCTGGTGAAGGCCTGTGTAAATCACCTCGAACCCGTGATCGCGCAGCAGGCGTGCGATGATCTTGGCACCGCGGTCATGGCCGTCCAGACCGGGCTTGCCAATAAGAATCCTGGCCCGCCGCCGCTTGTCCATCACTGGGTCTCCCGAAACTTATCTGAGTACGTAGAGCGAACCGGCCTGATCGTTGTACCCGATCGAGTAGTCGATCTGCTCGGCGGGCCCGTCGAACGACACGCTGAAATCGGCGGTATCGCCCAGGGCCAGCGGCGCGCCGTCGTTCACAACGGCCGTCACGGTCGAACCCTTGCCGCTCTTGTCGTAAATCACGAAGGTGACCGTCACGTCGGCGGCCGGAGCCGCGGCTTCGTTCACCACCGTACCCGACAGCACCGTCGGACCGCCGTTGATCCGTGCTTCCATGATCGGCCCGGCCAGTTGCGGACCGTTGCCGGGGCTGGCGCAGGCAACCGCGGCCATCAGGCCGGCGGCAATGCCGATCGCCTCAAGAGTCTTTCTTACGCTTCGCATCCGCAATGGATAGAACCTTTCCTTCGTCGTCCGCCGCCCTCTTAGCGGACACGCCGGTTTCCGGAGGACCATCCGAGTAGAACTTTTCGTGGTCCTCGATAATACCGTCGAGAATTTTACGCTGGAGCTTCAGGGCCCCGAGCGCGCGCTCACGGAGATAGCCCTTTTCCAGAACAATGTCACCGTCTGCACGGGGAGTCCTGAGCACCAGGAACGCCAGCAGCACCTGCGCGAGGTACAGGAACCCCACGGACAGATACAGCGCCTGATTCCGCTGGAACATGTCCGTGTAGACGACCCGGCGCGACATCGGCACCACGACCGCGCCGTAGTCCAGCGCTTCGCCCTCCAGCTGGAACAGCTGGGTCACGGCGATCGTGCCGTCGCGGTCGCTGACCGTCCAGCTGCGGCCGGCTTCGGTCGCCTGAAGGATATCGGCCCGGACCGGGCCCCGCTGCTCGTCGGCAATGCGGTGAATGGAGTACTGGGGCGCCAGCCGGGAATCGGCCACAAGCTTGCGGTAGCCCAGCTCCGAATCCAGACGCCGCTTGAGCTCGGCGGGGTTGTATTCCCCGCCCTTGTGTTCCACTTCCGTGAAATACTTGGAAACCACCCGGGCGATCAGTTCCGCCGACGCCCGGTTGCTGCGGACCAGCGTATCGACCTCGCCGCGCATCTGGTAGGCGAAGCCCAGCATCAGCCCCGCCAGAAGGAATACCTCCATCAGGACCACGGACATGACCCGTGTATTCAAATGCAGCGGACGGTTCAGCTTCAAGAAGCCATATCTCCGATGTACTGGCGCAGATGTTCGCGGATCTCCGCGTCGTCCACGAATCTGAGCAGCATGAATACCGTATCGTTGAAATGACGGCGGGTCTGGTCGTCCATCCGGCGCACCAGTTCGATCAGCGACCGTTCCTGGACGGTCAGCGACGATTCGGCCGGAAGTTCCGCCTCCGCGGGCGCCTCGGACGCCATCTCTTCGGGATCGATACCTTCACGCCGGACGAAACGGATCAGCCGTTCCCGGCGGGCAACGTCCCATATTTCATCCGCGCTCACGCCGAGCACATGGGCCAGCTGACGGCAGCGCTCTTCGGTCGGCGCGTCAATCTTTCCCGTCTCCAGTTGGTGAATGTAGGCGTTCGAAACGCCGAGCGCCCGGGCCAGGTCCTCCTGGGTCAGACCGCCCCGTTTGCGCAAAGTTCTCAAAAAAGCCGAGAATTTCATATTCAGGATACCCCCACAAACCAGCCACGTTGAACCGGCCCGGTTTCCCGGCGCCGCTTCTCCAAAGTAACACCCTTCAAGTGGGACTTGAATCAGCTGGAACTGTACTCAGGGCAGGCTCCGCCGGTCAAGGAATGAAGCGGGTTTAAGGGTAGCCAGAGGGCTGAAATGATTAGGGGTTTTTAATTGCCCCCCGCCCGGAATCGGCTTGACAGAGCAAGTGGATTTCTTTCATGGTAAAACCAAAAGTAAAGTAAGTTACTTTACTCCCGGCCAGAGTGTGCAGCCACTGCCGGTTTTGACCGTGAAAGAGCACGTAAACGACTCCCCATGGACCTGATTCTCGAACGCACACGGCTCGTTCTCCAGAGATTCCATTGGGTTGTGAATCTGCTGATGATCGCGCTGCTGGCACGGCAGTTCGCCGGAATCATCATCTCGGTCATCGACAGCAAGCTCCCGATGCCGGCCATGGACTCCGGCCCCTCCCCCGCCGCCTCCAGCTCGCTGGGCAAGGTCGGCACCAGTTCGACCGGCGCCCGGGCGACCTACGACGTCGTTGTCGATCGCAATATCTTCAACTCGGCACCCAAACCCGCGGCGGGCTCCGAAGCCCCGCAGGCGGCGACCAGTGACCTGCTGAACAAGGTCCGCCTCATGGGAACCGTGCTGTCGAAGAAGCGCGCGCTGGCGACATTTTTCATCGTCCCCAAGAGCGAATCCGACGTATTCAAGATCGGGGACGAGGTCTACGAAGGCTGGAAGGTCGACTCGATCGAACGCGCGCTCGTCAAGCTCAAGAGCGGCAACGACTCCCAGGACATCGCCCTCTACGACCCCGAGAATCCGAACAAGCCGGCGGTCCCGACCGCCACCGCTCCGGCCGATTCCGGCGGGGACGCCGCTCCGGCCGCAGGCGGACCGTCCGACGGCTTCGCCAAGGAAGAAGGCGACGGCAAGTTCATCGTGGACAAGGCGGAACTGGACCAGCAGCTCGCCAACCTCGACCAGCTGATCACCCAGGCCCGCGTCATCCCGAACTACGCGCAGGGCAAGGTGGACGGTTTCAAGATATTCGCCATCAAGCCCAACAGCGTGTTCCAGCGGCTCGGCCTGCGTAACGGCGACATCATCTCGTCGATCAACGGCGCTCCGCTCGATAACGCCCAGAAGGGGATCCAGCTCTTCCAGGAGCTCCGGAATCTTCCGAAATTCGAGATCAATCTGATGCGCCACAAGACAGCGCGCACGCAATCTTATGAGGTCAGGTAACAGGAAAATGGGGAAGCTCCACAATCACGACTCGGCCAGGCCCCTGGCGAATCACCGCCGGAAGGGTCTGCGCCGCACCGGCGCAGCCCTGTTCGCCCTGCTGCTGGCACTCGCCCCGTGGGCATACGGCCTGCGGCCTGCACATGCCGCGCCGCCGGCCGCACCCGAAGAAGACGCGATCGACTTCAACTTCAGCGGGGAAGTGGAACTCAAGGCGCTCATCAAGAACTTCGCCAAGCTGACAAACCGCAACTTCCTGCTGCCCGACGGGTTCAAGGATTCGAAGGTCACGGTCATCTCGCCCCGCAAGCTCACCCTGGACGAGGGCTGGCGCGTTTTCGAAACGATTCTCTCGCAGTCGGGCTATACGATCGTTCCGGGCAAGTCGATCAACCGCATCATCACCAAGAAGGATTCGCTCTCCCTTCCGATCCCGACCTACCGCACCGACCGGATGACGCCGGGGTCCACCAGCGAATCGTTCGTGACCCGGCTGTTCCCGCTCCAGCACACGAGCGTCGACGATATGAAGAATATCATCCGGCCGTTCGTGACGAAGGACGGCGACATCACGTCCTATGCGCCGACCAACCTGCTGATCATCACGGAGACGTCCAACAACATCAATCACGTGCTTCGCATCCTTGAAGAGCTCGACACCCCGTCCACCGAGGACGTGGTCGAGATCATCAAGGTGAAGAACGCCGCCGCCGACGAACTGGCGAACCAGCTGACCCAGATTTTCAGCGGCGGGAAGAATGCCGGCAAGGCCGCTCCAGCCGCCGCGGCGGCCGCCGCGGCCGGCGGTGCGGCCTCGCCCACCAGTATCAGCGCGACCGACTACAAGATCATTCCCGATCTGCGCACCAATTCGCTGATCGTCGTCGCGAGCAAGAAAGTCATCGAAGAGATCAAGAAGCTCCTCGCCCGTCTGGACGTTCCGGCGACCGAAGAGACCGCCTCGAACACGCTCTCCATATATGTGCACAAGCTCAAGCACGCCGACTCCGCCATCCTCGCGACCACGCTGATGGGTCTCATCAACGGTGGAATGGGCATGGGCGGCGTGGGTGGCATGGGTGGATACGGCGCGGGCATGACCGGTATGGGCGGCATGGGCGTGGGCGGTATGGGTGCGGGCGGGCGCGGCAGCAGGGCGAGCGGCGGCATGGGCATGGCAGGCGGCCTTGGCTCGGCCGGCGGCCGTAGCGGCGGAGGTGGCAGCAGCATGGCCCGCAACAGCCAGGCATTCGCCGCCAACCAGATGAATTCGCTCCAGCGCGGAATGCCGGGGACCCCCGGGTTCGGCATGCCGGGGGCGCAGGGTGTGCCGGGAATGCCCGGCATGCCGGGCGCGACCGGTGCACAGGGACAGCGGGTGAATCCGCTCAACTTCGAGGATCAGATCCGCGTTGTCCCCGACATTCCGACCAATTCGCTGATCATCACCTCCACGCGCCGCGACTACGACACCCTCAAGAAGGTGATTGAGCGGCTCGACATCGCCCGTCCCCAGGTTTACGTCGAGGCGGCGATCTTCGAGGTCACCGTAACCGACTCCGACCTGTTCGGCGTGGGCTGGGCGGGCGGCGGAGACGGTCCCCGGGGCGGAAACGTGTTTCTCCAGCAACAGACCGATACACCTTCGGGCGTCGGTCTGCTCAACGGCGGCGGGGCCACGACCGGAACCGGCACGACCGGGACCAACCCGCTCCAGGCGCTTCAGGGTCCTGGCCTTACGGCAGCCGGCATCGGCAAGCTGATCGAGATCAAGGGCCCCAAGCCCTCCGACGGCAGCGCGGCTCCGACCCTGTTCACGATTCCGGAATACAGCGCCATCATCCAGGCGGCCAAGAGCAACTCCGAAGTGAACGTGCTCTCGACGCCTAGCGTGCTGACCTCCGACAACGAGGAAGCCAATATCGTCGTTGCGACGAATATCCCGATCCCGACCGGCCAGACGATCGGCACGGCGGGCACCACGACCCAGACCATCAACCGTCAGGACGTCGGTATCACCCTGCGCATCACGCCGCAGATCAACGACTCCTCGTCGCTGAAGCTCACCATTTACGTGGAAGTGTCCAACGTTTCGCAGGGCAGCTTCGGCGTGAACACGAACAGCCTCGGCATCGTGACCGACGTCCGGTCGGCCGAGAGCGTGGTTGTCGTGCGTGACCGCCAGCCGGTGATCATCGGCGGCCTGATGCAGACTAACGACAACGTGAGCGAGAGCAAGATCCCGGTGCTGGGCGATATCCCGATCCTGGGCTTCCTGTTCCGTTCGCGCTCGAACGCCGTCCGCAAGACGAACCTTCTGATCGTCATCACGCCGCGGGTGGTCCGCGACCAGCTCGACACCTCGCGCATCGTCGCCTTCGAGGCCGACCGCCGCAAGCAGTTTATCGACAACGAACTGCTCAGCACGTGGCTCGAGGACAAGAGCGCCGAGGCCAAGCGCAACGCCTTCGCGGTGCCGCCCATGGACTACCAGCTTCCCGACCGCCTGAAGCCGGGCGAGGAACTCATCACCCCCGAAGGGATCTTCGGTTCCGACGACTACAACCGCCGCATGCCGCCCCCTGGCGAAGTGGACGAGCTGATCCCGCAGTCGCGCAAGGGCCACGAAGAGAATCCCGACACCTCCGGCACCGACAAGCCGGCGTCCAAGAAGTCCGATTCGTCTGACGAGGTACCGATTGGACCGGCTCCGGCCCTTGCACCCGCCATCACCGAACCGGTGGTTCCGCCGCCCGATGTGGTGCCCGTGCCCGTGGAGCCCCCCAGATAATGAGTGCCATCGCCGACCGCCTGGTACCGATCCTGTCCCGTACCGCCTCGCTGGCGGAAACGGACGCCCGCGCTGCCGTGCGCGTGGATCCGGCCTGGCGGGCCGACGAAACCCCGGAGTTCGACGAGAACGACAAGAACTTCCACTTCGGGTCGCTGCTCATCAGCCGGAAAAACATCTCCGAAGAGGCCTACTACCAGGCGCTCGCGGAGTTTTTTGACTATCCCTACGTCGCCAAGGTGGATGAAGCCGAAGTCGATCTCGAGCTGGTCAAGCGCGTTCCCATTCTCTACGCGCGCGAGCACCTGACCCTGCCGATCAAGCGCGACGGCGACACGTTGAAGGTCGCTACCGCCATGCCGCAGGACCAGTCGGTGATCGAGGATCTCGAAAAGATCTTCGGCGTGCTTGTGGACCCGGTCGTCGCCCCGCCCTTCGCAGTCCAGTCGACGATCAACAAGGTTTATGACCGGGCCACGGCGACCGCCGGCGCCGCGCTGGACAACCTGAACGAGGGCGAGACGGAACTGGACGAGTTCGCCCACGGCCTGGACGAGCCGAAGGACCTTCTCGAAGGCGGTGACGACGAGGCGCCGGTAATCCGGCTCGTGAACACCCTGCTCTACCAGGCGGTGAAGGAGCGGGCATCGGATATCCATGTGGAGCCGCAGGAAAAGGACATCATCGTCCGGTACCGGATCGACGGCGTGCTGCGCGAAGTGCTGAAGGTTCCCAAGCGGTTCCAGTCATCGGTGCTCACCCGCATCAAGATCATGGCGGGCCTCAATATCGCCGAGAAGCGTCTCAACCAGGACGGCCGCATCAAGATCAAGCTTGCCGGCCGCGACATTGATATCCGTGTCGCCACGGCCCCCACCGTCTACGGCGAAGACGTCGTCATGCGTCTGCTCGACAAAACCAACGTCATCTTCGGTCTCGAACAGATCGGCATCGAGGGCAAGACGCGCGAACAGCTTGAGAAGATCATCAACCAGGACCACGGCATCCTGCTGGTCACGGGGCCTACGGGCTCCGGTAAATCGACGACGCTTTATGCGTCGCTGATGAAGATCAACAACCAGGAACTCAAGATCCTGACGATCGAGGATCCGGTCGAATACCAGATCAGCGGCATCTCTCAGACGCAGGTCAATCCGAAGATCGACCTCACGTTCGCGTCGGGCCTCAGGTCCATGCTCCGCCGCGATCCCGACGTCATCATGGTCGGCGAAATCCGCGACCGCGAAACGGCGGAAATAGCCATCCACGCATCGCTCACCGGCCACCTGGTGTTCTCGACGCTCCACACGAACGATTCGTGTTCCTCGATCGCCCGCCTCGTGGACATGGGCATCGAGCCGTTCCTGGTCGCTTCGTCGGTGCTCGGCATCATGGCCCAGCGGCTCGGCCGCCGCCTCTGCGAACATTGCAAGGAGGCCTATACCCCCACGGATATCGAGCTGGAGAAGCTCGGGATCCCGCGCGGGAACCTCAAGAACGGCACGCTTTTCCGCGCCAGGGGCTGCGACCAGTGCCAGCGCACGGGATACCGCGGCCGTATCGGTATCTACGAGCTTCTCGTCATCACCGACGCCATCCGCGAACACGTCATGAAGGGTGCCCATGCGGGCGAGATCAAGCGTACCGCCGCGGCAGAAGGCCTGATCACCCTCCGGGACGACGGGATCCGGAAGGTGATCGACGGAATCACGACCGTCGAGGAAATCCTCCGCGTTACCCAGGAAGAGCTCGGCTGATCGCCTGAACGGGAAATTTTTCGATGGCCGTCTACGAATACACAGCGCTCGACAAGAAGGGCCGGTCCGCCAAAGGCGTGATCGAGGCGGACTCACAGAAACAGGCCAAGACCAAGCTCAAGTCCCAGGGCGTTTTTGTCACGAAAATCAGCGAATCCCGCACCGGCCGGACCCAGAGCGCCAAGGAAAAATCGGCCGACAAGGCGGCCGCCGCCAGCAGCACTCTGGGTGAGCGCCTCGAAGCCCTTTCCCAGAAAAACCTGCTCCAGCAGTTCCGTGACCGGATCGCGCTGCAGGACGTCGTGATCTTCTCGCGGCAGCTCGCCACCCTGCTGTCGGCGCATCTGCCGCTGGTCCAGTCGCTCAACGCGCTCTCGGAACAGACCGAGAACCCGGCGCTGCGGCGGGTCGTCACTGAAGTCAAAGACCAGGTGAACGAAGGCTCGTCGCTCGCCACCGCCATGCGAAAACACCCCAAGGTATTCCCGCCCCTTTATACGAACATGATACAGTCGGGCGAGAGTTCCGGCAGCATGGACGTCGTTTGCCGCCGGCTGGCGGACTTTCTGGAAAGCCAGCTATCGCTGAACCGCAAGGTCTCGGGCGCCATGATCTACCCGGCGATCCTGATTCTGCTCGCCACGACCGTGGTGGCGTTCATGATGACGGCGGTGATGCCGAAAATCCTCACCATCTTCGAATCCCAGGGTCAGTCTCTGCCCCTGCCCACCCGCGTCCTCCAGGCGATCTCCAACGGAATGATGCACTGGTGGTGGCTGGTCCTGATTCTGGGCGGCGCAGGGTTCTATTCATTCCGGAAATGGAAGGAAACGCCCAGGGGCCACGAAGCCTTCGACACTTTCATGTTGAAGGTGCCGGTGTTCGGACTGCTGATCCGGAAAGTCGCCATCGCGCGCTTCACCCGGACGCTGTCAACGCTGCTCACGAGCGGCATCACGATCCTGCAGGCACTGGACATCACCAAAAACGTGCTCAATAACGTCGTGCTCGAGAATGCCATCGCGAAAGCGCGGGAAAGCATCTCGGAAGGTTCGAGCATCGCCGGCCCGCTGAAGGCGAGCGGCGTGTTCCCGCCCATCGTCACGCACATGGTACTGGTGGGCGAGCAGTCGGGCGAGCTGGAGCAGATGCTGCTGAAAGTCGCTGACACCTACGACGACGAAGTGTCGCAGACCATCTCGACACTGACGACGTTGCTCGAACCGGTCATCATCGTCATCATGGCGGTCGTTATTCTGCTTATCGTGATCGCAGTGCTGCTGCCGATCATCCAGATGACGAGCGCGATCAAGGCTTAATAACCCCGAAGGAGACTGACCCCTATGAACCCCATCACCCGGAAACACCCGCGCCGCCGCCAGCGCCGCCGCATGGCACAGGCCGGCTTCTCGCTCATCGAAATCATGGTCGTCGTGATCATCATCGGTCTGCTGGCGAGTCTCGTAGGCGTCGCCGTGTTCAATCGTCTGGCCGACGCGCGCAAGGAGACCGCCAAGTCGCAGATCAAGGGATTCCAGACGGCGCTCGACCTCTACCGCCTCGACTGCTTCGTCTATCCGGACTCGGCCAGCGGCCTCAAGGCGCTGGCCGGAATGGCTCCGGGCAACTGCCGCAACTACAAAAAGGGCGGCTACCTGAGCTCCCGCAGCGTCCCCCGGGACCCGTGGAAGAACGAATACGTCTATCAGTCGCCCGGCCCCAACGGCGAGCCCTATATCATCTACTCCTACGGCAGCGACGGACAGCCGGGAGGCACCGATGAAGCCGGCGATATTTCCAGTTCCGACGACGACAAGGAACAGAACTGACCCGGCCGGGCAACTGCCGTCCGGAGAACGCCCACTATGAAACCCCGCCCCCGCCGCCACCGGTCCGGCCTGCGCCGGACGGCGGGCCGGACCGCCGGCTTCACGCTGATCGAGCTGACGATCGTTATTTTCGTCATCTCGCTCATGTTCGGCGTCGTGTTCCCGTATGTCGGGCAGAAAACCGAGATCAACCTGCGCGCCGAGGCGCGCGCCCTCGGCGGCGCGATCCGGTTCTCCAGCGGCGAGGCAGTGTTCCGCCGCCGCCCGACGCGGCTCTATTTCGATTTCGCCAAAAACAAAT
Source organism: uncultured bacterium (assembly GCA_964565925.1). Taxonomy (GTDB): domain Bacteria; phylum JAGRBM01; class JAGRBM01; order JAGRBM01; family JAHCIT01; genus CAZMGV01. The sequence goes on from CAZMGV010000008.1 coordinate 89,559, forward strand.
ACTGGGTGGCGATCCTGGGTGACGACGGGTTTTTCCCGATGACTTCCCCGCTCGGCAAGCTCCACGCGCCCATGAGCGGCGTCTACCTCCAGTCGGTCTGGGTGGGCGGAGCCGAGTTCAACAAGGGCATCGCCTTCGTGCAGTTCGATCCCGACGGCGGCATGGAAGAGGCGGTCATCAATATCGGCAACGATACCGGCGACATCACTTCGCTGGTCCCCGACCCCAATACGGGCGCCGCCACGATCATTCCGGGCGGAGGCGACCCCCGGATCCTGTTTCCGGACAATGCGAGCTTCAGGGCGCTGGGCCCGCGGGGGCCGGAATGAATGCCGCCCCCGTTCCCGGATTCACCCGGCTTCGCAGCCGCCGCGGACGGCGCACCGGAGGCGGCTTCACGCTGATCGAAGTCGTCGTCGCCATGTCGATCATGGCGATGGCGCTCATGGCGCTGCTGGGGGTCATCCAGACAGGCCTCAAGGCCACGATCCAGCGGCGGTCGCTCGAGACCGCCCAGATGCTCGCGACCCAGGTCATCAGCAATCTCGATAACCGGTACGAGAAGCCCTTGGACAACGAAACCATGCGCGGCGATTTCGGGCCGGAGTTCCCCGGCTTCGGCTGGGAATACACGCTCAAGGTCAATGCGAACCTGGAAAACCTGAAGTCGGTGGTTCCGGAGATCCCGATCACGATCTTCGGTGTCGAGGCCCGGATCGTGTGGACCGAGGACGGCTCGCCCCGGGAATATGTCGTCCACAGCGTCCGGGGCTGGGTGGAGGCGGCCAAGCAGTGAAACGCCTCCGCAGGTCCGCCCCCGGCTTTACGCTCATGGAAGTGCTCGTGGCGGTCGGCATTCTCGGCCTGATGAGCGCCATGATGTTCAGCGCGCTCACCCCGGCGCTCGAAGGCAAGGCCCGCGTCGAGCGGCTCCAGGTGGCCTTCAACCGCATGAGCCGGTTCCTGAACCGCCTGGAACGCGAACTCAGGGGGGCCTACTTCGGGAGCAACCCTGCTTCCACACGCAAGGTCTGTGGAGACAGGCCCGAGAACTGTCCGTACGTATTCATGGGCAAGAACCGGGGGGATGTGGACGAACTCCGGTTTATCACGACCGCGCTCACCGTCTCCACGCACCAGGCCGCCAGCGACGAGGCGATGATCGCCTATTTCGTCGGCAAGGGAACGACCGATACGGGCGCCTCGGCCCCCGGCCTGTTCCGCCAGCAGATGCTGGTGCATGACCAGAACTCCTATACCAAATACGCCGTCGTCGAACGCGAAGTCCTGCCGGCGGCCACCCGGTTCAACCTGCGGTATCTCCAACGCGGGACCGAAAACGAATGGATCGAGGACTGGGACTCCACGGACGAGACGACGGTCGATCATTTCAACCACCTTCCCCGGGCCGTGGAAATAATGGTCAGCTACGACGACCCGGACGCAGGCAGCCAGACGCTCTACACGATGGTCTCCATTCCGGCGTCTAAACCGTGCAAGGCGCCTCCGGGATCGCGCGGCGATCCGGAAGCCCCCGGCAAGAAAGTCGGTGACCAGTGCCTGTGAGACGCCGCAGATTTGCGCGGGACCGGGGCATTGCGCTGATCATCGCGCTGCTCATGCTCGCGCTTTCGGCGGCCGTGGCGACCGAGTTCCTCTACAACACCCGGGTCGATCTCCAGGCGGCCAATAACGCCCGGATGCGGCAGCAGGCCCGGTTCGCCGCCAAGGCCGGGGTCGAGGCCGGCACAACGTTCCTGCGGATCGACCGCTTCAACGACTGGGCCGCCGTGATCGAACAGATCGGGGTCCCCGGATTCGGAGTCGGCGGGTTCGTCAAAATGATGGGCGGCGCCCCCGACGAGAAGGAAATGCGCGACCAGCGGCGCAAGGAAGCGATCGCGGCCGGTGACAAGCCGCCGCCGTCCGGAACGGCGGCCAATCCGTATGACCAGCCGAACGGCTACATGTCGTTTATTTCCAGCACCACCGGCTTCAATTTCTTCGACGACGATAATGTCGATGTGGAAATCCGCTTCATCGACGAAGCGGGCAAGTTCAACGTGAATGCGCTCGTCTACTGGATGCCCGCCGGCGGCGGGAAACCGGCGTTCAATGTCCGCCTGTACCGCCAGATCGCGCAGCTGCTGATGGACCAGACGGTTCCGCAGGGCGATACGGACAACAGTGCCACGGCCGGGCTGCGCCGCAAGTTCCGGGCGAAGGGTTCCGACCGGTTCCGCCACGACGAGGCGGGGTCCCGCGGCGAGGACGCCATGGACGGTGCCGCCACGGCGGATGACGTGGGCAAGTTCATGTGCGCGCTGCTCGACTGGCTGGACCCCGACAACGATACGGCCGGCAGCTCCTCGGGTTCCTACAGCTGCGATGGAGGCGCCGAGAAGGATTACTACACCCAGCTTGACCAGCCCTATGAGCCCCGCAACGGACCGCTGGAATCGATCGGCGAACTGAGGCTGATCCGCGGCATGACCCCGGCCATGTACCGCAAGGTCGCCCCGTATCTCACTGTCTATACCCGCAACGACTACACCGTGCCGCCGCAGGCGCAGAATAACTGCGCCTCCACGCTTTGGGCGCCGGAAAACGTGCCGAACAACTCACCCGCTCTGCCCTGTTTCTCGCCCGACGTGAACCTTCACTCGGCGGCCGATCCGGTCATCGAGGCGTTTTTCGTGGGCGGCTGCAAGAGCCAGAACCCCCAGTTCGGCGACTGCAACGAGGATTTCCAGCGCATGAACGCGCCGGACGTCCGCGACAACCTGCTGAACGCGATCAACTGTTTCCGGGGGCCGGGGCTTCAGTCCGACCGGATCGTCAACACCCAGTCAAAGATGGTGAAAGCGGCCGTGGGCGAGAAGGGTTCAAAGGTCAACCTCTCCGGCGGACTCGACAACAACGCCAGCGACAGCATCTTCGACTGTCCCAAAGGAGCGATGGGAGCGGCCACCGCCCCGTCCGGCGGCAATCCGGCCGGCAGCACGCAGAACAGCAAATACCTGTTCATGCAGGACACGCTGAAAACCGTGCTGAACAGCGCCAGCCTGCCCTATACGGGCGACGAGCTGATCCAGATCACCAACCGGTTCACGCTGGGACTGAGCCTGCAGCCGCCGCCCAGCCCGCAGAAGTTCGACACCATCACGTCGCGCTGGATCACCATCGAAGCGATCGGGCTTGTGGGAGTCGCCTCGGATATGGAGCCGGTGGAGAGCCGCGTTTCGGCGACAATATTCCTGGTGCCCGTGGTCAATCCGCAGGACCCGCCGACGGTCGAGATCCTGCGCTGGGACCAGGACTGAGCGATCCCCAGGACCAGGCGATCCGTTGACTACCGGGAATGTTTGCCGTCCGGGCTGTGGGTGCACGATCCGGCGGCAGTGAGGCCGCAGTATGTGCACCGATGGCCGCCGTGTCCGTGCTGATGATGCTTGTGCGGACTCAGGATGCAGGGCGATCCGTAGCCGGCCGAACCGCAGAAGATACAATGATCCGGATTACCCGTGTGCTCGTGATTGCCGTGCGGGCTATTTGCACAGTGCCCGTAGCTTGGCGAACCGCAGTATTTGCACTGATCAGTGCTCATCAAGGTCTCCCTGCGGGGGAGCATAACCGGTTGCGGCCGGTTTATCCCTTCGCCTTGCGGCGGTCCTTGTAGAGCTTGTACGACAGCGAATCGACGAGCGCCTGATAGCTGGCCTCGATGATGTTGTGCGAGACGCCGACGGTACCCCAGCGGTCCTTGCCGTCGGTGGATTCGATCAGCACGCGGACTATGGAGCCCGTGCCCTTGTCGCCCGCGATGACGCGGACCTTGTAGTCCACCAGCTCGATCTCTTTCAGTTCCGGGTAGAACGGGATGAGCGATTTGCGAAGCGCGCCGTCCAGCGCGTTCACCGGGCCGTTGCCGATGGCGACCGAGTGGGCCAGTTCCCCGTCCACCTCGATCTGAACGGTGGCCTCCGAGAGTGGCTCCTCGCCTTCGGCCCGCTTCTCGTCGATCACGCGGAAACCGATCAGCTTGAACCCCTTCTTGTGGCTGTCCTTGTGGAGCGCCCGCTGCATCAGCAACTCGAAGGACGCCTCGGCTCCTTCGTACTGGTAGCCGGCGTGCTCAAGCTGCTTGAGCTGCTCCAGGATCTGACGCGTGGCGGGGTCGTTCTTCGTCAGGTCGATATGGAACTCTTTGGCCTTGAACAGGACGTTGCTCTGCCCGGCGAGGTCGCTGACCAGAATCCGGTGCGAATTGCCGACCAGTTCCGGTTCGATATGTTCATAGGTCCTGGACGACTTCTGCACGGCCGACACATGGATGCCGCCCTTGTGGGCGAAGGCCGAATCGCCCACGTAGGGCTGGCGCTTCATGGGCGGCATGTTGAGCAGCTCATTGAGCAGGCGCGACGTGTCGCGCAGCGACCGGAGCTGCTTCGGTGTGACGACGTTGAACCCCAGCTTGAGCTGCAGGTTCGGGATCACCGACACAAGGTTGGCGTTGCCACACCGTTCACCGATGCCGTTGATCGTGCCCTGCACCTGGACGGCACCGGCCTCCACTGCGGCAATCGCGTTCGCCACGCCGCATTCGGTGTCGTTGTGGGCATGGATGCCGAAAGCGGCCTGCGGGACGGCGCTGGCGGCGATCCGGACAATCTCAGAGACATACGACGGCAGCGAGCCGCCGTTCGTATCGCAGAGCACCAGCACGTCGGCCCCGGCATCGCTGGCGCTTTTCAGCACCTGCAGCGCGTAGGACGGGTTCTCCCGGTAGCCGTCGAAGAAATGCTCGGCGTCGAAGAACACCTTCTCGAAGTGCTTCTTCAGGTATTTGACCGAATCGAAGATCAGGTCGAGGTTTTCCTCGAGGCTGATCTCGAGCGCGTTCGTGACGTGGAAGTCCCAGGACTTGCCGAAGATGCACGCGACCGGCGCACCTGATTCGATAAGCGCCTTCAGGTTCGGGTCCTTGGCGGCGGTCACACCCGGCCGCCGGGTGGAACCGAACGCGGCCAGTTTCGCATGGGCCAGCTTGAGTTTTTTGGAGCGGCCGAAGAACTCCACATCGCGCGGGTTCGATCCCGGCCAGCCGCCCTCCACATAATGAATGCCCAGTTCGTCCAGCGCGCGGGCCACGGTGATCTTGTCCTCGACGCTGAAATTGACGTCCTCGCACTGGGAGCCGTCCCTGAGCGTGGTGTCGTAGATCTCGACTGTCTTCTTCTTTAAGGCCGTTGGAGGTGTCATGTCTGGTGCTTCCCGATGGTCAAAAAGGCATCCGCCACCCTACCCGCCCAGCGGCGGGAAAGGCAGTCGGGCCGAGCGCGTGGCCGGCCCTGAGCTAAATAATAATGGAAAGGCGGGTTGTGAACGCGGTCATGTATTTACCGTCTCGAACCCTTCTTGGAATGGCGGGACCCGGTCAGGAGTTCAGGCGGGCTGCTCGCCCATCTTGAACTCGTCGTGCAGGGTCCTCACCGCCAGCTCGGTGTACTTCTCCGAGATGACGACGGATATCTTAATCTCCGACGTGGAAATCATCAAGATATTGATATTTTCACGGGCCAGCGCCGCAAACATGCGTCCGGCGACTCCGGCGTAGGACCGCATCCCGAGGCCCACAACCGACACTTTCGAGATAGTGCCATCCGTGGATACGGACCCTGCCCCCAGCTCCTTCGCCATCGGTTCAATAAGCGCCTTGGTCCGGTTCAGCTCCGCCTTGGTGACCGTGAACGTGAGGTCGGTCGTGCCGTCGGCGGAGACGTTCTGGACGATCATGTCGATATTGATGTTCGCGTCGCCCAGCGCCTTGAAGATCTGCGCCGCGATACCCGGCTTGTCCGGCACCTTGTGGACCGTGACCTTCGCTTCGTTCTTGTCGTAGGCGATATTGCTCGCAACCAGACCTTCCATGGTTTCCGTCTCCTCAACAATCATGGTTCCGGGCGCGTCCGAGAACGAACTGCGCACCTGCAGAGGAACCTTCCATTTCATCGCAAACTCGACCGACCGCGTCTGCAGCACTTTCGCGCCGAGGCTCGCCGCTTCCAGCATTTCTTCGTGGGTGATCTTGGGCAGCTTGCGCGCCGTGGGGCACATGTTCGGATCGGTCGTGTAGACGCCGTCCACGTCGGTATAGATATCGCAACGGTCGGCTTTCACGGCCGCCGCCACGGCGACCGCCGAGAGGTCAGAGCCGCCGCGGCCCAGCGTCGTGATGTCGCCGATGTCGTTAATGCCCTGGAACCCGGTGACGACCGGGATAATCCCCGCGTTCACGTCGTGCAGCAGGTTCTTGGGGTCGATCGCCGAGATACGGGCCTTCATGTAGGCCTTGTCCGTGTGAATCGGAACCTGGAAACCGGTATAGCTCTTGGCCTTGCCGCCCAGGCTGTTGATGGCGATGGCGACCAGACCGCAGGCGACGTTTTCGCCCGTGGCGACGATCTGGTCCATCTCGCGCGGATCGGGGAGCTTGGTGATCTGTTCGGCCAGCGCGATCAGCTTGTTGGTCTCGCCCGACATGGCGCTCGAGACGATGATCACCTTTTCGCCGGCCTTCTGGGCCGCGATGGCTCTCTTCGCAACGTTCAGGATCCGCTCGATGGAGCCGACCGACGTGCCGCCGAACTTCATGACAATCAGTGACATGGCTATCCGTTCTGGTTCCAGCCGCCGAGCCATCCCCGGAGTGCGGCGTTTTCGGCCGCCCGGCCCAGCAGTCTGACAACCGCCTGCCGTCCGGTTTCCGCGCCGTCCGTGTGACTCAGCCCGATCTCGATCCGGCCGGGGGGCAGCGCTTCGGGGAACTTGTCGCTCCACTCGGCGATGACCGCTACGTCCTCCCGCAGGAGGTCGTCCCAGCCCAGGTCGGGCAGCTCGTCTACTGCGCCAAGCCGATAAAAGTCAAAGTGATGAACGGGGAGTTTCCCCCCTTCGTAGACGTGCTGGATGGCGAATGTCGGGCTCGTCACCAGCGTCAGGTCCGGCACGCCCAGCCCCTCGCAAAAGGCCCGGGTCAACGTGGTCTTCCCGGCTCCGAGTTCGCCGTTGAGCGCGATGAATACCGGCCCGCCCCGGACTGCACGACCGAGCGTGCTTCCCAGTATCCAGGTATTTTCCAGCGTCTTCAGCCGGATGGTCTTTTCGGTGGCTTCGGTCATCTCGGGGTCATCTCGCCCCATGCCGTCTATTCATTCACTGCGAGAATCTCAACCCCAGCGACATCATGACGAAATGCTGACGGAAGAACTCGCCATAGAAGTTATGGCCGTGGAAATACTGGAAAATGATCTTGAACCGGCGGCGGTTATTGTCGGTATCGCCGAATTCGGTACCGATCACGACGCTATGATCCGGCAGGAAGTCGTTCACTTCGTGCATCTTCAGGTCATAGCCCGCGATAAACCGGCCGATATAGAAAAACCGGTGCGGCGAACGGAGTTCTAGCCCCAGATGGGCGTCGTTCCGCTTGATGTCCGACGGCCGGATATGGGTCCTGACCCCGACACCGCCGTAAGTCCTCCAGATTCCCGTGTCGTATGAGCCGATAAACTCGGCCGCCTCATAACTGAGATTGATCGAACGGAAACCGGGGTTATTCCGTAGATACTCGTCCCCCACATGTGAACTCTGGTGATAGTAACGGCCGCGAAGCGACCAGCGGTCGTGGGTGAACGTGACGACCGATCCCAGAAAGAAATCCACGTAAAGCAGGTTCCCCCGGATCTTTCCTGCGTAACCGACCTGCGGGACCGCCATCCCCTCCAGACTCGCCTGTATCGACGTATGGGGTTTCGGGTCCCGGGTCGCCCAGTCGTAGCGGGCGAGACCGAATGTATCGCCCAGGAAGAACACGCCCACCAGCCGGTGTTCGTCCCGGGAGATCGTCTGCTGCTGAAGCGAAAGTTCGCTCCGGGGCTGCTTGGGATCGCCCAGTAACGGCAGGAAAATGTCGTCGACCGGAAACAGCGTCCAGCCCCTGGGCAACGGGTGTTCGGAAACCGGCCGGTCGCTGAGCATCCATTCCGGCAAACCCAGAACCCCGTGCTTTGAATGGTCTTCTTCGGCAGGTGGAGCCTCCTGCGCACGCACGCGACCGGCCGGCATCGAAGCCAGCAGGACCGCAAACAGGACTATGGGTACGCGCCCCTTCATAGGTTCATGGTTCAATAGCCTGCGGGCCGATTGCATGACCCCGGTCAGTGCCACCTGCGGGCGGGCCTGTTTTTTAATCCGGCCGTCGGCTTAATCTAGCCGCCAATTCCCAACCGAGAGGTATCCATGCCCAACACGCTCAAACTCGATATCAGCGAAAATATCCTGACCATTACGCTTCACCGGCCCGACCGGATGAACGCCTTCACGCTCGAAATGGCGGATGAGTTAATCGCCGCCTTCGACGAGGCCGACGCGAACGACGACGTCCGGGCCGTGATCGTGACCGGATCCGGAAAGGCGTTCTGCGCCGGTGCGGACCTCCAGATGGGCGGCGACTCGTTCAACTCGGCCCGCCGGGACACCCTCGACGATCACCGGGACTCCGGCGGCCGGGTGACTCTGAGAATCTTCGAATCGAAAAAGCCGGTGATCGGCGCCGTCAACGGCGCTGCCGTCGGTGTGGGAGCCACCATGCTGCTCCCGATGGACGTCCGGCTCGCCAGCACCCAGTCCAAGTTCGGCTTTGTGTTCGCCCGCCGGGGTCTCGTGCCCGAGGCCTGCTCGAGCTGGTTCCTGCCCCGGATCGCCGGGATCGGTCAGTCGATGGAATGGGTGATGACGGGCCGGGTGTTCCCGGCCGAGGAAGCGCTGCAGGGCCGTCTGGTCTCGAAACTCTACGAGCCTGACCAGCTGATCCCGGCCGCCCGGGCGCTGGCGAAGGAGTCCGCTGACAACACCAGCGCCATCTCCATCGCCCTCTCCCGGCAGCTTCTGTGGCGGATGCTGGGTGCCGATCACCCGATGGAGGCCCACAAGATCGACTCCAAGTGCATCTTCCACATGGGCACGACCCCGGACGTCATGGAAGGGGTCACGAGCTTCCTCCAGAAACGCCCGCCCAAGTTCCCCATGAAGGTGTCCAAGAACATGCCGCCGTTCTTCCCCTGGTGGCCGGAGCGGAAGTTCAAGTAAGCGGCTGCACCGGCACTCTGTTCTTGTCCGGCTGCCCCAAATAGCCCCGCAGCACCATTAAAACGGCGTGACGGCCGTTGACTCAATGCGACCACCGAATTAGTTGTCATTGCAAGTAATGCAACGGCATCTAATTCCGTTGCGGGCCATTTATGTGGATAGTCCGGCTAGCTCTCAGGCGCCCCTATACCGTCGCGATCATGGCGATTCTCATCCTCGTGATGGGAATCCTGTCCCTCTCGCGCATGGTCGTGGACATTTTCCCGCCTATCAACATTCCCGTCGTCGCCGTCGTGTGGGCCTACCCCGGCCTCTCGGCCGAGGACATGGAACGGCGCGTGGTACTGATCAGCGAGCGCGCCTACTCCACCACCGTGAACGGCATCGAGCGCATCGAATCCCAGTCGATCCCCGGCGTCGGGATGCTCAAGATCTACTTCCAGCCCGAAGCGGACATCGGCGCCGCCATTGCCCAGATTTCGGCTGTTTCTGGCGCCATCCTCAGAATTACCCCGCCCGGCATGGGCGCGCCGAACGTCATCCAGTTCAACGCGTCGAACCTGCCGGTCGCCCAGCTCACCGCCTCCAGCAAGACCATGCCGGAAGAGAAAATCTTCGACTACGGGCTCAACTTCGTCCGCATCAGGCTGTTTACGATCCCCGGCCTCTCCACCCCCGCCCCCTTCGGCGGCAAGGGCCGCCAGATCAATGTCGACGCCGATCCGCAGGCGCTCTCCGCCAAGGGGATGGCTCCGTCCGACATAGTGAACGCGCTGCAGGCGGCGAATCTCATCATCCCGGCCGGTAATGCCCGGATCGAGGACCGCGAATACAACATCTCCCTCAATTCGAGCCCCTCGACCGTCGAACAGTTCAACCGGATTCCGGTCAAGGTGGTGAACGGGGCGCCGGTGCTGCTGGGCGACGTGGCGAAAGTCTCCGACGGGTTCGCCGACCAGACCAACATCGTCCGCGTGAACGGCAACCGCGCCACCTACATGGCCATCCTGAAGCACGCCGAATCGTCGACCCTTGCCGTGGTGGATGCCGCGCGGGAAGTGCTCCCCTCCATCAAGGCCACTGCGCCCGAAGGGCTCGAACTCAAGATCGACTTCGACCAGTCGGTGTTCGTCCGCAGCTCCATCAACGGCGTGCTGCACGAGGCGATTGTCTCGTCCATCCTCGTGTCGCTGATGATCGGGCTGTTTCTGGGCAGCTGGCGCAGCATGGTGATCGTCTGCACCTCGATACCGCTGGCGATCTTCACCGCCATCGTCGGCCTGAAGCTGTCGGGCCACGGCATCAACATCATGACGCTGGGCGGCCTCTCGCTCGCCATCGGCATGCTGGTGGACGACGCCACGGTCGAAGTGGAGAACATCCACCGGAACCGCGGACTCGGTAAACCGCTGACGGTCGCCATTCTGGACGGCGCCGAGCAGATCGCCGTCCCCGCCATCGTGGCGACGCTCGCCATCTGTATCGTTTTCTTCCCGGTGGTCCTGCTTGTCGGACCGGCGAAGTTCCTGTTCGTTCCGCTGGCGCTGTCGGTCGTGTTCGCCATGCTCGCTTCGTACGTGCTCTCCCGGACGCTGGTGCCCGTGCTGGCCCGCATGCTGATGGCCGGCGAAAAGCACCACACGGACCGCGCGGATCTGGAGAAACCGGGCTGGACCGGCTTTACCAGCCGCTTCAACCGGGCCCGCGACGATGCGTTCGACCGGTTCCAGTCGGCCTATGCGCGGGTGCTGGAGATGCTGCTCCATCACCGGGCGTTCGTGACCGGTATCGCGGGCCTGCTGCTCCTGGCGACCTTCGGACTGCTGTTCGTGATCGGGACCGACTTCTTCCCTCAGGTGGACGCGGGCCTGATGAAACTGCATTTCCGCGCTCCGCCCGGCACGCGGCTCGAAGTCACCGAACAGATGGTCGACCGGGTGGAGAAGAAGATCCAGGAGATCGTGCCTGCGGAAGACCTCGATAACATCAATACCCTCATCGGCGTGCCGATCTTCTACAACCTCGCCTTTGTCCAGACCGACAACGTAAGCAGCATGGACGCCGAACTGCTCATCAGCCTCAAGAAAGACCATCGGCCTACCGCGGGGTACCAGCGCAAACTCCGGCAGGTGCTGCCCGATGAGTTTCCGGGTTGCACGTTCTACTTCCAGCCGGCCGATCTGGTCACCCAGGTGCTGAACTTCGGCCTGTCGGCCGCCATCGATGTCCAGGTGGAATTCTCCGACCTCACGAAATCCTACGCCGTCGCCCGTCAGATCCGCGACATGCTGCGCCGGATTCCGGGCGCCGCCGACGTCCATATCGTGCAGGTGCTCGACTACCCGTCCATCAAGGTGGATGTGGACCGCGAGCGCGCCGCGCAGATGGGCCTCACGCAGCGGGACGCGGCCAATGCCATGCTCATCTCGCTCTCCTCCAGCTCGCTCCTGTCGCCGTCGTACTTCCTGAACCCGGCCAACAACGTCAGTTACACGGTCGTCGTGAAGACGCCGCTCGACAAGGTCAATTCGGTCGCCAGCCTGATGAACATGCCGGTGACCGTCTCCACGGGCGTGCCGATCCAGCAGTCCTATGCGGCGGCGGCCCCGTCGGCGCTGCCGCAGGCGCCGGTGCAGAGGCTGAGCAACCTCGCGTCCCTCTATCCGCAGGGAATCGCCAGCCAGATCAACCACTATACAGTCCAGCGGGTGATCGACGTGGCGGCGGGCCTGGACGGCCGCGATCTGGGTTCGGTCGTGCGCGATATCCGTAAAAGCATCGCCATGCTCGGTGAACTGCCCAAGGGGATGCGCATCCAGATACGCGGCCAGAATCAGGTGATGGAAGAGTCGTTCCGGAGCCTGGGCCTGGGGCTCATTCTGGCAATCGTTCTCGTATACTGCCTCATGGTCGTCCTGTACCAGTCGTGGCTCGACCCTCTCATCATCATGTCCGCCGTGCCGGGAGCCATCGCGGGAATTCTCTGGATGCTCGCGCTCACCGGCACGACCATCAACGTCGAATCGCTCATGGGCTCGATCATGGCGGTCGGCATCGCCGTGTCGAACTCCATCCTGCTCGTGAATTTCGCCAACGACGTCCGCGTCGAGAAGAACCTCTCCCCCGTCGAAGCCGCCCTCGAGGCCGGCCGGACGCGTCTCAGACCCGTGCTGATGACGGCGCTCGCCATGATCATCGGCATGATTCCGATGGCGCTGGCACTGGGCGAAGGCGGCGAGCAGAACGCGCCGCTGGGGCGTGCCGTAATCGGCGGCCTCCTGATGGCGACGTTCGTGACCCTGTTTGTCGTACCGGTCGTCTACTCGCTCCTGCGTGTGGCGCTGCCGACCAAGCATCTGCTTGAATCCCGCTTCCAGGCGGAAGAACGGGGCGAAGAACCCCAGGAGTCGCACTGATCATGTCAATCCAGACTTCAGCCAACCCGCCGGGCGGCGCAGGAGAACGCAGCTTCAAACGGGTTTACGCCGGCGGAGCCGCCGCCGTCGCGCTCGCTCTGGCGGGCGTCGGTGTGCTGTACGCCGTCAAGGCGTCCCGCGAGCACACCGAAGCTGCCTCGCGTTCAGCCGCCGTCGACGCCGGCCCCAAGGTGCTTGTGGCCGCCGCCACCCGGTCCCCTGCGGAAAAGACTCTCAACCTCCAGGGCGAAGCCCGGGCCTACGCCACCGTCACTCTCTATGCGAAGGTGAGCGGCTATCTGAAGAAGATCAGCGTCGACAAGGGCGACAAGGTGAAAGAAGGCCAGATAATTGCCGTGATCGAATCGCCTGAACTCGACCGGCAGTACGATTCGGCCGTGGCTGACGCCCGGAACAAGCGGGCCGAATCCAGACGCACCGAAGCGCTGGTGGGCCCCGGCGTCGTCTCGGCGCGCGAGGCGGAGATGGCCCGCACCTCGGCCGAGATGGCGGAATCGAACGTCTCGGCGCTCGCCACCCAGAAGTCGTACGAGATTCTGAAGGCTCCGTTCACCGGCACGGTGACGGCCCGGTTCGCCGATCCGGGGGCGCTGGTGCAGAACGCCACCAGTTCCCAGACGGCCGCCCTGCCGCTCGTGACGATCACGCAGCCCGACAAGCTCCGGATCTACACCTATGTGGACCAGAAATACGCCGCCTTCGTGAAGATCGGCGACCCGGCGGAGATCCGCCTGACCGAGCAGCCGGGCGTGGTGCTCAAGGGCACGATCGCCCGGGCGAGCCAGGACCTGGACCCCCGCACCCGGACGATGCTGACCGAAGTGGAGCTGGATAACCGCGAGGGAAAGATCGTCTCGGGCAGCTTCGTGCAGGTTTCCCTGAAAGTGAAAACGCCGTCGCTCGTCCAGATTCCGGCTGCGGCGCTGGTGCTGCGCGCCAAGGCAACCTTCGTGGCCGCCGTGACGGCGGACAACAAAGTGACGTTCAAGCCGGTGGCTGTGGCCGATCAGGACGGCGACACTGTCCGGCTCGCGTCCGGACTGGACGCGGGCGAACGGGTCGCCCTCAATCTCGGCGACAGCGTGCCGGAAGGCCAGGTTGTGAGGCCCTTTGAAGCGGGAGCGCCCAGTGCGAAACCGGGTCACTGAGATAGTCCTCTGCACGCTGGCGGCGGCCGCGGTTGCTCCGGCCTTTCTGCGGGCCGACGACACCCGGCCCGCGCCGGAACCGGTCACGTTCGAGGCGGCACTGGAAAAGGCGCTCGCGTCCAACCCGAGTGTCACGATTGCCATTGAAGAGATCACCCGCGCCGAAGCGGCCGTCGAACAGGTGCGTTCGTCGTCGTTCCCCAAGATCACCGGAAACGCCACCTATACCCGGCTGGACGGCGAGCGCCGGGCGACGTCAGCATCTCCGCCGGCGCCCGGTACGCTGCTTCAGGCGGACGGGCAGACGAATGCGAACCTGAACCTCACGATGCCGCTCCTCTCCACCCAGAGCTGGCTCCAGTGGTCGCACGCGAAAGACAATCTCGATATCTCCAAGGTCAGTGCGGACGAGATAAAGCGCCAGCTGGCCGTATCGGTGGCCCGTACCTGTCTCGCTCTGGTCACCCAGCACCGGGTGATCGAAGTATCCGAGCGGGCACGCGAAACCTCCACCACCCACCACGATTTCGCCCGGTCCAGGCTCGACACGGGCTACGGCAACCGCGTGGACGAAGTCCGCGCCGCACAGGAAGTGGCCAACAGTACGGCGCGGGTGGAATCGGCCTACGCCGGCCTCGCCACGCTGCAGGAGGCGCTCGGTGTGCTGCTGGGCGCCGATCATGCGTTCGACATTCAGGGCGCCGTCGGCCTGCCGGAGACCAATGGCATCGCGGAGGCGGTCTCCGGCGCCAGGGAGCTGCGGCCCGACATCCGGGTGCTCAGGCTGAAGGCCGAAGCCGCCCGCCGGGTTTCCCGCGACAGCTGGAGCGACTACATGCCGACGCTCACCGGCAGCTTCCAACCGTTTTTCCAGAACCCGCACGCACCGCAGCTTCCCAACACGGTTCCCAAAACCGGCTGGCAGGCCCAGTTCTCGCTCGGCGTGCCGATCTACGACGGAGGCGCCCGGTACGGCAACCGCCGTGACCGCGTATCGCTCGAGGTCGAAGCCCAGGCCAATCTCGAGAACGGCCTGCGGCAGGCCGAGGCGAGCGTGCGCGGTTCGTACGAAGGCGTCCAGCGGGCCCGCTCGGCGCTGGCAGCCGCGAAAAACAGCGCCGAACTTGCTGCGCAGGCGCTCTCGCTCACGACGCTGGCCTACAAGGCGGGGGCGACCACGAACCTCGAAGTGATCGACGCCGAACGGCAGGCCCGCGACGCGGAGACCGCCGTCGCCACCGCTGAAAACGCCGAGCGGCAGGCGGTGCTCGACCTGCTGGTGGCGAGCGGCCGGTTTCCGGTGGTTCCCCCTGCGACGGAGTCCCGGCCATGACTCCCGCCGCGAAAGAGCATGTGGGGCTGCTGATCGGCAGCGTGCGGCGCAAGGCGAAGCAGGCCGTGGGCATGCGGTCGCGCAAATACGGCCTTTCGCCGCTCCAGTTCTGGACGCTGGCAACGCTCCACGAGGAGGGCGATGTGTCGCTCCGCAAGCTCGCCGCCGTTCTGCGGATCGACGAGCCCACCACGTCCAGGGTCGTCTCGGCGCTTACCCGCCAGAAACTGGCCGAGGCGAAGGCTGACCCCGATGACCGGCGCTGTACCTGCATCCGCCTCACCCCGTCCGGGCGGAAACTGGCCGTCACCCTTCGCCGGGATGTGGACGAGTTCCGCGCCTCTATGATTCGCGGTGTGAGTAGCGCCGAGCAGGACGCGCTCCGCCGGACCTTGCAGAAAATCATCGCCAATCTGGACGGCGTCCTGGACGGCGATACAGCGGTCCGTAAGCCGCGCTAATACGCCACCGTTCAGACAATAAATGGCTCTGAGACTTTTCGGCAGATTTTAGTTTGATCAGATGGGGCCGGGATGGACCCCATTGTTTTTTAGGCGGGACCGAAGCGCCTTGCGGCGTTCGGCCCTGTGCGGGGTTTGATGAGGGACCGGTATACCTTTTTACGGGTTCCGGCAGTTTGGGGGGATGGTCAGGCCATTTACCCCGCACAGGCTTATTTTTTCAGTGCGTCCGGCGGGTCCTTTGGGAACTCTCCGGCCGCTTCAAAACTTCGAGCGTTTGGTCAGCCGCTCTGCCGCGTCAGGTGTCTTCGAATCTCCTGACGAATCCTGCCTACGTCTTCGGCCCGGAATCTCCACCGGGCGCCGTCCTTGAAGGCCGGTATCCGCTGGTCCCTGGCTAGCTCGGTCACGAAGTCTGGCGTGATCTCGAGGTCCAGCCGTTCGACCAGCTGCTTCGTGTTGTAGACCGCCGTCTGGCCCTGGAACCCTTTCGGTATCGTTTGCATCGATTCCTGCACAGGTCTTGCTTCCTCTTGCGGCCTCACGAGTCTGTTTAGTAACACGTCGCGTCAACCCGGTCAAGATTTTATAACGCAATGAGTAATCCTTAATAATTACAGCTAGTTAATGCTGAGACTATAACGGTTTCAGACATGCAAGTTTTTGAATCGCATTGCGTCAAAATCTACTTGAACTAGGCACGATGTGGATACTTATGGAGGTGTCCCGTCGCCGCTATCGTGCGGTTTTGAGACCATCAAACAGCTGCATCGTGACTTTCCGGGCGAGACGTTCGGTCTGGGCGGCAGTCGCTGCCGCGCCGGTAAACGCGAGCTGCCCGTCGACGATGAGACTCGAGAGACCGTGCACGAGACTCCACGCCGAGAGCGCGGAGTCCAGCGGAGGGCCCTTCGGTGCCAATCCGGCCTTCTGCAGATCCGCCACTCCGTCCAGCAAAAACCTGAACGTGGCGGCCGACGCCGCCGCGAGCCCCGGATAGGCGCGGCGCTCCGGAATCTGCGGGCCGAACATGACCCGGTAGTAGGACGGATTCCCGGCCGAGAATTTCACGTACGCCACGCCCAGTTCCTGAAGCCGCCTGACGGGGTCGTTGCCCGCCGCCTCCAGCGCCTTGCCCATGACGGCGCCCATCTTCCGGAAGCCTTCCTCGGCAATGGCGGCGATAAGCGCCTCCTTGCTGTCGAAATGCCGGTAGGGGGCCGTCTGCGAGACGCCGGCCCGCCGGGCGACTTCCCGCAGCGACAGGGCCGCGGGGCCAGCCTCCCCGATAATCGCGAGCGCCGCTTCGAGCAGCGCCTCATGGAGGTTTCCGTGATGGTAGGGGCGCCTGGGGCCCCGTCTTGTGCGTTTGGTAACGGTCATGGGCTCAATGTTGACAGTGAATACATTGTCGGATAGAAGTTCGCAAGCGGAATGTGAAAGCAGGAGGGCATCATGCGGCAGAACATCGGAACCTCGGTCAAGCAGAACCCGCCCAAAGGACCGTTCGACGTCATCGTGATCGGCTCGGGCATCGGCGGCCTGGCCACCGCCGCCGTGCTCGCCAGACGGCGCGGCATGCGCGTACTGGTGCTGGAACGCCACTACGTGGCCGGCGGCTTCACCCATGTGTTCACCCGCCCCGGTTTCGAATGGGACGTGGGTATCCACTACATCGGCAATGTCGGCACCCGGAAGTCCCCCGTGCGGCGGCTGTTCGACGAGATCACCGACAGGAAGCTCGACTGGAACCGCCAGCCCGACTGCTACGACCGTGTGTCGCTGGGCGAACGGGACTATGATCTGGTCGCCGGGCGCGACGCGTTCCGCGACAAGCTCCTGTCGTACTTCCCCTCCGAAGCGCGCGCGCTGGACAAATATCTGGCCCAGGTGGACTCGACCGTGAAGTGGGGCTCGCTCTACTTCTCCGAAAAGCTCCTGCCCTCCTCCGTCGCCACGTTCGCCGGGCCGCTCATGCGGGCGCCGTTTCTGCGCAGCGCCGCGCGCTCGACCGCCGACGTGATGAACGAAATCACGCCGAACCGGGAACTGTCGGCGGTGCTGACGGGTCAGTACGGCGACTACGGGCTGCCGCCCGGACAGGCCAGCTTCGCCGTCCATGCGTTTGTCGTGGATCACTATCTGCGGGACGGCGGCTTCTACCCGATCGGCGGAGCCTCCGAGATCGCCGCCCATGCGACCGACCTCATAGAAGCCAATGGCGGCCGCGTCGCCGTGAAGGCGGACGTGAAGGAGATCATGCTCGAGAAGAACCGCGCCGTCGGCGTGCGGCTGGCGACGGGCGAGGAGTTCCTGGCTCCGTATATCGTCAGCGACGCCGGTGCCGCCAACACGTTCGCGCGGATGCTCCCGCACGACGTCGCCAATCGGCACGGCCTTCTGAAGAAGCTCAAGACCATTCCGCCGTCGATCGGCCACCTGTGCCTGTACGTGGGGCTGGACGGCACCGCCGAGGAGATCGGCCTGCCGGGGACGAACCTCTGGCTCTACCCGGACGAAAAGCACGACGAGAACTTCAACCGCTATCTGAAAGACCCCGAGCAGCCCTTCCCCTGCGTCTACATCTCGTTCCCGTCGGCGAAAGACCCGACCTTTACGAAGCGCTACCCCGGCAAGGCGACCATCGAGGTGATCGCGCCGGTCCCCTACGAGACGTTCCAGAACTGGGAAGGCACGCGCTGGTACAAGCGCGGGGCGGACTACGATGCGCTCAAGGCGAAGTTCGAGCAGCGGCTACTCGACAAGCTGTACGCGAAGGTCCCGCAGGTGCGCGGCAAGGTGTCCTACCACGAGCTGTCGACGCCGCTCTCCACCAGCCACTTCTGCAACTACGAGAAAGGCGAGACCTACGGCCTCTCGCACGGCCCCGAGCGGTTCACCCAGAGTTTCCTGCGCGTAAAGACGCCGGTGGACGGCCTTTACCTCACGGGGCAGGACCTGATGACCTGCGGCGTCGCGAGCGCGCTGTTCGGCGGCGTGCTGACCGCCGCCAGCATCGGCGGCCTCAAGCTGATGGGCGAAGTGATGAGCGGGAAGGCGCCTGCGGCGGCCTGAGAGCGCCCTTAAGCTACCACGTCACGCGGTAGGCGACGGTGATGCCGTCCTTGAACACCTGGGTCGGGTCTTTCAGCGTCTTCTTGGCCGCTTCCATTCCCATGCCGTCGGCGAGCTGGACCTTGATGCCCGATTCCGTACCGGCGACGAAGTTGAGCGCCTTGAGCACGAGCGGGTCGGCTCCGGAGCGGGGCATCTCCTTCGCTTCCGCGACACTCGACGAGTAGCTGACCAGGCCCTTCTCGATCGCCACCCGGCGGTCGAGCAGCTTGGGCGAGACGATCGCCACACCCTTGTCATCGGTGATGGTGGGCAGGAGTTCCGGTTTCACCTGGATGTCGGTGAGGTCCAGCACGATGCCGGTCTTGGTTCCGGGCGCGATCTCCGGCGCCTGCAGCGACGCCGCGCCCGGCGCCGGAACGTCGGCATGGGCAGGCGCCGGCAGCACGAACTGAAGGAACGCGTGGCGGACCTTCATCAGGATGTTTTCGATTTTGATCAGCGGATAACCCTTGCGGGCGAGGTCGTTATTCTTGACGAGGTAGTCGTAGAGGGCGCCCGTGATATTGCCCCGGATCGGCGCGCGCATCCGCACGACCGCCGCGTCGCTGCCCTCGACGCTGTCGACCTTCTCTTCGACCACGACAGCGCCTTTCAGCACGCCGGTGACCTGCACGGAGACTGCATCGCTCACCTGCATGAAATCCTTGACCGTCGAGTTCGACGTCACGCGCACCGACTGGCAGATTTCGAGCAGGTTGCGCTGGGCGTCGATCTTCGCCGCCCGGAACGCCTTGAGCCGCCCCTGCGCGGCGTTGGCCGCGTCCGCGGGCGGAACGGCCTGGCCCCGCGCCTCGATGTACCCTTCGGTCCATTCGATCCGCCCGTTGCCGTGCGGCTCGGAGAGCCCCGGCGACGCGATGAGCGGCACGGCAAAAGCCGCCGCCGTCACCCCGGCCGCCGCCGCTATCCGGATCCGTTTGGGGGTCAGCTTCATCTTCAGATTGCCCAAATTGCCCATCTCCATAGTCTAATCATTAATTAACGGGTGACTAGTGAGCCACGGCACGCTTTCCCGCGCATACCCGGGCCTTTCGAAGGCTTTTTTCTGCTTTTCTTCTCGATGCCCGCGAGTGCCCGTGGGAATCTTTTCTTCAGTCCAGAACGATGAAGACCGATATGATCCACTAGTTCCGATTGAAGCTCTATTACGAGATCGTACAAGTCGCCGTCAGATACCGATTTACGTGACAGGTAATCTTCCATCATCACCAGGTATTTCCCGCAAATCTCGTACACATCGTTCAGATCCGTGAGCATCCCATAGTATTCATGTTCACCCATCCCGCTTTTTGCGGCATCAAATAATCGCTGAAGCCGCTTCGATCGGCTTCGAACACTTCCATCGAATTCCAGTTTTTTCATACGCCCCTCGCCACCTGGGTCTCGCAGTAGGCATCGGAGTCTGTGGGCTCGAAGATCGTCGGCCGATCGCCGCAGACGGCGCAGGCGGGGTTGCGGGGGATCTGGATCTCGCGGAACCGGCCGGGGAGCGCGTCCCAGGTGAGCAGCCGCCCGTAGAGCGGCTCGCCGATGCCGGCGAGGATTTTCACCGCCTCCATCGCCTGAAGCGTGCCGATCAGCCCCGCCACCACACCCAGCACGCCGGCCTCGGCGCAGGAGGGGACCTCGCCGGGCGGCGGCGGCGCGTCGAACAGGCACCGGTAGCAGGCGCACGCGCCGGGATTCACCGACATGAGCTGGCCGTGGAAGCGCAAGATGCCGGCGATCACGAACGGTTTTTTCTCCAGCACGCAGGCGTCGTTCACGAGGAACTTCGTGGGGAAGTTGTCGGAGCCCTCCACGACCACGTCATAGGGGCGGATAATTTCGCGCACGTTGGAGCTGTTCAGATAAATCTTGTGCGTGTCGATCTGCAGGTCCGGCTTCAGCCGCTGCAAGGCCCGGCGGGCGGAATCAACCTTGGGCACGCCCACCAGATAGTCCTTGTGGAGAATCTGCCTTTGCAGGTTGCTGCGGTCCACCACGTCGTTGTCGACGATACCGAGCCGTCCGACCCCCGCCGTGGCGAGGTACATCGCCGCCGGACTGCCGAGGCCACCCGCGCCTATCAGCAGCGCGGATTTCTGCGAAAGAGACTCGCTCACAGGCAATGCCCCTCCATCCGTTCGCCCTGAGGAGCGCGAAGCGCGTCTCGAAGGGCCGGACGGCTCAAACCGTGTCCTTCGAGACGCCGCCCTTCAGGCGGCTCCTCAGGACGAACGGTTCTTGCTGCCCGCTTGCGTCCCATGACTACCCTTCCCGGCCGCCGGGGACCGGCACCGGGCGGGCGCGTTCGCAGGCGAGCGAGATCACGTCGATCGCCTCGTTGGGTTCGAGATCGGCGAATCCGTCCGGCACGGCGTCCAGCACCCGGTGAACGACCCGCGAGATCCGGTCCCGCTGGGCCGGTTCGCCGCGCAGCGCGCGCTCCAGCGTCCCCAGCACTTTCTCGGGCATGCGGAACTCGCCCGCCAGCACCAGGTCCCAGATCCGGCCCTCGCGGATTTCCACCGCCGCCCGGAGTGCGCCCGAGCGCGTCAGCGCCGTCACCACGCCGTTCACGCCCGTGGGCGCAGTGCGGCTGAACCGCCAGGTGTCGAGTGCGTATTTCTCCCGTTCGAGCTGGAGAATAGCCTCGCGTTCGGCGCCCGAATACGGGCGCGCGTCGGGCGGCCCTTCGAGGATCCGTTCGAGCGCCCGCGCCAGCCCCGACAGAAACGCCGGGCGGTCCAGCGCGTCCATCGTCTCGCGCAGCTTTGGCGGCATCGCCTCCGGATCGCCCCAGAAGTCGCCGATCGATTCCATCTCCGCGCGCCGGTTCATCGACAGCGACGGCGTCGCCGTGCGCGTGATGATAAAGGTCTCGATCAGCAGTCCCCGGTCGTCGTGGGCCAGGATGCCGAACGACGCCACCGGGTATTTGAACTCGCCGGAGGGCCCCTTCGCGGTGAACACGGCCTGGTAGCGCCCCTCGGCCGCGACCGGCATGCTGGCGGCGTTCATCGTGGCGATCACCTCGGAAGAGACTCTCTCCAGCCACTCGCGCGGCGACCGGCCCCGCCCCTTACCGCCGCCCGGCTCTTTCGCGTTTGCGGGGACGATGATCGTGATGCCCACCGCCTGGGGACCCAGCCGGAGCAGCTTGCCGCCCGAGAGGCGGCGCCCGATCTCCACCCCGTTGCGCTGGCACAGCGCCGGGTCCAGCTCCACGTCCGCCGCCTGGTAGCGGCCCAGCAGGCAGACCGGCGAGGCGAAGTCGAACAGCCGGACGACTGGTTGCAAGGCAGGCGGTTGCAAGACAGGCGGTCGTAAGACGGCCGGTTGCAAGGCAGACGGCTGCGAATCCCCGCCCATCTGTTCCAGGAACCAGGCGTTGGCCGCCGACGACCAGCTGGCGGAGGGCCGCTCCTCCACGAGGTAGCGCCACCTGGCGGGCCTGATAATCTTCACGGGCGGGCTCCGCCCCCGGTACTGAAGGCCGTGCCGCCAAAGGTTGCACCGCCAACCACCGTCACCGGTTCTTCCGTAAATGATTTCGCTGCTTCTGCGACCATCCAGCCCTTCAGGTCCGCCGGCCTGCCCTGCCGCACGCTGAGAATAATCCAGACGAGTCCCGGCCACGGCTCCGCGAACGAAAGATCCGTGAGCGACGGCTCCGCCGGGTGGTCCGGGTGCGAATGGTAGATGCCGACCAGTTCGAGGCCGTCCCGGTCGGCGGCCTTCTCCACCTGCATCAGTTCCAGAGGGTCGAGTGTGAACCGGTCGCGCGCGCGCTCGGTGTTCAGGTTCTTCATGCGGACAGTCCGGGTCACGACGGTCCGGGTCACGACGGTGCGGATGACATGGGTCTGGTCACGGCCGCTTCGGTCTCCGGGTCCGTCTTCCCGTCTGCCGAGAAGCGCGCCGCAGCACTCGTGCGGATAGTCCGCCGCCCCGTGGGCACGGATCGCGGCGTCGCAGGCCATGTCGAGTAGCAGTGCCACCCCTGAATCGTAACCGATTTGGGGGACGGTACGAAACAGTGCATTAACGGCGAAATCTACTGCGGAGATGTATATCCGTTCGCCCTGAGGAGGCCGTTCGTGGTGAGCCGAGTTTACCCTGAGCTTGTCGAAGGGAACCACACGGCCGTCTCGAAGGGCCGCGCTGAATCTGGGCAGCCGCTCATCCTTCGAGACGCTTTGCCTCGGCAAAGCTCCTCAGGACGAACGGTCTTCCCTACCGAGTGGTTCAGCTAATCCCCCCCGCAATCGCGGGCACGATCCCGATCTCGTCACCGTCTTTCACGATCGTGTCGGCCGAATCCATGAACCGGATATCCTCGTCGTTCAGGAAGATGTTGACGAACTTGCGGATCTTGCCGTTCTCGTCGCAGATGCGCTCTTTCAGCCCCGGGTGGTTTTTGTCCAGGTCGGAAAGGATCTCTTTGATCGTCGCGCCGGAGGCGGACACCTCGGCGGCGTTGTTCGTGTATTTGCGAAGCGGGGTCGGGATACGGACTTTGATGGCCACGGTCGGGGGCTCCTTCGGGAATGTCCGGTGCGGATAGACCGGTCGCCCTCTGGTTGTCATAAAGGGGCGCCGGGAGGCAAGCGGGGGACTCCACCGGCCCTTACGGGCCACCCTTCGGCAAGCTCAGGGCAGGCTCTCCTCACATGACGCGAGGAGGAAACTCCCCCTCACGTTCGCCCTGAGCCTGTCGAAGGGTTCGCCCTGAGGAGCGCGAAGTGCGTCTCGAAGGGTGCCATTACAGGGGCCATGTGTCAGCCGAACTCCATCACTTTACACGTATCCGAAACAAAGCTGCTCAGCGTTTAGTATCTTCCAGTCGTTCGAGAAGCATGCTGAGGAATGAAAGGTATTGCAGCGCTCTTTTGGCCGGCATATTTTGGAAATCATGGGCTCCGGGATTACGGATTGCGCCGACAGCGCCCGCAAAAAGGAACATCATACCTTTTTGTTCGTCTATATCCGTCATGTCTCGTTGACCGTTAAATTTGAGGATCGGATTATCCGGAGAAAATGCCTTCATCATCAACGGCTGGCCATCCAAATTGTCGATCTGTGAACGCTCTTTCACCAGCTTCACCAATATTTTAGCCGCTGCAAAAACAGCTTCATCATAATGACCATTATCAAATAGCTCGGTCGCAACGCCCGATATATGCGGGTGGAGATCGATCTCATCATCATTTTTTACTGCGATAGGGGCATGATCAAAATCGATCTCACTAGCTTTTTGCTCAATTCGAGCAATTAGGCCATCAATTTTGGTAATTGCCTCATTTACACCATTTTCATATAGAGAGTGACGTTGCTGCGCATTTGAATATACTAAGACTATTCGATCAACAATTCTGAACAGACTCATCCGTGAATATTCAGGCGTATTGCTGCCATATATCTCCAAAATGGTATCACGTACATTATTTTCGATGACTTCGATCTTTGCATTATCAAATGCAACGGCTTTTAGAGCTGAAATTTCCTGTTTCAGTCGCCGAAGTTTTGTTAGTGCGGCGGGGATCTCCCGGGGCGTCCAAACTTTGAGTGAAGGGGCATTTGGTGGCTGGGTTTTCTTCGCCATGAAACCTATTCTTCGCAGTGATCGTTTTTTTCGCTTATATCCAGGGGGCTATTTAATAATTGAATTCATCATTTATTGTTCAGCTATCTTTGAGTCAGATATTTCCTCGGCTTTACGCAACCACTTCCAAAAACGATTCGACATCCATCCCTGTCTATTCTTGATGTCAAGCTCGCAAACAAATACTTGTCCATCACCTCCCGCATACGGACTAAGTCGTCGGTGCCAGATCGCCACCGACTTACTGGTCACAATGATCCATGAGTTATCGGCAAAACGATACCAATCGTGAGCTTTATTAAGTTCTTCCTGCACTTGCTTGACGCTAACACCCTCATTGGGAATGAGCGACACTAGATAAAAACTTCTCATCGCTCTTCGCCCTTTTCCGATTCGGCTTTGATTTCCGCTGTAGATTTCGCCGATGCGTCTTTGGACTCGGGAAGGTGGCGCTGCGTCTCTGACAAGGATACATTCACTAAAACTCGTAGCTCTTCTACGGCATTGGCCTCATTGCTTTGAAGGGCCCTAATATAAGTGTCAATTTCCAAGTCTGAGACGGCCTTATCAAAAGTAATTTGATAATTACCATCAGTCTGCAGGCGTACAACAGTACCGATACCAACCAGCCGTTCAAACTTCTGAAAAAGACGATAGAATGACACAGTTGAGTTCATTGATAATGCGCCATAGGAACGCACAACCAATATACATTTAGCCTCTAAATACGGTGGATGTGGTGTCTTGACGCAAAGGACCTCGACGGCTGACTGGACCGCTATTGCCGCGGAATGGAGAGCGATAAACATAATGATGATGACTAATAGTGACAAATAGCCGACTAGAATAGTAATCCATAGCGGTAACGTGGCTGTAGGTGCCGTG
Organism: uncultured bacterium; assembly: GCA_964565925.1. Taxonomy (GTDB): domain Bacteria; phylum JAGRBM01; class JAGRBM01; order JAGRBM01; family JAHCIT01; genus CAZMGV01. Next base: position 114,698 of record CAZMGV010000008.1, read on the forward strand.
GCATGCCAAATGAATGCCAAAAATCCACTTAGAGCAATTCCCAAAAGACCCGGCAGATTAAGGGCCGCCTTCGTAATGAAAGCCCATGCCGTAGTTGGATTGCGTTTGCTCATTACCGTAAGACCCGCTTCCCAGCCACAAACGTTCCCTACGCAGACAAGTAAAACAAGTGATTTTCGGAATAGGAAAAGCATTAGGGCTGAGTCATTAGAATTCCGCATCTCGTCTACACCGCTTGGCTATCTTCTAATGCACCTCCACATTCAGCTTTGTGCACAATCCAGCGGACAATCCCCTTTCCGAAATTGCACCCAGCAGGGCGCAATTTCCTAGAAATTCCCGCCAGTTACCAACTGTGACACTCCGTGACACACACGTCTGATACGTTGCTTTGCAGGTAAGGGGGCATATCGGCCCCGCCATCACAAGTCTGCCGCTTCCATCCCTGCGACCCCGAGGGCGGGGTCGCGGTCCCTTCCGGAGGAAGGGACTTTCGGGAGCCCTCTTCCCATGGAAGAGGGTCCGGCTGAAAGCCGGGGGAGATGGAGCAGGGATGGAGAAGGAGGTCCCTTTTATGCTTCGAAACCCCGATCTGCCGCACTACCAGCCCAGTGCGACCATCAACTGCCTCGTGCAGGCGATGCGAACGCCCGACCCGGTGATCGCCCGCAACCTGTTTCTGGAAGCCCGGGCGCGGGTCCTGCAGGGGGCCGTGTACCTGGGCGCCTGGACGAAGAACGACCGGGTCGCGTGCGAGAGCCACAAACTCACCCTGCGCGAAACCAATCGCCTGTACCAGGACTACGACCGGATCGCGTTCGAGGCGCAGCGGCTGGCCGACGCCGAAGGCCGCGCGGCGGCAGCGGCACACGCCGACCTGCACAAGGGCCGCCACCGCCCCGTCACGGCCAGCCAGGAGGACTACCTCCCGCCGCTGGAAGGTCCGGAGGAAGCCACACCTGAACAGCGGGACGAGGCGGCCGCCATTCTGGAGTTCCAGAACCTCGAAGCCGAGCGCGGGACCCTGGACTGCATCAGCCGGTTCTTTAAGGACCTAAACACATTGGAAATTTCTCCGCAGCTCCGCAACCGCCCGGAAAGGCTGGAGAATCTGGCGAAGGAACTTGTGGACGGAATCCCCGCCGAAGTGCTGGACGGGGTGGCGGACTCAATGGCGGATATGCATCCGCTGAACTTCGGAACACTCGGAGGAACGGTGAGGGGAGGAGACACAGACTCATCCGGCCTTCGGCCACCTTCTCTACAGGCAGAGAAGGCGGAAACCGTTCGTGGTGAGGAGGCTTGCGGTGCAAGCCGTCTCGAACCACACGGTTCCGCCGCTCGACCCTTCGACAGGCTCAGGGTGAACGGAGACTCCGCCCGGCTGACTACCCCGGGTCCATTCAGCCCCGCGGATCTGTCCCCCCAATTCGGGGGGACCGCGAAGGCGAAGCCGGAGCAAGGGGGTTTGCGGGACGGGGGGACCGCGAGCCCCGGTTTACGGGAGGCGAGCAAGGGGGTTGAGCGCCCGGGTGAGAAACCCGAACCCTTCCTCGCCCCTGAAACGTTTCACGCTACCGCCGCGCGGCTCGACAGATCCGACTCGGTGACCAGCATGGAATACTGGTCGCCGGAACTGGCGACGGAACCCGACCCCTTCGACGCCGACCACCGGGAGCGGGCGGCGCGGCTCAGGGCCGAGATGGAGGCGGAGGGGACATGAGCACCCCCACCCGCCTTCGCTGTTGCTACGGCGGGTCTCCCCCGTCGAGGGGGAGAGACTCCGCGCGACTGACAACCCGGCGTCCGTTCAGCCCCGCGAATCGGTCCCCCCATTTCGGGGGGACCGCGAAGGCGAAGCCGGAGCAAGGGGGTTCGCGGGACGAGGGGCTCCTAAATTGACTCGCCAGTCAGCTTTTGGTATCAAACGGGTCCGGCTGAACCGCCATTCATTTGGAGGGCGGCCCAGGCCGGAAACGGACGGGACGAAGCGTCACGCACTCACAACCTTAAGGAGGTTCTCATCATGGCGGATGCATTCATACTCGGTGCCACGCGCACCGCGATGGGCAAGAAGAAGGGTACTCTGAAGGACACGCACGCGATGGATGTCGCGGTGGCGGCCCTCAAGGGACTCCAGGAACAGTGCAAGCTGGACAGCGAAAAGCTCAAGATGGTCGACGACGTGATCATGGGCTGCGTCTCGCAGACCGGCGAGCAGGGCACGAACATCTCGCGCGGCTCGGTGCTCGCGGCCGGCTGGCCGATCGAGGTGTCGGGCGTGACGATCAACCGCTTCTGCGGCTCCGGCCAGCAGGCGGTGAACTTCGCGGCGCAGGCCGTGATGAGCGGCGCGCAGGATCTCGTGGTCGGCGCCGGTGTCGAGCACATGACCCGCATCCCCATGGGCGCGGACATGTATCTCCAGCAGAACATGCAGATGCCGTCCAAGCAGCTCATTTCCAAATACGCGCTGGTTCCGCAGGGCGTCTCGGCCGAGATGATCGCCGAGAAGTGGGGCTTCACGCGCCAGCAGCTGGACGAGTTCTCGGTGAAGTCGCAGCAGAACGCCCACAAGGCGATCTCGGCGGGCCACTTCAAGAAAGAAATCACGCCGATGAAGCTGAAGGTCGACAAGGGCACGGCGGACGCCTACAAGGCGCACCTGGAGAAGTTCATGCCGGCCGCCGAAGCGGCCAGGCACTTCTCCCCGGCCGACGGCGACAAGGTGGAAGTGACCTTCGACACGGACGAGCACCCGCGCCCCGAAACCACTCTCGAGGGCCTCGCCAAGCTCAGGCCGGTCTTCAAGCCCACGGGCGTCATTCACGCCGGTAACTCGTCGGGGATCGTGGACGGCGCCTCGGCGGTGCTGATCGGCTCCGAGAAGGCGGCCAAGGATTTGGGCCTCAAGCCCCGCGCCCGCATCGTCGCCATGGCGGTGGCCGGTTCCGAACCGGTCATCATGCTCACGGGCCCGATCCCGGCGACCCAGAAGTGCCTCAAGAAGGCCGGTCTCAAGATCGACCAGATGGACGTGATCGAGATCAACGAGGCGTTCGCCCCGGTGCCCCTCTGCACGATCAAGGACACCGGCATGGACCCCAGCAAGGTGAACATGAACGGCGGCGCGATCGCGCTGGGTCACCCGCTGGGCATGACCGGCTCGCGTCTCATCACGACGATGGTCAACGAGCTGGAGCGCACGAACAAGCGCTATGGTCTCGCCACCATGTGCATCGGCTTCGGCATGGGTATCACGACGATCATCGAACGCGTGTAATTCCCGCGCCTGCGCTGGTTTGCCGGACCCCGGTTTCCTGCGAAGGAGCCGGGGTCTGGTGTTTGAAGGGATGAAGGAGTTGCGGACGGAACTGTTATTGGATGAGCGCCGCGATGCGCTCGGCGAGCGCCGCTATCGTAAAGGTGGGCGGGATGCCGGGGGCCTTCGGATACAGCGACCCGTCCGCCACGTAGAGCCCCTTGTGGCCGAACACCTGGCCCGTGTGGTCGGTGAAGCCGGTGTCCGCACCCTGTCCGTCAGGTGTTTTGCCGATGGAACAGCCGCCCAGCGGGTGCACCGTGAAGATACGTTCCGCCCCCCTGCCCGCCGGCACGTTCACGCCGTAGCGCCCCGGCCGGTAGGCCCGGGCGACCTTCGCCATGGCCGACTCCATCTGGCTGAAGATGAGCGGGTCCACCGAGCGGCCCAGGTCGGTCATCAGCCCCTCACCGTCGAACGTGACCGTGCCGCTCGAGGCGTCGCGGCCCATACCCAGCAGCAGGATGGTCCGCTCGAGCCGCCTCTTCAGAACACCCGGCAGGTTCAGTTCGGCGACCGGCATGCCGACCTCGCCGATCAGGAACCGGTACGAACCGTCCCTGCGCCCTTCGCTCCTGACCGGAACAAACGAGTTGAACGCCGCTCCGTAGGTCGACTTCGACAGGTCCGGCGACCCGTACACGAGGCCCCCCATATCCGTGTTGGGCGAGAACCGCCGGCCCAGCGACCGCGGCAGGTTCGGCAGCGTGCGCAGCCCGTCCCGAGCCGAGAACAGCAGCCGCAGCGTGTTCATCGTCCCGGCGGAAACGATAATCCTCGCGGCCTGTACGGTTTCCTCGCGCTTGCTCGAGTGATCCAGGTAGCGGACGAAGTAACCCTTGCCGACCTCGCCGATGGTGATCGCTTCGCAGAGAGGCCGGAGCTCGGCGCCGTGTTTGAGGGCCCACGGAACGTAGGTCAGGTCCACCGTCGTCTTCGCGCGTTCGTTACAGCCAACGACACACATGCCGCAGTGAGTGCAGGTTTTCTGCTCGACACCGGCGGCGTTTTTGAATGTCTCCTGCCGTCTGGCGTCAGCGCCCCAGGCGATAGCGACGTCAGGGTATTTCACCTCACCGACGCCGCTCTCCCGCGCCTTCTTCTCGAAGACGGCGTTCTTCTCCGGACGGTCCGGCAGCGGATGCGGCCGGAGCATGTGGCGGACCTTCTCGAAATACGGATCCATCTCGGAAGCGGTGATTTCCGCCGGGAAATTGGCCCAGAAGTCGGGCTCCGGACGCTCCATGATGCTCGTGTAGATGAGCGAGCCCCCGCCCACGCCGCTGCCGGTCAGCACGTCGAGACTCTTGAAGGCGTGGTATTCGTACAGGCCGTCCGCGTTCAGCAGCAGGTGGCGCGATTTAGCGCCCCGCGCCCACCGGACATCGCGGACCGCCTTGCGGAAACCGCCGAGCGAACGGGGGAACTCGCGGTGGTGCGGCGAGCGTCCGCGCCCGGCCTCGCCCCACCAGGGGCCGCGCTCGAGGATCAGGACTTTCAGCCCCTTTTCCGCGAGACGCGCCGCCGTGATTCCGCCTCCGAACCCGGAGCCGATCACGATGGCGTCGAATGTATCCATAAAACCTGGCAGCGGTCAGGATTTGGCCGGACCGGAAAGTCCTCGGGTCCGGAACAGCGCGTGAAGGCCGAACCGCGACGATTCGTGGATCAGCTCTTCCGAGGTCAGGTTCAGCCGGCCCGTCGCCCACCGGTAGAGCAGCTTTTCAATTCCGCCCATCATCATGGTGGCGGCGATCTCCGGGTTCACGTCGCTGTGGATCAGCCCCTTCGTTCGGGCGACCTCGAAATACACCGAGGCGAGCCGCATCAGACGGTCGTAGAACTGGTCGATCTTCTCGTCGAATCCGAGCGCCGAGCCCTGGGCCTCGCGGAAGAAAATCTTCACGAGATCCCGGTTTTCGTCGAAGAACTTGATCATGGGCCGGGACATGCGCTCGATGGAGCGCTCGATATCCTCCACCGTGCGGAACTCGCTCTGCGGTTCCTTGACCGTGAACAGCTTCACGCTGGCGCCAAGCATCTCGTCCATGAGGACCGAGAAGACGTGCCGTTTGTCGTCGAAGTAGAGGTAGAAGGTTCCCTGCGCGATACCGACCTGCTTCACGATGTCGGAAACGTTCGTCGAGTGAAAACCCTTCTCGGCGAAGATCTTCTTCGCGGCGTTGATGATCGCCCGGCGTCGGGCTTCCTTGCCGGAACGGGTTTTTTCGTCACGCTTCTTGTCGGTAGCGGTTGCCTTGGGTGCTGCACTCATAAGTCCCCCAAGGTATGGAAACGCCCGCCCCGCCGTCAAGTCGGGGCGCGTTAGGGTGGCCAGCCCGGGGTTTAACTGCCGGAAAGCCCATTCGGGCTGCTACAGACACTTCGTTTCCATAAGGAGCTATAGAAACGACTCAGCCGACCTTCTTCTTCGCGGCCCCTTGGGCACCTTTGCCGTCGTCTTTGGCCACCGCTTTGGGCGACGCCTTTGCCGTAAAAGTCAGTTCGCCGCCCGCGCCGGCATCTATCGTGACGGTCGACCCGTCACCGATGTCGCCGGACAGCAGTTTAAGCGCCAGCGGATCGACGATCTCCCGCTGGATCACCCGCTTGAGCGGCCGGGCGCCGTAAGCCGGGTCATAGCCCCGCTCCGCCAGGACTGTCCGGGCCTTCTCCGATAGCTCCATGGTGATACCGCGTTCCAGCAGCCGCTTGCCCAGCGATTTGAGCTGCACGCCGATGATGTTCGCGATTTCGCCCCGGCTCAGCGCATCGAAATACACGATGTCGTCCACCCGGTTCAGGAACTCCGGCTTGAAGGTCGCCTTGAGCGCCTCGCCTGCGCGGCGCTCGGCTTCGGCCGCGTCGCCGGACTGGGCGGCTTCGAGGATAAAGCTCGACCCGACGTTGGAGGTCATGATCAGCACGGCGTTACGGAAATCCACCGTGCGCCCCTGCCCATCCGTCAGGCGGCCGTCGTCCAGAATCTGGAGCAGCACGTTGAACACGTCCGGATGTGCCTTCTCGATCTCGTCGAATAGAATTACGCAATACGGGCGCCGCCGCACCGCTTCCGTCAGCTGGCCGCCCTCGTCGTAACCCACGTAACCCGGCGGCGCGCCGATCAGCCGCTGCACGGAGAACTTCTCCATGTATTCGGACATGTCGATGCGGACCATCGACTGCTCGGTGTCGAACAGGAACTCCGCCAGCGCCCGGGCGGTCTCGGTCTTGCCGACGCCGGTGGGGCCCAGGAAAATGAACGAACCGATCGGCCGGTTCGGGTCTTTAAGACCCGCACGCGAACGCCGCACGGCGTTCGACACGGCGACGATCGCCTTCTTCTGACCGATGACCCGCTCGCCGAGGCGTCCTTCCATCTTGAGGAGCCGCTCGCGGTCGCCTTCCAGCATCTTGTCGACAGGAATACCGGTCCAGCGCGCCACGACGGCGGCGATCTCCTGATCGGTCACTTCCTTCTTGAACATGGAGCCCTTGGCCTGGCCCGCCGATATTGAGGATTCCCGTTCGGCAAGCTGAGCCTTCAGTTTCGGCAGGTCGCCGTACTTGATCTCCGAGGCGCGCTGCAGATCGCCCGCCCGCTGGCGGCGCTCCAGTTCCATCTCGAGATCGCTGACTTTCTCTTTCAGCGACGAGAGCCCTGTCATGGAACTCTTCTCGCTCTCCCACTGGGCGCGCATCCGCTTGGACTGCTCGCGAAGGTCGACGATCTCGCTCTCCATGCCGGCAAGCCGTTTCTTCGACGCGTCGTCGGTCTCCTTGGAAAGCGCCTGCTTTTCCAGTTCGAGCTGGATCAGCTTGCGGTCCACGACGTCGATTTCGGTCGGGACCGAGTCCATCTCGATCCTGAGCCGCGAGGCGGCTTCGTCGATCAGGTCGATCGCCTTGTCCGGCAAAAAACGGTCGGTGATGTAGCGGTTACTGAGCTGCGCCGCCGCGACAATGGCCGTGTCCTGGATCCGGACGCGGTGATGGGTTTCATATTTTTCTTTCAGGCCGCGCAGGATGGCGATGGTGTCTTCCACCGACGGCTGGCCGACAAACACCGGCGCGAACCGTCGCTCCAGCGCCTTGTCCTTCTCGATGTATTTGCGGTATTCATCCAGCGTCGTGGCGCCCACGCAGCGCAGTTCGCCGCGCGCGAGCATCGGTTTCAGCATGTTCGAGGCGTCCATGGACCCCTCGGCCGAACCGGCGCCGACCAGTGTGTGCAGTTCGTCGATAAAGCAGATGATCTCGCCGTTGCTGTCGACGATCTCTTTCAGGACCGCTTTCAGCCGCTCCTCGAACTCGCCCCGGTATTTGGCGCCTGCCACGAGACCGCCCAGATCGAGTGCAATCAGTTTCTTGTCCTTGAGTCCTTCGGGCACGTCGCCCGAGACAATGCGCTGGGCAAGCCCTTCGACAATCGCCGTCTTGCCCACGCCCGGTTCGCCGATCAGCACCGGGTTGTTCTTGGTGCGGCGGGAGAGCACCTGGATCACCCGGCGGATCTCTTCGTCACGGCCGATGACCGGGTCGAGCTTGCCGCGGCGGGCGACTTCCGTGAGGTCCCGGCCGTATTTGGCGAGCGCCTGGAAAGTCGCCTCGGGGTTCTGGTCCACGACCTTGTTCGTTCCCCTGAGCGCCTTGATCGCCTCACGGATCCGGTCGGGCGTCACACCTTGGGCCGCCAGTGCGTCGTACGCGCCGTGGCCTTTCTCCAGCGTCATGCCAAGCAGGATATGTTCCGTCGAGACGTATTCGTCCTTGTTCTTGGCCGCCTCGTCTTCGGCCTTGTCCATCACCTTCTGGAAACGGGGTGACAGATGCGGGCTGGCGCCGCCCTCCATTTTCGGCAGACGCCCGAGCACCGCCTGCAGATCGTTTTTCAGGACGGTCGAACGCGCACCGATACGTTCCAGCAGCGGCGGAACAATGCCGTCCTGCTGGTCGATGAGCGCCTTCAGGACGTGTTCCGGCAGCAGGTCCGGATGGCCGGACTTTCTCGCCAGTTCGACCGCCTCGTTGATCGCTTCCTGGGCCTTAACCGTCAGTTTTTCCGCTCGCATACCCTATTCCTTATACAGACAAGCACCCGGGCGGGATGATCTCCGTCAGGGTCTTCCGTGGGGGCCGGCCCCGATTCCGGGCCGGTCCGTATAGGGAACGTAAGGACGATTATCCGAGCGGCAAGACCACCCCGAAACGGGTGGCACCCCGGGCGCCGTGAACGTAGACAGAATTGCGGTTTAATGAGCTTCTGAGCAGCTCATAAAGGGCTTTCAGGTCCTTGACAGGGCGGTTATTCACCCGGAAAACCAGATCCCCCTTCTGAAACCCGATCTGGTCGGCGACGGACCCTTTGGTGACCGATTTGACGACGGCCCCGGTGAGCCCGGGATTCCGCTTTTTGACCCCCGCCGGGACCTCCTCGAACCGCAGCCCGGTCCGTTCGGCAAACAGGTTGCCGACCTCTTCGGGCGGCAGAACGACCATCTTCAGGTTGTATTTGAGCTGCGCCTTGTTCCGCATGACGGTCACGGACGCGACGTCGTTGACCGTGAGGCTGCGGATGGCAGCGGTGAAATCGTTGAGGTTCTTCACCGGACGGTTCGAGATAGCCGTCACGATGTCCTTGGGTTTGAGGCCCGCCGCGTCGGCCGGTGAGCCCTTGTTCACCCCGACAATCAGAACCCCTTTGCCGTCGTAGCCGAGCGCCTCGGCCAGATCCGGGGTCAGCTCCTGCGGCTGCATCCCGACCCAGGGCTCGATCACCTGCCCAAAGGCGATCAGGTCCTCAAATACACGTCTTGCATCGTCGATCGGAATAGCGAAGCCGATCCCCTGCCCTTCGCTATAGATGGCCGTATTGATGCCGATCACTTCGCCCAGAATGTTGAGCAGCGGGCCGCCGGAATTGCCCGGATTGATCGGCGCGTCGGTCTGGAGGAAATTGTAATAAGCCTTGTCTTGGGCCTGAACCGTGCGGCCGGTGGCCGAGATGACGCCCGTGGAAAGCGTATGCGAGAGGCCGAACGGGTTGCCGATGGCGATCACCGGTTCACCTATCAGGAGGTCGTCGCTACGGCCCAGTGAAATCGTGGGCAGTTTCATCGGCGCATCGACTTTCAGCACCGCCAGATCGCGGTCGGCGTCGGCACCCACCAGCTCGGCCGGGAACTCGCGATCGTCCACCAGCTTCACGAAGATCTCGTTCGCCTTCTCGATCACATGCGCATTGGTCAGCACATGGCCCTTGGCGTCGATTACGAAACCGGTGCCCAGGCTCTGGAACTCGCGGCGGACATTGAACCCGCCCATGTCGGGGAACATGTTTCCGAAAGGGCTTGAGAAGAACGGATTCGACTCGATCCGCTCGCCCTTCACCCGGATATTTACGACGGCCGGGGAGGCATCCTTGAACACCTTGACGACCGGCGTCTCGCGAAGCCGCTTGCGGGCGTCGTCGTCCAGTTGTTTCGGGGGCAGCTGGGCCTGCGCCATACGCGCAAAAAGCAGAAGCGCCGCACAAAGGGCGGCGCTTCCGGGTTTGAACGGGCTTTTCACGGCTGGCGTGAACGCTCGCTTTCTTGGTTCAGCGGTCCGGGTTCTCGGTGCGCTTCATGTGGACGCCGCCGGCCGCGATTTCGCGCAGCGCCAGCACCACTTCCTTGTTGCCGTCCTCGTTGACGACGGTGGAGTCGCTGCCGCGCAGAAGATCCTTGGTGCGGCGGGACGCGAGCTTCACGAGCTCGAAGCGGTTGGGAACCTTCTCGATGCAGTCTTCTACGGTTACGCGCGCCATGGTTAACGCCTTTCAATATACTGGAATCATTAAGGAATAAGGCCGCCGGTGATTCCAGCCCGGGGCCCATAAGTTATGGATTTGGGCGCTTAAGTCAAGGGTGCCCTGCACCCGCAGGCCTTTAGCGTTTACGGAGCTTCGCGCGGAGCTGTTTCTCGACGCTCTTGGGAATCATGCCATGGGTGTCGCCCCCTAGCTTGATGATCTCCTTGATAAGCGTGCTGGAGAGGTGCGAGTAGCGGCTGTCGGTCACCATGAACAGCGTTTCCGTCTCGGGGCGCATCTGCTTGTTGGAGAGCGCCATCTGGAACTCATATTCGAAGTCGGAGAACGATCGGACGCCGCGAATGATGATCGTGGCGCCCTTCTTCTTCATGTAGTCGACCAGCAGGCCGTCGAAGAGGTCCACGCTGACGTTCTTCAGGTTCTTCACGAGGCCCCGGACCATCTCGGCCCGCTCGACCGGCGTGAATGCCGTGCTCTTGGACGTATTGTTGGCGATCGTGATGATGAGCTTGTCCACCACACTGGAGGCGCGCTCGATCACATTCAGGTGACCGTTGGTGGGCGGATCGAACGAACCGGCATAGACGGCGGTTTTCACTAGGCGGGGCTCCCCTCGGAGGGCGGCCGGACCTCGTACACGGTGGCGCGGGTGTCGCCCCAGCCGTGATCGGATACTGCCGCTAACCGGTTCCACTTCCTGTCTGCCTGCGGGCCGTTACGGGCCGAATGCTCGACAACCACAAGGGAACCGGCCGGGATGCTACCCGACGCGTCGATCAAGGCAAGGAGGTTGTCATAGTTGGTTTCGGCGTACGGCGGATCGGCAAACACGAGCCAGGGCCGTGAAGCGTTCTTTCCCGCACTGGCACGGGCTTCGAAATACTTGCCAACCCGGACCGGAACCGTCTGAACCCGGTCCAGTATTCCCAGCGTATGGGCATTCTCCCGGATCACCTTTTCGGCGTCCCGGTCCGCTTCGACACAGACCGCTCTGGGGATTCCTCTGGAGATGGCCTCGAAGGCCAGCGCGCCTGAACCGGCGTAGAGATCGAGCACGCCTTCGAACCGGTCCCACTCCTGATCCTGTTTCGCCAGCAGGCTGGCCAGCGCGTTGAAGATCGCCCCCCGCACCTTGTCAGAAGTGGGGCGGGTCTTGTCGTTCTCCGGGGCACGGATCGGACGCGACTTCAGATCGCCGGCGACGATGCGCATGGACAATTACCTTCAGGTCCCTGGGGGTCCCCGCCCCGCCATCAGGCGGAGCGGGGGTTTTCAGGGAGTCTGAGGGTTGCGGTCAGTCCTTGACCGGCTGGTTGCGGCGCAGGAATGCCGGCACGTCGAGGTTCCCGAAATCGATGGGGTTCGAGAACCGGCGCCGGCCGGTGGTCGAGCCGCGCGTCGGGTCCGGCGGGGCCGAAGCCACACGGGTCTGCGTCGCGTCGAGGTCCTTGGACGTATCGTCGAAGTTCGCCTGCATTTCGCGGGGACTCGGCGTCACACGGGTCATCTCGCCGTTGGGCATGGTCACCCGGACGGACGGCGGGGGCGGCGGGGTCGTCATCACCGTCGCCGACGGGTTCACGCCCTGCCAGGCCGGGCCGGACGGATACACCCGCTGGCCGCGGTCCACGGCCGGTATCGGCGCCACGAGCCGCTGCTCGGGCAGCGCCTGGGCCATCTGGACAGGCGGCGGCGCAAAGCCGGTCGCCACTACCGTCACACGGACGTATTCACCCATGGATTCGTCGATCACCGCACCGACGATGATGTTCGCATCCTCGTGCGCGGCCTTCTGGATCAGCGTTGTCGCCTCGTCGAGCTCCGACAGCGTGAAGTCGGACGAGCCGGTCACGTTGATCAGCACACCCATGGCGCCGTGAATCGACACTTCGTCGAGCAGCGGCGAGTTGACGGCGGCCCGGGCGGCTTCCACCGCGCGGCTTTCGCCCTTCGCCATGCCGGTTCCCATAAGCGCCAATCCCGCGCCCTGCATAATTGTCCGCACGTCGGCGAAGTCCACGTTCACGAGCCCGCTCTCGGTCACGATGTCGGCGATGCCCTTGACGGCCTGGCCGAGCACTTCGTCGGCTTTCAGGAACGCCGCTTTCATCGACATCTTGTTACCGGCCAGCGCCAGCAGGCGCGAGTTCGGGATCGTGACAAGGGCGTCCACCGACTGGCGGAGCTCGGCGATACCGCCTTCGGCGTTGCGCGCGCGGGGCTTGCCTTCGAACGGGAACGGACGAGTCACGACACCCACTGTGAGCGCGCCGCATTCACGGGCGATCTGGGCGATGACGGGGGCCGCACCGGTTCCGGTGCCTCCACCCATGCCGGCGGTGACGAACACCATATCGGCGCCCTGGATCGCTTCGCGGATCCGTTCACGGTCTTCCATCGCCGCCTGGCGGCCCACGTCGGGACGCGCACCGGCGCCGAGTCCGCGTGTGCAGTCGCGGCCGATCTGAACCTTCAGCTTGGCCGGCGAGCGGTCCAGAGCCTGCAGGTCAGTATTGGCGGTGACAAAGTCCACGCTGTGGACCATCGCGTTCTGGACCATCGAGTTGACCGCATTGCAGCCTGCGCCGCCTACGCCGATCACCTTGATATTCACATGCCGTGACACATTCGCCTGCGCGTCCTCGAACTGGAACGCCCGCGCGGGCGTCGCCGGAACCGGTGCCGCGACAGTCGCCACGGTGATGGTTTCCTGGACCACAGCGGCCGCCATCATCCGGGGCGGCTGGGTCAGGTCATCGATCACCTCGACCTCTTCCAGATCGTCGGCCCCCATATCGGCCATGTCGTCTCCGGCGGGTCTCGGGAAATCGAGACTCAAATTGCCTAACTCTTCAGCATCTTCGAACTTAAACTTCTCTCTCATAACTCCTCAGTAACTCCCTGTGATCCGGTTTGGTCTGCTGGGTACCGAATCAAACCCGCCCTCAAGAAATCGACGTCTCGCCGCCGCCAGCCGGACACCCCCTGCCCGCCTGCGGCGTGTTCAGGACCTTAGAAAAATTCGGCGAACGTCTCCTTGACGCCCCTGCCGAACCGCGAGAACAGGCCTTCGCCCATTCCCCGGCGGCCGCCGCTGCGGGCAGCCGTACCGAACTGGCGATATTTGCTGCCGTAGAGCACCAGCCCGATCGGTGTCGCAAAACGCGGATCGTGGACCATATCCACGAGCCCGCCGACACCTGACGGTTCGCCCACACGCGCCGGCAGGTCGAGCACCTGCTCGGCCACTTCGACGATGCCGGGGAGCGACGCCGTGCCGCCCGTGATGACAACGCCGGCCGCCAGCAGGTTCTTGAACCCGCTGCGGATCAGTTCGCCGTCGATCAGTGTGAAAAGCTCGTCCACGCGGGGTTCGATGATCTGCGCAAGGGTCTTTCGCTCCACGCGCCGGGGCGGCCTGCCGCCGACCCCCGACACCTCGATCATCTCGTCCTCTCCCACCATCTGGACCTTCGCGCAGCCGTGCTGGATCTTGACCTTCTCGGCCTCCTGGCTCGGCGTGCGAAGCCCCTGCGCGACGTCCTTGGTGATGTGCTGGCCCGCGATCGGCACCACCGCCGTGTGGCGGATGGCCCCGTTGATGTAGATGGCGATGTCGCAGGTGCCGCCGCCGATGTCGAACAGGGCCACGCCCAGCTCGCGCTCGTCGGGAGTCAGCACCGCTTCGGCGGACGCGATCTGGGTCAGCACGATATCCGACACATGCAGGCCCGACCGGTGGCAGCTCTTCATGATGTTCTGGACGCTGGCCGCCAGCCCGGTGACGATATGCACGCGGGCTTCAAGGCGTACGGCGCTCATGCCAAGCGGATCGCGGACATTGTCCTGATCGTCCACGATGAAATCCTGCGGGAGGATGTGGACGATCTCGCGGTCGGCCGGCAGCGGCACCGCCCGGGCGGCTTCCACCACGCGGTGAATATCCACGTCGCGGATTTCGCCATTCTTTACGGCAATAAGGCCCGTCGAGTTGAACCCCTTGATGTGCGACCCGGCGATACCGGCATAGACCGATTCCACCTTCACGCCCGACATGGTTTCCACTTCGTAAAGAGCGTGTTTGATCGCCTCAACGGTGTGTTCGATGTTGACCACCACCCCGCGCGAGAGTCCCCGCGAGGGTGCGGTGCCGACACCGATCACCTCCAGTTCGTTGTCACGGATCTCGGCCACCACGGCGCACACTTTGGTCGTGCCGATGTCCAGTCCTGCCAGTATCTCATCCCTTTTCGCCATGGTCTTCTCCTGAAAACGCCCTCGGGCTTAAATCTCGAGACTCTTGCCCTTTGAACTGCTGCCCCCCGCTGCCGGTTGCGGCAGCGGCATTTGAACTTCCTTGACCGGCCGCGCGGGCTCTTTGCCCGGTGCACCGGATGGTGCTGCGGAACCGGAGGACTGCCCCGGCATCCCCGGCAGGCGGAGCTTCAGCACCGCCATGCGCTGCGAACGGAACTCGATCGAGCTCACGTCCAGCTTGCGCTCTTCCAGATCCAGCCAGATCGCCTGGAGCTGTTTCCATTTTGTCTCCCACGGAGCCGTCCCCAGCGCGACGACCGGCACCTGCGCGGAGGAATACAGCGTCACCCCCAGAGCCGGGTCCCAGTGGAGTTCGTCCAGGCTGTCCAGATCCGGCGTTCCGCCCGCCCGGATTACCGCCAGAAGGTCCACCGACTCCTGCACGCCCTTGAGCGCCGCGGCGTCCTTCTTGCGGATATCCGCGATATCGATCCCGGTCACGATTGGATAGTCCGTGTTCTCGCCCGGGCGGACCGACTTGAAAACAACACCCTTGTCGGAGACGTAGAAAAATCCGCCGCTCTGGAGTAGCGCCACCGGCTTGTGCTCGGTGACATCCACGACAAGCGTCGCCGGAAGCCGCCGGTATACCCGGACGCTGGCGATCCAGGGGTGGTGCTCCGCTTCCGCCTTGAGCGAGCCCAGGTCCAGCTTGAACAGGTTCTGGTCGGCGGAAACCCCCAGCAGCGCCGTCACGTCCGAGGCATTGGCCATCTGGTTATGGAGCACAATCACCTGCCGCACGTTGAAGTGCGGGCTCTCGCTCACCGCGCGCCACAGTGCGTAGCCGCCGCCGGCGAACGCCCCGATGGCGAGCACGGCGACCAGAAGGCCGAGACCCGCCCGCACGAGCGGGCTCTGGCCTTCGGCGGCCATCTTCCGGCGGTTGGCCGGACGGCGCAGGGTGATCGTGCGGCTCATTATTTCGCGGAACCTTTCAGCTTCAGTGAAGCGGTGTCGAGGATCTGCTCGCACAGGGCCGGGAATGGGATTCCTGCGCGGGCGGCGATCTTGGGCACAAGCGAGAGTTCGGTCATGCCCGGAAGCGTGTTCACTTCCAGCACGAAGTTCTCGAACGTGTCGGTCACGATGAAATCGATGCGCGAGAGGCCGTCGCAGCCGATCACCTTGTGGGCAAGGATCGCGTCGGCGGCGAGCCGGTGCTCGACCACCGTGTCGAGCGGCGCGGGCACCAGATATTCGGTCTCTCCCTTGGTGTATTTGGCCTTGTAGTCATAAAATTCGCGGCGGGTGCGGATCTCGACCGTTCCGAGCGCCCGGTCGCCCAGCACTGCCACGGCGATCTCCCGGCCCTTGATGAACCGCTCGACCAGCACCTTGCCCGAATATTTAAACGCATCCTGAAGCGCGGAGGCGAGTTTCGCCTTCGTCTTCACGACGCTGACGCCGACGGACGATCCTTCGTCGTTCGGTTTCACGACCACCGGGAACCCGAACGGGCTGTTGTATTCCTTGAGCGCCCTGGGCGTGCCGAACTGCCGGCGGTCGAGTTCAACGAAAGGCGATTCGGTCAGTCCCGCCGCCCGGAAGATCTTCTTGGCGGCGGCCTTGTCCATGCTGAGCGCCGACGCCGTCACGCCCGGACCCGTGTAGGGGATGCCGACCACTTCGAGCAGCCCCTGCACGCAGCCGTCCTCGCCGTACTTGCCGTGCAGCGCGTTGAACACCACGTCGATCTTCTTCTGCGCGAGCACCTGCGCCAGATCCCGTCCGGCGTCGATGTCGATCACGTTGTAACCGAGTCCCTTGAGGGCGCTCGAGATCGCCTTGCCCGAGCGGAACGAGATTTCGCGCTCGCTCGAGAGGCCTCCCATGAGGACTCCGACTTTCTTTTTCCGGTGCGGATGAGCCTGGGCCGCTGTCATGACAGTTCCTTCTTTCCTGTGGTCGCCTGCGAAGCCGCGGGTAACGGCTCGCCGATAATCTGGATTTCGAGTTCAAGGGTTTCGCCGGTCTTCGCTTTCACGACGCTGCGGACGTGCTCGATGATCTTTTCCACGTCCGCCGAGCTTGCCTGCGGCGACCCCACGATGAAGTTCGCGTGGAGTTCGCTCACACGGGCGCCGCCCGCGCGGAACCCCTTGAGACCGACCGATTCGATCAGCCGCCCTGCGTAGTTGCCGAACGGGTTCTTGAAGATCGACCCTGCGTTGGGTTCCGAGAGCGGCTGCGTCGCCGTCCGGTGTTTCGAGAACTCCTTCATGCGTTCGCGCGCGGACGCGACATCGCCTGATGGGACCAGCAGGTCCGCCCAGGCAACAGCATCACCGGCGGCCAGGCCGCTGCGGCGATACGACAGCTGGAGATTTTCCAGGGACCGGTCCTCGATCTTCCCCTCGGCCGTGACGATCCGCGCCCCTTTCAGGAACTCACGAATTTCGCCTCCGTGAGCGCCCGCGTTCATGCGAACGGCTCCGCCCACGGTGCCGGGAATCAGCCCCAAGAATTCGATACCCACGAGACCGATCCCGTGGCAGAACTTCACCAGCTGGGCATTTAGCGCACCTGCCCCCGCCCGTACAAGGGCTTTGCCGGATTCTTCGCCCAGTTTTTCGACTGTCTCGAAGGCCCCGCCCAGAACGACCACGATCCCCTCGTACCCGCCGTCACGGACCAGCAGGTTCGTTCCGCGTCCGAGCAGGAACACCGGGACGCTTTCCTCACGGCCCAGCCGGTAGACCCCGGCCAGTTCTTCCGGAGTGTGGACCTCGGCAAAGAAAGCCGCCGGACCGCCCAGACGGAATGCGGTGTGCTTCGAAAGCGGCTCACCTCGGCGCAGACGCGGACCCAGCAGACGGGAGAGTTCACTCTCCACGTGCTCGAAACCGCCGTCGCGTCTGATTGCCGCTGCCATGGTCACCGCCCGCCACCTCCCACGGCCTGGCGCTCCAGCGCCTGGAACACTTCCTCGCCCACCTGGTAGACGTTGCCCGCCCCCAGCGTGAGGAAGAGATCGCCCGCGATCAGCTCCGACGACAGTGCCGCGGCGGCTTCCTTCACGGAACCGCCGAGCTGGACCTTCTTGTGCCCGCGGGCATGGAGCCCCTTCACGAGCCACTCGGAGGTCACGCCGGGAATAGGTGCTTCGCCGGCCGGGTAGATGTCGAGGATCCACAACGCGTCGGCGTCGTTGAAACAGGTCATGAACTCTTCGTAGAGCGCCTGCGTGCGCGAATACCGGTGCGGCTGGAAGCAGACGACGATCCGGCGGTCCGGGCAGGCCTTGCGGGCGGTTTCCAGCGTCGCGCGGACTTCCGCCGGGTGGTGGCCGTAGTCGTCGACCACCAGCACCCCGGCGCTCTCGCCCCGGACTTCGAAGCGGCGGTGGACACCGGTGAACCGTTCGAGACCCTTTACGATCTTCGGAAGCGGGATGCCCAGCTCTAGGCCCACGGCCACGGCGGCCAGCGAGTTCTGCACGTTGTGGCGGCCCGGAACGTTCAGGCTGACCTGCGCCACTTCCTTGTCGCCGATCACGAGCCGGTAGATGCTGCCGAACCCTTCGTTCTGAATGTCCACGGCGCGGATGTCCGCCGGTGCCCCGAACCCGTAGGTCCGCACCCGTCGCTTCACTTCCGGCAGGATCGACTGCACTTCCGGATGGTCGATACAAGCCACCACGAGACCGAAGAACGGCACCTTGTTGGCGAAGTCGATAAACGCCTGCCGGTATTTCGTGAAGTCGCCCCAGTAGTCCAGGTGCTCGGCATCGATGTTCGTGATCACGTTGATCGAGCTCGTGAGCTTGAGGAACGTGCCGTCGGACTCGTCCGCCTCGGCGACGAAGAACTCGCCGGCGCCCGGCCGCGCGTGGGACCCGAACACCTTGAGCTGCCCGCCCACGATGACGGTCGGGTCCAAACCGCCCGTTTCGAGCACGAGGCCGACCATGGAGGTCGTCGTGGTCTTGCCGTGCGTGCCCGCGATCGACACGCCGTATTTCATGCGCATCAGCTCGGCGAGCATCTCGGCGCGCGGGATCACGATGATCCCTTCCCGGCGTGCGGCGATAACTTCCGGGTTCGTCTGCGGAATGGCCGTGGAGAGCACGACGACGTCAGCGCCGGAGACATTCTCGGCCCGGTGGCCTTCGAAAACCTTCGCACCAAGGGCTTCCAGCCGCCGCGTCGTATCGCTCAGCTTCTGGTCCGAGCCCGACACGGGGTAGCCCCGGTTCAGAAGGATCTCCGCGATTCCGCTCATGCCGGAACCGCCGATACCTACGAGGTGAATTTTTTTAGCTCTACCGTACATCGCACTTTTCTCCTCACCTTGCGGTTCGTTCCCACGGCCGCCTTACGGCAGGCGATGGAACGCCGCCAAACCCGTTTATGTTCTCACCGGACTGCCGTCCCCCTCAGGACGGACACCCCGGATACAGACGTCGACTATCTCCTGTGCCGCGTCGGGTCTCCCGAACCGGCGCATCTTCTCGCTCATCTCCCGGAGCCGTTCCGGACTGCGCAGCAGACCGGAAATCTCCGTGGTAAGTTTTTCGGCCGTGGCCTCGGCCTGTGTCACCAGCAGCGCCCCGCCCGCCTCGACACAGTCGCGGGCGTTGGTCGTCTGGTGGTCGTCCGTGGCGAACGGGAACGGAATGAACACCGCCGGACGGCCGAAGGCAGCCAGTTCCGCCACCGTCGAGGCGCCCGAACGACCGACAATCAGGCTCGCACCCGAGAGCAGCGCCGCCATGTCGTCCACGAACTCGATCACCTTCGCGCCGGCAGGCCCGCTCGCGTAGGCCTTTTCGGTCGCCTCGCGGTTTCCGCGGCCGCACTGGTGCGTCCACTGGATCCCGGGAACGGCGGCCCCCACCTGTTTCCAGACGAGCGGCATCCGTTCGTTCAGCATTTTCGCGCCCTGCGAGCCGCCGAGAATGACGACCGACAGTTTTTCGGGCAGCGGACCGGAAGCTTTCGCCCGCAGCCGGATGTCGGAGCGGATCGGGTTACCGGTCAGCACGGCCTTGGACGCCGGGAACTGGCGGCGTGCCGCCTCGAACCCGAGGAACACCCGACGGACCAGTTTGCCGAGTACCCGGTTCGTAAAGCCCGCGTGGCTGTTCTGTTCCTGCACGGCGGTAAAGCGGCCCATGAGCGCCGCCGCGAGCACGACCGGACCTGACGCGTAGCCGCCGACACCTAGTGTGATGTCGGGCCGGAAACGCCGGACAATGCCGACCGACTTGAAGAAAGCGAGCGGCAGCTTCAGGAGGTTCTTCAGCCGGGCCTTAATTCCCATGCCCTTCAGGCCGCCGATGTCGATGAACTCGTGCGGAAGCTTGCGTTCCGGGAGCACGCGCGCCTCGATACCGTTGCTAGTGCCCACGAACAACACTTCGTTGTCTTTGGAGCGAGAGGCGAACTCCTCCGCCACCGCTATGCCGGGGAACAGGTGTCCGCCGGTGCCTCCGCCTGCGACGAGCAACCTCATGCCGGGTTCCTCCGCGCGATGGCGACCAGCATGCCGATCAGCCAGAAATGCACGATCAGGCTGGACGCACCCACCGAGAAGAACGGAAGCGGGAGACCCTTGGTCGGGGCCAGCCCCATCACGACCGCCAGATTGAAGAACGCCTCGGCCGCGATGAGCATCGAGATGCCCGACGCCACCAGCATCTCGAACCGGTCTTCGGCGCGGTTCGCCACCCGCAGACCCGAGATGATGAGCCACAGGAACAGCCCGATCACGGCGACGACGGCGATAAAACCGCCCTCTTCCGCCAGCACGCTGAAAATGAAATCGGTGTGGGCCTCGGGCAGGAAGTGGAGCTTCTGGCGCGAATCGCCCAGCCCCACGCCCATCACGCCGCCCTTGGCGAACGCAATCAGCGACTGCACGAGCTGGAAGCCCGAGTCCTTGGAGTTCTGCCACGGATCCATGAAGGCGATGAACCGCTGCATGCGCCACGGGGTCAGTACGATCATGGCGGCAATCCCGGCCACACCTGCGGCTGCCAGAGATGCCAGGTGCAAGAGTCTCGCGCCCGCCACAAACAGCATGCCGAACACGACGAGCCCGATCACGACCGTGGTGCCCAGGTCGGGCTGGATCAGGATCAGCGCCAGTGCGGGCGCCGGAATGAACAGCGCGGCCAGGAAGCCTCGCCCGTAACTGTCCAGTTTCTCTTCCATGTTCGCCAGTCCGCGGGCCATCACAAGGATGATCGCGAGCTTGGCGAATTCGGAAGGCTGGAAACTCAGACCCGCTACGCGGAACCAGCGGCGCGCACCGTTGGCCTCGGTGCCGATCGACGGGATCAGTACCAGCACCAGCAGGACGAGCGACAGGATGTAGAGCGGCATCCCGATCCGCTGCCACTTGGCCGGATCCGAATGGGTCGAAATGAAAGCGAGCGCCACGCCGATGGCGACGCCGATCCCCTGGCGGACCAGGTAGTGGAACTCGTCGCCGTAGAGTTCCTTCGCGCGCAGCGAACTGGCGCTGAACACCATCACAAGGCCGATGGCGAGCAGGAACATCACGGGCGTGAGAACCCCTGACGTCGAGGGATGCGCCTTGGCGTCCATCGACGCCTGCATGAATCGGCGGGCGGCGGCTTTCACAGGCGGGCCACCTCCTGCTCGAACACTTCACCCCGGTGGGCGTAGTTGCGGAACTGGTCGAAGCTCGAACAGGCGGGCGCGAGCAGCACCGTATCGCCGGACTTCGACACCTTCTTGGCCAGACGCACCGCTTCGGGGAGCGTTTCGACGCTCTCCACCGGGACGGTGCCCTTGAGTTCGGAAGACAGCCGCTCGCGGGAGCTGCCGAAGGTAACGACGCTGCGGACGATCTTGCCGAGCAGGTCGCGGATCGGCTGGTAACTGCCGCCCTTCTCGACGCCGCCCACGAGCAGAATCACCTGGCCGCCGGGACCGCCGGCAAATCCTTCGAGGGCCCGGACGACCGCCCCCACGTTTGTCGCCTTGGAGTCGTTGTAGAACGAAACGCCGTCCACGACACGGACCAGTTCGCACCGGTGGCGGAGCCCCTTGAACTCGCGGATCACTTTCTTGATGGAATCCCAGTCGGCGCCCATGAGCCGCGCGGCCAGGACCGCCGCTGCGAGATTTTCCCGGTTGTGAATGCCCTTGAGCGGCGAGACGGAGAAATCCACATGCCGCATGTCGCCGGTCACCGTGAAACGGCCGATCGCTTCCTTCATCCGGATTCCGTCGCCCGGCAGCTCGCGGCCGTTGGCCGAGAACCAGACCTTGCCGGTTTTCAGTTTCGCGCCGTCGCGAAGAATGATCGGATCGTCCGCCGACAGCACGGCCCAGTCCTCCGGTTGCATGGCACTGAACACACGGAACTTGGCGGCGGCGTAGTCTTCGAAGGTCGGATAACGGTCCAGATGGTCTTCCGTGATATTGAGCAGCACCGACACCTTTGGCCGGAACTTCTCGACGGTCTCGCACTGGTAGGACGACACCTCGAACACGATCACGTCGAACGGTTTGTCGGCCGCCTCGAACACCGGCGTACCGAGGTTGCCGCCCACGAATACCGATTTCCCGGACGCTTTCAGAAACTCGCCCACGAGCGTCGTCGCGGTGGATTTCCCGTTGGTGCCGCCGATTACGACGACCGGGGCCTTCAGTGCTGGCCAGACGCACTCCAGATCGCCCACCAGCTTCACGCCCGCCTTCGCGGCCTCGACAAGCGGTGCACTGGAGAGCGGCACGCCGGGGCTCACCATCACGGTCCGGAGTCCCGCGAAGAAGGCCGGCGGGTGGCCGCCGAGATACAGTTCCGCGTTCAGGCTTTTCAGCACGGCGGCCGACTCCGCATCCAGTTCGGCCTTCGAATCGGACACCCGGATTTTCGCGCCCTGACCGTGAAGGTAACGGCACGCCGAGAGCCCGGTCTTGCCGAGCCCCACGACGCCTATCGTCTGTCCTTCAAAACGGCCGTTCACAGGTCTACCTCAGTTTCAGCGTCGAAAATCCGGCCAGCGCCAGGATGATCGCGATAATCCAGAACCGGACGGTGACCCGCGTTTCGGGCCATCCGATCTGTTCAAAATGGTGGTGTATAGGAGCCATCCGGAAGATCCGCTTGCCGCCGGTCAGCTTGAAATAGCTCACCTGAAGCATGACGGAGACCGTCTCCATTACGAACACGCCGCCCACGATCACGAGCAGCACCTCGTGCTTGGCAAGCACGGCGATCGTGCCAATCAGCGCGCCCAGAGCCAGCGCGCCCACGTCGCCCATGAAGACCAGCGCCGGGTGGCAGTTGAACCAGAGGAAAGCGAGGCCCGCCCCGGCCGCCGCCGAACCAATGACCGCCAGTTCGCCCGAGCCCGGGATGAAGGGAAGCTGCAAGTAGTCGGCGATCTTCTGGTTACCGGTCATGTAGGCGAGCACGGAGTAGGTCGCCGTGCAGATGATGATCGGCCCGATGGCGAGCCCGTCCAGACCGTCGGTAAGGTTCACCGCATTCGACGCGCCGACAATCACGATCATGGCGATGCCGATATACAGGACGCCGATGTCGGGCCGGAACTCCTTGAAGAACGGGAACGACATGGCGGTCGAGTGGCCGTGGGCCCAGACCCACCAGCCGACGGCGCCCGCGATGGCGAACTCGCCCGCGAGCCGGATCTTGCCGGAGAGGCCCTTCGTGTTCTTCTTCGAGATCTTCAGCCAGTCGTCGTAGAACCCGATAAAGCCGAAACCCGCCGTCGTGAACATGACGAGCCACATCTGCTCCGAATCGAGTCTGGACCAGAGCAGCACGGAGACAAAGATCGCTCCCAGTATCAGGATACCGCCCATGGTCGGCGTGCCCTGTTTCACCATGTGGGTCTGCGGGCCGTCGGTACGAACCTGCTGGCCGTACTTGAGCTGGCGCAGCTTCTCGATCACGCCGGGACCCATCATTACGCCCAGAATGAAAGCGGTCACGGCGGCGCCCAGCGACCGGAACGTGATGTACCGGAAGACATTGAACGCGAAAAAGTCGTCCGCATGCGGGTAGAGCAGCCAGTAGAGCATGGTTAGTGGGAGCCTCCCTGGCGCTGTCCCGAAAGCCGTTCCGCGAGAGGATTCGCCACCTTTTCCATCGTCGAGGAGCGGGAGCCTTTGACGACGATCCGCTCCCCGCCCTTCAGATCCTTGATGAGCGCCTTGAGCAGTTCGTCGTGCGACATGAACGCCGCCGTATGTCCGACACCGGCGTCGCGCGCGCCTTCGGCGATCAGCTTGCCGCCGGCGCCCCACGCGTAGACGGCGGCCATACCCAGGCGGCCCGCCGCGTGCCCGGTCTCCAGATGGAGCCGGTCCGAGTCCGCGCCCAGTTCGCCCATCTGTCCGAGTACGGCGATCTTGCGGCCCTTGCCCGGCAGGGTTTCGAGCGACGCCATCGCCACTTCCATGGAGGCCGGGTTGGCGTTGTAGCAGTCGATAAAGAGCTGCGTGCCGTCGGCTCCGGCGACCAGCTTGCCGCGCATGGCACCCGGCTCGGCGCTTTCCAGTCCCGCGTGCACGGCTTCGACCGGAACGCGCAGACCCAGCGCCAGGGCCGACGCCGCGAGCGCGTTCAGCAGGTTGTGGCGGCCCACGAGCGGCAGCCGCACGTCGAGTTTCTCCGCGCCGTAGCGCAGCTTGAACGCCTGCGAACCGTCCTCCAGCAGACGGTGTTTCTCCACCGTGACGTCTTCCGTGCCCTGGAATCCGAAGGTGATCCGGATGCCCCGGAACAGCTGGCCGATCTTTACGCAGTGCTCGTCGCCGGCGTTCACCACGAAGAAACCGTCTTCCGGCAGGTGCCGGATCACTTCGCCTTCGGCCCGTGCCACGCCTTCGATGGAACCGAGACCTTCCAGATGCTCCGGCCCGATGTTCGTGATCACCGCGCCCTGGGGCCGCACGAGCGACGCCAGCCGGTCGATCTCGCCGAAATGGTTCATGCCCAGCTCAAGCACGGCGTAGCGGTGATACGGTTCCAGGCGGAGCAGCGTGAGCGGCACGCCGAGGTCGTTGTTGAACGATCCCTGCGTGAAGAGCGTCGGTGCGGCGGCGCGGCAGATCGCACCGGCGAGATTTTTCGTCGTCGTCTTGCCGTTGGAACCGCACACGGCGGCCACCGAGCCTTCGAACTCCTTGCGCCGGACCTGTGCCAGCTTCCACATGGCGTCGCGCGGGTCCTGCACGACCACCGCGCCCACGTAACCCATACGCTTGATCGGCTCGAGATCGGGGAGCGATCCGGCACCGCCGTCCAGCACCACCGACGCGGCGCCAAGCGCGGCGGCTTTCTCGACGTACTGGTGTCCGTGAACCTTCTCGCCCTTCAGCGCGAAGAACACCTCGCCCGGCACGATGGAGCGCGTGTCGATGGACGCACCGGAACCGGAACGGTCCGTGGGGACCAGCACTTCGCCTCCGGTCACCCGAACGAGGGTTTCAAAATCCACGAAGGGCGTCATTGTCCGCGCTCCTTTTTGAACTTCAGGCCGAGCGCCGACTGCGCCTCGACCCGGTCGTCGAACGGGAACTTTTCCGTGCCGATGATCTGGTACGTCTCGTGGCCTTTGCCGGCGATCACGACGATGTCGCCGGCCCCGGCCAGTCGCACCGCTTCGCCAATGGCGGCGCGGCGGTCCCGGATACGAAGATACCCCTTCGATCCTGAATAGGACGTGAAATTGCCGAAACCTTTTTCGCAGGCGTCCAGAATTTTCTCGGGGTCCTCGGTCCGGGGATTGTCGGAGGTGAGGACGGCGATGTCGCTGAACCGGGCGGCGGCCTCGGCCATCCTGGGCCGTTTGGTGGCGTCCCGGTCCCCGCCGCAGCCGAACACCGTAATGAGCCGGCCTTTGGCCAGCGGCTTCAGGGTCGCCAGCACATTTTCGAGCGCGTCCGGCGTGTGGGCGTAGTCGACCAGCACCTCGATCCCCGCCCCCCGGGCGTCGTTGCTCTCCACCCGTTCGAGCCGGCCGGGGGGCGGCGGCGCCAGTTCGAGCCCCCGGGCGACCTGCTCCGGAGCGATTCCGAGCCCCAGCCCGGCGGCCATCGCCCCCAGCAGGTTCGACAGGTTGTAGGACCCCAGCAGCCGGGACCGCAGCGGGAGCGTTCCGAACGGCGTCACCACGTCGGCCGAGATCCCCTGCGCGGTCAGTTCCGAACGAACCGGATAGACGTTGGCTCCGTCCCGTTTTTCACGAGCGAATACGAGGGTTTGCTCGATACCGCCCGGCAGACTCCCAAGGCGTTTCACCAGTTCCATCCCCAGCGGATCGTCGGCGTTGATGACGGCCACCCGGGGACGCTTGGGCGAATTCGCCAGCAGCCCGGTAAAGAGCTTCGCCTTGGACTCGAAGTAGTGGTCCATGGTCTGGTGGTAGTCGAGATGATCGCGGGTGAGGTTTGTGAAGATCGCCGCATCGATCTCAAGCCCGTCAGCCCGGCGCTGGTCGAGGGCGTGTGAAGAAATCTCAATGGAGAGCGACTTCGCCCCGGCGCCGACCGCCTTCGACAGCCACCCCTGCAGGGTGACGGCTCCAGGGGTGGTCTGCGCGGCTTCCTCGACATGACCCGGCCAGCGGACTTCGACTGTCCCGACGAGAGCGGCTGGAAGTCCGGCGGCCTCGAATACCGATTCGAGCAGGAAGGCGGTGGTGGTCTTGCCGTTGGTGCCGGTGACGGCGGCCACTTTCAGGCGGCGGCTCGGGTTGCCGCAGACGGCGGCGGCCAGCGGCCCCAGCACGTGACGGGTATCTTTGGTGAGCAGCACGGCCTTGCCGGGGAACCGGGCGGCCAGTTCACGGGCCACTTCCGGACGGTCCACCAGAACCCCGGCGGCGCCCTTAGACAGCGCTTCGGCGGCCCAGGCGTGCCCGTCGTGCTTCGCGCCCCGTAGGGCGGCGAACAGCGCACCCGCGCCCGCCTGCCGGTGGTCGTCGGCGACGGACGTGATTTCAGCGGAAAGCGGGACGGCGGGACGGTCCGGATGGACCCCCGCCAGTTCGATCTCCCTGAAGGCACTCAAAAGCACTTCGAGCCTCACTTCATCTCCTGTTCGCATCCTGCGGGGTCTATCCCGGGCGCCGCCGGTCCTCCCCAGAACCGTTCACGCGGAGCCTTTGCAGGTGCGGGTCCCCGGCCCTTCAGCCGGAAACCGGACCGCCTGTTTTCATGGCGGCGGCCGCAAATCAACAACCACCTTTCCAGCATTTTCAACCGGTGTTCCCCACACCGGCTTCTGGTCGGTCACAACGCCCGTTCCCCGGAAATCGAACTCCACGCCCCGCTCCCGCCCCCAGGCGAGCACACGGCGCATGGTCATTCCGGTGAAATCGGGCAGACGGTCGATACCGTCGTCTTGCGGAACCGGTTCCCGGACCGCCATACGGCGGACCGGCAGCGATCCCGCCGTTCCGTGAAACGCGGCCGGTACGACCGCGGAAGTCTTCGATAAAAGCTGCGGCAGGCTGCCCACCGTCGGCGTCACCGCAAGGATCGACAGCGTCTGCTCCGCCACGGCGCTGAACACCGGACCCGCCGTGAGGCCGCCGTAGACGATTCCCTGCGGCTCGTCGATCGAGACGAAGATCACGAGCTTGGGGTCCCGAGACGGAACGAATCCGACGAACGACCCGATACGGGCGCGCGAGTAGCCGCGCTTGCCGTCCTCGTGTTTCTGGGCGGTGCCGGTTTTCCCGGCGATCGAATACCCCTGCACGCTCGCCTGTGCGCCGGTGCCGTCCGATTCGACGACCGTTTCAAGGATTTCCGTAAGCGTCCGTGCCGTCTTCTCGCTGATCACGCGCTCAAGCTGCGGCGGCTGCGATTCCACCACGGCCAGACCGGCGGCGTTGCGCACCGATTTCATCAGGCGCGGACGGGGGAGCCTTCCGCCGTTGGCGATAGCCGCCATGGCGCGGGTGATCTGAAGCGGCGTCACCGAGACGCCCTGCCCGAACGCGACGGTCGCCCACTGGACGTCGCGCATCCGGTCGGTGGGCTCCAGAATGCCCTTCTCTTCGCCCGGCAGGTCGATCTCCGAGCGCGAGCCGAAGCCGAACCTGTGCATGTAGTCGAGGTGCGTTTTCTTGCCGAGCCGCTGGGCGATCTTGATCGCGCCGATGTTGGAGCTGAACTTGAGCACATCCGACGCGGGAATGACCGTGTGCGGGTGGTCGTCACGGAACACCCGGTCCATGAACGGGAACCGGCCACCTTCGCAGTTGATCAGCGTCGACGGCGAGACGGCGCCTTCTTCGAGCGCGCCGGCGAGCAGGAACGATTTCATCGTCGAGCCCGGCTCCCAGACGCTGCCGATGGCGTCGTTGCGCCAGCGGTCGGGCGCGTAGTCACGGTAATGGTTCGGGTCGAACTCCGGGTAGTTGGCCATCGCCAGCACATCGCCGGTCCACGGGTCCATGACGATCGCGGTGCCGCCCTTGGCCTTGGTCTTCTCGATGCCGTTCTTCAGTTCGCGTTCGGCGATCTCCTGGATGCGCGAATCGAGCGTCACATACACCGAATCGCCGTCGGCGGACATGTTGATGTCTTTCTCGCCGATCTGGAAAAACCGCCCCTTGGCGTCCCGTTCGCCCATGACCACGCGTTCCTTGCCGCGCAGAATGGAGTCGAAGGAGTATTCGAGACCCGCCAGGCCGTTGGCGTCGATACCGGTGAAGCCGAGCACAGGGCCGGCAAGCGTCCCGTGCGGGTAGGTGCGCTTGCGTTCCTCGATGAAGTCGATTCCCCGGATGTCGAGCGCCTTCACCTTGTCGGCGCTCGCGTGATCCACCTGCCGGGCGAGCCAGACGAAGCTCTTGCCGCTCGACAGCTTCTGGAAGAGTTCCTTTTCGTCGCCCTTGAGAATCTTCGCCAGCTGTTTCGCCGTCGCCCGGGGCTTCTCGATCATCGCCGGGTTCGCCCATATGCTGTCGGCCGGGACGCTGAGCGCCAGTTCGGTGCCGTTGCGGTCGATAATGCCGCCGCGGGTCGCGGGGATCGTAATGCGGATCTCGTTCTGGCGCAGCGCCCATTCCGGAAACGACGCGTCGCCCTTGAGCTGTACCGTGGCGGCCTTCACAACGAGCGCCAGCGACATCAGCACGATGCCGGTCCCGACCCAGATGAGCCGTGCGCGCGAACTGTCGGCCGGATAGTTCACGGACGCTCCTCTCTCTGGGCGGTCTTGAACACCTGGCGCAGGATCTCGGGCTTCACCTGGAGCACTTGCGCGGGACTGCGCGTGACGAGGCCCAGCTTCTGGCGGGCGACGCGCTCGATACGGGCGGGGTTCTTGAGAGCGGAAATCTCGGTGAGTATTTCCTTCTCGCGCAGTTCCAGTTCGCGCTCCTCGCGGCGGAGCTGGCCCGTCCGCATGGCGGCATGAACCAGTTCCGTGCGCGACCAGGCG
Organism: uncultured bacterium; assembly: GCA_964565925.1. Classification (GTDB taxonomy): domain Bacteria; phylum JAGRBM01; class JAGRBM01; order JAGRBM01; family JAHCIT01; genus CAZMGV01. Next base: position 143,557 of record CAZMGV010000008.1, read on the forward strand.
AACCCGACGCCCAGCACCAGCGTCAGCACGAACGACCCGAAGATCAGGAACAGGCTCGGACCCTCGGTGGTGCGGCGCTGCATCCGGACGGAACGGCTGGCGGTGAGCGAAACACTGGTCATGCGGCGGCCCTCCGTTCGAGGATGCGCAGCCGGGCGCTGCGGGCGCGGGGATTTTCTTCCAGTTCCGCATCCGACGGCGCGATGTCTTTCAGCGCCCTGAACTCCGGCGTCGAAACGTCCTGTCCCGTAACCGGGTCTTTCGAAGGCGTAGAGAGCGCGCGGAAAACGGTTTTGACGAGCCGGTCTTCCAGCGAATGGAACGTGATGATGGCGAACCGTCCGCCGGGCTTGAGCCGGGACGGGATACCCGACAGGGCCTTCTCGAGATTTTCCATTTCGGCATTCACGCGCATGCGCAGCGCCTGAAACGTCCGCGTCGCCGGGTGGGTCTTGCGGCCCCGGCGTCCGCCGGTGGCCTTCTCGACCACGGCGGCCAGTTCGGCGGTCGTGCGTAGCGGACGCGCCGCGATGATCGCCCGGGCGATCCGGCGGCTTTCGGTCTCGCCGCCCAGATAAAAGAGCGTATCGGCCAGCTGTTTTTCGGAGAGCCCGTTCACGAGATCGCCCGCCGAGACGTGAAGACCGGGATCGAGCCGCATGTCGAGGGGCTCGTCGTTCTGGAACGACATCCCGCGCCCTTCGAGCTGAAGCGACGACCAGCCCAGATCGAGCAGCACGCCGTCCACGGCCGGCTCTCCCAGCTCGTCCAGCAGTTCAGGCAACCGTGCGAAGTTCGCGCACCGGAAGGTGACACGGGTGGCAGCCGGACCGAGCCGCCCGCCACCCGTCTCAATGGCCTTGGGGTCCACGTCCAGCGCGATCACGCGACCCCCTTCCGGCAGGCGGCCCACAAGTTCCCGCGTGTGTCCGCCTGCGCCGAACGTGCCGTCCACATACAGCCCGCCCCGCTCCGGCATGAGCGCACCGACGCCTTCTTCGAGAAGGACGCTCCGGTGCTGTTCATCGTGCTGTTCATGCCGTTTTTCCACCACGTACCAGATCTTTGTCTTTCAGCGGACCCGTTCACGGTTCGCCGCCTTGTAGTTTTCGTAGGTTTTCGCGTCCCACAGCTCGATCCGGTCGATCATGCCGATGGCGACGACCGCCGAACCCAGGCCCGCGTCCTTGCGCGCCTGCGGCGGGATCACGAGACGCCACTGATCGTCGAACTCGCCGTCAATGATGCCTTCAGTAAGCGAGCGGACGCGGTCCAGCTCGTTCTCGTCTTCAATGACACTGAGGTTTGCGGCGAACTGGTCCAGCTTCGGCGCGTAAGAGGCATACGGGCGCAGCGTGCAGCACGGACGCTTGGGTTCGCGCACGATGAACACTTTTCTCAACGGGTCTTTCTGGAGGAACGGGTCGCGCAGGCGCGAGGGCAGCGATATGCGCCCCTTGCCGTCCATCGTCATGTCGTGGCTTCCCGTGAACACCAGTTTTCCAACGCCTCTTCCCGCAAACGGCTTGTCGTTTCGGGCTGTTACGAGCCATAGGAACTGAAGGGAGTTTATCCCAATCTATTCCATTTCGTTCCATATTCTTCCAAATCACCGGACCTGTCAACAAATCCCTTCAGATTTCAGCTAGTTAGCGCTTCTTATGGATGCCTTAAGTAAACCGTAAGCCACAAGGTATCGGCAAAAATAACCAGTTGAGACACAACCTGTAGGGGTAAAAAATGTGAATTAAGGCACAGAAAGTGCCCGAAAATTCCACCGCGGGGGAGTTTCAGGCGTTGGAGGGGGATTTCTTGAGCCGGTCGCTGATGATGAGCGGCCCCACCAGCACGAGCGTCGAAATCTGCTGGACCAGTACCAGCGTCGAGAGCGCTATCAGCTTTGTTTTATCGATCCCCCAGGAAGGCGGCAGGAAGTAGATGAGCGCCGCCTCGCGGGACCCGGTGCCGAGGAAACCCGCCGGAACGATGGTCGCGGCTCCCAGCACCGCCCAGATAACGAGCACCTGGTCCGGTGTGATGTTGATCGACACCGACCGGCAGAAGAGCCACAGCGCGAGGCCGATCGGAATGAAGGCGAGCAGCGACAGCGCGACGATCTTCACACGGTCCGCAAACGTCCGGCCCCTGAGCCACAGGCCGATCTGGTAGAAGACCTTGCGGAACTTGTTCAGTTTGGTCTCGTCGGTGCCTTCGGGCGCCAGCAGGTTCCGGGGCACGAACAGGAAGCTCGCCAGAATCAGCAGCGCGCCGCCGAGAATCGGCAGACCGAAGAAGCTGACCGGCAGGTCCGGATATCCCATCTTCGAGAACGGCAGGACGACCGACTTGGGGATTGCGCTGCAGCCAAGACCCAGCACCAGCAACACACCCGCGCCGTCCATCAACTTTTCCACGAGCCCGGCGGCGATGGCGGCGCTCCAGGAAAGTCCGTCCTGCTTCAGATCCACGCATTTGAGGAAATCGCCGACACGCCCCGGCGTCACCACGCCCCAGAAGGCGGAGTTCAGGAAACTCTTGGCATGCCGCCACAGACGGCCTGTTTCCGGCGGGGCACCCTCGCCCGGATGGGCGAACACGGTCCAGCGCAGCGCCCGGAAACCCTGATAAAACGGCGTCATCAGCATGCCGAGCGCCACGAGCACGAGATCCGCATGGACGAGTTCGGCCGCGACCTTCTTGATGTCGAACTTGAACATGAAGGCGACAAATACGCCCACACCCGCGATCTGGATGAACCGCTGGAAATAAGGGTTATTGAGAAGACCCTTTTTGGGTTCCAGGCCCGGCTGAACCTCGACGTTCGACGCCGGTTTCGACGCGCTCATGGTGGCGGCTCAGATCTCTTCGCCGAAGCGGTTGGCGAACAGTTCCTGTGTTCTGGCGAGCAGTTCGGCGGCGTCTTCGCCCTCGGCAGTCACATCGACGTCTTCGCCGATCGAGGCGGCGAGCGTGAGCACGCCCAGTATCGAGCGGCCGTTTACCGTCTGGCCGTCCTTGGAGAGCCATACTTCCGACTTGAACTTCTGGAACAGTTGCACCAGCACGGCCGAGGCGCGCGCGTGGAGTCCGAGGCGGTTGATAATCTTGAGTCGTACGGTGGGCATGTCTGTCCGGTTCAACCCACCTGCGATTTTTCGGTTTTCTTGGGCGAGAGGATTTCGCTCGCCAGCGAGATGTTCTGCCGTCCGGCGGCCTTCAGCTCGTGCGCCAGTTCCACGACCGAGAGCCGGTTCTGGCGGCTCGTTACCATCTTGAGCATCATGGGCAGGTTCACGCCAGAGAGCACCTCGACCCGCTCGGGTTCCAGAAACGCGAGGCTGACGTTCGACGGCGTGCCGCCGAACATGTCGGTGAGAATGAGTACGCCTTCTCCCGTGTCCACTTTCTTGACGGCCGCCTTGAGCTGCTCCGACGACAGCTGCGGCGCGTCCGTCGGCCCCTGCCCGACCACTTCCACCTGATCCTGCTTGCCGGCAATGAACTCCGCGGCTTCCCGCAGGGCCTTCCCTAGCGACGCATGGGTAACAATGACGATTCCGATCATGTGATTCTGGCGCCTTTCACTGCGGCCCGCAGGTGGTAGCTCCGGCGGGGGGCCGGGTCAAACCCCTTTTCATCCGCCGGGCAGCTCCCTATGACGCACCCGGACCTGATAGCCCGCGCGCTTCAGGTGGTCCTCCAGCCAGACTGCCATGGCCACGCTGCGGTGCTGCCCGCCCGTGCATCCGAAGGCCACCGTGAGCTGGCTGCGGCCTTCGTGGGCGAACGACGGAAGCGCGTGTTCGAGCAGCCGTTCGATCCCGTTGACGAACTCCGTCGCGGCCGGCTGGTGCAGGACGTATTCGTACACCGGCCGGTCGAGACCGGTCAGATCGCGCAGTTTTTCCTCCCAGTAGGGGTTGGGCAGGAAGCGCACGTCGAAGATGAAGTTGGCCTCGGGCGGCACCCCATGCGGGAAGGCGAAGGACAGGATCGTCACGGCCAGCATCGACTTTTCGTCCAGGTCCTCGCCGCCGTATTGCCGGACAAGATGAGACCGCAGGTCGTGGACCGAGAGGCCGGTGGTGTCGATCACCCGGCCCGCCTTGCGGCGCAGCGGTTCCAGGACGGCCCGTTCTTTGCGCAGGCCCTCGTCCACCGAGTCGTTGCCGGCCGAGAGCGGCGGGCGTCGCCGGGTGGAGGTGAAGCGGCGCTGGAGCACCTCGTGGGTGGCGTCCAGAAAGATGATCTCGGGCTTCAGCCCGGCTTTCTCAAGCGCGGCGATCGACGGATCGACGTCGTCCCAGAACTCGCCCTCGCGCACGTCGATCCCCACGACGACCCGGTCGGCAGCCTTGGGGCGCTTGTCGAGCAGGTCCACCAGATTCGGCAGCAGCGCCGGAGGCAGATTGTCGATGCAGAAGAATCCCAGATCCTCGAAGGTCTTGAGCGCCGTCGTGCGGCCGGCGCCGGAGAGTCCGGTGACGAGAATGAGCCGCATCTATTCGATGTCCTCGTCCATGGTCCCGCGGACGGCGCTCCGTTCGCTGATCCGCTTGACCAGACGCTCCTCGAACTCGCGGGCGGAATAGATCCCCCGCTGCTTGAGCATCTGGTTGCGGGCGGCGACTTCGAGGATAGCGGTCATGTTGCGGCCCGGGGTCACCGGGATGGTGAGCATCGGGATTTTCACGGACATCAGCTCGTGGAACTTCTCGTCGAGTCCCAGCCGGTCGTAATCCTGGTCCGTCTTCCAGTCGACCAGCTGGACCACCAGTTCGATCTTCTTGCGTTCACGGATGGAAGAGATGCCGAACAGCTCGCGCATGTTCAGGATGCCCAGGCCCCGGATCTCCATATGATGGCGCAGGATGTCGCTTCCCATGCCGATCAGGTTGGCCGGCGGGACCTTGATGATCTCGACCACGTCGTCGGCGATGAACCGGTGCCCGTTCAGCACCAGGTCCAGCGCGCACTCGCTCTTTCCGATGCCGCTCTTGCCGACCAGCAGGATGCCGATACCGAACACGTCGACAAGCACGCCGTGAATGGTCGTGCGTTCGGAGAGCGTGTCCTCCAGCTTGCGGGAGACGCGCTGGACGAAAACCGTCGTGTCGTGTCCCGTGCGCAGGAGCGGCACGTCGTTGCGCTCGCATACCTGCTTGAGCACCGGCGGCACCGCGTTTCGGGAAGTGATGACGAACGCCAGCACACCGCCCTTCAGCAGTTTTTCGAGGTCTTCGGCGTGGCCCGGGCCGGCCGCCTCGAGGAAACTGATCTCGGCCTTGCCCAGCAGCTGGAGCCGTTCGGGATGGTGATGTTCCAGGAAGCCGGTGAGGTGCAGCCCGGTCTTCTGGACCTTGGCGGAGGTGATCGGCCGGGAGAAGGCCGCGTCCGACCCCGCGCAACGCTCGAGGTCCAGCGAAAACTCGTCCGGCTCAAGCAGATCCGAAAGCTTGATCATTGAACAGAAACCCCCGGGGCTCTTCCCACCCCGGAAAGTCTAGGCGACCCGATCGTCAGCGTCGATAAAGACCTGGGACATTTCCTCGGCCGTCCGGCATTCGAGCAGCCGGCTCCGGCAGTCGGCTTCCTTGAGCAGCCGGGCCAGCCGGGCAAGCACCTTGAGATGGTGGGTCGGGTCATTATCGGGCGCCAGCAGTCCCACGAACAGGTGGGTATCCTTGCCGTCCAGCGCGCCGAACGGCAGACCCGGCCGGTGAACCCCGACGACGATCACGACTTCTTTCAGGCCCTTCAGTTTACCATGGGGGATAGCCACACCGTCGCTCAGCGCGGTGGAGCCCAGCTTTTCCCGCTCGCACAGCGCCCGCTGGATCGTCTCCGCGTCCACCCCGCCCGATCCCGACGCCAGACGGGCCATCTCGGCAATAACCTCGCCGGAAGTGGTCCCCTTCAGCCCCGGTTCGTAGCAGGCGTGGGCGAGAATCGGTTTGATTTTCATCCGTTCAGGTGTCCGGAAGTTCCGCGGCCCAGAGGTCCGCGGACCAGTTACATTTCAGGTACGATCAGGCCCAGTGCGCCGTCTTTGCGCTTGTAGAGCACGTTGATCTCGTCGCTCTGGACATTACGGAACACGAGGAACTTGTTCTTCATGTAGTCGATCTGCATGGCCGCCTCGTCGACGCTCATCGGCTTGTCGGCGATCGGTTCCAGGCGGATGATCTGCGGGCCGGCGCTGTAGCCGGGCTTCGCGTCGGCCTTCGCCGCGCGCTTGACCGTCTCTTTGGCCGCCGACTTGTAGGACCCGGCGTGGGTCGAGCCGTGGTGTTCCTTGGAGCGGTCCTTGTGGCGGCGGAGCTGCTTCTCGATCTTCTCCAGCGCGAGGTCGATGGTCGCGTACATGTCGGAGGTCGAGTGCTCGGCCTTCACGCGGGTTCCGTGGGCCTCGAGCTGGATGGCGGCCCGGTGACGGCCCTTCTCGGAGGTCATCGTGACATGGGCCTCGATCGGTTCGTCGAGGTACTTCTTCACCTTCTGGATTTTCGTTTCAACGTGCGAGCGCAGCGCCTCGCTGGACGGCATGTGCCGGAAGGTTACGTTGGTCTGCATAGTGGTTCGGGGTCCTTTCGGGCGGGCGTACGGAACGTCCGCTGTTTAGTTGTCCGCAGGGGGGCCGGGGAAGGCCTTTCAGTAGAACTTTTTCCGCTTCGAGGAGGACGGGATGCTCAGCTGCTCGCGGTATTTCGTCAGCGCGCGGCGTGAGATGGTAATACCCGACTCCTTCAGCTTGTCGACGATTTCCATGTCGGTGAGGGGCACTTCGCCTTCCTCCGAGACCAGCTTCTTCAGCCTTTCCTTGACCGATTCGCTGGCCACCGACCCGCCGTATGTAGTCGATATACCCGAGTTGAAGAAATACTTGAGCTCGAAGATTCCGCGGTGGGTATGCACATATTTGTTGCTGGTCACCCGGGACACCGTGGATTCGTGCATCCCGATATCCTCGGCCACGTCCTTGAGAATCAGCGGTTTGAGGTGCTCGATCCCGTTGTCCAGGAACTCCCGCTGGAACTTGATGATCGATTCGACCACCCGGTAGATCGTGCGCTTGCGCTGGTGAACGCTCTTGATCAGCCATTCGGCGCTGCGGAGCTTCTGCTGCACGTATTCGCGGGTGGCCTTGGACCCGCTCGAGTGCTGGGCCCGCAGCAGGTTCAGGTACTGCCGGTTCACCCGGACGTTGGGCAGGTCGTCATCATTGAGCCGCACCCGGTAACCCTCGGTCTGGTCCTTCTCCACATAGACGTCGGGGATGATGTACTGGTTGTCGCTCGTGTCCTGCCAGTTGCGGGCCGGGACGGGTTCCAGGGTTTTCAGGAAGTTCAGCGCCTCGACGACGTTCTCAGGCGTTTCCTTGAGTTTTCTCGCCAGCGGCTTGAAGTTGCGGCCGTCCACCATGTCCAGATGGCCGTCCACGATATTCCACGAGAGCGACCCCTCGAACCCCAGCACTTCCAGCTGCGCCAGCAGGCATTCACGCAGGTTGCGGGCGCAGATGCCGGGCGGGTCGAGCTGGCGGAGCTTGGCCAGCACGACGTCGATCTTCTGGGTATCGGCGGCTCCGGTGGCCGCGGCGATCTCTTCGTTCGTCGAATCCAGGTAACCGCGTTCGTCCAGGTTCTCGACGCAGTAGGCGGCGATCAGCCGGTCCTGCTCGTCGAAATCGCCCATCTTGATCTGCCAGAGCAGATGCTCCTGGAGCGTATCGGGGCGCGAGATGGAGGCCTGGATGAACTCCCGGGTCTCGTCGTCCATGCCGTCGGACGAGAGATTCGGGTGGGACCGCTCAAGGCTGTAGGATTCGAGGTAGCTGTCCCAGTCGAACTCGCCGACCCCCTCGCCTTCCTGACCGGTCAGTTCCTTGCCGGGGGTTTCGGGCACGTCGACGATGGTCGGAGCGTCCGCCAGCTCGGGCGAGAGCGGGCGCTCGTCCACCTGTTCGAGCATCGGATTTTCGAGCAGTTCCTGCTCGATATGTTCGGCGAGCTCAAGACGGTTGTACTGCAGGAGGCGAATCGCCATCTGCAACTGAGGCGTCATCTTGAGTGTCTGGGTCTGCTTGAGACCGACACTCATCTGCTGGCGGGGGCCAACGGACATTTATCTAGTAATATCCCCTAGTTACGGTGATTTTCAGAGCCCGGGACTTTCTTCTTGCGAAAATTATACCAACCGCAGGAGTGCGGGTCTATAGAAAGGCCGCCGAAAGCACAAAGTGGATATCTAACCAGTTGAAATTACATAATAAAATTTATCATGTTCTATTCGATTGGCGCGTCAACCGACCGCTGGCGCTCGGAAAATGGCCATCAACTTGCTTGAAACCGCCGGAAAACGGGCTGAAAACAGGCACTTGCAGCGGATGGCCGGCAGTGATGATGAAAGGGTGTGACCGCGTCCCTAGCCGACCGCCACCTTGCCCAGGCGCCCCTTCTGGCGCTCGACCGACGCACGGATAAAGTCCCTGAACAGGGGATGCGGCGCGGTCGGACGGCTTTTGAACTCCGGATGGAACTGGCAGCCCAGGAACCACGGGTGTCCGGCGATCTCGCAGATCTCCACCAGCGAACCGTCCGGCGACAGGCCCGACAGGACCAGCCCCTTGGCGCTCAACTGGTCGCGATACCGGTTGTTGAACTCGAACCGGTGGCGGTGGCGTTCGCTGATCTCGAACGCGTCATACACTTTCGCCGCGAGCGTGCCGCGCTGGAGCATGCACTCGTACGCACCCAGCCGCATGGTGCCGCCCATGCCCTTCACATTCTGCTGACTCTCCATCAGGTCGATGACGCAGTTGTTCGATTCGGGATCGAACTCGCGCGACGTGGCGCCGGGAACCCCGCAAACATTGCGGGAAAACTCGATCACCATCATCTGCATGCCGAGACAGATGCCGAAGAACGGGATCCCGTGTTCGCGGACGAACTTGATCGCCCGGATCTTGCCCTCGGTGCCGCGCTTGCCGAACCCGCCGGGCACCAGAACCCCGTCGTAGCGTTCCAGTTCCGGCAGCAGCGCCGTCTCGGGAATCTCCTCGGCGTCCACGAAGTGAAGTTTCACCTTCACGCCGTTGGCGAGCCCGCCGTGTATGAGCGCCTCGTTGAGCGACTTGTAGCTCTCCGTCAGGTCCACGTATTTTCCGACGATCGCGATGTCGACGTTTCCGGTGGGGTGGCGGTACGTGCGGACGATCTTCTCCCAGGCGGAGAGTTCCGGCTTCTTCGCCCAGATATTGAGCTTTTCCACGACCCGCTCGTCGACGCCCTGGTCATGGAGCTTGATCGGCACCTCGTAGATCGATTCCGCGTCCTCGGCCGCGATCACGCAGTTGCGGTCCACGTTGCAGAACAGCGCGATCTTTTCCTTCATGTCGTCCGGCAGCGGACGGTCCACGCGGCAGAGCAGGATATCGGGATCGATGCCGATTTCGCGCAGGGTCTTCACCGAGTGCTGTGTCGGCTTCGACTTCAGCTCGCCGGAACTGGACAGGTAGGGCACCAGCGTCAGGTGGATATAGAGGGTGCTCTCGCGGCCCAGATCGAACTTGAACTGGCGGATCGCCTCCAGGAACGGAAGGCTCTCGATGTCGCCCACCGTCCCGCCCACTTCCACGATGGCGATATGCTTGCCCTCGGCCGCCAGCTTGATGCGGCGCTTGATCTCGTCGGTAATGTGCGGGATCACCTGGACGGTCTTGCCCAGATAGTCGCCGCGGCGTTCCTTGTTGATGACTTCGAGATAGACCTGGCCGGAAGTGAAGTTGTTGTTCCGGGTCATCAGCGCGTGCGTGTAGCGCTCGTAGTGGCCCAGATCGAGATCGGTCTCCGTGCCGTCATCGGTGACGAACACCTCGCCGTGCTGGAACGGACTCATGGTACCCGGATCGACGTTGATGTAGGGATCGAGCTTGATGAGCGTCACGTCAAGACCGCGCGCCTCGAGGATCGCGCCAATGCTCGCCGCCGCCAGTCCCTTGCCTAAAGAACTGGTAACACCGCCCGTGACGAAGATAAATTTGGGTTTCATTCCGTGCCTTTTTCAGCCCGGAACTGGAGTATAAAACCGGCCCCTGTTCAGTCAACCCGCGGTGAAAATTCTCATCGGCGGGTGTCAGGGCGGAGGCAGCGTCGTGAACTCGAAATCGCGGATCTCCCCGTCGCCCGAGCCGGCCGGGTAGTATTTGATCGATCCGCCCGAAATCGCCGGCGGAGTCGTCCGGTTCCAGCCGCTCGACTTCAGGTTCACGAGCGTCAGGTTGTTGCCCGAACTGTCGCGCACCTTGTTCGGAATCACGAGCCACGACGGTCCGACGATAGTCGCCACCGGGTCCTGGCCCGGGGCGTCCACCGTCGCCATCGTCAGCGGCGAGAAGAAGTCCACGTTGGCGCCGCCGTTGGGCGGGCGAGTGGCGGTGTACTGGACCGTGTCCACGATATAAACGCGGTTGAGCGGCGCCGACACGCGCTTGACCGTGACGAACGCCACGGTGCCGTTGCTGCGCAGTTCCGTCACCTTGCCGCTGGCGCCCGTTTCGAGCGTGAGAGCCAGGGTGGGCGACGAACTGCCCGAGCTCGGGATCAGCGCGGCGTCCCGGGGGGCGCAGGCCGTGGCGCCCGATTCGGCGCAGCCGCTGCCCAGCGACCAGCGCCAGAACTGGGTCAGGTCGATGACCGACAGCTTCAGCGAACCGCCGCCCGAACCGGCCACCAGCGCACGGTCGCCGTCGATACGGATCGCTTCGACCGAGGTCGCATAGCCGCCCGCCAGCGGCGAGGCGCGGGAGACCGTCCGCGTCGTGACGCCTTTGACGAAGTTGGCGATGCACTGGTCGCCGCCGCCGTTGGCGGCACTCACGAAGTCCGCCGACTTCAGATTGTCCAGATTCAGCCAGAAGAGATGCGCGTCGTCCGTGTTACCCGCGGAATAACCGGCCAGCAGAAGGTTGTCCCTGACGGTGAACGTCTGCGGCACGGCCGTGGAAAGCGGCTCGGTCGTAAACCGGATCTGGTGGTTGTTGGCGCATTCGGGAATGCCCGTCACCAGGCTGATTTCGGTGCCTGTATTCAGGTCATAGACGACCATCTGGTAGTCGTTGGTGGCGACATTCACGAACAGATACACCCGTTCGCGGCCTTCATCCACGACAACCACGTTGATGTCGGCGCCGTTTCCGTTGGGCGTCGTATCGGAGCTCAGACCCTGGGTGCCGCCCAGCGCCGTATTCTGATCCAGTTCCGTGTCCACCTGCGGATCGACCACATCAAGATCGTAACGTGACGTGTCGCTCAGATTTTCCAGAACGAACAGGGCCGAACCGCCCACGGAAGTGCCGTAGAAGAACGACTTCTCGATCTTGTCGATTCGCTGTGCCGGACCGGTCGTGATCAGCCCGGAATCTATCCGGATGCTTTGCGCACCGGTGATGTTGTCGGTATCGACGGACTGGCCGACGTAGATCGGAGTCGCGATACCCGTGAAGGCCCGCTGCTCGACCACGGAGACCACGTTCGACACCGGATTCGTGAACAGGAACCGCTGGCGAACATCCGTCGACAGGGAGTCATAGGCCGTCCTGCTCCAGAGACCCTTGCCATCGCCCGGGATCAGGTTCGGGTAGGCCTCCGAGGCCTCGAACGGCGTCTCCGGATAGGTGAGCGCAGGATACGGCGACGCCTTGAGCCACGGGAGATTGGAGTGGGACACGTCCGCCGCCTGACGGCGGTGTCGGAACTGCAGAACCTGGCTCGAACTGGAGTTGAACAGGAAACCAAGCTGGTCCGACGCGGCCATGACGATCGCCCCGCCCTCCAGTGTAGGAGCGGCAAGATTGATGACCGGATCCCCGGGCACAAGGTCGTTCTCCCCTTCCATCTCGGTACAGAGGGCCTGTTGCGCCACGGTCAGCGGTCCGCTGTCCGGAAGACCGTTACCGAACCGGAGGCAACCCAGATCGTCGGCAAGGCTGTTGGCGTCGGCACCCGGATCGTACAGGTCGACCAGCGAGACGGTCGTCGGAGTGATTCCGCTCGTGGCGTCTTTCTGTCCCATGGAGACCGAAGCGAACAGCGTGAACCGGTCGTCGCGGTCCGGATTGATTCCGGAGGTCGTATCCCGGTTATCCCGGACGGTCGAGAAGTGCGTGAGCGACCGCCCGATGCCGCCAGTCAGGGACACGCCGCGTGCGGCCGAGGTCGTCGACATGCTGATGCCGACCGGGAGATCGGAAATGGCCTGGTTCGTCAGGTTTCCGCCCAGATCAATGACGTTCATCGAATCCAGGATGCGGAAACTCACAACGGCCTGGGACGGCGTGCCGTCGCAGGAGTCGGCCCGGACGACGAACCGGAACTTGTCGGTGTCATGCAGCTTCACGACGGTATAGCGGTAAACCCGGTCATGCAGGGTGGTCTCCAGCAGAAGCACGTCCTGCGGCTGGATCAGGTCGTCGGAGGTGCCCCGGGTGCTGTCCGGCCCCCAGAGGCCGTTTCCGCCCAGACCGGTGACGGCAATGTTGCGGTCCGACGGGACCGTCACGATATCGTCCTCGTCGCGCTGGTCCTGTCCGGCGCCTGTCGTCAGGCGCGAATTGGGATCCAGCACGCACCGGGCGTCGGCATACGCCCCGCCCGGGCCGGTGCCGGCCAGCGGCGTGTCGAATGCGATGGTCAGCCCCGCCGCGCTCGACGGCAGGCCCGAATTCGCGACACCGGGAATCAGGCGGCTGCGGTCGGGCCGCACGTCCACCGGGTACACCAGTTGCGGCCGGTCGTTCAGGTTGTCGCTGACCGGATCGTTGGTATTGGTCCGGACCGACAGGAATCCGACGTCGCGGCGTACCCGCTGGTCGAGGCTTGCCGGTATGTACGGCTTCTCGAACCGGAACGGCTGCCAGAAACGCAGAGGGCGCGTATTGTCCCGGTAGGGGACCGGGTTGGGATTGGAGAATTCGGTGAACGACAGCGTGAACTGGTCGGAGAGGAAGTCTCCGGTCAGGTTCGTCTGGCGCGCCAGAATCATCGTAATGCCGGTATCGATCGAGGGGCTCGGGACAGGGACAGAGACCGAGTCCACGTTCGCGGTACCGCCGCAGGTCGTGTTCGTCGACGCGATAAATCCGTCCGGGACGCCGTCGCCCGACTGGTCGAAGCAGACGTTGGGCCGGGTAGTCGCATAGGAGTTGGTGTACGGATCGAAGTCCGTGTCCACTTCACAGGCGACCCATTCGCGGGAGACGTCGTTATCCTGGCAGAGCGCCGTCTTGTACAGATAGCAGGCCGAACCACCGCAGGACGTGCTCGTCTGGAACGGGAACCGGATATTCGCTCCGTCGGTCCACTCCAGCCCGGCCCCCGCCACGGAGTCCGGGTCGGGGTTCAGCGCGAACACCGACAGGCCGCCGTGAATCGGACCGCCGGTGCCCGGATCGGATTCCACCACCACATAGAGATAGGTATCGTCCTGGTCGTCGATGTCCAGGTCGCCGTCGGAATCCTGCGCGTCGGCCACCAGCTGCGTCGGGCCGGCGAACGATAGCGGCGCGCTGTATTCGGGTGTCCGGAGCGCGAGCATCGGGATGACGCCATCGGGCTGCGGCGCCCCGCTGGTCGGCACGTTCGTGTCGGGACGGATGAATTCGTACTGCCCGTCGGCGTTCGTGATTACGTCGAAGACATAAAGCACGTTATAGGCCGGATCGGACACGAACACGCGGCCCATGAGGTCGGGCTGCGAGGTGATACCGCCCGAGGGGAACCACGCCGCCACGTAACGCGGAGACACCGGCAGCGTGACGCCGGGCGACAGGAGACGGCCCGGATGGGCGACGAGATCGGGCTCGTCGGCGCCCGGCGCATACTGGCCGGAGGGGCACGGACCCGACGGCGGACTATCGAACGCCTGGCTGCGGTCGGGGTACGGAAGCTTCACGCGCGAGACGCCCGATTCCGCCCGGCGGCTCGTCGTGCACCAGTCGTTGTCGGCGTCGATCTCGCGGTACCGCGAGATGATCCGGAAGTTGACGCCGGGCGAGGACACCTGGATCGGATTCAGGTCGCCGTTGAGCACCAGCTGGGTGGCCTGGCCGGGAGTTCCCAGCACCGCGCGGATGATCCGCTTCACCTCGATCGCTTCGCCCGGTCTCACGACCAGGATATCGCCCGGGGCCACGGAACAGTCGTCCGAAGTGTCGGGAAGGTAGTTCGTCAGCGAAACGCCGTGGTTGCAGGTGTAGTTGCGCTCCACCAGGAAATCGGAGTTGAGCGACTCGACCACGTTGCCCGTCAGGTTGCCCACGAGGTTCAGGTCGTTGCCCTGCACCATGACTTCCTCGGCCACGCGAACGACCGAGAGATCGCCGCTGCGGTTGTTGACCACAATGGCGCGGTCCATGAGCGGCTGCCCGTCGGGCCCGGCCGCCGCGGGGTCGGTGCTGAAATACGCAATACCGAGCGGCGCCAGGCCGGTCGTACGGATCGACTGGGTGCCGAACGTCTGGTCCGTATCGACGCTGGTGACCGAGGGCGTGTTGCCCGTGAAATCGAGTCCCAGCCGGTCGAGCTGCGAGAGCGTGCGGTTCGACACGTAACCGACATCGAAACGGCTCGTGTAGCTGACCAGACGCGGAATCGACTGCTCGCCGGTGCAGCCGGGCTGGTCCCACACCGAAACCGCGAGCTGCCCGGTCACGGGCTCCGGCGACAGCGTCACCTGGAAGCGGCCCTGGTTCACGTCGCCCGTATTGTCCAGGCCCACGCCGCCGGTGATGCCGTTGGTGACGTTGGCGCAGCCGGTGACCGCCCCGCCGTCGGTCACCTGGACCGAGTAGCGCGTGAAGGTAGGCGGATTGCCGCTGCCGAACGGAGGAATATCGTCAATGCCCTTTACCACCGACCCGAGGGCGCCCCGGACGATGAAGCTGGACACCGACGTGCCGTCGCCGCCCGCGGCCGGCGCAATGGTATTCTGGATTCCCGGGAACACTTCCACGCGGGAGAGATTCACCGGAGGCGGAGGCCGGTTGATCAGACCGAGTGCGAACTTGAAATCCACTCCCTCGGAAGGCCGCGAACTGATGGAAGCGTGGACCGTGAGTATCCCGCCCTGGGACGCGTTCGTGAAGGTCAGATTCTCGGCAACGGTCCCGGCGGCCGCTTCGACCGCGACCTGGTTCGGGTCGATCTGCTGGTCCGCCGGACAGGCGGCCGGGTTGCCGGTCGTGTAGCTGTACACCGGCGGGGTCGCGAAACCCGTGGTGATCGCATTATAGGTCACACAGAGCGGGAAGCCCGGCGCGCTGGCCGCCAGACGGCCCCACTGGTCCCTGACCTTGACGCTCATCGGGAACGGGCCGCCGTGGCCGATGGCGCCGGATATATCCGCCTGCCGTTCCGACTCCGTCGCCTCGTTTGCGTATTCAATGGTGGTTCCCACCGGGCGCTCGGCCCGGATGCGGAAATACAGGCCGACCGTCGTGTCGAGCGGATCGGCCGGGATCACCGGGACGACGTTCGTAAAGGTCGCCGGCAGCGGGTTGCCGACCGCGTTTACCTGCACGACGTAGTCGCCGGTGTCAGACGAGTTGCTGTGACCCGCCGTGAAATTCACGGCCAGGAACGCGCTGCCCGTTTCCGTACACTGGATACTGGGGCCCGCACCGGGCGCGTTGCAGGAATCCGTCCCCGCGCCGATGGCGAAGGTGGGGTTCGTGAGCCCGCCGCTGGCCGACTGCATCAGGTATTTCACCGTGAAACCGGCGCCGCCCTGCACGGGAATTCCGAAACGGTCGATAATGCTGACCGTCAGCGGCTGGGGGACCGGAGATCCGGCGGTCAGGTCCACCGCGCACGTCGTATCGTAGGGGCAGATCTGGCCTGCGCCGGAGACAACCTGCAGTACGCCCTGATCCGCCTGCGCGACCGGAATGTTGAAGAAGGTCGGCGAGACCCCGACCACCGGAGTGCCGAAGAGGTTCGTCACGGCGGCCGTCACCACGATCTTGTGGGACGTGCAGTCGTCGAGCGGAGTGAGCGTCACCTGCGTCTTGCCGTCGGCGCCGATCGGCAGCGTCAGGTCGAATTCCGAACCGTTCAGCAGCGCCGGACAGTTGTTGGATATGTCGACCGTCAGCGTCACGTAGGGCGCCGTCAGCGGATCGGTGGTGTACGACGTCGCCGGCTTGAGCGCGACCAGGTCGTATACGAAGGTCGTGAGCGGCGATCCGAGCTCGATGAGCGGGAAACCGGCCTGCTTTTCGCCGCCCAGCGCCGTGATCTGCAGGGCGCCGCGCGCGAAGGTGTACGAGTTCTGCGCCGTCAGCACGTTGCTCGTCGACTGGAGCACGGTGGCCCCCTGGACGATGCTGACCTGCACGGCCGCGCTGACCTCGGACTCTCCCGGGGGCATCTCGGCCGTCGCGTCCGGCGTCAGCATCTGGATCTGCGAATTCGACACGGAAATGAAGTGCATCGCGCCGTTGCTGCAGGTAACCGCCACGGGCGCCGTCCCGTTGGGGACGTCGCAGGAGATCACATGCTCGGGGCCCGACGGCTGCGGGAAGATGAAGCCCACCCGGAGCGACTGGCCTGTGTTCGTCTGGAACCCGTTACCGCTGATCGTGAGCGGCTGCCCGCCGGCGGTGTCGCCGCTGGACGGGTTGATCGCCCCCGCGCTGATCAGCCCCAGGCCGCTGCCCAGCGTGATCTGCCCGAGAATCACCTTCTCGATGATGAGGACGTCCGCGATGGTGATGTCGCCGGCGTCGTTCGCGGTGTTATCGAAACCGCCGAGAATGCGCGCGTTGAAATCGGGCGCCCTCGGGTCTGTCGGCAGACAGGCCGGACAGGAGGCCAGCGGGAACACGTTCGCGGCGTTCAGCTCAGACGCGCTCGGAACGGCCGCGCCCAGCGCGAACGCCCGGACAAGCAGCAGGTCGCCGAGGCTGATGACGCCGTCGGGATTGCCGCGGGGATACACATCGCCGAAGGAGCCGGGAGTGACGGTCACCGCGCGCGCCGGAGCCGCCAGCCACATCGTGGCCAGCAGCGCCGCCGCGGCGGCTGCGACAGCCCGCCTCGATCGCCTGGGTTTGAGTATGCTTTGCATGGCTCTCATTCCTCTTGGCTCTCTCAGGGCTGTCCGAAGTTTTTGGCTGAATTGACCTGCGACGGCACCGTGAACTGCAGTGGCGCGGCCACCGGTATTCCCGAGACGTCATACGCGAATATTTCCGATTGCCCGGTCCCCTGCGTCACCTCCACGATTTCCGCCGGCGCCGGGTTGTAGAGGAGCCGGGTCGGGAGCGTGTTGCAGGATACCGAGAGGCACAGATCCTTGATCTTGAACTGGGTCCGGATGACCTCGCGGGTGTTCGAGCCGCCCGCCGGGAACGTGTAGGCGTTCGACCCGGTTGACTGGAGGATTCTCACCTCGTCGCAGTTGCCGCTGGCCGGGTTGCCGGCGCAGGCGCCGGCATGGGTAATCAGGTTGTCCTGGAGCACCCCCAGCGAGAGCAGGAAATCCTGCCCGGAGGGGTAAGCCGGATCGGCTGGATCGTAGACAAGATTATCGTCGTTGAAGAGATACCTGAGCGTAAAGCCGGCGAACGGCACCGCGGCGCTGCCGCTCGTGCGGTTCATCGGGAACTGGTAGACGACCGACTTGCGGACGCTCTTCACGCTCACCTGCTTGCTCGCCTTGCACAGCGGCTGCTTGGCGGAGGGGCAGTTCGACAGGACCACATTGACGGTGGTCGTACCGGGCGTGCCGGGGTCCAGGTTGTAGTCACCGTCGGAGACGACGCAGCCCAGCGCCACCTGCGTGTTGGGCCCGTAGAGGCTGTTGTTCGACGTCGTCACCGTGCCGGAAACCGAGGTCGTCGTGCAGCCCTGGTTCACCGGGCTTGACGTGTAAAGAGAGCCGGAGGAACCGGTCAGCGAGAAGTTGATCCCCTCCGTCAGCGAGCCGGAGACGACGTTTCCCGCCAGCGTCAGGACCTTCACCACCGCCACGCGGGAGAAATACGGACTGTTGCGGTAGTCCGTGGCGCCGCCGGCGGCAGTGATCCCGTAGGCCGCGGCGAAGTTCGTATCCAGAGCCGCGTACCGGCTGGACATCGCATCGACGTCCTCGGTGCTGCTCGACATGAGCGTGTCCGGGTGCTTGAGAACGATCACCACCTGACCGGGCAGGCGGCTGTCGGGGGCAACCGGGATCGGCGTCGGCGTCACCTGCAGCAGCGTCGTCGGATCGAGCGGATTGGGTGCGCTCGAAGACGGCTTCTCCTGGAGCCGGACAATATAGCCGGCCGTCTGGCTCGCCGACCGGCTGGTGCTGCGGACGCGGATATAGGCGCTCGCCTTCTGGCTGGAGATCGTCACGTTAAGGTTCTTGTTGCTCGTGTCCGAGGAAAGCCCGAAGTTGGGCTGTGCGTTGGCGACCGCCGGTTCGGCGGCGAACTGGACCTCGACGCCGTTCGATTCGCCCGAACCGCCGTCCGCGTCGATCTCCTGTCCGTCCAGGCTGCCCACAAGCTGATCCACGCCCGTGCGGCCCTGGTCGATGAACCGGATCGAATAGTTATTGGCGTCCGGCAGCTTGTAGCTGGCGGCCGCGAGCGGGCACATGACCTGTCCGTCGACACTCTGCGCCGCGTTCAGCTCGCCGAAGGTCTTCACCGTGCAGGTGACGTACATGCAGTCGCCGCCGCTGGGGAACCCGGCCCGGATCACGTTGTTGTTCGCCTCGATCGTCCGGCTGGAGCTGTTCTGCAGGCAGCTCGGTTCGGTCGGAGCGACCCCGACGTCGGGAAGCGTGCGGACGCAGGAAATGCTGACCGGTGTGAAGCAGCTCGGGTTGACGGTCACCGACTGGCTGGCCGTCGGCAGCCCTGTCGTAGCGATGCTGTTCACCGTGGAGACCGGCGTGGCCGTCATGCTGACCGAATAGAGCGGCGGCGTCGTGCCGGCCGTCGTTGTGAGCGGCGGCATCAGGAACGTCTGGCCCGTATTGGACAGATCGCCGATATCCAGCGGGAACCAGGCCGAGGCCAGATCGCTCGCGACGCTGATATTGTCCAGATTCTGGGTCTGGGTGGACGAACTCAGGAACGCGATGTGCGTCGAGACGACGTACGGCGCCTGCGTTTGCGAGCCGCCGTAGGTAAAGTTGACCGCCACCTGCGAAGAGCTGCCGTCCGTCGCGTTCAGCCACTGGGCGCAGTCCGACGGATGGTCGGTCAAATCCTGCAGGCTGCGGCAGGTGGAGGGAAGAATCTGCATCCGGAGCGGGATGCGGGGAAGATCGTTCGACAGGGCCGTCGAATTGCAGACCCCGGACTGGAACGAACCCGGAGTCGCGCACTGGGCGTTGACGGCCGAACTGCAGAGGTTCGGATCGTACACCGGCAGCCCGGCCGGCGGGAACGAGTCCTGGTAGCAGGCGAGCGGGTAGTCAGGCGGGTTTTCCGAGCACTGGACAACCTTGTTGCCGGCGGTGCTGCCCGCGACGATCGAGCAGTCGCCCGTCGGCGTCGACGCCGGAACCGGATCCACCCAGCTCACGATGAAGGGGAGCGACGCGTCCGGCAGCAGGCGGATCAGGTTCTCTTCGCCCGCGACCGAGTTGGCGGGGAAAGTGAGCGCGCCCCAGGTCGCTTCGACCGGCGCCTGGGAGCTCTGCGAGCCGTAGCGACGGGTAAGCGACGGGGTCGCGTTGATCGTGCCCGACGTGCGGATGCGCAGATTCGGGAAAATCTTGTTGAAGCCCACGCCCGTGCGTGTCTTGACCGAGTTCTTCGCCACCCGGAAGAAAACCGTGTTCACGCAGGAGTCGGCGTTGGCCTGCACGCCGCAATCGAGCAGCAGCGAGTTCGAACGGACGTTGCCCGGCGAACCGTTGGCCGTCGTGCTGAACCAGCAGTCGTTGGCCGCCAGTACGACCGAGCTGTTGCCCGGATCAAGCGCGGGGAGGCAGTCGATCTGGATCTTTGTATCGCTGGGCAGACAGACGACCGTGCCGACGCCACCGGGCGTGAACGAGTTGCAGCCCAGCCCTTGCGTGACTTCGTCGGCCGACAGGATGCGGATCTTGAGCTGGAACTCGTCGGCGCGTGACGCCACCGGTACGGCCGGCGAACCGTCTGCACCGAGGAAACCGTCGATGCCGCCCGCCGACACGAGGTAGGACGGAATCGGATTGGGCGAGGCGCCCAGGATATTCGTGCGTCCGACGACGCCGTATTCGGCGGCCACCGGAGAGGCGAGGTCCTTGTAGACCGTCACGTCTTTCTGGCCGACCAGCGCCGTACCGACCAGCGCCGCCTGCAGCGTGATCGTGCCGCCGCTCGGATACAGCGTCGTTGTGGAGAACGTCGCCTGCGCGATACCGGTCGTGCTGTCGAACGACGAGTTTGCCGGGGAGAGCGAGCCGAACAGGCCGAGAATATCGGTCGACGACCACGCCACCTTGAAGCCGGCGGCCGAGGCCCCGGTGATGATCTGGTCGCTGGCGTTCTTGAGCCGCGCCTTCACGACCGTGTTGCTGGTCGTGGGTGTCGAGAGGAAGTCATGGGCCTCGAACAGTTCGATGGAGGTGGGAACGTTCGGGTCGGTGGCGAACACGAGGTTCGTGACCGTCTGAAGCAGGGTCGTCACGTTCGACGGGGCGAGGTGGGAGATATCCACCGTGTAGGTGCCCGCGGTCGTCGCGCGGACGTAGAACGTCGCCGCCGATCCGCCCGGAAGCACGCCGATGGTCGCCGTTGTGTAGGCGCTGGAGCCCGGAGCCGAATCGAGATGGATATTCGATCCCGTGGGTGCCGTGACGTTGAGGGCGACCGGAGCGGTGTCGGTCGCCGTCGTTCCGGTCAGCGTGACCGTAATGTCGACCTGGTACTGCTCGACCCCGTTGGCCACGCAGCCGCTCGGAGCACCGGTGCAGCTGAGCGGGGTTTTCGTGACGGTCATGCCGTATATCAGATCGGCCGGCACCTCGACGGTGACCGTGTGGTCCACGGTCTTGGTGATGGTCTTGGTCCCGCCGCCGCCGCAACCGGTGACAGCCGCCGAGACCGCCGTGAGCAGTGCCGCAACCAGCTTGAGGCCGCGCCGGCGGCTGCCGTTCGTACCGGCAGGAACGCCTGCGGTGGTTTCATTACGTAGTTTCATCTGCGTCTCCATAAAAACGAATCTTTCCGCTGCCCGCAGGCTGTTGCCTGCAGCCCTCCGCTGTTGTCCGCCGGGAAAATCGCCCTTTTCCGTAGTTACGAACATTATGACTTCGCCATCTCCGGCGGGGGAACCGAATTACGAATGATTACAACCGGATTCCCTAAGGAATTAAGCGATTTAAATCACCATACCGGAATTTGGAGGGGTGCTCCAAACGGCCCGCCGTCTGCCAGAAATCTTTACATACACAGGGTAATTCACAGCCCGTATCCGTCAACAGTACCGGCAGGTTAAACCGTTCTATTCGTGTTCCTGCCCGTGTTCTGGTGACCTATAATACAACCGTCCGCCGCTTTCCGGTCCCGAGCGGACCCAAACGCCGTCTGTCCGGTCGGGAGACGTTCATTGCGGCGGGGCCGATTGTCGGTCCATAATGACCGCCGGTCAGGGACTAACGAGACGAAACACCGGCGGCAGGAACGCCGGACAGGCCTGTATGCCCAACGATTCCGCCCCCACGCCCGGCGCCCCAGGCGCACCTGATCTGCTCCGGCTGCTCGCCGAGCGCGAAGAGCTGCTGGCACGGCTGGCCCGCGAATCCGCGAAAGAGCGCGCCGACGCGCTGGCCGCCCTGGAGCGAGTGAACCAGGCGCTGCGGGAACGCGAGGCGGAACTCTCCCGCGCACTGGCGGAACGGCAGGCGGCCGAAGACCGGGCGGCGGCGGCCGGCCGCGATCTCGCCCAGTCGCGCGAAGACACCGCCCGCACCGGACGCGAACGGGATGAACTCCGGACACGCCTCGAAGCCGACCTCGCCCAGCTCCGCTCGGACGCCGACCGGCGGCAGGAGCAGATTCTCAAACTGACCCACGATCTGGCCGCCGCCGATACGGCGCGCCAGGAACGCGAACGCGAACTGGCGCAGACCCAGGAACGGCTCCGGGCGGCCGACACCGGCCTCCGGGTCCAGAGCGATGCCAGCCAGACCGAGATCCGTGATCTCACGTCGCGGCTGAACGCGCTCGCCGTCGAACGGGACGGTCTCAACGTCCGGCTCGACGCGCAGAACCGCCGCACCGCCGAACTGGACGGTGAAACCGCCGCGCTCCGCAGCCGGCTCGCCGCCTTCGAAGGCGACCTGCGCGAACAGGGCCGGTCCGCGGCGGCTGAAAAAACCTCGCTCGAAACGCGAATCCAGGAACTGATCTCGAGCCGCGAAGAGACCCTCCAGCACAAGAAGCGGCTGGAACGCGAAGTCGAACGGGTCGAGGAGCTTCTTGAAGAGTCGCAGAGCCGGCTGCTCGAGCGGGAACGCGCGCTTGCCCAGCAGGCGCGAACCTCCGCCGCCGAACGGATCGAGGCGCGCCGCCGGATCGAGGACGCCGCTCGCGCCGAACAGGCGGCCCGCGAACGGGCGGCGGCGCTGGACGCGCAGCTTCAGCGGACGGCGGCGGACCTGCAGGCGTCGCAACTGCGCGCCGACGGCCTCTCCGCCGAGATCAAATCCGAACGGGACGCCCGGCTGCTCGACCAGACCCGCGCCTCCGACGAACAGCGGCAGCTCGACGGCCATATCGCCCGCCTGCGGGAGGACCACTCCCGCGATCAGGAGAAGCTCCGCCAGCTGGACGAAGCGCTGCGGCAGACGCTCGAATCGCTCGACCGGGAACGGGCGGCCGCGACGGCGGCGCTTCAGACCCGCGAGAGCCGGATCGCCCGGCTTGAAGAAGAGTTGTCGGTTATTCGCCCCGATCTCGCCCGTGTGCAGGCGGAGCAGGCGGCGGCCCGCGAACTGGCCGACGCCCGGGCGCAGGAACTGGCCGCCCTCGCCCGCCGGGCCGAAGAGACCGAACGGGCGCTGCGTACGGCCGAAACCTCCCGCGAAGAGACCGCCTCCGCCCGGGCGAAAGCCGATACCGAGCTGGCCGCCGCCCGGGAAAAGCTGACAGGCCTCGGTATCCGTCTCGAAGAAACCGAACGCACGGCGCGCCAGCGCGCGGAGGAGGCGACCCGCCTCGAAAACCTGCTCACCGAACGGGAGAAAATCCTCGCCGAACTGGTGGGCGGGCAGAGCGAAGAGGTCCGCCGCTACGAAAAACTGCTCGAAGAGGCGCGGACCCGCACCCGGTATCTCGAATCCACGCTGGCCGCCTCCGGCGTCAAGACGGAGGCGGCTGCGGCGGCGCTGGCGGGGGCGACGCCTGCCGCCGCCCCCGCGTTCCTGCAGGACGAACTGGCCAAGCTCCGGGCCGAGACGGCGAGCCTGTCGAAGGCGCTCGACGCGGCGCTGCGCAAGACGCTGTCCGAAAGCGGCCGCACCGCGGAACTGGCGAACCAGCTGACGCGGATCGAAGGGAAACTCTCGGCGCCGGCCGACACCGCCGCCGCCGACCGGGAGAGGCGTTTACAGGAAATTCTGGACCACATCCGCGCCGAATCGCGCACGGCGCAGGACGGGCTGCGCAAGCAGATCGACGAACTCGACCGGCGGATGGCGCAGCGCCAGAACGCGCAAACGGCCGCGCAACCGGCGGCGGCTCCGGTCAGGCTCGACCCGGCCGAGTTCAAGCGCCTGCAGGCGGAACTGGACCAGCGACTTGTCCGCAGCGAGAAGCAGATCAACCAGATGCTCACGGCGTTCGAGGCCTTTTCAAAAGGGGGCGCCGCTCCGGTCTCCGGCACGCCTGCCTCCGGTACGGGTGCGGCCACTTCGGGCGGCGCAGGCGGCGACGCCGTCGCCCGCGCCATCGAACAGATCCGCGCCGAATCGAAGGCGTCGGGCGAATCGCTGCGCAAGGAGATGTCGCGGCTGTCGGAGTCTCTGAAAACCGCCCGGCCCCCTGCCCCCGCAGTTACCGCTGCCGGGACACCGGACCGCCTCAGCGAGCGGCGGGTGATTTCGGCGGGCGTCGTCCTGCTCGTGCTGCTCGCCGCCGGTTTCGGCGCCGTGCTCTGGCGTCAGGCGGGGCTGGAGCGGCGGATCGCGCATCTCTCCCCCGGCCAGTCCGAACTGTTCACCGGCGCACGGCCCGCCAGGACGCTCGCCCGCCCCGAGCCCGACGCAAAGTTCCCGCTCACGACGGCGGAGGAGTCCATCGATCTCGCCGGACGCGCCGAAGGCGCTCAGGGCGTGGTGCTGCATCTGGACGGAATCTTCTTCGCCGCCGTTCCGGTCCGCGGCGGCAAATACCTGTTCGATCACATTATGCTCGAGCCGGGCAGCCACAAGGCCGAACTGTGGGCGTTCCTCGCGGGCGGCGGTTTTTCGGAACCGCTCTCGGGCGACATTATCCGGTCCCTGCCCGCCAAGGCGGCGCGTCTCAGCACGCCGCCCCGGCCCGCGATCGCCGACCTCGACGTCGAGCGCGGCCCCACCGACCGGCGCGAGATCGTCCTCACCTTCGACGCCGACGGCGCGCAGGGGGCCGAGGTCATTCTCGATACGCTGCGCCAGAAGCGGATCCAGACGACCGTCTTTCTCACCGGCAAGTTCATGGACAAATATCCCGGCCTCGTCCGCCAGATCGTCAAGGACGGGCACGAGGTCGGCAATCACACGCAGACGCATCCGCACCTGACCACCTACGACCAGAACAACCGGCACGAGACCCGGCCCGAGGTCACAAAGGAGTGGTTCCTGGACGAGCTGATGAAACCGGCGGCGAAGTTCGAGGAACTGACCGGTACGCCGATGGCGAAAATCTGGCGGGCTCCCTACGGCGAAGTGAACCCGCAGATTCTCCGGTGGGCGCACGAACTGGGCTACCGCCACGTCGGCTGGACCCGCGACTACGCCCACAGCATGACGCTCGATTCGCTGGACTGGGTCATCAACCGGTCGGACAAGAACTACCAGCCGGGCGGCAAGATCATCGACCGGCTGCTCAATTTCGAGCGCGAGTCCCGGGACGGCGTGAACGGCGGGATCGTGCTGATGCATCTGGGCACCGAACGCGTGGCCGGAGACTCCGTGGGGCTTCATCTTCCCCGGCTGATCGACGAATGGCGCGAACGGGGCTACCGGTTCGTGAAGGTCAGCACCTGGCTGACCGAGGACACATGAGATCGTCCGGCGCCGCCAGTCCTGCCGTTTCTGCCGGCTCCGCCGGCCCTGCCCAAACGGACCCTGCCGGGAACTATTTCGTGTACATTGTCCGCTGCCGCGACGGATCGCTCTATACCGGTACGGCCCGGGACCTCGACAGCCGAATCGGGAAACATAATAAGGGCACCGGAGCGAAGTACACCCGGTCACGTCGCCCCGTTGCACTGGTCTATTTCGAAACGGTTGAGGGGCGCGGAGCGGGACTTAAACGGGAAGCTGAAATTAAAAGACTCACACGTGCGCAGAAACTCGTTCTGCTGCGGAAAAATTCCGCACCCGGGCCGCACTCCCGTAAAAAATAGTACTCATTCTGTTTCCGCTTGCTGCGCTGTTTCCATTAGAATACACCGCGTATTCAGGGCGGATGGCGGCATCACATCCAGACAACCACGTTGAAAGGCTAGACACGATTCATGATCTCGAACTACCAGCTTCAGAACAGCTACCTTCAGTTGAAGGAGATCGCGCGGTTCAACATGCCCGAACCCCGCGTGCAGGAGATCTTCCACACGATTTCCCGCATCGCTCCGACCTGCATGGTGGACCCCGCCATCGCCAAGGGATTCATCAACTGGATGGTCCAGAACCACGAACTGATGACCCCCAGCGTCGTCACCGAACTGGCCCGCGCCGAGCTGTCGCTGCGCGAACTGAAGACCGTGCCCGTGCAGGTGCAGGAAGGACTCACCCTGCCGGAACAGCTCGAGCTGACCGAGAAGGAACTGATCAAGCGCGCGCTTAACCTGCACCGCCGCAAGGGCGACGCGGCCAGCGCGCTCGGCATTCCGCAGAGCACGCTGTCCACGAAACTGCGCAAATTCGGACTGAACGACGACGACTGAACCGGTTGTCACGGCAAAGTGCCGGCAGGGGGATGCCGGTTCCAGGGGAGTGGAAAACCATGAAGGCTTCTGACGAAAACGGCCGCGGCAACGGAGTCGGAGGGCGTATCCGGGCCCTTCGCAAGACACTGGACCTCACCGCCGGCGAATTCGGCCAGAAGGTCGGCGTCGACGCCTCAACCGTCGCCCGCTGGGAACAGGGCGCCGCGGTGCCAACCCAGCCCGACCTTGCCAAGGTCTGGAAAGCCCTCAACGTGGACCTCAACTGGCTGCTCGTGGACTCCTACCGGCCAGGGTATCTCAACGAAGTGCGCGTGCAGAACGGCCGCGTCGTGGACCCGCTCATCTTCACGGGCGGGCGCGAGACCCAGGATGCCGTGAAAATCGTCACCCACTACCGGGCCATGGACCCGGATGACCGTGCGTTCGTCAACAAGGTGTTCGACAGCGTGCTTGAATCTCCCCGCGAACCGGAAGTCATCGATGTGACGCCGGGCAGTCCCGTCCGCCGCAAGTAGCCGCAAGCAGATTTTTCGCTTGAGCCGCCGGTAACACGGCCGGTCCTGCCGCCGGATCTGCCGCTGATCAGGCCGCGGGCGCTGGCGGCAGTCCCGATTTTTCCAGCACGAACCGTTCGATCTCACCCCGGAGCTGCTCGCTGCTTCCCCGCCAGTCGCGGCGGCAGAAGCGGTCGCGCTCTTCGGGGCTGACCTGGAAATCCCGCCCGTACAGCATCCCGAGTTCGACCAGGTACTGGTCGATCAGGAGCGACACGCCGTCGGGGAAGGCCACCGGATCGTCGGTCTCCATCACCGGCAGTTCGGGTCCGCCGAACTCGCGGCTGCCCAGCAGCCGGCCGCGCCCGAACGCCCGCCGGTGCAGCGACGAACTGCAGACGACCGCCTTCGCGCCGTCGTGCAGGAGCGCGCCCAGCGCGAACTCGAACTCCGGCCTGACCGTATCCGTTTCCGTCCAGACCCAGATGACCGTGCCCTGCGGATCCGTCACCTGTTCGAGCAGGCCGCGTCCCGCCGGCCCATCGTCCGATTCCGGATACGGATAGATCGCCTCGACCAGGTGGGGCCGTCCGGCGATCCGGGCCGCACTGCGCAGCAGTTCCCGGGGCGCATCGCGCGAAATCAGCACGAGCCCGGGCCCCGACGACAGCGCCCTGACCACGGCATCCGACACCGACAGGGCGTTCTGCGAAACCGCGGGCCAGACCGCACCCTTCGGTTCGAGGATCCGGCTCTCCGCGTTCCAGCCGGTCATGCGCAGCGCGAGCGCGCCGGTCTGGCTCGTCTGGGTAATGCCGAGACGGTCCACAATACGCTGGACCCGTCCCAGGTCGCCCGCGCCGTATAGCCGCGCCGAACTCTCCGGCGGCAGAGCGACCCGGAACCGGG
Source organism: uncultured bacterium (assembly GCA_964565925.1). GTDB lineage: Bacteria > JAGRBM01 > JAGRBM01 > JAGRBM01 > JAHCIT01 > CAZMGV01. The sequence goes on from CAZMGV010000008.1 coordinate 171,098, forward strand.
CGGTGCCCGCCCCGCCTGTCCGCTCACCGCCGGCCGGTGCTCCGCCGGCCTGAACCCCGGCGGCTTCCCACGCGAGTGTCACCGGCGCACCGGCCAGATCCGACAGCCGCCGCACCAGGTATTCGACGGAATGCGAAGGCGACATGCGGGATTCGAGCAGCGCCAGTTCGTCGAGCAGTCTCGATCTCGGATTGGGGAAAACCTTTCCGATGGCGCCGAACAGGTCCGGCAGCCGGTTGTCGACGATCGACCACGTAAGCACGGTGATCGGAATAATGGTGAGCCCCGGCCCCACGAACAGGTAGCGGTTGTCGCCGAACAGTACCGGGAGCACCTGGTTGAGCGTGAGCTGGACCTGCATCGTCACGAAGAACGCGGTGACATCGATCAGCACCCGGTTGCGGGACGACCAGTCGATCCCGCTCCACCGGCGCACCAGCCAGACCGTTTCATAGATCAGCAGCAGGCCGTGGAACAGCATCGGCACCGCCTGCAGCGGACCGTAGGACCACACCGCCGCGCCGTTATCCATCTGTACGGAAGCGATCACCGACGGGCCGGTGAAGGCAGGCAGATGCGTCAGCAGCGCCGCGCCGAAAACACCGGCGATAAGCCGGCGGTCCGGCTTCTCTCCGGTCGCCAGCACGCGCAGCATGAAGAAGGTCGCCGGGTGGCCGATCATCGGTCCTGCGAAAGCGAGCCGCCCCGACCAGAGCAGGAGCGGAAGGTCCGTGCCGCCGTACCAGATCCCCGCATACGCCAGCAGCCACAGCGCCGCGCTCACCGAGCAGATCATCGCCCAGACGCCCAGACCGGGCACGACCGACCGCTTGCGGGCGAACCAGCCGTTACCAAGGGCGTAGAGTGCGAATATAATCAGTAGCATCGGAATAAAACCCGGAAAATCGGAAATCCGATTTCGGCCATCTCTGGACCGGCCGTCTTACGACCGGTTCACTGACGCCGATCCTGACATATTCATGCCCAAAATTCCCCGGGAACAGGTAAATTGTAGGGGCGTTCGGCGTGTGACGGGTGGCCCGAATTCAATTTGGAACGTATTTCCGATAAACAAATCGACAGTTTTGGAATTATCCGCAGGAATACGGTTAATATGGGAACACCAACATGGTGAGCACCAATCTATATTTTCTGGGCCGCAATCCTTCGCTGGAACTCTCGCTTGCCGAGTGGGCCTGGCGGGAAAACCTGACCGTTCATCGGTTAACCGAAGAAGGCGCGTCCGAATCGCTTCCACGGCGAAGCCTGTTCCTCTGGATCCCCGAAAGATACGACAACGCGGTCCCTCAAGCCGTCGAACGGCTTTCGAAAGAAGCGCCGTCGATCGTCTGTCTTCCGCACGGCGCGATGACGCTCGCACGCCACGCACTCGATGCCGGCTTCCGCGACTACCTCTGTATCCCCTGCAGCGAAACAGTATTGTTCCACAAGCTGGACCGTCTGCTGCATCCGGTCCCCGTCGTGAACGTCGTCCCCGGCAGGAAAACCGGTGACCCGGAGGAGGCCGACTCCCCGGATACCGAAAACCTTGCGGGACTCATCGCCCTCTACGGCGCCGACACGGTCCGCCAGATCACGAACCTCGCGCCGTTCCCGACGACGGTACTTTTTCAGACCGAAAACGGAATGCAGACCGGGCGTGCGGCGCTGGCGCTTCACAGCCTGAGCCTGCGCGGCACGGGCCCGCTCGCGCAGGTGCGCCTGCGCGGACTCACCCCGCTCCAGATGGGCGAGGTTCTGTTCGGCGCGCACGGCAAGCCGGAAGTTTTCCAGGCCGCGAGCCGGGGGACCCTGTACCTGGACGGAATCGAGGTGCTGCCGCCGGACATCCAGAAGCGCCTGTTCGCCCGCCTCATCACGAGGGTCGCGTCGGACCTGTCCGTAGAAACAGGCGGTGACGGGGCCGGCAGATCCGCCGGAGGCGGTTCCCGCGACTGGCGGTTCGTGGCCGGCATGGAAATCCCGCTGGAGGCGGCCGTGAGTTCGGGCCGCCTCGACCGCCAGCTCAGTGTGCAGATTTCCGTCGTCACCGTTTTCCTGCCGCCGGTCCGCGACCGGCTGAAACACCTGCCGCAGATCGCCGGACAGCTGCTGGCGGAACTGTCCCGCGAACTGAAAGTCCCCTTGAAAACGCTGGCCCCCGGAGCGGCCGACAAGCTCGCCCAGCACAACTGGCCCGGAAACCTGGACGAACTCCGTGCGGTACTGGAAGGCGGCCTGCTCCGCTCCCGTGGCGACACCGTCGAGGCCGCGGACCTGTGGATCGAGGCCACTCCCGCCGACGTCAAACCGGGGTTCATCTATCCCGTGCCGCCGTCGACCGGGCATCTGCCCGACTAGCCGGACGCCCGCCCGATTCGGGGTTATCCGCAGACGGGCTTTACTGGCGGCGAGGCCCGTGAACGACCTTACGCAACGCATTAAATTCGAGAAATCTGCTTCATTTCCCACATTAACTGTGATACTCCGGCAGCAGCTTGAGTAAGTTTTTACAATTCAAGGAGTTCATCGTGTTCAAACGCAGTTTCCTCACCTTCGGTCTTTTCTCTGCACTCGCTTTCGCAACCACGGCCTGTCCGGACAAGACACCGCCTAAAGAGCAGGCAGCCGAAAAGGGCTCACAGGCCCCGTCGGGCGACGCCAAGGCCGGTGACGGCAAGGGCGCGGCCAAGCAGGACGGCGTCTCCGAGGAAAGCATCCCGGCCGGCAACAAGCAGGGAACGCTGGACTCCAAGGGTCAGGTCGCCAAGGGCGGCAAGGACGGCCAGCCGGGCGAAGCCGCTGCCAAGGGCGGCAAAGGCGGCAAGGGCAGTGCCGAAGCGGCCACTTCCGAAATCGACGCGAGCGCCATCAAGGACATCTACTTCGACTACGACAAGGCCGACCTGCGCGCCGAATCCCGCGACGTGCTGAAGGCCCTCGCCGATCTTCTGAAGAAGAACAAGGGCGCGACGCTCACGATCGAAGGCCACTGCGACGCGCGCGGCACCGAAGAATACAACCAGGCGCTCGGCCAGCACCGCGCCGAATCGGCCCGTGCCTACCTCGTGAACCTCGGCATCGCCCGCAAGCGGGTGAGCACCGTGTCGTTCGGCGAGTCGCAGGCCAACCAGAACGCCTCGACCGAAGACCAGTGGCAGCAGGACCGCCACGCGAAGTTCGTCATCAAGTAAGACGAACCTCTGCGGGTGCCGCCGGACGGCGGTCGCCCGCTGTCCATAACCGGAAAGGGCGCGACAGCAGTCGCGCCCTTTCCGTTTTCAGATTCCGGCTGTATCCCCCGCTATCTCTCAGTGCCTGTATCCACCGCCGCCGGATCGTCTAAGCTCCCGTCAGCCATGGCGAGAATCTCCTACGAATCGGTCCTGCAGGACGCCCGCGTGAGACGCACGCTCGCGTGGAGAGCGTCGCTGCTCCCGGTGACGGCGGCGGCGCTGCCCGCCGCGCTACTCAGCACCGCGATGATCGCGGTCACGAGCCGGCTCGGCTCAGGGTATGTTCCCATTTTCGCGGGACTCCTCGTGTTCATGTGGCTGGCCGGGTTCATTCTCTTCTCGCGCCAGCAGGAAAAACATTTCGCCGGACTCGCGCGCCAGTCGTTCACCTATGACGGAGAGATGCTCGCCGTCGCCGGAGTAACGCCCGCTACCGGCGGCAACCCGGACGCCATCGGCGACACCACCCAGCCACAGACGGCCGGTTCGGTGCAGATGGTCGGTCAGCTCGGATCGCGGCTGAACCGGGGCGAACTCCAGCCCTCGGAACTGCCCTCCCCGGGCCTCGTCCCGCAGGGGCAGCACCTGAAGGTGAACAAGGTGGGAACGCTCGCGCTCCTCATCCAAGGTTTCAACGGCGTTCGCGAGGTGTATCTGAGCGGCGAATTCGCCGCCGACGGCACGCCCGTCTGGGACCTCAGAACCCGCCTGATCAAGGATATCGAGGAAGCCGCCTGGCAGGCGGGCTCGCTGACCGATCCGGGCTGGCACTCCCGGCCAATGTAAAGACATGTAAACCACCGGAGGCTTATCCACCGGGCTTTCCACAGCTTGTCCCCATAATAGTCCTTTGATTTCAATAACTTCCGGACCAGCCCCGGGGCCGTTCCTGCATCGCCGTTTGGGCCTGCTGGTATTATAATTGTTAACGGTGAGGTGATGGGCGTGGCGGCAGATTGGCCAGTACTGGCGAATCCCCCCGCGGGCGAGTTCGCCCGGCGGTACCGCCGCCGTCTGCACCGCCACAACGAGGCGCTGCTCCGCCGCATACTGGCGGACCCGACCGGGTCGCTGGACGCCTACGAAACCGCCTACCGCGCATCGTTCGCCGGTACCGACCCCCGGGCGGTCTCCGGTTCCGAACTTCATGAGGATATCCGCCGCCGGCGGATCGTGATCCTGGGCGACTTCCACACCTCCAGCCGCGTCGCCGGCCGGTCGCTCGAACTGATCGGCGCCGTGGCGGAGCCCGGCACACCCGTGGCGCTGGCGCTCGAGATCTTCGCCGTGAAACAGCAGGACGAGATCGACGCGTACCTTCGCGGACGGCTGACCCTCGACGGCCTGCGCGCGGCCACCCGCTTCGACCGCGAGTGGGGTGCGCCGCTGTGGGCGCACTACGCCCCGGTGCTGGCGTGGGCGAGACGCCGGCGGATTCCGGTCGCCGGGATCAACGTCCCCGGCGAGACGCTGGAGAACCGCGACCGCGCGGCGGCCGTCGCCGTCCGGCAGCTGGCCCGCCGCAACCCTTCCCGCCGGATTATCGTGATGATGGGGGAGCTGCACACGGCGCCCGGGCATCTGCCGGCGCGCCTGAAGGAACTGGGCGGCTACTCGCCGCTCGTCATCCACCAGTCGGCGGAACCGATCGCCTGGCGGCTGGAGAAGCGCGGCGTCTTTGCCGAATGGATGCGGCTGGACCACGGCCGCTACGCGCGGCTGATCGCCCATCCGCTCGTCCACCAGTCGACCTTCACGTTCCACGTGCTCTCGGCCGAACATCCGGAGCCCCTCGACAACTGGGAACGGGCGTTCCGGTACACGGCCAAGCGGCTCGGCGACCTCGCGGGGCTCGATATCCGGCCGCTCGTCGACCGGATGCACGTCTCGGCGGGGAGCACCGCGGACACGGTCGTGCTCACCGATCCCGATGGCGTGGACGGCGCGGGCAGTCTTGGCAGCAGGGGCGGCCGCGTTCCGCCGCTCGAACTCCCGCTGGAGCCGCACATGGACGAGGTGGCCGCCGGAGCCGCGCGCGCCATTGTGCGGTTCTCGCGCCACCTGAACCGGTTCCGGACCGCCCCGTCCGGTTCCGACGCCTTGCAGGAACGCGAAACCGCAGCCGCCGCGCTCGCCCGGCTGTGGTTCAATCCCCACGCCGTGCGCGACTATCCGGCGACCTACGCCCACACACTGGCCCGCAGCGTCGACCGGAGCCTGGTGACCTCGCCACTCTCCCGCCACTCGGCGCCGCCGGTGCTGAAAAACCTTTTTCTCGGCACCGGTTACGCCCGCGAATCGGAGAGCGACCTGCTCCGCCGCATCGACAGCGCCGTCACCGGCTCGCTCCACGATTCGGCCGGCCGCCGCAGTACCGGCTGACCGGTTCCGCACCGGTCTTCATTCACCGTTATTCACGGTTTCCACCGCCGTTAATTCACTTGTGCCGGTCCGCCCTATTGGATAAGGTCGTCTGCAGGGTTGAGGGCGCATAGGGAATACCCATGGCCGGCGCCACTACCCGCTTCGCACGCACCCTCCGCAAACTGATCCAGCAGCCCGAGCGCGAAACCGCCCGTCCGAAAAACCTTTTCGGCGGCCGGATCATCGCGTTCACCGCCCAGAAGGGCGGCGTCGGCAAGACGACGACGGCCGTGCAGCTCGCGGCGTCGCTCGCGCGCTACCACAACAAGAACGTGCTTTTGCTCGACATGGACCCCCAGGGGCACGTCGCCTCGTCGATGAAGCGCCAGGTGGGCGACGGCGAAGGGGTGCTGTCGGACTTCTTCCTGAACCGCGGCACGACCGCCGATCTGCTGAAGCTGCGCCGCCAGACCAGCGTCGGCGGGCTCGACATCATCCCGGCCGACCGCAAGCTGGCCGACGTCGAGAACGCGATCGCCGGAAAGTTCGGCAAGGAGTTCCTGCTCAAAAACGCTCTGCGCGGAATCCCCGGTCCCTACGACTACATCCTGATCGACTGCCCGCCGCACATCGGTACGCTGACGGTGAACGCGCTCACCGCCGCCGACGGCCTCGTGGTGCCGACGGACCTCTCGATCCTGTCCATGGAGGGCGTCCACGACCTGCTCGACACGGTCGGCCACATCTGCGAACACCTGAACCCGGACCTGGAAGTCTACGGTGTGCTGCTCACCAAGGTGGACAAGCGCAACAAGTCGCTGAACGAGACGCTCCGGAAGAACGTGGAGTCGGCCTTCGCCGAGCTGCTGTTCGACGCCGAAATCTCGACCAACACCGCCATCCAGAAGGCCCAGATGCAGGGCAAGGTGATCTTCGACTACGACCCCGCCTCCACCAGCGCGCACAACTACCGCGCGCTCGCCGCCGAGTTCCTCGCCCGCGTGAACGAGGGGGAGAGGAATTAGAAAACTCTAATCTTATTCTGTAAACGTTCCGTAAACGCGAAAGAATTATCCCCGTTTAATCGCGGGGTGCGATATGGAGTCACTATACAGGGGTGACTCGATGCCGATGAACCGACGGGATTTTCTCCGCGCCGCCGCACTCATTCCGTTTGCACCGATAGGCTGCGCACGGCTCTCCAAATCAGATCCGGCCATTACTGCTGGAACCGGTGCTGCAGATGCCGGAGTCGTGCTGAACGACATCCACTCGATGCTGAACGCGACGCGCGTGCGCGAAGTTGTGCCAGTCGGATCGCTGGAAAGCCTCGTGGACAGCGTTACCCGCGCGCGGAAACAGAAGCTGGGGATTTCCGTGGCCGGCGGCCGCCACGCCATGGGCGCGCAGCAGTTCGGTACCGGTACGATCCACCTGGACACGCGCCCGCTCAACCGGGTGCTCGCGTTCGACCCCTCTACCGGCCTCATCGAAGTGGAGGCCGGTATCCAGTGGCCCAAACTCGTGGACGACTATCTGGCGCTCCAGAAAGATTCGCCGAAACAGTGGGGATTCACGCAGAAACAGACCGGGGCCGACCGGCTGTCGGTGGGCGGCGCGCTGTCGGCCAACGCGCACGGACGCGGACTGACACTGAAGCCGCTGGTCGAGTCGATTGTCTCGCTCAAACTGGTTAACGCACAGGGCGACCCGGTCGAATGCAACCGCACAAAAAACGCCGACCTGTTCCGACTCGTCTGCGGCGGCTACGGCCTGTTCGGTCCGGTCTATTCGGTCACGATGCAGCTCGCCCCGCGCCGCAAGCTCCGCCGCGACGTGGCGATTATCGACGCGGCGGAAGTCCCCGCCGCCATCCAGGACCGGACCCGTGCCGGTTATCTCTACGGCGACTTCCAGTTCGCCATCGACCCCAAATCGCCGGATTTCCTGCGCAAGGGAGTGTTCGCCTGCTACTTCCCGGTGGCCGATTCAACGCCGATGCCGGAAGGGCAGAAGGAACTGGCCGAGCGCCAGTGGACGGAGCTCCTCACCCTCGCCCACACGGACAAGACCAAGGCGTTCGAGAAATACTCGAAATACTACCTCTCGACGCAGGGCCAGCTCTACTGGTCCGACACCCACCAGATGAGCATCTATCCAGACGGCTACCATCTGGAGATCGACAAACTGTTCGGGCGATCCGTACCCGGCTCCGAGATGATCACCGAAATCTATGTCCCGCGTGAAAAACTGCCGGAGTTTCTGGAAGCCGTCGCAAAACACCTGAGAGATTCCACGGCGGAACTGATCTACGGCACCTGCCGGTTCATCGAGAAAGACAACGAGTCGTTCCTCCCGTGGGCGAAGGAAAGTTATGCCTGCACCGTGATGAACCTGCATGTGGATCACAGCCCCGAGGGGATCGTGAAGGCCCGTGACGCGTTCAGGGGCCTGATCGACATTGCCCGCGCCAGAGGCGGCAGCTACTTCCTCACGTATCACAAATGGGCGACCCGCGAGCAGGTGCTCGCCTGCTATCCCCAGTTCCCGCAGTTTCTGGCCCGCAAGAAGGAGTTCGACCCGGACGGCCGGTTCCAGAGCGACTGGTACCGCCATCACGTCGAACTGCTGGGGTGATCGATGGGCACCTCCCCGGAATCGTCAGCTAAGGAAACCGCCCGCATCCTGTGGGCGCTGCTGTTCCTGTTCTGCCTCCGGGTGCTGGGGCAGATTCTGGTCCGGTTCGCCGGTGTGACGTGGCTGCCGCCGATGGAGCAGTGGTACTCGGGACTGATGCCCTACCGCGACCTGCTGCCGTCGCAGATTCTGATCATCTGCCTCTATACGAAAGTCTGCCTCGATCTCTCCCGGGCACAGGGCTACTTCTTCGAGACCCGCCGCTGGTTCGCCACCGGCGCCCGGTATTTCGGCTACGTCTATCTGAGCGGGATGATCGCCCGTTACCCCATCCAGATGGCGCTGCACCCCGATCAGCGGTGGTTCGGCAAGACGATCCCGATCTTCTTCCACTGGGTGCTTTCGTCGTTCATCATCGTCTTCGCGCATCATCACAAACACCGGCTGGCCCGGACACTTCAGGAAAGCGACACACCGGATCCGTGACCCTTCACGAACCCTCCACATTTCTCACCGATCTCCTGCTGTCAGGCCTGTGCCTTTACCTGTGGCGAAAACTCCCCGCGCCGAAAAGTCAGTCCGGCAGCGCCGGTGGCGGGTACACCCCCGGGCGGCTCCACCGGCTCAGTTTCGCCGTGCTGGCGGCGTCCGCGTTCACCGGCGGAATGGTGCACGGATTCGACCAGCTCGTGGACCCCTACGCCGTTCGGCTCGTCTGGAACTTCTCGCAGGTGTCGGGCTGCGTCTGGGCCTATCTGCTCGCCCTCTCCGCCGTCGCGGAGTTCAGGGACCGCAGGGCCCGCCGCTTTCTGACCCTGTTTCTCACGATCAAGCTGCTCGTCATGGTGGCCGTCGCCGCCAGCGACGGCCGGTTCGTCTGGGTCGTGATCGAATCGGCCAGCAGCCTCGCCGTCACGGGAGTCATTTCCGCGCAGCGGTGGTTCAAGACCGGCGCGCCCCAATATCGCTATACGCTGCTCGGCATCGTCCTGTCGTTTGCCGGCGCCGCCGCGCAGGTCGCCAAGGTCAGCCCCGCCCCGAACTTCAACCACAACGACCTGTTCCACCTCATCCTGATGATCGCCGCCTGGTGTTTCTACCGGGGCGGGAGCGCGGCCAGTGAGCTGACCCGCCCCCGTAACCCTGCGGAATCACTGGAGCGCGGCAATCGCCCACATTAAAAGTCACGTTAATCTGTAAATTCTTTTTCCTGCGGGCCGCGCCCAGAGCGGGTCTGCGGGTTTCCGGCACGAATTTACTTGGGTCATTTAGGGCCATTTAGGGTCATCTAGGGCCATTTAGGTCCACGGGTCTGGATTTCGTTTTTACGCCCGCTATTAATTC
>CAZMGV010000009.1:0-166428 GCA_964565925.1 uncultured bacterium
GCGGGGATTCCTGGCGGTCGAGCGCCTGATCGATAAGACCGCTCACCTCTTCCCCCGTGAGGCTGCATCCGCAGGCATCGAGCTGGGTCGAAAGTTCAAGCAACTGCGGTAACGTGCCGGTTCTGGTCATGGCTGCCTGTCCTCGGGCTCCGGGAGAATCTCCCGGTAGCCGTCTACTGAAAGCACCAATAGATCAGATGGCGCACGGGATAAAGCCCGCGTCTTATGGTGGCCACCGGGGCTACCTCAAGTCAGCAGTTTACGTAGGTAATCGGGTTCTGGGATAACTTGCTATCGTTTCGTCACGCGAGACCATGCGATCACCGAAGTTAAAGCGCCTATAATGCATATTGCCGCAAATTTGGCGTAAAAATGGGCCATCTGGGTCCCATTACCGGTGAGATGGTTGATTGCTGCTACTAACAGGACCAGCAGACTCAAGTACGATGCAAGGAATGCACAGACGAAAATGATGTCAGCAAAGAACTGCCCGCTTTGAGGTAACTCTTCGAATGTGGGCTCGCCGGGCGAGTTATAGATTCGCTCAAATAGGATCCGACCAAAGGCAGCTAAGTTTACGCAGTCCGTTTCAGAAAATCTCCGCACAAGATCGCCTGTTTTAATCTCAAGGCGTTTGGGGTGATCTTCCGCCAATACATGTTCTACCATTTTGGGCACATTCTCCAATATTTGAGATTTCACGATACGATAGAAACGTATACTCGTAATTGCACTGAACGGTATGATTTTCCGGGTGAGTCCATGCCAGCCCGTGAGTGCCAATCCTTCGGGGTAGATTTCTGCTCCATTGCCTCTGGCCCAGATCAGAAGGGCCAAATGCAGGACCCAGACAACTTTGACACCGAGGGTTTCAGCTTCGTATGCGAGATAGGCCAAGAACAACCCGGAGAGCAGATCCCCAGTCTGTCGTCGCTTCGAGAACTGCATTTTGATCAACGCGGCTTCCATATAGTTACGGGCTGTTGTCAGACCCACTTCAGTATATTTCGAAAACTACATAACTCTCCATGCCTGTGAAATTCCTTTGCCGGCGGGCTGGAGTTCCTCCGCCGGACGCTGGCGGGGGTATACAGGGAAAGTTCCTCAAGAATTTTCGCCGGGATCTCGGTTCCGTAGCGGGCCCAATAGAACGGAACCCCGGCAGCACGGGCGACTGCACCGTCTTTGCGGAGCGAATCGCCGACGAGAACGGCCTCGTCCGGTTTTATTCGAAAAGCCTTGAGGATCATCCGGAGTCCGCGCGGGTCCGGTTTCTCCCAGGCGGGTGGAAGCTCGACAACCTTCCCGACTTTTGAACGGTAATGGCCCGATTGTTCTTTGGCGACGATGAACGGAGCGACCCGGTGCCGGCCGCCGACTTTCGGGATCGGATAGGACTTGAGGCAGTAGAGGGCATCGAACAGGCCGTCGATCCCGACACGCTTCAGCCGTTGCTCGGCGGGGAACCTCGGCGCATCGGACAGGGCGACGATTGTCACACCATTTTGCCTGAGTTTTTGCAGAGTCTCTTTCACGCCCGGATACAGACGAAACCGCTTCTTCCGCTCGGCGGCATAGGCGAGGGCGGCCGGGGCGACGACCGTCTCCAGAAAACTGTCCAGGTCCTTCCCGTGATGTTTCTGCCAGCGGGTCCAGATGGCCGATTGTTGGAGTGAGAAGGCGTATTCGGTCGTCTGATAACGCCCGTAGACCTTCTTCAGTGCCTCGGTGATGAATGGCCTCGGATATCCGGTCGTCGTCTCCACCGAATCCACCATCACTTTCAGCGACGGCACGATATACCCCGCCCAGTCCCAGAGCGTGTGATCGAGATCGGTGATGAGGAGTTTGGGCGGCATGTTTCCAGGCAGGAGCATAGCTGGACAGGTGACAGGATGTGTCAATCATTTCTGGTGACACGTTCTGTCACTGGTAATGGTATGCTTTCCATAGTTGAAGTTTGTACGGAGGAGGTATTTCGATGTCAGCAAAATGCAAATATTGTGGGTCGACGGTCAGCGCTGGTGGATCTTGCAGCAAGAGCCCTTCGAAAGGACACGTCGTCTATGTCCCGGGGAAGTGCATTTACTGCGGTTCTACGGTGAGTGCCGGAGGTTCGTGTTCAAAGAGTCCATCAAAAGGGCACGTTGTTGATGCCGGCCCGAAGAAATGCATTTACTGTGGGTCAACAGTCAGTCCAGGTGGCAGTTGTTCGAGAAGTCCGTCAAAAGGTCATGTATTGGGTGGCGGAATGATCGAATGACAAGAGGGATGAACGCCGTGCGATCCTGTAAATTGTGAAATAAAGAGAAATAGAGTGTTGTCACGTCTTGTCACGGGGACGTGGTATGCGTTTTCATTATGGCCGAGAATAAAAGAGCGAAACGCGACGAAGGTGTCCGGTCTTCGGAGAGGTGGCCGGGATGGCCGGATCTGGATTGCCATCCGTTATTGTTAACCGTGTTTGACGTTTGCATGGCATTGCGGCTTCGGGGATGCCGGTTTGCATTAACCGGTTCCCGGGCGATCGATATCAGAACAGGCAAGAACCCGAACCTTCACTATCGTGACCTAGATATCTTGGTAGAGAAAGATGACTGGGAAAATGCTTGGAAGCATGTTCCAGGCAAGGCCAAAGTTGTCGGACCTTCGTTGGCAATCTTTGGCGTCATGATCTCACCGAAATTGAAGAAAAAGCGAAAGTTATTAGTGCGCCTGCATAGGGCTCTTTCCCCGTACGACCGGAAAACTATTTCCGATTTGAACAGCGTCAGCAGAAGCCGGAAGAACGTGGTCGTGATATCCGGGTTCCCGCCAATTGTTTCCTCAGAATACCTGATTTTTGAGGCGATCCGTAAAGGGAAGAAGGCCGAAGCTAGAGTCTTGCTGTCTAATGTGTCTGATAAAAATGCGGTGCTGAGGCAGGTCCGGATGGCCATCTCGAAGTATTGCGGCACCGCAACGAGGGCAGACGCCCAGCGTACATTTGATCTAATCAGTCAGAAGATTTGAGCGAGGGGCTAGGGTGCACGCATTGATAGAAAACTTAAAGCTGTTGAACCGTAAAGAACGCTACCATCTGCTTCGTCATACGACTCGAGACGCATTTCGGCTGGCTCCGAATTTCCGGCGGCAATTGGAGTCGGAACTGCAGCTGATTTTACCGGAAGATCCTTTTGTGGCGATGGACTATCACTTGGACTGGGTATCTGCTGCGTTACAGCTATTTCGAGATGGCAGGAACGTTGCCGAGGCCCCGAAGACAGAAATTTATCCCAATTTCTGTGAGGGTAGGGTCGTTCTCGAAGGGAATCAGGAAGATGTGGATCTATTTGTCGCTTTTGAGATAGCCGACCGGGCACATCTGGTGCTGGTCGAAGCTAAAGCCGATTCCGCATGGAGTAGGGAACAATTAGAATCTAAAGCTAAAAGATTACATAGGATTTTCGGGAGTCGCGGTGATAGTTATGGGGGCGTTTCGCCACATTTCATTCTGATGGGGCCTGGTTCTAGCGTGCCGAAATTTCCATCTGATTCGATTGCTGCCTGTCCGGAATGGTTTTTTCGAAATCATGCTTCCGAAAATCCAGCTCAGGTAATCCCCTACATACAACTCCGAATTGAACAGGATTTATTCAAACCGGAGCGTATCGGTGATTCAGGCGGTGAATGTTTCGGTGCATGGGAAGTCAAACGTACGCGAAAGGCCTCAAGGGGCAGTGAGGATGAACCCGAACTCTTAGATGAACCTACGGGCGACGGGGGTGATGCATGAAATCTTCCCCCCGCCTCTCCAAATCCCGCTATATGTACGGCCTCCAGTGCCCGCTCAGGCTCTGGTACCACGTCTATGAGCCTGAACTGGCGGAGGAGGCGGACGAGGTCCAGCAGGCGGTATTCGACACCGGACACGAGGTCGGAATTTTGGCGCAGCAGCGGTATCCGGGCGGGGTGCTGGTCGAAGCCGACCACACGCAGACCGCGCGGGCACTGGAGCAGACGGCGAAGCTTCTCAAAGACCCGAAGGTGACGGCGATCTACGAAGCGGCTTTCATGCACGAGAACGTGCTGGTCCGGGTGGATATCCTCGAACGGGCGGGGAAAGACAGCTGGAACCTGATCGAAGTGAAGTCGAGCACCCAGGTGAAGGAGCAGTTCGAGGAGGATGTCGCGCTCCAGTATTGGGTGCTGAAAGGGGCCGGTCTTAAGGTCGAGTCGGCCGGCGTAATGGTCCTGAACCGGGACTATGTTTACGACGGCAAGAAACTGAACCTCAAGAAGCTGTTTGCGCTGAACGACCGGACCGATCTCGCCAAAGAGCGGCAGAAAGAGATCGCCACCAATGTCGCCGGACTCCACGCCATGCTGGCGAAGAAGAATGCTCCCGACATCGAGCCGGGCAACCAGTGTGATGACCCGTATCCGTGCCCATTCTTCGCCCACTGTACGAAGGGGATGAAGTTCCCCAAACACCCGGTGACGGATCTGCCAAGGCTGCACCCCTCAGCGAAAGGAAAGCTGGCGGCAGCGGGGGTTGCTGAAATCCACGAGGTTCCCGACGACTTCAAGCTGAATGAAATGCAGCGACGGGTCGTCTCGGTGGTGCGCTCAGGCAAAGCCTGGAGTTCAGGCAAGCTGGGTAGGCTGCTCAAGGACCTTCCGGGCCCGGTCCACTACCTCGATTTCGAAACGTTCATGCCGGCGATTCCCCGCTACGCCGGAATGCGTCCCTATGACCAGGTGCCGTTCCAGTGGTCACTGCATGTGGAAGGGAACCGAGGCAAGCTCGACCACCGGATGTTCCTGGCGCTGGATGCCGATGACCCACGCGAAGATCTGGCTGTGCAACTGATCGAGTCGGTCGAGAAGGAAGGTGCCATCTGCACCTATTCCAGCTTCGAGGCGCGGGTGATCCGGCAGCTCTCGGACGACGTGCCGAAGCTGAGGAAACCGCTCCTGGCTCTGCTGGACCGGCTCTGGGACCTGCTCCCGGCGATCCGCGATCATTACTATCACCCTGAATTTCACGGCTCGTTCTCGATCAAGTCCGTGCTCCCGGCGCTCGTCCCGGAGATGACCTACGAAGGGATGGACGTGGCCGGAGGCATGGAAGCAGGCGTCGCCTTCATGACGATGATCACGACCGAAGACCCGAAGGAAAAGAAGCGGCTGGAGAAAGCGCTCCGCGACTACTGCGGACAGGACACGCTCGCGATGGTGAAGCTACGGGAACGGCTGATGGAGAATTGAGGATATGGGAGACAATATGACTCAGATCACCATCGACTGGTTTGCTGGATGTCGTCCAGATGAGCTGGATTTATGGGAAGACCAGCTTTGCCCACAACGAGCAGACGGGAAACGAGAAGGCATAACAGGAGTGTACGTCTGGGCATTTCAAGGAACCCCGGTTCGTGCCGCTTATATTGGGGAAAGTGGTGATATGTGGGGTAGGCATCATGCTCACCTTACGATGCTGATGACCGGCTATTATACTACTTATCATGCTGGTACTTCGGACGATCTGGCCGCATATTACTTTGATCTGGTTCAGAAGCCCGCCGGTGAAGGGGCACGCACGACCGAGGAGTTCGGGAAGCTTACGGAGCGAGTAGATTCCCCGTATCTTAAGCTGACGTTCAATCGGCGATTTTTCTCTGATAATTTATATCGCCAACGGAGAGCCTTTCTGGACCGGCTCTACTTTATCTTCGGGAAGATAAATTCCGGAGATGGCGATATCCGCAAACAAGTCGAAGGAGCATTGCAGTGGGGCGCATGGGGGTGCTGGGTTCGTGACTTACAGAAGCGGGATGTGAGGAGAAGCTCTTTTTTGCTCAAGAACCGACCGGCAAACGATTCACCGCTCGGGAAAATTTTGCGGTATCCTCCACATGGCACACGCCTGGAAATATCACACACTGGCACAGCCCGCGATCGATTACCGTCGGATGTTTCGTCAGTAACGGGATACGAGAATGGACGCGTAGTGATGGCCGAAGGTGGCGAAGGGATTGAGATTCCATAAGCTCTTAGTTCGCTCTGGCTATCTTCTCCGCCTCTCCCCCTACCATCTCCTTCAACTTCTTCGGCCCCACCACCCTTGCCGAACTTCCGAACGACAGCACCCAGCCGACGAGCTGGTCGGTGACGGTGCAGTTCATGGTGAGTTCGGCTCCGCCGTCCTTCAGTGAGCGGAACTTCTGGGACGGGTGCCACTGGTGTTCCTGGGCATAGGCTGCGGCCCCGCCAGTGAACCGGATTTTGACCTTCTCGGGCCGTCCGCCGACGAATACGCCGAATGATGTCCTGAGGGCCTTCTGGAGCGACTCCGGATCGGGCGGGGTGAAGGTCTGTCCTGATACCGCGACCTCGCGAATGCGGGGCAGGGCGAACTCCATCCGGTACCCCTTGGCGACATGATCGGCGAGGAGATAGAGCCGGCCGCCCGCCATATTCGGCCCCGCGATCAGGGCGATCGGCCGGACTTCGTGAGCCCGGACTTTGGCTCCCGGCTTCTCATAATGAATGACGGCAATCCGGCTTTCGGCCAGGGCGCGGTGCAGGGCTTCGAGCACCGGCAGGTTTTCGAGGCGCGTCGGCTGGGTGAGCACCAGGGTCCTTTCCAGTCCGTCGAATTGTGTCTTGAGCAGTGCCCGCGCTGACTGCTCGATCCGGCTGCGAACCCGCTTGAGCGCGTTGGCGTAAAGATCGTGCCCCGACCGGCGCAGCACGACTTCGCCCAGGATGATCGACCCCACTTCGACGGCGTCAAACCGCAGCTGCCACAGCCGCTTGGTATCGTCGTTGATCCGGTATCGCCGTTTCTCGCGGTTTCCGTTCGAAGGCACGATCTCCACGATGCCGATCTTTACGCAGTCGTCGGCATACCGCCGGACGGTCCGCTCATCCACGGACGACATGAGGCGGGCCAGATCCTCCACCGTGGCCCCGTTGGTGCCGGCCTCGTCCAGCTCGCGCAACAGGTTCCAGATCCGCTCGAAATAGTCCTCGCGCGACGCCTTGCGCACAATCCGCCGTTTCGTTGCCATGCCGAAATCTAAGCTGTTTGACGAAACCGGGCAACGAAAACCGGTGACATATCCTGTCACGGAGTCAGTCCAGACTTCCGGGAAATTTCCCCGCACCCGGGAAGGGAGGGCTTGTGGAAGTTCTCAGCCGCTGGAAACAGGTGCCCCTGGACCGCCGTGTCTTTGTGGGGGTGGTTCTCGGATTTCCGCTCCTCATGGGCGGCCTCTTTTTCGCTGCCGGCGGGCAGGGATATTTCGGCACCGGACTACAGGTCGGCGGTTTCATTTCGGCGACGATACTGGCCGTTGCCGCACTCGGCTGGATCCTGACCTTCGGAGCGCAGGTGATCTTTGGAGCCGGGAGGGCCGAGCATGAACTGCTCCCAGGCCAGATACTGGCACGAAGCATGGCCGCACGGGTGGGGAGTGCATTACAGGTAGCTGTAGATCTTGCCGGAGTATTATTCTGGTTCGTATCGAGTATTGCGATATACGCGTATTTTGAGTCGATGGGCTTTGTTGAGTCTGTATTCTTGGGTGGCGCACTTGCCCATCTCGTTTTCTCGAAAGATTCCAAGGGATGAGAAGTGCTGTGAAATACGAGCGGCATCTTTGGGTCAGGAAAAGAGCCTCTTCTTTTGCTGCCGCAATTCTACTCTTTTCCGCCTGCGGAGAGGAAAGCCGCTGCGACAAGGTATGTGGGAACGACTATGGCTTTGAACGCGGCGACGAAGAAAACCGGGTCTGCTTCTGCGAAACCCTCGATGGCCGTGTCTACGGGCCGGTGCCGGTGGGGGAGGAGGTCCAGGCACCGAAGCATGAGTGCTCACCTTCGGAGATATTTGGTGGAGCATTCGGAGCACCTCAAACCGAACCTGTAGGGGTCGTCCCGAATCCTACCCCGACGAATGGCGACAAGGAGCCAACAGGACCGTTCTGTAGCGACGCCCCTCCGCAATAAGTGGTAGCAATTGTGGGCGCGGAATATGGTCTTCAAGCGGGTATTGAACTATAAAAACACAATTCGAAAATCTGGCGTGAATGCAACGTCCAGTTCCATTGAAGTTCGCGGGTTTGAGGGGAAGGGCTGAATGCAGGCTTCGTTCAAGTCGGGATCGCTTGTGAATGTCCGGGGGCGGGATTGGGTCGTACTCCCGTCCTCCGATTCACAGATCCTCAGGATAAGGCCGATTTCAGGTCAGGATAACGAGACGGGCGTGTTTCTCCCGCTCGAAGGTTCTGAAGTTCGCCCGGCGATATTCCAACCACCCAGCCTCGACAGATTGAGCGATGCGACAGGTGCGATGGCGCTATTCGACGCCGCGCGTTTACTACTTCGGAACGGCGCTTCACCGTTTCGTGCAGCCGGACAGCTTTCTGTTATTCCAAGGCCGTACCAGTTCGTCCCGCTTATAATGGCGCTGCGTCTCGATCCGGTGCGTCTTCTGATCGCCGACGACGTTGGCGTAGGCAAAACGATTGAAACCTGCATGATCGCCCGCGAACTTCTCGACCGCGGAATTGTGAAGCGCTTTATCGTCCTCTGCCCCTCCCACTTGTGCGACCAGTGGGAAGCCGAGCTTCGGGAAAAGTTCGCCATTCATGCTGAGGTCGTCCAGTCCTCGACGTTCGCGCGGCTGGAGCGGGGGCTCCCAAGCCACAATTTCTCCGTCTATTCGTATTACCCGCATCTGGTCGTAAGTATCGACCTGGCTAAAATCGAAAAGCACCGAAACCAGATTAATTCGAGTAATCCCGAACTGGTGATCGTCGATGAGGCACACGGTGCGAGCCGCCCGCGCGGAGCTAAGGACAACAAAGGCGAACAGTTTCGGTTTGACCTTCTTAAGGAGCTTTCAGAGGACAAGAAGCGGCACATCATCCTGGTAACCGCGACCCCGCATAACGGGATCGAAGATTGCTTCCGGTCATTGCTGGGAGTCCTGGATCGTGACTTTGACGTTCCATCCGAAAGTTCCGAGCTGGATCGCCGCAAACTTCAGCCGCACATCGTCCAGCGGCGTCGCATAGATGTTGAAAGTGCCGAAGCACCTTTCCCGGAGAGAATTCCGACGGAAGTCAGCTATCCGCTATCGGATGGCTACTCGGCCTTGTTCAAGGAAGTGCTCGAATACTGCACAGAAACCGTTTCACAGGAAACCGGGATGCGGGCGGCCCAGAAACGGGTGCGCTTGTGGGCAGCGCTGGCAATACTTCGCTGTGTCCTGTCGAGCCCCGATGCGGCTGTAGCCGTCCTGTCAGGACGACGGGGCCGGATCGCGGAGGCGAAAGAGGGTGGCGGCGAGACCGACAAGGAAATCGACGACGCCTATGCCCCGCAGGTCCTCGATAGCCTGTCCGATGCCGGGGTCGGCGACTTTTCGCCTACAGCTCCGTTTGAAGACCCGGAGGCCGGCTGGACCGACTCCGAACTGCGGCGGCTGGCGAAGTTCGAGAAACTCGCGGCCGATATTGCGAACCCTAAGCAGGACCGGAAACTTGAAGAGACGCTCAAGGAAGTTCGCAAACTCCTGAAGGCCAAGCATCGTCCGATCGTTTTCTGCCGGTTCATTCCGAGTGCGAAATACGTCGCCAAATGGATCGAGAAAGAGCTGGGGAGCGAGTTCAAGAACATTCGGGTGAAGGCAGTAACCGGCGAACTGGGTGACGATGAACGCAAGGAAGCAATCCGCGAACTGTGCGGCAGGATCGCTGAAGGCGAGACGACAAAGGAAAGCGAACATCCGCGCGTTCTCGTCGCGACCGATTGCCTGAGTGAAGGTATCAACCTTCAGGCCGATTTCGATGCAATCATTCACTATGACCTTCCCTGGAATCCGAACCGGATGGAACAGCGGGAAGGCCGCGTCGACCGTTTCGGCCAGGTCGCCAAAACGGTCCGGACGGTTATCGTGTACGGAACCCACGTTGTCGATTCCGTCGTCCGGCAGGTCCTGATCGACAAGGCCACCACGATCCGCAAGCGGCTCGGTGTCGCCCTGCCGGTTCCCTCTGACAATGAAGAAGTCGTGCGGGTGGTTCTCGCCGAGATCCTGTTCAGGGGTAAGGCCGATTCGCGGCAGATGGAACTGGCCATTAATGACCCGAGGGTGAGCGCGTTCCACAAGAAGATGGAAGATGCCGCGCTGAAAGAGAAAGACCAGCGCGCCTATTTCGCCCAGCACGCCATCAAGCCTGACGAAGTGTCCCGCGAGATTTCCGCCGTCGACAGCATCCTGGGCAGCCCCGATGACGTTCACCATTTCCTCGCGGGCGTGCTCCAGCGTCACAAGGGTAAGCTGGCTGAGACGAAGAAGGCTGGTGTGTATGAGCTGGACCCTGGCGACATGGAGAAGGACCTGACGCTGTTTCTCGGGAAAGAGTTTCCGGTCCGGGTGACGTTCGACCGGTTGAAAGACCCGGACGCGATCTATCTGGGCCGTACGCACCCGGCCGTTCATGCGGTCTGCCTGAAGGTATTCGATGAGGCGTTCTCGACGGACGAGCGGGCAAAGAAAAGTCTTTTTGTGCGTTCCGGGGCGATGTTCACGAAATCGGTCGATGTCCGCACAGGCCTCGCGCTGCTCCGTATCCGTTACCGGATCACCGAGAACGGGCAGGACGAGTTCGCTGAAGAGATCGTCCTCGCCGCCTTTCACAAGAAGGGTGATGGCCCGGAATGGATCGAGCCGTTCGACAGCGCCCGTGAACTGGCCCGAAAAGCGAAACCGGCGGCCAACATGGACGATGACGAGCGCAAGAAGCACGTCCGGTGGGCGCTCGACCTGCTCAAAGCGAAAGGCGCGGCGAAGCCGGTTATCGAGGCCCGGTCAAAGCAGATCATGGAGACCCATACCCGCATCCGGGGGATGATGACGATGAAAGGCGATCCGCGTCCGAAACTCGGCCTCGAATCCTACGAACCGGACATTCTCGGTTGTTTCGTGCTGGTTCCGGGAGGCCGTGACTGATGGGATTCGTGACGGTCACAGTGGAAGGCGGCATCTTTCCGCCCGACTTCATCGAGAAACTTGCGACGAGCCCCGAAGATCTGCCGGGCCAGAAACCTCACGAGTTCGGCGTATCCGACGGCCGCCTGAGTGACGAGATCCAGAACCGGTTCTCCGAGTTCAAGAAGCTCTGGGACCTGTTCAAGCTGCGCCGGGAGAACCGCGAGCCCGACAAGTTGCTAGCGCTCACCCGCGACAAATGGGTCCGGGAAGTGCTGGAGGCGATCGGTTACTCGGTGCTCAACTACCAGCGGTCGCCGCTCATGGCCGGAGATACGGTCGTTTCGATCTCCCACCTCGCCGGCGAAGACAAGCACGCGCCGCCAGTCCACATCGTCAGCTACGAGCGGGATCTCGACCGGCGGAACGCTGGCGAGCCACGCAGCCCGCACTCGAACGTCCAGGACTATCTGAACCGCTCCGACGCCCTGTGGGGGATTGTCACAAACGGCCGCCAGTGGCGGCTGCTCAGAGACAGCGCGCGCCTGTCCCGGCCCACCTACGTCGAGTTCGATCTCGAAGCGATGCTCGAATCGAACAGCTACAGTGAGTTCATTCTCTTCTACCGCCTTCTGCACCGTTCGCGCCTGCCGCAGACCGGAACGGAATCCCACGAATGCTGGCTGGAGAAATATTATCTACAGGGTCTGAGCGAGGGGAACCGCGTCCGCGATCACCTGCGCGACGGCGTCACCAATGCACTGATCCGGCTCGGCAAGGGTATCATCGAGCACCCGGAGAACACCGCGCTCCGGGAAAAGTTGAAAACCGGCGAGCTGGACGCGACCGGTTACTACCGGGAACTGCTGCGTATCATCTACCGGTTGCTGTTCCTGCTCGTGGCGGAAGAACGGCGGCTTGTGTTCGCTACCGATCCAAAGGACAGCGCCCGGCACGAAATCTACTCCCGGTATTACAGCGTGAGCCGGCTGCGGAATATCGCGGAGGCACATGGCGCGCGGGATCACCACGGCGACCTGTGGCAGGGGCTGATCAGGACGTTCCGGCTGTTCCGGGACGAACAGACGGCCGGCCAGCTCGGCCTGACGGCGCTGAACGGCGAGTTGTTCGGTGAATCCGCCTGCCCGGCAGTTGAAAGCACTCAGTGCTCCAACCGCGACCTGCTGGAAGCGATCTGGCAGCTCGGTACCTTCGAGGAGACCACCGGGCGGCGTGGCCGGAAACTCTCCGGCGTCAGGCGGCGGGTGAACTATGCGGGTCTGGACGTCGAGGAACTCGGTTCGGTGTACGAAAGCCTGCTCGACTTCCACCCGGTGGTGACCGCCGATCCGCCGGATTTCGACCTGTCCTGGGGCAGCGAGCGCAAGACGACCGGCTCCTACTACACGCCGCCCGAACTGGTCCGCGAGTTGATCCAGAGCGCGCTAGTCCCGGTTATGGAGGACCGTCTCAAGGGGAAGAAAACCCGCGAGGAACAGGAAGAAGCGCTCCTGACGATGAAGGTGGTGGACCCGGCGGCCGGTTCGGGCCATTTTCTGCTGGCGGCGGCCCGACGCATCGGACGGGAACTGGCGAAGGTCCGGGCTGAAGGCCACGAGCCGTCGCCCAAGGAGTTCCGGGAAGCCGTCCGTGATGTGGTATCGCACTGTATCTACGGGGTGGACCTGAACCCGATGGCCGTGGAGCTGTGCAAGGTCGCCCTCTGGATGGAGGCGATGGATGCAGGCCGGCCGCTGTCGTTCCTCGATCACCGCATCAAACACGGGAACAGCCTGATCGGGGCCACGCCGAAACTGCTGGCGGGGGGGATCCCCGACGCCGCCTTTGAGCCAATCGAGGGCGACGACAAAAAGGTCGCTTCTGCGCTCAAGAAACGGAACAAGGAAGAGCGGAAGATCCGCGAGGCCGGAAGCACCCAGTTCGACTTCGGCGGATCAGAATTCAAGATCGGAAATCTCGCCCAGTCGATCCTGGAGATCACGACCGCAGGGGACGAGACGGTCGAGGAGTATCACGAGAAACAACGCCGGTACGAAAACCTCGTTCACGGTTCGACATACAAGGCCATGAAGCTCTGGGCGGACGCCTGGTGCGCTGCTTTCGTTCAGGAAAAGACCCAGAAGTGCACGCTGAACGAGATCGCCTTCACCGACCGGGATTTCCAGAAGATGGAGAAGAACCCGTCTCATGCACCGCTGAAGGTACGTGAGGAGATTAACCGGCTTGCGGCACAATACGGCTTCTTCCACTGGCACCTGGAGTTCCCGGACGTGTTCCGGATTCCGGTAGGAACAGAGAAACCAGATAACGAACAGTCAGGATGGTCCGGGGGATTCGATGCAGTGATCGGAAATCCACCGTGGGAAAAAATACAGACGGAAGAACTTCAGTTTTTTGCATCGGCGGCTCCAGAAATTATTTCCCTGAAAGGCGCAAGACGAAAAGCTGCTATTGATGTGCTCACAGATACCCGACCTGAGCTGGCAAAAGCATGGTTGACTCAGAGACGATTCGACGCAGCGACAGCAGCATTCGTTCGATCATCAGACTCATATCCATTTACAGGGCAAGGAAAGTTTAATTCATTCGCACTATTTGCCGAACTTAAATATAGATTAATCGGTGATGTTGGACGGGTTGGCACCATAGTACCGTCCGGTATAGCCACGGATGATACAACAAAGTTTTTTTTCCAAAAACTCATCGATTCAAAATGCCTCGCTAGTCTCTTGGACTTCGAGAACCGAGACGGCATTTTTCCTAGTGTCGACAGTAGATTTAAATTCTGTCTACTCACTTTCTCCGGAAGGTCCCGACCCCAACACCACGCCGAGTTCGTATTTTTCGCACATCGCGTATCCGATCTCATTGATGATAC
Source organism: uncultured bacterium (assembly GCA_964565925.1). Lineage (GTDB taxonomy): Bacteria > JAGRBM01 > JAGRBM01 > JAGRBM01 > JAHCIT01 > CAZMGV01. The sequence goes on from CAZMGV010000009.1 coordinate 13,881, forward strand.
TCGTCGGTTCACGCTTACTCCCGATGATTTTAAGTTACTCAACCCGAACACGCGTACGTGCCCAATATTTAGGAGTAAATGTGATGCGGAGATTACCAAACGAACTTATAGACGAGTGGCAATCCTTGAAGTTGAAGGAAACGATAATCCCTGGAAGCCCTCCCTCCGGCGTATATTAAATGAGACTGACGACTCGGCACAGTTTAAATCGAATGTTGAGTTGATCTCCGGTGGATACGAAGTCCGCAATAAAGAGTCCGTCTCTACGAAGGGTGGAGTGGAGTATTTGCGATTTTACGAAGCCAAACTTATCTGGCAGTACGATCATCGTTACTCGACATACGAGATTACATCAGAAAGCTTATTGGATGTGACGGCCGATCAACATGCGAATAGCGAAATGATCGTCCAGCCGTGGAACTGGTACCCAATTTCTTCTCTCCAGCAGTTTTATAAGGATGGAAGCATTCCGAACTGGTCCCTTGTATTTCGCCGGATTACGAATGTCACCAATGAGCGGACGCTGATATTTGGCATCGTTCCACGCTCGGCAGTCGGCACACTTCTTCCAACTATAACGCTCGAATCTGACTCGATGAAAGTTGCGTGTTTTCTCGGAGAGAAAAATTCCTTTTCTTTCGATTATATTGCGCGACAAAAGATCAGTGGGACTGACGTAAACCTATTCAAAATAAAACAACTTCCGAGTCTTCCCCCTCAGTCATATGACAAACAATGCCCGTGGGAAAATGTGAGTTATGTTTCATGGATACTTCCCAGAGTTCTTGAACTTACGTCTACAGCATGGGACATGGTATATTTTGCGAGTGATTGCGGACATGATGGATCGCCTTTTGTGTGGGACGAGCAGCGACGCTTTCTAATCCGATGCGAACTAGATGCCGCTTATTTTCATTTGTATCTCGGCGGCGAGGACGAATGGAACAAAGGTAATTCTACGGATTTGCTTGCCGAACTTCCACTACCTCGTAACGCAGTCGAATACATTATGGAAAGTTTTCCCATTGTTAAACGTAAAGACGAACAGGTTTACGGCGAATATCGTACTAAGCGTGTCATCCTTGAGATCTACGACGAAATGACGGAGGCGATCCGAACCGGGAAGCCATACCAGACCCGTCTTGATCCGCCGCCGGGCGATCCGCGCTGCGCCCACCCGGAAAGCACGCGGCCCGACTGGGCGAAGAAGCCTGAAACGCGGGAAAAACACAAGCCCACAGTTGGCCTACCGGTAATCCACGGACTGCCAAGTTGGGTTGAAATCCCGGACGGCGCGTGGGCGACCCCTGACGGACTGTCAGAAGATAATCGTGAGTTTATGATCCTGGCAGCGGCGTTGCAGGTAATGGGAAAACCCGCTCGAAGGAACGATGTGCGTCTATTAGGCGCGCTCATAAGCACACCTTCCCTATGTACGGCACTGCTGACGACTGATGATTCGCGAGAATGGGTTCGTGTCGTCGGCAAGGAAGCCCGAGAAGGGCAACACAAGGTCGTTTCGTTCGCACGAGTTCGACCAGAAGATTCCGGGGGTTCATGGCGAAAAGCAGTGGAGCAACTACGTGCCAGCGGCCACATTCTGGAAGATGATGGAGCAAAAACGTGGGCGCCCAGCCCTGCGCTTTCGAGCTATCCCGTCCAGGCATGGGTTGTGGGACGGGCAAAAGTGGCCGTGGAAATAATTAAACTTATTGGTGACCAAGCGAGTAGGGGAAAGCTTTATGCCTTCTACAAAGAAAAGCTCCCGGCCGAAGAAACAAATCAGCTTGTTTCCTGAGCCGGCGACAGTCATCTCAGTCGCCAAAGCGCGGCAAGAACCGCTCCTTTGGGTCCGGAGAATTGTCATATGGGCGGACCTGAATCGTGTTATTCAGGACGTGACCTTGCGGCGCGGTTTGAATATTGTCTGGTCCAGAGATCCTGGGAGTAAGGCAAGTAGCCCTGGAGATGACGCGGAGATCGGGCACGGGGCCGGCAAAACATTATTTTGCAGACTGCTCCGTTACTGTCTTGGCGAGAATACTTTCGCGACGACGGAAACTACGCGCCAAATCCATGAACGTTTCCCTGAAGGTTATGTCGGGATAGAGGCCCTTGTACAAGGGCGTCTGTGGAGTGTTTTAAGGCCAATTGGGCTACGGCGGCGAGAAGTTGTTAAGAGCGATATTGGTCTTGATGAACTAATCCGTCTCGGAGAGCTTGGAACAGGAATAGATCCATTTATAGGGGCGATTGCTTCAACAGTGCGGCCGCTTGTGGACGGTGAAATCATCCCTGGATCAGCTAAGCCGCTCCAATGGCTCTATATCCTTGCCTGGCTGGCACGAGATCAAGAATCGCGATTTTCGGACTTGCTTTCGTGGCGCGAAACTCGGGCTCAATCAGAATCGCCCGCGCTCGGATTATCCGTAGCGGAACAGCTTTATGTGACACGAGCATTGTTAGGGATGATGACGCCCGATGAAGCGAAGGAGCAGGCAAGGCACGCGACGTTGGAGACGCGGAAAGCTGAAGTCGATAAACAGATAGAGAAGCTTTCCAATTCAATAGATCGATGGCGAGCGCGGATCCTTCGAGATCTACGATGGACGTCAGGTGATATGGTTACGGGAAGCATGGAAGTAACGGCTCTGCGCCAGCAGGCTGAAGCCCTCGCAGCCCAAGCCGAATCTCCACCTCCACCGACGGAATCCGATGCGCTTCGAACTCTCAGGATCGAGCATGAAGCAATTATCAGGCAACAAGAACAGATGCGTCATAAGTGCGAGGAACTATCGAAAACTCGCGTCGTGCATGCGGCTGCTTTAAAGCTGGCGAAGGGCGAACTCCCTGACGAAGAAGTAAGGAAGATGCGTGCAGATCTAGGTGTCCAGAATTGCCCTACGTGTGACGTTCCAATTGATGTCGAGTTACTCCTGAAAGGCTGTCCATACGCGAAACTTCCATGCGATCCCAATGAGGCAGCTCAGCGGATCTCTAGTATTCAGGAGGATATAGAAGCCTCCAAAGAACGCCTTCGCCGAGACGATCGTCAATTGGCCGAGTACAAGGCGGTTCTCGATGATTGCCAAAATAGATTGGCGAAGTGCACGGATCAGATTCGGATCGACTCAGAAAAGACAGCCGAGATCCAACGTGATTGGCAGCGTTCTCAGCAGGAGAAGCAAGCAGTTTTACGTGATATCGACCGTTATGACATGGAGTTATCGGAACTTGAGAAATTGAAGTCTGAAGAGGACGACATAGAAAAGAACATTGAAGAGTCCAGAAAGACACAGACTCAACTCCGCGATAAATTGCAGAAAGCAGTCGCCCGGTTTTCGGAGCTGTATCAATACTCGGTGCGTGCGTTGATAGGTAGCAGGGCATCAGCTCATATCCAGTTGCAGGCGACAAAAATATCGGCACAGGTGTTACTCGACGGAGATCGTCGAACAGCAGCGATCGATTCCTTGGAAGCTGTTGCTTTCGATCTCGCAGCAATGACTTTTGCCATGGAAGGCGGCGCCCATATACCGGCGGTATTTGTGCATGACAGTCCTCGTGAAGCAGATATTGGGCTGTCGATCTATCACAAGCTGTTTAAACTGGTGAAATCTCTCGAAGCCGCTGGATCTGGTGAACCAGCCTTTCAATACATTGTCACGACGACAACAGAGCCACCTGCCGAGCTACGCAAGACGCCTGAACTGGTATTGGAACTCCATGGGACGCCAGCCGAAAATCGGCTCCTCATGTGCGATCTGTGAGGATCTGGCTCGAATGAACATTACCGACTTATATGATGGACTTCGATGGGCTCTGCTTGAAGTTATCCTTACTACGGAAGTGTCAGAAGAATTTCTGGTAAACCAACCAACAATGTTAATGCTTTGCTCGTCGTCTTTGCTTCGTGAGATTGCGAAATATGTGGCGTTGACAGGGACTCAATCACAATATCAGGACCGAGCAATTAAAGAAATGACGATTCTTGCCGCGCAAGGGCTGACAAAAGTTACTCACTCGGAAACCGGGCGCGTCTATTCGCGACGCTAGCATTAGGAAATATATGTCATTTGACGTATTTAGGCTTCGGGACGACGTTGTCGGCGAATACAAGAATTACGCCTGGAGTTTCGCCCGCATCCGGGACGAGGAGATCCGGAAATACGTCGATCTGAAAATGGCGGCTGGAGAGCTCTGGCCTAATGCCGTCTTGCAGCTCAACCCCGCGTTTAAGCCCGGACGTAAACTGAAAGAGCTTGTCACCGCCGGTATCCTTCACCCGAATACGGCCCGGTTTTTTAACGAAAATCTTCAACTTCACCAGCACCAGGAAGAGGCAATTCTGGCGGCCGCGCATAACGAGCCCTATATCGTCACGACAGGTACCGGCTCTGGCAAGAGCCTTACCTACCTAATCCCGGCCGTCGACAGGATCTTCCGGGCCGGGACCGACAAGAACGAAATCCGCGCCGTGGCCGTCTATCCGATGAACGCGCTGATCAACAGCCAGCTCGACGCCCTGAACGAGTTCAAGAAGAAGAACTGGCCCGACTGCCCGCTACGGTTCAGCGTCTATTCCGGCGAAGTAGAGGGCCAGGACAAGAACAAGCTCCAGGAAAACCGGCCGCATCTGATGCTCACGAACTACGTGATGCTCGAATACATGCTGATCCGGTTCGACGAAGAGGCGTTCTTCAAGCACGCCACCGATAACCTCGAAATGCTCGCCATGGACGAGCTGCACTACTACCGGGGCCGCCAGGGCGCCGACGTATCGATGCTGCTCCGCCGCGTCCGGCAGCGGGCCGGCATGAAGAATATCCAGTACGTGGGCACGTCCGCGACGCTCGCGTCGGAGGGCACCCGTGACGAGAGGCTGGCCAAGGTCGCGGAGATCGCCTCCCGCTTTTTTGGCGTCGAGGTCAAGAAGACCAATATTATTGGTGAAACACTTCGGGAGATCACCTTAGGGGCAATTCCGGCCAGCAAGGCTGAAGTCGCCGCCGCCGTTCAGTCTCCCGCCCCCGATGGCAAAGGCGATCCGGCTGCAAAACTGGAGGCGCTTCGCAAGCATCCGCTTGCCCGCTGGGTTGAGCGGAATTTCGGTATTGTCGAAGAGGAAGGCCGGCTTGTCCGCCTGACTCCGATCACCTTTACCGAAGGGGTAAACAAGCTCGCCGAGCAGTCAGGTCTGGACCGCGCCGTTTGTGAAAGCGCTCTCAAGGCGATTCTCGACGCGGGTAACCATGTCTCGGTCCAGGAACATCATCCGTTTTACGCGTTCCGCCTTCACCAGTTCATCTCGGCGGGAGGCAGCCTGTTCGGAACGATCGAAGCACCCGGCAAACGCACCATTTCACTGGATGGGCGCTATTTCGCACCGGGCGACGGCGGCAAGGACAAGCTCAACTACCCGGTCGCGTTTTGCCGTGAATGCGGGCAGGAGTATTACGCAGCTGCGCTGATGGAAAAGGGGTCGACGTCCTATCTGGTCCCCCGGACCTCCAATCTGGACGACCGTGCTGATGACGAGTTTGAACAGCCCGGTTACATCGCGCTTGACGACGGAACGATCTGGGAGGCCAACGAAGAGGAGTATCCCGATCACTGGTTCGAATGGAAAAACGGCAAGCCGAGGCTGAAAAAAGAAGAGGAAGGCAAACCGTTTATTCCGCGGCAGATATACGTCTGTGCCGACGGAACCGCTTCTTTCCAGCAGAATCCGAGTGCATCAAAGGCGTGGTTTATCCCGAAACCGTTGCCGGTCTGTCTCCGGTGCCGGGTGTCGTATCACAGCCGGACCAGGGAGTTCCGCAAGCTCGCCACGCTGGGCCAGACCGGTCGCTCAACCGCGACGACCCTTATGACTTCAGCCGGTGTTATTGGCCTGAAGCAGCAGGAGGGCGTTGAACCATCGCGCCGCAAAGTCCTGAGTTTCTCGGACAACCGGCAGGACACATCGCTCCAGGCCGGCCATCTGAACGATTTTACCCAGATCGTGCTTATACGTGGCGGCCTGGCCCGTGCCCTCGAACAGAGGAGCAGTCTCGCCAGCCATGAGCTGGGGAGCGCGATATTCGAGGCGCTGAGCCTCCAACCGACTGACTTCATGGAGCAGCCGGTCGATTCAGGCCCGCCCTATGATTCCGCCAAATCCGCGCTTGTCGATCTCTTCCAGTTCCGTGCTGTTCAGGACCTGAGCCGCGCATGGCGAGTGTCGCAGCCGAATCTGGAACAGAGCGGCCTGATGAAGATCCGCTATGAGGGGCTACCGGCGTTCGCCGCCGACAAAAACCGGTGGAAAGACATCCCGGTGATCCGGGACGCCACACCGGAGTTGCGTGAGCGGGTGATCCGAGCGGTGCTCGAACATTTCCGCAGCCTGCTCGCCATCGATTCACAGGAACTGACCTGGGATAAATTCAAATCGGTCGCAAGGAAGAGCAATTCGAGCGGCCTAAAGCCGTTCTGGCAAATCGATGAAGATGAAAGCGACGAACTCTCGATCGCGTTTCAGCTAACGGCGGTCGACAAGGAAGTGAAAGACCGCAAGGTCGAACGGAAGCTCACGGACAGGTCGTCGATCTTCCGGTATCTTCAGAACGGCCGGACCTGGGGACTCGAAGGAAAAGTGCCGAAGCATGATGCGCTGGCGCTTCTGATCGGCCTGATCGACGCCCTTCGGGGGCATTTCCTGACCGATTACCCGAACACGACGAATCCATTTGCAGTACAGCTTAAAGTGCCGGTCATCAGTTGGGTGAAAGGCGATGGAACGGTTCCGGGGCCGGACGAGGTCCGTTCCAAGTCGGTTCACCAGCACAAGACAGAAGAGAAGATCGCGACCCCGAACAGGTATTTCGCCGATACTTACGGCAAACGGGCAATGTATTTTGCCGGACTGGAAGCGGGCGAACACTCCGGCCAGGTCGGGGCGAAATGGCGCCAGGAGCGCGAGGTGCAGTTCCGGCAGGGGAAACTGCCGGTTCTCATCTGCTCGCCGACGATGGAGCTGGGCGTCGATATATCCGATCTTTCATACGTCCATCTCCGCAATATCCCGCCGACTCCGGCCAACTATGCCCAGCGCAGCGGCCGTGCAGGCCGAAGCGGGCGTCCGGCACTCGTTGTTTCATTCGCGGGTCACGGGAACCCTCACGACCAGTATTTCTTCCGCGAGCGGATCAAGATGATCTCCGGGGCGGTTACACCGCCGCCGATCGATCTCTCCAACCGCGAACTTATTGTTGCACACCTTTATTCGGTATGGCTCCACCTTGCCGGGGTGAAGCTGGGCAAATCGATGGAAGAAGTTCTCGATCTCGACAAAGCGGATCTGAACTTTCCATTGAAGCCTGAGTTTGCTGAGGCCGTTGGCAAACCCGAGTTGGGTGCGAAGGCATTGGCGGCATTCCAGCAAGTGACTTCACTGATACAGGCCGATCTCTCCAAGACGGCCTGGTATTCGGACGCATGGCTGAAGAACCTGGCGGCCGAAGCTCCAGTTCAGTTCAATAAGGCATTCGATCGGTGGCGAAGTCTGTATACGACCGCGACGGCCACGCTGGTTAAAGCGAGTATCACCTTGAGCAAACGGGTGTCACAGGAAGAAAAAGACGAGGCGCTACGTGCGCAAACGCAGGCTCTAAAAGAGCAGAATCTGTTGCTGAACCAGCAAAACAATACGCACGAAAGCGACTTTTACCCGTACCGCTATCTGGCGTCCGAAGGGTTTATTCCGGGCTATAACTTTCCGCGCCTTCCGCTTACTGCCTACGTATCGTCTCGGAACGAACTCCAGACCATCGACCGTCCCCGGTTTGTCGGTCTCGCCGAATTCGGACCGATGAACACGATCTACCACGAGGGCCGGCAGCACATTGTCAGTGCCTATAAGCCCAAGGCGACGGGACTCGACTTCCTGGATGTGGCGAAAATCTGTACCGAATGCGGCCGCCTCTACCGAATCAAAGGGATCGACCTTTGCGAAAGCTGCGGTGCGTCGGGGTCATCGTTCTGGGTCGAGAGCGAAACACTCTTTTCGCCGACCGTGGCGATGACGTCGCCCAAGCTACGCATTACGTCAGAAGAAGAAGAGCGAACGCGCGATAGTTTCCAGGTCGATACGGCTTTCGAGCTTCAAACCGCCCAGCCGAATCCGAAGCTTCTCTATACGAAGCAGGACGATGCACTGGCGCTCGAGCTTGATCATCACCCCCAGGCGACGCTGTGGCTGATTAACCACGGTCTGAAGCGCGCAAAGGACCCTTATAAGGGTTTCTGGATAGATCACAAGACAGGCAAGGTTCTGAATGACAAGGTCGCGAACGAACGTAACGCGCAAAATATCGAGACGAAGCGCCGCAAGCTCTATGTGGCGGAAACCCGGAATATCATCAGACTTCGCCCGGAGTGGAGTTCTGACTACCCGGATGCCTTCCTCGTTACTCTTGCAAGCGCCCTGCGTCGTGCGATTCAGATCCATTATCAGGTCGAAGAATCAGAAATCCGTGTGGAACTGATCGGCGAGAAGGACCAGAAGCGGATATTGGTATGGGAATCGGCCGAAGGCGGAACCGGCGTTCTCGAACGAATGATCAATGACAAGGAATCAATCGCGAAGCTCGCTCGCCATGCTCTTGAAATCTGTCACTACGATCCTTTGACCGGTGTTCAGTTGGATAATCCGGTAGCAAGCGCCTGTAGGGGCGGCTGCTACGAATGCATCCTCAGCTATTCAAACCAGCGCCAGCACTCGCAGCTCAAACGGGAGCTGATCAATGATTTTCTTTTCAGCCTGACGAACGCAATCTGCAAACCGGGCGGCGCGTCATACGATTACGAAGAGCGCTACAAGAAGATCACTGACAACCTGGATCCGAACTCGACCTTCGAGAAGAAATTTCTCGATTACCTTTATTCAAAGAAATTGAATCTGCCTGACCATGCGCAATGGATTGCTCACAATGACGTTCCGACCAAAACAGATTTCTTTTACGAACGAGGGAATCTGCCCGGCATCTGTGTCTATATCGATGGCCCGCACCATGACACCCCGCAACAACAAAAGGATGACAAGGAAAAACGAAGTGCCCTTGAGGAACGGGGATTCCAAGTCATTGCAATTCACCACACCAAGTCCATCGAGGAGCAGGTGAAGCAGTATCCGAAGGTGTTTTTTAAGGTCGCGTGACTGCAAAAGCTGGAGAAGTAAATGTCGACGTATACGTGGGTTCAGATCTATGTCGAACTAGCCGATGCCGTCCTGGTTTATCGGAATCGGCAGCCTGAACTTGTCCGCATGCTTAAAGATATCGCCGGCGAAGAAGAACTTCCAATCTTCGGACTGGATGACCAATTTGAAGGCGGCAAGCGTGATCAGCTGAAGAACATTGACCCCTTCACGTTCTTTGCCGCGTTTAATCGCGGTACTACCAAAGACGTGCGGCGAGAGTTCCTGAAGCAGCTCAAGATTCGCTTTGCTCTCAAGTCTCCAGTGCCAGAAGACTTCGACGGTATTCCAACGGCCAACAACATGAACTCCTGGTTTTTCGGATATGCAGAATTCCGTGAGGATCAGGACATCGGGCTTCTTTGGGATCTCGCTGTCGCCGCCCGGAAAGGTCCGCCGGCAACCCTTCCGCCTGCGCTGTTCGAGAAATGCCTCAACATATACGGGATCAAAGCCCCCAAACTCACGATGGGGCTCTTCTGGATCAACCCGGCCCAATACCTTGCCCTGGATTCGGTGATGAGGGACTACCTTGATACCAAGGGTATTGAGTTGGACGCGGATACGGTCCAGAACCTGGATGACTACCTGGCTATTCTGAAGAAGGTGAACGCGGAGGTTGGTTCGGATTACAAGGTCATCTCCTATGACGCCTGGAAGGCGTCGGCTGAACGGATTGCTCAGGCGGCGGCCGCGAAATCTTCGAAGAAATACTGGGCTGGTGGTTTTCTGTGGGGTGGCGAGAATTCAAAGCTTGAAGAGTTTATCGACGGAAATTACTGGCAGATCGGCTGGCCGAAGGATGATCCAAACGATGCCGCCCGGAAAACCTGGGAGGCATTTGCCGGCATTAACAAGGGCGACGAGTTCGCGATCAAGGGCTTTGGCGGCCAGAACGACCTGAAGATTTACTACATCGGCGAGGTCGTTTCGGTTGATCGCGATGCGGGCCGATTGGGATTGAAGCGGCTTGAGCGGACCTTGTTCAAAGGCAAGCGGCCGGTGGGGGCCGGTTCCGGAAACTGGTTTTCCACGCTCGTGCCGGTCACTTCACCTCCGGTTATTGATCTCCTGTTTAATGGCAAGGATAACGGCGTCGCTTCCGCGCCTGTGGATGAGCTGAAGCCCTATACGATCGAACAGGCTCTGGACGGCCTGTTCTTTGAACGCGCCGAGTTCGAAGCGATTCTCAACATGTGGCGCGACAAGAAGAACCTGATCCTTCAGGGGCCGCCGGGAGTCGGGAAAACGTTTATCGCCGACCGGCTGGCTTACGCCCTGCTCGGACAGGAGGATCCTGACCGCGTGCGGATGGTGCAGTTCCACCAGTCGCTGAGTTACGAGGACTTTATCCAGGGCTGGCGTCCGGACGGGAAGGGCGGCTTCGCTCTCAAAAACGGAACCTTTTACGAGTTCTGCCAGAAGGCGCTTCAGGACGAAGCCGCAGGACGTCCGTACGTATTCATTATTGACGAGATCAACCGGGGTAATCTCAGCAAGATACTCGGTGAGATGATGATGCTGATCGAGAGCGACAAGCGGAAGAAAAAATACGCCTTGCCGCTGACGTATACGAAAGACCCTGACGACACGTTCTATGTCCCTTCCAATATCTATATCATGGGTCTGATGAACACCGCTGACCGCTCACTGGCGCTGGTGGACTATGCGCTCAGGCGGCGCTTCCGGTTCCAGCTGCTCAGCCCGAAGTTCAATTCGCCGATGTTCCGGAAATATCTGGAGGCTCGTGGCATCGGGGGCGAACTGATCGGCAGGATCGTCGGCCGGATGAACGATCTGAATGCGGCGATTGAAAGCGATCGGAGAAATCTCGGCCACGGCTATCAGGTCGGTCACAGCTACTTCTGCCCGGCCGGATCCGGGCCCTACGATGACAAGTGGTATGAGCAGGTGATCCGGTCCGAGGTCGTACCGCTTCTGGAAGAATACTGGTTCGATCAGCCGGATATCGTTCAGGCGTGGTCTGACCGGCTGCTCAAATGAAGATTCCGATCCGGAACATCTATTACCTGCTTGCGTACGCCTGGGACCATCTGCAGGAGGCGGAGGTCGTCGACGTCGGCAACGAAGATTTCAAAGAGCTTATCGATCTGTTCGCCAGGGTGCTGCTTTCCGGTACGACGCACATGCTTCGGCGGGGAATGGCGAGAGGCTATGAGTCGGTCGAAAAGACCATTCCCGGTATTCGAGGCCGGATCCGGTTTTCCCAATCGTTGCGGGAGAATACCTTTCAGCAGGGTCGTGCGAACTGCAGTTTTGATGAATTGTCGTACGACATCCTGCCGAACCAGGTATTGCGGGCAACGATCAGATCAACGGCAAAGGTTAGCGGTCTGGATAAATCCATACGGGCTGATCTGCTTGGCCTGCTGAAGCGTCTGGAGCCGGTTTCTGACATTGAGTTGCGCGGTTCCCACTTCCGCCAGATCCAGTTGCACCGGAACCAGTCGGTGTATAGCTTTCTGATCAACATCTGCCGGCTGATTTACGACAATCTGTCGCTCGCGGAAGACGGTGCCACCCGGCAATTCCGGGATTTTGTCCGGGATGATCGTGAACTGGCCGGTCTGTTCGAGAATTTTGTCCGCAACTTCTATGACCAGGAAGCCGCTGTTAAGGGATGGAGGGGCGGCCAGCGCCGCTTCTCCTGGCAACAGGTTGACGGTGAGCGTGATTCTATTGGCTGCCTGCCGCACATGACCACCGACGTTACCCTCCAGAACGGTGACCGGACGGTTATTCTGGACACCAAATACTATTCGTCACCGTTCCATAAGGTGTACAACAAAGACACCTTTCATTCGTCCAACCTCTATCAGCTGTTCTCCTACCTGAAGAACTACGAGGCGTTGACGAACCAGCCTTCTTTGCGGGTCAGTGGCATCTTGCTGTACCCGACTGTCGATGAGGATTTCGATCATCGGGTCGTTCTGCACGGTAATCAGGTCCGTATCTGCTCGGTCAACCTGGCCAAGGACTGGAAAAGCATTCACGAGCGGCTGCTGGCTATTCTGCCGGATCCTGTTTCCGGTATATCGGCATTTCCGCTCCAGTGATCGTAACGACTCGCTCGCCGCTTTCGTGAGGCGAAAGAATTTGTACCGACTACGCGCCGGCAGCTGAACGCCGGCTCCACTCCCGCCTCTCCGCGCCGATCAACTTCATCGGGTTGCGCTTGGCCGTTTGGGCAGTTCTGGCGGTAGCGATGACCCGAATGACACCGATGATGATTTTCTGGCTATTAAGTCGCCTTTGACCGACTTCTTTGCTTTTCAGGCCGGTTGTGTCTATAAGTCGCCTATAGCCGACTTTTATGGAATTGCCGGTCACTCATATGAGAAAGTCTCCCAAAACCGACATGACCCCTAACCGCCGGCGCCACGCCTCGACCGGCGACGACCCCATGCTGCTGGAAATCGGGGACAGGGTCCGGGCGGTACGGGCCGGGGCAAAGATGACCCAGGAGGAACTGGCTCTCGTCTCCGGAGTCGGCCGCGAGTTCATCATTCAACTGGAGAACGGCAAGCCGGGTGTGTCGCTGGGAAATGCAGCCCGTGTCCTGCGCTCTTTGGGTCTGAAGCTCCGGACTGCGGAGAAATGAGCCGTGCTTAAGGTCTGGTACGGTACGGAAATCGTTGGGACAATAACGGCTGAAAAGCGGCGTCTGGAATTTATCTACGATCCCGCCTGGCTGGCGTTGTCCAATGCCTTTCCGGTCAGTCCGCATCTCCCCCTTCAGCCGGAGCCGTTCGGTCACGATCCGGTGGCCCTGTTCTTCAGCAATCTGCTTCCGGAAGGGCCGGTGCTGTCGGCGATCCTCAAGCTCAGGCAGATTCCGGCTGGCGATCTGTACGCCCAGTTTGAGGCTCTTGGCGAGGACGCCGCGGGGGCCTTTTCGATCACTCCCGATGTTCCGAAAAAATCGAGAAAGCCGTCCTATACTCCGTATTCACCGGCGATGATCCGTGCGGATATCGAACGGCTGGGGAAACGCCTTCCGCTGCTGGCGCAGCACGGTGAACTGAGGCTTTCGCTGGCGGGTGCACAGGACAAAATTCCGGTCAAATGGGAAGATGGCAAGTTCTGGCTGCCGGCAGGCGGCGCAGCCTCGACCCATATCCTGAAGCCGGCGATCCAGCCGGTGGCGGATATTCCGGAATCGGTGGAAAACGAGGCCTTCTGCCTGACACTGGCGGCCAGAGCGGGACTGGAAGCGGTCAGCGCGGAGATCGTCCGGATACCTCCGGGTGTGCTCGTTATCCGCCGCTATGACCGGCGAAGCGAGCGCAAGGCGGGCAAGATTGGAATCGCCCGGCTTCACCAGCTCGATTTCTGCCAGCTTGCGGGCGTCCTTCCGGATCAGAAATACCAGCGGGACGGGGGCCCCGGCTTCAAGGACATTTTCGATCTGCTGATCCGGCATGCCACCGTACCGGGGCCGGACCAGATCCGGATGATCGACTGGGTGATCTTCAACTTCCTGATCGGCAACGCCGACGCGCACGCGAAGAACCTGGCGATGTTGATGGAAGAGGGTGGCCGGATGCGTCTGGCGCCGTTCTACGATCTGATCAGCACGGTCGTTTATCGGGAGCTGGATCCGAAGATGGCCATGGCGATCGGCGGAGAATACCGGGCCGAATGGGTACATGAGAAACACTGGAGAAAATTCGCGGCCGACGTGAAGGTGAATCCGTCCCTTCTGAAAAAGCGGAGCGCGGAGCTGTCGGCACGGGTCATCTCCGGTGCGCCGGTAGCGGCTGCTGAACTCAAGCTGCCATCGAGCAGCGGTATCGTCAGAAAGATCATCGCCGAGATCCGGCGACGGGCGGGGTGGCTCGAAGCCCATCAGGAAGGGCTGTAAAAGGAGCTGTGTGGCCGGCGGAATTGAAAGTAAAGGATCCCTTATTATCGTCTCCGGCTGGTAAAGGTCCCTTTACTAACGGATCGCATGTGCTTCTTCCCCGCAATGCCGAAATCCCGCTTCACATGCCAGGCGGTGGCGAATGAGCCATAGGTGCGCCGTGCCGATTTGGTGGTGAGCTTGCTTTGCCTCATATCTTTATTTATGCTCTTAAAAGCATAAAATAACGTAATTTTATCTATTAAAAGCATATGAAGTCCCGGAACACCCTACTTAGCAGTCCGCCGCTGCCGGTTGAGCAAGCGCTCAAACGGCTGGGAGCCGATCTGAAAACCGCGAGGGTTCGCCGCAATCTGACAATCGCGAAGGTGGCTGAGAAGATCGGTACGGGACCGCGCGCGATTATCGACGCCGAAAAGGGGAAACCCTCAAGCGGTGTGGGGATATTCGTGGCGCTACTGTGGGCGTACGATCTCTTGGAACAGCTGGGTTCAGTCGCAGATCCGGGCCGTGATGAAACCGGTCAGGTTCTGGCGTTGTCACGCGAGCGGAAACGCCCGCATGCCACTGGCGGAATGGACAATGATTTCTAGCAAATCCGCCACCGAGTGTTATGTCTACATCACGCTCCCGGGCCATACCGAAGCGGTCACTGCGGGGCGTTTTGAACTGACGCCCGACAGGCGTGGAATACCCATTGGACGTTTTGTTTATGGCCGCCGCTATCTGGAACGCAACGACGCGGTGGAAATTGATCCGGTCGAGCTAGCCCTCGGAAAAGGTACTTTTGAGACGACACGATTGGGCGGCCTGTTTGGTGCCCTCCGGGATTCGGGTCCGGACTTCTGGGGCCGGCGGGTGATTGAGCGGCATGCAGGCGGGCAACTGGGCGAGCTCGACTACCTGCTCTATTCGCCGGATGACCGGGCGGGTGCCCTTGGGTTCGGGCACGGCGTGACCCCTCCGGCCCCACGGAGGGAGTTCAGCAGCACCCTTGATCTTGCCAGGCTCCATGCCATCGCGGACGCGATCATCAAAGATGAAAACCGCCCGTCCGGTGCCGAAGCAGGCCAGATCAGCGAATTGATGCTGATCGGTACGTCGATGGGCGGTGCCCGTCCGAAGGCTGTTGTCGAAGATGCAGATGGACTATGGGTGGCGAAGTTCAACCGCCCCGATGATCGCTGGAACTTCGCGCGTGTTGAACATGCGATGCTGATGCTCGCCAGGACCTGCGGAATTTCGGCGGTCGAAAGCAAGGTCGTGAAAGTGGGCGACCGCGACGTCCTGTTGGTGAAACGGTTTGACCGGGAGCAAACCGAAAACGGATATCAGCGCGCCCGGATGGTCAGCGGGCTGACCCTGCTTCAGGCTGAAGACAGCGCAGAGGCGCGTGATCGCTGGTCCTACGTCCTGCTGGCAGAGGGACTCAGGCGCGTGTCGTCGGAACCCCGGAAAGACGCCAATGAACTGTTCCGGCGGATGTGTTTCAACGCGCTGATCACCAATACGGACGATCACCCGAGAAATCACGCAGTCCTCGCGAGAGATCGCAACTGGCGTCTTTCGCCGGCGTACGACCTGGTGCCGATGAATCTGGTGAGTGCCGAGCACCGTGATCTGGCAATGGCGTGCGGAGATTTTGGCCGGTACGCCAATGCGCGAAATCTCCTATCCCAATGCGAACGATTTTTGATCCGAACGGATGAAGCGGAAAAGACTATTGAATCCATGGAAGACCAGATCCGGAATTCCTGGTATGGCATCGCCCGCGCCGAGCATGTTTCCGAGCGCGACTGCGAGCTGATCAGGGGAGCTTTCGCTTATCCGGGTTTCCGTCTTTTACCGGGGGCAGCCGGACGTTAGCCGGTCATTTGTTCGGCCGCTTGCGGTGGCTCCTTTCTATGCTTCCGAATTCCTGCTTCACACGCCAGGCGGTTGCGAAAGAACCGTAGGTGCGGCGTGCCAGTTCCGACGTGGTCTACCGCCCGACCGTTGATCAATGAATAAAGCGAAAGCCCGGGAGGATCGTAATAATCTTGCCCGGGCTTCGATGATTGATATCAGAGCGGTTCGCTGCTCTTGGCCAAGACCGCGTTCTGCTCTTGATATTGTGTAAACGACGGTCGGCTCAGTCCCGCGTTATCACATATTGGTATCTTTGTTGTCTGCGGTTCTCATGAAACCGCAGTGCATGGCGAACCGTGCATGCACCGTCATAAGTATAGCTTTAGGTGCATGTGGCGCAATTACCAAGAACAGGGAACTGTTCTTGGTGAGGTATGGCCGGCCGTGGGACGATACGGACTGAACGTGAAGTTCTAAATTACCGGTATTTACTAGTAATTACCTGTATATTAAAACACGGGGGCAGATTATGTCTACAGCATCAGAAATAACCCTAAAGCTGGCCAAAAGAGCCGGAGCAATAAGGCCCCGCGACCTCGCATCAGATGGAATCGCACCGGTCTACCTGCGAAGGCTCGTGAAGGAAGGCAAGCTCATCCGGTCAGGCCGCGGTCTGTATCGTCTCTCTGATTTCAAAGTGACGGAGTTCCACTCGCTGGCTGAAGCCGGCAAGAAAGTACCGAAGGGCACTGTTTGCCTGCTATCTGCACTTCGTTTTCATGGGCTTACCACGCAGGCTCCATTCGAGGTGTGGATCGCGGTTGACGTGAAAGCCGAGCGACCCAGGGTAGATTACCCGCCGATCCGGATCGCCTGGTTTTCGGGAAGGGCACTGACAGAGGGTGTGGAAGTCCACAAGGTCGAAGGCGTTGATGTCAGGATATATTCGGCCGCCAAAACGGTGGCCGACTGCTTCAAGTACCGGAACAAGATCGGTCTGGATGTCGCCCTGGAAGCCCTGCGGGATTATCTGCGTAAGTACCGGGGAAAGACGGATGATCTGTGGCGATATGCCGCCGTATGCCGCGTTCAGAATGTGATCCGGCCGTACCTTGAGGCGATGACATGACGAAGAGGAATCCCGTAAATGTCGCGGCGTCAGTGCGGCAGCGCCTGCTGAATCTCTCGAAAGGTGGAACCTATGGCGACAACCCGAATCCATCCGATCATCCAACGGTCGAGATGCATACTGGAAAAGGTCGAACAGGACCGGGATGGCTTTCTATTAGCTAATAGCAACGACTGCGTAGACTTATGGGTGACCAGAAAATTGCTGGATCGCGGTCTGTCGGCCATGAACGCGATAATTCGGGAAGCGGAGAATCGCGGGTTTTCGGTCTCGCTGGTCAGGAAATGGGGCACTCACACGCAATTTGAGAAAGAGGGCGTGATCTTTCTCGTGGCGCTCAAGGAGCAATGCACGCGGAAGAAGCACATTCCGACTTCGGAAGAACGGGAACAGATGCGAAAAGGCGACCCGCTTGGGAGTATCCCTAAATTCGATTTAACGCCTAACGGTAAGCTGATCTTCGAACTGCATGGCGATCAGGCCTATATGCGGCGGGGGATTCGAACGAGATGGGTAGAAGGGAAACGGCAGTCAATTGAGCAACTGATCCCCGAGATCATCGAAGGACTTGAAGCCATGGCCGTGTGTCTGGTTGAAGCGCAAAAGGAATATGCTGAGAAGGGGCGGCGGGTCCAGGAAGAAAGATTTCAAAGGGAGACGGAGCACGATAAGGCGCGGGACGAGGCGAAACGATTCGAGCAGCTTCACGAGATGGCCTCGGCGTGGGTTCGTAATCGGCAGGCAGGCGAGTTTCTGGATGCGGTGGAAAGGGACTACCGCGAAAGAGGGGTAGAAATGGAGACCGGCATTGCGTCATGGCTCCAGTGGGCCAGGCAAAAGGTGGAGGCGAACGATCCGGTCAGGATCCACTTTCGGAAGCGTCCGGACTCGGGTGGTATGGCCCATAAGCACCCGCCGCTGGCTGACCTTTGATCGCTACCCCCGGCGACTTCATGCAAAGGTCATTTGGATGCCCATCTAAGACGCAAAAACCTGCAATATACTGTAGCCAATTTGTAGCCATTGAACCGGAAAACGGCGCATTTCAGTGGAAACCGGTGGAAAACAAAAAGTCCAAAAACCTAAGTAAATCAGACACATTGGGACGTCTCTGGAAATTTCCGGAAAATGGGCTGGGCGATTTCGGGAGCAAGAGGTCGAGGGTTCGAATCCCTCCAGCCCGACCAAATCCCCCAAAAAAATGAATATCCTGTTGTGACGGAACCGCTGCCTCAGGCGGCGGCTTGCGGCAGGCGTATGGTGACGGTGGTGCCCCGGCCTTCTGCGGTGGCGACTTCGACGCTTCCGCCGTTCCTGCGTACGATCTCGTGAACGAGATAAAGTCCCAGGCCCACGCCGTGGCCTTCGCCCGCCCGGTCACCGCTCGCAAACGGCTTGAACAACAACGGTTTCAGCCTGTCAGGAATTCCGCTCCCCGTATCAGTGACGGTCATCTCGAAGCTGCCCGCAGAATCGTTTGTCCGGAGCGACACCACCGGCGGGACCCTGGTGCCGGAGCGTACGGCGTTCTCGACCAGTTCGCCCGCGAGCAGCACCAGCTCATCGGCCGCAATCGCCGCTGACCGGACCAGATCGTCCGTCTGTTCAAAACGCGCGGCACTGAAACGGTTCGCCAGATCCGGCATTACGTCACGGAGCGAGCAAGTGCCCGGATCGCGACCGGCCAGGTCGAGCAGCATTCCCAGCCGGTCGAGTATCCGCTCGGCGCGTTTCTGTCCGCGCCCGGCCATCCGGATCGTGGCGAGCAGATTATTCTTCACCGGAAGCGCAACTGCGTCGTCACCGGAGATCGCCGTTTCCATCCGGGCAAGCGCGTCGCCTGCGGACCTCACCGGTGGCCCGACCGATTTCACCGAACGTCCGACCAGTGCGCCCAGCGCCGACAATGCTTCGGACCGGGCGAGCGCCTCGCGGGCATCGGTGAGTTCCCGGTTGGCGCGGGTGATCCGCGCTTCCTGAAGGCTGCGGAGCCGCTCCGACGCCTGCACGAAGAGGAACACCCCCGTGAAGCTTCCTAGATAAACCGACAGGAGAAAGAGATAAGTCCCCGCCGATCGGTACGAGTCGACGGTCCAGCCGGCCATGGCGGGCGCGTAGGGGACGGTGCCGGACACTTCGAGGGCGGCCAGCATCGCTGATCCGGACATCCAGAACCCGAACGCCACGAGACCGACCCGGGCGTCGTAC
Organism: uncultured bacterium; assembly: GCA_964565925.1. Taxonomy (GTDB): domain Bacteria; phylum JAGRBM01; class JAGRBM01; order JAGRBM01; family JAHCIT01; genus CAZMGV01. Next base: position 33,189 of record CAZMGV010000009.1, read on the forward strand.
ATCAGGCTCGCCACCAGCACCCAGCCGGGCAGCATCGCGTAAAAGGGCGTGCTCATGCCGCCGAGCTGTCCGCACAGGATAAAGGCGAACACCATATGCACGGCGTGAAGGAGGTGGACGGCTCCGCGGGAACTATGCCAGGGCCGGTTTGCGCCGCGGTACAGCCAGGTAGCGAGCAGGCCGCAGGCCAGCGCCCATAATCCTGTATAGAGGGTGAGGTTTCCGGTTCCAGGCGACCCGAACAGGAGCAGCGCCAGCCAGGCGAGTGCCAGCGCGGCCCCGCCGATGACCGCTTCCAGCGCCGCCCGCTTGACGAGCGGCCAGGTGATGACCTCGGCCAGCCAGACACCCAGCTTGCCCAGTTGCGAACTATCGGTGGCCCCTGCCGGTGCCGCTTCCGCCGAAAGAGATACTCCCAGCGAGTCGAGTGTCTCCCGCTCACGCCCGGTCTTCTGGGCCTGTTCGACATCGTCGAGCAGGCGGTGGATTCCGTCGATGGATTTCGCGGCGCTGTCGATCTGCGCCGCCACGTCGGCAGTGTTATCCGCCAGTATTGATTTAAGGCTCGCCGGAATGTCGTCCAGCTCCAGGTCCTCTTTCAGCGACTGGATGAGCGCGTGGCTGGAGGCGAGCGGGTTGCGGATCTCATGCGCCGCACCGGAGGCCAGCGTCGCCACCGCCGAGAGCGCTTCCGAGCGGGCCAGCTTGTCCTTGGCTTCCTTCAGTTCCCGGTGGGTGCGTTTGAGTATTTCCATCTGCCGGGCGCGGATCGACGCCGTGAACTGGACCCGCAGAAACAGGTTGGCGAAAACGATCCAGATGGTGAGGAGCAGCAGCCCCTGATAGACCAGGCCTGCGTGCGCGTGAAGGTCCCGGGAAATGAGCAGCGGCGCATACGGAACCATTCCCGACAGCTCGATGACGGCCACACCGAGAAACAGGAACTGGTGCCAGATGAAGGCGAACCAGCCGACCCGGGTGTCGAAGAACAGGGTGATAAAAAGGATGGTCATTGGAATGACGGTAACGAGCGAGGTGCTCACCGTCCCGAAGAACTGAACAGGCGCAAGGAGCATCGGTCCGCCCGCAAGGACGAACGCATAGGCGGTCCAGCGGCCTTCGCGGCCCCGGCGTGCCTCGATAATCGCCCCGATCGTGATGAACGGCGAGATCGTTACCCAGATCCGGCTGACCCGCTCGAGCAGTCCGAGGTCGATGATCCCGCCGCCCCAGCCGGAGCGGTGTCCGTAGGCGGCGACCCAGTAGAACAGGAAATAGATCGGATAGGCGAGAACGCCCGATATGGCGGTCTTGCGGGACGTGGGCCACCGGGTGAACTCCAGGTATTTGTCTACCAGCCGTCCATAGAGGGATGTGCGCACGTGACCGGTCCCTCCCCGCTTCTCCCGGAAAACCTCAGAGCGATTCGTACAGCGCCTGGGTAATCAGTTGCGGGCGCGGATCGATGATGAGGCTGACGCCCATCCGGTTCATGACGTAACCGAAGCCGATCTTCGCATCGAGGTCGGCGTAGCCCAGCGACCCGCCGGCGCCCGGGTGGCCGAACGACCGGGGGTTGGGGCTGAACGAACCGCCCTTGAAATCCTGGCAGAGCATGAACCCGGAGCCGAACCTTGAGGAGATTTTCAGCACCTCATCGGTCCCGTGGGAACCTTCCGTGTGGCACTCCATGAGGCTCGCCGCCGACAGGAACGGCCGCCCGCCGACTGTCTTGCCGGTGGCGGCCGCGCTGTAGAGGGCGGCCAGCCCGCGCGCGCTCGCATGTCCGTTGGCGGCGGGGATTTCCGCCGCCCGCCATTCGGGTGTATTCGCCACACCCGGCTTCGCCATTGTCGGCGGATTGGCGAACGCCCGGGAGGTGACACCCGCCGGGTCTTTCATGATCACCTCGACGATATTGGGCTGGCCGGTTTTGTATTCCGGCGTCACTTCGGACGGCTTCATCTGCGTAAGCCGCGCAGCCCGTGCCTGAAGCTCCGGGCCGAGGCCGATGTGGAAATCGGCGCCCAGCGGACCGGCGACTTCCTCTCGCAGATAAGTGCCGACGCTCTTCCCGGTCACGCGCCGGATCAGCTCGCCGACCAGCCAGCCGAAAGTCACGGCGTGGTAGCCGTGCTTTTCGCCGGGCGTCCACCACGGCGTCTCCGCCGCAAGGGCCGCCGTCATCGTGTTCCAGTCGAAGAGCGCCTCGCCCGGGCGGATCGTCCGCAGGGCGGGCAGCCCCGCGCGGTGGTTAAGCAGTTGCCTGACCGGAATTCTGTCTTTCCCGGCCTGTCCGAACTCGGGCCAGTATTTGACGACCGGTGCGTCCAGATCGAGGCGGCCTTCATCGACCAGCCGGTGCGCACAGAGCGCCGTGATTCCCTTGGTGGTCGAATACACGTTGACGAGAGTGTCGGCCTGCCACGGACTGGAACTGTGCCGGTCTGCGGAACCGGCCCACAGGTCCACGACCCGCTTGCCGTCTATTTCGATGGCGAGGGAGGCGCCCAGTTCCACACCCCGCTCGAACCCGGAGGCGAACGCCTCGCGGACCCGCTCAAACCGTTTATCCGTCTGACCGTGAATCTCGACGCTGTTTGTCATAGCCCGGAACGCTACGGCCCGTGCCGGATGGCGTCAAACGGCGGCGCCGGGCGGGGCGGCAGGCCGCATCCCCGCCTGAGGAACCCGGGTAAAATCGGTTTCACCCTGTCAATCGTCATAGAAACGGACTGTGGTGTTGTGAAATTCTGTCCCGGTTACACTGGTCCCAGAAAACCAGACCGAAAGCGATTGGAGTGACCGGACGATGGGAATGTTTCACGGCGGACGCGCGGTGGCGAAGGCTCTCAAGGCTGAGGGCGTAACCCATATCTTCACGTTGTGCGGCGGGCACGTCATGGCGATTTATGACGGCGGCCTGGACGAGGGAATCCGCACCGTCGATTTCCGCCATGAACAGTCGGCCGCCCATGCCGCCGACGGCTGGGCGCGCGCCACCGGGCAGGTGGGTGTCGCTGTCGTGACGGCTGGTCCGGGCGTCACCGACGCGGTGACCGCCGTTGCCAACGCCTGGCGCGCACAGGTTCCGATGATACTCATCGGCGGGCAGGGCCCGCGTGCGCTTCAGGATATGGGTTCACTGCAGGACATGAACCATGTCGATCTGATGCGGCCCATTACCAAGTGGGCGACATCCATTCCCGAGGCGCGCCGCATTCCCGAATACATCGCCATGGCGTTCCGCAAGGCGACAACCGGCGTGCCGGGGCCCGTGTTCCTGGAGATCCCGGTCGATTTCCTGATTTCCCCGCTCAACGAAAGCACCTGCGTATTCCCCAAGGGGTACCGCACGATGGCCTCCCCGGCGGGCTCGCCCGTCTATGTGAAGCAGGCGGCAGAAAAGCTCTCGGCGGCGCAGAAGCCGGTCCTGCTCGTGGGATCCCAGTGGTTCTGGTCGGAGAAACGGAGCGGCCTCGATGATCTTCTGAAGACCGTGAAAATCCCAACCTACGTGAACGGCATGGCGCGAGGCGCACTGCCGCCCGATCACCCCTGTCTCCTGTCCAAGTCCCGGAAGGACGCGCTCAAGAATGCAGACGTGATTATCCTCGTCGGCACGCCGCTCGATTTCCGGATCAACTACGGACGCGCCGGTACGTTCAACGCCAAGGCGCACCTGATCCAGGTTGATCTGGACGGCGGCATCATCGGCCACAACCGGGAAGTCGGTACCGGCATTGTCGGCGACGCCGGCTGGGTGCTGGACGGAATCCGCGAGGCCATCTCGAAACTGCCGAAACCGAACACCGATGACTGGATGGCGGAACTGCGCAAGGTCGAACAGGCGGCGACCGACAAGGTGAAGGCGGAGCTGAACTCGGATTCGGTGCCGATCAACCCCCTGCGCGCATGCCATGAACTCTCCAAATTCGTGGACCGCGATACGGTCGTGATTGGCGACGGCGGTGACTTCGTGGCGACCGCCGTCTCGGTGCTTCAGATTCACCAGCCCGGTCAGTGGATGGACCCCGGTCCGCTGGGCACTCTTGGTGTCGGGCCGGGTTACGCCATGGCGGCCAAGCTCGCCCATCCGAACAAGAGGGTCGTGATCGTGTACGGCGACGGCAGTTTCGGCCTCCACGGGATGGAGTTCGAGGCGATGCTCCGCCAGAACATCAAGGTCGTGGGCGTGATCGGTAACGACGCCGGCTGGACACAGATTCTGCGGGGCCAGCGCGATCTCTACGGCAAGGACCGGCTCATTGCGACCCAGCTCGAATACACCCGTTACGATCTGGCGGTTCAGGGGCTCGGCTGCCACGGCGAATGGGTCGAAAAACCCGAAGAGCTGGCGCCCGCTTTCAAGCGGGCTTTTGACAGCACCAAACCGGCCCTGGTGAATATCAAGATCGGTTCCAGCGACTTCCGGAAGGGTGCCCTCTCGATCTGACAAGAACCGTCGATTCTTGTGACAATCCTCATAACGGAGTTCGTTGTGCGGATGTACACATTGTCCATGATCAACCTTTCAAAACTGCTGTTCGACATAGAAACCCCAGGAGATTCACTGCGTTACGGGATTCGGGGCGCTGGCCCGGAAGGCAGCCGGACCCCAAAAACGGCCGCCGGTCGCAAGCCCGTCGTCGTCTGGAACTGGACGCGAACCTGCAACCTGAAGTGTGTCCACTGCTACTCCAATTCGGAGGCCAAGCGGTATCCGGGCGAACTCGATACGGATCAGGCGAAGCGGGTGATCGACGATCTGGCCGCCTTCCAGGTGCCGGCCGTGCTGCTCTCGGGCGGCGAGCCGCTCACGCGCCCCGACTTCTGGGAACTGGTTACCTATGCGCGTGACAAGGGCCTCAAGCTGACCCTTTCCACCAACGGCACGCTGATCGAACGCGAGACCGCCCAGCGGCTTAAGGATTACGGGTTCACCTACATCGGCATTTCGCTGGACGGGATCGGGAAGGTGAATGACTTTTTCCGCGGCAAGGACGGCGCCTTCGACGCCGCCGTGCAGGGATTCCGTAACTGCCTCGCCGTCGGACAGCGCGTGGGCCTGCGGCTTACGCTGACCCGGCACAACGTCGAGCAGCTGGACGGCATTTTCGATTTCCTCCGGAAAGAGAAGATCAACCGCGCCTGCTTCTATCACCTCGTGTATTCGGGCCGCGCCGGTTCCATGCGCGACGAGGACCTCACGCACGAGGAAACCCGCCAGGCGCTCGACCGGATCGCCGAGAAAACCACGCAGATGATCGCCGAAGGCATGCCGATCGACATGCTCACGGTCGACAACCACGTGGACGGCGTGTACCTGCTCAGCAAGATTCGCAAGACCGATCCCAAGCGGGCCGACGAGATCGCCGACCTGCTGGCCTGGAACGGCGGCAGCCGGTTCTCGTCCGGCGTCGGAATCTGCGACATCGACCCGGTGGGCAACGTGCACGCCGACCAGTTCTGGTCCGATTATTCGTTCGGTAACGTGAAGGAGCGCAAGTTCTCCGAGATCTGGACCGACCTGTCGGACGAACTGCTCGCGGGCCTGCGCGACCAGGTGGGCCGCGTAAAGGGCAAATGCTCCGTCTGTAAGTACTATTCCATGTGCGGCGGGGGCTTAAGGATCCGCGCGCAGCGTGTGTTCGGAACGCCGTGGGCGCCGGACCCGGCCTGCTACCTGTCGCTGGACGAGTGCGGCATCACGCCCGAACAGGTGGCCGAGCTCAAGGCGAAGGGCGAGTGGTTTGAGCCGCCCGCACACCTGACTCAGCCGGTACAGAAAGTCGCCGCGGCGGGCTGAAGCTAAAGCCGGACGGGGACCGTCCGGTAATCAGCGTTTGAGCAAACCTTCGAGGTTGTACCGGACGATTTCGTCCACGAACTCGGAGATCGGCACGGCGTCCCTGCCCACGCGGGCGCTGACGATCGCCTGCCGGATTCCGCCCACAATGAACTGCGCGACGAGGTCGGGGTTGTGCTTGCGGATGAGGCCCATCGACTGGCCCTTCACCAGCGCGCGCTGGATCAGGTCCGTCACGGCGCCGTAGAACTCGCCGAGCTTCTGGTCGAAGTCGGGATCGATCCCCATCGACGTGCGCGTGAGGATCTGCGCCAGGTTCGGATCTTCCAGCAGGATCTCGAGCAGTCTCTGCAGGTTGCCGCGCAACTGGTCCATGACCGGCGGATGCCCGCTGCCGGTTTCGATCTTCTTCAGATTGGCGGTGAGGCGGCGGAACAGGTCGTCGAGTATCTGGTCGAAGATCGCGCGCTTGCTCTCGAAGTAGAGATAGAAAGTCCCGCGGGCGATCCCCGCCGCTTCGATCAAGTCGGTGATACTGGTAGCATGGTAGCCGCGTTCGCCGAACAGCTTTCGCCCGGTCGAGAGAATCTGTTCGCGGCGTTCCTCGCGAAGTTCCCGGGCGCGAATGGACCGCCCGTCTTCTTCTTCGTCAGACGACGGATTTTCGGGCGTTGCCTCGGACACGTTATCGGCAGTGACCATTGGGGATTGCTTACCTGTTTGAAAGGCTAAAACACCGGGCTGGGTGCCGCAACCCTCGGATGGGCTTGGACCGGTCAAGCTATACATCGGTGTTCAGTTCATAACCACCTAAAATCATTAACTTTATTGAGTTATTTAAACTTTTGATTGACAGTCGAGTCTAGTCTTCGTATGAACATTAGACTGAATTGTCAGTCTAATTAATGTTTCGCTCTGGGGGCGGGGATGCCGGATTCCAACGATACGAACAATTCCGACGATACCGGTGTGCTCGAAGGCATTCTGACGAGCGGTCTCGATGAGCCCGCCATCGACTGCTCGGGTCCGCTCGTGATCGGCGTGGACGTGGGCTCCACCACCGTGAAGGCCGCCGCCATCGATCCGGAGACGAAGGAAATCCTCTGGAGCGACTACCAGCGGCACAACACCCGTCAGCCGGAGAAAGTCCTCGAGTTCCTGATCCGGATCGGCAACGCCTTCCCGAAAGTCCCCCGCGACTCCATCCGCGTCTTCATGACCGGCTCCGGTGCCGGCCCCATCGCGCCGCATGTGGGCGCCAAGTTCGTGCAGGAAGTAAACGCCGTCACCATGGCGGTGGAAAAACTCCACCCCGACGCCGGCAGCGTGATCGAGCTGGGTGGCCAGGACGCGAAGATCGTCATCTTCAAGGAGAACGAGGAGACCGGCGCCAAGCAGGCGCAGACCTCCATGAACGACAAGTGCGCCTCCGGCACCGGCGCCACCATCGACAAATGCATGATCAAGGTGGGCCTGCCGTCGGTTGAAGTTGCCGGGCTCCATTTCGACGACAGCAAGCTGCACCACGTGGCGGCCAAGTGCGGCGTGTTCGCCGAGACCGACATTGTGAACCTCGTGAAAACCGGCATCCCGGCGAACGAGATCATGTGCTCGCTGGCCGACGCCATCGTCATGCAGAACCTCTCGGTGCTCACCCGCGGCAATACGCTGCGCCACAAGGTGATCCTGCTCGGCGGCCCCAACACCTACCTGCCATTCCTGCAGGAGTGCTGGCGCAAGCGGATTCCGGAGACCTGGGACGAACGGGGTTACAGCTACCCGAAAGACGTCCCGGTCGAGGACCTGATCGTCATCCCGAAGAACGCGGACCTCTACGCCGCCTACGGGGCGGTCCTCTACGGTCTTCATGAATCGGCCGAAGTCGGCCGCTACATCGGCATCGGGGCCCTCAAGGAGTTCATCCAGCACGGCCGCAAGTCGAAGCTTGGCGAGGCCGCCGGTCCGGCGCTCATCGATGCCGACGCGGAACTGGAAGCGTTCCGCGAGAAATACCGGATACCGCGCTTTCAGCCGGCGTCGTTCGAGGCGGGCACGACGGTCCGCGCGGTCGTCGGCCTCGACGGCGGGTCCACGTCGTCCAAGCTGGTGCTGGTGGACGAGAGCGGGACGATCCTGAAAAAGGAGTACCAGCTCTCCAAGGGCAATCCGATCCAGGACACCAAGGAGATGCTCGCGCGCCTGCGGACTTTCATCGAAGACCAGGGTGCGAAGCTGGAGATCATCGGCTTCGGCGCCACCGGTTACGCCGCCGACGTGCTGGAGAAGGCGCTCAAGGCCGACGTGAATATCGTCGAGACCGTCGCCCACATGAACAGCGCCGTGCATTTCTTTGGAGATGTGGACGTGATCTGCGACATCGGCGGACAGGACATCAAGGTCCTGTTCATGCAGAACCGCGAGCTGCGCAACTTCAAGCTGTCGAACCAGTGCAGCGCCGGTAACGGCATGCTGCTTCAGGCGATGGCCGACCAGTTCGGCGTACCGGTGACCGAATTTGCCGACAACGCCTTCAAGGCGAAACTGTCGCCCAAGTTCAGCTACGGCTGCGCCGTGTTTCTCGATTCCGACCGGGTGAACTTCCAGAAGGAAGGCTACTCCAAGGAAGAGCTGATGGCGGGCCTCGCCATGGTGCTGCCCAAGAACGTCTGGCAGTACGTGGTGCAGATCCCGCGTATGGCGGAGCTGGGCAGGAAGTTCGTCCTGCAGGGCGGCACGCAACATAACCTCGCGGCGGTCAAGGCTCAGGTGGATTACATCGAGGAGCGCGTGCCGGGTGCCGAGGTGTTCGTGCATCCGCACACGGGCGAGGCCGGCGCCATCGGCGCCGCCATGGAAACGCTCCGGGTGGTGAAGCGCCGGGGTTATTCGACTTTTGTCGGGCTCGGGCAGGCGATCGACATCGCCTACACGACCAAGAACGACGAGGAGACCCGCTGCCGGTTCTGTCCGAACCTCTGCTCGCGGACCTTTATCGACACGGAGACGCCGGATGGCACCTCCGCCCGGTATATCGCCGGGTTCTCCTGCGAGAAGGGCACGGTCGAGGACGAAGATGCCTTGAAGCGGCTGGCTAAGCAGCGCCGCGAGGTGATGACGAAGTTCCCCAACCTCGTCACCTACGAGGCGAAGCGATGCTTCTCCGCCTGGTATAAACCGGTGCCGCTGCCCGAAACCGGCGCGCCGGTCGAATACGTGCAGGTGAGCAAGGGGTTCCTGGGCGGCGTGAAGCGCCGCAACGTGAAGCGCGGCTTCGAGCGTTCGGGCGAAGCGGCCGTCTGGCGCCGCAAGGGAATAAGGATCGGCATCCCGAAAGTGCTCAACCTCTGGAGCACCGGTCCGTTCTGGCGGGCGTATTTCGAGGCGCTGGGTATTCCGTCCGAGCACGTCGTGTTCAGCGACGACACGGGCGAGGAGATGTGGAAGGAAGGCGGCAAATACGGCTCTGTCGATCCCTGCTTCCCGAGCAAGGCGGCGCAGGCGCACCTTCACAACCTGCTGTTCCACAAGCACTCGGATGAGAAACCGCTCCACTACATCTACTTCCCGACGATCACCCATCTGCCGCCGGGTCTCGACTACGTGCAGGATACGGCCGCCTGCCCGATCGTCGCCGGCACGCCCAACGTCATGCGCGCGGCGTTCACGAAGGAAACCAACTTCTTCACCCAGCGCGGGATTGAATACGTCGACGCTTCGGCGAATCTGGTGGAGACGAACTACCTCAAGCGCCAGATGTTCGAGGCGTGGGGCCACCGGCTCCAGATCACGCAGGACGAGAGCGACTTCGCTACGGGTCAGGGGCTGAAGGCGTTTGACGCCTTTTCGGAAGACCTGGAGGCCAAGGGCCGGGCGATCCTCGAGCAGGTGGAAGCGGAAAACCGCATGTGCCTGCTGCTGCTGTGCCGACCCTATCACAACGACCCGGGCCTCAATCACGGCATCACCGAGGAGTTCCAGGCGATGGGCTATCCGGTGATCTCCATGCGGTCGATCCCCAGGGACCCGGCGTGGCTGAACCGGTTCTTCGCAAAAGATCTTGAGCAGGGCCGTATCCGCACGCCGCTCGAGATCACCGATGTCTGGCCGGAGAACTACAGCGCCAACAGCGCCCAGAAGGTGTGGGCGGCCAAGTTCGCCGCGCGCAATCCGCATGTCGCCGTGCTGGATCTGTCGAGTTTCAAATGCGGCCACGACGCGCCGACCTACGGTATCATCGAAAGCATCATCAATACGGCCGCCACGCCGTATTCGGCGCTGCACGACATCGACGCCAACAAGCCGGCCGGTTCCATCAAGATCCGCGTGAAGACCTACGCCTACAGCCTGGGCCTTCGTGAAGAGAAACTGGATGAGCTCGCCCGGAAGAAGGCGGAGCTGGAAGAACGTATCCGCCACAAGAAGATCGAGCTGATCGAGGCACGCCAGCGCGACCATGAGCGCACTCACGGCCGCCGTGATCCGCACGTCGAGCGGGAACTGGAGACCCTGCGCCAGTCGCAGCAGGGTTCGAGCCCGCCCATGGCGGAGGCGTCTTGAACGCGGCTCTTGAACGCAGACTTCAACAGATAGACAGATAACCGGGGAAACTACGAACAGGAGAATGACGATGCAGACCGGAACCGACAACAAGCATACAGGTAACAGCCACACGGGCGCGAAGCACCTCACCGGGATCGACCGCGAACTGGCCGAGTTCGAGCTGAAGGAGCGCGCCCGGCTGGGTCTTGGCAAGGAGAAGAAGCAGTGGATGGACCTCAATCCCAACCAGTTCACCGCCGGTCAGCGTACCAAGACGACCATCCTCGTTTCGGGCCTGACGCACGCGCATGACTCGTTCGTGCGGGCCGGTATTGCTTCATGCGGCTACGACGTGCAGGTGCTTGACTGCCCGGACAACGACGCGCTCCGGTTCGGCAAGGAGTTCGGCAACCGGGGGCAGTGCAACCCGACCTATTTCACCGTCGGCAATCTTATCAAGTTCCTGACGCACCTGCGCGATGAAAAGGGAATGACAAAGGAAGAGATCGTCGAAAAGTATCTCTTTCTCACCGCTGGAGCCTGCGGTCCGTGCCGGTTCGGCATGTATGTGACCGAATACCGCAAGGCGCTGCGCGACTCCGGTTTCGAAGGGTTCCGCGTGCTGCTTGTCTCGCAGGGCGGTGCCGTCCAGTCGGCGAGCGGCGACGGGCTCGTGCTCACCAAGAAGGACGTGGCATGGATCTTCCGGGGACTCATCGTGGGCGATGTGCTGAATGCGCTCATGTACCGGATACGCCCCTATGAAGTGGAAAAAGGCGCCACCGACAGGGCGATTGCCGACTGCCGCCAGGTGGTCTCCGACGCCCTTGAAAAGCGCACGTCGCTGCTCATGGCCGTCTACCGGTGCCGCAAAATCCTCGCGAAGGTGAAGGTGGACCGCACCCGTGTGAAGCCCAAAGTGGCGATCATCGGCGAGTTCTGGGCCATGACGACCGAAGGGGACGGCAACTACCAGCTGCAGCGATTTCTGGAGTCCGAAGGCGCCGAGGTGGACATCCAGCTCGTGACGGCGTGGCTCCTCTATCTCCTGTGGGAGCGCAAGTTCGATGTGGATCGCCGTTCCGAACAGCGCGGCGAGGACGTCGCTTACCGTGGCATTGCCGGCAAGGACGTGCGGGTCCAGAAGCTCATCCTTTGGGCCGCCGACAGCGCCGTGCGGCTGATCTTCTATACGTTCGCCTGGATTATGGGCCTGAAAGATTTCCATCTGCCCGACATGCAGAAGGTGTGCGACGCGGCCGCCGGACATTACGACGCGCACGTTCGGGGCGGCGAAGGGTTCATGGAGGTGGGCAAGCTCATTCACAACGTCGTGCACAACAAGGTGAACATGACCCTCAGCGTGAAGCCGTTCGGCTGCATGCCGTCGGGCGGGGTTTCCGACGGCGTCCAGACGATCGTCACCGAGATGTATCCGCAGGCGATCTTCCTGCCGATCGAGACGAGCGGCGACGCCGCCGTGAACGTGTACAGCCGCGTGCAGATGCAGCTGTTCAAGGCGCGGCAGGTAGCCCAGCGCGAAACCGAAATGGCACTCACCCTCTGCGGGATGACGGCCGACGAACTGAACGGATTTATCGCGAAGCACCCGGGCTTCGCCCACTCGCTCCACCGGAGCCCCCACATGGCGGGCTGCACGTCGGCAGATCTCGTCTACGAAGTGGCCGCGAAACTGGGGCGCCGTCCGTCCCATACGGACGTCACACCGGCTGCGGTATCGGCGGCCGCCTGACCCAGGGATTACGAAGTTGGTACAGACGAAGGGGCGCGGTCACCGCGCCCCTTCGCATTTGGAACGGATGAGCTGCTTAGCCCATATCAATCTGGATGAGCGGCGCGGCCTGCTGGATGGTCAGCGTCGAGATGCGGGCCGCCACCTTCGTCGCGAGGTCCGTGAACGCGGCCACTTCGGTCGTGTTCGCCTTGTCGGCGGCCGCCGGGGTGCCCGAGTCCCCGCCCTTGCGGATGGGGAGCAGAATAGGCAGACGGGCGAGCAGGGGGGTCTGCGTTTCGTCGGCCAGTTTCTGGCCGCCACCCGCGTCGAAGATCTCCGTGTGCGTGTGGCACTTGGGGCATTCGAAGTAGCTCATGTTCTCGACCACGCCGATCATCGGGACGTTCACCTTCTGGAACATGGCGACGCCCTTGTAGACGTCGTTCAGCGCCACGATCTGCGGCGTCGTGACGATCAGCGCGCCGCTCACCGGCACGCGCTGGCAGAGCGACAGCTGTACGTCGCCAGTGCCCGGCGGCATATCCACCACGAGGTAGTCGAGCTCGCCCCACTGGATGTCGGTGAAGAACTGGCGGATCGCGCCGTCCAGCATCGGGCCGCGCCAGATGACCGGTTCGCGCTGGTCGATAAAGAACCCGAACGAAAGCACTTCGATGCCGAACTTGCGGGCGGGCAGGATCTTGTCGCCCACCTGGCGCAGATCTTTCTTGCCCACGTCCAGCATCTGCGGGATCGACGGGCCGTAGAAGTCCGCGTCCATGAGGCCGGTCCTGGCGCCCTGCTGGGCGAGCGCGATGGCGAGGTTTACGGCCACCGACGACTTGCCGACTCCGCCCTTGGCCGAGGCGACGGCGATGATGTTCTTGATCTGCGGGCAGGGGTTCTGCCGGTTCTGGGCGGTGGCCGAACGGACGTTGGAGGTCATCTCCACATCCACCTTCGAGGCGCCGATCCCCTTCACCGCCGCCGTGGCGTCATTCTTGAATTTTTCCTTTACCGGGCAGGCCGGAGTGGTCAGTTCGATGGTGAACGACACGTCGCCGCCCTTGATCGTGAGGTTCTTCACGAAACCCAGGGTGACGATGTCCTTGCCCAGGTCCGGATCGATGATCGATTTGAGAGCGTTCTTGACGGCGTCTTCGGTGATAGCGGCCATTCATTCCTCGCCGGATTCCGCTGAACGGGAACCCGCATTCCGGCCCCTTCGTTGACCGCCATCCGGCAGGAAATCAACCCCGATGGCCCGGGGCTATTGGCGATCTGCTGCCGTCACAAACTGTCGAATCTTCCTGTGTATAAGCGGACGAATGTGCGTAACGGGCATCCATAAGATAGCCGTCAAATAGGCGTTTTTACGGGTTTTACGGCCTTCCGTCACCGGACCGTCACGAGCGGCGCGGAGTGTCACCGCCTTTTCCCCGCCTCCGCACAAAACCGCAACACCGCTCCCGTATCTTTATGACCAGTAAGGAGACCCGCAGTGGACAACACCATCGGTACAATCAGAGCCTGGCTCCGTCTGACCGGGCTTCTCGTTATCACGGTAGCCACCGTCGTGCGGCTGAAGGCCCGGCGTCTCGTCGCCGGCAACGATCCGCACACGACCGCGAGCTTCGGCCAGACCTGGGCGAAGCTGCTGATCGGTTCGCTGGGCGTCCGCCTGACGGTCCGGGGCAGACCGCAGGACGGCACGGTCCTGTACCTGGCCAATCACCGCTCCTATATCGACATCGCCGCGATTCTCTCGCAGGTGCAGTGCGCGTTCCTGGCCAAGAAGGAAGTCGGCGAGTGGCCAGTGCTCGGCTACGCCACCCGGCTCGCCAACACGGTTTTCGTGGACCGCAACTGCAAGGTGAGCCGCCGGGCGTCGCGCGAAGGGGCGCTCAATATTCTTCGGCAGGGGCTTCCGTTCGCCGCCTTCCCCGAAGGCACGACCTCGAAGACTGACGGCGTGCTGCCTTTCTATAACGGCATGTTCGAGGTGGCGGCCCAGCACGGATACACCGTCGTGCCGGTCGCCATCGAATACGGCGACATCGACGACGCCTGGGTCGACGAAGATCCGTTCGCCGGCCACTTCCTGGACCGGATGCGCAAGCCCGAACTCCGCGTGACGATCTCGTTCGGCCCGGCGCTCAAGTCGGCGAACGCACAGGAACTGAAGTTCAAGACCCGCGAATGGATCCTCGGCCAGCTGACCGAGGCGCCGGCCGTATCCGAAACGGAATTCGACGGACTGCCGGTCTATGCGCCGGAGTTCGCGGGCGGCGGCCTGTCGATGGTCGCGTGACAGAGGTCGAGTGACAGGGGTCGCATAACGGGGGCGGAGAGAAGAAAGAGAGCAAAGAGGAGAAACGAAAATGAGCAAGAAAACAGAACAGAACCTGAAAGTGGAGTTCCTGTACCGCCCCGGCAAGACCCTGAGCGTGGAGAAGCAGAAGGCGCTGGTCCGCGAACTTCGCGACTGCGCCGCCACCTGCTTTGACGAAATCCCCGACTATCAGTGCCTGCGCGGCACCAAACATGAACTGGACGACAAGGCGATCTCCATCGCCTGGCGTCCGGACGGCAAGATCGCCGGCTTCTGCTCGGCGGCGCTGCTGCCGGTGGAAGGCAAGGGCGACGTGCTGCACCTGGGTCTTACCTGTGTGCGCCCGGACAACCGCTCGGGCGGACTTACCCATACGCTGACTTCCCGGGTGCTGGTGCAGTATCTGGTCCGCTACCGGCCGTTCTCGAAGGTGTGGGTATCGAACGTGGCCTGCGTGCTGTCGAGCCTCGGCAATGTCGCGCTGCACTTCGAGGAGATCTATCCGGCACCGTCGGCACCGGCGCGCCCCTCGGTCGACCACGTCGAGATCGCGCAGGCGATCGACTACTACTACCGCGACAAGATCTACATCGCGTCCGATTCGCGCTTCGACGCCGAGAAGTTCGTCTTCCGCGGCAGCGTGAAAGAGACCGTCTTCCAGAAGAGCGACGACGACCAGCAGTTCTTCCACCGCGACCGCGAGCTGAACGAATATTATCAGAACCTGATGTCGTTCGATAACGGCGACGAGGTGCTGCAGGTGGGCTACGTGACGCTGCTGACCTACGTGAAATACGCCGCGAAAAAGCTGATGCCGAAGGAAAAGCGCGGCCAGCGGCGCGACCGGGGCTACCCCTCGGGCGCGGAACCGAACCAGGCGGCGTAACCATCGCGCGATTTTTGTAATCTCACGGATACGGCCGTTCGCCCTGAGCTTGTCGAAGGGTGGAGCGGCCGTTGTGGTTCGACAGGCTCACTACGTACGGCACCGGGATCTACCGCTTCCGGTCCGTCACGCGGTAGACGCGGGCCGCGCCGGAACGGCCCAGGAGTTCGATCTCCTGGCAAAACCTTGCCGGGCGAAGGTAGGCGTCCTCGTCGCCCAGCGTGATGACGTAGTCCAGACGGAACGGATCGCGGCTGCCGATGCAGTCGCTGTTCGCCGAGTCGTACTGGGCCCGGAACGCATCCAGCTCGGCGCTCTCCAGCGGGCGTCTCCACATGAACAGGTGTCCGAAGGCGCGCGGGCCGACAAGATAACCGGCCGCCTTGCGGCCGCCCCAGCCCTGCCAGTTCGCAGGGTTCTCCATGACCTTGGGCCAGCTTATGCCGAAGACGGACGCCATCCGCTGCAGCCGGTCCAGGTTGCGGCTCGCCGGGCCCGTGCCGCGCACGCCGGTGAACTGGCCGTAGACGCGGCAGGGGGTATAGAGCCGTACGAGATCGGAGACGTGCTCGCTCGCCATGACGACGCACTCGCCGTCGTCCATCGGCACGGTCAGGCTGAACACCGGTGCCAGATCGCGCTCCTCGCCGAACCGGGTGAAGTCCGTCTGCATGCTGTAGCGCAGCTGCACACCGCCCAGCATCACCGCCATCGACATGACGGCGAGGCTGGACCTTAAGCCCCAGAACGCCTCGTCCCGCAGGTCGGCCTGCGAGCCTACCCACCAGGCGGCGGCCGCGACGAGCGCCGGCGGCCCGTAGAACCAGCCCACCTGGAACGGCTCGATCATCACGCCCGTCACGATGTGGGCGTTTTCCGCGAACGGAACGGCGAGATTCAGGATCATCGGGAACACCGCGCGCGTGTCGCCAGCCTCCACTTCCCGCAGAAGGTAGAGCCCCGTGAGCAGGCAGATGATCCCGGCCAGCGTCGCCGTGGGCAGATGGGTGCGGACGGCATTGATAATGGCGGACGGGTCGAGCGCCAGGTCGCCGCTCACCTGTCCCATCAGGTTCAGGATGAAGGGCAGCGACAGGATCACACCTGCCGCCCAGCCCGCGCCCACCGGCACGGAGAGGTAGCGGAACTCTTTTCTCCAGAGCGTCACGAGGGTGAGCAGCCCCAGCACGGTGATGCAGTAGATGGCGAGGTAGTAGTAGGTGTGAATGGCCAGCGCGAGCACCAGCGCGATCACGACGCCGATCAGCCCGGCCACGAACATGAAGAGGCCTGAGCGGGGTTTCTCGCCGGGACCCACCGGCAGGAACGACGACAGCACGCCGCACAGGAACAGCAGGATGATGCTCGATGCCTGCGGGTTCATGGGCCGCATATAGGGCAGGTAGGTGCCCAGCAGGTCGGGGTCGAGCGGCAGGTGCAGCCAGTTGATGATCTCGTTGAAAGGATGGGCGCGCAGCACCAGATAGTCGGGCGCCAGTATCGCCGTCGCTGTAAAGGCGATGGTCCAGATCCCGTTGGCCGTCTGCCGGTAGAACACCCACCCGAACAGCGCCACGAGCACGACGACGCAGACCGCGTAGAGGACCGACGTGAAGGTGAAGAACGACAGCCCCGTGTGGTTGGCCAGCCACGCGAACGCGCGGATATTCGCCTCCATCGCCGGCTTGTCGGGGACGTCTTTCAGCTCGTAGTAGATCGAGTGGTTGAAGTTCGTGCGCCCGAGCCGCGTCTGCTGGATCGGCGCCAGGTAATACCCTTCGCCGGAGGGCCCGAGCGGCAGGATGGAGCTGCCGGACGTGAATCCGACGAACAGGCGGGGCCACAGGTGGACGACGATCATGACGAGCGCGAGCGCCGCGAACGCGTAGACCGTAAAGCGGCTCTTGGATCGTTCCACTGATCGTCCTTTCCCGCAAGCGTATCCGCCTACTCCGCGGTAGGTCCAAATTGCTGCTGATTAGGATGCAATTTACCAGCTTAGGTAGCAAAGGCCGGTGATCGAGTTTGAGAGTTGTTGAAGGTAAGCGACCAGCTTATTTCCAACTAATGCTGCGCCAGAAATATGTTTTGGTGCCATATAGGTCCCGACATGAGAGAGATTATTGGAATCAAATAGCGTTATCTGGCGGTCATTTTTTGCAATGATCCTACCAGCATAATCGGTTCCAAGTATGTCGCTCAAGAATTCCGTTATAGTGGCTGTCTTTATTTCTACCGGGTTCTCAAATTTAAAACAGCCAATGGTTTTATTGTATGCAACGTCATAGTTAATCCCGTCCTTAGAAACACAATGAGTGTGGCGTTGAGAAAATTGTTCTTTTGTGAAAGGTGATCCGCCAAGGAAAAATATGTGCCCATCTTTTGATAGATATCCGGGGGAACCTACTGGGATGTTCACGAAATCTGCCTTCTTTATGGGTAAAGCATGCTGTGCATAGCGAGCAGCCTTGCCTGAGTTGAAAGAGCATAAATAGGTTTCTGTGCCAACCTTCAGTGTGGTGTCTGCCGATGGGAAGCTAAATCTAGAAATGGGAAGTAGCGAATCCTGATCTATTACCAGTACAGTTTTGGAGTGAACAGTTGATAGCCCGAGGTGCTGATCTGAAAGTCTATATAGCCTCCGCGCCCATTTGGGGATTCCTTTTTTATTAACAGCGATAATCTTTAACGGATCAATACTTATGCGGCATAGCCCGTGAGTCGTAAGCAATACCATTGTGTCGGGAGAGGTGGACACAGAAGATCGAAGAAGTCCGGGGACACCCTTTAGAAATCGCACTTCAGATTTCTGGACATCAACACTGCATAGGCGCATAGCCGACGGAGGTTCAATGTACGAAAATAAAACCATTCCGCTATTCGAAGGCACAATGAGTGCGGATCCGTATCCGGGTTCTGCCCCGTTAGGGAATGGTATTTCGAATTGACTGGTTGAAAATGCAAAACCTTCCATTGCATAGCTCCGCAGAATGAACGGCTGATCACGGATAGGATGCCCGTTCGTGGTGAGCCTGTCGAACCGCCGCTCATCCCCCGACGCGGATCTCCTCGACGGTGCCCAGTTTGGCTTCGAGAAACAGTTCGCCGATGGCGCGGAACCGCTCGCCTGAATCGGTCACGAGGAACTTCGTCGGCGATTTCTTGCCGCCAGTACCGCTGGCGGGGGCTTCGAGGCCGTGGAGCTTCAGCAGTTTCGCCACGGCGACGGCGGTGGTCTCCGCGGAGTCGACGATCTTCGTTCCCGGTTTCACGACCCGCTCGATCATCGGCCGCAGGATAGGATAGTGCGTGCAGCCCAGCACCACGGTGTCGATAGATTCCCGGCGCAGATCGCCCAGGTACCGTTCGGCCACCATTTGCGTGACCACTTCGTCGGTCCAGCCTTCTTCGGCGAGCGGGACGAACAGCGGGCAGGCCCGCTCGTAGACTTTTATTTTAGGATCGCGTGCGAGGATCGCGTTCCGGTAGGCGCCGCTCGCGACGGTCGCCTGGGTGGCGAGTACCAGCACGGCGCCGGTCTTGGTGGTTTCAACGGCGTTCGCCGCGCCCGGTTCGATCACGCCGGTCATGGGTTGCGTGAAGTCGTGGCGAAGCGCCTCCATCGACAGCGCGCTTGAGGTGTTGCACGCGACGACGATCGTCTTCACGCCGCGGCCGGTGAGAATGGAGGTGAGTTCGCGGCTGTAACGGATGATGGTGGACGGACTCTTGGTCCCGTAGGGAACCCGGGCCGTGTCGCCCAGATAGATGAACGATTCGCCGGGCAGCGCTTTCTCAAGCGCCTTGAGGACGGTCAGTCCGCCGACGCCGGAATCGAAGATGCCAATAGGACTGGAACTGGAAGCTGGCATAAATCTCCATTCAAAACAGGGAGTTACGCACTGACTGGGCGGACCGTCAAGCCGGAACTTCCGAATGCCCGGTGTTTCGACTCTCGATTCGGCCGGTTTTGGCGCGGTGCGCTGGACGTTTCGTGCGCTTTACTGTATTTTTTAACTGCGGGCTACCGCAGGTTTGTTCTTGCCGGTTGTATCTATTAGACGGAAAAACCCAGCAAGTACACAAGGTTAAGCGTTCCAAACTCCAGATGACGACACCCGCCGCCAAACCGGTCTTCTTCTCGAACACCATCATCGACTCCTGGTCCGAGGGAAAGAAGATCACGATTGCCGACAACGTGCTGACCGTGAGCAAGGCTCCCGGCGTTACCGTGCAGTTCACGCTCGACGAGGCCTACCGCTTTATCAAAACCTCAGACGGTTCCGCCGATCCCAACGCGCTGGTCGGCAAAGTCCGCACCGTGAAACAGCTCGAGGCGATCGGCGCCGAAGCCTACATGAACTCGTGTATCTACAAGGATGTGGCCTACGACGTGGAGCAGGGGTATCTGGGCCGCCCGGTGGAAACGGGCACCAGCGCGAAAGCGCAGGCCGCCGCCCCCGCCGCCGTCATCGAAGAGAAAGTCGCCGAAGCTCCCAAGGCGGCCAAGTCCGACGAAGAGTTGCTCTCCGCCTTCCTGCTCAACAACTTGGGCGGCGGCTGACGCGTCCGTTTCAGTCCCTCTATTTCAGCTTAAACGTCTGCAGGATTTCGTCCGCCAGTTGCGCCCGCCCGGGTGTCTGGTCCACATACCATAAATGGAAACGTGTCGGGAACCCGCCGGTCTCCCGGCTCACCAGATACTCCCTGGACGATTTGCCGCCGGCAGAACTCTCCGCGATCCGGACCGGGCGGTCGCCGAGCGTTCCGTCGCGGATCTGCGCCTCGGGCGTGTGCGGGAACCCCGGCGCGTTCCCGGCATAAATCCCGATCAGGTCGGCGGCGCTTCCGTCCGGTTCCCGGGTAGTCACATAGTAGAGATCGAAATCCACCATCTCCCGCTTCGACGCCTCGCACGTTTTGGGCAGCTTCAGCGTGAATTCGTGCGCGTCGTACGTTTCAGTCAGGGTTCCGGTGAGGGTTCCGGCCGGCGGGATCTGCGGCGGCCCGCCCGGGGCGGTCGCCTGAACGGGTGCCGGAGCGGTTACCGGGGCTGGCGCAGACGGCTGGTGGCAGGAAGCGACCCCGGCGGAAACGGCCAGTGAGGCTGCAACTCCTGCGACCGTTCGCTGAAGCGGCACGTTTCTACGCCCGCCGCTTCTCGAACGCCTTCAGCCCCCGGGACAGCATCGCCTGCGTCGCCGCCCGCCACACGCTCATATCGGGTGCGGGCGGCTTGCCCTGCGCCATGCGGGATAGCTGTTCGCTGTACCACGTCATCTCGATCATCCCCAGATCGTCGATCCGCTTGATCCCGGTGGTGTGTTTCCTGAGCGGATCGGGGAACGTCTCGCCGGCCAGCACCTTGCGGGGTATTCCGGGGTCCACGCAGAGCGAGCGCGCGAGCCCGACCACATCCACGGCGCCCGATTCGACGGCGCGGACCATTCCTTCCGGAGTCCGGAACCCGCCGGTCACGGCGAGCGGGACCTTTACGGTCTTGCGCACCAGTTCGGCGAACTCCAGGAAATAGGCCTCCCGTTCCCGCGTGCTCCGCTTGGAAACGAACATCTCGGGGCTCTCGTAGCTGCCGCCCGAGATCTCTACGAGATCTATACCGGCCTCCGCCAGCGCCGCGATGACATCCAGCGACTCCTCGTTGGTGAACCCGCCCTTCCTGAAATCGGCGGAGTTGAGCTTGATCGACACCGGAAAACCCTTGCCCACCTGTGCGCGCATCGAGCGGTAGACGTCCAGCGTGAACTTCATGCGCTTCTTCGGTGTGCCGCCCCACTCGTCGCTGCGCTGGTTGTGGTGCGGCGAGAGAAACTGGCTGACCAGGTAACCGTGGGCGCCGTGAATCTGAACGCCGGTAAACCCCGCCTTCTTTGCGACGGCCGCCGTGCGGCCGAACCGGGCGACCAGCTCTTCGATCTCTTCGGGCGCGAGTTCCCGGGGAACGCCGAAAACCTGCTTGAGTCCCGGCCCCTCCAGCGCGATTGCCGAAGGCGCCACCGTCTGCTGGACGTTCGACAGGCCGCGCGGGGCCTGTTTGCCCGGGTGGTTGATCTGCATCCAGAGGTGATTGCCGCCAGCCGTTCCGGCGGCGGCCCAGGCCTTCAGTGCGGCGAGGTGCGTCTCGTCCTCCACCACGACGTTGCCCGGCTCTCCGAGCGCGCGGTGGTCGATCATCACGTTGCCGGTGACGAGCGTTCCGGCGCCTCCGGCGGAGAACGTCTGATAGAGACGGTTGAGACGGATATCCGGCGAACCGCTGCTGTCAGCCTGTGATTCGCTCATCGCCGACTTGAGAATCCGGTTCGGGAGCACCGCTCCGCAGGGAAGGTCCAGTTTCCGGTTCAGTATCCGGGCCGCGTTTGTCATGAATGTTACTCCGCCTGGGTGGTGGCCGTGTCCGTCCGCCGGCCCACTCTGTAGCGTGTCACGTTAATTTGTAAAATCTGAGGGTCTAACCCGGCGTAACTCTTCAAATCCGGCGTGCGCGGCTTGGCTCATTTAGGCTCGTTTAGGGTCATTTAGGTCCACGGCCGTTTCAGCCCCTTGTCAGGTTCGGGGAAGTTGTTAGAAAAACGGGCGGCTCCAAAAAGTGGCCCCCGGTCAACGAGCCGGGGGCCATCCCCATCAGTGGGGGAGACAACGCGGCCGAAACCGCGTCTTATTGAGAATGAGATTTGATGGTCCCACCATGTGCCTGGGGTCACAATACGCAGTGCGTCACTTATGTAAGTTTTTTCTTTCCCGGCCGATGCCTATGGGCAGAGGGGGGGGGGGGGGCGGGGGTAGCTCCCCCGGGCGGGACAAAATGGCCTGGTAGGGAGGCCAAATGACCCCCCTCTGCACGGAACGACACGGAAAAACACAGATAAACACGGAATGACACGGATCGTCTTGAGGGGTGGGCCCCAAAAATTAATGGGATGGGGGGAGGGGGGTTCCTCTATACCGATGTCACTGGGGTAATCCCCAACGATCCCATGGAGTTCCATGGGGACCTCGTGGGATGAGCGATATTCGTTAAAACCCGTTATATTTCAGCATCTTGACTCTTCGCGTCATCATCCTTACCCTTGCGCTTGGACGCAGTGCGCCAATCACCGCGTCCCAAGGAGCCGAGCCCATGGCCGCCAAGCCGAATCCAATCGAGCCGGATACCTACAATTTCATTCTGGTACGAAGCGACGCTCCCGAAGGGAAGCCACTGCCGATCCAGGGGACCCTTCTGGAAGCCGAGGTGCTCGCCCAGCATCTGCTCCGCCCGGGTGAGGCGCTCTGCGTCCTGACCGGGATCGGGACCCTGGTCGCCCGCTGGGAAGCGGCGTCGAACGGGAAGGTCGAACGGGCTGCGCTCGCGGCCTAGCGCAGACTCATCAGCGACTGCCTGACGATGGCCGACAACTGGTCGGCTGTCTCGGCCTCATCCAGCGCGGCGAACTCCACGGCGGTACGGGCCGCCACGCTGTACATCACGTAGCGCGGCCTCGCGCCGGTAACGGTCACCAGAAAAATCCGCTTGCCGTCGGGCGCGAACCGGATCTGGTACGGCCGGATTCCGGTGTGATAGAGCAGGTTCGGGCGCGGCCCCAGCGCCAATTCGAGCGGCGCGCGGGTCGCCGCGGACGCCACGAGCAGTGCGAGCGTGCCGTCGGGCGCGATGTCGAAGGCGGGCCCGACCTTGTCGGTGAGAACGGTCTTCGCGGGCGCCTTGGGCGTGTTCTCTCCGTCGAGATCGAACATGACCAGCTGGTATTCGGCTCTCGTCCCGTCGGCGGAGGGCTCCAGGCCGTAGAGATTGCCCGCGTGTATCTTCGGCTCGATCAGGTTCTTGAACTCGTGGCTCTGCCTGGCGATTGCGTCCAGCGGCGGCGCGGTGTCGAAGTCGAATCCCCTGGTGCACAGTGCGATCACGCGCCCCTCGGTAAGCGTGATGAGGATCCAGTCGCCAAACCACTGGAGCCGGCGTGTGCGCCGCTCGGCGTCGGGCAGCAGCATGACCGTATTGCGCGACTTCACGTCGGAGACGAAGATCGCGCCCTGATCGGCATTGACGGAAGTGTACAGGAGTTTGCGGCCGTCCGGGCTGAAGGCCATCGAGAACGGATAGCGGCCGGCCAGCTCGTTCGAATACTGGGCGACCGGTATGGGGTCGCCGGGCTTGTTCCTTTCGATGATCGCCAGCTGCTGGATGTCGGTGACGGGGATCGCCCGAACCACGGCGTAGCGGTCTCCGTCGGGCGACCAGACGGGATTGAAGGCGAGTGTCGCCACCCTGTTCAGCACCATGGACTCGGGATTCAGCTCGCCCACGGAGATGTCCCCGTTCTGGAAGAGGGTGAACAGCGAGCCCTCGGGGAACACGGGTTTGGGCTTATCCTCCTTTTTCACTTCCACCAGTTTCCCGGTCTGCGGATCGATCCGGGTCGTAATGGTGCTCTTCGCACAGGCGGCGAGCGTCAGAAGGGAGAGGACGGCAGCGGTAAGTAATCTGTTCATAGTTGATGGACGCCCGCGGGTGTCCGCCGCCGTTATAGAACACCCTGAGCCCGGGATAGAAGGGCGGGGGTATTAAAAGCGGTTCAGTAACCTTTGGGCTCGGGGCGGGGACCGGGCGCCGGCAGCCCGTCCGAGAGGCGGGGTTTGAGCTCGTCCCACATCAGACGGGCGATTTCGTCCGCGCCTTTCGGAGTGAAATGTATATCGTCCGCGAACGTATCGGGGCTGGAACCGGTGAAAGCGGCACCCCGGATCTCGATCACATCGAGACCTCCCTTGGCCAGGTCGTCCGCGAGCCGCCGGTAGCCTCCGGACTTGTCGAAATCCCGCAGCCATGGGTCGCGCGGTCTGGCACCGGCTTCGCTCCGGAAAGGAGAGAGAAATATGACCAGCTTCGAGCCCTCCGGCAGACCCTTTGCCAGTTCTCCCATCCGGCTCGCGACCCAGGCCGACGCCGTCGGCGATCCGGTGGGTCCACCGCTCCATCCCGTAGCCGGCCCAGTGCCGGATTTTATAAATTTCCCAGAAATGGCGAAACAGTATGCCGAACTCGTACAACCGGATCTCGCTGTGCTTCTCCCGGAGATCGACCCAGAACGGAAGCGATGCGGGCTCGGTGACGGCTTCGGTCACGTCGTTGGCGGTCAGCAGTTCGACAAAGAGTTTGGGTCCCAGCGTCCGGAGCGCATGTTCCACCAGCTGACCGGGCTCGCGGGCGCCGTACCCCGGCACCCCGGCGTTCAGGACTTTGAGTCCGCTACGCTCTGCCAGCCGGGCGGGGATCGTCTGTTCCGTCCGGAGCCCCGTGCCGAAGACGACCGAGTCGCCCAGTATAACGGCCTCCACGGGGTCCGGAACGGGCCCGCGAAGTCCGAAGGAGTTGGTCCGGCCGCCGTCCATGAAAGCGGTGCCGGGCCGCATCCGGTAGAAACCGTCGGCACTGGATTCATAGAGAGCGACGCCCTCGAATCCCATCATTCGCAGGCCGGTTTCCATCGCCGCAGCCCACACCAGGAAAAACAGGGCGAACATGGCCACATAGTGCTGTGGCTTCTTCCGGAAAAACGGCATGGCCCAATGGTGGGCCGGGTAAGGCTCCGGAGTAAAGGGCAGCGGATCCGGTCAGCCGACGGCGGCCCGGGCCTCGTCAGGATGCCGGAGGTAATACTCAACCGCATCCGGGAGCGCGGCGAGACTCGGTTCAATCGCCCCCATCAGGAGCTTTTCGATGACTCCCACCGCCCGTTTCGCAAACCAGTTGGGGACCCCCGGCAGCCGGTCGGCGTAGATGTCGAGGTGGGCATTGATGCCGAGAACCGTGACGGCGCCTTCCTCACGGAGCCGGTATTCGCCCTTGCACTCATAGAGGTTGCGGAACACATGGCTTCGAAAATCGAAATAGACGACCTTCTCGCCGTGCTTCCAGTCGGCGATACCCAGCCACTGGAGCACTTCGGGCTTGATGAACGGCCGTGCGAATCCGGGAATCAGCTTCGGGTCCGCTGTCCAGCGGTGGACCGTCTGCTCGTGTGTATCTTCGGCAATGACCTTCCGTTCCATCTCGCGGATTTCGAGCACGTTGGGAATCCGGGACGGAAACTGCTCGAACCGTTCGTACATGACCTCGTAGACGCGCTCGATCGGATGATCGAACCGGCCGGTAATCTCGATCTTCATGGGTCGTAACCTTACGCCTGTGCCGGTTTCGCCGCGACGGTTCCCGGTATTCCGGCGGGGGCGCTTTCGACCGTCCGCACGAGGAACCGGCGATCCACCCATCCCAGGAATTTGGCGCAGAAGAGCCAGCCCAGCACGGCAATAGCGGCCAGTCCGCCCGCAAGTCCCAGCATATGGAGCAGCAGGCTCGCGACGATCGCCGGGGCGAGCCCGCAACCGAACACGAGGAAATTGAACTCGGCGAACGACCGGAGCTGCGACGGACTGTCGATCAGCTTTTCCTTCGGAACGAGTTTCAACCCTTCGGCAATCTGCCGGCTGGCGTGTATGAAGACCGGCGGCAGGATGAAGACACCCATGCCGTAAAGTGTCAGTGCCACCGGGCCCGTGAGCCACGCGTGCCATGGCCGCTCGCCCCAGGTGAGGAACTCCTGCTGGTTCACCGAGAAGAACCGCTGGTAACCGGTCCCGTCCCAGCCGTGAACGAGGATGAAGAAGAAGCCGATATAGGAGAGCACGAAGCTGAGCAGCGCGCCGTGTGTGTTTCCCTTGGTGATAAACTTACGGGTGAGCCAGTAGCCGAGTATCCCCTGCGTCACGTTCGTGATCGCAAAGGCGGTGACCAGCCAGGCGGGCATACTCCGGTGATTGGTCGCCACCTGCATCGTCTCCCAGTCCGGGAAGTTCCATAGGAGATAGATGCCCGACGGGGCGAACAGGATCGCGATGAAGAGCAGCGAGCGCACGAAATATTTCGTGTACCACTGGTTCTCCTCGGCCTTCACCGGGTCGGCGTCGTAGTCGGCTTTCAGCTGCCGGTGAGCCGACAGCGCATAGCCGGCTCCGAATCCATAGGCCCAGAACACGTCCACCTGTACCATGACTTCGTCTCCCTGGCGCCGTCCCGCGCCGTTTCAGTTCGTCCCGCCCGTCCGGCGGATCATTCCGTCCCAGCAGGCCTGTTCCGCATCCACGAGATCCTGTTCGGTGACCTTGAAATATCCCATGCGCTCCGCCTTCATCAGGCCGACGAGCGCGCCCCAGACCATGCCGATCACGATCTCGGGCCTCACCTCTTTCATGACACCCTTGTTGCGGTGCCCAAGCAGTACGAGCCAGATCGGGGCGAGCACGGCGACCTCAAGATCGCGGCTCTCCCTGTCCAGGTACGGGATGTGATCCTGCATCTCGAGGAAGGCGAAGTCGGTGGGGTGGTTCCGGGCAAACGCCACGAGACGTGCAAAAAAATCCTTGAAGAGGGGCCGGGGCGGCGCCTTGGTGTCCAGTCCGTCGAACAGACGGTCACGAAGCCGCGTCTTGGATGCGCGGAAGACGGCGTTGACGAGCGCTTCCTTGCTGTCGAAGTACCGATAGATGGTACCGGCGGCGACACCGGCCTCTTTGCAGATGTCCGGGATGGAGGTTCCGTGGAAGCCGCGCTCGGCAAACAGCTTGAGCCCCGCCGCCACAATCCGCTGCGTCTTGTCCGCGCGTTTTTCATCCAGCCGGCTGACGGACTGGAGTCGGGCTGTAGCAGTGGCTTCGGTTTGTATCACAGGACTCCTATAAAAAGAGAATGAACGTTCATTCTCTTTTTATAGCATAAAGACATAGGTGTCAATATAAAATGCTAATAGATTGAAATTATTGAGTATTTTAAAATAAAATGCCCGCGAGACCGGAGCCTGCACGGGCATTTGATTCTGATCTGCTGCCGGAAGTTACTTGAGCTTCTTCAGCCCCTTGCGGATCGTATTCTCGAGACCCGACCGGATGACTGGCCCGACAAGCGGGATCTTCGAGTCGAACTCGATCGTGTAATGGAGTTTGGATCCGCCCGACGGGGTTGCCGAAAATTCCATGACGCCCTTGTGGTTCTTGAGCGGGCTGCCGCGGGTGATCTTGTATTCGATCAGCTTGTCCTTCTGGAACGCGGTGACGGTTTCATCGAACCCGGGTAGCGGTCCGATGCTGAGCGTGCGGACGGAGCCCAGGCCGTTCAGTGCGTCCTTGCCGTCGCGGGTGCGTTTCACGTTGGCGCCGAGGATCGGCCCCAGCTTTTCGTGATCGCTGAGCAATGCAAACAGGTCGGAGACCGGCCGCCGGAACTCCAGGTTGATGTCGATTTTCTGCATGATATTTCTTCCCTCTATGCCGCGGGCTCTACTGGTTCTTCGCGGCGGCTACATCCTCTGCATTCAGTTTGCGTACGTCAAATGCCATGTCGGCGTGGAACGCCTTGTAGAAGCCGCTGCCGCCGCCTTCGGGCAGGCCGGGCAGCTCGATAATCATGCCGTGCACGGTGTAGGTCTTCGCCTTCAGGTTCTCCCATCCCAGGAACTGGTAACCCAGCTCGGGAAGGCCGCCGGCAACCCGTTCCGGGGGACGGGCGCCTTTTTCCGAATCCACCATGAGCGCCGACGATTTGCCGCGCATATCACGATCCACCTCGACGATACCGACCATGTTGAGACCGAGACCGCTCGCCATGTACCACGGCTCGTCGCCCATCGCGAGCGACTGGTCGCTGTCGAGCATTCGGCCGTCAACGGATGTGCCCTGCGGCACCTGCTTCGTCGAAACCGTGAGGCCTTTGAGATCGTTGAAGTCCACAGAGACCTCGAAATCCATGGACGAAGTGAACATCGCCGCCATCTTGGGGAAATTGTATTTGCCGATAGCGATCAGCATCCGGTCGTATTCGATAAACGTCCCGGCCGAATTGATGGTGAGACCGGGTACGGGAGCTACGGAAGCCATGATCTCCCGGATGACCCGCACGGGGCCGACCCGGACACCGATCAGTTTATCATCCACGTCTTCCTCGTTCACATGAAGCGTGATCATGTTTCCCAGCGACTGGGCGATGAAGCGCATCTTGAGACGGTCGACGATATTCTCGGATTCCCGGCCGCGCAGGTCGCGGGTTTTCATTTCGTTCAGAATGATCGGATTTTTCACGTCGAAGGCCATGGTCATTCCCGCGCCCGTCACGCGGTCGGTTGCCGGATCGTACTTGACGTAGGCTTCATCCGAGACGAGCGCCCGGTCAGAGGCCAGAAAATAGGCGACGGCCGGTCCGGCGAGATAGGGCAGACGCGTCTCGGCCCTGATGACCGTGCCCTGAACTGCAGACAGGATCTTTTCCGGACAATCAGTGCCCCAGTCGCGGATCATGGTGGCGATCTCGTCGTTTTCGTCGATGATCCCGGGCTTGTCGTCGCGCGCGACACCGGTCCCGACATTGGAAACGTAGCGGCCTTCGGGGTTCACCTCATCCACCTGGAAGACGAGTGACGATACTTTGCCGCCTTCCTTGCATCTGAAGGCCGAGAGGCGAGTGGTCTGAAGGCCCAGGAGCGGTGTGAGTGCACTGCCCTTCAGGACAGCCGGAAGTACAAACGCGTTTGTCGATTGTGCGGATTCAGCCAGCGCCCTGCCGGGGCCGATGAAGGCTGCGCACGCGAGCGCCGTCAGCAGCGGCCCAGTCGGCATCCGGTAACGGTTTGGCAACTTGTTAAACATGGAAACCCCGCAGCCCGTCCTGACACCCGTGTCAGTATCAGTAAGGGGTCCGGGCGTCAATTGAAAAATAGGCGGTCTGTACGATTCATATCGCCACAGGAATTTCCCTGTCACGCGACATCGTGCGGAGATTTGCTTGTGTGAAATTTGGAGGTCGCGGTTGTGGCCTGCTGTGATCGGTGCGGGCGTTCAATCCCAGCCTTGCCGGAAGAATTCGCGCACGTCGCGGATCACGTTCTCCCACTTGCCGGTGGATTTGTGAACGGGCGGAAGGGAATCGGTGAAAACCTTGCCGAAACTCTTGGTCACCAGCCGGGAGTCGAGCACTGTCACGACACCCCGGTCGGTCTTTGACCGGACCAGTCGCCCGAATCCCTGCCGGAAGCGGATAACCGCCTGCGGGACGGACATCTCGTTGAAGTCGCTGCCGCCCTTGGCGCGGATCAGTTCGGCCCGGGCCTGCTGGATCGGTTCGCTCGGTACGGTGAATGGCAGGCGCGTGATGATGACATGCCGCAACTGGTCGCCGGGTACATCGACGCCTTCCCAGAAACTGGCGGTGGCGAACAGCACCGGCTGGGAAGCCGACCGGAACTGTTCGATGAGGCGGGCTTTCTTGCCCGCTTCCTGTCGCAGCGGAGTGAACCCTGCGTCTTTCAGGTCATGCTCAAGTGCCCGCCAGCACTCGTCCAGCAGGGAATAGGCGGTAAACAGCACGAAGGCGTGGCCGTGCGAGGCCAGGACCAGTTCTTT
Organism: uncultured bacterium; assembly: GCA_964565925.1. GTDB lineage: Bacteria > JAGRBM01 > JAGRBM01 > JAGRBM01 > JAHCIT01 > CAZMGV01. The sequence continues at coordinate 62,956 of CAZMGV010000009.1, forward strand.
CACGAGTTCAGGCAGCCGCTTCCGGAAGAGGTCCGATTTCGGATCGGGGATATCAGCCGGTGCGGCCAGCATCGCCTGATGTTCGAAATCGAAAGGACTCGTGAGCAGCAGTTCAGAACGTCTATCCGGTGCCGTACGGTCCAGGCCCGACTGACGGGCGTAGTTCGAGAAGGCTTTGCCCACGGCGAGGGTGGCACTGGTGAGCGTGACCGATTCGATGGACGCCTGCGAAAAGAGGGCGTGCTCAAGGAACGGTCCCGGTTCCACCTGGGCCCGGTGCAGCGAAACACGGTGCTTGTCGGTATCCAGTTCCACCCAGGTGCAATGGTCGTCGCCGCCCACGAGCAACAGCCCGACTTCTTCGGCGGCAAGTTCGAGACGCCCCTGCATGGACTTGAACTCGACAAGGTTCGCCTGCGCCTCTTTGGCGAGGTCACTGTTGGCTTTCACGCTCCGGGTCATGGAGTCGAGCAGTCCTGCCAGGCGGATAATCTGCGTGGAGAGTTCCTTTGCAGGCTCTTCCACCTTCTTCGTGAACTCGGGAAGCGACCGCTCCCGTCTGGTGAGGCGCAATTTGGGGTAACGGCCGCGCAACTCTTCGGGCGAGAGCATCCGCTCAAACGTATCGTACCAGTCGTCGAACACCCGGCGGCCGGTCTCCCGTAGATCCCGGACGGCGTCCCGGACCGAACCGGCGATCTTGAGCGTCTGGGTGGAGTCGGTTCCCTTACCGCCCGTCTTGTTCACGCGTGATTCGAACTGTCCAAGCAGCCCCTTGATCGGGTCGCGGCTCGAGACGAGCCGCTGGCAGATCTTGGCGATCCGGGTCGCCGAGACCACCGACGTCGAGGCCGAGGTGGCTGTATCCGGCAGGTGGTGGGCTTCATCGATCACGACCGCCTGATAGGGGGGAAGCACCGCGGCGTCGGTGAACTGGTCCAGTTCGCTCTTCACGTTAAGGTCGGAGAGCAGAAGATGGTGGTTGACGACCAGCAGTTCGGCAGATGCCGCTTTGCGGCGCGCCTGATAGTAGAAACATTCGTTGTAGTAGGGACAGCGAGTGCGGAGCGTCTGGTCCGTCATCGACGCGACCTTTTCCCACTGGGATTCGCTCACAGAGCCGCCAAAGTCGCTCCGCTCGCCGGTCGTGGTGGAGGCGGCCCACTTGGCGAGTTCCTTTACCGCGTCGCCGGATTCGTCATCGAGGTCGAGCGTCTCCTGCCGGACCAGCTCGGCCGCCTTCCGTTTGCAGACATAGTTGGACCGGCCCATGAGAGTGGCCACTTTTACCGGCGCTCCCGTGGCCTTTTCCAGCAGCGGAATATCCTTTTCCATGAGCTGGCGCTGGAGCGTATGGGTCGCGGTCGACACCACCACCCGTTTCCCGTGGCGGCGGGCCCAGTCCAGTGCGGGCAGCAGATAGCCGAGCGACTTGCCGACGCCGGTGCCAGCTTCGACCACGGCGATCGACTTGTGTTCGAAGCTTTCTGCCACGGTTACGGCCATGTCTGACTGTTCAGAACGCGGTTCGAATGAACTAAACGCTTTGGCGAGACCGCCGTCAGCTCCGTAAAATTTCCGGATCGCGTCCAGATCAAGCGGCTTGGCATCCGCCTCCTTGAACGGTTCCACCACCCGGTAGATGCGAGTTGCTTCGTTGTCGATGATGAAAAATCCGACGCCACGGCCTCCGAGCTGCGAGGCGATTTCCAGATCGGGTTCCGAAGGGCGCAAATCGCCGCCCGGGTGATTGTGGATGACGGCCTCTCCCGGCTGCGGTCGGATCTGCGGTGCCGGGACCGAGTCCGTGCCGCCCCGGGCCAGCGGTTCGACCCAGGAGATCAGGCCGTCGGTGTCCATCCGGGCGAGAAAATAGACCTCGTTGCCGTCTGACGCCTCGATCTCGGCGCGGAGCGCGTTCTGGGCGGACGGGGTCCAGGGAGGAGTGGTGGGCTGTGCGGAGGGCGGCACGGCGGCCAGTATGCACGGGAAATTGCCCCGCACAAGGTTGGCCTGCCGCCGGATTTGCCGCTAGGGTTTGCCCGGTGATGCAGCCCCTCGTCGAACAGATGCTCTCCGGTGACCGCCGCGCGCTTGCGCGCCTGATCTCCCGTATCGAAAACCGCTCGGCCGATTCCGGCGAACTGATGGCGGAGATCTATCGCCACGGCCGGGGAGCCCGGATTATCGGAATTACTGGCCCGCCGGGTGCCGGGAAGAGCACGCTGACCGACCGGCTGGTGGCCCGTTACCGCAAGGAAGGCCACAAGGTCGCTGTCATTGCGATCGATCCGTCCAGCCCGTTTACGGGCGGGGCAATTCTTGGCGACCGGATCCGGATGCAGAGCCACGCGCTGGACGAGGATGTGTTTATCCGTTCATTCGGTACCCGCGGCGCACATGGCGGGCTTTCGCGGGCCACCCGGGAGTCGGCCGCCATATTCGATGCGGCCGGTTACGGCGTGATCGTGATCGAAACCGTTGGCGTGGGGCAGACGGAACTCGACATCATGGAACTCGCCGATTCCACGGTGGTCGTGCTGGTACCGGAAGCCGGTGACACGGTCCAGACGATGAAGGCGGGTCTCATGGAGATCGCCGACATTTTTGTTGTGAACAAGTGTGATCGCGAAGGTGCGGAAAAGATCAAGATGGAACTGGAACTGATGGTCCACCTGAACGAAAATCAGGAGTGGGCGATTCCGGTGCTTCTGGCGGCGGCCGTCAACGACACCGGCATCGACGAAATCATCGACCAGCTGAACCGTCATCACCTGCAGATGAAGGATTCGCCATCGACCGCGAAAAAGCGTGCCGAGCAGCGGCTCGGCCAGCTGCTTGAGATCATTACCGACGATCTGCACGAACGCCTGAACGGCGCCCTGCACGAAGGCGTGCTTAAGGAACTGGCGAACAGCGTGAAGAACGGCTCAAAGAACCCCTACGAAGCGGCGCTGGAACTGATCCGCGACAAGAAGCGGCTCCGGGAACTGCTGGGCGAGTAAATTCCTGCTTCAGCGGGTTATTTCCCCTTGAAGTTCGGTTCCCGTTTCTGGAGGAACGCCGCAATGCCTTCCCGCGCGTCTTCGGTATTGATCACCTTGGCGAGTTCACCCGACAGGTATTTCACCGCCGCATCGAACTCCATCTGTTCCTGCTTGTAGAACGCGTCTAGCCCGAGCTTCATGGCAATGGGCGACTTCTTCGCGAGCTTCGTGGCCCACTGGTCCACTTCGGCGTCGAGCTGATCGGCCGGGACCGCCTTGTTGATGACGCCCCAGGCTTCCGCCTGCTTTGCGTCGATCCGTTCGCCGAAGAAGCACATCTCGAGCCCCTTGCGGCGCGGGACGTGCCGGAAGATGTTGGCCATGATCATCATAGGCCAGATCCCGCGGTCGATTTCGGGCGTCGAGAACTGGGCCGTGTCTTCGGCCAGCACGAACTGGCAGCCCATCATCAGGCCCAGCCCGCCGGCGAGGGCGTATTTGCGGACTTTGGCGATGATCGGCTTCCCGCAGGTCCGCTGGGCGCTCAGAAGCTCCGGGAACGCGCCGCGGTGCGGGATGTCGGACTTCTGCGACGCCTGCATGCCGCCCAGATCGGCGCCAGAGCAGAACACACCACCGGCGCCCGTCATCACAATCACCCGGACGTTCGTATCGTCACGGGCCTGCTCGAGCGCGAAGATCAGCTCGTTCGTGATAACCTGATTGAGGGAGTTTTTCTTCTCCGGCCGATTCAGTGTGATCGTGCAGATGTGGCCGGTCACTTCGTAAATGAGTGCTGTGTAGTTGGGCATGAGGGGTCTCCTTGGAGTTCGATGGATTCCGGTTTCAGGCGAGCGTTTTGAGGTCGAGTGTCGTGAGATAGTTCGTATCGTATTTGCCTTCCAGGAACCGGGCCTCGCGCAGCACATGGCGGTGCAGGTTCAGGTTCGTCTGGAGCGGCTTGATGACGGTCTTGTCCAGCGCGTCGGCCAGTTTCGCGGCTGCCTCACTGCGGGTGGCGCCGTAGCCGATCACTTTCGCGACCATCGGGTCATAGAAAGGGGTGATTTCGGAACCTGCCCTGACGCCCGTGTCCACACGAATTCCAGGACCCCACGAGATCTCGTCGATCTTGCCGGGGGAGGGGAAGAAGTTCTTCGCCGGATTTTCCGCGCAGATGCGGCACTCGATGGCTGCGCCCTTGCGGGTGACCTGCGACTGGGTGAGGGGAATCCTGTCTCCCACGGCGATTCTGAGCTGCCATTCGACCAGATCCAGCCCGGTCGTTTCTTCCGTCACCGGATGTTCGACCTGAAGCCGCGTGTTCATTTCGATGAAATAGAAGTTGCCCTGCTCGTCGGCGATAAATTCGATCGTCCCGGCGTTCGTATAGTTGACCGACTTTGCCGCCAGGACGGCGGCGGAGAACAGCTTGTCGAGAATCGGCTGCTTTCCGATGAGCAGCGGGGCGGGGGTTTCTTCGATGATCTTCTGGTGGCGGCGCTGGACCGAGCATTCACGCTCGAAAAGATGGATGACATTCCCGTGGGTGTCGCCGAACACCTGCACTTCGATATGATGGGGGTTCTCGATGAATTTCTCGACGTAGAGGCTGCCGTCGCCAAACGCCTTCTGCGCCCGGGATGACGACGACTCGAACGCCTTGGCAATTTCGTCGCCGTGCTTCACCAGCGTCATGCCGATTCCGCCGCCGCCGGCCGCGGCTTTGAGCAACACCGGGTAACCGATCCGGTCGGCCACCAGTTTCGCGTCATCCACGCTGGCGACAATCCCGGGGGAGCCTGGAACGGTCGGGACGCCGGCGGACTGCACAATCCGGCGCGCCACGCCCTTATCACCCATGGAGTGCATGGCGTCGGCCTCGGGGCCGACGAAGACAAGACCGGCATTACGGATCGAGTGGACGAAGTCGCCGTTCTCGGAGAGGAATCCGTAACCAGGATGCACGCCATCGGCGCCCGTCTTCTTGACCGCGTCGAGAATCGCCGGAACATTCAGGTAGCTCTGCTGGGCCGGCGCGGGCCCGATCAGGACGCTTTCGTCCGCCATCTCCGCATGCGGGGTTTTCGCATCCGCTTCGGAATAGACAGCGACCGTCTTGATGCCGAGCTTCTTCGCTGTACGGATCACCCGGCACGCAATTTCACCGCGGTTCGCTACAAGCAGCTTCTTGATCATGGGGCCTCCTCGAAAAAATGAATGACCATTCAGTCCGGGATTTCATAGCCCCGGATCGGGCCCAAAGCAAAAAAGGAACTGTGACACTACCTGACACACCCCTGTGCAACAGTTACAAGCATGGACGGAACGTATCCATGACGAATCAAATGTTTGCATACTGGCGCCGGGTGCCGCCCGGTTTCAGGTCTTATGAGGTCTGGGCGGAAGAGCTGGGCTCAGCCGCAATGACATCGGGCCGAGCCGCGTTCATTTTCCCGAACGTTCACCGCCGCCGCCAGGCAGAGGAGTTCTTTCTGGCCCGGGACGGGCACCTTCCGGTGCGGCTTTTCACCCCCCGGCAGTTTACGGAAAGCCTGGTGCCCCCCTCCTGGGTCGTGGCGGAAAAATTCGGTGCGAACCTGCTTCTGGAGAAAATAATCGGTGAATTCCACGATCCCGCGCTGACCGGATCGGCCCGGTTTCTGTCGCTGCGAGATCACGCGGGGTCGAGACGGTTGCTGGTGAAGTTCTTTGAAGAACTGGCATCGGCGGGGATCAGCGATATTTCGGGCTTGAAAACCCGGTTGCCCCGTCCGGACTCCGAAGATCTCGTGTGGACGGCGCTATTCGAGAAGTTTCTTGCCGGGATGGATTCGAGGCAGGTTGTCTTCGGTCCGATGCTTGAAGGCAGGTTAGCTCGCTATCTCTTGCAGTCGGCAGAGCCACTTCCTTACAGAACCGTCCGGATCGAAACCGGTTGTGAACTCGATATCCCGGATCAACAGGTGTACGAGGCTCTGGTCCGGCGCGGAGTGGATGCTGGAATAGAGATACCGATCCCCGGCGAGCCGTCAGATATCCGGGCACGTGGTATACCGGCGTGGCGGCCTGCGCTTTCGATAATTGTCAGACTTGAGGCATCCGGCGATCTCTGGAAAGAGATCCCTCCGGTCAAATCCGCTGTTGGAAAATCTGTCGCCGACCGGCAGCGCCTGCTCGACCCCATTGACCGCACGCCGGTTGATTCCCCGGCCGCCGGGGTGTTCGTTCATCTCGGCGAGCCGACCCCGGTTGACGAACTGCACGCCGCCAGCGAACGGATCCGGCTGAAACTCGCCGCCGGAAATATCGTCCCGCAAGACACCGGGATTGTTCTGTCCGATCCGTATTCTCTGGCGGACCGGGCCGAAAGTGTCGCCCGGAAATACGGCCTGCCTGTGGAAGTGGCCCGCGCACGCACGGTGATTGAGACGGAAGCCGGCCGGGTGACCAGATTGCTGCTGGAAGTTCTGAAATCGGGTGCCGAGCCGGAAGCGTTGGTCAAGTTTCTCTCTTCACCGTTGGTCAGCTGGGAGCTGCCCGAAGGGGCAGGCAAGACGGAGGAAGGGAACTCCAGGCATGTGACTCCCCGGCTCGTTCGGGAATTTAATGCGGCCTTTGATCATTGTCGTGCGCAGGGGCCCGCTCGCGTCTGGTTCCCCCGGCTGAAAGCGCTGGCTGAACGGCCGGCCAGTGCAGAAACCGAGGGGTTTGATGGCGGTCAGCGAGCGATAAGTGACGCCGCTCCATTGCTCGCCGCGCTGCTGGGTGAGGATCTCGGTGGCACTCCGGCACAATTGACCGGCGAAAAGTTGCGACGCGGGCTTCTTGTTCTCAGACCGGAAGCATCCGCCCCGGTGCGGGACTTTTCGGGCTGGGTGGAGCGGGCACTCTGGAACGCCTGGCTGCCGAGGCGACTCACCCGTCTGTCGCTGCCGGACGGCGAAGGCTCTGCGACGACCGAGGCGGTTCGACGTTCGTTTGCCGGGCTGACCAAGCTTTTTGACGTGCTGGGCGGTCTCGTCAGCGAGGCGGAAAAACTGGGCATCGGCATGCGGCCGATGCGGGACTGGGCGTCCGATCTCGAAGAGTTACTTCGGGAGACGCCCGTCCCGGAACGAATCCCGTCGGCAAAATCGGTGCGGGTTATTTCGCCGCGCGACGTCCCCGGTCTCGGGTTCCGTCATCTGGAATGGGTAGGGCTTTCAGAGAACCGGTTTCCGCCGCGACGGCCGGACCGGGTATGGGGTTCCGGCGCCGCACGCCGGGCGCTGGGACTCGATCAGATGGTGCCGGAGACGGAACTCGCCTGGGCGAGGCTGGGACTGGCACTGCTCGAAACCGACGGCGAGGTGCACTTGTCGTGCCCGCGTCGCGACGGCGATGACAAGGCGGTCCTGAGTTCTCCGGTCTGGCTGATCCGAAAGAAGCTGGGAGATACCGAACCTGCCCCGGTGTCGCATCAATTGTCGCTGGAGCGGCAGGGTGCCGCATGGCTTTCCGGATTCGAAGGCGAGTATTCGGGCAAACGGGACTGGGCTGCAGTTGTGAAGGCGCTTCTTGTCCGGAATACCCCGGCTGAGTTCCCGGCGAAACTCCTTTCAGCAGAACCTGAACTGAATCCGGAGGCTGCCCTTGCCCTGTCGGCTCCGGGGCGTTTGTCAAAAACCTTCGCGCCCGACCTGAACGCGATGCTCACCGGCCGGCCCCTGTCGGCTACCCGGCTCGGCGAATATGCCAGGTGTCCGTTCTTCTATCTGGCCGTCACCCGGTTCAAGGCGAAGCGGCCGGAAGAAAGGGTCTCCGGTCCGACGCCGATGGAACGCGGCATTCTGGTCCACAAAGTGCTCGAGAAGTTTTACTCCGACCCGGCGGTGCTGGCGGTGCGCCCGCATTCCGACTGGGCAGTTAAAGCGAGCCCCAGGCTCCATGCGATTTTTGACGAAGTCGCCGCCGGTTACGATCTCGTTTTTCACGGAGACGGATGGGAGATCGAGAAGTCCCGGGCCAGAACGCTCCTCGATCGCTTCCTCGTTGCCGAGGGGGAAATTAAAGATGTGTCGCGACCGGTGGCGGTCGAACTCGGATTCGGGCGTAAAGGGGAGGCACCGTTCGAGTGGGCAGGGCTCAAGTTCAGCGGGTCTATCGACCGGGTGGATGAAGTTCCGGGACAGGGATTCCTGATCTTCGATTACAAGACCGGGAAAAAGGTTGACGATCATCAGACTGCACTGACCGGCGGGACCGGTTTCCAGCTTCCGCTCTACGCGGCCGCTGCGAAAGAGCTGCTGAAGGGCCGGATTCCGGAGAACTGGCTGGGCGGCGGGTTTTATGAGCTTCGCCTGCCGATGCCTTCGATTCCAAAGCCGCTCATGCCGCTGGAACTGGCGGTCCGGTTCGGTGCCAGCTCGCAGGGCCGGTCCGATATGGCCAAACTCGGGAAAGACCTGGCCGGTCTTGAAGGTCGCTACCGGCAGCGGACCCGGGAGATTGCCGATCTCGTGCTGGCCGGCTCGTTCCCGACGACTCCGCTCGATCCGAAAGCCGCCGATTGTGACCGGTGCCATCTCCAGAATGTCTGCCACGACAATGACCCGGTCCGGTCGGTTCGAAACTCGAACCGGACGGTTTACGGCGTTATTTCCGAGTGGAAAGCCGGTCAGGAAGAACCGGAAGCCGGGGAGCCGTCCGAATGAAACCCGCGATGGTCGACCTCAAAGAGCAGACAACGGCGATGACCCCGGGGCACCACATGGGGGTGAGTGCGGGCGCAGGGTCCGGCAAGACCCGCGTACTCACCGGGCGTATCCTGCGGATTCTCTCGGAAGCGCCACCGGCAGATCGCGCTGCGATGCTGGAACGGATTGTCGCCGTAACTTTCACGATCGAGGCGGCGGGTGAGATCCGCGACCGTGTTCGGAGTGTCATCTTCGGCGCGCTGGAACGGTCCGCGGACCCGCGTGAAAAGCAGAGCTGGCTCGAGGTGCTGGAAAAACTGCCGGAAGCCCGGATTTCGACCTTGCACGGTCTGGCGTCCCGGCTGCTCAGGCAGTCCGCCCTGGATAGTGGCGTGGATCCGGGCTTCACGCTGGATGAAATGCCCGGGACCGACGAGCACAGCTCCGCAGATACGTATCTCGCCGAACTGCTCGATCCAGCACGCAGACCCGAGAAAAACGCTGCCGAGCCGCTGGCGGCGTTGAAAAAACTGCTGGTCAGATGGGATGTATGGCCGCTCTCCCGGTTGCTCGATGCACTGGACGGGCGGAGGGATGCGCTGGAAGCCTGGGCCTATCAACTGGATGTCCCGCAGGAAACCCCTGAGAAACCATGGGACCCGTCGGCCTATGCGGTCCGTGAAAGTCGCGGCCGGTTGCACAGGGCGCTGACCGTGGCCGGACCGTACCGTGAATATGTGCTGAAGAGCGCACAGGAGTGTCTTGCGATACTTGGAGATCCGGACCGGTTCATCAGCAAGCGGGCGGGGCTGTATAAAAAAGGGCCTCCGTGCGCGCAGGCAATCATCAGGTTTCTGGCCGAACCGGATTCCGACGGCTCTCTGTTCGGAAGTCTGGTGGAGAAGGTGTCCGGCCTTGGCAAGGTATCGGTCGAGGAAAAGTGGTTTGCTCGTAGCAGCGACGGGCTTTTGGTGAAACAGTTTTTCGGGGATGTCGGCGCCTGGATCGCCGTTCCGGAAAAAACGAAATCGCCCGATTGGCCGGTCTCCCTGAATGAGCTGCTGGAGAACGGCGAAGAGCTGCAGGCAGCCGTGGACCGGCTGCTTGAAGAAGACCGGCAGAATCTGGCTGTGCTCGTGCGCGGCTGGACCGGCTGGCGCAGGCAGCGGGGCCGTGGGATCAGCCGGCTCGACTTCGATGACCTTGAGGTGGAGTTTGAACGCGTGCTTCGTCTGAACGGGGAGACAAGGGCGCGGATCGGCAAATCGATTTCGCACCTTCTTGTAGACGAATTTCAGGATACGTCGCCGCTCCAGTGGAAGTTCCTCCGTTACCTGATCGGCAGCCTGGACCCGTCGGCCGACGTGTTCCTGGTCGGTGACGAAAAACAGTCGATCTACGCGTTCCGGCGTGCGGACGTGACGGTGTTTGGCAGGGCGCTGGATGATTTGCACCGGCATAATGTCGACCGTAAGCAGTTGGCGGAAGGAGTGAATACACGGGGCAGTCTCCTGAAGAGTTTCCGGGCATCCCGTAATGTGCTGGAAAGCGTGAACCGGATATTCGAGATCGCGTTCCCGGGAGACGAGGCGCTCAGCTTCGAGGCGCGCCGCCAATCTCTGGAACCGGTGGACGGTTCGACCCGTGAAGGCGGCATTGTCGAATGGATTGCCGATCCGGACGGTAATCCAAAGAAGGAGGCTTCCAGGCTCCTGGAACTTCAGGCTCTCGCCGCCCGGCTGAAAGAAGTTCACGGATCCAAACTGCCACCGGAGGGTGACGGAACCGTCCGGCACATCCGGTGGGAGGATTGCGCGGTTATCTGCCGCTCGCACCGCCAGATCATGGCGGTCGAAACCGAGCTGCTGGAAGCCGGGATCCCCTGCAGGCGACGGGCGGAACGGGGGTTCTACGAAACCCGTGAGATCATCGATCTGGTGGCGGCACTTGCCGTCCTGCACTCGCCGGTGACTCCGGCAGATCTACTTGCATTTTTCCTGTCGCCACTGGCGGCGCTGCCGCTCGACGTGCCGTTCATGATGACCGGTGCAAGAAACCCGGGTGACAAGTTCGCCTCTTCGTCCGATCCGGCGAAACGGTTCGATCACTGGATGCGCCAGATGGATGAAACGGGCGGCGGCAGTCCCGATCTTGAGTTCGTTGCGGGTGAACTGTGTAAACGGGACCTTAATGCCGCTGCTGATCGCTGCATCACGACTTCGGTCGCCGTATGGGAGGCGAGGCTTGCACTCAAGAGTTCGGGTGCGGCGGCCGGTCTGGAAAAGCTGCTGGACCGGACCGGAGCGAGGGCAGCATTTGCCGTAGGAACCGGCGGGCCATCCCGGCTCGCGAATGTAGAGAAGTTCATAGCCCTTGTATACGCGCGTGAGTGCGACGGACTTGATCTCGGTGCGATGCTGGAGGAGTTCCGGCGGCTGATCGAACTGGGCGAAGCGGCGCGGGTGCCGACGGCGCCCTGGGGAGATTCGGACGACCGGGTGTCCATTCTGACCATCCACGGTGCGAAGGGTCTCGAATTCGAGGCGGTATTCCTGCCGTTCTGCGGCGAAAATTCCGGCGGCGGTTCGAAGCGGGAGGTCTACTGGCTGCCCAAAGAGGGCGGACAGATTCCGGTATTCAGCCTTCCGCCCGCTCCGGGCGACGAATATCTGAAACCGTCGGAATTCATCGCGGCACATGCGGCGGCTCAGGCCCGTGAAACCGCCGAAGAACTCCGGCTGTTCTATGTCGCCGCCACTCGAGCCAGACATATTCTTTGTTTCCTTTCGTCCGGCGGGCGCGGTGTCGTTCAGCATCTGAGGTACGCCTTCGGACCGGAAGCGGTTGCGGAACCGGATATCCGTTCAGGGCCGGCTGGTGCTTTCCGCGCGTCGGTGGTCCCGCTTCGCCTGCTGTCGAAAAGAAGCGGTCAGGCGCGTCCGGACACCTACGGAACGCTACTGAAAAAACTGGATGCGCTCCCGCTTGGGTTGCCGGCTGATCTGTTTCCGGTCCCGGCCGCAAGCCGCCGCCGGATCGTTCTCGACTTCACCTCGATCCGGACTTTCCTGTCGTGCGAATTGCAATACTACTACCGGCATTTGCTGGAAGTTCCCCAGCACCGCTGGTTCACTGCGCCTACAGGCGGGGCACAGGCGGCTATTGACCGGCTTCCTGCGCATGTGCGCGGTACGCTCCTGCACAAGGCACTTGAGCTGGAAAGCGTTGGCGATAAATACCTCGAGTGGATGAAGTTCGAGCTGAACCGCCAAGGAGTGGAATTCACGGACAGTCTGCTCAGGGATGTGATCGATTCTGCCGACGGCGCGATCCGGTTCCAGTCGGAACTCCTGAAACCTCGTTTGGAGGCTGCCAAAGAGATCCGGCGCGAGTGGAGTTTCCTCGCTCGCTACCGGAGTGCAGAAGACCTCGATGTGGACATCCGGGGCGCGATCGATCTCGCCTTCGACACCGGCAGCGGCTGGGAAATCATCGACTACAAGTCGGGCCGTGTGGGAGGCGCCTCGAAAGCAGCCGCCAAGATACGCGAGGAAAACTACGACCTGCAGCTTGCGATCTATAAGTGGGCGCTCGAGCGAACGGGGCTGCCGGTCGTGGCGACCCGGATCGCTTGGATTGACGAGGGTTTCATCACCGACGTGAAAGACCTTCCGGGGCCAGAAGTCATTGCAGCCTCTATAGAGCGGTGCGCGAGCGGCATTCTGACCGGCTGTTTTGCCGGCGCATTCACGATCTCCGGACGCGGCGAGCCCCCGCCGGTCTGCGAAAACTGCGGCTACAAGGCCCACGGCCTGTGCCGGGAGTTCGACCGGCAGAGCCGCGGCAAGTAGCAACCCGGCCCGTGGTGATTTGGCGGGCAACCGGCCTTGTGCTCCGTATAACCCATTGAAATTTAAAGAGTTTTTGAGTCCTTTAAAACCCGTTTGACGCGGCGCAATCTCAAGTGTTACGCGGGGGCGTCCTGAAATTTCAGTGAGGACGGACAAGAGGAACTATGCAACCCAATCTCAATTTCATCGTCCAGAACGGGCTCGCGGCAGCCGGTTCCGGCCACAGCGTTAACCTTCTGATTCTTCTGGTGCTCGGCATCGGCTCCGGCGCGCTTCTGATGGCTCTTTGGCTTCTGAAGTGGGTCATGGCCAAGGACACCGGCCCGGCCGAAATGCAGAAGATCTCGAACGCCATCAAGGCGGGCGCCGAGGCCTTCCTCTCGCGCCAGAACAAGACGATTGTCCTGATCGCCGGCGCTCTCGCTGTCCTGATCTTTGTGCTTTACGCGTTTGTCCGCGGTCACCACTCGTTCGATCCGACCGACAGCGCCATTGAACTCGCCGCCTGGACGACGCTTTCGTTCGTGCTGGGTGCCGGCTGCTCCGTGGCCGCCGGTTACGTGGGCATGTGGATCGCCATCCGGACCAACATCCGGACGGCCGCTGCCGCCCGCACCTCGCTGAACGACGCCCTCCAGATCGCGCTCCGCGGCGGTGCCGTGAGCGGTCTCTTCGTGGTCTCCATGAGTCTCGTCGGCGTGGCGGGCCTCTACTTCATCGTTTACCTTGTGAAGTCGAGCGGTTTTGAAGCCGGTTCGGCCGACTACGACAAACTGGTCAAGCAGATTCCCTACATCATCGCCGGCTACGGTTTCGGCGCCTCGCTCGTCGCGCTGTTCGCCCAGGTGGGCGGCGGCATCTACACGAAGGCAGCCGACGTCGGTGCTGACCTCGTGGGCAAGGTCGAGAAGGGCATTCCGGAAGATGATCCCCGCAATCCGGCCGTCATCGCCGACCTCGTGGGTGACAACGTCGGCGACTGCGCCGGCCGCGGTGCCGACCTGTTCGAATCTACGGCTGCAGAAAATATCGGTGCCATGATCCTCGGCGTCGCGCTGTTCCCCTACTTCGGTGTGGGCGGCGTGATGTTCCCGCTGGTGGCCCGCTCGTTCGGCCTGATCGCCTCGATTGCCGGTATCATGATCGTCCGCACGGACGAAGACGCCGATCCAATGGACGCGCTGAACCGCGGTTACTACCTGACGGCTGCGTTGGCATTCGGCGGTTTCATCATTGCCAGCTACTGGCTGCTCCGCCAGGACGGCGAGTTCCTGAACGACGCCTGGCAGTATTACACGGGCTGCGCCGCCATCGGCATCCTCTGCTCTGTGGCGTTCCTTTATATCACCCAGTACTACACCGAATATAAGTACCGTCCGGTGCTCTCGATCGCGGAAGCCTCCCTTACGGGTCCGGCGACCAACGTGATCCAGGGTATCGCCGTCGGTCTGGAATGCACGCTGCTCTCGGTGCTCGCTATCGCGGTCGCCGTGCTCGCCTCCTACCACCTCGGCCAGGAAGCGCTCCCGCAGCTCGATCCGGTCGCCGCGGGCCTCTTCGGCACCGCCGTTGCGACCATGGGCATGCTCGGGCCGGCCGGCTACGTGCTCGCCATGGACACCTTCGGTCCGATCACTGACAACGCGGGTGGCATCGTGGAGATGTCGCACCAGCCCGATTCGGTCCGCCAGAAGACGGACCGTCTGGACGCGGTGGGTAACACCACCAAGGCGCTCACCAAGGGTTACGCGATCGGTTCGGCGGCCCTGGCAGCGTTCCTCCTGTTCTCGGCCTACCTCGATGAGATCAAGAACTTCACGCAGGCCACGTCCTATGTGACCGTCGACCTCGTGAAGCCGGAGATCTTTATCGCCGCGCTGCTCGGCGCGATGGTGGTCTTCTTCTTCAGCTCGCTCTGCATTCGTGCTGTCGGCACCGCCGCCCAGTCCGTGATCACCGCCGTCCGTATCCAGTTCAAGGAACGGCCAGGCATCATGGAAGGCACGCAGGAACCCGATTACGGCGCAGTCGTCGACATCGTCACCAAGGACGCGCTCCGCAAGATGGTGGCCCCCGGCCTCGTCGTGGTGGGCTCGGTCGTCGCGGTAGGCCTGATCTTCCGCGCGCTGGCACCGGACAACGACCCGGAACTCGGCGCGAAGGCCGTAGCCGGTTTTCTCATGTCCGCGACGATCAGCGGCATCCTCATGGCGACGTTCCTCAATAACGCGGGCGGTGCCTGGGACAATGCCAAGAAGTACATCGAACTCGGCAAGGGCGCGGGCGGCAAAGGCTCCGACCAGCACAAGGCCGCGGTCGTGGGCGATACCGTTGGCGATCCCTTCAAGGATACGGCCGGCCCTTCGCTGCACGTCCTGATCAAGCTGCTCGCGACGCTGACACTGGTGCTTGCGCCGCTCTTCATCGCGTCAGCCCACTAAAAGGAAATTTCGCAGGGCTTCTCAAAAGGAAACTCACGAATTCGAAACGGCCCGGCGATCCCGGGCCGTTTTTTTGTGCGGCGGCGAAGAAACGGTCAGCCGGGCGGCAGAGGTACCTCCGGCTTCGGGCCGATCCGGCGTTCTGCGATCTGGCGTTCGATGGCGAAACCGGTCTGCCGTGGATCGAGCGGCATCGAGAAAAGGTACCCCTGGCCCAGCCGGCAGCCCTGCGAGGCCAGCATCTGTTCCTGGAGTTCCGTCGAAACCCCTTCGGCGATGATGTCGATGTCGAGGTTGTTGCCAAGTTCGATGATCGCGCGGACGATTTCGGTCGTTTCCCAGTCCTTGCCGATCTGGCCGACGAAGGACTGGTCGATCTTGAGGACGTCGATCGGAAGGTCGTGAAGGTTCTTGAGCGACGAATATCCCGTCCCGAAATCGTCCATGCTGATCTTCACGCCCAGCTTCTTCAGGTTCTCGAGCAGCGTGGACACGCTCTCTATATCCTCGATCACCATGCTCTCGGTCACTTCTAGACAGATCTGTCCGGGCGGGATTGAGTATTCGTCGAGGATATTCCGGAGTGTCCCGATGAGGTCGGGTTGCGAGAGCTGGCGAGTGGCGAGATTCACCGAGAGATAAAGGTCGAACTCCTCGCCGTAGGTATTCTGCCATTCCCGGAACTGGCGGCAGGCTTCGCGGAATATCCAGATGCCGAGTTCGCCGATGAGACCGAGGTCTTCTGCGAGCTTGATGAACAGCGTGGGAGGGATATAGCCCCGGTCGGGATGGTACCAGCGCGCCAGCGTTTCGAACCCGCGGATCTCCCGGGTTCCGAGAGTCACAATCGGCTGGTAATAGTTGGTAAACCCATGCTGGCTGACCGCCTTGCGCAGGTCCGTGGCGAGCCGCATGCGCTCCTGGGCCGCCTCACGGAGTGCGGGCTCGAACACCTGCATCCGGCCCCGGCCGAGCGATTTCGCCTGGTACATGGCGGTATCGGCATCGCGCAGCAGTTCGTCGACCGACTGATACACGGGATCGCTCATCACAATGCCGATACTGGTGGCCGCGTACACTTCGCGGTCGTTGAACTTGAGCGGCATGCTGCACTCCCGGATGATCCGTTCGGCGACTTCTTCGGCCTTGGCGGCCCCGTGCACCGGTTCGAGCAGGATGGCGAACTCGTCGCCGCCGAACCGGGACACATAATCACCGGCACGGACGCAACGGCACAGGATCTGGGCAATCTGGGTAAGGACGTCGTCACCGGCGGCGTGACCCAGGCTGTCGTTGATCATCTTGAACCGGTCCAGGTCGATGAACAGGATCGCGAACGGAACGTCGCCGCGGCGGCGCTGCCGTTCGAACACATTGCGCAACCGTTCGATAAAGAGCGCCCGGTTCGGCAGTCCCGTCAGAGAGTCATGCATCCCCCGGCGGGTGAGATCGGTATGGGAACCGGCGATACGAAGCGGCTTGCCGCTTTCGTCCTTGAACACCAGTCCGCGCGACAGTACCCACCGCCACTCGCCTTCGGCGTGCCGTACCCGGTAATCACATTCGAAACGGTCGTTATTGCCGTTCAGATGCTCTTTCAGCTCCAGCTCAACCCGCTCCCGGTCGTCCGGGTGAATCAGCGAAAACCAGCCGGTTTCCTTGTCGTAGGCACTGTCAGGAGACAGGCCCGTGAGATCCCGCCACCGGGGTGACAGGTAAAGTATTCCGGATTCCAGATCCCAGTCCCAGAGCGCATCGGTCGAGCCTGCCGCCGCGAGTGCATACCGTTCTTCACTCTGTTTCAGGTGCTGCTGGGTGTCGCTGCGAGTCTGACGTTCTTTGAGCAGCCGTTCCGCGACCGAGAGCCGGACTTCAAGGAGATCGGCCCGTACGGGTTTCCGGATGTAGTCGTCGGCGCCCGCATCCAGAACCCTATTCAAGCTGTCCGCTTCATTGCGGCCGGTGACGATCAGAACCACGGTGTCTTTTCCGGCGGGCAGGGTGCGCAGCTTCTGGCAGAGCTCCAGACCGGAGATACCGGGCAGGATCCAGTCGAGAAGGGCGATGCCGTAACCGCCCGCAGGCAGAGTCTCCAGCGCCTGCTCAGCGGATTCCGCCGTCGTGACATCCCAGCCCCGGCTGCCCAGCACCTTGGCGTACAGCTTCTGGGTCGGAATGTCGTCCTCGACGACCAGCGCCTTCATAAAAGAGACCCCGCAAACAGACTCGCCGCAGCCTTCCGGGTACGGTTCTGTCCATTTACAGCCTAACTAAACCGACGGGGCCGTTTTATGACTGCTGTCACCGTATCAGTTCGTGTCAGTTCGTGCCGCAGGCGCCAGGGCCGCGGGGATCGCCGCACATGCCGCAGGGCAGGGGGGAGGCAGCCTTGGGACCTGATTCCGTCGTCTGGGCGGCGAAGACAGAGAACTTTTTATCCAGTTTGGAGCTGCCGCACTTGGGGCAGTCGGCTTTCTGGCTGGAACTGACCAGTGCCTCGAACTCGTGGCCGCATTTTTCGCAACGGTACTCGAAAATAGGCATGGCAGAATCTCTCCGTTGTCTGGAAAAGTAGCCACCTTCCGGGCCGGGACAAGTCCCGGCATTTACCGAGAGGCGGTCTCGTAAGCCGAGAAGTTCACATTCCGGGTTCTCCACCAGTACTCCATGGTATAGCTCGGCCAGTTGTTCGTGTTCTTGCCCGACTCGTTCACATACCAGCTTCCGCAGCCGGTGGCCCAGACGCGCTTCTGGAGCCGTTTCTGGACGACCTCGTTGTAGCTGCGCTGGTGTTCCCGGGTGGGGTGCAGGTATTTGAGCCGTTTGGATACCAGCCGGTCGATACACTGGATCGAATAGTGCACTTCGGACTCGATCATGAAGATGATCGAGTTATGCCCCAGGTTCGTATTGGGGCCGTACATCAGGAACAGGTTGGGGAATCCCGACACCGTGACGCCGTAGTAGGCCTCCGCGCCGTCCTTCCAGACTTCCTTGAGCGAGACGCCGCCCAGCCCCGTCACCTTGATCGGCGCCAGGAAGTCGGTCGACTGGAACCCCGTCCCGTAGATGATCGTATCCACCTCGCGGCTCGCGCCGTCGGCGGTCACGACCGCGTTCGGCGTGATCTTCGAGATGCGGTCCGTCACGAGTTCGACGTGCGGACGCTCCAGCGCCGGGTAGTAGTCGTTGGAGATGAGGATGCGTTTGCAGCCCAGCTCGTAATCAGGGGTGAGCGCCTTTCGGAGTTTGGGGCTCTTGATGGATGCGTCCAGGTGCTGGAGCGCGCCCTTCTTGACCATTTCGCCCAGGATACTTTCCTGCTGCAGGGCGCCGAACTGCATCTCGAGGGTCAGGTAGATCTTGTTCCGGTTATACTGGCGCCAGCCGGGGATTTTGCTGAACCACCGCTTCTGGTAGTTCATGAACGGTTCGTCCGGTTTCGGCAGGATCCAGGCCGGCGTGCGCTGGAAGACAAAAAGCTGCTTCGCGTCGTCGGCCACGGGCGGCACGAACTGGATCGCGCTGGCGCCGGTCCCGATCACGGCGACCCGCTTGCCCTTCAGGCTGTAGCCATGATCCCAGCGGGCCGAGTGGAACGCATGGCCCGCGAAGGTGTCGAGCCCGGGGATCGACGGGTAGAGGGGGCGGTTCAACTGTCCGGTGGCCGAAACGAGCGCATGGGCGAAGTGGTCTTCTCCGGACTTGGTCCGCAGGTGCCACAGCCCCGCTTTCTCGTCGAACTCCGCCGACTCGATCTCCGTATTGAACCGGATCCGGTCCCGCAGGCGGTATTTGGTGGCGACGTGCTCGATGTAGTCGAGGATCTCCGCCTGCGGCGGGAACGCCCGCGACCAGTCGGATTTGGGCTCGAAGGAGAACGAGTAGAGGTGCGACGGCACGTCGCACGCGGCGCCGGGGTAACTGTTGTCCCGCCAGGTGCCGCCCACGCGGTCCGCCTTCTCGAAGATCGTGAAGTTCGAGTAGCCGGCCTCGTCCAGCTTGATCCCCATGCACAGGCCGCCGAAGCCCGACCCGATGATCGCCACCGTGGGGAAAGGCAAACTGGAAGGAACCCGCTGCTGTGGAGAACGCTCCGCCTGTGCCATCTCGTGATACCCCCGCTTCGCCGTTGTGACCGTTGTGGTTCGACAAGCTCACCACGAACGGAATCCTGACCGCTTGCCCTGAGCCTGTCGAAGGGCACCGGTCCCCGCAAACCGGAGTTTAATGACACGCGTGTCATTTTAGCAACTTCAAAATTTCAGTACAAAAAAACTCCCCACCCCTTGCGGGGTGGGGAGGGCACCCATAGCCCATCGACTCTTAAGCGTTCCTTAGCGGGACGCGGTCGTTATCACAGACTTTTCGGCGAACACGCGCTGGCCGATCATCGTGCCGGAGAAGTTCACACCTTCCAGTACCGCGCCGGTGAGAATCGCGCCCGTCAGGTCGGCGCGGGAGAGATTCGTGTTCGTGAGAATCGCTCCGGTCAGATCTGCGCCGCGCAGGTCCGCCCCGCGCAGGTCGGCGCCGGAGAGTACGGCCCGGCGCAGGTTCGCCCCGCGCAGGTTCGCCTTGGCGAGATTGGCGTTGTCGAAACGGGCGAGCTCGAGCTCGGCGCGGGCGAAGTTCGCCCAGCGCAGGTCGGCCGCCTGGAACGAGCTCTGGCGCAGATCGCTCCGCACGAAGCGGGCCTGCACGAGCGTCGATTCGTCGAAAGTGGACATCGGAATACTGGCGTAGGTGAACTCACCCAGCACGGCCTTGGTCTGCGGCCACGCACCGGCAATCACGGTATAGCGGGAGAGGTTCACACCCGGCTGGTTCTGGGCAAGCGCCTGGTCGACGGCAAGACGCGCCGAGGCGTCCTCACGGTGCACCACCGGCGGCATCCAGTTGCCTGCCACCATGCCGCGCGGGACCGGACGGGCGCAGCCCGTGGCCGCCAGCACAAATCCGAGAGTGAAACCCGCGATCATCTTCGTTTTCCAGTTTGCCTTCGTCATAACCCGTCACCTTCTTGGTTCCAGGGTCCCGTTACCTGTGGGGTTGAAACGGGGCCGCTCACGGGTCCCATAGAGCGAGCTCCGTGCCAAACGGCGGTTGAAGGTAAAAGTGCAACTATTACAATGGGTTATCTGGTGTAGTGACGGCTCAGACTATTGTCTCAAAATGAGAATTCAGACTTGATTCTCATTTTGAGATTCCCGGATTGGGGATTTTGCGGGTTTTCTGGAGGGGGAGGCCCCCCTCCCTCTATCTTCGTTCTGTGTTCATCCGTGTCGATGTGTGTCCAATCGTGTTGAACCGCGTCGGTACCCGGGCGGGTACCCCCTCCCCCCCCCCTCTCTCTCCATCCCTGCTCGCTCCGCTCGCAGTCCCTCCCGGAGGAAGGGGCCTTTTCCGAGCCCTCTTCCCCTGGAAGAGGGTCCGGCGAAGCCGGGGGAGATGGAAGTCACCCGCCTCATCTGCCAACGCCCCTTGTTTTGACAAGGGGGCAAAACCCGTGTGGACCTAAATGACCCTAAATGGGCCTAAATGAGCCAAGCGGCGCGAAGCGGATCTGAGCAGTTCCGCAGGGTTAGGGCCCCGAATTTTACAAATTAACGTGACTTTTAATGATGCGGGTGAGCGCCGAGCGACCGTCCGAAAAACACTCGGCCGTCCGCTCCCGTTTGAAGGGGAGGGGACGGCCGCTGTAAGTGTATTGAAGGCGATCAGGGGGGCGTCAGGCAGCCTCCTGTACTCGAATTCATGCTGCCGGAGTAGGCATCGCTACGCAGAGTACCGCCTGCATTGACATAGGTATAGGGACCGTAGGTGCTCTTCGTAAGGAAGTCTACGTCGCTTTCCTCCCCGCCGAAGTCGTCGAACGTGACCGATATTCCGTCGAGGGTTCCCGAAACCGCACCGGTAATGGCGTTGTTGCAGCTGGTCGAACTGCAGGCTGTGCCGCCGTCGTAGGTGCCCGCCAGGGCGCCTTCGAAGGAATCGCTCAGAAAGACGCTGAATACACTGCCGTCTTCGGTGACCAGCGAAGCCATTTCGCCGGTGGTTCCGCTGAACGAGCTGATGAGGGGCCCGAAGAAGAAGTCGCCGCAGGCGAACCCGGTCTCGGAGCCGCTATCGGGATAGATCATGCCGTGGCTGATGAAATTGGCGGGCGGGTCGGTGGGGAACAGTCCGCCCGAGAGCGTTCCGTCCTCCTTGAGCGTCGCCGTGAAGGTCGCGTCGCCGTCGGTCAGTACGAGGTCGAGTTGGTCGCCGTCAGTCGTGCCGGTAATGTCATAGGTAAGGGGGCTGCTGGGGACCGAGGTCGGCCAGCCCGGGCAGCGGGGTCCGATGCTGGCCGAGCAGACTTCTCCCAGGAAGTCATAGATCGTGGCGGTGCCGGTCACGGTCCCGCCATCAACGATGACGGAGAGATTCACGTAGCCGTGGCTTTCGTCGCTCTGGTAAACGGCGGCTCCGGCGTAGTCGCCATCCGGCACGGTGACTCCGCTGCTGCTGCACGCCGAAAGAGCCAGTGTGGTGGCAGCCGCCAGCGCGAGCGCCGTGCGGTTCAGGTTTGTGACGAACTTCATGTGTGTATCTCCCCTTTGAGATGTGTTGCGAGTTGTTTTGGCCGTACGGGTCCGGCGAAACGAACCTGATACGGCGGTGGCGGCCGTGGCAAGGGGCCTGTTCTCCGGGAAAACAGGCCCCAGAGCAGAGTCAGAAAACAGCCCGGCCGTCCGCTCCCGTTTGAAGGGGAGGGGACGGCCGGTGCTGTTTCAAGGATACTGTGCGCGGGATTACGGAGCGCCGGTGCAGTTCGTGGTGCTGCCGCCAAATCCGCCGTCCTGGGTGGCGTTTTCCATATCGGACTCGAACCCGGCGTAGGTGAAGTCGCCCGGGAAGTCGGCGTTGGTGGTGAAATCGAGACCCGACGCTGCCGTGACGATGTCAAACGAAACGGGATCTCCGTTAAAGGTTCCGGAGACCGTTCCGCTGAGGCCGGCGTAGCAGGTCGACGACCCGGCGCAGACATCTCCGCTGCCGCCTTCGTAAGTCGCGGAGAGCGTTCCGGTGAACTCGTCGCTTGCGAGGATGCCGAACACGTTACCGTCTTCGGTGACGAACGCGGCCAAGCTGCCGTCGGTGCTGGTCGGGTCCGCCGCAGGGGTCAGGCCGAACCCGAAGCCGCCGCAGACGAACGCGGTCTCGGAGCCGTTGTCCGGGTAGATCATGCCGTAGCTGACGAAGTTGGCGGCGGGATCGTCGGGAATCAGGTCGCTCGTCAGCGTGCCGTCGTCTTCCAGCGTGGCGATGACCGAGGCGTCGGCGCCGGTCAGCACGATATTGAGCGTGGTGCCGTCCACGGTGCCGGTGATGGCGGCGGACGTGTCGCCGTCCGGAACGGAGGCGGTGGCTGAACACGGAACCTTGACGCTGCTTGAGCAGGGAGAGGCCGGGAAGTCGTAAATCTCGGCCGAGCCGGTGACGACTCCCGCCTCGACGGTGACGGCCAGGTGCACATAGCCGTTGCCTTCGTCGCTGCCGTAGACGGCCGTACCCAGGTAGTCGCCGTCCGGAACGGTGGCGGGGGTGCTGCTACAGGCCGATGCCGAGAGGCCCAGTGTGATGGCGGCTGCAACTGCAAGCGCCGTGCGGTTCAGGTTTTTAACGAACTTCATTTTTGTATCTCCCCTTCGAGATTCTGTCGAGATTTTGGGCCGTCCGGGCCCGGCGGAACCATTTGTAAGTTCTGGTTACAGCAAATCCATGCAGGGTCAAGGGGGCCGGGGCGCTCCCGTTCTCCTGGAGAACGCCTACCTCGACCGACTACGATGCCAGTTTCGATGCGCATACGAACTACTGCTACAGATGGAACCTGTGCGCCGCCAGCGCCAGCACAGGCCGCCACGTCGGCAAGTGCTGATACGCCCGCGCTGACCAGCAGAAACCGCCTCGTTCCCTCCGGTTGGCGGAAGGACGGGGCGGTTCTGTTTTGGGACGTCGTTTCCCGGCTGGCGTCAGTCCGCAGCGGCGGAGCAGACGGCCGCTGTGGATCCGGCCCCGCAGACGGCTTCGTAACAGCTCGATGCACTGCCGCTGAACCCGGCGTTCAGGTTCGTGGCGCTCATGGACACATTCAGACTCGTGTAGGTGTAATCGGTCGGGAAATCGGCGTCCGGTATGAAATCGAGGTAGCTCGCCATCTCGGTGGTGAAGGTGAAGGGGTCCCCGAAGAACTCGCCGGTGAACGTCGCATCCACATCGTTGTCGCAGCTCGCGTCCCCGCAGACGATGCCGCCGCCCGAGTAGGTGCCGGTGATCGTTCCGCTCGCGTCGTCGCTCGCGACGATCCCGTACAGGTCGCCGCCCGCCGTCACCAGGAAGATGCTTGCGCCGGTGGTGCTGGGCAGCGGGACCACGACCGTCGGCGCGATTTCGTTGATAGCGAACTCGCCGCAGGCGACGGCGGTTTCCTCCCCGCTGTCGGGGACGATCGCAACGACACTTTCCCAGTTGGCAAGCAGTTCCACCGGGGTGAACTCACCGGTGATCGTACCGTCCTCGGCAATCGTTGCGACCAGGCTGATGGTGTCCTCGGCGAAATCAGTGTTGGTGAGGGTGAGCGCCACCGTCCTGTCCTCGGTCGCGCCGCTGATATCGTATTCGTAGTTGCCGGCCGGCACCGAAGCAGCCGTGACCGAACCGGGTGCCACCGGGAAGTCATAAATCTGCGCCGTTCCGGTGACGGTCTGGTCGTCGGCGATGGTCATTTCGATATGGGCGTAGCCGGTGCCATCATCGCTCTTGTAGAGGGCGATTCCCTGGTAGTCGCCGGGTTCCGCGCTGAAGCCGTTGCTGTTGCTGCAGCCGCCGGGCAGCGCCAGTGCCGCTATGAACAGACCGATCCGGATAAAACTCTGGAAGCTGTTGCTGAAGTTCGAGGTGCTCATTGGTTTACTCCCTTGTCTGAATGAAGCCACTTTTCCAATGTGTCCATATGCCTGTTTCCGGGAAGCACCAATGATGGCGGTCATTTTTGGCGCTGTACCCGGCTAACCTATTGATACTACAGGTGGATTATCTGCCCGACCGCTCCCCCTTTACTCCGTCCCGTCCTTTAACTATGTAGGGCCCCTCTCCGGCAGGCCCGCAAGGACCGGCCGGGTGAGGAACAACTTAACCGGCGGGGCTCCTTTTACTGAGGACCCGCCACAGCGACACGACTTCCGGCGGTTTCAACCAAATGCGAAACCGCCCTCCGCCGGTAAACCGGGCCGGAGTTCAAGAAGCGTAAGGGAGTGTTGAACGATGTCGAAGAATGCTACCGGGCGCCATCGCCTGTGCCGTACCCTCGGCGGCTGTATCTGGGGGGATCCGAAGTGCCCGTCTCTGCGCCGTGCGTATCCGCCGGGCAGCCACGGCCCCAAGATGCAGCGCCGCAAGACCTCGGACTTCGGTCTGCAGCTGCGCGAGAAGCAGAAACTCCGTACCTACTACGGTCTGCGTGAAGTACAGTTTTTCAATACCTATGTGAAGGCGTCGCACCTGAAGGGCAACACGGGCGAAAACCTGCTGGCCCTTCTGGAACGCCGCGTGGACGTGGCCGTGCTCCGGCTGTATCTTGCGCCGACGCTTCCGGCCGCCCGCCAGCTTGTCCTTCACGGCCACGTGCTCGTGAACGGCAAGAAGGTGGACAAGCCCAACTACACGCTCAAGCCGGGCGACAAGGTCACCGTCAAGGACAAGACCAAGGTGAAGGAGTTCATCAAGGCCATCGTGGAAAACCACGCGGGCGCCCCGCCGGGCTACTACTCCTTCGACTCGGGCCTGCCGGGCGGATCGCTCGTCTCGGTCCCGCGCCGCGACGAGATTCCCGTCGGCGTCCAGGAACAGATGATCGTCGAATTCTATTCGCGCTGATCTGACAATCTGCTCCGCAACCTGCGGGGCCAGAACAGCCGGGCCGCTCCATACGGAGCGGCCCGTCCTGTTAGGAGCGGTTCCGCCCGGGACGGTTCTGTTTGGAGCGGGTATCGGCTAGATTTCCGGGACAAACGAGGAATCACGATGCACTCCGTACCCAGAGTTGTCCCGGCCCTTTTCGCGCTCGCCGCCGTTGCAGTCTCCTGCAGCAACGGCCAGAACCGCCTGACACGGCTCTACGGACCCTATTCGACGGTCGCCGTCGTGGACCGGGGCTCGAACGCGATCGGGTTCTGGAACACGACCGACAACGGCGACGTGGCGCCCATCAGGACGATTGCCGGGGCGGCGACCGGGATCGACGCCCCCTACGGGATCGGTTTCAACGATCTCGCCGGGGAGGTCTATGTCGGCAACACCGGCGCCAACCAGATCCTGATGTTCGACGCGACCGGGGAGGGCGATATCGCTCCCCTTGCGGTGATCGGCGGGGATCAGACCGGTCTCGATGCGCCCACGCAGATCGCGTACAATTCGAACAGCGGCCAGCTCATCACGATCAACGAGAACTCCGACCTGGGCCCGTCGCAGATACTGTTTTTCCCCGAACTGCTGCCCGACGGCAGCGACGGGAATATTCCGGCCGACAGTGCGATCTACGGCGAGCACGCGGGGCTCCAGGGCGGCGACGGCGTGACCATCGATTACCTGCATCAGGAACTGTTCGTGGTGGACGGGACGTCCGCTTCCATACGGGTGTTCCGTCTGGGGGATGCGGACAACAGTTATCCGGTCAGGATCATCACCGGCGCGGATACGCTCATCAGCTACGCCGACCGGCTGGCGATCGACTACGACCACGACGAGATATTCGTCACGGACCAGATCAACGGACTGCTGGAGTTCGGCCGTGGCGACAGCGGAAACGTGGCACCCCGGCGCCACATCCCCTACGACGGGGTGACGGGGCTCCAGAAGATCACCGGCGTGGCCTATGACCACTCGGCCGAGGAGATCTATGTCGCCGACTCGACGGCCGGCGCCATCTCGGTGTTCGGCCGGCTCTACGACGGTTCGATCGCACCGCTTCGGCGGATTGCGGGTGTGGCCACGGGGCTCGACGAGCCGGTGGATCTGGTGCTTATCCCCTGAAAGACGTGATTGTCTTTATAAGACGTACCTCCGTATAATCCCCTGATGGCGAACACCGCACACACCGCTGAATCCTCGACCGAATCGGTCGTCTCCAGAATTGTGAACGAGTCCTGCTGGCACCAGCCGTCGCTGATGCCGACGGGACCGTGGTGGAAATACCTCGAGAGCAACTTCAGCGAGCGTGAAGAGGGGTTCGAACTGGGCCTGCGCGACGGGTTGAGGGTGAAATCCACTGCCGCGTTCGACATCGTGTCCCGGACAATGGCGTCGTCACTCATCGGTGTCACCTGTTTCCCGTCAGGCTTCAACCCGGTGACGCTGAAACAGGCGCTGGAGGACCGGGCGCTCTACGAACCGCTTGCTGACTCGGGCGATCCCGGCCGGTTTTTCAAACCACCGCCGAAAGACGTGCGCGTGACGTCGAAGCGCGCCGGGTGGCACCTGTTCAAGCCCGACGACGGGCAGGTGCTCGATCTCTCGTGGGAGAGCACCTACGAGCCGCTGAACCCGCGCATCCGGGCGAGCTACCTTTCCCATGTAAAAAACCGCACGGTCACCGCCCGCTGCTGGCGTCATAACGGCGGCCCCCGGCCGACCATTATCGCCGTCCACGGTTTCGCGGCGGATGCCATGTGGGTCAACGAATGGTTCTTCGCGCTGCCGTGGTTTTATAAAATGGGCTGCGACGTGGCGCTGCTGACCCTGCCGTTTCACGGCTCGCGGCAGGCGAATTTCTCGCTTTATCCGGGCCACGGGTTTTTCATGGGCGGCCTGTCGTGGATCAACGAGGCGTTCGGGCAGGCGATCATGGATCTGCGGGTATTCATCGACCACCTCACCGAGATCGGCGTCGAGAAGATCGGCCAGACGGGCGTGAGCCTGGGCGGTTACACGACGGCGCTGCTCGCTGCGGTGGAGCCGCGCCTCAAGTTCGCCATCCCGAACGTCCCCGTCGTGAGCATTGCGGACCTGGTTCTCGAGTGGTTCCCCACCGGGACGGCTGCGAAAGCGCTCATGTTCGTGACCCGCAAGTCGGTGAAGGAGATCCGCCACGCGCTCGCCGTGCATACGCCGCTCAACTACAAGCCGGTGATTCCCAAGGAGCGCCTCATGATCGTGGGCGGTGTCGGCGACCGGCTCGCCCCGCCCAAGCACTCCCGGCTTCTGTGGGACCACTGGGGCCGCCCGCGGATCCACTGGTTCCCCGGCAATCACGTCATCCATCTGGACAAGGGTGAATACCTGAAGCAGCAGGCGGTGTTCCTGACGGACATCGGATTCCTTCCGCCGGCGAGCAGGGCGGCCGGCCGCGGCGCTGCGTGAGATCCGGGGCCCGCAACGGATTGCGCTCGCTCGCGGTCCTGCTGCTGGCGGGCGGCGTTGCCGCGTGCAACGCCTCCCGGCACGCCCCTGTCGCAAGCGATCAGCCGGCTGAGCCCGGCCGGACGTTCTATCTTCCGGCGGTCATCATCGATACCGGCGGTACGGAAATTCCCGACGAACCGAAAATCCCGGTGTCGCTGAAGATTTTCCCGGCCGGCCGAATCGAGCCCGGCTTCGCCGGAAGCGAGCCGCTATACGACGGTTTTGCCGGAATCGAATTGCGGGGTTCCAGCTCGATGTTTCATCCGAAAAAACAGTACGGGTTTGAACTGTGGGAGCTGGCGGAGCTGGAAGAAGAGGAAGACGAACCGGAATATGAAAGCGTTGACGCGCCGCTGCTGGACCTGCCGGAAGAGTCCGACTGGATCCTGAACGGTTCGTACGTCGACAAGTCCCTCATCCGGAATCCGCTCGCCTATGAACTGAGCCGCCGGATGGGGCATTACGCCTCCCGATACCGGTGGACCGAAGTTGTCGTGAATGACGGTGAAGGATCGCTCGACCTGCGGGCCGATTATCTGGGCGTCTTCGCACTGCTCGAGAAGATCAAGCGCGGCAGTTACCGTGTCAATATCGCGAAGCTCGGCGGTTCGCAGAATTCGATGCCGCAGGTTTCCGGCGGCTATCTCCTCAAGATCGACCGTGTCGATCCCGGCGACTATTCGTTCGTCACGGCCCGGGGGACGCAGTATGTCGTCGACTATCCCAAGGCGGACAATATCACCGGTCCGCAGAAGGAGTGGATCCAGGACTATATCGGGCAGTTCGAGGACAGTCTCGGGGACGAGGTGCCGGCGGTCCCGTACACGGACCTGATCGATGCAGACAGTTTCGCCGACTACTTCCTGCTGAACGAGCTGTTCAAGAATGTCGATGCCTACCGGCTCAGCACGTATCTCCACAAGGACCGGGGCGGAAAACTCCGGATGGGACCGGTCTGGGATTTCGATCTCGGGGCCGGAAACTGCAGCTACTACGACGCCTGGAAGACGTCCGGCTGGATGCTCGGAACCAACATTACCGAGACGGACAGTCCACAGCCGTTCTGGTGGCAGAAACTTTTCGACGACGCGGCGTTCCGGGCGTTGCTGTCGGCCCGCTGGGCGGCGCTTCGGGCGGATGTCTTTTCCGACGGGAATATCGCCGCACTGGCCGACGGCCTGGCCGCCGAGATGGGGCCGGCGGTCGATGAGAACTTCAGCCGCTGGCGGATTCTTGGCGAGCATCTGTTTCCGAACAAATTCGTCGGCGAAACGCATGCGGAAGAGATCGGTTACCTGAAAGGGTGGCTGCAGGAGCGGCTCGACTGGATGGACTCCGAACTGCTTCCATGACGGACCGGCGAGCTCGAAATCTGCCGGGAGTTCTGGTAACCGGGCGAACGATGAAGGGGAGATGACAGTGGAAATCGCGGTATACGTTCTTCAGGGGTTCCTGGCGGCTTCGTTCCTCGCGGCCGGATCGCCGAAGCTCTATGGCACCCGGTACATGGTGCGTGCGTTCGACAAATTCGGCTATCCGCAGTGGCTGCGCTACGTGACCGGCACGACCGAAATCCTGGCGGGCGCAGGGCTCGTTGCGGGGTTCTGGTATCCGGCGGCGGCTTCGGCGGCCGGGTTCGCGCTGGTTCCCATCATGTGCGGCGCCACCTGGACGAACTATCACAAGGCCACCCACAACTACTGGTGGGTGACGGGGCTGCTGGTACTGGCCGTTGCTTTTATGGGGGTGTACCGGTTCCCGGCGCTACGGGCGTTCGCCGGTTTCTAGGCCGGTTCCCACGCCCGGAGACAAAGCCCACTGCCCGCCGGACTGGGCAAAAGAAGAGGCGGCAGGCGCCTGCGGAGCCGCCGGCAGGTCAGCAGCCGCCTGAGCCGGCCGAACTCGGCGTGATCGACTTCTCCTCCCGCCACTTCTTCACGAAAATCAGGTCGTTCTGGTCCACTTCCTGGATGTGCTTGACGAGCCAGTTCATCAGGAAGACGAGCAACTGCACCTGGACTTCGGCATTACCCTTCTGGCCGTTCTTCTCGGCCATAAACTGATCGATGCGATCGATAAAGCTCCGGTGCATCTTCTGGTGCTGCTCGAGACGGGGGTGGTTGCACGACTCGAACATCCGTTCCTCCTCGTCGAAATGGACCGTCGCGTATGCCTTGAGTTCGAGAAACAGCCGGTCGAGGGAAACCGGCTTCGCTTCCCCGTTCACGCTTTCATGCAGTTCGCTGATCATCCTGAACAGTGTCCGGTGCTGGATATCGACCTTTGTGATACCCACGCTCAGCGTATTGTTCCAGACCGATTGCATCGCCATATGTCTTCCCCGGGAAAGGCCCGGCGGATCGTATTCCGCCGGATACCGTTCTATGGCGGTAATCGTAAATGTGGAGGCAAATGCGTCGTTATGACGGAGGGCAGGGTTTTGCTTTTTTCCGGGAGCATAATTATCCACAATCCCTTCCGTTTCGATACAGGCGCAAATGATCGTCCGGTTTCCGGGGACTGGTTGGCCCCGGCCGGACCTGATTTAAAGGGGAAGTGAACCATGTACGCAGTTCCGGATCCGTCTTCGATTCTCCAGGTTGGTTTCGGCTTTTTCGGCTCCAAGGTTTTGCTCAGCGCCATCGAGCTGGAGCTTTTCACGAAACTGGGGAGCCAGTCGCTCACAGCGAAGCAGCTGGGCGACCAGCTGGGGCTTCATCCGAGAGCCCATTTCGACTTCTTCGACGCGCTGACCTCGCTCGGATTTCTGGTCCGCGAGGGGACGGGTGAAACGGCCACTTACCGGAACAGCGCGGCGACGTCGTTCCATCTCGACAAGAACAAGCCCGACCAGTACGTGGGCGGAATCATGGAAATGGCGAACGCCCGCCTCTACCGGTTCTGGGGGGACCTGACGACGGCGCTGAAAACCGGAAAGCCCCAGAACGAGATCAAGTCCACCGGGAAATCGATGTTCGGCGAGCTTTACAGCGACCCGGCCCGGCTGGAGCAGTTCATGAACGCCATGGCGGGGATCTCCCGGCCCAACTTCCTGGCGCTGGCGGACAAGATCGACTTCTCGCCCTACAAAACCCTCTGCGACGTGGGCGGCGCGACTGGCCTGCTGGCGAAATCGGTGGCGGCCCGGCATCCGCATCTGAAGTGCATCTCGTTCGACCTGCCGGTCGTGGAGCCGATCGCCCGCGAGAGTATCCGCAAGGCCGGCCTCTCGGACCGGATCACGGCCGTCTCCGGGGATTTCTTCAAGGACGGGCTGCCCAAAGCCGACGTGATCACCATGGGGATGATTCTTCATGACTGGAATCTCAAGGACAAGCTGATGCTGATCGGCAAGGCCTACGAGGCGCTGCCGGCCGGCGGAGCGCTCATCGCAGTCGAAAACCTGATCGACGACGCCCGCACGGAGAACAGCTTCGGCCTGCTCATGTCGCTCAACATGCTGATCGAGTTCGGCGACGCATTCGACTATACCGGCGCGGATTTCGCCGGCTGGTGCAAACAGGCCGGTTTCAAGCGGACCGAGGTGGTTCACCTGAACGGCCCGTGCAGCGCGGCGATTGCCTACAAGTAAGTATCGCAGCTCGAAAGAAAACGGCCGCCCGGTGGGGCGGCCGTTCTTTTGTGTGCCGTGAATTCCGGACCAGCCGGAAGCTGGCCGACTGTCAGTCAATCCACCAGTCAGTGACGATCTCACCGTCCATGCAGCTGTCCGTAGAACCACCGAAACCGCCGTTGAACTGCGGATCCACGGAATTGAGATTCCCCGAAATCCCGAACCAGGTGAAGGTCGTGAGCCAGTCGTAGTCCTGCTCCTGTTCAATGCCGAATTCGGCGTCGAAGGGCAGATCGCCGCTGAAGCCGGTGCCGGGTTCGCCGACGGGAATATCCGCCGTGCCGGTGACCGACCCGGTGCCTTCCGCCGAACCGCAATCCACGCTGCTGCAACCCGAAAAATCCGCGGAATCATAGGAAAGCTTCGCGGTCCCGGTGTAATCGGGCGACGTGAAAAGCGCATAATAGTTCTTGTCCTGCATGATGAACCCGGCGAAGCCATCGGCCCCGCCCTTGGGGCCGCTGAATCCGAAGCCGCCGCAGGCGACGCTCATCTTCGGGCCGTCCGGAATAGCCAGGAAGTCGCCGGACAGTTCCGGTCCGTCGGAAACATTCGCGCTAATCGTTCCGCTGATCGTGCTGTCAGCGTTGAAGGCAGCGGTGCCGCTCAGCGAGAAATCGGAACCTTCGAGGGATACATCCGAGTCGAACGAGAAACCGTCGGCAGTCGCGTCGCCAGAGATCAGATACGTATGCCCGAACAGCGCAGGGTTCGGGAAATCGCCGACCGAATGCGGGCCTTCGAAAGCCGAATCGAATAGGGTGATCGCGCCGTTCACATTGCCGGAATCGGAGACCTTCACCTGGAGCATGGCCGCGCCGATAAATTCGGGCTCGGTAGCTTTGGGGCCGACACTGGTGGCACTGGTGGTCGGGAACGTCGCGTTAATCGCGACTATTCCCGTATAGCTTCCCGCCGGAATGGCCGGGTTGCTGTTGCTGCAGGCCGCGCCGCCCAGCAGCGCACCCGCGAGTGCGAGCGACGCAAGGCCGCTCTTCATTCTGTTTGTGATCTTCATGTTCTCTGTAACTCCCCTTGGACGGCCTCCAACGGCCATCTTGATTGGCCCGAAATATTCAGGCCGATTCACATTGGATAGTTGAGTGCCCGGCAACTGGCAATCCGGATCGCCAATAAGCGTTTTCCTGCTGGAAACAGCAGAAAACGGCCGGCCCATTGCTCTACACCGGCAACCGGGCGGCCGTCTGTTTTCGGCCGGTAAGGATCAGCGCCGCGCGACGACGAACGAGGTCGATCCGTGGGCCACGTCGATCACGTCGACGGTGCCGAAGCCGGCCTCGCGGACGAAGTTCACGACCTCCTGTTTTTTGTACAGGGGCCGGGGTTCGCCGAGCATCGCGTCCGACAGTTCATACGCCACCTTCATCCACGGGGCGACCTCGAAATTATCGGCGAACGGTTCCCACAGGATCAGGTAACCGCCCTGCGGGATCACCTGCAGCGATTTCTGAAGATACTGGATGCCGTGCTCCGGCCCGCAGTAGCCGAACTTGCGCGCGAGGAATACCAGATCGTACGTTTCGCTCGATCCCCACTTGTCCTTTTCCGCGTCGCCGGTGTTCTCGATGATCTCCACCGGTTTCTTGAGGTTGAACTGTTTTGAGGCGGCCGGAAGCTCCTTGATGAGCAACGGCAGGCATGAGACGGTCAGTTCCACGTCGGGCTTGGCCTGTGTGACGGCAGCGGCAAAGCTCACGCCGACCGTGCCGCAGATCATGCGGTTCACGTTCGATAGGTCAATCTTGTGCATCAGCGCCCTGGACGGCGCGGCAAGCATCGAGGTCGTGAGCCGCACGAATTCGGCCATCAGCGGATTGTCGGGGTTGTAGACCCGCGTGACCGGGTGGCCTTCGTTCTTCTGGAGCGTTCTGCCCAGATCGCGCCAGTAGCTCCAGGTGCCGAGCATGAACTCGACCATCCCCTTGCCGGGGTTCCAGCCCTCGCGGCACAGGTGGCCACGGGCCGCATCGGTGAGTATGGCCGAGCCGTTTTCCAGCCGGGCGACGCCCGCTTCTTCCAGTGCATTGAGCAGTACCTGGGCCGCCGGTTCGGTCATCTTCGCGAAGGCGGCGATCTCGGCGACCGTATGTTTCGTTTTCAGGTAGTCGACCACGCCCAGCTCGAACGCCGCGCCGAGCGCCATCGTGAGCTGGTAGCCGGTCATCGCCTTGGACAGCTTTACGGCCTGAACCGTGTCGTTCCAGGGAAGGAGTTCCCCTGCTGCTTCCACGAGATGAAGTGAGGCGCGTCCGACCCGGCTGCGTATCGACATATCTGTTTCTCTCCCTGCTGGTGATTTCGCCATTTTGCCGGTACGAACGGGCCCGTCTTTATGACAACTGCCGGTTTCACGAATTTAGAAGAGCCGTGAAAAGAGGTCGTACAAACTGGTGTATTGCGGGCGATATTCGGCAAAACGCCTTTCAATACGGCCCATTACCGGTAACCGGATATGACCTGTGTCCTATCGGGAAACCCCGAACGGGCGTATAATTCATTGTATGAGTTGCCTCACTCTGCGGACATATCGCGGCTGGTTCGCTCTGGGTTCGGTCCTGTCAATGGCGGCGCTTGGCGGGTGCGGGACGCCGCTCGACCGGCTGTCGCTGTTCACGAAAAACGCCGCGGGGCCGGTCGCCCAGAACCGGCTGGTGGCGGTGTCGGCCGGCGAGTTCCTCTACGGTCCGGGCAAGGAGCCGGTCGTACTGCCGGCGTTCGAGATCGACCGTTCGGAAGTGACCGTCGCCCAGTACGACGACTGCGTCGAGGAGGGCGACTGTTCGTGGCCCGCCGGGCACGGGCTCGACTGCAACTTCGGCCGCGCCGACCGGCTCAATCATCCGGTGAACTGCGTCGACTGGAACCAGGCGGCTGCCTACTGCAAATGGGCGGGCAAGCGGCTCCCCACCGAGCAGGAGTGGGAGAAGGCCGCCCGCGGTACCGACGGCCGGCCGTATCCCTGGGGCGGAGAAGAGCCGCGCTGCGAACTGGCCGTGATCCGGGACGGCGGCTCCGGCTGCAGCGTGCACCCGACCTGGCCGGTCTGTTCGATGACGGCGGGCAACTCTCCCTACGGCCTGTGCGACACGGCGGGCAACGTGTGGGAGTGGACCGCCACCTGCGACAGTGAATCCAAAGAGTGCGTCCGGCGCGGCGGTTCCGGGTCGAGTATCAGCCGCACGTCGCTGCGCACCGACAACCGGGCGACCGACGAGCCGGACGAGCAGTCGCCGGGCGTGGGATTCCGGTGCGCGAAGTAGGGCGCTTCCCCCGCCCGGCAGGATGAAGATCGTTCCTGATGCGCCGGTCCCGGTGGCACCGGTCTGGTCTCTCCGACAATTTGTATGTTAACGAACTGGTGCGCCCGGCAGGGCGCTTTCGTTTGGGGGGAATTCCATGTCCGAGACCAGTATCCAGATCCGCCTCAGGGCGCGTCCTGTGGGGCTGCCGAAGGAAACCGATTTCGAGAAGGTGACCGTGCCGGTCCGCGAGCCGGAACCGGGAGAAGTGCTGGTCGGCAACATCTATCTCTCGCTGGATCCGGCCATGCGCGGCTGGATGACCGATGCGAAATCCTACCTCCCGCCGGTGGGGATCGGCGAAGTGATGCGCGGGGCGACGGTCGGAAAAATCATCCGCTCGAACGATCCGTCCCTCGCCCCGGGGGATCTGGTGTCGGGGCTGCTCGGCTGGCAGCAGTACGCCACCGTCAAGGCGAAGCGGCTTCAGAAGCTTCCGCCGGGCGTGAAACCCACCATGGCGCTCTCGTCGCTGGGCATTACCGGGCTGACCGCCTATTTCGGGCTGCTCGATATCTGCCAGCCCAAAGCGGGCGAAACGGTGGTCGTCTCGGGCGCCGCCGGAGCGGTCGGCTCGGTTGCGGGCCAGATTGCGAAGCTCAAGGGGTGCCGGGTGATCGGCACGGCGGGCACCGACGAAAAATGCGCGTGGATCACGAAGGAACTCGGATTCGACGCGGCGCTGAACTACCGCACAGCCGCGAATTTGCCGGGCGGCCTGGCGGGCGCGCTGGCGAAGCTGTGCCCCGACGGGATCGGCGTTTATTTCGATAACGTGGGCGGGCCGATGCTGGACGCGGTGCTGACGCAGGTAAAACCGCACGCGAGAATCGCGCTCTGCGGAGCGATCTCGGGGTACAACTCCACGGAACCGGTCCGGGGCCCCGCCAACTGGTTCTCGCTCATCGTGAACCGGGTGAAGGTCGAGGGGTTCATCGTCATCG
The DNA here is from genome assembly GCA_964565925.1 of uncultured bacterium. Taxonomy (GTDB): domain Bacteria; phylum JAGRBM01; class JAGRBM01; order JAGRBM01; family JAHCIT01; genus CAZMGV01. The sequence goes on from CAZMGV010000009.1 coordinate 98,255, forward strand.
ACTACGAGAAGCGATTCATGGAAGCGATCCGCGAGATGGCGCCCTGGGCCGTGTCCGGAAAGATCAACTCGCGGGTCGATATCGTGGACGGTATCGAGAACACGCCCAAGGCGCTGCTCCGGCTCTTTGCGGGCGACAATACTGGCAAGCAACTGGTCCGCGTGAGCGCGGAGTAACCCGGTCGTGGCGCCGGTTTCCGGTGCGCGAAGCAGGGGATCAGTTCAAGGGAATCAGTCCGCCCAGTGTTCCGCCAGCCACTCTCCCAGCCGGCGATTGGCTGCGGCCGACAGGTGAAGATCCTGCGGTGCGATCCGGGCATCGACGGCACGGGTGTCTTTGAACGCTTCAAGCCCGGACCGGATCGGGATTCCGGCCTTGGCGGCGGATTCGCGGGCGCTTTCGGTAAATGTTCCGGCGGGGGTGGTCGCCGTGTCGCGGTCATTCCAGACCAGTAGCGGGATATCGACGATCCGGCACCGGACCTGGTACCGGGTGCAGAGGTCCCCGAACCGTCCGATAGCGGCAGCCAGCGGTTCCCGGATTTTTTCGCCGTATTCCGCCCGTGCGACCAGTTCCTCTTCCACCGGCCGGGGTGGCGGCAGGAATGCGCGGGATTTGATAACCCGGAAAATCCGGTAAAGCGCTGAACTCCACCGGAGCCTTGCGGCCAGATCCGCATAAACAAGACGGCCCCGGTCGTGGGTGAGGCGGGGACGCAGGACGTCGAACAGGTACAGCCCCCAGACCGCCTGCGCGGGCCGGATAGTCCCGAACAGATGCCCGGCGCGCTCGAGAATCAGGTCGGTGTTGTAGCCGGGGACTCCGGCATTGAGCGCCTGAAGATCGCCTCCAAGTTGCCGGGCCAAAACCTCGGGCCACGTGTCCGCTGCGTCCACGAGTCCGAAAGTCTGCGAGTCTCCGATGAACAGGATCCCGTGGCTGTCCGCCGCAGATGCCGGTTCCCGTGCGTCCGCCCGGGGGCCGGAAATTCTCAGGGACCGCGAGTCGAAATCCGCCGTCACAATCTGGTTGATCCGGAACCAGTTCCAGTCCATGACGCAGTGACTCGACGGTAAAGGTTCGTAGAACGGACCGGCCGGTGACGGGCGGGTGCAGCGGTCCAGGTCGCTGGCCCAGGGCCGGGGAACGGCGCGCTCCACGATCCACGCTCCCGCTTCGGCCGATACGGCGAAGACCAGAACGGAGAGCAGGACCGGTGCCAGCGGATATTTTGTCACCAGCCGATTGTCCTTCGCAGGCACCTTGCAGGCAAGGGACCGCTTCCGCGACCGCCCGGCGCGGGGTTCAGGTGGGCTAGGCAGGGCGCAAACCGGTCTTATTCGGTCTTCTGATGTACGTCGTGGAACGCCAGCATGGCAGACAATTGCTGCTCTTTGGCATCGTCGAAGCCGCAGGTGGCAGTGAACTCTGGCGGGTTCTCAAACGTCCCGAACAGCATGTCCCACCAGACAATATCACCGTAGTTATTCTTATGACGTCCATGCTGATGGTGTATCCGGTGCATTTCGGGCCTCTGGAAAAACCAGCCAATCCAGCGCGGAGTCGTGACGTTGGTATGGTAGAAGAATTCGCCGATTGCCGTGCAGGCCGTATAGAAAGCTCCTGCCCGCAGGTCGAGTCCCAGAACGGTGTATACCAGCACCGAGCCCAGGACCGAGTTGAAGATCATCTCCAGCGGGTGTTTGTAGAATGACGTGATAACCTCGATACGCTGTGGACTGTGGTGAATCTGATGGAAACCCCTCCACAGAATATCCACTTCATGCCGCCATCTGTGCCACCAGTAGAAGACGAACGTGGCGATAAAATACGCCAGAAGGCCGCCATATAGCGGGCTCAGGCCCGGACTCCGATGAAAGATCGAGGTTCCGGATAGCCAGACTTCCCAGCCGACTCCAGCGAGCAGGACCACGCCCAACTGGATGATGTTAATAACGACTACCCGGACCGGCCATGTCGGGACTGACGGAAGGTGCCAGCCCGGAAATAAGCGTTCCAGCAAAAAGCAGGCTGAAAAGATTATCAGAAGATATAAAAGCATTCGGTAGTGGCTAACTTTTCTTTTTGCCGTCCCGCGGCGGATGTGCGCGCCGCCATTCCCACGGCGCTACCGGGCCCGGTTTCGCCCACAGTCCGCTGTGCCGTTCTCTGGCGATCCGGGGCAGGATAGGTTTCGGGCGCGTAGATGCCGATCAGCCGGATCTCGACCGGTTCGGGCTTGCCGGTTTTGCCGGACTTCTTCTCGACGACAATCGAGTGGCCGTCGATCACTTCCACCACGATCCCCTGGAACGGATCGTCGGCGACCGCGAGACAAGGCATGAGGGATACAGCAAGCGCAGCCAGAAGCGGCCCGAGGCGGAACCGGTGAGGTGATAGGGAAAGCATGGAGGAACTTTACTGTCCGCAGCGAACCCCCACAAGGGGGACAAGCGGGAGGCGAGGCGCGGGAAATAGTGGCCAACTCCGGGGGCTTCCTGTGCGCGAAATAGGGCACTTCACTGGCTGACTGCTGTTAATGGCGGCGGGATGCCCGCAATTCAGAACGCCTAGGGCGCTCCCGTATGCGCGTTACAGGTGAAGGATTCGTTGCCGCTGGCTCCCAACCCCTTCGCTCCAAACAAGGTGGGATCAACGGACGGAGAGGGCGATATCGAATTGATCTGGTTCCAGGAGATGGCGACGGTCCGGTCCGCGTTATATCCGCCGGTAATGTTCATGACGTTGGAAGAGTTTCCTTCCTCCCAGGTAAAACCGGCTGGAGTGGAATACGAGCCGCCTTCAACGTTCGAATACCGGTAAATCCCCGTTCCATCGTCAATGAACTGAAGGTGGTAGAAGTAGAACACCCCGGCAGGCCGCGACGAGCACGCCCAGTAGGCTCCATCGCCCAGACCTGACGGATTCGTGATGGCGTACACTTCGTCGAGTTGGCAGACGCCCGACCCATCGTCGTGCGTGCCGGTGCCACACTCCAGCGGACTTCCATCTTCACTCGCCGGGGCACAACCGGCCCAGAAGCAGATCAGGGCAAGCAGAATTTTGATTGTCTTTGACACGGTGCACCTCCAGAAGTTGAGGCACTCCAGCCTGCGGAATGGAGGCTGGTCTTAACTACCAAAATCTAACCATTGGATGGAATACTGGTTATGACTTTTGATTCTATGGAGGCGAAAATATTTAACGTGGACGTCGGCAGTCTATACGCCAAGAGAAGCTTGGCTTGCCAAGCAGAGACCGTCGACTGAGGGGCTGAGATAAGAACTGGAGCCACCTGTCGGAATCGAACCGACGACCCCCGCTTTACGAAAGCGGTGCTCTACCAGCTGAGCTAAGGTGGCTCGCCGGGCCCGTTTGGGCAGGCCCGTGGGACGCCTTTAGTAGGAAGTTTTGGGCCTGAAGGCAAGTGCGAAAAACCCGTCCCTTTACCCCCCGCCCCGGACAGGCCTATGCTGCGTTCCATGAAGGTTCTGGCCCTTATTCTGCTCTGTTTCGCGGTGCCGCTCCGGGCTGAGGAAGCCGCCCGAACAGGCCCGGCAGCCCCGGTAACGGCCCGCGCACCGGCTGCTTCCCCGGCAGTTCCTGCAAAGCCCCTGTTCGAGAAGGCCCCCGGCTGGAAGACCGCCCGCAAGATCGACATCCATGAGGAAATATCACTGTCCACCGCCGCATACGTGCGACGGGCGCTGGACGTGGCGACTCGGGAGCACGCCGACCTGTTCGTAATCGACCTCGAAACCTTCGGCGGCCGGGTCGACGCGGCGGTCCAGATCCGCGACGCGCTGGTCCGCTCGAAGATCCCCACCGCCGTCTATATCAACCCGCGCGCGATCTCGGCCGGGGCGTTTATCTCGCTCGCCACCGACCGGATCGTCATGGCGCCGGGCGGCACCATCGGCGCCGCGACGCCGATCCAGATTCCGGCGGGGGGCGGCGAGGCGACGCCGGTCAGCGAAAAATACACGAGCTACTTCCGGCAGGAGATGCGGGCGACAGCGGAACTCAAGGGCCGTAACGGCGACGTGGCCGAGGCGATGGTCGACGCGCAGAAGTCGGTGCCGGGGCTGAACGAAAAGGGCAAGCTGGTGACGCTCACCACCGGGCAGGCGCTCCAGTGGAAGATCGCCGACGCGCAGGCCGCCACACCCGAGGAGTTCTACCGGGCACTGGGACTGGCCGATTCGGTCCGGCCCCGCGTGGTCGAGGCCACCTGGAGCGAGGACCTGGCCGGTTTCCTGACGTCGCAGGCGGTCTCGACGCTGCTGTTTATCGTGATGCTGGTCTGCGCGTATCTGGAGTATCACACGCCGGGGTTCGGCGTGTTCGGGTTCACGGCGATCGTCTGCTTCTCGATGCTGTTCTTCGGTCACTACCTGACGGGGCTCGCCTCCTACACGGAACTGGTCCTCTTCGTCGCCGGTGCCGTCCTGCTGACAATCGAGATAGTCGCCATACCGGGGTTCGGAGTCGTGGGGCTTGCGGGCATTGCGGCGATGATCGCCTCGCTCGTCATGATGCTGGTGGGCAGCGACTTCGCCGTGCCGGACCTGACCGGCGCCATTACGCGGTTCGTCTGGTCGATGGGTATTTCCGTCGCCATCATGGTGGCGCTGGCGCGGTTCCTGCCCAGGCGCGAGATGAAGGCGGGCGGCGTGTTCCTGGCTACGGAGATGCCGTCCAGTGCAGGTTATACGAACCTGAACGCGCGCGAGGCGGGGCTTGTCGGCAAGTCCGGTTCCGCCGCGACGACCCTGCGCCCGTCAGGCCGGGTGAAGATCGACGGGGAAGAATATACGGCCCAGACCGAAGGCGGATTTGTGGATAAGGGGACGCCGGTGACGGTGATCCGCGTGGACGGGACGGCGATTGTCGTGAAAGCGGCCAGTAATGCGGCCATTACTACAGACAGCTCCGGTGATACGACGGGAGGCGCGGCGTCATGACACTGCCCGAAGGGTTCACCACCGTCGTCGGACTGATCGCCGCCGGTATCCTGCTGCTCGGGCTGGAACTGTTCCTGCCGGGGGCGGTGATCGGGATCATGGGCGCCTCGATGCTGATCGCCGGCTGCTACTACGCCTTTCACCTGCCGGTGGATAACCCGGACCTGTGGGGGTTCGGCGCGGTGGCCGTCAGTGCCGCCTCCGCCTCCATCGTCGCCATCCTGTTTATCCGCAGCAAATACGCAAAGCGGCTGGTGCTCAGGACCGAAAGCTCGTCGACGCTTTCCACGCCTGAAGGGGCGGCGCTCGCCGGACTCGAAGGTGTCGCGCAGACGGACCTGCGGCCCTCAGGCATGGCCGAAATTTCGGGCCGCCGGGTGGATGTGGTCGCCGACTGCGCGTTCATCCACAAAGGCAGCCGTATCCGTGTCCGGAAAGTCGAAGGGTCCCGGGTCCTTGTGGAACCGGTGGATCAGCAATAAGGTTTACGAACAGCGCGGCTCCCCTTGAAGCCGCCGGAGGGTTGTCATGGATTTCTTCCAGCTCGGTGTGCCGGTGATTCTGCTCGGGATCATTCTCTTCTTCGTGATCCTGTATTTCGTGCCGCTGGGGCTCTACATCTCGGCGCTTTTCTCGAATGCGCACGTCAGCATCGGAACCTTGATCGGGATGCGCCTGCGGCGTGTGCCACCCGGGCCCATTGTCTCGGCGCGCATCAGCGCCGTGAAGGCGGGGATCCCGGTCTCCATCGACAAGCTCGAATCGCACTATCTCGCGGGCGGCAACGTCCCGCACGTGGTGGTGGCGCTCATCAGCGCCGACAAGGCGGGCATGAACCTGACGTTCGAGAAGGCGGCGGCGATCGATCTTGCGGGCCGCGACGTGCTCGAAGCGGTAAAAAACTCGGTCAACCCCAAGGTGATCACCACACCGCTCGTGGCGGCGGTTGCCAAGGACGGCATTCAGCTGAAGGCGATCAGCCGGGTGACGGTGCGCACGAACATCGACAAGCTCGTGGGCGGCGCCGGTGAAGAGACGATCATCGCCCGCGTCGGCGAAGGCATCGTCACGACCATCGGCTCGTCGGCGAGCCACAAGACCGTGCTCGAGAATCCGGACCTGATTTCCAAGACCGTGCTGTCGAAGGGCCTGGACGCAGGCACGGCGTTCGAGATTCTTTCTATCGACATCGCCGACGTGGACGTGGGCGAGAACATCGGCGCGCAGCTGCAGACGGCGCAGGCCGAAGCGGACAAGAAGGTCGCGCAGGCGCAGGCGGAAGGCCGCCGCGCCATGGCTATCGCGCACGAACAGGAGAACCGCGCCAAGGCGGAAGAGATGCGGGCCAAGCTGATCGAGGCCGAGGCGCAGATTCCGATGGCGATCGCGGAGGCGTTCCGGTCCGGCCGTCTCGGCGTCATGGACTACTACAACCTGAAGAACGTGCAGGCCGATACGGAGATGCGGGCGTCGATTGGTGCGCAGACGAAGCCGTCTAACGAACGGGACCCCAACGGCTGACGGAGATTTCCACAGCGGGTGACTGAATGAACTACTGGAAGGCCGGGTTCGACGATTTCGGGGCGCTGATCTTCGCCGCGTATATCCTCATCTCTGTCTACCAGGCGCTCACCAAGAAGCCGAAGGACGACGAAGAAGAGGGCGGCGACGAGGACGGGACGGAGAAACCCACTCCGTTCAAATGGGATGAAAGCATCGGCTACGACGCGCAGGGAAATCCGGTAAAGAAGCCGCCGTCTCGGATACCTCCGCCGGGAGCGAAACCACCCGAACCGAGAGGATCAACCAGCTACGAACCTCATACGCCTGATGACGGGTATCCAATTCCCAAAGATTCCCCGGCTCGTAACGACCCTTACGGAGTTCTGACAGGAAAAAAGCAACCTGCACCGCGTCCGGTTCCTGCGCCTCAGCCCCGGGCACAGACCCGGCCGGTTCCACCACTCCGGCCCGATCCCAGCCGCGGACTTCCGGATGCGAAGCGTTCCGAGGGCGAGATCACCCGGGCGAAGCGCGATACCGAACATACGCCGGTCAGGACCGACACGCGGCCCACCGACAGCGAGCACAAGGTCCGCCAGCGCCAGCCGGAGGTCGCCCGTTCCGAATGGAAAGACGTGTTCGCCGAGAGGGGCTCCACCGGGGCCGTTGACCGGGCCAGTGCCGCCCGGCGGGTTGCGGCCGCACTCAGGAAGGCTGCTCCCGCCGACCGGTCAGGAGAACGGTCCGGCGCAGATGTTCATCCCGGTGCAGAACTGGTCCGTCTGCTGAAGAACCCGCGCACGGTTTCGGCGGCTATTCTGGCCGCCGAAGTGCTGGGGCCGCCGGTCTCCAGACGGCATGGCCGCCGGTTCCGTTAAGCCGCGAGTAACTCTCTGCCAGTAAGTCTCTGTAAGGCAGGGTGAGGCGCGGGGGAGGGGGTTCCCGAACCCGTACCCCGAAACTGCTGCAGCGGCACTGACTCGGTGCAACCCAGGCAATAAGGGGTAGGGTTCGGGAACCCCCTCCCCCGCGCCTCACAGATCAGCTAGAGAATTGAGCAGAGAAACAGTCCCGCAGGCGCACGCCGCGCGGCCGAACGGAGATACCCATGCCGGAATTTGTGAGCTGGAAAAGCGAGACCAACCTTCAGCCGATCCAGAACTTCAAGGGGGCCCGCGACTCGTCGGTCCCAAGCACCCGCCTCGAAGAGGTTCGCACCCGCGCCCGAAAGTTCCGCGAGGAGATGCTCTCCGGCGGGCAGGTGCTGTTCTACAAGACCTGCGAACTGGTCCGCGTGCCGTATCCCGTCCGGTACGCCTTCACCAACGTCTACACCCAGTCGATGCTCCAGACGCCGGTGATTCATATCGTGAACCGGCTATTCGTTGTCCAGTTCAAGTCGGCTGCCGGCGTGAAGACGCTGCTGTTCAGCCCGAGCGACGTGATGGCGAACGCCGAGACGCGGTTCTTCAAGCGGCTGGGCGGCGGCGAGATCGCCCGCATGGAAGGCAAGATCGGCGAAAAGTCGCCGGCGGGGTTCTTCAAGACGGGACTCCAGAAGGTCGTCGCGCCGCAGTCGCTGACCGTGGACCAGTGGGTGGCGAAGCTCGGCATCCGGCCCGAAAAAATTGACTACATCGCCTACGACCATCTACACACGCAGGACGTGCGCAACTGGCTGGGTTCGGACGGAAAGCCCGGTCTCTTCCCGAACGCGAAGCTGCTCATTCAGCGTGAGGAGTGGGATTCGGCGCAGGGGCTCGTGGCCCCGCAGCAGGACTGGTACTGTCCCAACGGCACGAAGGGGCTCGACCCATCGAAAGTCGTGATGCTTGATTCGGACGTGCGGCTCGGAGAGGGCCTGGCGCTCGTGCGCACGCCCGGCCACACGATGGGCAACCACTCGCTGGTCGCACACACGCCCGAAGGGGTGATGGTCTCCAGCGAAAACGGTGTGGGTGCCGACGCCTACGCGCCGGAACATTCGAAGATCAACGCTGTTCGCAAATACGCCAGAAACACCAAAATGGAAGTGGTGCTGAACGGCAACACGCAGGAAAGCGGCCTCGAGCAGTACATCTCCATGGTGGCCGAGAAGGAGATCGCGGGGCCGTCGAAGCGCAATCCGGAGTTCCCCAACACGGTTCCGTCGTCGGAGTTCAGCTCCTACTGGCTGTTCCCGGGCATCAAGCCCAGTTTCACGTTCGGCGATCTGGAGTTCGGCAAGCTCCAGAGCTGAGTTTCCGTTAATTCGAAAGTCAGAGTGCTTTCAGCCAGTCCACGGACGGCGCGAAGAAGTTCGCCCCGGTGACGGGCTTCGAGAACTCCATCAGCCGGTCATGTTTGCCGTCGCCGCTCGTCCCCATCATGCGGGCAAGCATTTTGTGCGGGATCGACGGAGTCTTCGAATAGGCGACAAAAAAGAGCCCCGCTTCGGTGGTCGTTCCGTAGGGGAAACTGTGCCGAAGGATCTGGAGCTCGGCTCCGTTCTCCTCGATCACGACGCGATCCACATGTGACTGGCTGGTCAGGGGGTCGAGCTGGACGCTTTTCGCCTTGGTCCGGCCGATTATCCGTTCCTGCATCTTGACAGACTGACGGTTCCAGCCGGCGAGATCGTGAATATAGCGCTGCGTATAGACGTAGCTTCCGCCGGCGAAATCGGGGTCTTCGCCGCTCACCAGTGCAGCCGAAGCGCGTTCCCGCCCTGAGGGGTTCTCTGTTCCGTCGATGAAACCCGTGAGATCCCGGGAGTCCAGATGACAGAACCCGTGCACTTCGGTGGTGACCGTGGCGCGTGGGCCCAGTCCGGCGACGATCTCGCTGGCAAGGCGGAAGTTCAGGTCATGGCGTTTCGAGGTGAGGTGAATAAAAAGATCGCCGTGAGTGGCCGGTGCGGTAAACCGGCCGGAGCGGATGGCCTTGAAGGGCGCCAGTTCCTTCGGCATTGGCCCAAGGCCCGCCTTCTTCCAGAACCCGTGTCCGATGGCGACCGACGAGCCGAGCTTTGCGGATTTCTCAAGGGCGTCCGGTTTAAGCAGCCGTGCAGCGGTCTCGCTGACGGCGTTCTTCCCGTCGCTGGACGGTTTCTTCACGTTCAGGACCAGAAACAGCGCGAACGGACCGGGGGACGGAAGAACGACGGACTGGGGTTTGGACATGGTTTTCTCCGTACAGGCCAACTGGGTTTCACTTTATTCTTTCGTACCGGGAGAAAAGATGACAACCGTCATCCGTACAGACGGACCCCTTCCTGCCGCCTGGATACCGGGAGACAGGAAGGGGCGGGCGTAATTCAGCCTTTGACCGGCTCGAAGTCCGACTTGCTGACGCCGCACTGCGGGCAGACCCAGTCGTCCGGGATCTTTTCGAACGGCGTGCCGGGCGCGATGCCGGAGTCGGGATCACCCGCGGCCGGATCGTAGATGTATCCGCAGACGATACATTCGTACTTCATCTGGCACCTCCCTGGACGCCTTCCAGGGCGGCCTTGTACCGGGCCGCGTGACGGGCCTCGACCTTGGTGAGCGCGCCGAATCGCTTTTCGGCCTTGGCGAGCGCGTCCTTGAACATGGCCGCGTGATCGGCGGACTCGGTCTTCTGTCCGGCGAACTCGGCGGCTGCCGCCTGGTCCTTTTCGGCATGGGCGGTCTTCTCGAACTCCGGGTACATGTGGTTGGTCTCGTACAGTTCGCCCTCCATGGCGATCCGGAGGATGTCCGCGACGGAGAGTTTCTCCGGCGGGTAGATCAGCTCCAGATGGCCGAAGGCGTGGTGGGTCTCCTGCGCGGCGGTGTCTTCGAACAGCTTCGCCACCTCTTCATTGCCTTTCTCGCGGGCGAGTCTGGCGAAGTAGAGGTATTTCCGGTTCGCCATCGATTCACCGGCGAAGGCGGCTTCGAGGTTTTTAGGGGTCTGTTGCTGGGTCATGGGCTTCTCCTTCTTTATATGGCTACTAAAACTAGACTTTGTCTAAATACAGGACAAAAAATATATGATCTGCGCCGCTCAGGTGCGCCGGAAGCTTTTCTCCTTGCGGCCGCGCAGCACCACCTGGTACTCACGGATATTGAACCCCTTGAGCGCCGCGACGTTCTTCACCTCAAGGGCGTTCCAGGGAATGTCGTGAATGGCGCCGCTGGTTTCATCAACGAAGTGGTGGTGCGGCTCGATCATCGGGTCGAACACGACCTTGCCTTCCGACAGGATCAGCTCCTTCAGGAGGCCCGCTTCCACGAACAGGTTGAGCGTGTTGTAGACCGTCGCCCGCGAGATCATGGGCAGGTTCTTCTTCGACTCTTCCCACACCAGATCGGCGGAGGGGTGCGCGTCCGTCCACAGGACATATTCCGCCACGGCCAGCCGCTGCGCGGAGGGCTGGATGCCGTGCTCTTTCAGTTTATGTCCGGTTTCGGGCTTCATTCCGAGATTAGACTAAGTCTAAATCGGGAGAGTGTCAAGGGGAGAGGGGCATCCCGGCACCCCTCATCCCACATCCAGCGCGATATCGATCTGGCGGGCGGAGTGGGTGAGTGCGCCGACGCTGATGAGGTCGACGCCGGTCAAGGCGATGTCGCCGACGGTGGTGAGGTTCACGCCGCCGGAGGCCTCGGTGCGGGCGCGGGTGCCGATCATGGAGACCGCTTTTTTCAAGTCAGCGGTGGAAAAGTTATCCAGCAGAATGGAGTCCGCCCCGGCGTCCAGAGCTTCGGGGATCTGATCGAGGCGGTCCACTTCGCAGGTGATCGTGGCGGTGTGGGGGATCTTGAGGCGCAGACTGCGGATCGCCTCGCGGATGGAACCCGCCGCCGCGATGTGGTTGTCTTTGAGCAGCGCTGCGTCGAACAGGCCGAACCGGTGATTGACGCCGCCGCCGACCGTCACCGCGTATTTCTCCAGGGACCGGAGCAGCGGCGTCGTCTTGCGGGTGTCGGTGATCCGGGCCCTGGTGTGTTTCACCTTCTGAACGAAAGCATCGGTGAGTGTCGCAACCCCGGTCATGTGGCGCAGGAAGTTAAGCGCCGTGCGCTCGGCGGCCAGCACCGCCGCCGCGTGACCGTTTACGTAGGCGAGCTGCGTACCGGCCTCGAAGTGCGAGCCCTCGGGGACCATCGTTCCAGACGCGACCGCCGGATCGAGCCGGGTGAACACCCGCAGCGCCACGTTCATCCCGGCGAGCACGCCCGGTTCCCGGGCGACGAACTTGGCGCTCAGCGTTTGCGACGGGCTGAAGACCGCCTGCGAGGTGATGTCGCCGGCCAGACCCAGGTCTTCGGCAAGCGCCGCGTCGATCAGTGCGTCTATCTGGCGCCAGTTGAGAAGCTGCATATCCACACCCTGATATTTCAACTGGCGTCCCGGCGCAACACCAAAATGTTCTGGTGCGCGATATTGGGGACGAACGCCTTGGGATAGCCGTAGGGCCGAAGTCGCGTTCCGGGCACATACCAGACGAATTCGCCCTTCAGCGTCCAGCCGGTGCGGGCGGCCTCGTCGCCTACGCGGGCGGCCACGTTAATGTAGCGGCCGTCCTGGTAGGCGTTCCTGAGGATCACGAGCCCGTAGCCCCCCGGTTTCACCGCCTTGAGCAGAAGTCCGAGAATGTCCTTAAGCCCGGCAAAGAAGGTCTCGAAATCTCCTGAATTGGAGAGATCGCCCTCCAGTACGGAGAATTTCGCCAGATCGGTCCGGCGCAGCGAGTGCTTCATCGACTCGTTCGTCGGCTTCACCACGCACATGGTTCGCTCGAAATTGAGCCCGTAGGGCGGATCGGTGGCGACGAGATCGGCGAAGCCGTTGCCCCGTTCCGCAAGGAGGTCTTTCAGCACTGCGCGTGCGTCGCCTTCGATGACGGGGAAGGGCGCGAGCTTTTCCCGTTCGCAGACGGCCCGGTAGATGGCCGGCCATTCAGGATTGATTTCGATACCGAGCGCGGTACGGCCCGCTTTTGCCGCGCCCAGCAGGGTGCCACCGACTCCGGCAAACGGGTCCAGCACCAGATCGCCCGGTTTGGTGAAGAGCCGGATCAGATCGGCCATCAGGCCGGGCGGCTTATTGCCGCCGTGCTTCTTGCGCAGGTCGTGGCCCAGTTCGTGCGGGTAGGCCTTGTCGATCAGCGACCGCGACCAGTAGAGCCATTCGGCGCCGGTGAGATCGTTGAGTGTATTGCGGGGGTGCACGGTCCGGGGTTTGGCCGGGCCAGTTGCCGGCTTGGTGCGCTTGGCTGACCTGCCGGCCCTTTTTGCAGCCGCCGCCGGTTTTGCAGCCTTCAGGGTTGCCACAATCAGGCTACCCGGTTCTTCGGTTCGCGGCCTTCAAGCGTGTCGATAATTGCCTGTGCGCAGAGCTCGCCCATTTTCGCACGGGTTTCCCGCGTGGCGCTTCCGATATGCGGCGCGAGCACGGCGTTATCCAGCTCCGCAAGTCCCGGAGCCAGAACCGGTTCCTTCTCGAACACATCGAGCCCGGCGCCGAAGATCTTGCGGTTACGCAGGACGTCCACCAGAGCGTGTTCGTCGATCACCTGTCCGCGGGCCGTGTTGATGAGAATGGCATCCGGTTTCAGCAGCGCCAGGCGTTCCCGTGACAGGAGGCCGTTCGATTCGGGATTGAGCGGTGTGTGGATGCTGATGACATCGGAGGCACTGAGCAGTTCTTCGAGAGACAGCTTCTTTGCACTCAGCGCGGCCGCGTGGGGCGAGTCGTGGCGGTTGAAATAGCAGATGTCCATGCCGAACGCCTTCGCGCGGCGGGCAAACGCTGCGCCGATACGGCCCAGCCCGATGATCCCGCACTGCTTGCCCGTGAGCTCTACGCCCAGAAGCATATCCGGTGCCCACCCCTTGAACCTGCCTTCCGCCATCATCCGGTGGCCTTCAATGATCCGGCGCGACACGGCGAGCAGCAGCGAGAACGCCAGTTCCGCTGTGGCCTCGGTCAGCACATCGGGTGTGTTGCAGACCCGGATCCCGCGTTCTTTGCAGCAGGCCGTGTCGATATTATTGAACCCGACCGCGAACGTGGCGAGAACCTTCAGCCTGGCGGCGCCTTCGAGCACGGACCGGTTAAACGGGTCCGACAGCATGCCCAGCACGGCATCGGCCCCGGCAATGGCGGTCTTGAGTTCCGCTTCCGTCCGGATCCCGGACGGCGGCAGGACGGTGACATCGAACTTCTTTTCGAGCATCTCCACGCCGGAGCCCGGTACGCGGGAGGTGACAATGACTCTGGGTTTATCCGCGGATTTGTCTGGCATAACTGCTGCACAGCTATAGCACGGACAGACGGTTTTGGAATCCGGAGACCGGGTTCAATGGTCCAGCGCCCGCGACGCGTCCTTGTTCTTGGGATTGGCCGCCAGCGCCAGCCGGTAGTTCTTGTCGGCGAGCTGCCGGTCCCCGGCGATCTCGTGGATCTTCCCGAGCATGAAATAAGCGCTGGAAATGTTCTTCCGGTCGACGGGCCCGGCGTTCACATAGGCGGTCAGGTCGTCGCGTGCCTTGTCGAACTCCTTGCGCGTGAAGTTGATCTCGCCTCGGTTGAAATAACCTTTCGGATATTCCGGGGCGATCTCGATCATCCGCGTATAGTATTTCGCCGCTCCGTCCCAGTCGTTCAGGGCTTCCCGGGCGTGACCGCGCAGCAGCAGCGCGGTCACGTTATTGGGGTAGGATTTCTCGACACTGGCGCCGACCTTTTCGACGTCGTCGAACCGGTTGAGACGCCGGTACATCCACATGAGCGAAATGTCGGCGATCGGCTTGGCGAATTCGCCTTCGGCGGCGGCGCGCTCCACCCGGCGCAGGCCTTTCTTGCGGTTGTCGGGCAGGAAGAACAGGAATTTCCCGAGCCGTTCGCTCACGACGAATTCGTAAAGACCGAGTCCGAACTCGGGGTCCGCGAAATCGGGCGCCACGTCTTTGGCCTTGTCCAGTTCAGTTAGGGCCGACTGCGCCCGACGGTAAGCCGCGAACGGGTTTTCGTCCCAGAACTCGAGCATGGAGGAGTTGCCGTATATGACCGCCCGCATGAAGCGCCAGCCGCCTACGTAGGGATCGGCCGGTGGCGGCCGGTCCAGCCTGAGCATCGCTTTCTTCACCGTGGCCCGCAGCTCCGAGAGAGTGTCGTCGGATTTGGTCTCCAGATACTGGATGGTCAGCGCTATCGATTCGCCCATGGGTCCGAGCACGTTGTTCGGATGGGTGTCGTCGAAGGCTCCAAACAGAGCCCGGGCCTCCGCGTATTTCCGGTTGAGGATCAGGTCCCGGCCCCTGGTGAGGGTCTGATAGGTATCGGGTTCGTAATACCGGCTCTGAACCGGTGCCGATCCGGTGATCGCTTCCTGCACGGACGTGGCTGGCGACGGCGGCACACCCTGGGGTGCACCACTTTCGCTGGAAGCGACAACATCATTGCTGACGGAAGCGTCAGCCACCCGGGCTGACGGGAGTTGAAGCAAGAGAATGAGGGCTGGGACCAGCATCTTTACATTGTGACTCACCGGGCTCCTCGAAAACAGGCGAAGATTGAACGGGGTTAATCTTGTCTTTGTTGTCATAAGTGCGGTTCCTCTGCTGCTGAATCTTTCGCGTATCTTTCGGTCCCGGGTATGTTATGGCTTTGCACCGGACCGATGAGTGATCTGAGACACATACAGGCGAACGGCCGTGGAAACGGGAGCGGGCAGGGAAGGACGGCCATTGTCGCCGAAGGCGGCGGCATGCGCGGAATTTTTTCGTCCGGCGTTCTGGACGCGTTTGCCGAAGCCGGATTCGATCCGTTCGATCTGGCTATCGGCACTTCAGCTGGGGCCTGCACGCTGGCATCCCATCTCGCCGGCCAGACGGGCAGAAACCGCCGGGTATTCACCGGCCAGATGAGCCGCCCCGAATTTGTCAGCCTGTGGCGTTATCTGCGTGGTGGACATCTGCTCGAGCTGGACTGGCTCTGGGATACCCTGGATCAGGAAGACCGCCTGAATGTGGAAGCCGCCACCAGCAGGCCGGGTATTGAATTCGTCGTGGTGGCGACCAGCGCCCTCACGGGCCGCCCGGTCTATTTCCAGCCAAGCGCTCCGGAACTGAACCCCATGCTCAAGGGTTCCAGCGCCGTCCCGGTCCTTTATAGAGGCCCGGTGCAGATCGGGACCGAAGCGGTTGTGGACGGCGGGGTGGCCGATCCCATTGCCGTCGAAGAAGCCTACCGGCGGGGTGCCCGGCGGATACTCGTTATCCGGACCCGCCCGGGGTCCTACGTGAAATCCCCGGGTATCGAGAGCTGGTTCGGGCGGAAGCTGCTGGCGGGGTATCCGGAACTGGCAAAAGCCATTTCGGTCCAGGCCGCAACGTACCGGCGGGCCGTGGAGTTTATCCGCCAGCCCCCCCCGGATTGCCAGATCATTGAAATTGCTCCGGAAAAACCGCTTCTGACCGGCAGAACCACGCAACAGAAGGCCGCCCTGGAGGCCGACTATGCCTTGGGCAAGAAACTGGGCCAACGGGCCATGGTTGACTGGCTGAAAACCGGTTAAAAGCCTGTGAATCTGTTTTGACGCGGGTTGAATGACCGCGTTATTCGGGCCAGATTGCAAAACGCTGCTTCCGGAGGTTTGTTTATACCCGGAGCGGCGTTTTCGGGGAATGTCCGCAGGGGGGATCTGTAACGGTGAAATCCTTTGTCATGCGCTTCATGGGCGTATTCGTAGCCCTTGTTCCGGTGCTGTCCGGTTGCGGACAGGACAATGTCGATAATCTCGACCGGTCCATAGCCAAACCGCAGATATTCGCATTCCAGGCTTCGCCGGTGCCGCTGTCCCCGGGGGTTCCGACCCACGTCAGCTGGTCCTGGCGGTTCGTGAACGATATCCTGCCGGCGCCGACCTGCGAAATCGACCAGGGAGTGGGCGTGGTCCTGAACGGCGACGCGACGACGATCGCGGTGGATGTGGATACCGATTTCACGCTGACCTGTACGAACCGCGCCGGTACCGGCACGGCGGTTTTTAAAGTCCTGACAACCGGTAATCCGCCTCCCAACGGTGACATCCTCCTTCCGCCCGGTGTCACTATCAATGCGGGCGATTCGGTCGATTTCCTCAGCGCCTGTAATGACGATACGGACCTGCCGGCCGCGCTCGTTCACCTGTGGAACTTCGGCGGCGCGGCGTCCGATTCCACCGTTCAGAACCCGGGTCCGGTCCGGTTCCCGAGTCCCGGCCGCTACACCGTCACCTATACCTGCACCGATTCGCTGGGTGCACCGGATCCAACCCCCGATACGGTGGTTGTGGCGGTCATGGGATATCAGGCGGCTGCGAGCGGTGCCGTCACGGGCGGTCCGGTCGCAGTGGCCGTGGCGGATCTGAACAACGATACGTTCCAGGACATCGTCTATGTGAAAAATACGGACGGAAAGGTTTCCGTCCGTCTGCGGGATGCAGCCACACCGGCGAATTTCCTCGCCGACGTCGACTATGCGACCGGCACGAACGTATCCCTGTCGCCAGTGGCGGTCGCTGTCGCCGATGTGAACGGTGATACGCGGCCCGATCTCGTCGTCGCCAACCAGGCCGACGACACGGTCGCCGTACTGCTACAGAACGCCACGACGGCCGGAGCCTTCGACGCGGCGGTCACCTACGCCACGGGTGACGGCCCGTCGGCGGTCGCCGTCGCCGACTTCAACAACGATACGAAGGCCGACATTGCTGTTGTGAACACGACCGACAGCACCCTCAGCATCCTGATGCAGGACCCGCTGACGGCCGGGATCTTCCTTGCGGCCGACAACTATACGACCGGTAACACGCCGACGTCGCTGGCGGCCGGGCTGCTGAATTCGGACGACCGCATCGACATCGTGGTGGCGTCATCCGGATCGAACCAGATTTCGCTCCATTTCCAGTTCGGCTCGCCCAACGACCCCGGCCACTTCCGCCCGAAGCTGGATTATGCGGCCGGAAGCGGACCGTCGTCGGTCGTGCTGGCCGACTTCAACGGCGATTCGCGGCTGGATATCGCCGTCACGAACCCGGCGAGCGATGAAGTCTCGCTGCTGCTCCAGAACTCGGCCCCGCTGACCAAGGGGACTTTCGCGGTCCGCGTGCCCTACGCGGCCGGTGACAATCCGTCGTTTGCGGCGGCTTCCGACATCAATGGCGACGGTCTGGCGGATCTGCTGGTTGCGAACCGCAGCTCTGACAACATCTCGCTCCTGCTCCCGGACCGCGCCCACGCCGGCAAGTTCCTGGACCAGATCGTGGTCCCCACGGGCGATGGACCGGTGGGTCTTGCGGCCGGAAACCTGAATACGGACGCGCTGCCCGATCTCGTGACGGCGGATGTGGATGGCGGCACGATCTCGGTTGTCAGCCACACGCTCCCCCAGCCCGGTGTCTCGGCGCTGCATCTGGCGCCGGAGGCGACCAACACCGCCAGCGTATTCTCGTTCTTTGTGATCGTGCAGCCCGCGACGACGGTGACCTGGACGGTGGATCTGACTAACGACGCGGGCGCCGCCCTGAGCGCGCCGACTTCGGGTACCTGCGCCACCACTCTCCAGTGCTCCGGAACGCTGACGGCGAGCGGCGCCGTATCGATTACCGTCACCGGCGGAACCGACACTGTCGCCACACTGACGACCTCGGCCACCGATACGTTGATCACCGACAGCGACTCGGTCGATCTTACGGTGGACAAGACGCCGCCTGCGGATCCCGTTATTACAACAAACGGCGGGGCCGATTTTAATGTCATTTCCCCGGATGTCGTCATTCAGGGAACCGTCGCCGCCGATACGGCGATGATTCAGGTCCAGACGGTCGCGGCGGGCGTCTTCACGGACGTCGCCGGGTACGTCGCCGGCTCCACGACGTGGACCTATAACGGGACCATCGACCTCGGCCTGACGGTTCCATACTGCTTCCAGGCTATCGACGGCGTGGGCAACATCAGCCTGACCGACTGCGTGAACGTGACGCGCTGAATCTTTCCGGCTAAGACCCTCGCGGCTGGTGCCTCAGGCTGCCGGCCGGAGCCGGTTCCATTATCTTATGAGCGACGACAAATTCTCCTACGACCCCAAATCCATCGAGCCCCGCTGGCAGAGGGTCTGGTTCGACCGGAAGATCTTCAAGGCCGCCAATCCGGGCGAGCCCGGCTCGGAAAAACCGAAATACTACGTTCTCGACATGTTCCCGTATCCGTCGGGTGCGGGGCTCCATGTGGGTCACCCCGAGGGCTACACCGCCACGGATGTCATCGCGCGCTACAAGCGGATGAAGGGATTCAATGTCCTGCACCCCATGGGCTGGGACGCCTTCGGCCTGCCCGCCGAGCAGTACGCCATCCAGACCGGCACCCATCCGCGCGAGACCACCGCCAACAACATCCAGGTGTTCAAGCGCCAGATCCGGCAACTCGGTTTCTCCTACGACTGGGACCGCGAGATCGACACCACCGATCCCGAATATTTCCGGTGGACCCAGTGGATCTTCCTCAAGCTCTACGAGAAGGGCCTCGCCTACATGGCGGAAGTACCGGTGAACTGGTGCGAGGCGCTGGGTACGGTGCTCGCCAACGAGGAAGTCATCGACGGCAAGTCCGAACGCGGAAGCCATCCGGTAACGAAGCTGATGCTCCGTCAGTGGATGCTCAAGATCACCGCCTACGCCGACCGCCTGATCGATGACCTCGAAGGGCTCGACTGGCCGGAGCCGATCAAGCTCATGCAGCGCAACTGGATCGGGAAGAGCGAAGGCGCCGAAGTAGATTTCGCGCTCGATCCGGACAGCGCCGCCCGTGCCGCCAAAGCCGGGCAGGGTGTCCTGGGCGGCGCGATCCGTGTTTATACGACCCGCCCGGATACGCTCTACGGTGCGACCTTCATGGTGCTGGCGCCGGAACACCCGCTCGTAAAAGCGATCTGTACGCCGGACAAACGGGCCGAAGTCGAGGCCTACATCGAGAAGGCCGGCAAAGAGACTGAAATTACCCGCACCGACGACACCCGCGAAAAGAGCGGAGTGTTCACCGGTGCCTACGGCATAAACCCGGTAAACGGCGAGAAAGTCCCGGTCTGGATCAGTGACTACGTGCTGATGGGCTACGGCACCGGCGCCATCATGGCGGTCCCTGCCCACGACGAGCGCGACCACGAGTTTGCCCGCAAGTTCGGTATTACTATCCGTGAAGTGGTCTCCGGCGGCGACGACGTGCAGAAGGTGGCGTATACGGGCGACGGCCTGTTGGTGAACTCTCCGGAGATCAACGGACTCGGGGTGGCGGACGCCAAGGCGAAGATCACGAAGCTCCTCGAAACGAACGGTGCTGGCAGGAAAGCGGTCCGCTACAAGCTGCGTGACTGGCTATTCTCGCGCCAGCGGTACTGGGGGGAGCCGATCCCGGTCTCGCATAACGAGAAGACCGGTGTGCTGGTGCCGGTGTCGCCGGACGACCTGCCGCTCACGCTGCCGGAATTGGCCGACTTCAAGCCGACCGGCGACCCGTCCGGCCCGCTCGTGAAGGCGAAGGAGTGGCTGCACTACGAGCAGGGCGGCACGCGCTACCGCCGCGAGACCAACACCATGCCCCAGTGGGCCGGTTCAAGCTGGTATTTCCTGCGGTTCGTGGATCCCCGGAACCCCAAAGAAGCCTGGTCGAAGGCTGCCGAGAACTACTGGATGCCGGTGGACCTCTACGTCGGCGGGGCCGAACACGCCGTCCTGCATCTCCTTTATTCCCGGTTCTGGCACAAGGTGTTCTTCGATCTCGGGCTCGTTCACACGAAGGAGCCGTTCCAGAAACTGTTCAATCAGGGCCTCATCATGGGCGAGGACGGACAGAAAATGTCCAAGTCCCGCGGCAATGTCGTGAACCCCGAGGTGGTCGTGGATCAGGTGGGTGCCGACAGCCTGCGCCTGTTCGAGCTGTTCATGGGGCCGCTGGACCAGATGAAGCCGTGGTCCACGTCCGGTGTCACCGGTGTGCGGCGGTTTCTGGACCGCGTCTGGCGCGTCGTGATCGACGACCGTACAGGGCAGATTCACGAATCGGTGAAAGACACGCCGGTGCCGGACGATCTGGCACGGTTGCTGTCCAGGACCGTCAAAAAGGTCGCCGACGACATCGAGGGATTAAGATTCAACACCGCCATCAGCGCGCTGATGGAGCTGGTGAACGACCTCACGGGCCGCACCGAGCGGCCCAGGAAAGCGCTCGAAACCCTGGTGCTGATGCTGGCGTCGTTCGCGCCTCATCTTTCCGAAGAACTGTGGAACCGCCTCGGCCATAGCGACACTCTGGCCTGGGAGCCATACCCCGCGTTTGATCCGGCGCATCTGGTGGACGCCACGGTCACGATCGTGGTTCAGGTGAACGGCAAGCTGCGGGCCCGGCTCGACGTGCCCCGCGACGCCTCCGAGGATGCCGTGAAGGAACTTGCCCTGAAGGATGATGGCGTCAAAAAGGCCGTCGAGGGCAAGCCGTTCCGCAAGGTAATCTTCGTCCCGAACAAGATCCTGAATCTGGTTGTGTGACGCCGGTTATTTGCGGTCCCGTTTCCTGTCCTTGTTTCTGGCAGGACGTCCCGGATGCAACTCCTTCATCATCTCCAGTTCTTCCATATTCGGCGGATTTTCCCGGATCTGCTCGCGGATCTTCTGCTGCCGTTCCGGCGCATCCTGATACCACTGGCGCCTCATCTCGGTCCGCAGGTCATGTTCGGAGCGTTCCTGCTCGCGCTCTGCCTTGCGCTGGGCCCGGCGCTCTTCGCGTTCGGCCTGCCGGGCTTCGTATTTCGCCTGGGCATTCAGATCGGCGTCGAGCTGCGCCTGATCATTCGACGTAATGTCTCCGGCGGGAATATCAATTCCGGCAGAATTCCCTTTACCGGTGGAAGCACTCGATCGGGCTGCCTGGGACTCCGACCAGTCCCGCAGGAACCAGCCGCCGGTCGCACCGGCGACACAGAGTGCTGAAAGGATGATCGCCCGTTTTCTGCCGGCCGTCATTGCGTGCCGCCAGTCTTTTCGCCGGGCCGAGGCGCTTCTTCAATGACCTGTCCCTGCTCGTCCAGGACTCTCGGATTGATTTTCGGTGGCATGATGAGCGGTCCGGTCGGGCGGTTCGGATCGGGGAAATCTTTCATGAACTCTTCCCGCCGCATCCGGTTCGCTTCCCGCCTGATTTCCGCCAGTTCTTTCTTCTTCTGCCGGGCATTACGCATATTCTCGATCACGGCCTTGCGGGCGGCCTTATGCTCTTCCCGTATCCGCTGAATCTCGGCTTCACGGCTGACGGAATCGGACGGCGCGTCGGGAGGGGCCGCCGGGATATTCGCATCGGCAGTTGCCGCTCCCGGAGCGGGTTCGGCGGTTTGCAGAGAGCCGGCCTGCTCCGCTGGAGGAGGCGTTGCGGGCCGAGTGCGTGACGCACGTTTCACCTGGGACGGTGGCCTGGCCGGTTTCGTGACAAAACCGCGCAGAAACCAGCCGCCAGCGATTGCGGCTGCCAATACGGCTGAAAATAACAGGCCCTGCTTCATACGTGCGGACACAACCCGTTTCCGGATCCCGGCAATGGATATTAGGTCCATGCCACCGTGGCAAGCGGACCGGACAGGAACCGGATTAAATCTCCTCCACAAAAGAAAAGGCCGGTGCGGTCTCCCGCACCGGCCTTTCCGGTCGGCCTCAAATCCGTAAGGGATTAGAGGTCGGCGGTTCCGGAGCTGTTAACGATATTGATACCGTCAACAAACACGTCGCCGTTCGAGTCGTCGGGAGCCTTCGAGCCCGCCGCCACGTTGGCCTTTCCGGAGGCGTCGGACACGCCGCTGGTCGTGAGGACCTCGATGTAACCGCCCTCGCCGCCCAGGTCGGTGCCGGTCGCACTGCCGCCGGTGGAGGTCAGGTTGGCCGTCGTCTTCGTGCCGTCGCGGCTGTCGAGGATGACCTCATAGCCGTTGCCGCCGGTTCCGGTGCCGGTGCCCGCGCCGCCGTTGCTGGTCTGTTCAGCCGTATTCAGCAGTTTGCCGTCGGAGTACCATTCGATGTAACCGGCATCGCCGCCGTTGCAGTTGGCGCTGCCCGTGCAGCTGCCGCCGTTGGTGACGACCGTGCCGTGGTTCTCAAGCTTGAAGTCTTCCTCCGAATAGAAATTGCCGCCGTCGCAGGCAGAGGTCTTGCCGTTACCGCTCGAGAGGTCGATCTTGCTGTTGTTCAGAAGATACTGGATGTCGCCGGTGATCTTGGAGTTGAGAATCGCCGGAACGTCGTAGTCCTGGTCGAGCTCGAAGTAGTACGCGCAGCCGCCTGCTCCGTCGGTGCCGTTGCCGCCCCGGCCGGTGAAGTCGGTTTCCGTGATCATCGCGCCCATCCAGTAGTTGCCGTCGGCG
This sequence comes from uncultured bacterium, assembly GCA_964565925.1. Classification (GTDB taxonomy): domain Bacteria; phylum JAGRBM01; class JAGRBM01; order JAGRBM01; family JAHCIT01; genus CAZMGV01. Next base: position 121,114 of record CAZMGV010000009.1, read on the forward strand.
TCCGACGTGTAGGCGTTGAAGAAGGTAGAATCGTCGTAGACGCTTCCGCCGTCAACGCGGCCGTCGCCGCCGGACCAGTTCCAGTTGTCGTAACCGAAATACTTGACCGAGGACTGGTAGTTGTCGAACGGACGGGCATAGCCGTCGTAATCGGTGTCGTTCACGAGGAAACCGCCGTCGCCGCCAGAGCCCGTGCCCGTGCCCGCGTCGCCGCCACGGATATCCATATCCATGCTGACCCACACTCGTCCGGACTTTTCGGACGATTCGAGCGAAGTCTCCGAATAGCCCGCGATCTGCACGCCGTAGTAGCTGGTGCAGCAGCTGTAGTCGTTGGCGCTGTTGCCACCGTCGCCGTCGCCGGCGCCGTTGGCGCCCTTGGCGTTCAGCTTGCCGGAGACGAGCACGTCGCCGTTATAGCCGTAGATGCCGACGTAGTAGCAGCCGTCGCCGCCGTCAGCGTCGTCGGCCGAGGAGGTGCCGTCGCCGCCCGGACAATCGATGTCGCCGGAGTTGATCACGTCGCCCATGCCATCGTTATAGATTTCGATGTATTCCGCGCCGTTGCCGCCGCCCAGCTTGCCGGTGCCGCCTGCGCCCACCAGGTGGCCGCTGTTGTAGGCGCCGCCGTAGGAGGAGTCGGTGTAGATGTAGATATCGCCCGCGTCTCCGCCGTAGTCGCTCGAGCTGGAGCCTCCTGACGACGTAAGGTCGCCGGTGTTGAACACGCTGACGTCATCCGACTTGAGGGCGATTTCGCCGCCATTGCCGCCGTCACCGTCGGTGCAGTTGCCGCCCACGGCCGAGACCGTGCCCTGGTTGACCACCGTGCCGTTGGCATAAAGGTGGATATAGACGGCCGCGTTGGCGCAGGCCGCCTTGGCGTCGCCATTTACCGAGCCGTCCTTGGTGATGACCAGGTTGGCCGGGTAGTTGTTCCAGCGCAGACGGGCCGGTTCGTCGCCCAGCGCGTCGCCCGGATCGGTAACGTCAACTCCGCCCAGAATCAGCGTGCCTTCGATCAGTACGCCGTCGGAGAAGCTGAGAACGATACGGTCCGCCAGACCCGACGAACTGGAGCAGTCCCAGTCCGAGCAGTTCGGGTTGATCGTGAGGGTCGCACCCTTCTGGATCCAGAGGCCGGTCGCCACGTCGGTATCGTCGTCGCCGAGGATCGTGTCGTCGCCGATCGCGAGGTCGGTTCCGACTTCAAAGGTCTTGTTGCCGGTAATCGTACGCGGGTTGATGCCCAGGTACGGATTGATGTTCTGCGGGAGGTCGAAGTGGGTGTCCACCGAGCCGCCGCGACGGACTTCCAGGTTTCCGCCCGTGTACGTGTAGAAATACACCAGGCCGCCGTCACCGCCGTAGTCGCCGGTGCCGCCCTGCATGAGGACGTTGCGGCCGCCGCCGCCTCCGCCTCCACCGCAGCCCGCCAGCAGCGCCGCTGCCGCGAGACTCAAACCAATCGTCTTGCTCATTGAAAACTTCATGTTTTCCCCTTGTTAATGTGAATTAGCCAAAGCCAAGTCCGGGCCGATTGTATCGAAAATGTAACGGCGTTCAATAGCGGGAATCATAATTTCTTTAGCCGTATAAATGTGTTTTCGGTCACGGTTAACCGGCTTTCATCAAGCCGGGAGAAGCAACTTTATCTTAATTTGCTATTGCATAAAATTGCCTGCAGAAAATCCGTTCCGTTTGACCTCCCGGACGGCGAGAATTAGAAGGTTCGATACATTCCGTCCGGACTCCGTCCGGACGGCTGTTTTTCTTGATCCCGGATTCACCGGGCGCCGGAGAGTTGGCCGAGTGGCTGAAGGCGGCGGCTTGCTAAGCCGTTATAGGGCGTTTGTCCTATCGAGGGTTCGAATCCCTCACTCTCCGCCAATTCAAACTCCCCCCATTTTTGGCCCATATCCCAAAGGGGAAATGGTAATCCTTCCGGACAGTTCGGCCGTCGAGCAACGGGTTCGATAGCAGCGCTTTCGTCAATTTCGCACGGAATCGCCGGTCCCGCGTTTCAAACAATGATTTCGCGCTCTTGGCGAGTTCGATAGCGTTTTTCGCGTGAAGCTTGCCGGCATGCGAAACCGGCAGAATAAGGTTGCTTCGCTCGGCGTCCACACGGCTTAACTGCCGCTTCCACTCATTCCATTTGCTGGTGAAGAACGACTCGTCGATCTTGCCAGCGGCGTGGTCGGTATAGAGGCGGTCGAGCTGAGCCTTCAGGCTCCCGCTCGTCTTGCGGAGATTTTCCTCGGTTAACCGGCGACCGCTCTCTTCCTCTGCGGTGACCACATCCAGACTGGCAGATAAAAAATTGGCGGATGCCTCGGGAATCTCCATGTCTTCGATTAGCTGGAAAAGCTGAGCTTCAATTTCCTCCTGGCGCACGTATACGCGCTCACATACTTTCTTGCCGTTGGAGCAGCGGTAATAGACGAATTTCCCTTTCTTGATCTCCCCGGTGATCGAGCATCCACATTTGGCACAGGTGAAGAGGCCCAGATACGGCAGGTTGGTCTTTCGGTACTGTTCCGGATGGTTCTTGCGGCGGAGCTGTTTCTGACAGGCATCCCATGTCTCGCGGCTGACCAGCGCCTCGAACTGCCCGACGTTGTATTCACCGGCCCAGTAGAAATCGCCGTAATACATCGTGTTCTTTAGGATGTATTCGAGACCATGCTTGCTGAGCGGCTTCTTTTGCCGCGTCAGAAATCCCTCGTCGTTCAGGATTTCGGCCGCGCGCGCAAGCGAATAGTTGCCGGTCGCATAAAGCTCGAATGCCCGGCGGACCTTATCCGCCGTGGCGGGGTGGGGAATAATCTTGCGTTCGTTTCGGACCCACAAATATCCGACTGGCGGATAGGATGGGTACTGCCCGGTCGCGGCCTTCTTCCTCATACCCTTCACGACCTCTTCCGAAAGGTTGTCGATGTAGTTCTTGGCCATGAGAACCTTGATGCCGTGGACGAAGTTCGTGTGCGAACCTGACTCGCGGCCCAGCACACTTCCCTCTTTAATCAGGTGAATCCGGGTGTCCTTCTCCCGGACCAGGTCATCGATGGTCGTGAAGTCCTTGAAATTCCGGTACATCCGGTCGGTTTTTTCGACAAGAATCGTTACAGGGGATGAACTGGCTTTGATAAACGCCAGCATGGCGTTGAAGTTCGGGCGGCCGGTTGTTTTGGCGGTTTCGGCGTCGGTGAACTCTTTCTCGATGGGAAGGTCCATCGTCACCGAATAACTGCGGATCGAATCGAGCTGGGCTCCGATTGAATAGCCTTCCTGCTGTTCCCGCGATGATACGCGGGCGTATGCAACCGTCACGGTTGGGCCGGGTGTCAGCTTACGGTTACGGGCGCGGTTCTCTCGTGACATGACGGGTCTCCTTCGGTCATCGGGCTAACAGAACATAATAAACGGATTCGGGCGGCTGTTGCTACGGGGTGTTAATCGGCGACTCATTCTCCCCGTCCAGAAGGCATTCCAGCCACCGCATCACGTTCTCCGCTATTTCTCTCGCCTCTTCGAGCAATACGGGACGGCCGAACTTCTCGAAAAACGTCTCCGCTACCAGACGCAGGTAATCGTCTGTCAGCACGATTCGTCGCCGAGTCGTCCGGCACGGAAGCGGTTTTTCGAGATTCATCCACGCGTGTTTTGAGGTCTCCATGGAACACCGATTGGCAGGAACAATTCCTGCTGCCGCCTTGCGTCCGACTCGCTCGGATCACTAACGACGCCTCGCACTGAACATTGCGCTCCACTCACAGGAGTCACTTGTCGTTTTCCTCTTTCGCTTCGACCGGCGGGACAATGAACCGTAGATTTTTCCCAGCCTTCATCGTGATCGTTCGCCTGTTGCCCTTTTCGGTCACAATCAATAGGCAATATTCGCCGAAGCCGTGCATTATCCCTTCCCAGATCGTTTCCAGAATTTCGGGTCCGATACGGTCGAAGGCAGCCCGGTCCGGCTTCGCGATTTTGCGATGCTGCATGGTCATGGCTTCTTATCCGGCTCGGTGGTGGCCGAGCGCCTGAAAGCAGATCCATTTCGCTTCGTTTTAGCCCGGTCTTTGGGTCCCTCCAGTAGCCATCGGCGGATCAGTTCCTCCTTAAGGCCTGTGGTCTTCGATATTTCTTCCGGGGCCTTGCCGTCTTTCTGAAGGTCGAATGTGAGGATCCGTTTCCGGTATGCCGTGCGCCGGCAGACGTCCGAGCAGTAGAGACGGCTTGACCGGGTGCCTTCCGCCTTTGCGATCTCCGTCCATCTGCCGCAGATCTCGCAGCGGCGGTAGTTGCGGTCATCGCTTAGATACGCCGCAAACTGGAGCCACAAACATCCCAGCAGGCTCTTGGGCGCGTACTGAATACGGAAAGGGCGATCCGGACTATCTTCCTTTTCGCCAAGCGCCAGGCTGGTGTTTTCCCGGAATTTTCCGCTGGTTAGCCAGGCGAGATATTTCAGTGCAGCCCGTCTAAGGCCCATGCTGTTCAACTCTTCGACCAATGCGTGATCATGCAGCTGTTTACATTTCCAGGCTTTAAATGAATCCATCCGGCCGACATGCTGCCGAAGTTCGGCCTGGTCGAAGATATCCGTGACCGCCAGAGGCTGATTGTCCCAGGCTCCGATTTCGCGCAGACGTACCAGGTTATTCGCACGGCACGCGTCCCAGATGTCGATTGCGTCCCGTAGCGTCTCGATCTCCCGCCTCCAGTATTCGACCGGCTCGCCCGACTGGCGATTTAAGCTTTCGCCGAAGGCTACCGGTACGCCCAATAGTCCGTACTTCCGGGCAAAAGAGAGAATGGAGTCTTCCGTCGTGGCAAGTTCCGCGAACTCAAGAAAAAGTCCTGGGTGCTCTTCAAGGGGTTTGTAGGATCTCAGATCGGGAGGCGCCGCCCCCTCCATGACCGATACCAGCACGGATTCGAAGCGGGATTTGTAGTCGAATACACCCTGGTCATCGTCGTCCGCTCCGATGCCGTTCTCATCCTCAAGATCGTCCTCTTCGTCGGAATCATCGGAGCCTAATGAGTGGCCGGTAAAAACTCCCTCCATTCCTGGGCGAACCGGCGTCCCAAGGGAGCCGCCCGGAACCCAGATGTAGCCGTCCTTGTTGACTTGGATCGGATATGGCGCTGCTGCTATCATGAGTCTATAATATCAATAGTTATCGTCTTATTGTCAAGTTATAATCCCTGATTTCAATAAAATGCCTAATATTTAGGCTACCAACGATGGCTGATCAGTCGCTATCAAGAAAGAAAGAGGCCCGAAATGCATTACTCCGGAATGTCGATACACGACATATTGAAAAGACTGCCGCCCACGATTGAATGGACGAAAGAGGAGCGCCTCGCCCGGTACGCTGAAGCCTACGACTATTGGCTCAAGCGCAGTTCTGAAGGTGGTTCCTACCGGGTGATCGCCAGGGAGCTGGGTATTCGGCCTCACTCGAAGCTGTACCGTTGGGTGAAGACGTACAGGAAGCTCCTTGACCGGCAGTCGAAGGTGACTCCCCCGGATCCGGCGAAACTCATTTACGTGCAACTGGCCGACGGACGATCCTTTAAGACTGACGATCCGCTCAAAATTCCGTCCCTGATCGCTGCGTTAAGACGAAAACGTGCGTGAGATAGCCGGTGATACCGTCACGGCCGGCCGGTTTTAGGGATAAATGGCCGCTTTCTGTTCCGGGTTTCTACGTCTGTGTTCCGGCCTATTGCGGTAAAGGTGAAAAAGCCGTTCCGGATACCGGCTGTTTGTGTTCCGGCACAATGCTGTTTCGGGGCTCGGTTGTGCGCGGCTGGAGCAGGTTTCATGGAAAATTTGGGGTCTATTATCCGGTAACCAGTCGATTCCGTAAAGATGTTCAGGGGCGATATGGAAGCGGGAAACCGGATCTTCCGCAATGACCTCACAATAGAGGTTCCTGGTACTATGAAAGGGGATGGATCAAATCGGATTTTATTTTCTTTCCGGAATGGGCGGCCTCATCAGGTCAACCGGATCAATTTCCAGGACCTTTGATATGGCTTCCAGCCACGGAAACGTCGGGGCTCTTCTGCCTGCGAGAATATCCCAGAAATAGGTGCGCGAAAGGCCTGCACGGTCAGGCACATGGGAAAGCGGGATCTTCCGTTTCTTCGCCCACATTTTGAGGTTGGCGACTACCCGCTTTTGCAAATCCGTCATGGCCACGCTGAGTGGCACTATAAGGATTTGCCGATTCCTTGATATTCGCTAATAGCGAACTACGCTAATAGCGGATTATATTCATTCGCGCATGATTCTTCACGAATACGCCTGCTTCGCTTCTAACGCGAATTAACGAGCTGGTGCGCCGGGTGGCGCTGTAAACCATGGAGATGATCAATGAAAAATGTGCTTTCAATGTTCGCACTGGTTTGCTGGTTGATAAATACCGGCCCAGCAAACGCCGAAACCCCGCTTTCCATCGTCCTCACGGCGAAAGGTTCCGGCGGGGCGCTTGGAAGCCCCGGCGCGTGGACGCCCGACAGCTTCAAGGAACGTCTTGCCGGCAAGCTCACCAATGCAGGGTACCGAATTGTAACCGCCGCTCCAGCCGATCTCGACGGAACGGTGGAAATCGAAACCTCCGTCTGGAAAGGTCCCGACCGGGTGAAGTTCAATCTCACCGCTAAGGGTGAAACGATCGTCACGGTCGATGATTCCATCAGCGACTACTACGGCGGCGGGATCAGCCTGGGATCGATGGGAGCCGACGGCGCAGCAGAAAAGGCCGCCCAGAAAATCGCCGACATGGTCCGGTTGTCGCCACGAGTGGCCGATCTTGCCAAATCCAAAGAATCCGTCGCCGCTCCAAAGCCGGTGGAAGTTTCACCGGCGTCCGCGGCTGTCCCCGCCCCGGTAGCGGGATCTGCGCCCAAACGTATATCGGTTGCACCGTTTGCCGCTAAAGCCGGTGCCGATCCGTTTTATTCGGAAGCAGTCGCGTCGGTTGTTTCAAGCGAGATCGCCAAATCGAAGTGTCTGATCCTGGCGACCGACCCGCAAAAGGGCGCTGAACTCGCCGTGCAGGGCGAAATCGTGAAGTTCGGCCCCAGTTATATAGTGTCGGGGATGATTGTTGAGGCCGGGACCGGGCAAACTGTCGCCTCCGCAAGGGTCCAGGGGCCTGAGGATCAGCTCCCCGCAAAGGCCGAAGAGCTGGGTGCGAAACTCGCGGCGAGTTGTCAATGATTTACCGATGCCGGGATCACAGCCGCCGGTAGTCTTCTGGGGCTGGTGACGGCGATGGAGAAGTCGCATGACGTCAGCAATCAAGTATGCCCGACCGTGGGGAATGGTGACCGGACGGGCACCGTCTCAACGGGCGTCGCTTAGGTTCATGAACAAGATCCAGGAGCTGGAACCGTCTTTCATGGTCCGTCTTCGGGACGAAATTTACCCCCTCTGGAAGACCTTCATGCACGGCAACTGGGACCAACGGAATCCGGTGGCCGAGAGGATGGTTTCGAATCTTGCCTTCCGGCTGGAGAACTGGGCCGACGACTATCACCTCGGCAACCAGTTGGCATCCGAAACCACCTGGCAGTTCGAACGGTGGGAGGAGAGCGGAGAGCTAAGGCTCTGCTTCGAACGGGAGTATGAGATTTCCGACACCCAGATTCATGGGTGCTATCCGTTCAGTCTGGTAGCCAGTCTTGAATTTGACGAGGAACCGCTTCCGGAGTCCGCAGAACTGGTTCGGCCCGAAAACTATTCTCGTAGCCAGGACTATGTCGCCGCGGTTTCCGGCGCTTTGGGCGAACAGGGTGTCTGGAGGCTCGCGCCGGATCACGCCGAACTCGACAAACGGTGCGAGATGCTGGTCCGGTATCACGTGTTGAATCAGCCGGAGGCTGAGATCGTCGCGCAATTGAAACTCGCGCCGACGGTCTTCGATGTCCGAAAAGCTATCAGAGAGCTCGGCGGCCTGATCGGCGTTGAGCTGCGTCCGTTCCCTACGCTGCGGCTCGCCCCGGAGGAATAGGAACTGATGGCGCCCGGCCACGTATATGTGATGTTCAATTCGATTGTGCCCAGTCTGGTCAAAGTCGGCAGAACCGCCAACGATCCGGATGAACGGGCTGAGCAGATTTCCGCAGCAACCGGAATGCCCGGGAAATGGCATGTTATCTTTTACCGGCCTTTCGCCGATGACGTCACCGCCGAGCGAAAAGTTCACGAATTGCTGGACCGTCACGCGCCCCGGCAGCAAAAGCGCCGTGAACTTTTCGAGGTTGCTCCGACGGTCGCAATCAACTGCGTTCTGGAAATCCACGCCCGGCCGGAAATGGCCGGCGGTGTCTCTCCGCAACCGAAAGCACCGGAGGAAAAGGGTGCTTCCGGCGACGAATTGATCGCCGATGGCGACAATTACCTCTATGGCCGGAACGGCGAACTGGAGGATTTTGATGCCGCCGTCGCCTGCTACCAGAAGGCAAAAGATCTGGGCGTGGCAAAAGCCTATGAGCGGCTGGGACAGATCGAGCTGCTTGGACTTGGACCCGAGAGAAAAAACCTGGACAAGGCTCTGGAATATTTCAGGCAGGGCGAAAAGGCCGGGGACATCACCTGCCATTTGTGGATGGCCAGGACCTATGCCGATAAAAGTCACCCGAACAATGCGCACAAATGTATCGCGAAATACCTGGCGGCAATTGATGAGATGCCGGAACAGAACGAACACCTGGGATGGTTTCTGGATTTCCTCAAGCGAGAGGTGATGACCGGCCGGATCAATTCGTCCGTGCTTCCCAAACTGTCTGCATACCGGGACCGGCTGCTGGATGAACAATCCCGGCGGAGCGAACCCGATAAAATATTCAGCGCCCTACGGATCAGACGGCTCGTGACACCTCGTGAGGTTCCCGATGGATGGACCGGGACCTATAGCGACCATTATCCGGTAACCGTTTTCCTTGGCGCTTTACAGGATCTGTTGGTTGAGGCCGGATCCATTGCGGCATTTGAAGAGCAGTTCGGGCTGGAATTCGCGAGTGAATCTGCGCGTGATCATTTCGACCGGTCTTTTTCAATCGATACGTTTACTTATCCGCCACCATTCAAAATCCGTGGAACAATGTACCAGTTTTATGGCGCGTTCCGCCTGGTTGCCAGCAAATATCTCAGGACCCAGTCGCCTTATCACAGCGCCACGGAACTCATGGACGCGTTCTGTCATGCCGAAAGCGAACTTGGGTATTGCAGGTGGAACGTCGAAACGGAAAACGCCAGCGGCACGACCCGGTACCTGATTTCGCATTGCCCGGAAACGGAAAAGGCGAGATCACGTTGGTGACCTGTCGCCGTGTATTTGAGCCAACTACGTCAAATGACCAGCCCTACATTTCCGGGCCACACCTATTACTACGTTGTCGGTTTTCCGGGAATTCCTGACTTAATAACCGGTTCGGTTTTTGGGAGGAAGGTCAAGGGCGCATCGGCGTCCGGAAAGCCCGGCGACTCACTGATCCCGCTTCCGCTATTTCCAAAACTCTTTTTCACCCGGCAGGGGCTACGCCCCTCTACCCCTCAAAAAATTCCGCGCGGCTTCGCCGCGGGGAAAAAGAAATCAGGACCAGAATCCAGAACTTCAGAAAACAGCATTCAGAATGGCTCAGGAGCTACTGGGCACACCGGAAGCCGAGGTTGTTGCCAAGGTCCGCCGGAGCGCAGCCGCTGCGGTCGCCGGCGCGAAAGAACGTCATATTGCCATCGTCGCTCCACGAGCCCCCGCGCAGTACGCGCGTCTCGTTCACCGTATACCAGTCAGCCGTCCACTCCCACACGTTACCCGTCATATCACACAGCCCATACGGAGAATTGCCGTTCGGCTTCGAGCACACCGGCCACGTTCCGTTTTTACCGCAGCCCAAACCGCCCTCATCCAAGATCGTCCGGTCGCACGTCGGCTCCTGCTCGCCCCACGGATAGGTCCGGCCATCCGTTCCTCTAGCCGCCTTCTCCCACTCCTGCTCGCTCGGCAGCCGTTTCCCGGCCCATTCGCAATACGCTTTCGCGTCGTTCCAGTTTACGTCATTTACAGGATGGTTCTCCCGGCCCGGTTTCCCCCAGTTGTCCGGATCTGAACTCGAATCAGGTTTTGTGCATTTTCCGGCCTGAACGCATCTGGCGTAGTCAGCCACTGTCACTTCAGTCCTGTCGATCTTGAAGGCGGCCAAATAGACCGACTTTTTGTCGTCGCCATACAGGAAATTGCCGGCAGGGATTGTCACCATGCCGCCGGAACTGCCGCCGCCAGCGTACCCTTTCGGCGCTTCCTCCAGCGTGAAAGTCGCCGCCGCGCTCTGGCCCGGTTTCACCTCGACCTCCTTCTCGCCGTCCTGGTAGCCGTTCAGCGACACCCGAATCTTGTGCGTTCCCGGTTCCGCCGGGCCACTATAGAGCGACTTGCCTGCTTCGTTCCCGTCCACAAAGACCGTCGCCTTGGCTGGTGTGGTTGAAACGACAATCTTGCCCGGTAACCCTTTCAGCCTTTCGTCCACCCTCGCGGTCCGGTTCGCTTCGACCGTAGCTGTGGCTGAGCCATCGGCGAAGTTTTTCAGCTTCAGCGCAACCTTGTAGTTGCCGGTCCGGATCGCCGGGTTCTTGTACGGCGACTGTCCCACGTATTTGTCGTCAATGAACACCTGCGCGTCCGGCGGAGTTGTCGTCACCTCCAGCTTGCCGGTCAGTTCCGCCAGCGCCTTCGACAGATCCATTGTCTGATTCGCCCGTACCGTCACCGCTTCGGTCGAGTCGGCAAAACCGTCAGAATGAATAATCACCGTACGGTCGCCCGCTTCGATTCGCGGAACCGCGAGCGGTGTTTTCCCCTTCAGTTCGCCGTCCACGTACACCTCGGCCCCCTGCGGACGGCTGTTCACCCGCAGCGTGCCGTAATCGACCTTGTCCACTGGAGCGGCGGTGCCGCGTATCCCGGTTCCGCCTCCGGCGGCCGCCACGCCCGGCATCGGCGCCTCGCCGCCGCCCCACGGCTCGTCCTTGCAGTTCTTGCCCTGCAAACATTCCACAATGTCTCGGGCGAGGTCCGCCAGCGCCGAGATCAGGCTGTCATCGTCCTGCGGGATATCCCGCTTGCCGGTGAATAGCTTGTTCTTGCCGTCGGATGTCTCCAGTTGGGCATTCAGCAGGTATTTGCTGCCCAGGTTGCCGATGCTCCCGCGAACACGATGCGTCGTTTTCTTTTCGCAGGTCTCCGCGCCGCAGCTCTGGACGAAGGCATCGGCGTTAAGCGAGCCGGTGGAAACCGTCCGCTGCACTACAACCGAAATCTGCGAATCCAGCTCCGCGGAGATGACTTCCGAAACCGACTTTTTCACATCCCCGAGCGCCTGGAAGGGCACCACCGTCACCGAGAACCCGTCCGGGGAACCGGATTGCCCCGGCTCGGCACGAAGCATTGCAAAATATCCCGTCGCGCAGACGAGCAGCGCGGCGACAATCACTCGTTTCATTCGGACCCTTCCCTGGAACCGTGGACTGAACGGCAAGAATGGTAGATATTTGGCAAACCGGCAATCGAAAAGGATGTGACGGTACGCACGCTTGACGGCCTGCCGCTCTGTTAGGGTGGCTTGTCCGGCGAATCCGCAAAAGGCCATTATGGAAACCGTCGAAGGCGAATCGAATATGCAAAACCGACTTTATGCCGCCCGAGTTCCGGCGATCATCGCCGCCGTGCTCGTGTGCGGCCTTCTTCCCGCCAGTGCCGGTGCTAAGCCTCCGGCCAAGGGGCTCACCGTCGTCCCGCTCAAGGTGGAACAGGGCGTGACGACGCAGTTTGCTGCGAAGCTGGCCGATGCGCTCGAAAAGGCGGGCGAGACTCCCGGTGCGAATGTCATCGCCTTCGGCGGCGACGCCACAGATGAGTGCGACTACGACCGGTGCTCGGAGCGGATCGGGCGAATGACCAGAACCTCGCACCTCGTACGCGGAACCATTCGGTTCACCAACCTGGGCGGCCGTGTGGACCTGATCCTCGAAACGACGGCGGCCAAAGGAGGCAAAACAGAGCGGATCGTGGACGGCTACCTGACGCTCACGCCGAAAACCGATCTGGACACGTTGGCAACGGCGCTGGCCGAGGGGCTGCTCCTCTGCGTCGATAATCCGATGTGCCCGATCTCGACCGCCGCCGTCTGGGGGAAAGACGGTCCGCCGGTTAAGGCCGCCACTACTCCGGTTCCGCCCGTAAAGAAGGTCACGGAAAATGCTCCGGCGACCACATCGGGAGATAGCAGATACCCCCCCGATTGCGACCGCGAGGGATGCCTGACCACGCCCGATGAACCCTCCGGGGAAATTGTCGAGAAGGCTGAAAACGACGCGCCGCCACCGCCACCGCCGGACTCCGGCTGCGGAGACGACCGCGCCAGTTGCCGGTCGGGGTCCGCCACCCGTGAAGTCCACGAAGCCAGCCCCGAGGCGCAGATGACTTCAGATGGACCGGGGGCGAAGGGTTCGACGGACACCATCACGCTTCAGACCCGGCCCGATGCACCGCCGGTCATCATTCAGGTTCCCGACACTCCGCCTTTCAAGTCAACGGAAAAAGCGGCGGTGATAGGCACGAGAGGGTGAATATCGAAACCCGATAGACAACCGCCCCGAAAATTTTGATTGCGCCCGGAACCGATTTCCGGTATCCGTAATCCGATATGGGGTTGGGGAATCGAAAATGGGTAACGTCTGTTGTCTTGCTGTTCTTTTGCAGCAGTGGCAGCGGGTGCCTCTGCTTTAAGACCGGATCTGGCAAGAACCTCACTACGCACACCGTGGTGATCGGCTTCGGTCTGGTTTCCAGGCCTGAGCCGAATCTCACCGATATTGATGTCTATCATTCGCGACTGGCAGGTATTGCCATTACCGCTGGTACTCGCGAAAGCGGTGTTAGTGCCGGAATCATATCCGATTACGAGACGATTATTCCGCCGGATGCTTGCGGCCTGATATCTGTGAACGGACATACACCAAGCGATATCACCGTTTCAGTAGACCGCTGCGATGCGCGTCCGCTCGCATCGCCACACGAACCTTCAGAAATACCTTCTGAAAATCACTCACCTGACGAAACACGTTCAACCAAATGAGGTCGCAATGCACATCAGATATTTCGTCCCAGCAGTTGCCATAACCGTCGCGCTCATTGCCATCGGTGCGTGTACGCGGCCGGCGTATATCCGAAGCCGGTCGAAAACCGTTTTTGGGCTCCAGGCCGAGCTCGAACTCGACAAGAACATGCCGAATGTGACGCTGGCCTACGCGCGTGAGCAGAAACACGAGATTCCAACCGGCATGGAGACAGGATTGTTTGTTCTCAATTCCTGTGAGAACGCCGCAAAGGGAGAGTGCGCGACGGAGACGCCGCAAGTGCTATCCGAAAGTGAAATATCGGTCCAGGCGTGGGGACCAAGCTCCTTCTACGAATTGTATGCCGTCGGCGATACGGCTGTTAAATCCGATACCGCGCAGACAATGTTCTTTTCTACAGCACAGAAACGCAATCTCGCTTTATTGAACCAGGCTGCACTCCTGTCTCGCGCAAAAACGATTCGCAGTGAATTCGATAAAATTCGCAGTTGTTTGACGTCTGCTGGAGTCGCTGCCTCGAAGGCAGATGACCTGATGAGTTCGCTTACGTCGCTCGACCTGGATGAAGGTCTATTAAACAGCCTGAAACTTCAAAACATCGTCAAAAGCTGTATGGAGCAAGCAGACCTGCTGTAGCTTCTACCGTCCTTATAAGGCCGCCACGCTTTCCCGCAAAGAGGATTTTCCATGCCAAGCGATACACCGCTACCTAACCCAGTCATTGTCGTTCCGGGTATCACGGCGAGCAGTCTACGAGACGAATACCCTGTGCCTCCGACGACCGTTTGGGCGGAGCTGACGCACAAATACGATAAGATAGCGTTGCATCCGGACAACTTGCGCTATGAACGCTGGAACCCTGGAAGCGATCCACTTCGCGTTCTGGCAGACGCCGTCTTTTCGATCCCCTATCGCGAGCTCGTGGAAGAGTTGCGCCATAACCTGACCATGCGAGCGGATGAGCCTGTTCCGGTCTTTCCTTTCGCGTACGACTGGAGACAACCGCTCGAAACGACATGTGTTCAACTGGCAGAAATGGTCAATGAAGTTATCGCGCGAACGCGCCTGCTTCCGCACTATTTTAGAAACAACAATTGGATGTCCAATCCGAAGGTTGATCTAGTCGGCCATTCAATGGGCGGCCTCGTGATCGTCGGTTATCTGGCAATGACTGGAACCAATTCTTCTGTGTCAAAGGTCGTGACCATTGCGACTCCGTATCGTGGATCGCACGAAGCGCCCTTTAAAGTCGCGACCGGCGTAGGTATGCTCGACGATTTTGACGGTGCCACCCGCGAGCGCGAGGCGGCGCGCATGACCCCAGCTCTATATTATCTGATGCCGGATTATCCAGGAGCGGTCGATTACAACAAATCCGAATCGGGCTCTCTGTTCAAGATGGATGTCTGGCAGACCTCTGTAATTGATACAATAAAAGAATATGTCCGATTATACGGGGTCGTAAAAGATATTTCTGAATCCGCCGCGTATGACAAGGCAAAGTCCATATTATCCCGCATGCTGACATTGGCATACGAATACCGCCGCCGCGTTAGCAGCTTCAGACTTCAGGAATGCAGCCTAACAAGTGATAACTGGCTGTGCATCGTCGGACTTGGCGCAAAGACACGTGTAAAAACCGTCATCAATAGTCCCGATGGTCTGAGACCAATGTTCGATTTCGACGATGACAATCGGAAAGACGACTGGAGTTCCAATCCGGGCTCAGTCGATACCGGCGATGGAACTGTTCCCTTTGAGGGTGCGGTACCGTTGTTTCTCGAACGGAACTCGATCGTTTGTGTTTCTCCCTCGGATTTTGGCTATTGGGAACTCGGTGACCGTGCATTGTCGCTCAGGATGCTAGCAGGGTTTCATGGGACGCTGCCGAAGATGAATCTTTTGCATCGAATGATCCCTAATTTTCTGATGTCCCGTCCAGCCGGTAAAAACGTCTGGGGAAGACGGCCACCGGGGCTCGGTCCAAACCAAGAGTGGAAGCCACCGATAGTGGGATTGAAGGAAGAGCCGAATAGCGACTGAGAATTAACCTGCTCTCTAAACTATTGTGACGCACAAATGAGAAATTCAAGAATATTTATCGGATCGTCGGGGAAACAATCAAAAACCGCGCTGAAATTGAAAGTATCCCTAGAGGCGACGGCGGATGTCTCGTTCTGGGGCACTGCTTTTGAATCGGGTGATATTACACTGGATAAAGTTCTTGATTTATCAAAGTCTCATGACTTCGGAATTTTCATATTCGGGCCAGACGACTTTTTGATCAAACATGGTAAGAAACAACGTGCGGTCCGGGACAATGTTCTGTTTGAGACCGGTGTCTTCATGGGCGTTCTGGGAAAAAAGCGGACCATGATTCTGGTCCCGAAGTCGGCAAATAGGATTCTATCGTGGCCCAGTGATCTCGATGGATTGACGACCTTGAGATACCCATCACGAAAAAATGGCGCACCGTATAGTCCACGTTCGCTGGACCAGTTGACTGAACAAATCAAGCACCTGGTTTTGAAGGAAGGTCCCCTGCCGCGGATAACTCATGATGAACTTTTTTCATTAAGAGATCGAATCTCTTTGATCGAATTTAGAGTTGGAAACGGGAAAAAAGAATACTCGCTGTCCAAGATAGTGAATGAAGCGGCCAATAATAGACGTAGACCGTGGCACACTGGAGTTGAACCTATGTGGTTCATGGAGAAAATCAGATCGAAATACTCGAATAGTGTGACGGACACCGTCTATTGGTGGCTAGTCGTAACCGGTGTTCTGGAATTCAAGGATATCGAACAATTTACTAGTGAGGAATCGTGGGACTGGGCGGAATCCATTGAATATGTTTCGATTTCCGAACGCGGAGCCGCTCTTCTGAATTTGCTACAAGCAATCTAAGATCCCGCATGACAAGTCATCAGTATTCGCGCCCCCCTCACTTCACATCCTGGGCACACCGGAAACCGCTGTTGAAGTCACGGAACACCGGAAGGCCGAAGTCGTTGCGGGAGGCGGCGCGGAAGCTCGAGGTATCGCCGAAGTACCACGAGCCCCCGCGCAGCACGCGCTTCGAGTTCACTGTATACCAGTCGGCCGTCCATTCCCAGACGTTCCCCGCCATATCGCAGGCCCCATATGGCGAGTTCCCTTGTGTCTTCGAGCACACCGGCCACGTCCGGTCCTGCCCGCATCCGTAGCCGCCCTGACTCATGATCGTCCGATCGCACGTGGGCTCCTGCTCGCCCCACGGATAGGTCCTTCCGTCGGTCCCTCTTGCCGCCTTCTCCCACTCCTGCTCCGTCGGCAGCCGTTTGCCAGCCCACTTGCAGAAACTGTCCGCCTGGGTCCAGTCGACACAGTTCAAAGGGTGGTCGTTCCGGTCGCTCTTGCCCCAGTTGCAATACTGAGCATTCGACGGTTGGTCCTGTCCGTTCCAGAATGGCATGTTAAGACCGCTCGCTGAACATTTCCCCGACTGAACGCACTTCGCATACGCCGCCACTGTCACTTCCGTCTTGTCGATCTTAAATTCGGGAAGACTGAATTGCTGATTGTCTTCGCCGAAGAAAAAAATACCGGAAGGTATCGTCACCATAGCACCAGTTATTCCTGCTGTTGCCTTGACCACCGCCGCCTTCTTCATCGTCACATTCATCGACCTCGCCTGCCCGGCGGCGATCTGCGCGGTTTTCTGCTGCGGTTCATAACCGTCGAGCGACAGGTCTATCGTCGCATCCCCTGCATTAACTTCACCGGTCCAGGGGGTCTGGCCGACATTCTGTCCGTTGACCATTACCGATGCGTCGGACGGCGAGCTGTTGACGGTAAGTGTGCCGGGAAGCCCTTCAAGCGCGGGCGACACCTGGGCCAGTGCGCCCGAGGCGACCTGAACGGTTTCGGAGTAGTTCCGATAGGATTTCAGGGTGATCTTCACATCGTGCGTGCCGGTTTTGACGGTTTTCGCCGCGACCGGTGTCTTGCCCGCGAATTTGCCGTCAAGGAACGCATTCGCTCCGGCTGGCTGCGACTGGATCTCGATCTGCCCCTGCTGTTCCTTGAGGGTTTTTGCCAGCGCCACGGTCTGCCGCGCTCTCACGGTCACGATCGATTCGACCGGTTCGTAGCCGTCCAGCGACAGCGTCACGACGTGATCGCCCGGAGAAAGACCCGGCACCGTCATTGGGGCGTTTCCGTATGGCGCGCTGTCGATATTGATTTCCGCGCCCGGCGGCACGGAAGTCACTTTCAGCAGTCCCGTTGCCTGAACGGCTGCGGCCACCGGTGCGTCAGCGGCCTGTTGTTCCGCGAACTCCGGGCCCGGCTCGTCGGTGCAGTTCTTGCCGGTCATGCACTCCACCACGTCCCGCGCGATGTCTTCCACCGCCCGGAGCAGACTGTCCTCGTCCTGCGGGAGATTCCGGCTGCCGGTATACACCTTCTTCCCCGTGGCCTGGGTCTCCAGAAACACGTTGATCAGGTAGCGGCTGCCGAGCGCCGATACAGTCCCGCGCAGCTTGTGGGTCGTCTTGAGTTCGCAGGTCTCCTGGCCGCAGGCCTGGACAAACGCATTGGCGTTCAGGGTGTTCTGCGAAACGGTCTGGTCCGCCACCTCCGACACCTTGATCTCGAACTGGCTGGCAACCACTTCGGCGACCGACCGGTCCACCTTGCCCTTCGCCTCGAACGGCGCGACGGCGACAGAAACCCCGCCGCCCTTCTTCGCGGGTTCCGCCTGCGCCTGCGTCAGCCCCAGAATCACAATGGCAGCGGCCACCGCTCTCGTCACATTCCCGGTCATTCCTGTTCCACGTCCCCTCATTTCCCGTTCTCTCCCGCGCCCCGGCGCGCCTTGTCCCTGATCTCCCCGGCTACGCTGTTGATCCGCGTAAGCAGCGGTGCATAAATCCCGCCCTTGAACCGGAACGTCTCCTCGATCCAGAGCCGCCCCAGATGGTCCTCCGCCCGCAGGGTGGCGGTCTCGGACGATCCCAGCTTGGACACGGTAATCGACGCGCTCAGCGGCGCCGTCTCCGTCCCGGCGAACTCCGCCCGGACGAGAGGTTCCAGCTTCCGGGCAAAGTCCGGAGAGTCCTTGAAGCCCGGAGCGGCCTCGACCTTCCCGACGCGGATCAGCGCCCTGGGGTCGCCGGCGAGCGAGTCGGCCAGGCGCCTGAGCCGTGCCTGCCCGTCACGGACCGTCTTGCGTAGCCCGGCCAGGATTTCCGGGTTCATCCCCCGCACCCGTTGCAGTTCATCGCCCGTCTCGCCGAGCAGCACGCCGGTGGGCAGCATCTTGCCGACCTGGTAGCGGTTCGTGAGCAATCCGTCCGTGTCTTCGATCACCGGGTAGTCGATTCCGTACCGCTTGGCCGTCTGGGCGGGAGTTTCCGTCTTCGAATCCGGGTGCGCCACGCCGATCACGGCGACCGACTCGCCGAACTCCTTTTTCAGCGCCTTCAGGTGCGGCACTTCCTGTTCGCACGGCTTGCAGAAATCCGCGAAAAACGCGAGCAGCACCAGCCGTCCCCGTTCGCCGGAAAGCTTCCAGTTCTCCCCGGAAGTGAGCCGGAGCGACGGCTCTTCCTCGGCACGGAGGGGTCCGGCCGCAATGACCAGAACCGAAACAAAGGCTGCAATTAAACAGATACCGAAGCGGTTACGGGATTCCATTGCCGCAACGATAGCGGGTTTACGAAAGGCACGGAAGGGGGACGAGGCGGTTCGCTCGGGTCACTTCACATCCTGGGCACACCGGAAACCGTAGAAGTAGTAACGGGCCGCCGGACTGTTGAAGCTGCGGTTGGCGGCGCGGAAGAACGCCGCAAAGCCGTCGTACCACGAGCCCCCGCGCAGCACGCGGTAAGTTCCCTCCGATGACGCTGTCCACTCCGAGACATTATCCGCCGTATCGCACAGGCCATACGGCGAATTGCCGTTCGGCTTTGAGCACACCGGCCAGGTTGCGTTCTTCCCGCAGCCCCAACCGCCCTGTTTCATGATCGTCCGGTCACATGTCGGCTCCTGCTCGCCCCACGGATAGGTCCGGCCATCCGTTCCTCTTGCTGCCTTTTCCCACTCCTGTTCCGTCGGAAGCCGCTTGCCCGCCCATGCACAATACGCCGTTGCGTCATTCCAGTTAACTTCGTTAACCGGGTGGTTCTCCCGTCCCCGTTTGTCCCAGTTGTCGTATGTCCCTCCAGAATCCGGCTCAGAACACTTTCCGGCTTCTACGCACTTTGCGTACGCCGCCACCGTCACTTCCGTCTTGTCGATCTTGAAGGCGGCCAAATAGACCGACTTTTTGTCGTCGCCATACAGGAAATTGCCGGCAGGGATTGTCACCATGCCGCCGGAACTGCCGCCGCCAGCGTACCCTTTCGGCGCTTCTTCCAGCGTGAAAGTCGCTGCGGCACTCTGGCCCGGTTTCACCTCCAGGTCCTTTTCGCCGTCCTGATAACCGTCGAGCGACACTCGCACCTTGTGCATTCCCGGTTCGGCGGCGCCGCTCCAGAGCGATTTACCCGCCTCGTTGCCATCCACATACACCTTAGCTCCCGGCGGGGTCGTTGTGACCATGATCTTGCCGGGCAGGCCCTTCATCGTCTCGTCCACCCTCGCGGTCCGGTTCGCCTCGACGGTCACGCTGGAACCACTGTCGGAGTAGTTCTTGAGCTTGAGGGCGACCTTGTAGCTCCCGACCCGCAGAGCCGGGTTCTTGTAAGGCGACTGGCCCACGTATTTGTCGTCGATGAACACTTGCGCGTCATCCGGTACGGTTGTCACTTCTAGCTTGCCGGTCATTTCCGCCAGCGCTTTCGACAGATCCGTCGTCTGATTCGCCCGTACCGTCACCGCTTCGGTCGAGTCAGCAAAACCGTCCGAATGAATAATCACCGTCCGGTCGCCCGCCTCGACTCTTGGAACTGTGAGCGGCGTTCTACCCTTCAGGTCCCCGTCCACGTAAACCTCGGCCCCCTGCGGACGGCTGTTCACCCGCAGCGTGCCGTATTCGACCTTGTCCACCGGAGCCGCGCCGCCCCGGATACCGTTCCCGCCGCCAGTCACGCCTGGCACCACCGGTATAGGGGCCTCGCCTCCGCCCCACGGCTCGTCCTTGCAGTTCTTGCCCTGGAGGCATTCCACGAGGTCGCGGGCCAAATCTTCCACCGCCGCCATCAGGTTGTCCTCGCTGCTGGCGACGTCCCGCTTGCCGTCATACAGGAAACCGCTGCCGTCGGTCTTTTCGAGCCTCGCCCGGACGATGTATTTCGGGCCGAACGCAGCCACGCTGCCCCGGACCCGGTGCGTCGTCTTCAGTTCGCAGGTCTCCTGCCCGCACGCCTGGACGAAGGCATTGGCCGACAGCGAACCGGCGGAGACGGTCTTCTGGACCGCCGCCGACACCTGCGACTCCAGTTCGGCCCCGACCACCTGCGCGACGGCCTTGTCCACGTTCCCGATCGCCTCGAACGGCACGACCGTTACGGAACTGCCCTGCGGCGGCGGGCTCTTGCCCGGCTCGGCGCGTGAAACCCCGGCACCTGAAACGATGGCGAATCCAGCGATTAAATATATGGCGAAATGGCTACGGGATTTCATAGAGGCGGGAATATACCGAAAACGGGAGGTTTCGGGAAGGTGGCGAACCGCTCCGCTTGGTTGAGGGCGGCCCTGTGCCTGCACACGTCGTAGTTCGCTCTATTCTGAAGTGCCGGGGCTGAAATACTTTTCCAGGTCACCAACACCAGTCGATACTAACTTAAGGTCATTCTGCTTTCCTGCGATCAATCGCTACGACGCATTCCGGCCTGTCATTCTTCGGATCATTCACGGCGCGACTCACCATCACCGCCTGCATCTTCTCCGCCGGTAAGGGATTTAGCAGTGTCTTCAGCTCATCAGGCGTGCTCTCGGCATCAATCCATTTCTTCGCGTCGGCCGGCGGCAGGATGACCGGCATCCGGTCGTGGATCGGAGCCATGAGTTCGTTCGCTTCGGTTGTCAGGATCGTGCAGGTTTCGAGTTTGCCGCCATCCGGCGCCTTCCAGTGCTCCCAAAGGCCGGCCATCGAGAACAGTCCGCCGGCTTTCATGCCGATCAGGTACGGCTGCTTCGGTCCCGTTCCCTGTTTCTGCCACTCATAGAATCCGGTCGCGGGGATCAGACAGCGGCGCTTCTTGAACGCCGCCCTAAACGACGGCTTCTCGTGCGCTGACTCCGCGCGGGCATTGATGAGGCGGTTCCCGATCGCGGGATCTTTCGACCAGGAAGGTACCAGTCCCCACTTCACCGGGACCAGTTCGGTCTTGCCGTTCGACGGCGAAACGCGGACGATCTCCACCGGCTGCGACGGCGCGATGTTGTAACGGGGCGCGACCTTGTGACTGAGATCGAAGCCGAGCAGGTCGGTGTATTCCTCCCAAGTCAGGTCGTCCGCGTTGCTGGTAAAACGGCCGCACATGATGAGCTGAAACCTTAGCAGTGTCAGTCGCTTCCGGGAACCAGAAAACTATGATGGTGCCCCGGATACGAGGACGAATAACAGACGCGCTCCGGCAGAAATATCAATTAAGGCAAGTTGTCGCTGTCTATCGCATCTTGAACCCGACCGTCATTGCATTCCAGTGGACCGCCGACATTAAACGAGACGTGGAAGCAAGTCGGCTGCTTTCCGAGTAGCTACGTTACCGGCGACGATTGCGAATATCTTTAACCCACTTTTCCAGATCAGAAATGTCCTGCAGGAGTTCAGTTGAAGTTGGTACTGGTGCGCGTGCAGCTGGCGCGTGGTCGTGACCAGTTAACCATGTCGAGCATTTAGTCATGGCAGTCTTAACCGTTTGGCAGTCCGCTTCGGTGATGTCGGCGAGTGGGGCAAGTCTCTGCGATTCCACGCTCGGTCGATACCGCTCCACGACGCCGCCCAAAAGAACTTCTTCCAATGCTCGTTCCCATGCTTCTCGCAGAAGCCCATAGATATACTTAGCCTCCTGCTCGTATGCGTCCTGATTTCCATCGCGAGAGAACTTGTCCGCCCTTTGCCAGTGATTCTTGAGGTATCCAATTTTTCCGTTCACCGGCATCGCTACCCAAGGCAACTCTTCAACACATACGCCAGCTCCCCTCTGTTGTCGGCGAACGTGCTGATCAAGCGGCTGGATACTACTCTGTTCAGAGAATTGCTTGAGGGCCAACAGGAAAACGACGTCGTGTGTGAAGACAATAACTTGTCGTTTCTTCGACTCCTCGACAAGCCGTCGCGCCACCGCTTTACGCCACTGAAAATCCAGCGACGAGATAGGGTCGTCGAACACAATAGCTGATGGGTCATCGGCTGTGCTAAGTTCAGCGAAAAAAGCCGCAATCGAAATGCAGCGTTGTTCGCCCTCGCTCACGACCTTTGGTACGTCGATACCGGGGTTTCTGGTAAGAATGAGTTTGTGATAAAAAACCCCTTCTGCGCCGCCGACTTCTTTTAGCTCAACTTCGACATGGTTAAATTCAAGAACCTTTAGCTCTTCCTTGAATCGCCGCTTGAGGCTCTCTGAGACAACTGCCTTCGTCACCGCGGAACTCTTCTGTGTGATGGCGTTTGGTTTGGTCTCTTCAATGCATTGACCATACGCGGCGATCTTCTTCTTAATCTCTATCTCGTCAAGGAGAATTTGCTCGTACTTGCCAAGCAAAACCCGCGCACGTAGCTCCTGCGCCTCGGTGGCCATTTTCTTCCGCGCGTCTGCGTTTGCGCCTTCACGTAGCGAATTAATGCGCGCGTCGATTTCCGCTGCAATAATTCGTGTTTGTGCCGAAGCCGACGCGAGAATCGGGAAGTCGGCACCAGGGCCTATACCTTCCGTAAGCGCAGCCAAGATGATCGCCCGGCGTTTCTCGTTCTGTGCGATGGCGATGCTGATGATATCGGCTTTGGTATCGTATTCTAGGCGGAGTTCCTCAATGGTTTCAGCTATCGCGGCTGTCATCGTTTTGAGAGAGGCGAAAGCGTTCCGACGCCGAGCGAACTCCTCGTTTATCTGGCGAAGCTCCTTTTCTGTTTTCGACGCCACGAATACCTCGAACTGTTGGAGCTGGTGTGCGGCGAAATGTCCGAGATCTTGCTGGCAAAGCACACACTTCGCACCACCTCCCGTCACCGGAAAATCCCGGTCGGGATACGCCTGTTGCAGGGAAAACGATCGCGATGCTTCCCACATCGCTTTCCATTGCTCCCCCCCCGTTCCGGCAAGCACGCCTTGCGGAAACGTCACCTCGCGCAGACGTTGTGCTTCCTCGCTCTTCCGGTAACTTTCCTTTTGCGTATCGAATACCAGCGAAACCTCTGTATCCGCCAGTGTCGCCTCAAGGCCATGGAGATGCTCGTTGAGCGCGCGGATGCGGTTGGCGCGGATGGTAAGTTGGGCAATCAATTTATCCGGGTCGTTCGCTAGCATGTCTTGGAGCGATTTCTCCAGAAGGGCGAGTCGTTCGTGCTCGCCCGGTGAGAGTCGTGTGACTGCCTGAACAGATTCAGGCTTGGTGAGGGAATTGATATTCCCAACGATCTTCGCTGCCGCTGTTTCAGGAGGAATCAGCGCTACGATGGGGGCCATAGCATTGGCGCTCAGGGCTCGCTGCTCGGATTCGAGCCGTGTACGAACGGCCTTACAGGCGCGCACGAGCTTGTCGAACAAGTCGAGACCGAACGGCAGAAAGGCCACATCCGTCCTCTCATTGAGGTAGACGGCGGCACATTGGCTGTCGAATATGCTGATGCGGGACACGAACTCGTCTACATCGCCACCTGACCACTGACGGGTCTCAGCACCATCGCCGACCTTATATTTGATGGTTACAACGGGCTTGGGCGGGACAAGACCGGAGACAAGGTTACCGAAAATTTCCTCCTGTCCGCGCGCGCGGCAGGCTTGCTTGAGGATGCGGACGTACCCGGTCTTTCCCGCCCCATTATCGCCATAGACGATGGTGAGGTCGGATGAGAACTTGAGCGTCTGGTTTTCTGCAAGGGCGTTAACGCCTTTGTGATGAAATATCGATTCCAGCGATACTCCGCTCGTATTCGTACCGCGCTCGGGAATATCTTCCTCGGAAAGAAGTCGGGCTTCCACCTTTTCGGCGAGGCCATGCTCGCCTTTGCAAATATTGGCAAGGGCGGAGATATCATCGCTGTTCAATTCCCCTTTTAGAATAAGCCGCCGCAATGCGTCCCGTTGCCAATTAGGACGTTCTTTTGACCATTCAAGTATCTGCTGAATAACGGTCACGCAATCACCCCTAACGATAGCTACTATCTCTCAAGTCTCCTGGCCTAGGTTCGCCTGCATTCACCAGAGGCTCGGGCATTGATCATCCGGTTCCCGATGCTTGGATCTTTCGCCCAGGACGGAACGAGCCCCCACTTCACCGGAACGAGTTCGGGCTTTCCGGTACCGGGCGAAACTCGGATGATCTCCACCGGCTGGGACGGTGCGATGTTGTATCGGGGAGCGATGGCGTGAAGCAGAGGGAAGCCGAGCAATTCGGCATATTCCTTCCAAATCAGTTCGTCCGCATTACTGGTAAATCGGCCGCACATAGTTTCCTAAAACCTTAGCAGTTTCAGAGGCTTCCAAGAAGTGTGTCACTACCTGACACACCCCTGGCCTACTCTGGGGCCGGGTGAGGGATTGACCTGTCCGATACTTACGGTTTATTTACGGTATCGGTAAGTGAGGTGAAACATGGGTCTCTCCGCCCAGGAAGTGCTGGCAGTTCTGCCGCCGGGTGTTACTCGCGGCGGTCTCATCAAGACAACCGATGGGGTACGGGACCGGGCCGAAACCGCCGGGCGGCTCGTGGAACTCTCCGGAGTCGCGGCGCTTACGATGGCGTTCCGGCTGATCCGGGATTCCCAGAAGGCCGGTGATCCCGCCGCCTGGGTTGGAGCGTTCGGATCGCTCTTCTTCGCCCCCGATGCAGTAGCTGGCGGAATCGATCTGGATTCCCTGGCAGTCGTCCGGCTCCGGGACTCATGCGACGTACCGCGAGCGGCGGAGCGGATTCTCCAGTCCGGCGCGTTTGGCGTCGTCGTTATCGATCTGCCCGCCAGCGCCGACGTTCCGCTACCGCTGCAATCCCGGTTCGTCGGGCTTCAATTTTGCCGATTGTTGACGTCGTTTACGCAAAGGGAATACGTAAAGGCACCGACAGGAGCCCCCACCTGATGAGGCCAATAAACATGAACTCTGGCAACACTCGGAAAATTGTGAAGCTCTCCATCCTCATGGCCGTCACGATATTTGCCGCTCTCGGTGCAGTTGCGGCGGATGAGAACCTAAGAGCGCCGGAATTTACCGCTTCAACGCTCGAAGGAACACGCGTATCATTGCGCCAGGAACGAGGTAAGGTCGTCTTCCTGTCGTTTTTCGCTTCCTGGTGCGTTCCGTGCCGTAACGAAGCACCCATGCTTAATTCGCTTAAAGCCGAATTCCCGGATGCCTTTCAGGTCTTTTCCATCGGATACAGAGAAACGAACCCTGCAAATTTGAAGAATACAGCCGCCAAATTTGCTCTAAAAGTTCCAGTACTGATCGATGCGAAAGAGACAATCGCGCAGGGATATCGAGTCGCCGAGTTACCGGTTGGTATTCTACTGGACGAATTCGGATACATCATTCGCCGCTTTAACGGCATAACGCCGGAAAGCGAGAAAGACCTTAAAGATTTAATTCGCGCCCGTATTGGCCGGCTTCAAACACGAAAAAAACATATGGCGCGTTACCGAATCGATACCTTTAAAGACACCTTGCAGAACGAGACTTCTAGCGAAGGGACCGCAGCAAAAGTCACCGAAGCCATACGAAAGGGGATTGCCGCCGCAGGTTACCAGATTGAAAGTCCAGACCAGCCAGCTGATTTTACGTTAAGCGGCAATGTCAGTGAGCTGGGTCCGATTGCGGGCGTTGAAATTGTTCTTAAAGAGGCGGAATCAGGACATGAAATCGATCGTATGAGGGCCTCTGTTGCCAAGGGCAATACGTCAGCAGTCGTGAATACCTGTGTCAAGATGCTTCGTGACGTAGAGTAAATGGAACGGGTTTAGTCTACCGCCGCTGATCCAGGCTGTCCCTGACCTTTTGTGCCAAGTTATCAGTCTGGTCGACGATCTGCACCTTGTTCGTCTTGATCCGATCGGCAAACACTGTTTCCTTTGAAACCAGATCAATCACCTGCGTGGTAAGATAATAATCTTCCTGAATCCGCAGCAAGTCGCCCCTGACCAGATAGTCTGCCTTGGCTTGCGCGGCCAGATCCACCTGGCAGCTCTCCGAACCGCAGGACTGTTCAAGTCCCACCTGCTTGGCAAGAGCGGTAATAACCTCTTCTCCCACCAGCCTGAGACCGTTACTGGCGGCAATGTAGTTCGAAAAGAGACCGCTCACCGCCTCCGCCAATGAGGGATCAACCCCGCCCTTCGCGGCAAAAGGATAAACAGCCACACCTCGCAGCCTTCCGGTGCTGCCAGGCTTACCGCCCTTAGAGATACTCCTGTTTTGCGAACTGCCAATTGAGTTCGCCCGGTTTGTCAGCGCGGCCGCAATCTGCCGATCTATATTTTCCTTGTAGTTCTGGTAACTGCTAACCGGATTGCGATTCGTCAATTCGTTTACAGTATCGTCGGTCAGTCCCCGTAATGACCCGCCCATCGCTAGAAACTGACCCACGGGTGAACGGCCTACAGGAATGCCAGCCAATCGAGTTAGATTGTCCGCTCCGGATTTCTTTATAATAAGAAAAGGCACATCACTTTGAAACTCGACTATTTGTATAGTGACGAAAATATCAGAATAAGCAACAAAAAAAGGGACGTATCCGTCACGTTCTTTTATATTAAACTCTTCTATAATTTTAAATTTACATGTACCGTTGTAGTCTACAATTTTGTACCCTGCTTCTTTCAGGCTATCGTATACGGCGTTTTGAAGTATATCGTCGGGCTCTAAAAATCCATAATATAATTCAGATGTAATTTTTGGATTCGGGGCGATACAAAAGTTTGTATTTAGTAGCTCCGGTGTGATAGTTAAAATTTTACTGGCACAACCAGAAATAGCAAAGCCCATCAAAGCAAATATTAGATATCTAGCGCGCCTGCAATATACATGTTTAACCATTTCTGATCCCGGAATTGTGCCATGATATAGTTTAAATGTGTCAAATGTAAACGAAGACATACTAATATTGTTCTATACTTCTTTTGACTTGTTGCGCTAGCGCTTCCGTCTGTTCAACAATCTGATCCTTCGTCGTTTTGATACGGTCGGCGAAAATGGTTTCCTTCGTATGCAAGTCGATAACCTGCGTCGTGATAAAATAATCTTCCTGTAATCGCAGGAGATCGCCTCTTACGAGAAAGTCAGCTTTGGCCTGTGCTGCCAGATCAACTTGGCAGGTCTGTGAACCGCAGGCCGCTTCCATTCCCGCCTGCTTGGCGAGGTCAGCGATGATTTCCGAACCGACCAGCCTCAACCCGTTTCCGGTTGAGATGCTGTTGGCAAACAATCCGCTCACCGCTTCGGCAAGTGACGGATCTGCTCCACCTTTTCCCGCAAAGGGGTATACTGCGACTCCACGTAATCTCGTGGTCAAATTAGCTTGATTGGATTTTTTGCTAGTCGAATGTGGTTGGGGCTCGGCATTATTTTTGGGCAACGCTGTGGTCTTTGCCATGACTTGTTTTTCAATACTAGCTTGAAGCTTCCGATAATTCGCTATGCAGTCGCTTTTAGTGATCTCATTGGCAATCGAGATCATCATTTTGTATGTTGTCCCCTTGGGAGAAAATGCATATAGGTAGTTGAACGTGAGGATTAAAGGAGAGTCTGGATAGCGCCCCGCGGGAATCCCCCACATAGTAGTGAGTCGTCGGACACCTCCAGTGAGGTTGACACTGCCCAATCGTACTTCCCCAAGTTTAGATTTCAATTCTAATGAAATATCCATGTCTGTTATTGATGATACGACCGGCACCGCTCTTTCACTAAACACAAAGGTCGGGGTTATTATTACGTCACAGTTTTCTTTGGATGTTGAAACGGTATAGCCGGAATCCTGAAGGCCAAGTCGTAGTTTTTCCAAGAGGAAATCCGTTGGTTCTACAAATCCTATCAAGAATTTCTTTTCGACTATTGGGTTTGAATCAATACAAAATACTGGAGTCGGTGTCTCAGGCTTCAGTGGGTCCACCTTGAGCGCGCAACCAGTTACACAAATGAGCAATAGCAAATAGATGACAACGTCGAAGAATAAAGCATTATTCTTGGGGCGCATCAAACCCTCCCAATGTCACAAATCGTCCGCCAAACGAATTTCTATCTCCGTTGAGCGAGGCTGTCCCTGACCTTTTGTGCCAAGTTATCAGTCTGGTCGACGATCTGCACCTTGTTCGTCTTGATCCGATCGGCAAACACTGTTTCCTTTGAAACCAGATCAATCACCTGCGTGGTAAGATAATAATCTTCCTGAATCCGCAGCAAGTCGCCCCTGACCAGATAGTCTGCCTTGGCTTGCGCGGCCAGATCCACCTGGCAGCTCTCCGAACCGCAGGACTGTTCAAGTCCCACCTGCTTGGCAAGAGCGGTAATAACCTCTTCTCCCACCAGCCTGAGACCGTTACTGGCGGCAATGTAGTTCGAAAAGAGACCGCTCACCGCCTCCGCCAATGAGGGATCAACCCCGCCCTTCGCGGCAAAAGGATAAACAGCCACACCTCGCAGCCTTCCGGTGCTGCCAGGCTTACCGCCCTTAGAGATACTCCTGTTTTGCGAACTGCCAATTGAGTTCGCCCGGTTTGTCAGCGCGGCCGCAATCTGCCGATCTATATTTTCCTTGTACTTCTGATAGCTGCCAATCGGGTCATTCTTCGTAAGTTCATTGACGACCTCATTTGCCACCCCCCTCAAAGACCCTCCCATAGCGAGAAAACGACCTATCGGTGAGCGCCCAACAGGAACTCCCAAAAAGCTAACCATATTAGTAGCACCAGTCTTTCCAACCGAAAGGAATGTAATATTTGACTGCGGTTCGCTGACATCTAATCTTATTGAAATATCTGAAACTGAACCAAATATTGGTATTCCATGATAATCTATAACGAACGTAGGCTTAATGCTGAAATTACAATTGTCATTATTTATTCCAGGAAAGATCGTATAACCTGCTTCCTTCAGGCTTTCCGATAGTGCATTTGAGATCTCATCCGCCGGCTCTGTAAAACCATAAGATATGTTAGTCTCATATTTTCCCGGTGTATTTATACAAACCATTGATTTACTTAGATTCGTATCTATATGTGATACATTTTCAGCACACGCAAATATACAAAGGTGGAATAAGATAAGACACGGTATTATTGATGCTCGTATATTTACGTTGTAGTTATCCATAGCTATGACCTGCATGTTGAACATTTTAAGTTCGAAATTACGTCAAATTGATTATTTGCTTGTTTCCTGACGCTGGCGACAAACTAGAAGCAGATATTAATGTACCTGCTCCAATTTTTGTCGGACTTTTAGGGCGAGATCATCAGTTTCATCAACAATTTTATCTCTATTTGTCTTGATCCGGTCAGCAAAAACGGTTTCCTTCGTATGCAAATCGATGACCTGTGTTGTCAGGAAATAATCTCCCTGGATACGCAGCAGTTCACCTCTGACCAGAAAATCAGCTTTGGCCTGGGCAGCCAGATCCACCTGGCAGCTCTGCGCCCCGCATGCCTGCTCAAGACCCGCCTGCTTGGCGAGATCGGCAATAATCTCCGAACCTACCAGCCTGAGTCCGCTCCCCGAAGAGATACTGTTTGAAAACAAGCCGCTGACAGCCTCCGCAAGTGACGCTTCTGCCCCGCCCTTACCGGCAAACGGGTAAACTGCGACTCCCACAGTTTTGCCATTTGCACGGGAGCGGCCACGTTTCGTACTAGAAATCTCACTTGACGCTGATTTGCCGACCGATGTCCCGCGTCTGTTCATCACCGCAGCAATTTGAGAATCGATATTATCCCTGTACCGACGGTAGTTCTCCATTAAATCACTTCGGGTTAGCTCATTAACGACAGAGTTCATCAACCCTTTTAGGGTACCTTTGGGGCCAACGAGACAAGCTCCAGCACACCCGATTGCTGACCGACCAACGGGTATTCCATATATCGTAACTGGTCGCCTAGCTCCAGAGGTATTAACAGTAGCCATTGCGGTATCCATACCCGGGGCGAAAATGCTGATGGTTATGTTGAGATCCGATTGGGAGCCGAATACCGGGATTCCGGTTTCTTTAAATAGGAAGCTGGCCTTAACATTTAAGTCGCATGTTTCGCTGGACTCTACGATATTATATCCAGCCTCACGAAAGCTTTCCTGTAGAGCACGCAGGATCTCATCCTTCGTTTCCATAAAACCGTACAGGAACTTTTTTTCAATAGTCGGATTTTGGTCAATACATAAGGCAGGCTTGGGTGCAGTCGAATCGATCCGCTGGATGGTTTGCGCGCAATTTGTAAGACAAACCATGAACAACAATACTGGCAACTGTTTTAACCTGTCGGAAATCGTCCTCAAGAAAATGCCCCTCTATATGCAAAAGAAACTCCATCGACGCAGAAGGATGTTTCTTCAAAAATTTTTGAATTCTGGCGAAAATGCTATATTTTGCTTGAGCATTTGGCAATCCGGTATGGGCCTAAGCTTTAGGTCTTTCGAGGACCATGTGGTGTTAAACGGATACCAGTAGCGTTTAATCTACATATTTTACCGTATAGAGAAGGCTTCGTTGGAAAACGAGTGAACGGAGGAAAGTCGTGAAGAAAACGCGAATTTGCCGTTTGTCGGTGGCGAATCTGATTTTGCGTATCTTAGCTGTGGTGAGTGTGCCATTTTGGATGCCGACGCCGATACAGGCAACGGAAATATTTAAGCGAGGTCTTACCGTCATACCTCTTCGTCTTGAACCGGGCGTCGCAACTGGGTTCGGGGATAAACTCGCTGGCGCACTTGAAAAGGCCGGAGGCCGACCCGGTGCGAACATCATCGCCTTCGGCGAAGAGGCAACCGGTGAGTGTGACTATGATCGCTGTTCCGAACGAATTGGGCACATGACGCGAACTTCGCACCTTTTGCGCGGAACGATCCGGTTCACCAATCTGGGCGGCCGTGTGGACCTGATTCTCGAAACAAGGAATGGCGGCAGTGGCAAATCGGAACGGATCGTCGACGGCTATCTGACGCTTACGCAGAATATGGATTTGGATAGGGCGGCATCCGCGCTTGCCGAAGGGCTGCTCCTCTGCGTCGATAACCCGCTGTGCCCGATCTCGAACACCGCCGTCTGGGGGAAAGGGATTCCGCCGATGACAAAGGTCACCGTTGCGCCTAACCCGCCTGTAAAGAAGGTCACGGAGAATGCATCTGCGACCGCCTTGGATAACAGCAATTTGTCAGACGATTGTGACCGCGAGGGATGCCTTGTCACGCCCGCTGAAGCCTCCCAGAATATTGTCGAGAAGGCGGAAAACGACGCGCCGCCCCCTCCACCGCCGGACCCCGGCTGCGGCGACGACCGCGCAGGTTGCCGGTCGGCGTCCGCCACCCGTGAAGTCCGGGAAGCCAGCCCCGAAGTGCAGATGACTTCAGATGGACCGGCGGCGGTATCGTCCGGAACCTCATCGGACAGCTCCAGTTCCGGCAACTCGTTATCTTCGACCACTGCAACGACCATCAACGTCATTTCAGGTCCAGATGGCCTCGTACCAGTCAATCCACCAACGCGTATTTACTTTAACCAATATAACAAAGTCGTTGGTGCGCCAAGAGGTTGAGCGTCACGGGGATATCCGGTACGACTACAGCATCCGGAGGCGACTTGCAGAAGTAGTAAATACCTCAGTCACGGAGGTTC
Source organism: uncultured bacterium (assembly GCA_964565925.1). Taxonomy (GTDB): domain Bacteria; phylum JAGRBM01; class JAGRBM01; order JAGRBM01; family JAHCIT01; genus CAZMGV01. Next base: position 153,227 of record CAZMGV010000009.1, read on the forward strand.
CTGAACAGTCGGCAGTTTTCACTGCCGCTGGATACGGTCGCCAATAGTCCCAAATTCCAGCCCCTGAATGCTTTCGAACAAATCGCCTGGGACTACCAGACTAAAAGCCACAGCACCCAGGCACATCCACTCTCGGAACTTCGGACCGAACTCACCCGGTTAAAGCTCCCCGACGCACGGACCCTCTCAGGCATGAAGCATGGTGATCGGGTCCGCTACGCGGGGATCGTGATCTGCCGCCAGCATCCCGGCACAGCCAACGGCGTGACCTTCTACACCCTCGAAGATGAAACCGGCTTCGTGAACCTCATCGTCTGGCGGAAGGTGTTCGAACGCTATTCCGTCATCGCCAAGTCAGCTTCCCTCATGGGAGTGACCGGAACGCTCCAGTCCGAGGACGGCGTCGTTCACCTGGTAGCCGAGCGGTTGTGGGAACCTAAGCTGAAGATTAAGCCGGAGAAGGTAGGGAGCAGGGATTTCAGGTAGTCCGTCCCTTCAAAGTCGGCCACGCAACTCATGGCTCTTCTTCCATTTGGCCTGGTATTCTTTGTCGGTCTTGAAGACCTTAAGGTCTGCCTGGCTATCACGGTCAACCCAAAATAATTTAGTGGTCGCCTGCGATTCCCTATCTACAAAATGCCAAAGCGCATCGCCTTTGGCCTGATAATCGTGGTCAACCTCGCACCACACCAAATCGGCTTGGTAGTCGTGCTTGACCTCGAATGCTTTCACGTCAGCTTGAGTCTCACGCGATACTACAAAAATCTTAGCCATGCCCGAGATCTCCCCATCATGGAATGAGTTGTTCCAGTTTTAAGCCGCTGGATACATCACCTTTTGCATAGCAATATATATCATTCGAAGCGCCCTCGATCTGAACATCTCTCAATTTACCTTCCGTGCCCAGCAACTTCTTGAGCCGGCCCTTTCTCTGGTCTTCGTCAAAACCGAAGACCAAGAGCGGCACCTTTTTTTCAATGTCCATTGGAGCCTTGATTGCGAATTTCTCTCCGGTCGCATGCCCAAGAAGATCGTTCAAGGCATCCACGTAATGTGCGTATGCGGTGAGTATTTGCTCACGGTAGTGCCTGAGCACTTTTTCATACCGGATCACCTGGCTGATCACTTTCGGACGAGTCGCGGACCATATCTCCTTGTTGGAGAAATCCTTGGCTTCCGTGAACACAATCCGGTTGCTCCGTTTGTCCAACAAAACGAGATCGATCCGGTCCCACTTCTTCGGGTTATCGAGATTGGGGAACTGGGCCTCAATGTCCAGTACGCAAACCTTAAGATTCGCATTGGCCGGCGAGTGCTTCGAATAGATGTCGGCCACCTGTACAGCTTCAATCCCCGAGTACAAAGCGCTGTACTCTTTAATTTGGTCGTAACCGTCCACGAAATCACGGATCGGTCTGAGTTGGGAGAGATCACCTTCTCTCAGGTAAGGCCTATTGCTACGGTCATTCATATCATTGCTCTTGCAGATCGCACTGTATTTCCGGTGAGTACTGAAACCGTGCGCATCGAACCCGAAGAGGTGCCCCCCTTTATAGTAAAAATCGATGGTCTCATTGCGGATGGCGGGGAAGACTTCGCCGTCCTTGATGTCCTCTGCCAGTCGTTGCCATAAAGAATGCCGATAGAGGGATTCCCGCAAGCTTGGCGTGCAACTCCGGCTAAACTTCCTATTCATATCAAGCATTCTCCTGACTTGGGATTCTTGCATAGCTCCTCCGGTCAAAGCTGTATGGTCTCCCCGTCCTTGAGGCGGGTGACGTTTCTGAAAGATGCGACATTCTCATCCCACTTGAACGAATGAATTGGTATCAACCGTTTGGGAGATAGTGCCGAAGCGAAAGCCCGCAAATCGCCGGGAGCCGCATGGCCGCTCGTATGAATATGTTCGATATTTGACCCGCCTTGGCGAAACCAATCTTCCAAAGTCCGCACATCATCTCCCTTGAGGTAGCCCTCCCACATGGAAAACGACCATGCATCAGCCGGTCCGGGCACGACCCCCTTGCTCTGGTAATCCGCCAGAAGCCCGGGCCGAAGCATGATTACGCGAGGTTCGGTCTCTGTCTGGAGTTTCGCCGCACCAATCCCGTTTCGGACACAGGCGTCAATGAGATCCTCCTTGCCCTGCCGCCGGTAGTTGTTCCCGAGCCTTCCGGTCACGACGACACGGATACAGCTCCAATCCGGTTGGGGTAATCGCCCATTTTCTCCGAGGACACGAAGCACTTCGGCGGTATAGAGATCGATAACCAGTTTGCGCCCGGTCTTTATACAGGCCCGGACCAGGGTGACCGTCCGGTCGATATTCTGGGCAGACCAGGTAATGAAGACACGACCCATGGTCCGACGGAATAGCGTGGCAAATTGTTCCTCAAGTTCGCCTTCCGTCGGATAGATAGTGTCCCGACCCAGCGTCGTCCCCTCCATAAGCAAAGCATCAATTCCTGAGGGCGGATTCGCCATTAGATTACTTACGAGCGCGCTCTTGCGTCCGCACATCCGGAAATCTCCCGTGTAAAACACCCGCGTTCCACCGGCCTCCACGAGCAACATATGCGCATCGAACGCCGAGTGATCGGTAAGAAAAGGCGTAATTCTGAACGGGCCGATCACGAACGGTTCGCCATGCCGGTAATGAGTAAAAGTCCGGTCCGTTTTCAGTCCGAACAATTCACCACTGAGACGGATAAGTTTTTCGGTCGCTGCGCCGCACCAGACCGGCCAGTCATCCGGTAGCGCAGGAAGGAGACCATAGTGATCCTGATGGGGATGAGACAGAACAACGACCGCCGGCGTTGATCGATCGAGTGTCTGCGGAAGTAGCATCGCGGCCGGGACATCCTTCGAAGCCGCATCAAGTGGCCTACCGATATCGAGCAATATTCTGTGTCCACCGGATTTTAGTTCGATGCAGTTGCCGCCGATCTCGTCAGCGGAACGGTGAATAGTCAGATCCATTGATGGCATTACGATTTCTTATATAACCGGAGCCCGGCATCAATTCGACTATTCACGAATTATTTTCCCTGTCGTATCACGAATGATTATTCGCTCCCGATCTGGAAGCTCTGGGAAACCATTTGAAATCAGGACAATTTCATCTCCGGATTGCTCTTGATCCCCAGCGTACCGGTTTATCGCGTGCAGGTCAGCTTCGTGATTAGTGCGAATAATATTCGCAATCAGATCGGGATCATCGGCCTTCCCGAATAACAGGCGACACCCCCACTTTGTCCGCTTGATATGCCCAGGTAGCTGAATCGGCTGTTCGAATACACCATTACTGGCAAGGAAATCCGTCTCTATCGTCAATCCCGGCCCTTTGCCCAGTTCGGCATCCCTGGGCCAATGACCGGTGGAAACGATTTCCCCCCGATGCAGCAACAAAAAATAGGTAAGCAGTTCGAACCAGGCGATTCCGGTCGGCGTTTCCTCAAAAGATATCGAATGTTCTCGTACGGTCATAGCCTATGTATTCGGACGAGGGCCGTTTGAATTTACACTTCGACGGCGATTTTACATTGATTAATGATTTATTGGATAACCCGCCCAAAAACCGCGGACCGACGAGCGTGCTGACCAACTATTATTCATTCCGTCCGCGCACTAACCGCGCCGCAATCCTTCGCACCGCGCGCTAACCACGCCAACGGCACACCCCGCCGTGCTCTATCCGGGCCACTTTTTAGTCATGCCTGGCTCCAACCGTGCTCCATGCGGGCGTTTGGTCGAAATAATAGGCGTCGGTAATGGGACAGATGAATTTTTAGGTGGCCACCCCTACTACCCCGCCGTCATTTCGAATGTAGCCACCGGAAATCCCTGGAAAAATCATTCGGATCAACTGATGAGGACCGGCGTATATCGGTTCGCCTCCCCACCACGTCCCTACCCGGTGCCCCCCCAGTGACTACCCCCTCCCTACCCCGGCGTTTCTAACTAACTCTTTGATTCTCTTGAAAAAGAAGGTTGTAGGGTAGGGAGGGTAGGGACTCTTAAGGAAAATCATCGTCGTGCGACGAGTTCTATAGTGAAAAGTAACCCTATGCCGTTCTGGGATTAAAAAAGACCGAAAACCCGTCACCAGCTTAGATATGCCGATGACGGGTTTTCTTGAATCAGTGCGAGGAGTTGAGTGAGACTATGCGACGAGAAGTTCGGCGATCAGTTTTTCATGTTCGCCCGGAACGAACAGCGGATCCAGATATTTTGTTCTATAGGCGTCCCCCGCTGCCCGCCAATTAATTCTCAATCAGAATTCACGAGAGTATATCCGTTCAGTGTATGAAACCCTTCGGGCCTACTCTGGTAGTGCAGATATTTGCGTGACGTGAGCGGTATATAGAGCTAAAAGAGGGATGACTCCTTTTCTCTTCTCTCCCGAGCGGACAATACCCGCTCGGAGCCGCCGGCATCCGTTCGATGCCGGCGTTTTTTCTCCCCGATTTCCAGACCGCTAACGGGTATTCAATGCCTTCAGCAATTCGCGCACGGCAGCCGTATCCGTAAACCGGTATCCCGCCACGCTCGGCCTCCGGCCGACATGTATCGCGATGGAACCCGCCGGGAGGCTGGCGAACAGATCCTCGTCGGTCAGGTCGTCGCCAATACCAATGATGACCGAACCCGGTCGAACGAACCGCAGAATCCGATTTACTGCGAGCCCCTTCTGAATTCCCTGACGGCGGATTTCGATGATTTTGCTGCCCTTGAGCACACTCACTGGCTCGTTAGTGAGCAATTCCGCCAGATGAAGTCGAAGTTCCTTCGCCTGCACCGATCCGAACTCGGCATCTGCCATCCGGTAGTGCCAGACCAGTGAAGTCGATTTCTCTTCAACGAACGAGCCGGGAGTTCTGGCGCAGAAGTCTTCGAGGATCTGGCGGACGCGCTCCTTCCAGAGATCCGGACCGGTAACGGAACAGTCCCATTCGGAACTTCCCGGGTCTTTCGAGCAAAAACCGTGTTCCGCATGGAGGCCAATATTCAAACCGGAAAACCAGCGGTCGAGAAACTCCCGATTGCGCCCACTGACGATATGCACTGAAGTGTCGCTTCTGACGGCCAGTGCCCCCAGCAGTCCGATTAGCGGGCGGTCGGGAACGGCCGAGGAAGGGAGATCGGCAAATGGAACCAGTGTCCCGTCGTAATCCAGCAGCAGGACCAGTGGATTTCCGCCCAGGCGACGTACGATCTCCCGTGCATGGGCCGGACGCGCCATGGACACCAGGGATACCGGTTCGTTTCGGGAAAGCGCAGTGACGAAATCCTCATACCAGCGCTGGACCGAATACTCGGTAACCCGTTTCCGTAAGGCATGCATCCGGGAAGCACGCTCTTCGGCGGGCATTTCGACGGCATGGATAATGGCGTCAGCGGTTCGGTCAACATCGAACGGGTTGACGATCAGCGCCTGCCCGAGTTCGGATGCCGCCCCGGCGAATTCGCTGACCACCAGCACTCCGTCACCGTCGGCACGCGTCGCGCAATATTCCTTCGCCACGAGATTCATGCCGTCCCGCAGCGGCGTCACCAGCATGACATCGGCCGTCCGGTAGAGGGCGGAAAGCTCGACGGGCGAGACAGAGCGGTAGAGATACTGGACCGGGGCCCAGCCTGGCGTTGAAAAACGACCGTTGACTCGCCCGATCAGTTCATCGACTGTGCGTCTCAACTTGTCGTAAGCTTCCACCCCCTCGCGCGAAGGTACGACTACCTGCACCAGCCGGAGCGCACCGACAAGGTCGGGACGTTTCTCAAGTGCCTTCTCGACGGCCATTACCCGCCGTCGCAGGCCCTTCGTGTAGTCGAGACGATCTATGCCCAGCAGGATTTTCTGGTTCGCATAGTCGCTCCTGAACCTTGCGGCCTCCGCCTCGACTTCCGGCGAGCTGCCTCGTTTGGAGAACGACCCGGCATCGACTCCCATTGGAAATACTCCGAGCCTGACGTCCCGGCTGCCGTACCGGAGATGCCCGACCTCCGATTCGAATCCCAGGATACGGAGGAGATTCGATTGAAAATGACGGAGATAGGTATAGGTGTGGAAACCGATCAAATCCGCCCCGAGAAGACCCTGCAGGATCTCCTCCCGGTAGGGAAGGATTCTGAATACCTCCGACGAGGGGAACGGTATGTGAAGAAAGAAGCCGATGCGCGCATCCGGCAGCCGGTCCCGCAGCATGGACGGCAGGAGCATCAACTGATAGTCGTGCACCCAGATCAGATCTCCGCTTCGGTATTCCTTTTCGACGGCGTCGGCGAATCGGGCATTCGCATCGCGATAAGATTCCCAGTCCTGGCCGGCATCGATTTTCACCTGATCCAGAAGATAGTGAAACAGCGGCCAGAGAATTCCGTTCGAAAATCCCTCGTAAAAACCCCTGACCAGTTCGGCCGGCAGCTCCAGCGGGCGAGTGCCCAGTTCCTTCAGCGCAAGTGCCGCTTTCTCCTGTTGTTCCGGCGTCAGGGCGGAAAAGTCCCCCGGCCAGCCGATCCAGAGACTTTCCAGGCGGGATTTGACGCTACGCAGGCCTGTCGCGAGGCCGCCGACAGACAGTTCGACCTGCATTTCGCCACTCCGGTTCTGGATTGATACCGGAAGTCGGTTCGAGATGAGCAGGAGTCTGCGGGGCGTCACATCCATGCCCTGATCCTTCCATCCCTCGCATCCATGAGATCGCCGATCGTCATGGCCGCGTTGATCAATCCGACGTGTGCATAGGACTGTGGAAAGTTACCGAGCATCCGTCCGGTTTCGGGCTCGATATCTTCGGAGAAAAGCCCCAGAGGATTGGCATGGGAGAGGGTCCGTCTGAATACCGAGATGGCGTCGTCCAACCGTCCGCTCAAGGCGAGGGCTTCGGCCCACCAGAACGAACAGATGGTAAAAGCACTCGTTGTCTCGCCAAAATCATCGGGATTCCGGTAGCGGAGCATCAGCCCGTTCCGGACCAGTTCGCGTTCATAGTTGTCCAGCGTGCTCAGGAACCTGGGATCGTGCGCGTCTATAATGCCCAGTGACGGGAGCAGCAGATTCGATGCATCGGGGAAATGTCCGTCCAGCGCCTGCGTGAAATAACCTTTCGTTTCATTGTACCCGCGCGAGATTACTATGTGCCTCTCGGTTTCTGCGATTTTCGACCAACGCGCCGCCACCTCGAATCGTCCGGTACGCTGAGCGAGTTCGGCCCCTCGGTGGATCGCGGCCCAGCACATGGCCCGCGAAAACGTATAAGGCCGGAGCAGGGACCGGAATTCCCATATCCCCGTATCCAGTTCCGGTGCGGCCCGGATGGCATCCTCGACGAACCGCTCGACGAGCCGCCAGAACGGACCGAGGTCGTCGTATACGATACGCGGGTCGCGGTAAAGCGTTTCGAGACACAGGACCATTTCGCCCATCAGATCGTTCTGGCGCTGGCCGGCTGCCGCGTTACCGATCCTGACGACGCTGCTTCCGTCGTAACCGGAAAGGTGTTCCAGCTTCTGCTCGGGGAGGTCGCGTTCGCCGCCTATTCCATAAACCGGCTGGAGCGGGCCGAGTTCCGCCACATGCAGAAGGTAACGCAGGAACTCTTCCCCTTCCGAAAGGTGGCTGAGCCGCCGGAGCGCTTCGACCACGAATGCGGCGTCCCTCAGCCAGCAGTAGCGGTAATCCCAGGTTCTTCCGGAACCGGCCGCTTCAGGAATGCTTGTAGTGGCAGCGGCAATAATGGCGCCCGTCTCCTGGCTCGCATGAAGTTTCAGGCAAAGTGCGGAACGAAGGACGGCTTCCGGTTCGAAGCTGGGCAACGCGCAGGTTTTCGCCCAGCGGCGCCATCCTTCGACGGTTACGTCGAGATCGCGCTGCACTCCCGGCACACTAAGCGGGCCCGATGGCCGCTCTACAGAAAGGCAAAAAGCCACCGGTTCGCTCAGGGTGAATTCGTGACGGTCAACGATATAGGGGTAAGGAATATTGGACCGGAGGTACATGGGAACCGGGCCGCCGGAAACCTCGATCGTGTGCTCGGCAATTGTGATCCGGGTTTCTGCTCGTGCGTAATCCGCCTTCGGATCGAAAATGGCCCGAATCCTGGGGGCGCCTCTCAGCGGCCGGAGAAGGCGTGTGAGCGCGAGCGGAGAACGTACTCCCAGACCTTCCGGTATCCGGGGAGCGAAATCGATCAGCTCCCATGCCGTCGCACCATCGTCAAAGACCGTCCGGAGCACATTGGTATTCGTCAGATACGATGATTTTCCGGCTCGCTCGGTTCCGCCGGTCTGGAACGAAAATGAGCCGCCCTTGGCCCGGTCCAGGAGGTTTCCGAATACTGACGGCGAATCGAAACGCGGCAGGCACAACCACTCGATAGCCCCCGTGGGAGCGACCAAGGCTATCAACCGGCCATTGCCTATGGCTCCGTGATCAAGGTTAGTTCCCTGGGACGGTTCACCGCTGTATAAATAGTCGCCCATCCTAAAATTGAGCTAAACATGAAATGCTGCCGGGGACAACCCATGTCCCGGAGGTATTGAGCCGTCCAGCTGGATGACTGAAGCACGGCACTATTGAAAAGTGTCGAGACATATGGAGATTAACATTTTGCTTTTCTCGATGACGCTTGTCGCCGGCGGATTGACGGTACTCGGTTTTTCCGGGGACCGGCTTGTTGATTTCGCTGTCGCATTGGCGCGGCGGGTGCGGCTGTCTCCGGCAGTTATAGCGCTGACGATCGTAGCTATGGGCACTTCGCTTCCCGAACTGGCCGTCTCGGTAACAGCGTCGGCAGAGCATGCTTCGGGAATTGCCGTCGGAAACGCCATCGGCTCCAACATCGCTAACCTGGCGTTAGTCATGGGTGTGATGGCGGTAATTGCACCGGTTGAATTGAAGCTGGCGGCGTTCCGGCTGGAATATCCGGTCATGCTGCTGTCAATTCCGTTGCTCTACGTTCTGGCCCGCGACCGGAAGATCGACCGGATCGAATCGTCATTCCTGTTGTTCTCGCTGCTGATCTTTCTTGTCTATTCCGTGTGGCTGGCACGGCGGCAGGTCTCGCGAACGGAAGGCGCCGAACTTAAGGAATCAGTCAATGAGGAGGCCGAGCGATACGGCGACAGACCCGTCTGGTTCATCGGGCTCGGTCTATTTGTTTCATTGTTAGGACTACTCGTCGGGTCGGAGCTGTTAGTGAAAGGGGCTTCGGATCTGGCGGTGTCAGCCGGAATCAGCGAACGTCTAATCGGCCTGACAGTCGTTGCCATCGGTACTTCTCTTCCGGAGCTGGTTGCGAGCGTGGCCGCTTCGCGCAGAAAGCAACATGAAATGGCGATCATGAATATCGTCGGGTCTAACATCTTCAACTCCCTTGGAATTCTCGGTGCGGCAGGTTGCGTACGTCCCCTGGATGTAGACCCGGGATTTTTAACGCTGGACCTCGGCGTATATGCACTGGTTGCACTGCTCGTTGGCCTGCTGTCGCTCGACCGGAAGCTTTCTCGACTCGACGGATCGGTATTACTTGGCGGATACTTTATTTATCTGGCGTTCATCAGCCTCGATCGACTCTTCTGACACCGCCTCTTGGAGACCGGTCTGCTGCTTCTCGTTCAGGTCGGCGGACAACGTCTTCAAGGGGCGTAGGTGGATGGCAACTACTCCCACATCCCTACCCAGTGACTACCCTCTCCCTACCCCAGCGCTTTCTTCTAACTCTTTGGTTCTCTTGAGGAAGAAGGTTTTGGGGTAGGTACGACTGGTTTTCTGAACGAAACCTAATCGTGCGGCGAGTTCTATAGTGAAAAGTAACCCTATACCGCGCTGGGATTAAAAGAGACCGAAAACCCGCCGCCAGCAAGGATATGCCGATGACGGGTTTTCTTGAATCAGTGCGAGAAGTTGAGTGAGACTATGCGACGAGGAGTTCGGCGATCAGTTTTTCATGTTCGCCGGGAACAAACAGCGGGTCCAGATATTTCGTTCTATAGGCGTCCCCCGCTGCCCGCCAATCAATTCTCAATCAGAATTCACGACTCGATTGAAAGTCTTCTTTAGTAGCCCCGGTCATTCGTGCCCCTTGCCGATCATCCTGAGCATCTTGAGATTGATAATGACGAACCGGAAAAGCTGCCAAGGCAGAAAATGCCGCAGGAACAGCGTGAAGCGTGTGGGTTTCGGCGCATGAAGAGCGCCTTCGGGTGTCAGGTTTTCAGGCAACGTGCGAGGGTCCGGGTTCTGCATCGCGGTCACTCCGGAATGAGCCACCACAACGGGCGGCTTTTCGCTTTATAGATGAACATCGTGTGAAGCAGCCGCTTGATCCAGTGTCCGGCGCTTCCGATCTCGCCGAAAGTGGAATCCAGCTCGCGGCCGTATTCGGGAAACCGCTCGTAGTCGGGCACGATCGGATACATCGTCATCGAGGCGGCCGAACCTTTCAGGATTCCGGTTCCGGCGGAGGCCACGCACGCGGCTCCGAGCTTCGCCAGCGATGCACGGTGGGCGGGCGCATCGGGCTTGACCAGAATGCGGTCCCGGACCGTCATCGCCGCAGCTACACCCATCACGCCCGACGGCATGCCGGTGCGGGGCGGAGCCGGTGTGATCGAGGTACCCTTCGGGCTGGTCCGGGGGCGGGAAATCGGATGCGGCGGTGCGAACGCGATCCCGACGGCAAACAAGTTCGGATATCCCGGCGCCTGGTAGGTTTGCGGCCAGTCGGCCGCCTTCCATGCCTCGTAGGGCTTGGGCGTGTAGTCGGCATCCACCTTCATGAAACCGCTCGATGCAAACATCTCCGCCGTAAGGTCGGTACCATCTTTCGCAAAGGCTTTCAGATCAACGCCCCGGAACGGCGGGAGCAGCATGGCGAAATCGAATTCGAGAGCGCCTTCGGCGCCGGCCAGCGTTTCGTACTGGAGGCGTCCCTTTTCAACCCGGTGAACATGCGCGCCGCTGATCCATTCGACTCCGCGTTCGGCGAAAAGCGATTCGGCGAACACTTTGCTGTGGGTTACGTATCCCCCCATCTTCAGATGCAGTCCGCCAACGCCGAAATCGCCGATCTGGGCCTCGTTGGTCAGATATATGATCCGCGCCTTGTCGCGGACTCCGTGGCGGCGGAGCTCGAACTCGACGTTGAACACGTACTCGAAGGCAGCCCCCTCGCAGGTGCAGTTGCCGTGACCGACTCCTACCACGAATGTCTGCTTCTGTCCGCCCTTCATGCGCTCGACGGCGGCCAGGAACTCTCTCGCCGCGTGGGCCGCATGATCGGCAGTGCAGACGGAAACCGAATTTCCGGTGTCAGGTCCCAGCCCCGGGGTGGCCGCGAAGTTGAGCTTCGGCCCCGTGGCATTGATCAGGAAGTCGTATGGAACGATCTCGCGCCTGCCGGCGCTTTCCGGAAGCGTCGATTCGGCGGCCACATAAGGACCCGCTGCATCCACGCCGCCTTCTGGATGGATTTCGGCCGCCCTGGCCTGCGTGAATTCGATTCCCAGTTTCCGGTACAGCGGCGCCAGTGGCACGAGGGTCTGCTCCGGTTTCATCCGGCCGACACCGACCCAGATGTTGGACGGAATCCAGTTCCAGTCCGTTTTCGGCGAGACGACATGGACGTCGTGATTGCGTGGCAGCCATCGGCGAAGATGCTGAGCCGCGGCATGGCCCGCGATCCCGGCTCCCAGAATGACGACGTTCATCTGCCGGCTCCTTCCGCAACCCGTTCAGGATACGGATTTCAGGGGGCTGCCGACATGACTTGAGTCATCTGTCCGGCCCGTCAGAGTATCTTTTCTCAGCGTAGCCACTCCGGCCTGAAAATCAGCAACAGGCCAAGAATTAGGATGACGGCCCCGCTCAGCAGCTTGAGCCAGCGTCCTTCCCGCTCCTGCAGCTTGTGCCGGTCCAGGGTGATGACAACCAGCGCCACCATCAGGGCATCATCGGCCATGTAGGCCGCAATATACAGGAACAGATACGCATACTGGACCGGTTGCGAGTATCCGTGTCCCGCCAGCACATGAGTGTAGAGCGCCGGCAATCCTGCCGTGCACAGCAGTTCGACCAGATTGACAAGGACAGCGAGCACGGAGGCGCCGGCAAGCGCCCCCCATAAGTTCTCCGCCTGAACGATACGGCGCACGCGGGAATAGATGGCCGGTTTCGCGGCGTCCGGTATGGAAAGCGAAACCCCCGCTCCTGGTTTCAGCGAATCCTTCACATGCACGAGGCCGATCGCTCCTGCGATCAGACCCAGCACGATCTGGGCGGGACGGTAAAAGCCCACCAGCAGGAACACGTTCAGCCAGGCGGCCATGAAAGCGAGATACGCCAGACCGCTCGCCGTCACGAAGGTTCCGGCCACCAGCAGGATCTTCCGGCGGCTTTTCAGGTTCACCAGCAGTGAGAGCAGAAACAGCAGCACCCACATGGCGCACGGATTGAACCCGTCGATGAGGCCGATCACGAGCGTAAACAGCGGCATCCCGAGCGAATCCGCCGAGACGCGGCCCAGCAGGGGCAGTTCGACAGATTCATTCCGGCCGACAGGAACCACCGGGACCGCAACGCCTGAAACCGGAGCTGTCACCGGAGGAGAAACCGGCGGAACGGCTCTACCCGGTTCCAGCAGTTGTTCAATCTCCGCGCCGGTCGTCCCGCCGCTGTCAAAACCGGCGAATACCTCGCCGCAGATATCGAAGGTTGGCACCCCCGGCCGGATGATGCCCGCCGAGACCGACAGTTCCTGAAATCTCCTGCGCACGCCGGGATCGGCGGAGATATCCAGATAAACGACCTTCACATCGGGATTGCGGCGGGACAATTCATCCAGAAAGGTCCGGGCGGCAGCGCAGTGGGGACAGCCCAGTCGGGTATAGACCGTAATGGACCTGCATCCCGTCGTAGTCTTGGCGGGTTCGGCCCAAGCTGATGCCAATAACCCCAACAGCAGGGCCAGGAAGACGAAAGGGATAATAACGGGGCGTTTCATCAGGAAATAAACACCGGCATGTTCAACTCCATCTCTTCTCAATGGAAAAATCCCCAATCGAGGCTCCTGCCCGACACGTCCAAGGGCTATTTTCCTGTGCACACAGAATAGCTGTACCGGAACAGGTTTCTTGTTTCCCACCATGCCCCTACCCGGTGACCACCCCCTCCCTACCCCAGGCCTTTCTGCTAACTCTTTGAA
>CAZMGV010000010.1:0-148595 GCA_964565925.1 uncultured bacterium
AGTCCTTCCCGGTCGCGCCGCTGTCGCGTGGGTCCACCACGTGAGCAGGGGCGGAACTCCCCGGAGAGGGCAGGTTCCCGCCATTCGATGGTCCACCGGTTTAGCGCCGCTACGGCTGTCGCACCCCCCCTTCTCGCTCGTCGAGCCGGGGTGCGCACTGACCTGGCGCCCGCAGACCGGTGGAAGGCAAGTGGTGGAACCGAAAAGGCGGCTCGGTGGCCTGAAACCCCGCATGCCGCGATAGGTCCTTGAAAACTGAATAGCCTTTAGCGGGAGGCACTCACCCCGCCAGCTGACTGGCAGCCCTCTCTGGCATCCAGAGAGGGCTGGTCTTAGCTATCTGGATAGCTGGGGCTTCCCCTCTCTGCGTGGCAGAGAGGGGTGGCACGTCAGTGCCGGGGTGAGTGCCTGCGGGGCGGTATTTAGCCTTTGTTCCGGGCTGACGATTCCGTATTGCCCATTTCCGTTCTGTCGTCTTAACTCCCGGCCCTATGGCGCTGCCCGACAGAATTGCGAAGATCACTCCCGAAACCCCGGTCGCCGACGTTGCCGAGCTGCTGGCTTCCCATGCCAAAGACAACTGGCACGTCTGGGCAATCGCCCCGATCCAGGGGGACGCGAGTGTCCGCAAATACTACCGGGTGCATCTGGAGCCGCACGAAGGCGTGCCGAACACCGTCGTGCTGATGCAGATGAACAACGTGGGCAAGCCCTTGGGTTCCGAAGAGGCGACCGAAGGCAGCGGCCCGACGGAGGACCCGTTCTGCTCCATGGACCAGCACCTGCTCGCGGCCGGGATCACGGTGCCGCGCATTTACTGCCAGGCGGATACGGTGGGTTACCTGCTGATCGAGGATTTCGGCGACCTGAGCCTGTATGGCTTCGTGAAGGACGGCTTCAACTTCAAGGGCGTGACAGCCTACGAGAACGCCGTAAAGGAAATGGCCCGCTATCACGCGCGCGGGTCGGACCGGAAACTCGGCGACTGCACCGGGTTTCATCAGTCGTTCACCCCCAAGCTGTTCCTGTGGGAGTTCGACCACTACCTCGAATACGGGATCGAGGTCCGGCTCGGCGTAAAGCTGACGGACGACCAGCGGAAATCCCTCAATAGCGTTTTCTCACCCATCGTCGACCGGCTTTTTGCCGAACCGCAGGTGCTCACCCACCGGGACTACCACTCCAAGAACCTGATGGTGCTGGACGACGGCCGGATCGGGGTGATCGACTTCCAGGATTCGCTGATGGGGCCGGATGTCTACGACCTCGCGTCGCTGCTGAAGGACGCCTACATCACCGTGCCCGAAGAAACCGTCTGGAAACTGGTGGATGTATACGCCAGGGCGCGGGCTTCGGAACAAAAGGGCTACGTGCTCGACCAGGACAAGTTCGCCCGGCTTTTTGTGGATCAGGCCATCCAGCGCAACATGAAGGCGCTCGGCCGGTTCGTCTATATCGACCGGGTGAAGCACAATCCCGGCTACCTGCCGTTCATCCCGCGCCTGCAGGGGTTCCTGAAGCGGAACCTGACCTCGCGGCCCGAATACGCCCCCGCCTGGGAAATCCTGTCGAAGCTTGACCGGGAGCTGAGGGACGCCTGAGGCCGCCGTTCAGGTAGCCCCGCCAGCCTTGGAACTGGGCCTTCAAAATGAAAGAGTGACCTGTACGGCACTCAATCGATGATTTCGGAAGAACAGCGCACAGAATCCGGCGGCGAAACCGCTGGCAGTTCCGGAATGGAAACGGTGCGGGACTTTGTCCTGCTCGTTGCCGCGCATCTGTTCCATTGCGTGGAACTCTACCGGCCGGACAGGGTTCTCGCCGGTCGCGATGTTTTTGTAAACTACTATCCGATTCACTGGATCTATATCGATCGTCTCCGGCACGGCGAGCTTCCGTTCTGGAACCCCTATTTCAACCTGGGCATCTCCTACTGGGCGGATCCGGTCAACGGCGTTCTTTATCCGGTCTACGGGCTGCTGTTCCTGTTCCGGAACTATCTGACCGCCGTCAGCGTGCTGACAGCCCTGCATTTCCTGCTGGCCGAGCTGCTTTTCTATGGATTCCTGCGGAGCCTGAAAGTGTCCCGGCTCGCCGCGGTCGCAGGTGCCATTATCTACATGGCCAGCGGTTATCTGACGATGGAAGCCACCGCGCATCAGTTCCTGTATGCCCACGCATGGCTTCCGGGGTTGGCCTGGGCTGTATCCCGGTATCTGGACGGAAAACCTTCCGGGCTTTTCTGGGCGTCCATCGTGTCGGCGATGTTCCTGCTCTGCGGCGAACCTCAGACCTACGTAATGGCGGTCCCGCTGGCGGTTTTTTGTATTGGCTGGCGCAAGCGCTGCCTGAAAGAGGGGGCAAAGGCCGGGCTTGCTCTCGGAGTCGTTCCGCTCCTGCTATGGGCTCCGGTTCTGCTCCCGATGCTTTCGTTCGCCGCTGAATCGGCGCGCAGTCACTATGCGTCGCTGGAGGATGCGCTCGTCTGGAGCCTGAACCCGTATCGCCTGCTGGACATGGCCCTGCCATATCTGAATGGCGAGTGCATCAGCAATATCAGCTGCTGGATGAAGGACGGAGCCGGATACTCCGATACTTTCTATACCGGGGCGGCAACACTGCCTCTGATTGGCGCCGGGCTGATAGCGAAGGATCGGCGAAGGCAGGTTGTCTGGTGGCTCACACTTTCCGCGGCCGGCATCCTGCTGGCACTGGGCGGACACCTGCCGTTCTACGGCTGGCTTTACAAGTTCCTGCCAGGCTGGAAGCTGTTCAGATATCCCGAACGGATGCTGCTGTATCCCACGTTTGGATTCGCCGTAGTCTGTGCACAGGCACTCGACGGATTGCGGGATATCCCGCGCAGGCTGCTTTTCCTGCTGTTCGGCGGGGCGCTGGTGCTCGTGCTGGATGTTGCGGCCGGCAGTCTCCACGGCCTGCTGCTGGAACAGGGCAGCAAAGAACTGGGTTTTCTGGCTCCGCTTGTGATCGATCGCAGCTGCACCTGGGCGCTCGTGACGCTGGCCGCCAGTTTCCTCTGGGTCGTAACGTTACCGCGCCTGAAGCCGGAGCATTTCCTGGGGCTCATGCTGGTGACGATCCTGATCGACGTGTCTGGAATGACGCGTAATACATTCAGGACGATGCCTGCGGAGCAGATTCCCCGGAAACCGCCCGCAGCGGCCGGCCTGCCTCCGGCCGGACACGCCCCTCCCGTACATATTTCCGATCCGCGCGGTGTTAATCTGGAGATTCCTAATGACTGGCTGCACCTGTTCGGACCGGTAATCCGTAAAGGTGTCCTGCTGCGCGGGGTCTATTCCGTAGAGACGCTGGAGGGCGGGATGGGTGCGACGTTCGGCATCACCTCAACCCTCGGACCCTCGGCCGTTTCGTATCCCTGGCGTCTATACGGTTATAACGGGAACCTGACCTTGGATGCAGAGGCAGAGTTTTTCGGGATCAGTCTGATGACCAGCCACATGACCCTTGCGGCGAAGGATAAATGGCGATCCGATCCCGGGGTTCCACCTGACGAATTCGGATTCCAGATGTACCGTTACGAAGGACGGTCCGACCCGGTGCTCTGCCCCCCGAAATATACGCATGCGGCCAGTTTTGACGAGATATTGAATACCGTCCGGGCAAATCCGTCCGTGGTATACGATCAGGTGATAATTGCTGAACCGGCTCCGTATCTTTCAGCCGAAACCGCAGACAGTCATGCGGCAAGTGTCTGCGCCGTAGAGTCCTGGGAACCCGAGCGCGTGAATATCCGTGTCGCTTCCGAATCGCCTGGATGGATGGTTTATCGGCGATCCTATTCAAAGGGATGGACGGCAAAGGTGAACGGCAAGGCCGCAAAACTGTATGCAGCTTACGGAGTGTTTCCCGCACTGCCTCTGGACGCAGGCGATAACCGTATCGAGCTCAGTTACGAGCCTCCCTACTGGAAAGCCGGATTGGCCATATCCATTCTGACGCTGGCAGGTCTCCTTTTCTGGCGTAACCGGCTGCGCCGGAAGGGAAGTGACAGTGACTGAGCAGGGGTTCAGCGCCGATGCCGGCAGTGTGGAATACCGCGAGCCCTCGCGGCATGCCGCGCTGTTCGAAAAAACGCGCGACCTGATACTGCTGCTGGCCGCACATATCCTGCATTGTTTCCCGTTATACAACCCGAACCGGGTGTTTATGGGCCGTGATCTTTTCCTGAACTACTACCCGATACACTGGGTATTTGCGGAAAGGATACGGAACGGAGAGATCCCGCTCTGGAATCCCTATTTGAACCTGGGCATCGCGTTCTGGGCTGACCCGGTGAACGCGGTTCTTTATCCGCCCCATTGGCTGCTCGCGCTCACTGGAAATGTTTATTTCGGAGTGAGCCTGCTGACCGCACTGCATTTCCTGATGGCAGAGCTGCTCTTTTACGGATTTCTGAAGAGTCTCAATGCTTCAGGGCTTGCGGCCGCACTGGGTGCGATCATTTACTCAACCAGCGGATTCCTGACGATGGAAGGGACCGCCCATCAATTCCTGTACGCCCATGCTCTCGCACCCGGTCTGGCGTGGGCCGTATCCGGATATCTGAACGGAAACCCAAAGGGTCTTTTCATGGCCTCGGTGGTTTCCTCGCTCATATTGCTGGCAGGTGAACCCCAAACATTTGTAATTGCAGCGCCAATTGGAATTCTGGCTGTCGGGTTGGGGAAGAAGCGCTGGAGCGAGTTCGCAAAGGCATCTGTAGCCATCGGTATCGTTCCGTTCCTGCTTTGGGCGCCGGTCCTGCTGCCGATGCTCTCGTTTGCCTCCGAGACAACCCGCACCCAGATCCATGTTCTCCGGGATGCCGAGCAATGGAGCATCGGTCCGCTTCGGTTATTCGACCTGTTTGCGCCATTTCTCTTTGGCGAATGTGTCAGCAGCTTCACTTGCTGGACCAGGGAGAATGGCGGCTATTCAGATTCATTTTATATGGGTGCGGCAGCTATTCCGATCGCCCTGGGTGGATTGGTATTCAGCCGCCGCAGAAAAGAAGTTGCCCTGTTCCTGTCGCTTGCAGTCGCCGGACTCTTACTGGCTGCGGGAGAACATCTTCCATTTTACCGTCTGCTCTACAGCTATCTGCCGGGGTGGAATCTGTTCAGGTATCCCGAACGGATGCTCTGGTTGACCACATTTGGAATTGGTGCGGCTGTCGGCCTTTCGATCGATAATGCCGGCCAGATTCCTCAGCGTTACCGGACCCTACTATTCCTGGGAGCGGTAACCGTCATCGTCGATATTGCAGCAGGAAATTCGCATGATCTGCTCCTGAAACAGGCGAATCCGACTATCGGCTACCTGGGCCCCGCCGTCATTTCGAGAAGCTGCCTGTGGGCACTGTCGGCGCTCGCCGTTTCCTGGGGTCTGGTAGGGTTTGCCACCAGGCTACCGAAGAACCGCTTCCTGACGCTGATGGTCATCGTGATGCTGATCGACGTGGCGGGTATTACCGGTCAGACTTTCAGAACCGTTCCGTTGGAAACGATCCAGCCTCTCCCGCCAGCGGTTGCGGCAAATAATGCCGCCCCGCCGGTCGATGAAGTTCCCCCGCTGCATTATGCGGACCCCCGAAATCTTACTCTGAATATTCCGTTAAATGCGGAAAGATTATTTGGAAGGGAACTTTCAGTAACCAGCTTTTACCGATCGATATATATGATCCAGTCCCTGGAAGGTGGAATGGCAGCAAGTTACCGGATCGGCACAGTTTGGGGGCCGTCCGATATTTCGTTCTCGTATAATTTGTATCGCTACATCCATACGTTCCCATTGAGCAAGGCGGCGGACTTCTTTGGAATCAAATACATGACGAGTTACCAGAGCTTCGCCCTGAAAGACGGGTGGGAGCCGATAGCATCGCAAACGGAAAACCCGTACGGCTTCAAAGCCTTTGCCTACAAGGGGAATACAGACTCCGTATTGTGCCCCGCTAGCGCCGTTTCATCCGGAAACTTCGCCGAAATGTATCGTGCTGTCGCGGCAAAGCCTTCTATCATCCGCGATCAACTGATGTTCGAAGGACCTGTCGACTTCCCGGCGTCGGCGGTAGCGCCGGCTCCGGCTGAAAAATGCGGTGCCGAACATTGGAGTCCGGAATCTGTCACGATACGGGTGAAATCCGATATCCCCAGATGGATGGTCTACCGGCGGTCCTATTCAAAGGGATGGACGGCAAAGGTGAACGGCAAGGCGGCGAAACTATATGCAGCCTATGGGGTGTTTCCCGCACTGCCTCTGGACGCGGGCGACAACCGTATCGAGCTCAGTTATGAGCCGCCATACTGGAAAACCGGGATGTTGATAGCTGTGGCGGTCCTGGCCGGTATGGCCGGCTGGTTCTGGCAAACGGGCCGGCGTGAGAAACTAAAGGCCGCTCAGCCGCCCGGCGGTTCGTTCTCGTAATCCTTTTTCGTCTTCGCCCGGTAGATCACCTTGAGCGGGACGCCCTCGAACTTGAACTCCTCGCGGATCTTGTTGGCGATCCAGCGCTGGTCGGAAAAATGTATTCCGTCCGGGAAGTTCGTGAAGATCACGAAGGTGGGTGGCGACGCCTTCACCTGGCTGATGTAGTTCAGCTTCACGCGCTTGCCCCGGTGCATGGGGAGCGACCGCTCGGTCTTGATCTGTTCGAACACCTTGTTGAGCTGCGAAGTCGAAATACGCGTCCGGTAGGCCTTGCCGACCCGTTCAATAGCCTTGAACAGGTCGTCGAATCCTTCGCCTGTCACGCTGGAGGTGACGATCAGCGGCGCGTAGTGCAGGGCTTTCAGGAAGTAGCGGATATCCTTTTCGAACTGCTTGCGTTCCTTGGGTCCCTTGGGGCGCAGATCCCACTTGCTGGCGACCAGCACGCAGCCCCGGGACTCTTCGGCGGCGATCCCGGCGATGTTCATGTCCTGGTCGGTGAGTCCTTCGCCGCAGTCGATCAGCACGCAGGCAACATCGCAGCGCGAAACCGATTCGAGCGCCTTGATGACGCTGTATTTCTCCAGCCGGTCGCCGATCCGGCCCTTGCGCCGTATCCCGGCGGTGTCGATAAAGACGTAGTCCTTTCCCTTGCGGGTAACGACGGTGTCGACAGCGTCGCGGGTGGTGCCCGCTACGTCCGAGGCGACGAGCCGTTCTTCACCGATCAGCCGGTTGATGAGCGTCGATTTGCCGACATTCGGCCGGCCGATAATGGCAACCGAGTAGGGCTGCTCGGCGCCTTCGGGTATTTCCGGCGGCGACCACTCGGGGACGTGTTCCCAGATGGCGTCCATGAGCTCGCCGGTTCCGCGGGCATGCTCGGCCGAGATGGCGAATACCTCGCTCGTGCCGAGTGAATAGCCTTCGTCGGGGCTGGTGGTTCTCAGGTCGGACTTGTTCACCACGATGAAAATCGGTTTGCGGCTGCGCCGGAGCATCTCGTAAATTTCGCGGTCGTTCGGCGAGACGCCGTTCTGCACCTCGATGACAAACAGGACCAGCGTCGCCTCTTCGATGGCAAGCCGTGCCTGCTCCCGCACGCGGGACTGGAGCTTGTCCTGTGTCGGATCGGCTTCGAATCCGCCCGTGTCCACGAGCAGGGCTTCGCGCTTTCCGTCCCGGATCAGCCCGTAGTTGCGGTCCCGGGTGACGCCGGGCCGGTCATGTACAAGGGCGTGGCGGGTCCGGGTCAGCCGGTTGAACAGAGTGGACTTGCCCACGTTCGGACGGCCGACGATCGCCACAATGGGGCGCGCGGCGGCGGGGACGATGATCTCTTTGGATGGGGCGCGTTTCATATCGGGGTCCGGAAGGTTCCCAGCGGCCGGTCAACTGCCGGTCAGCTGTGATAGCCCAGCCGTTTGAGCGCTTTCGGGTCGGAAGTCCAGTCTTTCAGGGTTTTGACCTGGAGGTCCAGGAACACCTTCTTGCCGGTGAACTTCTCGATGTCCATCCGGGAATAGGTGCCGACATCCTTGATCATGCTGCCGCCATCGCCGATCACGATCTTCTTCTGCGATTCCCGCTCGACGAAGATCAGTGCCCGGATCCGGTTCAGCTTCTTGGACTCGTGGTACTCCTCGATTTCGACCGCCACAGAATAGGGCAGCTCCTTGCCGAGCCGTCTGAACAGCTCACCACGGATGATCTCGGACGCGATAAACCGCTGATCCCGGTCCGTGATCTGGTCTTCGGGGTAAAACGCCACGCCTTCCGGAAGCCGTCTGGCGACGACCTCCTTGAACTTCGCAAGGCTCTTCTCCTTGCGGGCCGAGAGCGGGATGATCTCGTCGAAGAGGCCCAGTTCCGACATCTGCTGCATGAACGGGAGCAGGGCGTCCTTGGGTTTCACGAGGTCAACCTTGTTGATGACCAGCAGCTTGGGCTTTTCCAGTTTCTTGAGCCGCTCGAAAGCGAACTTGTCCTCGGTCGTGACGCCCTTCTGGGCGTCCATCACCCACACCACAACGTCCGCGTCCTCGATGCCGTGCATGGCCTCGTCGACCAGAAAGCGGTTGAGCGGCCGCGACGGTTTATGCAGTCCGGGTGTATCGATGAACATCATCTGCGCGCCACCCGGGAACTCGTTCGACTTCTTGAGCTGGCAGATACCCAGGATCCGCTGGCGGGTCGTCTGCGGCTTGGCCGTCACAACCGACAGCGGAGATTCGAGAATGTTGTTGAGCAGTGTGGATTTGCCGGCATTGGGCCGGCCGGCGATGGCGATGTAACCGACCTTGAGGGCATCACTCACTGATTTTGGGGTCTCCTGTGACATGTCAGAGTTCCCAGTCCTTTGACTGGTCGGAAATTGCCGTCAGCACCTGTCGAGCGGCGTCCTGTTCGGCCGCCTTCTTGGAGGCGCCGGTTCCGGTCGCCTGGGCGCCGTTCACCCGGCATTGCACGCTGAACACCTTGGCGTGGTCCGGCCCTTCGGATGAAAGCACCGTGTATTCCGGCAGAATGCCGCCGCCGTCTTTCTGGGTGAACTCCTGCAGACGGCTCTTCCAGTCGGCAGCCAGGCCGGTACTCCCGCCCAGTTCAGAGAGTTTCTCGAACACTCCGGTAATGAGCGTAATGGCCGACTCCATGCCGCCGTCCAGATAGACCGCGCCGATCAGGGCTTCCACGGCGTCGGCCAGAACAGACGGCTTCTTGCGGCCGCCCTGGGACTCCTCGCCCTGCGAAAGTTTCAGGTATCTGTCCACGCCCCAGTGAAGTCCCAGCCGGGCAAGCGTCGGCTCGCAGACCAGGCGGGCGCGCAGCTTGGAAAGATCGCCTTCGCGGGCTTCCGGATACCGTTTCAGGAGAATGGTCGAGACGACCAGAGAGAGGACGGCGTCGCCCAGAAACTCGAAGCGCTGGTTCGAATCGACCGGCTGTTCCTTCCCCTGAGAAAGCATGTGTGTGTAGGACGGATGCGCAAGTGCCGTCTCCAGATGCTGCGGGTCCCGGAACCTGTATGAAAGGATGGCCTCCAGCGCTTCGCGGGCTTCAGACATTTCGTTATTGGCGACGTTGTTCACAGCGCGCCGCGGTCCTGAACCGCCGGTGCCGGAATGGCAGGTGCGGATATTGATTGGGGATTTGCCCCGGTGCGGATGATCCAGCCGCCACCTATCACCGTATCGCCCTGATAAAAGACTGCAGCCTGGCCGGGCGTGACAGCCCGCTGGGGTTCCCTGAAACGCAGCTCCGCCGTAGCACCCGAGCGGGCCACCGTGACAGTGGCCCCGGCAGGCTTGTGCCGGTGGCGGATCTGAACAGCGGCCTCGATGACGGAGCCCGGGCTGAAACGGGAGGCATCCGAGAGCTGTACCGACGCGGTCTCCGACAGGATCTCTCCGGGCGCACCCACGATAACCCGGTTCATGTCCGGCTCGATTCTGACGACATAAACCGGATCGCCGGTTCCGGAAACGCCTAGCCCGCGCCGCTGGCCGACGGTAAACTGATGAATTCCGTCGTGATGGCCGATTACTTTGCCGTCGGTTGTCTCGATCGTTCCCTTGCCCAGCACGCTGGCCTTCTTGCGCAGCTCTTCGGTAACGAAGGCCTGGGTGTCGTGATTAGGTATGAAACAGATCTCCTGCGAATCGGGCTTGCACGCGACCGGAAGGTTCCATTCGGTGGCGAGGCGGCGGACCTCCGTCTTGGAAATCTCGCTGACAGGGAACTTTACCTTCGAGATCTGCTCGGGAGTCATCGTGAACAGGAAGTAGCTCTGGTCTTTCTCGGGATCGGCGCCGCGGGCGAGACGGCCGTCGGGGGTAATCCGGGCGTAGTGGCCGGTCGCCAGATAGTCGCAACCCAGCTTGGCGGCGTGTCCGAACAGGGCGTCGAACTTCACATGTTCGTTGCACTTGGCGCAGGGGTTCGGGGTTTCGCCGCGCGCATACGAATCGACGAAGTAGTCGATCACTTTCTTCCGGAACATGTCGCGGTAGTTGACGACGAAGAACGGGATTCCGATCGCATCGGCGACCCGCCGGGCGTCCTCGATATCCTCGGGAGCGCAGCAGCTGTGGGCACCCCGGACCTGATTGGGGTCGGAGTCGGTGAGGCGCATGGTTACGCCGACCACATCGTGACCGTCGCGCTTCAAAAGCGCGGCGGCCACCGACGAATCCACTCCACCGGACATGGCTACAAGTATTCTCGACATAATGACGGAGTCTGCGACGCTCGCCTTGCCTGCGTAACTCACTGATCTTACAGGAGATTACGGTAAAACCGGACCGCCTTCGTGGCGGACGGAAGGCGCAGTCTAGAAATTGTGCCGGGCTGGCGCAAGGTTCGCCGAAAATGCCCTAACGAGTCATCTTTTCGAGTTCGGCGGCGAATTCATCTCGGGTGATCTGGCCTTTACGGGCCAGTACGCGGATGACGGCGTTCAAATGGAGCTGCAGGGTGTTCACCTGTTCGCGAAGCGCATCGATTTCCTTGTCATTATTCGCCAGACGGGGCCTGGGCGGAGCGCTTTTGGCTTCCTCGTCGAAGGGATGCGACAGGGCATTCTGATCCGTCTCGACGGCCGGCGGTTTAGGGCCGCCTTTGCCGGCCTCTCCCGGCTTTGCATGCCGGAACCCGCCCGATTCGTGGAACGACAGGTCGTACCCGAAGTCCTGTGCGTAGTAGACCTTCTTGATCAGATCGTCGACCTGGTGATGAAGCGCGACTTTCATCTTGATCACGGCGTTGTTCTTGCGGCCGATCTCCTCGGTGACGATCGGATTGATGACGGTAGAAACGGCGAGCGTGATGATCTTGCGCGGTTTCGCGTTTTCGTCGATTTCGATCGGAACGCAGCTGTTTTTCTCGCAGAACTGGGAGTTCACGTACAAGGCTGCATTGTGAGGTGGAACGGCACCTTCCAGGTCCACTGGTTCGAGACCCGACTGTACACCGAGGGCTTTTAAAACGTCCGCCTTTTTGGAGAACCCGCGCTTGATCAGAATGGTCCCGATCGGAAGCTTGTTGGTTTTCTGCATTTCCAGCGCCTTGGCGAGTTGGTCCGGCTGCAGGAGCCGGGACTCGACCATGATTTCACCAAGACGTTTCTTTGCAGCCATGAACGGACATTCCTTTCGTCGTCAAGGACAGGGACGGTCAGTTGAACTCGGCGAAGCGCCGGTCGATCGGATTTTCAAGTTTCTGGGGGTCGGGCTTTGCGTAATCGGCGAGCGGTATCGGGCCCTTGGTAAACCGGTCTTCCTTCACCAGACTTCTCAGGCGGTCGGCCATCATCGGCAGGACGACCCCGGCTCCTGTCTGTGCAAAGGGGCCTACGGCCGTGCCGGCAAGATCCATCAGCAGGGAAAGGGTGACTTCGGTCTGGTTCGCACCGAACGGTTTCATCGAATAGCTGCCATAGGTGTCCCGGACGTCACCCTTGATGTAGGTCCATTCGACCCGGTGCGCTTCGGGGTAATGAATAAACGAGCACCTCACGTTGTATTTGAGCGGCACCCCCGTCAGGCCGAACTTCATGTCGAGGATGGCCATCCGTCCCTTGGTTTCAGCCACGCTCACCTGTTCCAGCACCGGCATGATGTCGGGGAGATTGTGGTAGTCGGTGACGATGGCCCAGACGACGTCAATCGGGGCGTCCACGACGCCGATGATCTTCCCGTGCTTGACGCTGGTGCCTTCAATGTCGGTGAGGACAATGAATTTCTCGCCCTGGGCGAGCTGCTGCCTGAGCTGGGCGTAGCGGTCAGCGTCTCCAAGGTTCTTGGGGAGGGCTTTCGCTCCGCACCCGGCGCAGACAATCAGGACGGCGGCCGCTATGACGGCGGCGGAAATACGCGGGCGTATGGTGAACGACTGGATCATTCGCGGTCCAAACTATCCTTGTGCATTGGCTTGGCCGAAACTATATCTTTCCGACCGCCAAGGGTAAACCCGAAAGGTTAATTCGTTGACTGACTACCGTACCATTCTGGCCACCCGGTTCGAAATCCCCCGCGACGGCGGGGCCGACAAATTAACGACTGCCGAAGAAGCTATCCGCCGGTTTGTGGAGCCGGGGATGTCGCTCCATTTCATGGCCGCCCACGGACGGGGTTTCCAGCTCGTTAATGCCGTGGCCCGTGTGTTCCGGGGCCAGAAACCGGGCTTCACGATGCTTCAGGCATCGGTCACCGATACGGCCAACGCATCGCTGGACGCCGGGCTCTACAAGAAAGTCGTCACCAGTTTTGTCGGCGACACCTATCCGGTGCCCAGCCCGAATCCCATCGCCCGGGAAGCGATCCGGACGCATGGGATCGAGATCGAACACTGGTCGCTGCTCAGTTACAGCCAGCGGCTTTACGCCGGTGCGCAGGGTTTTCCCTATATGGTGACGCGGTCGATCCGCGGCAGCTCCATGGAGAAGAACCCCGGAGTGCTGGTGATTGACGATCCGGCAAACCCCGGAGAGAAAGTTACCCTGATCCCGGCGCTCGTACCGGATATTTCTTTCGTTCAGTGCCTGGCGGCCGACCGCTGCGGGAATGCGATCATCTCGCATCCGATGGGCGAGGGTCCGTGGGGGGCACTAGCGGCAAGGAGGGGCGTTGTTCTGGGCGCCGAGAAGATCGTCTCGACCGACGAACTCCGCAAGCACAACGACCACGTCTATATCCCGTCCAACAAGGTTCTAGCCGTGATCGATTTCCCGCTCGGCTGTCACCCCAAGGGGATGCCGAATCAGGGTTACCCGGACGTGCCGGGATATGCGGACGACTATCCGTTCCTTGAAGAAACCCGTAATGCCGCCCGCAACGGACGCGAAACTTACAACGCGTGGATCGAGAAGTGGGTATACGGGATCAAGTCGCCGCAGGACTACCGGGAGAAACTGGGACCGGAGCGGATCAGCTATATCCAGACGAACATGCGCCCCGACAGCTGGAAGTCGGAGATCGACGCCAGGCTGCCGTCGCTCAAGCAACCCGATACCGGTATTACGCCTGCTGAAAAAGGGATCGTGTTCGGCTCCCGGATCATGCTCGACCTCATCAAGTCCGACGGGATTGAATCGATTCTGGCCGGTGTGGGACCGTCCAACCTGGCCGCCTGGCTGGCGGAATATTTCTACCGTCAGGAAGGCGGGCGGGTGAACCTGATGGCGGAACTGGGGTATTTCGGCTTCACACCGAGACCTGCGGACCCGTTCCTGTTCAACTTCCGCAATGCGCCGACCAGCACGCTGACCGGCGATATCCTCGATATTCTGGGAGCGATGGTGTCGGGCAAGGGTTCCAAATGTATGGGCGCACTGGCCGCCGCCCAGATCGATCCGCTTGGGAACCTCAACTCCACACAGCTTGAAGACGGCACGATTCTGGTGGGCTCAGGCGGCGCCAACGACGTGGCGAGCGGCGCCGAAGTGACGGTCGTCGTGACCGTTCTGGCGAAGAACCGGTTCATCAAGCAGTTGCCGTACATCACGAGTCCAGGCCGGAACGTTGAATACGTGGCCACCGACAAGGCCGTTCTGAAAAAGCTGGACGGCGAACTTGCCCTGTGGGGGCTGACGGGTGGCACCGATTTCGACAAGGAAGTGAAGCCGTTCTTCGGCTGGGACCTCAAGAAGTTCCCGGCCGTCCAGACGCTCAAACCCCCGACGGAAGAGGAGATTGCGCTGCTCCGGCTGTTCGACCCGCGCGGCCTTTTCCGGGAAAAGTAAAACCGAATGCCGCATGCCCTTGAAGGACTGAAAGTAATCGATCTCTCCCGCCTGCTGCCGGGCCCTTACTGCTCAATGGTGCTGGCGGATCTGGGTGCCGACGTCATCAAGATCGAGGATCCGGGCCTGGGCGACTACTCCCGCTATCAGGGATTCAAGAAGGGCGCGAAGCCCCGGTCGTCGTTCGAGATACTCAACCGCAATAAACGGTCGCTCACGCTCAACCTCAAATCCGACGCGGGCAAGGAGATTCTGAAGAAGCTCTGCGCCACCGCCGACGTCGTTCTGGAAGGGTTCCGGCCGGGCGTCATGGACCGGCTGGGCGTCGGCTATGAAACGCTGAAGGCGATCAATCCGAAGATCGTCTACTGCGCGATCACGGGCTACGGGCAGGATGGCCCGTACAAGAACCGTCCCGGTCACGATCTGAACTATCTGGGCTACGCCGGCATCATCGATATGACCGGCCCCAAGGACGGGACACCTTCGATCATCGGCACACAGGTGGCCGATCTCGCGGGCGGGGCGCTCTCGGCCGTCGTCGGGATTCTGGCCGCGCTTCAGGCCCGAAATGTGACCGGCAAGGGGCAGTTCGTCGACATCGGTATGATGCAGGCGTCATTCGCCCTCAACATCTTGAACTGGTCGGAGCAGCTGGATCACGCCGAAAAGGATATCCGGCGCGGCGACACCAATATCACCGGCAAGTTCGCCTGCTACGGCGTCTACCGGTGTCAGGACGGCCGTTACGTCACGCTCGGCGCACTCGAGGCAAAGTTCTGGGAGAACTTCTGCAAGCGGACCGGCCACGAAGAGTGGATCCCTATCCAGCTATCCGAGGACCCGGCCGTAAAGGCCCGCCTCCAGAAAGAGGTGACCGATCTGTTCTTGTCCAAGCCTGCGTCTCACTGGCTCGGACTTCTCGAAGAAGAGGACATCTGTTTCGGACCGGTCAGTTCCGTCCGGGAGTCCGCGAACGACCCGCAACTCAAATTCAGCGGGATGTTCTACGACGCCCCTAACTCAGCTGGCGAACCGATGAAACATATCTCTCTGGGCATAAAACTGTCCGCCACACCGGCCGTTCATCAACGGCCGGCGCCGAAATCCAGTGAACATACCGAGCTGATTCTGGGGGAGTTGGGGTATGATGGAGCGGCTATCAGCAAGCTGAAAGGCGAGGGCGTGGTCTAGACCGCTTTCAGATCGTGACAATATCCCGTCGAAGATTACTTCTCGCCGGTGCAGCGAGTGCAGCGGCACCGCTGCTTCTCCTGCCGCGCCGAAGCCGGGCCTCAACGAATCCGGACGTCACGGTGCTGATCGCGGAAGACGACGGCCCGATCAGGCTGGAGGGAGACCCTCTCGTGCTGGGCGGCGATTCATTTGGAGGGGACCCGGTAACGGTCCGGGCAAAGAAGGGCGATATTATTGCCGGAGGGAAGAGTCTCGATTCGCCGCTGGAGGTGGGCCCGGGCGTCACCCTCAACGGAAAACGCTATACCGGCTCGCTCGTGCTGAAGGCGAAGGGCAATACGATCCGGTTGCTGGAGACACAGCCGCTCGAAAGCTATCTTCCCGGTGTCGTGATGGCGGAAACCTACGAGTCCTGGGAGGCGGCCGCCCACGAAGCCCAGGCGATCTCCGCACGCTCGTATGCGCTCATGCGGCTGCATAGAGGCCGCGCCAAAGGTGCCGACTTCGACTTTTTCGCTGATACACGTGACAAGGCCTATGGCGGCGTATGCGACAACGGGCAGATACTCGGGGCCGTAAAGACAACGGCCGGTGAACGACTCACCTACAAGGACAGTATTGCCGAAACGGTTTTCCACTCCTGCTGCGGTGGGCAGACGGAAGCGGCGGAAGTGGTCTGGGGGCGTGAAGTCGCTTACCTGAAAAGCGTGACCTGTGATTTCTGCAAGGATTCGCCTGAATACCTCTGGAAATGCCAGCTGGAGCCCGGCGAACTTCTGAAGAAGCTGGAACCGGAAGGTATAACCGGGGAAAAACTTGTCTCGCTCAAGGTTTCGAAGAAGAGCCGGTCGAAGCGTGCGATGACGTTTGAGGTCGAGACCGACGCCGGGGTTCAGGCGGTCGATGGGCAGAAGTTCCGGACCGCGGTCGGCGGGACCGTAATCCGGAGCCTGCGAGTCCGGGCCGACGTGATCGACGGGATGGCGGATTTCATCGGTTCCGGCTACGGACACGGCGTGGGGCTGTGCCAGTGGGGAGCGCAGGGGATGGCCCTCGAAGGCCGGGACCGGAAATCGATCCTGGCGCTCTACTACCCCGGAACCCGGATCGAACGTGACTGAGCCGACCCTGAAACTCGAAGACTACGATTTCGAACTGCCAGACGCCCGGATCGCCCGTTATCCGGCGGAGTACCGGGACCAGTCGCGCCTGCTGGTTATCAACCGTAAATCGGGAGCACTGCGGCACCGCCATTTCTCGGACCTGGCAGACGAACTCCGCACGGGCGACCTGCTCGTGATGAACAACACCCGGGTCCGGGCAGCCCGGGTCCGGGCTAAACGCCAGACCGGTGGTCAGGTGGAACTGCTCTTTCTGGAAGAGCGGGAACCCGGTATCTGGAAAACGCGCGCCAAACCGACGACCAAACTCAAAGAGGGTGAAAACCTTGTGGCCGCCGGTGCGAAAGTGACCGTCGGTGCCCGCGAGGGAGAGCACGTTATCATTCACGTTCGTCCGGAAGGCGGGATAAACGTTGAAAACTGGATCGAAAAAACGGGAGAGATTCCCATCCCTCCCTATTTCAAGAGAAAAGCCGAGCCTATCGACCGGGAGCGTTACCAGACCGTTTATTCGGACCGGACCGGCTCAATTGCCGCTCCGACGGCAGGTCTGCACTTTACACCCGGGCTGCTCGACCGCATTAAAAGCAAAGGGGTAGAGGTCCGGTTTCTGAACCTCACCGTTGGGTGGGGGACGTTCCAGCCTATCCGTAACGAGGTGCTGGAAAAGGGCGAACTCGAATCCGAAGGCTACGAAATCCCGGCATCCACTCTGGAGGCAATCCTGAAGGCAAAAGGCGAGGGCAGGCGTGTGATTGCCGTCGGCACTACGTCCACCCGGGCGCTGGAAACGGCGTTCCGGACGGATCCGCCGGTGCCATCCGGTAATACCCGGCTGTTCATCCGGGAACCGTACCAGTTCCGCTGCATTGACGGCCTTGTGACCAACTTCCATCTGCCGCAGTCCAGCCTGCTCATGCTGATCTGTGCCTTCGGGGGCCGGGAAAATATTCTGGCCGCCTACCGCGAAGCCGTCCGGATGGGTTACAGGTTCTACAGTTATGGCGACGCCTGCTTTATCGCCTGAGAATTTCAGACCCGGATTCGATCTCCAGAAGACGGACGGACGCGCCCGGCGGGGCCGTATCCGGCTGTTTCATGGCGACGTCGAAACCCCGAACTTCATGCCCGTCGGCACTGCCGGCACGGTGAAAGGTATTACGCCCGATGAACTGCGCACCATGGGCGCCCAGATCATTCTTTCGAATACATACCACCTGTTTTTGCGGCCCGGTGTCGACCTGATCGAGGAGTTGGGCGGTCTGCACAAGTTCATGGGCTGGGACGGTCCGATCCTGACCGATTCGGGCGGGTATCAGGTCTATTCGCTGGAAGGCTTGCGCAAGCTCGACGAAGACGGCGTTGAATTTAAGTCGCACCTCGACGGCTCCGTCGGCCGGCTCACGCCGGAGAGTGTCGTCGATATTCAGGAGCGGCTGGGTTCCGACGTCATGATGGTTCTGGATGAATGTCCGCCGCATGGGGTGGACCTGCCGCAACTGGACCGGGCAATCGCCCGGACCACGCGCTGGGCCGAGCGGTCGATCCGGGCACGAAAGCGGCCGCACCTGGCCCTGTTCGGAATCATTCAGGGTGGAACCCACCGGGACCGGCGGATCGATCACGCGAAAATGCTGGCTTCGATGGAAGTAAACGGTGTCATATTTGACGGGTTGGCCATCGGTGGCCTTGGACTTGGGGAGGGTGAGACCGAATTCGTCGAGACCGTCCGGGTGACTACCGAGGCTATGGACCCCAAACGTCCACGTTATCTGATGGGGATAGGCCGGCCGGAAGATATTCTGAACGGGATTGAGCAGGGCGTAGACCTGTTCGATTGCGTTATTCCGACCCGCAACGGCCGTAACGGTCAGGCCTTTACGGCCGCCGGTGTCGTGAAGATCAAGAACCTCAAATACCGCAATGACCCGCGCCCCTTGGACGAAAGCTGCCAATGCCCGGTTTGCCGGACCTTTTCGAGGGCCTACATCCGGCACCTTTACCTGGCGGACGAAATGCTCGCCCCCCGGCTGTTGGCGCACCACAATCTCCACTTTTACGAGCACCTGGTTAAGGGTGCCCGGGACGCTATTGATGCCGGACGGTTTGTAGAATATAAGGGTTCGCTCCTCGAAAGGATGAGAAGTGACTCACCTAGTTGAAATTATTGGAACTTTAACGATGGCGCCGCCCCCTTCGGATGGCGGCCAGCAGCCCAATATGTGGCTGGCACTGGGCTGGTTCCCGATCCTTGTGCTCTTCTTCTACTTTTTTATCATGCGCCCGCAGATCAAGCGTGAAAAAGAGGTCAAGACGATGCTCGATGCGATAAAGGTCGGCGATAAAGTCGTGACAAACGGCGGTATGCACGGCAAAGTGACCCGCATCGAAAACAATGTGTTTACGATCGAAATCGCCCAGAACGTGAAGGTCGATTTCGAACGGTCGGCGGTGGCCTCGGTCAAGAACAAGAAGGACAAGGAAACCGAGGCGGCAAAGTCCTAGGGAAAATTTTAAAGATGGAATTCCGGGTGCGCCTGACGCGCATCCGTTCTGCTTCCGGCACGGCAAGTAACCCGTGACCGGTTCAGACCCGGAGCCCGCAGAGGGCTGCATGGGGACAGAAAGGATGTTTCGTGGAACTGGGGATCAAGATTTCTGTTGGTGTTATGGCGGCCGCATTTATCGCCGTGGTTTTTCTGGCGCCGTCTGTCGTCAGGATGAGGGCTGCCAGTCTGGCCGCCGTGATGACCGGCATCGCTCTGCTTTTCTTCTTCAAATGGCCGCCGACGCTGGGTCTCGACCTTCAGGGCGGCGTGCATCTGGTACTCCAGGTCAACGACCACGATATCCTCGAGCACCAGCTCCGGGTTTTCCAGTCGGGTCTCGAGGGGCGCTTCAAGGACAAGAGCATTATCGATGTGAAGTTCAAACATGAGGGAGACCTTTTGACGGTCACTTTCAAGGACGATGCTCAGGCTGACTCCGCGAAACAGATGGTCAAGGAATACCTTGGCTCATCTGGAGTCGCCGACTGGAGCGGCCCGGTCGCAACTGTAAAAGTCGACGACACTTTCCTGCGCGACACGCGCACCCGGACGATCACGCAGACGATCGATACGATCGACCGCCGTATTAATGAAATGGGCGTCTCGGAACCGGTGATCCATCCGCAGGGCACGAACAAGATTGTTGTTCAGCTTGCCGGACAGAGCTCCTCGGCCCGCTGGAAGAGCGTCATCCAGAGAACCGCCGTGCTGCGTTTCATGATCGTGGACTCCCAGGCCCCGACGAAACGGCAGTTGCTTGAGTCTCACGGCGGGAATGTGCCGGAAGGGTTCGAGGCTTATCCCGAAAAAGATGAGACCACCGGCAAGGAATCGGCCTGGTTTCTCGTCAAGAACTCCCCGGCGGTCGACGGTTCGCTGCTCGAAAATGCGTTCCTCACAGCCGATCAGGACGGCGCCCCGGCGACCGGGTTCAAGTTCGGCACCGAAGGTGCAAAGCAGTTCGGCGAACTGACCGGATCGAACCGGGGTAAGCAGCTCGCGATCGTTCTGGATAACGTCATCAAGTCCGCACCGGTGGTCCGGGCCAAGATCAGCCAGAACGGTATCATCTCGGGCAATTTCACCCAGCAGAGTGCAAGTGATCTCGCAGTGGTGCTGCGCAGCGGCCCGCTCCCGGTCAAGATCACGATCGTTGAAGAACGTTCGGTCGGCCCGTCGCTGGGCCGCGACTCCATCGCACAGGGCGTCCGCGCCATGGCGATTGGCACGGCTATCGTGCTGCTGTTTATGTCGATCTACTACCGGCGCGGCGGCCTGATCGCCAACCTTGCCGTAATCGTGAACACGGTCATGACGGTCGGCATCATGCTCGCCTTCAACGCTGTCTTTACGCTGCCCGGCATCGCCGGTCTCGCGCTGACGGTAGGTATGGGCGTCGACGCCAACGTGCTGATCTTCGAGCGCATGCGCGAGGAGATCTACCACGGCAAGACCATCCGGTCGGCCGTGGAAGCCGGCTACGACAAGGCGTTCTCGACCATTTTCGACGCGCATATGACGACGCTGCTCACCGGCTTCGTACTCTTCATCTTCGGAACCGGGCCCATCAAGGGGTTCGCCGTCGTACTGGTAATCGGCCTTCTGTCGAACCTGTTCACGGCCTACTGGTGCACCCGGATTTACTATGAGGGTCTTGTCCACGCGGCGCGGCCCAAAGAGCTGAGCATCTAAGGAAAGGGGACAAATAAAATGTCTAACAAGAAACTCCCCAACTACCCGTTCTTCACCTTCGTCCACCCGGATACCCGGATTAAATTCTCGAAGGCCACTGTGCCTGCGGCTATTTTCTCGGTGATTCTCTTCTCGTTCTCCGCGTATCAGTATTTCGCGGGCCACTGGAAGTACGGCGTCGATTTCGCGGGTGGTCTGGATCTCCAGATACGTTTCAACGAAGGCGTCCAGGCCGACCAGGTCCGCAAGGCGCTGGAAGAAGCTCAGATCGTCGACGCGTCTATCCAGTCCGTTAACGCCGAGGGCGTCCGTACCGGAGAAGTATCGGCGGTCAGCGGTGCTCCCGCAGCGACAGAGCCCGCTGCGGCCGAAAAAGCAGAAGTGCCGGCTGAAGCGGCGGCGGCTGACAAGCCGGCCGGAAAACCTGCTGAGACTGCAGGCGAAAAGAAAGCGGAAGTGGCGGCTGCCACAACTGATGCTAAAGCCGATGGCGAGAAGCCGGCTGATACCGCAGCCCAGCCCGCCGGTGAAATTGTTCATCTGAAGGGCCCCGAATTCATCGTCAAGGTGAAGATGCAGGGCGACGACATTGCGGCACAGGCTCACACGGTCCGCGAAGCACTGACGAAGGGATTCGGAGCGACCGGGTTCGAAGTCCTCCGGCAGGAAGGTGCCGGACCGGCAGCGGTCAAAGACCTGTCGCAGAAGGCCGTGCAGTCGATCGTCTACGCGCTCTTCTTTATGTTCCTCTATATTCTGATGCGTTTCACCCAGGTCGACTTTTCGTCGGCAGTCGGTTTTGCGAGCGGTGCAGTAGTAGCCACCGTGCACGACGTAGTGAACGTCATCGCCATCTATGTGCTCTGCGGATACGAATTCTCGCTACCCGTGCTGGCGGCAATTCTTACGGTCGTCGGTTACTCCGTAAATGACACGATCGTGGTGTATGACCGCATCCGCGAAAAACTGGCACGTCACCGTACGGCCGATCTGTGGGAACTGTTCAACGAGTGTGCCAGCGAGACGCTGACGCGCACGACCATTACTGCCGGAACAGCGGCGATCTCGGCGGGGACGCTCTGGATCTGGGGAGGCGGCGTCATACACGACTTCGCCTTCGTCATGTTCTTCGGTATCGTGCTGGGAACCTACTCATCGATCTTTATCGCATCGCCGGTCTTTATCGTCGTGACGAAATACCTGCAGGGCCGGCAAGCGGCTAAAGACAACAAGAAGAAGGGTCACAAGCCAGCCCGTCACGCCAAGGCCTGATCGGGAAACTCCTCGCAGCGACTCTTCTGTGCGAGGCACCCCTCCCGGGTTCGACAGACGGACCCCGGAGGGGTTAGTTTTTGGGCCTGATCCCATGGCAATAAGCACCCGCAAAAGATGGATCCCGCCGGCTGCCGTTGACTATCAGGCGTTGCGGCAGCTTGAGTCCGAATTCCCTATCCATCCCAAGGTACTGGAAATTCTGGTCAGACGCGGGCTCACAGATCCGGTCGAAGTTGACCGGTATCTGAAACCCCGGCTGGAGCACCTTCACGATCCGTTTCTCCTGAGTGGGATGCGTCAGGCCGCCGGCCGGCTGGTTAAAGCCGTCGTTGACGGGGAAAAGATCTGTGTATTTGGCGATTACGACGTGGACGGTGTCACATCCACGGCCCTGCTATTGCGATTCTTCCGGGCGCTCGGTGCCCAGGTTGACTATTTCATCCCGCACCGGGTGAGCGACGGCTACGGTCTGAGCCTTGGTGCGATGAAAGACGCCAGGAGCCGGGATGTATCGGTGGTCGTCACGGTTGATAACGGAATTGCCGATGTGGACGAAGTCGCGTGGGCCCAGGCGAACGGGATCGATGTCATTGTGACGGACCATCATCAGGTTCCGGAGAGCGCACCGGCGGCGTTCGCCATCATCAACCCGCATCAGCCCGGATGCGAGTTCCCTTTCAAGCTGCTGGCGGGATGCGGGGTCGCATTCAATCTGGCTATTGCCGTCCGGAAACTACTCAGGGACCATGGGTATTTCGACGGAAAGCACCGCGAGCCCAATCTGAAAGAACTCGCCGTCTATGCGGCTCTCGGAACCGTCGCGGACGTGGTTCCACTGACAGACGAAAACCGGGTAATCGTGAAGACCGGCCTCGAAGTGCTGGAAGAGACGCGCATCCCCGGCCTTGTGGCGTTAAAAGACGTGTCCCGGGTCGGCCGCCGCGAAATCACGGTCAGGGACATCGCCTTCGGAATGGCTCCCCGGCTCAACGCCGCCGGCCGGATGGCATCCGCAAGAGACGGTGTCGAGTTGCTGACGACGGACGATCCCGGGAGGGCCAGAGAGCTGGCCGGAATTCTGGATGGCCAGAATACCGAGCGGCGGGCCGCTGAAAGCGACATGCTCGCCGAAGCGGTAGAGCAGGTCGAGGCAGGAGGACTCCTCGAACACCGCCGGTCTATCGTCGTCTGGAAAGAGGGATGGCACCCCGGCGTGATCGGCATCGTGGCCGCCCGGCTGGTCGACAAATATTACCGTCCGACGGTGGTGATGTCTGTCAGCGACGGGAAGGCGAAAGGATCATGCCGGACGATCTCCCGTTTCAATATCTACGAGGGCTTGAAATACGCACATCAGCCGCATCCGCAGGCTGCACATGAAAAGACCGAAGGGCTGTTCGAGAGCTTCGGTGGCCACAAATACGCGGCCGGACTTTCCCTGACAGTGGACCGGATCGGACTCTTTTATGACCGGCTGGATCACAACGTGCGGCAATGGACCACCGAGGAGGACTTCACCCCCGACCTGAGGCTGGATGCTCAGGTGACGGTTGACGAAATCACTCCCGAGCTGGTTCATGATCTCCAGCGAATGAAACCCTTCGGCGTGATGAACGAGATCCCGGTATTTAACGTTACCGATGGGCGCGTCCGCTGGCCCAAGCTGCTTAAAGACGAGCATCTCAAATTCCGGCTGACGGAAGCGGCCGGTCGCTCACTGGATGTCATCGGCTTTAGGATGGGTGCCGGCCTGAATGCCACCGAATTATCAGAAAAACCTGTCGAAGCGGCCGGTACCCTGGAGTTCAATACGTATCCGCCGGACAACCCGGTCAAAAGCGTCCAGCTGATGCTGAAGGATTTCCGGCTGCTCTAAGAGCACTTTTCCAGTTCAGACCAGACCCGCTTGACCTGTTTCCGGGTATCGTCGAGCGACCCGGAGTTATCGATTACGAAGTCGGCCAGTTTGGCTTTTTCGTCAACAGGCATCTGGGACGAAATCTTGCGAAGGGCTTCTTCCCGGTCGATCCCGTCGCGCGTCATCAGACGGTCGAGCTGAACGGATGGATCCGCGCGGACCACAATCAGCTTTTCCCCGAATTTGGTCTGGCCGGTTTCGATCAGAAGGGCGGCGTCATAGATCAGGTGCTTCGTCCCACGGGTCCGTTCCTCGTTCAGTTGTTTCGCGGTCTCCAGTCCGATCCGCGGATGGAGGACCGAGTTCAGTTTTTTGCGCTTGGGTTCGTCCGCAAACACGATTTTCCCGAGTCCGGGGCGGTCCAGTGTCCCATCGGGCAGAAGGATATCGTCGCCGAATACCAGCACAAGTTCGCGCAGGCCGTCAGAGCCCGGCCGAACCACGTCCCGGGCCACCTGGTCGGCATCGATGACCCGGGCTCCCAGATCCAGGAACATCCCCGAAACTGTCGATTTTCCGCACCCGATGCCGCCTGTCAGACCGTAAATATGCATCCAGCCGCCCTCTGTTCATTGCAACCGTAGCCGCTATATACTTTCCAGATCATTCCGGGTCACTAGCATGGGTATGCTCCGGATCGCCGAGGGGTTCAGGACGAAGCCGTGCCGAACAGTCTGAAATTTCCACAGCCACCGAGTCTGGAGGCAGGTCAGGTCACGGATATGACCGTGCCGATGCTGTTTGTCGGGATCAAGGCGCAGGGAGCCACCGGTATCCTGACACTGGAACGTCCGGGCCAGGTAAAGACTATCTACATCTCGAAAGGATTGCCGGTAGGCATCGCGTCGAATCTCCGGCATGAGCAGCTCGGTGCGTTTCTTCTGGAGGAAGGGATCATTTCCCTCGCCGATTTCCGGCTGTCCAACGAACTCGTAGAGCGAAACGGAATCAGGCTGGGCGAAGCACTGGTCCAGATGGGGCGCCTGACTCCGGCTGACGTTTACAAGGCATTGGAACGGCAGGCTCGATTCCGTATCCTGGATATTTTCGGCTGGACCGACGGGCAATATGCCTTCACGGCGAACGATGCTTTCTGGAACCAGATTACTGCGGTAGATCTGCCCATTAACGAGCTTCTGGCCGAAGGCATGCGTACGACGTACGGCTTCCGGCGCCTGGCCCGGCTGTTCGACGGCGTGGAAAAACACTATTTTTCCATTGAAGAACGATTCGTCGGGGAGGGCGGCTGGGCCGGCCTCCAGGACAAGGAGATCCGACTACTCCCGTCCGTCAATGGCACCCGGAATCTGATCGAACTGGCAGCGTTTCCTGGAGTGGAGCTGAGGACCCTGTTCCCGCTACTGTCGTATCTTGCGCTTGGCGGATGGCTGACGACGACGGTGGAACCGGTGAAGGCCTTCGCGGTCGAGACGACTGGCAAAGGACCGGCGGTAAAAGCATCCGTAAAAGACGAGGAGATGCGCAACGTCATTCTCGAAAACTACATCCGGGTAAAGAGCTATAACTATTACCGTCTGCTGGGTGTCACCCCGTCGGCGACAGTCGACCAGTTGACCCAAGCTTATCAGAAGCTAGTGCAGAAGTACGACCCGGCCAAATACGCCCAGTACGATCTGGGCCCCATGCGCCCTAAGCTTTATGAAATCTACGCGAAGATCGAAACCGCCAATCAGACTCTGACCAACAACGCCCGGCGGTCGAGCTACGATCTTTTCCTGAAGCGGAACCAGGAAGCGTTCGATAAGGACCGCTCACAGTCGTTTTCGGCGGAAATCGAATTCAATCGAGGGCGCGAGTATCTGGACAAGGGACAGATCGCAAAAGCGGTCGAATATCTGTCCAGAGCGGCTGATCTCGACCCTCGGCAACCCGATTACCATTGCTGGCTCGCCCTGGGGCTGCTCCGTTCGCAGCCTCCGCAGCTGGTTGAGGCCAAATCCCGCCTGGCAGCGGCTCTCGATATCGACCCTCACCACTTCCAGGCGTTAAAATCGATGGGCCAGCTCTATTTTCGGGAAGGCAGGACTGACATGGGCAAGAAAATGTTTGAAATGGCCGAGAAGATCAGACCGGAAGATCCTGAGATCACTGCCCAGCTACATAAGCAAACAACGAGACCGAATTGATTCAGATGCTTTGCACTGTTAACGGTGTCGTTACAAAATAGACGACCAAGGTTTGTAGACGAAATCCCATGAGCGATCCCAAAACAGAACTACTGAAGCAGGCCGCCGATTTTAAGGAAAAAATCGGCAAGGTCAGCCATTACGAAATTTTTGGTATCCCGCCAACGTCATCGGCGAGCGAAGTCAAAAAGGCCTATTTCAAATTCGTTAAATCCTTTCATCCGGATTCGCTGGTCGGCCTCAATTTGAACCCAGACGAGCTGAACCTGATCAAGGGAGTGTTCGGTAAGCTGACTGAAATCCAGGATACCCTGATCAATGCTGACCGGCGCAAGGATTACGACGAACTTCTGAAGTCCGGCGTTACGGATGAGGCCGAAATCATTGAGCGCGCCAATCGTGTGCTGAAAAGCGAGCTCGAATTCCAGAAGGGCGAGATACTGGTCAAGCGCGGGAAATTCGCTGAAGCCGAAGGCTACCTTCGCAACGCGGTCAAGCTGAACATGGACGAAGCCGACTTCTGGGCCGTACTCGCGTGGGCGACCTACAACAAGAGGGAAGGATCGAAGGAAGAAAACCGTGCCAAGGCACGCAAATACCTCGAAAAGGCATTCAAGATAAAAGAAGCCTCACATCGCACCCACTATTACCAGGGTCTGGTATACAAGATCGATGGCAACAAGGAACTGGCCCTTATTCATCTGAAACGTGCCTACGAACTGGATCCGACCAGTGAAGTCACCAAAGTGGAAATCATCCGCCTCGGCGGCAAATTGCCACAAGTAAAACCCGGTACAAAAGCCGGGGCCGCCTGATTTTCCGGTAACAGTTAACACTCCCGATGCCGCCGAACCGTGAGGACGAATGGCTCTAAACGGCGTCTGATAATTCTGATAATGTAATTGACAATCGTTTTCAAAAAGGACATAACCATCATATGAGCAGCACGCCGGGAGTTCCGGCAACACATAGGCCTCGAGGGGAACAACGATGAAGCTAGCCAGCAGTTTAAAAGTCGCCAGCCACCAGATAGCCGGAATTGCTCTGGTTGCCAGTCTTGTGCTTCCAGCCGCCATACGTGCGGAAGATACGCCAAAACCCGCCGACCAGAATGCCGAACTCCGGCAGGAACTCGACAGGCTCAAGGAACGGATGGACGCGCTTCAGAAGAGCGCCGGCGACGTTCAGAACAAGGCCAGCGACTCCCTGCCTGCCGCGGCACCGGGCGGCCCGTTCAGATCATTTACGGAACGGATCATGGGAGCGACATCAATCGGCACCTATGGTGAAGTCCTGTATCAGGCACCACATCAGGGCGGAACGACCTTCAGCAACAACAATACGGCGGATGCCTACAGAGTCGTCTTGTTTGTCGGGCACGACTTCAACGACTGGCTTCGTTTTTTTACGGAAATAGAGTTTGAACACGGTGGCGACGAAGTCTCCGTCGAACAGCTTTTCATCGACATCCACCCGCACAAGGCGATTGGGCTTCAGGTCGGTAAACTGCTCGTGCCCGTCAGCCATATCAACAAATATCACGAACCCACAACCTTCTGGAGTGCACGGCGTCCCCTGCTGGACCGGGTAATCCGTCCGACGACCTGGTCGGAACCCGGAATCGGCGTCTATGGCCAGCCCAGCGACTATTTCAGTTACGAGCTCCAGCTCGTAGACGGCTTCCGCGCCGACCGGTTCTCCGGCAGCGAAGTCCTTCGCGAAGGCCGCCAGGAAGGCCGGGAAGCACTGGCGAATGATCTTGCCGTCGCCGGCCGGCTTGAACTGTATCCGACCGAGAGCGTTACTTTTGGCATATTCGGATATTACGGCGGAGCCGATCAGAACCTTTTCCAGGACTGTTCCTCTGACGGTCAGGTGGATCTGGGGAACACAACGCCCGGTCTTAACTGCCCGATCAACGGTCTTACCGGTGTTCGTGTAGGTATGCTGTCGACGGATCTGATTGCGCGTGCCAACAAGGCGGAGCTCCGCATCGGACAGGCACTTGGTTACATCCGGCGATCGGGCCGCCTTTCGAGAGCACTCAATGGCGATACGACTGACGGTGCGGCCGGAAACGAAGTTATCCCGTCACGGTTCTGGGGCTGGAACATCGAAGGTTCCTATGACGTGCTGGCGGCAATCGCTCCCAAACTGGACCAGTCGGGACATGTGTTCGTCCGTTATGAAGACGTGGATACCCAGAGCAAGGTGGCGTCGGGGTTAAGTAAAGATCCAGCCCGCATCCGCCGTCAGGCAGTATTCGGATTCGCCTACCTGCCGCACCCGGGCGTGGTTCTGAAAGCTGACTACGAAATGATGTTCACCGACACGCGGGACGATCCGCAGCAGTTCAATCTCGCCGTCGGCTGGAACTTCTGAAACAAAGCACCTGTGTGGGCAACCGGGGGCTTTAGGGCCCCCGGTTCGTCTACTTCTATCCGCAGCAATCATTTGTGAAGCTGTGGTTCGGCGAACCCCGGCGGGA
Source organism: uncultured bacterium (assembly GCA_964565925.1). Lineage (GTDB taxonomy): Bacteria > JAGRBM01 > JAGRBM01 > JAGRBM01 > JAHCIT01 > CAZMGV01. Next base: position 28,576 of record CAZMGV010000010.1, read on the forward strand.
GATCCGTAATGAGCGACTTCATGCCTGGCGATGTTATCAGGAGCGTACAGGATTTTTCGGCGAATCTGATCAAGGGCGGCGGGGGTGCCGTTAGCATCAAGGCCGGTACAACGGGGACGGTCGTCGGTATGGATGAAGTCCTGAACGGTACCGAGGTCATTGAAGTTGTTTTTGAAGGCGTTACAGGTCCAGTCAAAGCGCCTACGTCGAATTTGGGCGCCTGACGGCCGCGTTCTTGCCATTTCAGCAAAACTACCGGCCTCTAAGATAAGGGCAACTTCCTGCTCAAAGTCATTTTTTTGCCTTGCGAACACTCGTGTCTTTATGGATAATGAAATGAACCGACCGACCAACCGGTCAGCCCCCGGCTGAGGCCAGAAAGAGGCGACGCATGACCGCTAGCGACCACCCACACACCATGGAAAAGCTGAAGAGTCACCTCGATGTGGTCTGGCAGTGGCAATACGAGATCGATATCGACAAGCTCCGCCGCCTTTATACGATGGCGAAGCAGGACCAGTGGAATGCAGACACGGAGATCAACTGGGATCGCCATATCGATCCGTCGGCCGATGTGCTGGACGCCGAGCGGATGCCGATCAAGACCACGAAGTTCTGGAATAAACTGTCTCAAAGCCAGCGGGAAGCATTCAGCGCACACAATGCGGCCTACATGCTGTCGCAATTTCTGCACGGCGAGCAGGGTGCGCTCATGGTGGCTGCCGCGCTCGTGCATGCGGTCCCGGACTACGAAGCGAAGCTCTATGCAGCTACTCAGGCGATGGATGAGGCCCGACATGTCGAGGTGTTTGAGCGCTACATCAAGAAGCTCGACAAGATTTATCCTATCGAACACTTCCTTAAAGGCGTGCTGGACAAGACCCTGACCCAGCCCCACTGGGTCGGGATGCTCGCCGGAATGCAGATGATCGTCGAGGGACTTGCGCTCGGATCGTTTGTGAACATGCACGAGGCGACCAACGAACCGCTGTTCAAGGACATGCTCGGTTACGTCATCAAGGACGAAGCCCGACACGTCGCCTACGGCAATGTGTACGTCAAAGAGACCGTCAGTACGATGCACAAGGACGATCTCGCGCCGGTCGAGGATTTCGCATTCGATGCAGTCATCGCCATGCGTACTGCCCGGTACGGCGGGGGCGGACAGTCGCGCGTATACGATCAGGTGATGATTGACAGCGGAATCGATCCCAAGGATTTCCAGATGAACATGATGAAGGAATACATGGAAGGCTGGCGTCCGAAGGCGCTGCCCGGCCAGGTCCACACCTTCAAAGACCTGATGATGCCGCAGCTGGTTCGCGCCGGGCTCGTCTCCTCCGACCGGATCAAGAGCAAATACGACCAGGCCCAGGTGAAGATGTTCGACGACGTATCGATCCTGAAGCAGATCGAGGTCAGTCTGGATATGGATCTCGCAGGCTGATTACCCTATATGCCTCTCCGGAGGGGCAAAGTGAGTCCAGAGACATATCCGGTCCTGATCGTTGACGACAGCGAGTTTGTGAAACTGTTCTACCAGAAAGCCCTGAAAGGCTTTCCGGTGCAGTTTCATTTCGCTGTCGATGGCGAAGAAGCGATTCGAAAAGCAGTTGAACACCAGCCGGCAATGATCCTGATGGATATCAATCTGCCGAAGATCAACGGGTTTGTCGCTGCCCAGAAAATTCGTGGCACCCCTGGACTGGAAAACACGATTATCATTGCGGTCAGCGGACGACGTCAGGACTCGTTCCCGGCTTCTCCGGTGTTCACAGAGTTCATGCCCAAGCCCCTGCATGTCGAAACGCTTAGAAATGCCTTTCAGCGTCATTTGAAACTGTAAATTCAGGCCACGGCTGTCTGGCGGACCGAATTGATCCGCGCCCGGATTGATTTGAATGCCGGCGTCCGGGACCGCGGATCCAGATGGCCCGGCACCAGCACGTTGGCTTCCGGATAGTACATGGCCAGATTGCCGGACCGGATACCGGTAATCGCCACTTTTACCTGAAGTGCGCCGGTATCCGTCTCTACAAAAACGCGCTCACCTTCCGAGACGTTCAGCCGCTTCGCATCCTCAGCAGACATCATCACGACATCGCGGGTGCGATTCCCGCGATACAGGTCTTCCTCGTCGTAGACGACCGAGTTGAACTGACCTTCCGAGCGGATGGTCATCAGCCGGAAATCGCCCCGTCCGGGGAGTTCCGCGGGCAAGCCGGTGACGGCAAACTGCGCACGCCCGTCTGGGGTCCGGAATTCCGGCTTGTGGAATACCCTGCCCTCCACAGCGAACTCCCGCTTTTCTGTATCGACCTGATAGATCCGGGCGAGTCCTGGAACGGCCTCGGACATTTTCTCCCGAAGACGCTTGTGTGAACGGAGTTCGCTCCAAGCGAATCCTGTTTTCGTCAATATGCGTTCGGCCAGGGAGGCGATGATATCCACTTCGGATCGCGCTTCGCCCATCGGAGGCTCTTCACCGCCATCCGATATACGAACGAAGCTGAACATGGACTCCTGGGTCGTGCTCTGGGTTTCCTCATCCCGGGCGAGGGCCGGAACGATGATCTGGGTGGCACCGCGGCCGTGGACATGCCCTTCGTTCAGTTTCGTCGTCACGGACAGGGTGAGCGGGATGCGCCGCAAGGCGGCTGAAGCCCAGTTCCGGTCCGGATTACTCGCGAACAGATTGCCGCCAAGGAGGACCGCCGCTTTCACACGGCCTTCGAAGGCGGCCACCACGCTCGCATAGGTATCCATTCCGGGTTCGCGCGGCACCGTAATGCCGAACTGTTTCTCGAGACTTTGTGCGAATCCTTCTTTGACCTGAGGGGATACACCGACAGTGCCGACTCCCTGTACATTCGAATGCCCACGGATCGGAAGAAGTCCGCAGCCCGGACGGCCAAGCCAGCCACGCGCCAGTGACACATTCGAAAGTGCCAGGATGTTATCGACGCCACTTGCATGATGAGTGAGCCCCATTGCCCAGGCGAAAATGCCACGCTTCGATCCGGCAAGCATCGAGACGGCTTTCCCGATCTCTTCCCGTGAAACCCCGGACGCACTCACAAGTGTGTCCCAGCTGGAAGCCTGTATATCTTTTTCCACTTCAGCCCAGCCGCTGGTATGGGCGGCGATAAAATCCCGATCGATGGCGGCTGTCTCTGAAAGCCCTTTCAGAATCGCCTTGAAAAGTGCGACGTCACCGCCGATGTGGGGCTGAAGATAGAGATCGGATACATCGGACCCGAACAGAAAGCTCCGCCAGTCTGAAGGTACGCGGAACTTGCGCAGCCCCAATTCGGAGAGCGGATTAATCACGATCACCTTGCCGCCCCGTCTGCGGAGCTGGATCAGCTTCGTGATCAGCCTTGGATGATTGCTGGCCGGATTGGCCCCCGCGACGACGACGAGGTCCGCCTGGTCCAGATCGTCCAGGGAAATCGACGCTGTACCTGAACCGTACACCTGGTTCAGCGCGACTCCTGACGCCTGATGGCAATAGAACGAACAGTTATGGATATGCGGAGTCCCATAGGCCCGGGCCACGAGTTGCATGAGGAAGGCCGCTTCGTTGGACGCCCGTCCGGAAGCGTAGAAGAAGCTCTCTCCCGGCTGTGCTGTCCGAAGGGCATTGCTGGTTTCCGCGAGGGCTTCGTCCCAGCTGATCCGTCGAAAATGCAGCTCTCCTTGCCTGATCCTTATAGGGAACACGAGCCGGCCGAGTTTCTCGAACCCGGCAGAAGTCAGTTTTTCCAGCTCGGAGACCGTAGTTTGTTCAAAAAATGACTCGGGGATTGCACTTTGCATATCCCCGGCCTGGGCCTGGACCGATTTTTTGCAGACCTCAGGGAAATGCCCGGCTTCGTTCACCATGCCGCCAGCCTGTCCGCCCATTCCAAGCGCACAGGTCTTGCAGGTGTTGCGGGTCCGGAGCCGGCGATAGAAAGAAAGCAGTCCGCCGGACTCGATCGCCTTGCGGAACACGTACCAGACGGCGGCGAGACCGCCCGCCGCTCTGACTTTGGGAACAGCCATACAGAGACACTAACAAAATCAGAGGCGGAGCTTCAACCCATCGCGGCGAAACCGCAAAATCGTTCCAAACGCGACCACGATCAGGAACAAGGCGAGGGGTGCGGCCGGATTTCCGGCAATCTGGCATCCGCCACCACCGTCCGAAGAATTCACCAACTGGGAGTCGTGATTGAAAACGGCGCCGCCCCTGACGAAATTGTTGGTTTCGTTGCTCTCGGTAACTTCATTATCGCTATCGACGACAAGGCCCAGATAAACGAGGGTCTTGCCGTCCGGCAGACCGGTAATAACCGGATCTATATCGATACTGCCCGACTGGCTGGAGCCCGCGACCAGCGCAGGCATGGAAGCGCTACCCAGTATCTGGTCGTCCCCGTTTCCGATGATGGCGTCGAAGGACGCGACAATCTGTATGCTGTGAGCCGGCGCAGTTGCCGTGCCGCTATTACGGTACTGATAGTTGAAGGGTAACGTCTGATCCGGGTTAGGATCTCCCGTCTTCAGGCGCTCTGGCACCAGGTCCGGCATTGGATATCCGAGAACCACCGGCAATCTATACGTGTTGTTTGTGGTATCGATTTCATCATTAACGGGATTTGAGGCCACCCGGACTTCCAGGAACCACAGTCCGGTGCTCACCTGTGCCGGGAGTGTGAAGCTGAATGCCGTCGCCGGTTTGGTCTGCCTGCTCCCAAGCGCACCGGCGTCCTGGGGCAGATTGCGGCAGACTTCCGTACCACTCTTTATTCCGATCCCGATAAAACAGAAATCCGCCTGAAGGTCGGACGACGTATCACCGATATTTGCTCCGTCGTATGTGCCAGAAACCGTCATGCTTCCGGACAACGCTACCGAAGAGGTCAAAGTGGCTCCATAAGTAATGAAGTCGGCCCCGCCGGTCCGGGTGATGACGAGCGGATCGGTGGCCGTCAGATCATTGTCCAGTTCGCCGCTATCCGATAAATCCTGCGGTTCGCTGATGTCTTGCCGGTCATCCAGCCGGACTATCACATCATAGACGCCGGCGGAGACACCGGAGACGCTGCCGGCGATAGTCTCACTGGTAGTTGCAGCCGAAAGGTTATTGTCCGCTGCCTCTGTCAACCGTATGAGCGGATCACCCGCTGCTGTCCTGGGCCGCAGGTATAGCGCATTCATCGACGCCACCACCGCCGCATCCGCGATCTTGTCGTAATGCACAGTCAGCGTTCCCGAGGTGAGGTCAAACGACGTGACCGCCCCATGCTCGTTTCCCGATGCAACGCTATCGGTAATCAATATCGTCCACTCGGTCAGGGCTCCGCTATTGCCGGAAACTGTATCCTGCACGGACAGGGTCCAGTTGCCGGAGCAGGATTCAGAGCTGAAGCCGGTGGAGATAAACTGCTGGTGAATGCCGAAACGGATGTCTGATCCGGAAATGCCACTGCTTAACTCTGCCGAACTACTCCCATGGCTGAGGGTAACCGTCAGTTCGCCGCGTGCCGGATGCAGGATGTCGGGGTCAACCAGAACGCTGGCCGCATTACCGATACAGGCGTTGGCCGGGATTGTAATGGTTGAAGTCACCGCGGAACCCGCATCCGGGATATCCAGCCCGACAAAGCCGGCATTGGTATCCAGCAGGGACACGGATCTGGATACCGAAAACGCATTGACCGGCGAATCGACAGCTAGATCAAGCCGTGGGAACAGGGTCGTATCCCATACGGTCCCCCGTCCGGTCGGCTCGATCTGCGTACCATTCGCGCGCAGATAGGTTGCCGCCCGCCGCGGGCTGTACCCGGTTCCCAAAAGTGATGCCATGCGGGCCGCCGCACCAGACACATGCGGTGTGGCCTGGCTGGTGCCGCCAAGTGTGAAGCCGGCGGCGGTGATCGGCATTCCCGGGGCAAAAATATCCAGTTCTCCGTGAACGTTGCTGAAACAGGGAACCTGATCCACACTGATCGGTGCCGTGTCGGAGCAACTTCCGTAATCAAAGCTGGCTATGTCATCGGTGGTAAAGTTCTTGTCGTACGTCGCGCCAACGGTTGTTGCCCACGGAACACAGCCCGGGTCGCTGATACCGTCCGGATTGCCGCCATTGCCGGCCGCCACAACCGGCATCACTCCGTAGTCATCTACCAGCGCACGCATGGCTGTTGCGGTCGCCGACGTACTGCAGGTCGTCAGGAATCCGCCGCCGATACTGCCGAGCGAGAGGTTGGCCGACACGATCGGCGCACCTGCTTCTCGCCGCGCGGCAACCGCATTCAACGCGCAGACGATAAACCCGTTCTGGGTAAGGTTACTGGCTGTGTTGGTGCCCGTGGTGAATATATCGAAAAAAAGGACCTTGGCCCCCACCGCGATACTGGTCGCGATGCCGGATACGTTGATCCCGTGCCCGTCAACAATATTATTATCCGGATCCTGATCACCGCACTCGGCGTTAATTTCGGCGATTTTGCAGTTGGCCGTTCCCGGACCTCCCTGGCAGTTGCCGAACCGGCCGGAATCGATATTGCCGAGCGGTGTATCCAGAATGGCAATGAGCTTCTCTGAACCGTTAAACACTGAGGCGTCAGCGGTCGTGAAGAAATCACTATTGCCAATCAGCGGCAGGCTTTCGCTCAGGGTGGGTTCATAGTAACGCTGGCGTTCGACCCGCTCCGGTCCGAATTCCCCCTGCAACCGGGCGAACTCGGCTGGCGTAACCTCCGCCACCGAGACGCGGACGTGGTCGTAGTGATGTACCCTGGAACCGGTCCCCAGCGAACGGCGGGCCGAACTCCTGATCAGCCCCCCGTCGGCACGGGCGCTGTCCGTTACGATAACCGGCACAAGCCCATCCGCCGTGTCAGGTACCCAGACGGGAACATCGGAATGAGTAACGACTTGCGGGCGGTCTCCACGTCCACAACCGGAACTGACGCCCATTACCGACAGGAACATCAGGGGAATCAATAACCTTCGAGGCATAAGTTCAGAGATAGTATTCGTTTATCCGTCTACCGGACAGAGATTAAAATCACACTTTGAGAAATAATCCAAAGGCGTCAGGTCCGGCGCCAGGACTTCCAGAGTCGTTCCATGGTGGTATCGACCAAACCCTCTTTCAGGGAATTATAGGGCGTGTAGTTTAGCAGCCGGACAATCGACCGCCCCGAGGCATCGTCGACATCGATGACATTGATACAGCAGGCGTCCTGCTCGATGGATCCAAAAGAAGCGAGTCCGCTCCGGAGCGTCTGTGACAGAATTACCCGGTTCACCGCACCATGCGCCACGATGAGTGTGGTTGTTGCTTGCTTGTGGCTGAGAATCTCCGTCCAGGCAGAGCTGACCCGATCCCAGAGCGATCCGAATGTCTCGCCGCCCAGGAACCGGGATTCCGGCTGGATCCCACCCGCAAAGGCCTGTGTAAATGTACGCTGGAGTTCCGCAGCCGGAATCTCGTGGAGGCGGCCCCCCTTGATCTCCTGCAGCTGGGGAATGGTTTCGAGGGACAGGCCGTTGGCCAGCTTGTCGCCCAGAACGATCTTTGCCGTCTGCTCGGTCCGGGGCAGGCCGCTTGAGATGGCACGGTCTATCTGAAGTGATGCAATAGCTTTGCAGGCGGCAGCGGCCTGGCGTTCGCCTTCCTCTGTCAAAGGGACGGTTTCGGCCTTTACCGGTTCGCCTTTCGGAGTAAAATACGCCACTTCTCCGTGACGAAGAAGTATATAGCGACGGCGCTTGCTGTTTGAATTGGTGAGCATCGGTTCCCCGCCGGCATTTGATCTATACGTGACCCGGCGGGGCGGAAAGATACCACAGGAAATGTCCGCGTACCCCAGCCTTGATACAAGAAAAGACAGTCTCCTCGAATGGCTTGCCGGACAGGCGGGCGGGCCGGTCCGTATCGAAAATCTCAAGCCTCTGGCCGGCGGGGCTTCGCAGGAGATTTGGGGTTTTGACCTGTTCCGGGGTAGCGACCCGGCGCTGGAACTGATCATCCGGGCCGACGCAGGCGGCGGGACCCTGCTCAGTTCGATCACCCGCGGAGACGAGTTCCGGCTGCTACATATCGCTTTCAAGGCAGGAGTGAAGGTGCCCAGGCCATACTGGCTTTGCGAAGATACGGCCGTGCTGGGGCGGAGTTTTTATATTACCGCCCGGATGAAAGGCGAGACGATCGGCCGCAAGATAGTCCGGGACCAGGAACTTGCCGAAGCCCGGAAAGTGCTGGCGAGCCAGATGGCCGAGGAACTGGTCCGGATCCATTCGGTGACCCCTTCAAATACCGACCTGTCGTTTCTGCCGCCACTGGTAAAGGGCCAATCGGCTGCCGAGGTCGCCACAGAGCGGCTATATGTGCTGATGGATCATTTTACGGACGAAGCGCGCCCGGCTCTTGAACTCGGGCTCCGCTGGCTGAAACTCAATGCGCCCCCGCTCGAACAGCCCGTACTGGTCCATGGGGACTTCCGGGTTGGGAATCTGATGGTTGACCGGGAGGGGATCAGCGCGGTGCTCGATTGGGAACTCTCCCACCTCGGCGACCCCCATGAAGATATGGCCTGGCCGCTGGTTCGCTTCTGGCGGTTTGGGAACAGCCTGAAACGGCTAGGAGGATTCGGCGATCCCGGAGCCATGTTTGAGAGTTACGAGAAGCTGACCGGGAAACCGGTCGACCGGGCCCGGGTCCACTACTGGGAAGTCCTCGGCAATGTGAAATGGGCTATCGGCGCAAGACAACAGGCAGAACGGCATCTGAAGGGCCCGAAGAAAAGCCTCGAACTCGCTTCCATCGGCCGCCGGGCTCCCGAGATGGAGTTGGAAGTCCTGAACCTGATCGAACGGGGCCCCTGTTACTGATCCGGTTCGATTGAATGCCGGATAAAGAGGAGAATACAGATGCAGGACAGACCGACCGCGAAGGAGCTTCTGGAGGCCGTACAGGGCTATTTCCAGACCAGCATTGCCCCGCTACTGACCGATCCACGAGTGAAGTTTCAGGGTCTGATTGCCATGAACGTTCTGGAAATCGTGAAACGGGAACTGGAGCAGGGCGAACAGGCGTCCCGCGACGAATGGCGAAGCCTGAGCGGGATGCTCGGCAGCAAATCGGCCGAGCCGGTGGCCGTAACGGATATCGAGAATGCCCTGATTGATCTGAACCACGAATTTGAACGTCTCGCCAGGTCTGGAAAGCTGGATTCGGGTGAACTTCGGCAGCGAGCTTTTGAACATGCCCGCAAGGTCGTCGTGGGTAAGCTCAGGGTGACGAATCCGGCCTATCTGGATGAGCCCTCACCTGAGCAGCCGAAATAGCGGTTTGAGCCGCATCCGCGGTTCGTGTAAAGATCGGGAAACAGATGGCTGCGCCTAAGGAACTCATATCCCCGGACACGAAGGACTTGAACCAGTTCGAATCCGAACTGGAGAAACTCAAGGTCGTCTTCGAACAATATTTCGTAGGCGTCGAGAAGAAGCCGCCAACCGACAAGCTGGAAGAGCTTCGCAAGTTTCTCCGCAACAAGATCCTTCGCGTCAAATCCAATAACACCGGCTATAAGTTCAGGCGCCAGTCGCTGGAACAGAAGTTCGTCACGCTCAGCACCTACTGGCAGCGGGTCCTTACGGAAATCGAAGAAGGCAGATATGTCCGCCTGGTGAAACGCGCCCAGCTTCACGAAAAGCAGAAGGCGGAGTATGCCGACGAAGCGGCCAAGAAGCGGATTATCAATGAGGCGATCAAGAAAGGTCAGTCCGTTGCCGAGGCGCTCAAAAACTGGGAAGCGCAGAAATCCGGCGGCGGTGCCGAAGCCCCTCCGGGCGAGGCCCCCAAGCCGGCAGCACCTCGACCCCCGCCGGGGCAGTCGGGAGTCCCTGCCGCGTCGCCTATTGATCGGCTCCATGAAGCGTACATGGCGGCACGTTCCAAGACGGGTGAAGGCAACGTCGACCGGGCGGCCTTTACGGCCATGATCCAGAAGCAGATCCCCGCCATCAAGCAGAAGTTCAACTGCAAGTCGGTTGAATTCAAGGTCGTCGTCGAGGACGGGAAAACCAAACTCAAGGCCATTCCCAAGAACTGATGAATCTGTGGTTCATTGCCGCGCACTGGAGCCTGACGGCCCTTGCCTGGCGAGCGGCATCCACTCAGGCAGACCGGCGTGCGACCGAGTGGTTGCGTTCCCGGCAGTTGGCAACCGATGGAGACCGGCCCCTGAAAGAAGTGGTCCGGGCTCTCATCCTTCGCAAGACCGGAGTTCTGACGGAGGGCAAGCCGGTTGTCACTGACTACGTTCACCAGTCCCGGACACTCGGGGTGGAGACGGTGCTGGCAGTTGCCTCCGCACTGGAGAGGGATGTCCACCATCCGCTTTCACAAGCCATTAGCCGGTATGTCGAAGGCAAGACTTCAGAACTGCCCCATATCCTGAACAGGGAATTTGAGCCCGGTGAGGGGATTTCAGGTGAACTGGACGGCAAACCCGTCGCCATTGGATCCAGAGAATATGTCGTCGGCAAGTTCGGAGTGGACCGTACCCATCTTCTCAGAGTGATCGGGGATCACCCTTATGCCACACGGGTTTACCTGGCAATAGCGGGAAAGATCGCGGGTATATTCTATATCGAGGACACTATCCGTCCGGAGGCGACGGAAGAGATATCCCGGCTCCGGCATCTGGGCATCGAGCCGGTGCTGGTGACTGGAGATAACGAACAGGCTGCCGCTCGGGTAGCCACAGCGGCCGGTATCAACCGGGTGCACCATTCGCTGAGCCCCGCCGCCAAACAGGACGTGATCAAATCCGTATGGGACGAATGGACGTTTGTTAAAATGCTTGCGGGGCCGGTCGACGAACAGAATCTGCTCAATCCGGCACGGGGTCCGGCACTGCAGACAGCCGGTAATTCTTCGACGGGTCTCGACAGATTGACCGGTTCTCTGGAAGGTGCCCGCTATGCGGGCCGGATAAAGACGGTCAGCTTCGCCATCGTTTCGGTGTTGAGTCTGCTGGCGGCGGCTGGAGTCAGCTTTGGCGCCATTGGGCAGATCCCCGCGCTCCTGATGGTCGCGTCTTCGTTTCTCTGGGTGCATCTGGTGAGCCGGCAGATCGACAGTTTCCTTCCGGCTAAAGGCCACAATGCACCTGCCTGGGTCCCATCCCGGAAAGCACAGTTACCGTCTAACGAGGCGCGGTTCATCCTGAAAGGGATTACCGGGAAGGAAGAAGAGATAAAACTGATGTCCGCACTGCGGATCATCGACGGATTCGAGCAGGCACAATACGACGCCGGGAAAAAATGGCTGTTCGTCCGGTTCGATCCCCTCAGGACATCGCGGACACGCCTCCTGGAGGCAGTCAGGGCCGCAGGGTATACCGACATGGAGCCCGACTATCTTCAGCTGGCCAATCAGGGTCCGACCGGCGACCGCTGGAAAGAATGACAAAATCGAAGGGCGAGCCCGGAGGCTCGCCCTTGTGTGATTGATCGGTAAATACCGGTTCAGTTCATCTTATTTTTGACGACACGTGCACGCGTGCGGTTTTCCTCGATATTCGAGACCGCCTTTGCATAATCGGCGCTGGTGAACGAGATCGACTTCAGCGTCTGTTCGGCCTCATTCCGCTGCTTTTCGATCTCGACAGGGTCCAGTTCGTCCAGCGATTCAACCTTGTCGGCCAGAATCACCACACCGTTATCGCCTACCTGGAGGAATCCCCCGTGGCAGGCGAAATGGTGAACCTTGCCGTTCGTCTCTTTGACGCTGAGCGGGCCTGTAGTCAGGACGGTCAGATAGGACGTATGGCCCGGGAGAATGTCGACCTCGCCGCCCACGGCCGGCGCCTTGACCTCGACCGCCTCGACGGAAGCTGCCTTCCGGAAAGGGGTGATGACGTCGCAGCGGAATGGTCCGTAAGTCGCCATGTTCGTTCAATTCCTTCCGGTCAGGGCCCGGTCAGTTACCCGCCGCAAGCTTCTTGGACTTCTCGATCGCCTCGTCGATGGAACCGACCATATAGAAGGCCTGCTCAGGCATCGAGTCATGCTTGCCCTCAAGGATCTCCTTGAAGGAGCGGATCGTGTCCTTGACCTTCACGTAGCGGCCGGGCTGTCCGGTGAACTGCTCGGCGACGTGGAAGGGCTGGGACAGGAAACGCTGAATCTTGCGGGCGCGCGCCACGACGGTCTTGTCCTCTTCCGAGAGCTCGTCCATGCCGAGGATCGCGATGATGTCCTGGAGGTCCTTGTAGCGCTGCAGGATCTGCTGAACCTGCCGGGCCACCTGGTAGTGCTCCTGGCCCACAACCTGCGGGTCGAGAATACGGGAGGTCGAGTCGAGCGGATCGACGGCCGGGTAGATCCCCAGTTCCGAAATCTGCCGTGAGAGCACTGTGGTCGCGTCAAGGTGGGCGAACGCCGTAGCGGGCGCCGGATCGGTCAAGTCGTCCGCAGGAACGTAGATCGCCTGCACGGACGTGATCGAACCCTTGTTCGTCGTCGTGATTCGTTCCTGGAGCTCGCCCATTTCGGTCGACAGCGTCGGCTGATAACCCACTGCGGACGGGATACGGCCGAGGAGGGCGGACACTTCGGAACCGGCCTGGGTGAAACGGAAAATATTGTCGACGAACAGGAGCACGTCCTGGCCTTCCTGGTCACGGAAATATTCCGCGACGGTGAGGGCCGTAAGCGCCACGCGCGCGCGCGCTCCGGGCGGCTCGTTCATCTGGCCGTAGATCAGGGCGCACTTGGACTGGTCCGTCTTGACGATATAACCGGTGTCCTTGCCCTTGCCGTGGACCGGGTGGCCCTTATCGTCTTTCTCCACCACGATGACGTTCGATTCGATCATTTCGTGGTAAAGGTCGTTACCTTCACGGGTGCGCTCGCCGACGCCGGCGAACACCGAAAATCCGCCGTGGCCTTTTGCGATGTTGTTGATGAGTTCCATGATGAGCACGGTCTTGCCTACGCCGGCTCCGCCGAAGAGGCCGATCTTGCCGCCGCGGGAGTAGGGCTCCAGAAGGTCGATAACCTTGATGCCCGTTTCGAGCATTTCCACCTTGGTGGAAAGGTCGGCGAACTTGGGCGCCGGACGGTGGATTTCCCAGCTGTCTTTAGTCTTCATCGGGCCGGACATATCTACCGGCTCGCCGACCACGTTCATGATACGGCCGAGCGTCTCGCGGCCTACCGGGGCCAGAATACCGTGACCGGTATTCGTGACTTCCATGCCGCGCTTCAGACCGTCGGTGGTGTCCATGGCGATCGTGCGGACCGTGTGCTCGCCGAGGTGCAGAGCGACCTCAAGAACCAGATTGTCCTTCCGGTCGTCGATGAAGGGGTTCGTGAGCGTAAGCGCCGTATAGATCTCGGGGATACTCGTATCCACGAACTCCACGTCGACGACCGGTCCCATGACCTGCAGAATGCGTCCGACACCCTTTGACATACTCGTTGCCTCTCTCGTTCCGTCCGGACTCGGCCCTGCCGGCCGGACAACAAAAACCTATTAACCCTTCAGCGACTCGGCGCCGCCGATGATTTCCATGAGCTCCTTGGTGATGATCGCCTGACGCGCCCGGTTCATCTGGAGCGTCACGGACGAAATCGCCTCGGAACAGTTCTTTGTGGCACTTTCCATCGCCGTCATGCGGGCGGCGTGTTCGGATGCCACGGATTCAAGAATCGCCTGCTGAATACTGCCCGCCACATAGCGCGGGAGAATCTTCTCGAGAATTTCCTCGCGGCCCGGCTCGTAAATGAAATCGGCTTTGAGCGGAGCCGTGGCATCGATGTCGACCTTGATCGGCAGGAGCTGCTGGAAGGTGATCTCCTGCGAAATGGCCGACTTGAACTTGTTGAACGCCAGAGTGACCGAACGGAACTTGCCGCTCGTAAACCCCTCGACAACGAACTCTTCCACCTGCTTCGCGGCCTTGGGCGAGGTCGGGGGAATCGGCGCACGGCTGGTATCGAGCTTCCAGCCCCAGGCCTTGAAGAACTCCTGCCCCTTGCGGCCGACGAACACGAGCTGAAGATTCTCGCGGGTCGTGATGCCTTCGCCGGACGTCAGGCGATTGTCCAGACGGCGGCAAAGATTGCCGTTAAACCCACCGCACAGGCCGCGGTCGGACGTGACCAGCACGACAACGTCGAGTCCCGTCTCCGGCTGCTGCATGAGCGGGTGTTCGCGTTTTTCGGTGCGTTTGGCCATCTCGGAGATGATCCGCCCGAGGCCGTTGGCGTATTCGCGGTGATTGAGCGCAGCCATCTGGGCGCGGCGCAGTTTGGCGGCCGAGACGAGCTTCATCGCACGCGTAATCTTCTGCGTGCTCTTCACGGACTTGATCCGTGTTCTGTAGGTTTTCAGGCTCGGCATCGGTCAAAAACTCCGGCGGTTAACGGCTTCTCTTCGATCAGGCCTTGAACTGCTGGGCGAATTCCGTGAGCACCTTGTCGAGCGCCTCGCGGACGTCTTTCGAAAGTTCCTTCTTGTCCAGAAGCAGTTTGCCCATTTCGGGATGCTTCGAATCGAGGAACGTAATCAGCTCCTGGAAGTAGCGGCGGATCGCGGCGACCGGGTATTTGCGGACCCATGTCTTTCCATCGGGGCCGCGCTGCGTGCCGGCGTAGATCTGGATGACCTGTTTCTCGACCGGCATCGGCTCGTACTGGCCCTGCTTCAAAAGTTCGACGAGACGTTCGCCGTTGGCGAGCGATTCCTGGGTGGCTTCGTCGAGGTCTGAACCGAACTGGGCGAAGGCGGCCAGTTCGCGGTACTGGGCGAGCGTGAGCCGGAGCTGGCCGGCAACCTGCTTCATGGCCTTGATCTGGGCGGAACCACCGACGCGGGACACCGATAGACCGACGTTCACGGCCGGACGTACGCCGGAGTAGAAGAGGTCGGTTTCAAGATAGATCTGGCCATCCGTGATCGAAATGACGTTCGTCGGAATGTAGGCCGACACGTCACCTGCCTGCGTCTCGATAATCGGAAGCGCGGTGAGCGATCCGGCGCCCTTGGCGTCAGACAGCTTGCAGGCGCGTTCCAGAAGGCGTGAGTGGAGATAGAACACGTCGCCCGGATATGCCTCGCGGCCCGGCGGACGGCGCAGCAGCAGCGAGAGCTGGCGGTAGGCGACAGCCTGCTTCGAGAGATCGTCATAAACGATCAGGGCGTGCATGCCGTTGTCGCGGAAGTATTCACCAATCGTCGCGCCGACGTAGGGAGCAATGAACTGCAGCGGGGCCGGGTCGGTCGCGGTGGCCGAGACGACGACCGTGTAGTCCATCGCGCCGTTCTGGCGGAGCTTGTCCACCACCTGGGCGACCGTGGAACCCTTCTGGCCGATGGCGACATAGATGCAGAACACGCCGGTCGATTTCTGGTTGATGATCGTGTCGATCGCGACGGCGGTCTTGCCGGTCTGGCGATCGCCGATGATGAGTTCGCGCTGTCCGCGGCCGATCGGGATCATGCCGTCGATGGCCTTGATACCCGTCTGGAGCGGTTCATGGACCGACTTGCGGTCGATAATGCCGGGGGCCTTTATCTCGATGTAACGGGTCTGGGATGAATTGATCGGTCCCTTGCCGTCGATGGGCTCGCCCACGGCGTTGATCACTCGCCCGCACATTTCCTTGCCTACCGGAACGGCGGCGATCTTCTTGGTGCGCTTGACGATGTCGCCTTCGCGGATGCCGGTGTCTGAACCCAGTACGGCAATACCTACGTTGTCTTCCTCAAGGTTCAGTACAAGACCGCGGACGCCGTTGTGGAACTCGACGAGTTCCGACGCCTGCACGTTCGCAAGACCGTGCACGCGGGCGATACCGTCGCCTACCTGGAGCACGGTCCCTACTTCTTCGGCCTCTACAGTGGCCTCGTAGTCGTGGATCTGCTTCTTGATGATCGAGGAGATTTCGGACGCTGAGATTTTCATGTCGTCGCTCGCTTGGACCTTTCGGCCGCTTCCTTGTTCCCGGGACCTTTAAAGGCCCCTTCCTTCAAAACTCTTTCGCCAATGTTCCGCCGGCAATTCGCCGTCAGACGCCTTGCTCAACCCGCCGGGACATCTTCTGGAGCTGGGTCTGGATCGAACCGTCCAGAACCAGATCGCCAATCCGTGCCTGAACGCCACCGATCAGGTTCGAATTCAGCGTGTAGGCGCACTCGACTTTCCGGCCGGCAATCCGTTCCAGCTGGGCGCGGATCTTGTCCTTTGCCTCGGCGGACAGCTCGGATGCGCTGGCCACCTGGGCGCGCGCGACACCGGCCTTCTCGTCGACAAATTTCTGGAAATCCTCGATGATCGCCGGGAGAAACCGCAGTCGGTCCTGCTCGATCAGGATCTTGCCGAAGTTCAGCAGGGGTCCTGAAATGCCGAGCTTGCCGGCAATCTCTTCAAAAATGGCAATTCTCTGTTTAACCGAGAACAGACCGCCGTAGAGTATTTTTTCCAGGTGCCGGTGCGCCCGGATCTCAATATCAATCAGGGAGAGAGACGCGGCGAATTCGGCACCCTTGGGGCCGGCTTCCGCCAGCAGTGCGCGGGCATATCGCTTGGCGACGGCGCGGTTAATCACTTCACACCCCCGAGCTTGGCCACGAAATCTTCGGCAAGACGCTTCTGGTCGTCGGTGGTGATCTTTTCGCGCACTTTCTTCTCGGCCAGCTCAGTAGCTAGACGATTTGCCTCAGTGCGCAGGTCGTGCAGGGCGCGGTCGCGCTCGCCTTCGGCCATCATCCTGGCGTCGTTGACGATGCGGGCAGCCGTCTTTTCCGCTTCCTTCAGCATGTGATCGCGCTCGGCCTGGGCTTCCGACTCAAACCGCTTGCGGAGGTTCGCAATGTCAGCTTCAGCGCCAGCAACTTTCTGCTTCGCTTCGGCCAGCACGCGTTCGGCATCGGCCTTGGCCTTGGCAGCAGCGTTAATGGCGTCGTCGATGTCCTTGGATCGCTTGACGAAATACTCGGACAGGGGCTTCCTGAGGAGGATGATCAGGGCGGTGAAGAGCAGGCCGGAATTGACGACCCCGACAATCAGGGTGCCCCAGAAATCGACTTCACCGCCTTCACCATGTCCGCCATGTTCGGCTTCGGCAAAGGCGACCGTGGCGGATAGTACCAGCGGCAGCGCAGTCACGGCGAGCTTACGGAAGCTGAACTTCTTCACGCAGCTCTCCCGATCAGCTTTCGGGCCATTTCGTCGGCAATACGTTCGACTTCAGACCGCAGCTGTTCCCGTGCTGTCTGTGTTTCCTTGCGGATTTCATCGCGGGCGGCGGTGATCGAACCTTCAGCGGCCGTTCGTGCAGTCCCCAGTGTCGCTTCATTTTCGGTGCGCGTCCTGGCAAGGACCTTGTCGCGGTTCGCCGCGGATTCGTCCGTCGTCTTCTGGATCTTCGACGAATAGTCCTTGATCAGGTGTTCGGCTTCCGACTGGAGATGGGCGGCGCCTTCGCTCGTTCCGGTTGAGAGGGCCTTGCGACGGTCGACGGTCGCCATGACCGGTTTCAGCATCAGATTGTTGAGGACGAGAACCGCCAGCCAGAAAATAGGCAGCATGAAAAAGAAGGTGATGGGGAGCTGTCCGTCAAAACCAGGCAGCGGATGGCTGAGTGTTTCGATCAGAGATTCCAATCCTGTCCCCTTTGCGCGCCGCCGGCGGAAGCCTGCTCCAGTTCCGGGTCTTTACCCGGGCGTCCGCAAGTCGGCGGAATGCCTCGGATCTGGAGAAAACCGGACCGGTTGGCGACCGGCAAACCTTGGTCCGGAAGCCACGCTCCGACCCAAGGCGGCCTAGCGCTTATCCGCCGGTAGAAGACAAGTCAAGACAGTTTTTGGAGATGCGCACGAGACGCGGTTCGAGGACTGGATCAGGTCACTTTCCGCGAGAAGAATCAGACGCCGCCAGCGTCAGCCGGGAGGCTGGCTGGGCGCTCGCACCCATACGGCAGGTGCCGTCGAAGCTCGCGCCGTGACTGATTTCAAGGCCTCCGATCGGGGCCTCCAGTTCGCCGCGGAAGCGGCCTGTCGGAGTGATAACCATTTTCTCGCGGACCCGTATGTGACCGGTCACTTCGCCGGCGACTTCGAGCGTGCCGACCTCGATTTCGCCGTTCACAGAGCCGTTCTGCAGCACTACTAGATGGTCGTTGCCATAGATTTCGCCGGTAAACTTGCCGTTGATATGAATCGTTCCGGAAAACGTGAGGCGGCCTTCAAAAGCGGTGCCGGTATCCAGCAACGCCGTCAGCGACTGCTTGCTGGAGCTTCCGGTCATGCCCGACGATTTGCCCGATGCCGAGGTTTCCTTCCGGTTGTTAAACATGACAGATTTCCTCATCCGCTGGACCTCGGGAAATACCGGGGAGACCGGGCGGTTCTGATCGGGACAGACCTCTACTTATAAAGGATTCCGGGGCGCGGGCCAAGGGCTACCCCGGCAACTGTCCGGAGGGCGTCAAATTGAGATTAAATCCGTTTCCAAAGGGGCTTTCCTGGCAGATATGCCTGAACAATGAAGGCAAGCCAGCCGGCGGCCTGAAAGGGCCTGAACTGGCCGCCGCCCTCCAGTCGAAACTGCTCTCCCTCAAGGGCCAGTATTACGATCCCGAAACCGGGCGGGTGAACTACCAGGACATCCGCAAAAGCCCGGAGTGGTCCGAGGTGTTGTCGCTGACTTCGGCACTGAAGACCTTCAATCCCCGAAGTTTCACTTCGGGAGACGAAAAAAAGGCGTTCTGGATCAACCTCTATAATGCGATCGTTATCAACGCGATCGTCGAACTGGGAATCCGGGAGTCGGTATGGGAAGTGCCGATGATCTTTTCCCGCATCGGCTACGACGTAGGCGGTCGGGTATTTACGGCGGACCATATCGAGCACGGAATTCTCCGGTGCAATGCCAAGCCGCCGTATCCTTTATCGCGGCCGTACTTTGGCGCGGGTTCTCCGGAACTGGATCTCGCGGTATGGCCGTTCGATCCCCGAATTCACTTCGCCCTCGTCTGCGGGGCCAAGGGCTGTCCGGCAATCCGTTTCTATGATGCCGCAAAACTGGACCAGCAGCTTGACGTTGCCGCCCGGACTTTCGTCAACAGTGAAACGACCGTCGATAAGAACCGAAAATCGGTGACTACGTCATCTATCTTCAAATTCTACACCGCTGACTTCGGCGGATTGCCGGAGGGGCTCTCCGCATACCTCGCCAAGTATCTGGACGACACGGTCGAAGCAGAGTGGCTCAGAAGCCATGGCGAATCGGTCATCTTTGAATTCACCAAGTATGATTGGGCGCTCAACAAGAAGTAGCCTTTCCGGCGGCAGGCGGTCACGCTGACGGAAATAGACTAATACGTGGTTACCTGCCCATGAACCCCGAGCTTCTCCAGCAAGGACTTTATCTGACACTCGGCATGTCGCTGGCCGCACCGGCCACCCATGCCTGGAGCTGCTGGAGTTCCGGCCAGTTTCCGCGTTATCCTGCGCTTTCGGTCGGTCTCTCGCTGGCATCCGCCTTCAATGCAGTGTTGCTGACCATATACAAAGGCAGCCCGGACGCGATCGGATTCGCGGCGCCGGGAGTCCTGTACCTGATGTACTTGTGGTTTCCGGCGGGAGAGTTCGCTCCGGCTGGCGGCGGCATGAAATCCGGCGACAGTTTCGGCGTGAATCTTCCCGAGCTGTCGTTGCCAGCCGCCGTTATCGTGAATAGCGGTACCCGGGAACCATTCTCCCGTCTCGAACTGAGGGCGCTGGAAAGCGTCGTTTATGAACTGACGCTGGCGAATATATCGCTCGTGGCGATCTGCGCCGACAAACCGAACCACTTGGCCGATTTCAAATTGCATCGGGAAATCAGTTACCCGGTGCATCCCGATCCGGACTTCTCGATCTGCCGCGCGCTGGGATGCACAGGTGAGGCGCCTGGGGCTGATCCCATCCCTGCCTTCTTCTTCGTCGACAAAGACGGGATTGTACGCCTGTCACATTACTCCACTCATATCTGCGAACGCATCGGTCCTGAAACAATGATCACACAGCTCGAAAAAAATGCCGGGGTCGTGTTTCCACTCTTGGATAGCGAAACTCCGGAGAGTGGTCTGGCAGGCAACTGATGGATGCGGTCGGTTTCATCCGGACAAAGGCGGCGGGCGAAAAACATCGACGTGGCGAGATCGCCCGTTTTGTCGCATCGCTTACGCGAGGTGAAATTCCGGAGTATCAGGTTTCTGCCTGGCTGATGGCGGTAAAGCACCAGGGGCTTCTCCCCGAGGAAACCTCCGAACTGACGCGCGCAATGGCCGCCTCCGGACGCCGGCTAAACTGGCGGATACGGGGCGCGGCACCGACCGTCGACAAGCATTCGACCGGCGGCGAGGGCGACAAGATCACACTGGTGCTCGTCCCGGTCCTCATCGCCTGCGGTCTCAGGGTGCCGACGATTGCCGGTCGGGCGCTCGGATTTACGGGCGGTACCATCGACAAACTGGAGTCGATCCCCGGTTTCAGGACCGCTCTTGACGAAGACCGTTTCCGCAAGGTGGTGAAAACCGCCGGTGGTGCGATTGTCGGACAGTCTGTCAGCATCGCACCCGCGGACGGCATTCTTTACAGTCTGCGGGATGCGACTGCGACGGTCGAGTCTATTCCGCTCATCACCTCCAGCATCGTCTCGAAGAAAGCCGCCGAGGGCGTTGAACATATCATCTATGACGTAAAGACCGGCTCCGGCGCTTTTATGTCGCTTCCTAAAGACGCGCTCGCACTGGCCAGCTCGCTGGTTACGGTCTCTCGTGATCTCGGCATGGATGCCAGAGCTCTGGTCACCAATATGTTCGAACCACTGGGTTACGCCGCCGGAAATGCCGTCGAAGTGGCGGAAGCAGTCGCCATTCTTCGCAGTGAAGCCGGCCCCCGGTCAATCCGGGTCATCCAACTGACGCTGAGGCTCGCATCGGAGCTTCTGCAGATGGCAGGAATAGACAAGACAGCGGCGGCGGCGAAAGAGCGCGCCAGCCGGGCACTCGAATCAGGGGCGGCGTTTGACTGCTTCGAGAAGATGGTCAAGGCGCAGGGCGGCGCCACAGGCTGGATGAAAAAGCCGTGGTCGCTGGTCCCGCCGCACCGGAAACAGGTGTGGGCGGCGCCGAAAGACGGGTATGTGAACTGGATCGCCGCCTGGAAGTTCGGAGAGGCACTGCGTCTGCTCGGTGCCGGGCGAGCAACCCGAACCGACCGGATCATTCCGGCCGCCGGCGCACTGATGAATGCGGGACAGGGCGACCGGGTCGAAAAGGGCCAGCCGCTTGTTGAGTTCCACTATGCCAACAAGGGGCGCCTGGCCGAGGCACTGGAGCTATTTGCGGACGCGCTCGTGATTTCGTCCAAGCCGGTTAAGCCGCAGCCATTGGTCTTGAAGCGAATCGTCTGATAAAGGACCGCCAGTGAACCACTGGTCCGAAAAAGTCGATCCCCTCGCCAGGGAACTGGCCGCCCGGTTCGGGCCGCCACCCGCAGTCGCCATCGTGCTCGGTTCCGGACAGACCGGAGCCGCAAAAGCGCTGTGCGGAGAGGGGCAAATTGCCGAGGTCTCGTACGCGGAACTCCTTGGCGTGCCCATGCCATCGGTCGCCGGCCATGCCGGCGTTCTGATCAAACCGGCATCGGCCGATCGCATTATTGCCGCTGGACGCTCCCATCTGTACGAAGGGCTCCCGGCGGAAGACGTCGTCCGGCTCGTGCGTGCCTTTGCCAGATGGGGAGTAAAAACGCTCGTCCTGACCAATGCCTCGGGATCGCTCCGGTCGGAGCGCAAGCCGGGCCAGATCGTGATTATCGAAGACCACATCAACCTGTCGGGGGCTAATCCGCTTACCGGTTCGCACCGGGACGGCTACGGTGAGCGGTTCCCGGACATGAGCGGTGCATATGACGTGAAACTCCGCAAGGCGGCCCGGCGCGCAGCGAGACGACTGAAAATCTATGCTCGTTCCGGGATTTACATTCAGGTGAGCGGACCGTCCTACGAAACACCTGCCGAAGTGGCCGCCTTCGGCCGGCTGGGTGCGGATATCGTCGGCATGTCCACAGCCATCGAGACAATCGCGGCCCGGCATCTTGGAATGCGGGTATTGGGACTTTCTATTGTGACGAACTACGCGGGGGGGCGCGGCGGCAAGCTCTCACATCACGATGTCATCCGCGTCGCCGCAGAAGCTGAACAGAATCTGGTGAAACTGGTCGAGGAGACACTGCGTGTCGAAAAACTCCCTCCGAGATCCCCTGATCGAAAGCGCCCGTAAGGCGGCTCTCCAGGCATACGCGCCTTACAGCCGGTACCGGGTGGGGGCTTCGTTTGAGCTGAAAGAACAGGGGAATAGCTACGTAATCGGATGCAACGTCGAGAACGCCTCCTTCGGTCTCACGATCTGCGCCGAACGGGTGGCACTCTTCAAGCTGGTGTCGGACGGGATAAAACCGGGCAGCGTCCGGCGGCTTTGCGTTTCCGCCCGGGGCAGCGACTATCCTTACCCGTGTGGCGCATGCCGGCAGGTCCTGCATGAACTCTTCGACGACCTGGAGATCGTTCTGGACAGAGGCACAGGCAAGACTGAGAGCGTCAAACTGAACTACCTGCTCCCCAAGGGGTTCAAGCTGAGAAAGGCCCGCAGGTGAGCGAGATCAAGCCGCTATATACAGAGGCCCAGATCCAGAAACGGATCGCCGAACTGGCCGCCGAGATTAACCGGACACTGCCGCCCGGCGAAATCGACGTGATCGGCGTGCTGAGGGGTTCGTTCGTGTTCATGGCCGATCTGGTCCGCCACATCGAACGGCCGTGCCGGATCGATTTCGTCAAACTGGCCAGTTACGGCACCCTGCGGAAGTCATCCGGGGAGATACGACTGCTATCCGACATCTCCCTGAATATCGCCGGCAGGCACGTGCTGATCGTCGAGGACATCATCGACACAGGCATGTCCCTGAAATTCCTCCGGAGCCATCTACTGAACAAGCGGCCTGAAGGGCTATGGTGTGCGTCCCTCCTGTTCAAGCGGGTGGCCGCAGGCGCCGCCGAACTGAGGAAACTCACCAATTTCGTGGGATTTGAACTGGAAGGAAATCCGTTCGTCGTAGGCTACGGGCTTGACGACAATGAGCTTTTCCGGAATCTGCCTTACGTCGGTATCGCCCAGGACTGACGGTCAGCTCTCGCCCTGGCCGCCACCATTCCCGTTCAGCAGTCCGCGGCGATGAAAGCCCCAGACCGGGCACTCTTCGCAGGTGAAGTTCGCCCATTTCTTCTTGACGGCGACATCGAGACATTCGTCGTAGTTATCGCAGTCCAGGAAACGGTGCTGGTCGACGTCTTCGACCGTAAACTGAAGCGTGCAGGGAGCAGGCTTGAACATGGCCGCGCCAAAGACGCGTCCGCCCCTTGCACCGTTTCCGTTCGTTCCGTTTTCCTTGGACATCAGCGAACAAAATATCTGCCCGGACCCGCCAGCGGCAAGGGCAATGCACCTCTATCGGAGACGCTGAATTACGCCGCAGTTCTTGACTCGGAAGGGGGCAGCGTTCACCGGGTGAGTGCGACGGTAGCCTGTTTCTCGAAGCGAACCGGGAATGTCCCGAACGGTGTCTGCCCGTGAAACGCGCCCTGTATCTCCAGGTCTACCGCACCCCGGAAAAACGTTGTGATCCCGCCCAGGCCCAGCTTCATGGTGTCGACCCCGAAATTAAAGTCGACCACGTCCGATTTGCCCGCCGGGATTTCGATCACCACGTCCGGCTTCACATGCGAGATAGGCCGTCCGTAGACGTTGACGTCGAACTCGAGGTTCTTGACCACCACGTCAAATTTATTGGGATTGTGGACTTCAATCTGCAGCGTCAGCTCAGGCCGGAATAGATCGAACTTGCGGATACGGAATCCGCCCGGCGCAATCGCGATATCCGGCATCCGGAAGGACGGGATAGCATCCGTGAAATGCAGCATGAACTCACGCTGAATAGGTCGTGTCATCTGGACCTTGATCTTCAGATCATAGGGAATGCGGCGGTTCTCGAGATCCGACGGGTTCGGCGACGAAACCTGGTCCGTTCCCAGAAATCGCCTCACGAACTCCTCTGACGTGTTGAGCGAGATGGGGAAGGGCACGACTTCTCCGTGCGGCATTGGCATGACCCGGTTCGAGGTATTCTTGTAGAGCTGTTTGCCGTCCACATTCAGGTCTATGTCGATCGACGAAATCTCCACGTCGAACGGAGCGTCGTTGCGAACCCCGAGCAGGATATCTGCGTGGATGTTTCCGGCCCGGTCGGAGCTGTAGTCGAACCATTGCACAAAAACCGTCGGCCGCAGCCGGCTCGCCAGAAAGACGACGGCAATAATCAGAAGGGCGGCAGCAGCACCTGCACCGATCCAGAGACTCTTCCGGCTATCGGGCGCCGGAACAGGCTGTGTCCCTGATTCGGGGGTCGGGTCGGTCATCGGCGAGACTCCTCTATCCCCTTTCGGAGTTCGCCGACAAACGCACCGACCTTGCGGATCAGCTGCTTTGATTTTCCATATTCGCCGATTCGGGAAACGATCGCGCTACCCACCACGACGGCGTCGCCTTTTTTACCAGTCTCACGGGCCTGCTCGCGGTTGCTCACGCCGAAACCGACACCCAGGGGGAGCCGGATATGCTCACGGATACGCCGCAGATTCTCGTCGAGGTCCACCGGTGCCTCTTTCCGGGCACCGGTCACGCCTGTAACCTGCACGTAATAGAGGAAACCGCTAGCGCGCTGGGCGACCAGCCTGATCCGTTCTTCGGTCGATGTCGGTGCGAGCAGATAAATAAGATTGAGACCCGCCTGATCCAGATACGGTTTCAGTTCGCCAGCCTCTTCAGGCGGCAAATCCACGACCAGCACGCCGTCTGCCCCGGCGTCGCGGACCTCGCGAGCAAACTTCTCCGGCGTGCGGACGAAAATCGGGTTGTAGTAACCGAACAGCACGATCGGAACCTGGCTCTTGCGGCGAACCTTCTTCACCAGGTTCAGCACTTTCGTGACCGTCGTACCGGAGGCCAGCGCCCGTTCGCTGGATGCCTGTATGGTCGGGCCGTCGGCGCTCGGATCGGAGAAGGGCATTCCGAGTTCGATAATGTCCGCACCCTGGCGCTCTAGCTCGTAAATAAGCTGTTCGGTCGCGGCGAGATCGGGATCACCGGCCGTGATGAACGTGATCAGTGCCGGGCGGTTTTCCTTTTTTAGGAGTTCAAACCGGGCTTCAATTCGGGTCGTCATTTGCGGGATGCTTTCCTGCCAGTCGTCTTTTTCTTCGTGGTCTTCTTCTTCGGAATTTTTCTGGACAGTTTCCTCGCAGCAGCAGGTGCTTTCATCGCCGCCATCCGCTCGGACACCGTGATCATATCCTTGTCGCCGCGTCCCGACAGATTCACGACGATGATCGTTTCTTTCGGGGTCTTTGGGGCACGGCGGGACAAATAGGCGATCGCATGTGCGCTCTCCAGCGCGGGAATAATCCCTTCCGTTTCGGACAGGAGTTTCAGGCCGGCCAGAGCTTCGTCATCGGTCGCCGAATCGACAGTCAGGCGGTCGTTTTCCGCCATATAGGCCAGTTCGGGACCGACACCCGGATAGTCGAGGCCCGCCGAGATGGAATGGGTTTCCGCCACCTGGCCGTCTTCGTCCATGAGCAGGTAGGTTTTGTTGCCGTGCAGGACACCTACCTTGCCACCGCCGATGGATGCCGCGTGCCTGCCGGTCTTGATCCCGTTGCCGGCCGCTTCCACCGCCACCAGTTCGACCGGCTTGTGCTCGATAAACGGGGCGAAGAGGCCCATGGCATTTGAGCCGCCGCCCACGCAGGCGATACAGATGTCCGGCAGCCGGCGGCCTTCCGCCTGTTCCAGTTGGTCCATGGTTTCCTTGCCGATCACGGACTGGAACTCTTTCACGATGGTCGGATAGGGATGCGGACCGGCGACCGTACCGATCACATAGAATGTCGTTCGGATATTGGTGATCCAGTCGCGGAGCGCCTCGTTCAGGGCGTCCTTCAGGGTGCGGGTACCGCTCATGACCGGTATGACCTTGGCGCCGAGCAGTTCCATGCGGGCGACGTTCAGCGACTGCCGTTTCGTGTCCTCGAGTCCCATGTAGACGATGCATTCAAGTCCGAAGAGCGCACAAACGGTCGCCGTGGCGACACCGTGCTGACCGGCGCCGGTCTCGGCGATAATTCGTTTCTTGCCCATGCGGCGGGCGAGCATCACCTGGCCCATGACGTTGTTGATCTTGTGCGCGCCGGTATGGTTCAGGTCTTCGCGCTTGAGATAGATCTTTCCGCCACCCAGCCGTTCCGTCAGCCGTTCCGCGAAATAGAGCCGTGAGGGACGGCCCACATAGGTCTTCAGCCACATGTCCAGCTCTTCGCGGAATTGCGGATCGTTCCTGTACCGGTTGAACGCCTGTTCGAGCTCGTTCACCGCTGGCATAAGGGTCTCGGCGATATACTGGCCGCCGAACACCCCGAAATGGCCTTTCGGTTTCAGCAGTTCCGCCGTGGAAATGGAAGACATGACTGGTGTGGTTCCTCAAGTGCCGGCGACTTCGCCGCCGGAGCCTTCAAAGATAGCGTTCCGCCCGCAGGATGCGAAACAGTTCGGCGATTTTATTCGGGTCTTTGCGCCCCGGCGATCTCTCGACACCCGAATTTACGTCAATAGCCCACGGATCGACTGTTTCGACCGCGTCTATAACGTTTTCCGGAGTGAGTCCACCGGCGAGAATCAGGTGCCGTTTCTGGCGGGCGAGCCGGCTTCTGGCCGCTTTCGCCAGGGACGGGGAGACGCGTGTCCCGGTCCCGCCCTTGAGCTGATCTGACCAGGCGTCCAGCAGGATAGGACCTGTATATATATCCAGTCTGTCAAGATCGCCCTTCGTGCGCACCTGCAGCGCCTTGTATGCACGGCGACCGAGGGCCTCCAGCAGATCAGGCGCTTCATCCCCATGGAGCTGAGCGGCGTCCAGTCCGAGGTCATTCATCAGTTGGCGGATCTGCCGCTCTGACGAGTCTACAAACACGCCGACCGCTGTAATGAACGGAGGCAGGGCGTTCACGATTTCGCGGGCCCGTTCAGGGGGCACATACCGCGGGCTCTTCGGATAGAAGATCATGCCGATGGCATCGGCACCGGCGTTTACTGCAGTAAGGGCGTCGTCCACGGTCGTCAGACCGCAGATCTTCACCTTCAGCGGGCGGCGGGTGGTACGAGTGGACGACATTCGTCCAGTAACCTCCGGAGTTCAGCGCCCGGATCAGGGGCACGCATGAAAGTTTCGCCGATCAGGAACCCGCCGGCGCCTCTGGCGGCCAGACGGTCCAGTTCGGCGCCTTTTCCGAGACCGCTTTCGCTGAGGACGCGAGCAGTCTTCGGAATTCTGGGTAGCAGCCGTTCGGTCACGGCCAGATCGGTCTGGAAAGTTTTCAGGTCCCGGTTGTTGATCCCGAGAAAAGAACAGCCGCAAGCAAGCACCCGGTCCAGTTCCGGTTCGTCGTGAACCTCGACCAGTGCGTCCAGCCCCAGTTCGTGGGCCTGCTTCGAGAAAGTCTTGATCTCCGCGTCCGTGAGACAGGCGGCTATCAGCAGGATGGCGCTTGCGCCCGCCGCACGGGCTTCTGGTATCTGGTAGTAGTCGACCATGAAATCTTTTCGCAGGCAGGGCAGCCCGGACGCCTTGGCCGCCACGGTCAGATATTCGAGACGGCCCTGAAAGAAATCCTCTTCCGTCAGCACCGACAGACCGACGGCTCCGCCTTCGGCGTACGACCTGGCAAACCGCACCGGGTCGAAATCCTCGCGAAAGACTCCCTTGGACGGCGACGCCTTCTTGATCTCTGCCAGTACCGGCCGACGCCTCGACACAGGCGCGTCGGCAACCGTCTCGAACTGGGCGGCCAGCGACCGGGGCAGGGCCGTAGCGGCTGCGAGCTTCTCCACTTCTTTCAGCGGGGTTCGCGCCTTCGTCTCATCGAGCCGCACGCGGCGTCTGGCGACAATCCTGTCGAGTATGTTCTCAGCCGCCACGGGAGATCTCCGCGAGTTTATCGAGCGTCTTTGCCGCCGCGCCCGACTCGATCCCTTTCGCCGTCAGTTCGAGTCCCTGCTTCAGATCTTTGGCAACGTCGGCCAGCCAGAGAGCTGCGGCCGCATTTATCCGGACGATGGTCGATTTCGGGCCGGTTTCTTTTCCGGAAAGAATCCGGCGTGTGATCTCCGCATTGTCCTTCGGGTCGCCGCCGCGAAGGTCTTCAAGCGTGCAGTAGGAAAACCCAAGCGCTTTCGGGTCGAGCACGCCTCCCCGAATCTCGCCGTCTTTCTCGAGCGACACGAAGTCGGTCGGAGCGGTGAGTGTAATTTCGTCCAAACCGTCGCGACCGTGGACGATCATCGCCCGTTCGCAACCCAATTCACGCAGCGACTGGGCGAACAGATGCATCAGTTCCGGCGCATAGACGCCCACGAGCTGGCGCTTCGCTCCAGCCGGGTTCGAGAGCGGACCCGCCAGGTTAAAAATGGTTTTCACGGCAAGCGACTTACGGACAGGGCCTACCGCCTTCATCACCGGGTGATGCGCCGGCGCGAACAGGAAACCGATACCGGCTGTCTCCACCGACTTCTGGACCCGTTCGGCAGGAGCCGACGCGTCCACTCCGAGTGCTTCCAGCACGTCTGCTGAACCGGATTTGGATGATGCCGCACGATTGCCATGCTTGGCGATCGTCGCACCGCAGGCTGCCGCCAGGATCGCCGCCGTCGTAGAGATATTGAATGTGCCGGAGGCGTCGCCGCCGGTCCCGCAAGTGTCGATCAGCGGGCCCTTCACCTTGGGTGCAATTTTGACCATCCGCTCGCGGAGAAACCTGACCACTGTGACCAGTTCTTCCACGGCTGCCCCGCGGGAGGCGATGCCCATGAGCAGGCCGCCGATCTTCTCAGGCGCCACTTCGCCGGCCGCAATTTCCTCGAGTGCGGCACGGAACACGGGACCGTCCAGCGTCTCGCGGCGGGAGAGGAGATTAAGGGCATTGGCGACGGACATGAAACAGGGTTTCCTTCAGGATTCCACCCGGGCATTTGCCGCCCGGCTTGTGGATAACTGGTTATAGCCGGTCCGGGGGGCGTTTCTTGACACCGTTTCGCCGGGACGGTAACCACCGTCCATGTTTGGTCTGAAAAACATCTTCCGACAAGACGAACCCCCAAAACAGAGCAACCTGCGCCCGATTCCGCCCCCCCGGCGGGAGGTGAAGCCATGAGCGATAACCGCCCGGAACTGGCCCTTACGTTTGACGATGTTCTGCTTGTCCCGCAGATGAGCGAAGTGCTGCCTTCTAGCGTCGATACCGGCACTCAGTTGACCCCGGAAATCACGCTGAACATCCCGGTGGTTTCTGCGGCCATGGATACGGTTACCGACAGCCGAATGGCCATTGCGATGGCACGCGTCGGCGGCCTCGGCGTCATTCACAAGAACTTTTCCGCCCAGAAGCAGGCGGCCGAAGTCGCCCGTGTGAAGAAATCCGAATCGGTCGTGATCGAAGATCCGGTGACCCTGAAGCCGGAGCAGACGATCGCCGAGGTCCGGGCGCTCAGCCAGCGGCTGAGTGTCGCCGGGTTTCCCGTCGTCCAGGGCGGCAAGGTGGTCGGCATCCTCACGAACCGCGACATCCGTTTCGAGAGCCGTCCCAACGCCAAGGTGAACGAAGTGATGACGAAGAAAGTCGTCACTGCGCCGGTCGGCACCAGCGTCGAGAAGGCGCAGGAGATCATGCATCAGCATCGCATCGAGAAACTGCTCGTTGTGGATGCCGACAATCACCTCAAAGGGCTGATCACCGTCAAGGACATTACCAAAGCCAAGGCTTTCCCCAACGCCTGCAAGGATTCCCACGGACGGTTCCGCGTCGCCGCCGCTCTCGGTGTCGGTGGAGACCGCGAGGCGCGTGTCGAGGCTCTGGTTCACGCCGGGGTTGATATTCTCTGTGTCGATACGGCCCACGGGCATTCGGGGCGGGTGATCGAAACCGTGAAGTGGCTGAAGAACCGTTACCCGAACGTACCTGTGATCGCCGGAAATGTGGCGACCGCCGAAGGCGTGAAAGCGCTGGCTGAGGCCGGAGCAAGCGTCGTGAAGGTCGGTGTCGGACCGGGTTCGATCTGTACAACCCGCATCGTCGCGGGTGTCGGCGTGCCGCAGCTGTCGGCTGTATTAAACTGCTCGAAAGCCGCCCGCGATTGCGGGATCAGCGTCATCGCTGATGGAGGGATCCGGTTCTCCGGCGATCTCGTGAAGGCCGTCGCCGCCGGAGCCAATGCCGTCATGATCGGCTCGCTCTTTGCCGGGACCGAAGAAGCTCCAGGCGAAGTGGTCCTGTATCAGGGCCGCTCCTATAAGGTATACCGCGGCATGGGTTCGCTAGGTGCGATGGCCGATGGGTCATCCGACCGGTATGCCCAGGACGACGTGGAGCAGGTCGAAAAGAAGTTCGTACCCGAAGGCGTCGAGGGGCGCGTCCCGTACAAGGGACCTCTGGCAGACAGCGTCTACCAGCTGGTGGGTGGCCTGCGCTCCGGAATGGGTTACCTCGGCGCCAGGACCGTCCCCGAACTCCAGAAGCGTGCGAAGTTCGTCCAGATTTCGTCGTCGGGTCTACGCGAAAGCCATGTCCACGACATCATCATCACCCGCGAACCGCCGAACTATCAGCTCGACTAAACAGGAACCACCATCGACAGCCGGAACATGACAGCCAATCCTATCCCGTCCGACAAAATCCTCGTCCTCGACTTCGGCTCCCAGGTCACCCAGCTCATCGCGCGCCGGGTGCGGGAAATGCAGGCCTACTGCGCCATACAGCCTTTCAATATCTCACTGGAAAAAATCCGCGAGATCAATCCCAAAGGGATCATCCTGTCGGGATCGCCGGCATCCGTCTACATGGACAAGGCGCCTACCATCGACAAGCGAATCTACGATCTTGGCGTTCCGGTGCTGGGTATCTGTTACGGACTGCAACTTACGGCCCACCTGTTCGGCGGCCGGGTGCAGAGGAACGACAAGCGGGAGTTCGGACGCGCTGACCTGATTGTCGACGAACCGACCCAGCTGTTCGAGGGACTACCCAAAGAACACGTCGTCTGGATGAGCCACGGCGACAAGATCGACGCCATCCCGACCGGGTACCGCTCGATCGCGCACTCGGCACATTCGCCGTTCGCGGCGGTAGCCAACGACAAGAACACCTTCTTCGGCGTGCAGTTCCACCCGGAAGTAGTCCACTCGCCGTTCGGCAAGCAGCTGCTGGGCAATTTCGTCCACAAGGTCTGCAAGCTCGGTTCGTCGTGGACCATGGGCGGTTTTATCG
Source organism: uncultured bacterium (assembly GCA_964565925.1). Lineage (GTDB taxonomy): Bacteria > JAGRBM01 > JAGRBM01 > JAGRBM01 > JAHCIT01 > CAZMGV01. The sequence continues at coordinate 60,066 of CAZMGV010000010.1, forward strand.
ACAACGAAATCGCCGTCATCCGTGAAAAGGTCGGCAAGGGCAAGGTGCTCTGCGCACTGTCGGGCGGTGTGGACTCCGCCGTAGCTGCGACGCTGGTACACCGCGCCATCGGCGATCAGCTCACCTGTGTGTTCGTCAACAACGGCGTGCTGCGTCTGAACGAGGCCGACAAGGTTCGTTCGGTTTTCACAACCGACGTGAAGTTGAACCTGGTATACGCCGACGCGACGGACCTGTTTCTTGGCCGCCTGAACGGTGTCTCCGACCCGGAAAAGAAGCGCAAGATCATCGGCAACACATTCATCGAAGTGTTCGAACAGGAAGCCAGGAAACTTGGCAAGGTGGATTTTCTGGTGCAGGGGACGCTGTACCCCGACGTGATCGAATCGGTGTCGGTGATGGGCCCCGCGTCGGTGATCAAGAGCCACCACAACGTGGGCGGCCTGCCAGAGAAGCTGCAGTTCAAGCTGATCGAACCGCTCAGGGAGCTTTTCAAGGACGAGGTACGGGCACTGGGGCGCGAACTCGGGTTGCCCTCATTTGTGATCGACCGCCAGCCGTTCCCGGGGCCGGGTCTCGCGATCCGGATTCTGGGCGAAGTGACACGCCAACGGATTGAAATCCTTCAGAAAGCGGACGCCGTGCTGCTCGAAGAAATCCGCAAGGCCGGACTTTATACACAGGTCTGGCAGAGCTTTGCCGTACTGCTTCCTGTCCAGAGCGTCGGCGTCATGGGGGATGAGCGAACCTACGAGAATGTTTGCGCTATTCGTGCCGTCACGAGCGACGACGGTATGACGGCCGACTGGGCACGCCTTCCTTATGACTTGCTTGGTACGGTAAGTAACCGCATCATCAATGAGGTGAGGGGCATAAACCGGGTGGTCTTCGATATCTCCTCGAAGCCGCCGGCCACCATCGAGTGGGAGTGAGGGCGCTGTGGCGACCGGGGATTTCGCTCACCTTCACCTGCATACGCAATACAGCTTTCTGGACGGGGCTAATCATATTGAGCCCCTGATGCAGCGTGCGTCCCAGTTCGGGATGAAGCACATTGCCGTCACCGATCACGGCCATATGTGCGGCACGCTGGAGTTCTATTCCACCGCCAAGAAGTACGGCATTACTCCGATCATCGGAATGGAGGCGTACGTTGCCCCTGGTTCGCGCACCGACCGGACACCGGAAAAGAACCGTTACGCGAACCACCTGATCCTGCTGGCGACCAACGACACCGGCTACCGCAACCTCTGCAAGATCTCGACAAAAGCGTTCATGGAGGGGTTCTACCGCTGGCCTCGCGTGGACAAGGAACTGCTTTCCCAGAACTCCGAAGGGATCGTGGCGCTCTCGGCCTGCATGAAGGGCGAGGTCGCCTACAAAATCCTGCAGAACCAGTTCGACGAAGCCCGCCAGGCAGCCGTCGACTACGACAGGATCTTCGGACGCGGCAACTTCTTCCTCGAGATACAGGAAAATGGAATCCCGGAGCAGCGGATCGTCAACGACAACCTGATGCAGTTCAGCAAGGATCTGGGAATTCCACTCTGCGCGACAGGGGACTGCCACTACCTTGAGAAAGATCAGGCCCGCGCACACACGGCGCTCATGGCCATCGGTTACAGCAAGACACTCGCCGAGATGAATGCCGGTGATAACTGCGGCGGCAAGGAACTCTGGTTCAAAGACGGCGAGACGATCGCCCGGAATTTCCACTACGCGCCGGAAGCGGTCGCCAATTCGCTGGAAATCGCCAGTCGCTGCAAGTTCGATTTCAACCTGAAGGGTTACCATCCGCCGACGTTCGCCTGCCCGGACGGACTGACGGCTGAAGAGTTCTTCGTCGCCCGGGCCAAAGAGGGGCTCGACGCCCGGCTCAAGCGGTTCGCGGCCCTTGGCCGAAATCTCACAGACGCACAGGTGGAAACTTACCGGTCCCGTCTCGAATACGAGAATCGCGTAATCAACGAAATGGGTTTCGCGGGGTACTTCCTGATCGTCTCGGACTTCACGAAATACGCGAAGGCGAAAGGGATACCGGTCGGCCCGGGCCGCGGATCCGCCGCCGGGAGCCTCGCCGCCTACGCGCTTGAGATCACCGACGTCGATCCGATCCCCTACGACCTGCTGTTCGAGCGGTTCCTGAACCCGCAGCGCAAGTCCATGCCTGACATCGACATGGACTTCTGCGAAGAGCGCCGCGGCGAAGTCATCACCTACGTCTCCGAGAAATACGGCGGACGGGACCGGGTCGCACAGATCATCACCTACGGAAAGCTGAAGGCGAAGGCCGTCGTTCGCGACGTGGGCCGCGTTCTGGGCGTTCCGCTCCACGAAGTGAACCAGATCGCGGGCCTCATTCCCAACCGTATTCCGGAGAAAGAAAACCCGCTCGACGTCAGGCTCGAAGACGCACTCAGGGTCGAGCCGCGGCTCAAGGAAAAGATCGCCCAGCGCCCCGAATTCGGCGACCTGATGGATCTGGCCAGGACGCTCGAAGGCCTCTACCGGCAAGCGTCCAAACATGCCGCCGGTGTCGTGATCGCGGACCGGGACCTGACCGACTACCTGCCGCTCTATCTGGTGAAGGGCGAAGACGTCGTCACCCAGTTCGACATGAAGGGCGTCGAGAAGATCGGTCTCATCAAGTTCGACTTTCTGGGTCTCAAGACCCTGACGCTGATCCACTATGCCGAACGCGCCATCCGCCGGAACGGCAAGAAGGACTTTTCCATCTACGACATCCCGATGGACGACCCGAAGACGTTCGATGTGATCTCGTCGGGCGACAACGTCGGCATTTTCCAGATTGAATCAGAAGGCATGAAGGACGCGGTCATGCAGCTCAAGCCGCGCTCGATCTCGGAAATCTCCGACGTGTTGGCGCTCTATCGTCCGGGTCCGATGGAAAACATCCCGCTCTTTGCCGACCGCAAGTTCGGCCGGGCGCGGATGAACTATCTGTTCCCGCAGCTGGAGACGATCCTGGGACCCACGCAGGGCATTATCGTATACCAGGAGCAGATCATGCAGATCTGCCAGGTCATCTGCGGCATGGATCTGGGACAAGCCGATTTGCTCCGCCGCGCCATCGGCAAGAAGGACCAGAAGGCGGTCGCCGAGCAGTGTGACCTGTTCACGAAGCTCGCGGCGGAACGCGGATTCGACAAGACAAAGGCCCGTGAGCTGGCCGACCTCATCGCCAAGTTCGCCAACTACGGCTTCAACAAGTCGCACTCGGTAGCGTACGCGTTTGTCACGTACCAGACCGCCTACCTGAAGGCGAACTTCCCGGTGGAATTCATGGCCGCGCTGCTCACGATCGAAGCGCGTGGCGCTGACGGCCAGAACAAGACGCTCAAGAACATCAACCAGTGCGCCAAGATGGGCCTCGAAGTGCTGCCGCCGGACGTGAACGAGAGCGACCTCGAGTTCACAGGCCGGGGTCAGACGATCCGGTTCGGCCTGCAGGGTCTTCGCGGCGTCGGCACGCAGGCGGTCGAGGCCATCATCGAGGCACGCAACAAAGAGGGCAAATTCCGGAACCTCTACGATTTCACCATGAAGGTCGATATCCGCAAAACGAATCGCAAGGTTCTGGAAGCTCTGGCCCAGTGTGGTGCCATGGACAGCTTCAAGCGCCCGAGACGCCAGCTCTTTGAAAGTCTTGAGCAGGCGATCTCCGCCTCGGAAGCCGACCGCCGCGACAAGGAAGTCGGGCAGGGCGGACTGTTCGGCGGCTCGTCGTCGGTAGGCGTCAAGGAAAACTATGCGGACGTCCCCGAATGGCCGCGACGGGAAATGCTGCAGCGCGAGCGCGAAGTCCTGGGTGTCTACCTGACCGGCCATCCGCTTAAAGAAAAAGAAGTGGTGGCGAAGTTCTCGGCCTACCGCACCCACACCATAGCCGAAGCACTGCTCACCGGAGACCGGACAAAGGTCCGGCTGCTGGCCCTCTGTACCGACATTTCCGAACGGCGCAACAAGCGCGGCGAACTGTTCTGCAATGCACGATTCGAGGATCCCACCGGCGTGCTCAGCGTTTTCATTGGCGCTGAAACCTGGACCCGAATCCAGCCTAACCTGTACGGCGCGGCCGTACCGACGGCCATTGTTGATGCACCGATGCCTTCCGCCACGGAGAGCGGTGCCGATGACGAAAATGGCGAAGGTGAAATTACGGGCACAGGAAAGCCACCCAGTGCCGACCGGGGACCGTTGCGCGTCACGGAACCGTTCCTCCTTGTGGGTGAAGTGATGAAGCAGGAGGAAGAAGCGCCCTCCGAAGGCCCCGATGGAGAAGAAGGCGGTGGCGCCGCCGCCCCTGCCAATGGCAAGTTCAAATCCCGCGGTGTCGAAGTCCGCGCCACCGACGTCCTCGATTTTGACCAGTTCATCGAACGGTTTGGCGAAAAGGTCATTTTCACGACCGCTATCGACAGCTGGCGTAAGGACCGCGCGGAAAAGCTGGTCAATGACCTGCGCCGCCAACGCGGAGATGCCAACGTGACGATCGAAATCACCCTGAAAGACGGGCGTGTCGCCGAGGCCCTGCTACCGGCAGATGTTTCCGTCCCTACCAGCGTGAAGTTTCTGGACTATATGCGGGCCCAATATCCGGAGTTCCGCCTGAACGTCGTCATCCCCGATCGGGCCACTATTCAGCCCGAGACCTCCAAATTCGCCGGTTTCAGGCGATAATCCGATTTGTGATGTAGCTCTCATTGATGAGCCTTGGCTCTCTGCTAGACTCCCTCCGTAACCGGACGGGTTTTTTCCCGTTTTTACCGAGGTCATCTAATGATGAAATGCAAAAAACTGTTCGCTCTCTGTTTGCTGGTTATCGCGCTCGGCGCCGCCCGGGCCTCCGCCCAGCAGGCCGATATCATCGAAAAACTGGAACACGGAGAGATCAACTGGACGAAGATGAATATCCGCGCTCAGGGTGAAGGCGCTCCGAACCCCAAGCATCTGAATCCGGCGCAGGCCCGCCTCGGTGCGGAACGCGCCGCCAAGGTCGATGCCCTTCGTCGTCTCCTGGAAATCACCAAAGGCGTTCGCGTGAACAGTGAATCCACGATGCGCGACTACGTCCTGATCAACGACAAGATCCGCATGACCGTCGAAGGCATCGTGAAGGGTGCCCAGCAGGTTGATATCCAGTACCGGGAAGACCGCGTACTGGTGACGATGGAGATGCCGATTACGGGCGACATGATCAGCGTGCTCTACACCCAGGCTTCCAAGAAACTCCAGCGGCCGCCGTCCGGTATGAAGGTGGACGAGTTCGACTCCAGACTTCCCCCGGGTGCGAAACAGGATGCCTACCAGCATAACCTGGACCGCCTGCGCAGGGAGTCGGCCGAGTATCAGGCTCGGAAAGCGGCCGAAGAAGCGGATGCCCGCGCCCGCGAACTGGCGGCGGCCGACGCCCAGAAACAGGCCGAAGAGAAAGCCCGTCAGTTTCAGGCTGAAGCGGATCGTCTGAAGGCCGAAGCCGACAAGGTCCGTGCCGATGCCGAATCACAGGCAAAGGCTGACGCCGAGCGCAAGGCCGCCGAGCAGCAGGCCAAGCAGGCTGAATACGATCTCGAACAGCAGCGCATGAAGGCGGCGGAAGAACAGCGCAAGGCAGCCGAAGCCGAGCAACAGCGGCAGCTTCTGGACAAAGAAGTCAAAGAGAAGGCGCTGGAAGAAGAACGCCGGCAGGCCGAAATCAGGCGGCTGGAAGAGGAAAAGCTCAAGGCCCCGCCGCCCTCCGCGCCGTCGGCCCCCGCTGCTCCCCTGATTCCGGCCGCGGCTCCGGCATCTGAGCCATCCTCTACCGCCGTGGCAGCTGCCGCTGGAGCCGGCGCGGTGGGCGCTGCCGTCGTGACGGAATTCGCCATCTCGGCGAGCACCACGGAGCAGAAGCCGATAGACCCGGCGGCTGAGGTCCAGTGGTCAGGACTGGTCGTGGACGCCCGCGGCCTCGGCCTGAAACCGGCACTCGTGCCGCGTATCTATACCAAGACCGGCGACGATCTCTACACGGCTCAGACCGTTCAGGTTGAAAATGCCACGAAGTCCGGCCTCGTCGGTTATGCACGCGATGTGAACGCGGCCTCCAGGCATATTCGCGTCGCCAGCGATCCGGTTCTGGTGAAAGGCGTCCAGGCGGCCGGCACCGGTAAATCCGATGTCGTACTGACGGACGGGGACGCCAAGATCATTCAGCAGACGGACCAGAAGAGCCCGTATCTGCGTAATGCCCGCGTGATGGTCGTCTTCAACTAACTGATTGCCGGGGGAAACGGGAACGGGGAATGAACAGGGTTATTGCAGGTGCGTTGGTGGCTTCGATTCTGGTGTCCCGGCCCGTTTGGGCCGACACCGAAGTGCTGACCGGCAAGCACCGGATCGTATACGACATTGTCAGCGTGACCGGCGTCGAGGAACTCCACGACTACGAAAATAACTCTTACAAGATGAAGATCCTGCAGAAGCCGGACGCCTACACGATCCAGTTGCTGGTTGAAGCCAGGCTGGACCCGCTTGTCTCGAAGGCCCCGTTCCCCGTTCAGGATCTGCCTGCGGACGTAAAGAAATTTCTGGGCAGTGAAGAGCGTATTCAGGCGAACGATTCCGGGATTTCCGCGCGGGCCCGGGAAATCACCGCAAAGGCAAAGACTGTAATCGAAGCGGTCGAAGCCACCTCGAACTGGGTCCGCGACGCACTCACCTATGACGCCGGACCCGGCGTTCAGCAGGACGCGCGCAGCGTGTTTCAGACCAAGCGCGGATCATGCGTGGGATACTCCAATCTGACAATTGCACTGCTCCGGGCGGCCGGTATTCCGGCGCGCTATGTCGGCGGTTACCTGCCGATCGGATACGACTGGGGCATCTCCAAGAACTACTGGGGCGTCAAAACTTCAGGAGGCGGCTATCACGCCTGGACGGAGATCTACTATCCGGATGCCGGCTGGGCGTTCACCGATGGCGAATACTCCAAGAATTTCGTCGACCCTTACCATATCGTCCGGTACGTCTCGGGCGCTTTCGGCCAGCAGAACCAGGTTGGCGATGCGACCCTGAACGTGGACCAGGGCGTCACTTACACCGTCAATCAGGAAGAGAACACAATCTTCCCGATAGACTCCTATGACGATCCGAAGAACAAGATTCTCGGGCGTCCGACCCGGCCGCAGCAGGGCTCAACCGTCTTTGGAACGGTGAAGGACAGTCTCGGCAACCTTGTGGAGTCCGGAAAAGTCATTCTCTGGAAGGGTACACGCGGCGAAGTCACCCGGTTCAACCGGAACCGCTACGCGCTTCCGGGTTTGCCTGACGGAACCCAGCACATTTCGATTGAGGCCGACGGGTATTCAAAGATGGACTTCGACGTGAAAGTCGCGGCGCGGGACGTCGTCCGGAAAGACATTGTCCTCAAGGTGGGTGCCCGTGTGGTGGCGAATGTAAACCCCAAACCGCCTCGTTCGGCACTAACCGATGCCGAGGTTTTTCTCTGGCGAGGCAACAAGGGCACCGGGCAGGTTTTCGACGATGACGGCAAGCTGGTCATCACGGGAATGGAGCCCGGCGAGGACTACAATCTCACCGTCACCATTCCTGGCTATGCGACTGCGGAACAGCCGCTGAATGTGAAGCCCGGCGATCAGAAGGAAATCCAGATCAATCTCAAGTCCGGGGCGATTATTACGGGCAGGGTGACTGATGAAAGCGGTTCGCCGGTATCCGGTGCCAAAGTCATCCTCTGGCGGGGTGCCACGGGAACCCCAAAACCGGTGGGACCCGACGGATCCTTCCGGCTCATGGGCGTCGGGACGGGCTCCCCCAAGATCAGCGTCCGTGCGGAGGGCTTCCGGGAGTGGTCCCAGGAAGTCTCAGTGCAGGCCGGAAAGACAGCCTACCAGCTCGACGTAGTATTAAAGCGGAAGTGATCTGGGACACGAACGGTTTGTAATGAAAGGTATAAAAGTGTGCGTAAAGGAGTTTGCCGGGCAATTGGAAGCGCAGCTTGACCGTTACGGTAAAGCCCTCCTAAGCTCGCAAAATCACGTAGAGATTGCCCGTTTAGGGCATCAGTTCTGAAGGTCATTTTTCAGGTCCGCAGCCGGATACCGGAGCGGGCGGGGTTTACAACAAATCCGGATTCCGGATGGGGAGATAACAGAGTCATGCTGACCAACACCCGTAAGTTCTTCATTGCCGCGGTTCTCGCACTTTCTGTCGCCGGACAGGCGCACGCGCAGTTCAGCGGTCCTGGCGACTACGTCCAGAAAACCGAAAAGGGAGACATCAACTGGACTGTCCTCAAGATCCGGGTGAAAGGACAGGCTGCTCCGAATCCCAAGCACACCAATCCGGCCCAGGCCCGTATTGCCGCCGAACGTGCTGCCAAGATCGACGCGCTCCGCAACGCTCTCGAAGTCGTCAAAGGCGTATCGATCTCTTCCTCCAGCACGGTCGAGGACTTCATGCTCACGAGCGACACGGTCAAGACCGAAGTGAACGGCGTCATTCAGGGGGCTGTCGTCGTCGACACGACCTACCAGAGCGACACCGGCGTCTCCGTATTCATTGAGGTTCCGATTATGGGCCCGCTGGCCGAAATCCTGATGCCCAAGGAACTCGGCTCCGCCGTGCCCCCGGCACCGGCCGCCGGCGCTCCGGCCCCCGCGATCGACGGCAAGGCCTACACCGGCCTGATCATCGATGCCCGCGGCCTCGGCGTGAAGCCGGCCATGAGCCCGCAACTTCTGGATGAGACCGGCACAGCACTGTATTCGGCTTCGACGGTCTCGCGCGACTACGCCCTCCAGCAGGGTGTCGTGGGCTATGCCAAGGATGTTGAAGCGGCCAAGGCGAACGACCGTGTCGGAGCTTCGCCGCTGATCATCAAGGCGAAGGGTAAGCAGGGCGAAAAGGCCGCTGATGTTGTCCTCACCGCAGACGATGCGAAAAGGCTTAATGAGATTACCCAGAGCCAGAGCTTCCTGACCCAGTGCCGGGTCATCATCGTTCTCTAATCGATTCCAAGGAGTTTCGAATGCCGACATTAAAGTCAGTCTCCAAAATCTTCATCACGGCCGCCCTGATCGGGACGGCCGCCCTGACGGGTTGCGCCGACAAGAAGGTGCGCGATGCCCAGGGTGTAATGGACAACCCGGAATCCCATATCCGCCGCGCCAAGGAACTTCTGTACCGGGGCCAGCCGGACGAAGCCGACAAGTCGCTGACGAAGGCTCTCGAACTGAAGCCTGATTTCGGGCCGGCGCTTACGCTCCGTGCGGTGATCATGGCCAGCAAGAAAGACCCCAAGGCCATCGATACCCTCAGCAAGGGGATCGACAAATGCGACAAGAAGAAAGACTGCGTATATGACGGTTACGTGAATGCGATCCGGGTGTACACCCAGCTTGGCGGCAAGGGCTGGCTGGAAGAAGCGCAGGATCACTACACGGACGCGCTCGGCATCGATAACGACCAGCCGGACGTCTACTACTGGATGGGTATCGCCTACCGGACGGCATTCGACTTCTCCAAGGCCAAGGACAGCTTCCGCAAGGCTATCGACACGGACAAGGCCGCCAAGTTCTTCACCGAATCGGCGACCCGCGAATGGCAGAAGATGGGCGAAATCGAGATGGCAATGCCCGGTTCACCCGTGGGCAAGCAGGTCGCCATCAAGGAAGAGATCTCCCGCGCCGACATCGCTGCATTGTTTACTTCCGAACTCGATCTGAAGCGCCTCTTCGAAAAGAACAAAAAGCCTGACCTCTCCTTCAAGGACCCGGCTGCCCTGGCGGCCAAGAAGGCGAAGGATGCAAAGCCGGCGGAGATCGCGGACATCAAGGGGCACGCCCTCGAGTCCAATATCCGCGAAGTGCTGGACATCCAGGTTAAGGGTCTTGAACTGATCGAAGGCAAGTTCGATCCCGACAAGCCGATCACCAAGGCCGAGTTCGCGTTCATGATCCAGGACATCATGGTCCGGGCGCTTAATGATGCCGACCTTGAGACCAAGTATATCGGTGAAAACTCCAAGTTCGACGACGTCCGCAGCGACAGCCCCTACTACAACGCTATCGTCGTCGTGCACTCACGGGACATTCTCAAACTCAAGGATTTTGCCAAGGGTTACTTCGGCCCAAATGATCCGGTCAGCGGTGCGACAGCGCTTCTGGCGATCCGTCAGCTGAAGACGACCGTTCTGGCGTCTTACTTCTGAGCAAGGGGTCCTCATCAGGCCTGCGTGGCCTGTCCGGCGGAGCGCGTCCGGTGACGGATTCGCTCCGTTCCGCTGTCAAGGGAAGGAATTTTTGAAATGAAGCCCAGTCTGAAAAAAGTCTTCATCGCATTCGCGCTTATTCTCGCCGCCAGAACGGCGTCCTTCGCCCAGTCGTCGGATGCCAAGGAAGTGACGGCCTCCGGTGAGGCGGTAATCGAAGGCGGAAACCTCGCCGTGGCCGAGGACCGGGCGCGCACTGCCGCGTTCAGAAACGCGGTCGAGCAGGTGGTCGGTATCGTCGTCAAATCGGAGAGCGAAACGAAGGACTTCGAACTGGTCAAAGACGAGATATACTCGAAGTCGCAGGGATTCGTTCAGAAGTACCAGGACGTTTCCAAAGGTCCGACGGGCGATGGCGCCTTCAAGATTACGATCAAGGCGACTGTTTCTACCAAGGTTCTGCAGGATTCGATCCGGGACATGGTCGACATTTACCTCGTCAAGAATTCCAACAAGCCCCGTACGATGATCTTCATCAAGGAGCAGAACGTCGGGGATACGACCAAGGCGATCGAATCGGCCAATCAGGGAAAGAAATCCCTGGTCGAATCGATCTCGATGGGCACGATCGAAAATGCCATGACGGAGATTTTCACCGACAACGGGTTCCCGCTCATCGATCCGCAGACCGTTAGCAAGCAGATCGAAGTCGTCGGCGCTGTTGGCGCCCAGGACATCACCGATGCGCAGGCGAAAAAGCTCGGCGAGCTGACCAAGGCAGAAATCGTTATTTACGGCAACGGCTATGCGAAAGCGGGAAATCTGATCCCCGGCACCCCGTTGAACACGGTTTCCGGCGGTATCTCGCTCAAGGTCGTCCATACCGACACCGGCCGGATTATCGCGTCGGCCACGAAGTCCGGTACCGGCGCCCCGCATATCAGCGCAGCAACCGGCGGGCAGAACCTTCTCAAAAAGTTCGGCACCGAAACCGCCACCGAACTGATGCCGAAGATCATCCGCTCTCTGACACAGGATGCGAGCGTGAACCTCGTCATCACGTTCAAGGGCATCAAGTTCGGCGACTGGGTTGCGTTCAAGAAGCAGCTCCGTAACTCGTCGGCGAAGATTACAGCCATTGCCGACCGGCCTATCGAGAATGGAACCCGGACGTACGAGCTCACGATCAAGAGCGGCACGGCGACCGACATTGCCGAAGAGATTTACGGCTACCAGTTCGAAGGATTTGAATTCGAGGTCACCGATACTACGCAGAATATCATCAATGCGACGCTGAAGAAGAAATGAGGCATGTGATGCGACCTCTGACCGGACTCCTTATAGCACTGCTGGTTTCATTTCCTTTTGCGGGTAAAGCCCAGCAGAAAGCCGAACCGAAACCGCCGGTAAAGTCCGCGACGGTCACCAAACTCGAGGGAACCCTGCAGACCGCCACGGCGGAAACCGGTCCGTGGACCCCGCTTAAGCTGAAGGCGAGCGTGCCGGAAGGGGCCATCGTGAAGACCGGCCCCAAATCGAGGGCGGAACTCTCCCTGCCGGGCGACAGTGTGCTACGCATAGGACCCGACTCGCGTCTCAAGCTGAACAAGCTACTGTTCCCGGCAGACAAGCAGAACGCCCAGGTGGAAGCCCGCCTGATTTCGGGCCGGGTCTGGGCGAGGGTGATGAACCTGTTCGGCGGTCCGGCCGAACCCCGCTTCCGCGTCAGCGCCGGCAATGCCGTCGCCGGGGTCAGGGGCACCGCGTTCGAGATCAACTTCGCCCCGATTACGGGTGAAAACCTGAACCCCGACAAACCCGCGGACGAACCCGCCGGCAACGGCGACCTGCGGGTTTACGAGGGTAAAGTGGCCGTGGCTCGTTACAATCCGTTCAAGCCGGCTGAGGCCCATCAGGGCGGCGGCTTGGTGCCTCCGACGGACGTGCAGGGGCCGGACACCGTTCCACCTCCGTTCAAGGACGTTTCCCGCGAGGAATGGACCCAGCTTGTCGTTGCCGGCATGCAGATGCCGTTTGGAGCGGGAGATCCGGCGAAAGCCGATCCGGTGAAAATCGACAACCAGAAGGATATGCAGGACGACTTCACTCGCTGGAACCGGGAACTCGACGGTCTGACCAAACTTCCGCAAAGTCCCGAGTAATCTCCTGACCCACACCGGGGAGCTGCCGTGAGCGTCGAACGGGCTCCGAAAAAAAGACGTTTGTGGCGCCGGATACTGTTCTGGACGGTGATCTCGTTCACCGCTCTGCCGATTACCCTTGCTCTCACACTGTTCTTTTATGCTGAACGTCTTGATCCCGAGCGGTTCCGAAACCTACTACTGGATCGCGTAAACCGGAGTATTTCCGGCCAGATCGAAATTGGCCGGATCGATGCGTCGCTTACCGGCAAACTGGAACTGCTGGGTTTCAGGCTTCTGGCGCCCCCTCCGTTTCAACACACAGTCGTGCTGTCCGTTCCGCGTCTGGAGATTTCTCTCTGGCCCTTCGACCTTCTCCAGAAGACCGTGAGTCTTAAGAAGATATTGTTTGCCGAACCCGAGCTGGTTATCGAAAAGCTCCCGGACGGGCGCATCGGACTGAGTGAGGCCCTCAAATCCAGAAACTCGACAGTTACGGTAGCACCGGCGGCTCAGGCCACTTCGCCAGCCGAAACAACCCCGCTGCTCCAGTCCCGGGATGGGCGTACGGCCCTGAAACTTCCCGAGCTTCCGGTCTGGATATCCCTTGGGGTAATGGAGATCAGCGGATTCCGATTCTCCTACTACGACCCTGCCACTGAGCTTGCCGTCGGGCCTGTCGACTTTGAAGCCAGCGGAGATCTGGGCCGCGGCAAAGGGCGGCTGTTCCAGAAACTGAGCTTCCAGTCGGGACCGGAGAGCAGACAGACGGACGTACGGCTGCGGACCGGAACGATTGAAATCAAAACCGCGCTCGATGGCAAGATAATGGTCCGGGCGGACAGTTCGGCGCTGGAACACACAACCATCATCGCTTCGGTGAAAACGCAGGGGCTGGGTTATTCAAAAAACTCCCGGCCTATCCCAGTCGGTGAAACTGCTCTCGACATCCGCAATGCCACCGAGCCGGGAGAATTCACCATATCCCTGTCGCAAGGCGCAATATTCACTGCTGGATTCACGGCGACGCTTCCCATCGCCCCGCCACACCGGAGCACGGGGCTCACCGGCTCGGCCGGACTGGATCTTGACGAACTGGCTAAGGTCCTGAAAGCGATGGATATAGATCTGCCCGCTACCAACCATGCACGGTTCGACGTATCCGACCTCTCGGCGACCCTGACAACCGGGGAGACCTTCAAGGCGGACTTTACCCGGATCATGATGCGGCTTTCCGCCGACCGGATCGAACCGGGTACGACCAGGCTGACGGGTGCCAGCGCGGAACTCTCCGGCCGGCACTTCAGCTGGACTTCCGGGGGTGCCAAACAACCGGTTGGCTCGTGTGCAAGTGCGGCCACCGAACCGCCTGTGAAGTTCATCGTCAATATCGGACAGATCCGGCAACCGAAGCTGCTGCTCGGGGACTTCGCATTCGCGGCGGACATCAGCTGCCAGGATGCCGACTACACCGGTCATATCACGAGCGACATAGCGGATGTCGTCGTGAAGGCCGACGACAACAGTGATCCACTCTTCCGCACACAACTGAAATTCGGAACCGACGCCATGCTTAAGCTCCTGGCAGGGACGGTCGAACTGCAGCATCTGTCCTTTGATCTCCCCGATAACCGGGTGACGGTACCGGACCGCTTTCAGCTGGATGCGCCGCTCATGGTCAGGGGCCACGCCTCGGCCAACTATCGCGAACACACGGCGAAACTGGATCTGTCGCAACTGGATGTCTCGGACTGGTTCCGAAGCACGCTAAAATCGGAGGTTACCTACGGGGAAGACAAGCGGATCAATACAGAGCTTGGCAGCCATCTGGATCTTACCCGCTTCGGCCGTGCCGTCGAACCGCTGCAGGATTCCACTTTCCGGCTTGACAGCATAGAGGGAACCTTCGGCCTGACCTCTCGCATCAAGGGCGTCTACCAGCCGCTGGATCTCGATTTCCAGCTCATACCGGAGATTGCCGCCTCCCTGCCGGGGAAAGACCTGCCTTACGCGGTCGGAGGCGCACGTGCTAATGGAGACATCTCGGGCCATCTGGAGGCCAAGGGACAACTCTCGCGTCTCGTCGGACGGCTTGATGCCGAGGCGAAAGATATCCGGTTCAGGCAGAACTCCATCGGCCGGATCCAGGCGAAGGCACTCTTTGTTCCGCAGAACGAATCCGGGACGATCCGCGCTGCTCTGGAGATTGGAGCGTTCGGGACCGTTCTGGATGCGATGGGCTCTGACCCGCTCCCCGATGTTTCCCTGTGGCTCAAATTCCTGGCCGACAACCGGCGCAAGCGAGTCACCGAGATCAGCATGCCCTTTAGTCTTAAAGACGTCCTGAACGGCCGTCTGGAGGGCGGTGTGGACTACGTTTCCGCCCCGCTGCTGGATCTGCGGCTGATCATCGAGCCATTCACTTTCGCCAATCTCGTCAAGCGGCTTCCGGAAAATATCAAGCGTTCTTTCGCCCGTTACAAACTGACCGGAACGGGCTCGGCCGACCTGAAAGCGATGGGGCCCGTTCCGGGCCCGGACATGGGGGTGACCGGACAGTTTCCGGTACGGCTGACCGGCCGTATCGATACCCGGAAAGTCGGCGCCGACCTCGGCGGCACGGCGGTGAAGGGGATGACCACCTCGCTGATCTTCGGCCATGACGCCGGCCAACAGCAGATTGCTCTCGAGTCCCATGTGGATGAGGCGGCGGTAAAGGGCCTCGCAAAGCCCCTGGAGGACAGCTCGCTGCGCCTGCAGACGTCGTTCGAAAACCTGAATCAGGTCGCCATAGACGAGTTCCGTATTTCGCAACCGGTTCTCGGCTTCGTCTTCAGTTCCCAGGGCTCGGCCGGGCAGTTACTGACCAGTCCGCGGGCCGATCTGCGAGGCCAGTTTTCACTGGATGTGTCGAAGGCTGCTCCGGCGGCCAGCGCCACGGTGTCCGGCGACGGCTCGCTGCAGGGGAATCTTTCCGTCAATATCCCCAGCCTAAAGGAAGCCCAGTTTCAGGGTGAGCTGGTCTTCAAGGATGTGAACGCACGTTCCGGGAAAAATCTCCAACTAGCCGGAGCGAACGGGCCGGTCGGGATTTCCGCCATCGCAACACTGGCAAACGGAGCCATGGCCTTATCACCTCTGCGCCGGGACGGCATTACGCCGGAAACCGAATCCCTTCTGTCCCGGCGCATGAAAAGTGTCGGAGAAGAAGGCAGCCCGTTCCGTGTGAAAGAAATCGCCTGGGGCAGCGCTAAAATCTCGGATTTCAGCTCCTGGGTGTCAGTTGAAGGAGATACCCTGAAGTGCCGGTCCATGGAGGCCGGTGTGCTGGACGGTTCGCTCGTCGGGGACTTTGAAAGCAGGTTCTACCCGAGCTCGACTATCTGGTTCGAGGGTTCCATGACGCGTGTAAATGCAGAGCTGCTGGCAACCGGATCTGCGAAATCTGCGCTCGACCTGATCAAACGGCCGGATTTCAGGATCAACCAGAACCTCAACGTCAGATTGAATTCAAAAGGTGACATCGATGCGAGGATCAACGTTACCAGAATAGGAAAAGAAGCCATGGATGGACTGCTCGACTTGATTGACCCCGAACATCAGAACCCGCAGATCAACAAAGTCCGCAAGCAGCTGGAAATCGGTTTTATACCCCGGTTCGTAGTCATGGATGCAGAAAATGGTTTCATGAATATGTTTATCAGCCTGACCACACGGGTAGTCAGTTCGAACTATGTAGTAAGCATCCTGGTTAAATTACTGGGAAAGAATCTTGGCGGTGCTATTTTCGGGCTCGACCACCATATCAACCGGATTCCGCTCGAGCAGATTCTGAAGAATGCCCGCACCCGGGGAGCTGGACAATGAATCGTTTCCTCTGCTGTGGCCTTCTCGTTACGGGTATCATTATTCATGGCTGCTCCCCCAAATTCACTGTCCTCGCACTTTCCGAAAAGACCGCCCTCGAAAATCAGGTGCTCGGCACCTACGACTACCTGACGGACGATGACCGTTTTTGGGGCTCCGTTCCGGGGGTCGATACCCGCGGTGCAATTGAAACACCCCAGCCCCAGGGCGGCGTGCCGGCCACCGACCTGCCGCTGGTCCGCCGGAATGTGCTCAAGGCGGTGCTGCATCAGGAGTTCCAGCGCGAGGACATCCTCCGGTTCAAGGCGTCCGGGTACGTGGGCGAAAACTCCAGCGGCTACCTCTTCGCCTTCAAGGAGCGGATACCTGAAGATGAATACAACCGCGTCGAGAGGATGGTTTCGGACGAGAACACCGACCGGAAGACCGTCGTGGATGGCGTCATCGCCGTGAACACTGCCCTGAGCCAATCGGACCGTCCCAAGGTGGAGGCTGTGTTTGCACGGCAGTACCGCGAGGGTGCTAGACCCGGGGACTGGTATGAGACCTCAGCCGGAAACTGGCAGCAGGTAAAGTGAGCAGGGCGATCACCCGAACCTTATTCGTGCTGATCCTCGCCGGTCAGCTGGCCGCCTGTGCGAATTCGCCGCGTTATCCGGGGCTTGGTATCGGCGGGCGCAATACCCGTCCCGCATCGATGCGGGACTACCTGAATCCTCCCTTCGTCCCGGTTTCCGTTCACTTTCAGGGCGATTTCGATCCGGCCCTGAGCCGTAACGGCCGCAGGCTGGTCTTTACCTCGGGGCGATCCGGAAACTGGGACCTGTGGAGTATCGATCTCGCCAGAAGGGACGCCCCGGAACAGCTCACCACCCATTCAGCGGCGGATTTCGCCCCGGCGGTCTCGCCTGACGGCAAGCGGGTCGCGTTCATCAGCCGCAGAAATGACGCCAAAGGTGATCTCGCGTTTATCGATCTGGAACCGGGAGAAAGCGGCTTTTCGATCCCCGCCCTGCAAGAATTTTCCGTCGAAGAAGATCCTGCCTGGATTGACGACAAGGCGATAATCGTGAGCCGCGTACGGCAAGGCAAGCGGTTCCTGTCCGTCTACAACCTGCGTACGGGAAATTTTGAAGACACGGATATTACTGATGCCAGCCAGCCGGATGTCTCGCCAAACGGCCGCTGGGCGATCTTCGCCCGGCGCACGAATAACCATACCCAGATCGAGCTCGCGCCGGTCACGGGCCTGCACATCGGCAAACCGCAGCGGCTGACAACCTTGCCTTATCAGGAAGCGATGGCGGTATTTGGCGGTAACGGACAGATTTATATCGCCGCGTACGCCGACGATACGAATGCGGACGGCGTGATCGATGTGAACGACAAGACGACGCTCTGGACGGCCGGATTCGATCCCGGGACGGGAATGGCCGGTACCGACTATCAGGCGCTGACTTCCTCCGATAGCGTGGCGACATTACCTGCGGCGACGGAAACATCCCTGATCATGACGTCCGACCGTTCGGGGCAGCTTAATCTCTGGGCGCTCAATCTGGGGACGACTCCTGATTTTACCGGTCAGGACCCGGCGAAGTCGGCCCGAGATCTGCCCGACCTGGCGGAGCGCCTGCTCGCCTACCGCCGTATCGTTCCCTGTATTTTCGGCAACGAAGCGAGCCGGGCAGCCCTTTATTACCGGGCTGACGAGCTTCTGGAAGCCGGCAACTGGGGACAGGCCCAACCGGCACTGGACCGTGTCACCCGCGGATCGGTCAACGACTACTGGTCCCGCCGGGCCCAGATACTGAGCATCTCGCTGGACCAGCAGATCATGCTGGCCACGGGTCTGACTCTGGACGATCCGGATGCGGCCGCCGCGTACCAGAACAATCTGGAGGCACTCAGGTCCCGTGCCGGCAACGAAAATCTGGAACGGGATCTGCGCGCATTCGCGCTGGTGGAGGCCGGGAAGATCCAGGCCGCCTACCGCAAATCGATCGACGCGCTGGAAACGTTCAAGCAGGCCGAGGCCGAATTCCGGGATGTCCCTGCGGCCTCTGCCGAGGCGGCCCTTGAGAAGGCCCGGATCTTCAGCGAGCTGGGCGACCGCAGTGCGGCGACCGTCCTGCTTCGCAAGATCATCGTCGACTACGGGTCTGAGAACTCGGTGATTTCAGCCGCCGCCAGGCAGGCGATCAATCTGGCATCAGGGCTGTACGTTTCCAGCGAAGACCGGATCGCCTCGCTTCGCAGGCTTGCGAACAGTGCTCCGGACTACCTGAAGGCCCGGATCTCGCTGGAGGCCACGACGATATACCTGGGAGCGGGCGATCTGGCTGCCGCGCGCGCGGAACTGGCGTCTTCCGTACAGGCCGTCCGTTCCGCCCCCGAGATTCAAAGGGACTGGACGTCGCTCTATATCCAGCTTCTTTCCCTGTCCGGCGATGAAAGCCTTCTGGATGACAATATGCTCCCCTACCTGCAGGCGAACGAGACGAGCCGCCGTAAACTCGTGGACGCGTTGCTGCTGCTGGCGGAGAAAAGCCGCAGCGACGGAGACCCGGTCAGGGCTTCCAGAATTTTGACTCTGGCCATACGCATTGATCCGGACTGTCCGGAGGCCCGCTACGGCGCCTGGTCACTTGCCGGTGTCAAGGCGCCGCCATCCGCGAGCAGCGCATTCCCGGCCGCCACCGATCCGGTTACCGGCAAATATACCGAGGCGCTGCAGGCCTGGAGAAAAGACCGTACTGCCCGGGGAGCCAACAAGGCAATTGCGATAGTAGACGACGGCCTTGCGCTGCAGTTCGACCGGCCGGAGCTGCACCAGCTCAGGGGATACCTGTCGCACGCACTCGAACAGTTCCTGATCCTCGACAATGCGTCATACAGCAAGCGCCAGGACAAGGCCTATCTGGAATCCGCCATCGAAAGTTACCAGACGGCACTCGTCTACGCGCGGCAATCCAGGCAATCCGAACGCATACGCGAACTGAATCTCTCGCTGGCTCTGGCATTTCTGGATTTCCCATCACCCAACTACCGCCTCGCGGCGGAGTTCATGGACGAATACTTCAAGGGGTCCGGATACCCAGCCGACCCGCGACGGGCGCTTATCATTGCCGACCGGCGGGCGCGAATCCTGTTTCAAGTGGAACGCTACGACGAAGCGGCAGAAGCCGCGCGCAGAGGCATCGAACAGGCCCGAAAACTCGGCGACGGAAAATATGAGCTGGCACTACAGGAATATATGGGCCTGATACTTGAGTCGGCCGGCCGCCATACGGAGGCTGTCACCGCCTACCAGGCGGCACTGGATGCTTCACCATCCGCCGCCGGGAACCAGAACCTGTATCTCATCTACCGGAGCAAGGCGGTCAGCGAATTCCGGGCCGGCGACAGCGACAAGGCCCTCGGCTCTCTGGAAGCCTGGGACAAAGAAGTAAGCCGCAACCGGGGTCATATCGACAGGCGCGCCAAGCGGTCGCCTCCCACATTTACGATCAACGTGGGACCCGCTACGACCGAGGCACCATGGGGATTTACGGCGAAGAGAGAAATCCAGCTTGGCGATGCCTACCAGAGCTGGATTTACGAAGCCAAGGGAGATTCGGCGAAGGCGCTTCTCTACGGTGAAAAGACGCTTGAAGCGAAACCTGATCCCAAGGATACCGATTCCCTGAGAAAGCGGGCTGTCGTTCTTACCCAGCTGGCCCGGCTTGAATGGGAAGCCGGCAACTCCGCCAAAGCCCGCAACTATCTTGCCGAAGCCTACCAGATCACCTCTTCAACACAGGACCTGCGGGGGCAAACAGTCGTGCTGGGCGCCCTGATGGAGCACGGGCTGCTGGACCCGGCCACCTCCGACAAAGATCTCAAAGGGTTTGTCCGCGACTCGGAAGCAATTGTTCCTGAACTGGAAAACCGCCTGATGCGCAGGATACCGGTGAATCTGCCGGCACTGGCTCAACTGCTCGACCTGCGCGCCATGATACGTCTCAAACTGCTGGAGGCCGGGGCAGGGCACCTGGATGCATTCCTACCCCTGCGGGATTTCGTCCGCGCCCGTAAAATACGGTCCCTGTCAGAGCGGGAAACCGGCGTCTCGACCCTGAAAGAACGGCTCATCGGCTATCTGAATGAAGCGCGAGCTGCCCACGCCGCCGGGCTCGGGACGGGCATCGAGGATTCTCTCGAAGAGTTCGCGGAGACTGCCCAGAACTACCGGATTGCAGACGGCCCGCTCTGGGACACCGCTTTGCGCTGCGACCTGGAAGGCAGCGAGAAGGATTGCCTGCGGTTTCTGGAGCTGGCGGACACCTACAGCCCGCGAGTTCCCTCGTTCCTTGGCGACAGCACGCGACGGTTATACCTCAATGGCCTGCTCAAGCGGCTGGCCGCATTCTGGACCAGACGGTTCACGGAAACCCGGGATTCGAAATATCTGGAACTGGCCGTGGAAACAGGCGAACGAAGCCGCCGCGTCGATGTCCTCTGGACCCTTGACGGGCCTATCGCCGCCCCCGGACGCGCCCGGGACCGGGATCTGTTCGCCCGTCTGGAAGCATCAATCAACGAGTGGAACAGCGCCGTCCGGGCGCTTCAGGAGATTCCGGAAGCCGCAGCCACTGGAAACGATCAGGGGAAGTTCCGCGAACTGCAGAAGAAGGCCGACGAACAGCGGAAAACCTATCTGTCGGTCCTGAAAGAGATCACCGACCACAGCCCCGAGCTGGGTTATCTGCTGGTAATCAAACCGCCCACGGTCTCCGATCTCCAGTACGACCTGAAAGACGGCGAAACCGTCGTCATCACCGGTTCCGGTTCCGACCAGTTTACCATAGCAACGGAGCGTGAACTTGTGCTGATCCCGGCCGGCGATCTTCCCGCCCGGCTGAAGAATGCAAAGCGTATCCACTGGATCTCTCCGGACGCGCCGCCAGTCATTGCCGTGACCAGCCGGTACGTCTCCATGAGTCATTATATGACCGCGCTTGTCCGGCGGAATATCAACAAGCGCCGGGCGCTGCTGGTTTCGGACGCGGCCCTGAAAGACGACAATACTCCCGCAGGCAAGATGCTCCAGTCGAAGCTGGAATCCCTTTCATCCGCTATCCCCGGAATCCGCGGATTTTTCTATGACGACAACGGTCCTGACAGTTTCGTGCAGGACACGTCCAACCTCGCCAGCCAGTATCATTTCGTTCACATCCTCTCGCCGGTTTCGGGGTCGGGCCGGAGCCTCTCCATCGGATTATCGGGCGGGAAACTCCCGGTCGGGAAACTGAGCGCACTGTCAGGTGAACCTCATCTGTGGGTAGTCAGCGATTTCGAGCCGGCAACCGCGACCGACCGGATGGTCTTTATCGAGATGGCGACCTACGCCGGAACGCCTGCGTTGATACTGGGCCACGGGCAACCGGCAACCGATGAAACCGCCGCATGGCAAGGTTTCTACCGGGAGGCTATCCGGTGGCAGGCGCCTGCCACCGCGTCCGTCTGGAACCAGGCAAAAGAGAAAACCCCCGCACTCTCACGTTTCGACTATTGGGGCTATCCGGGCCTCGACACTGCCGAACTGAACGGTTTTGCGTCCACCACGCTCAATGAGCTCGCCAATCAGGCAGCCTCGCAGGCGGCCGCCAGAAACTGGCCCGATGCCGCTCTCGCCGCCGAACGGGCGGTGACCACCATGGACGTCATCGGTGTCGATCCCCGGTTACTGGCACAGATGCTGAATGCCGCGGTCTACTCACTGAAACAACTGCAGGCATGGGACCGCGCCGCAGCGTACGAAGACCGTTTGGCAAAGCTGTACGAGGAAGCCGGTGCCCATGCCCAGTCCGCGCAGGCTCTCTATTTTGCAGGGCAGGACTACCTGCGGGCCGGCCGTTTCGATGACGCCTTCGACCGTTTCGACGACGCCCTTCGGGCTGTATCCGGGAATCCCCAAATGACCATGGTGATCGAATCCGAACGGGCGCGCGGACTCGGATTGGCCGGGCGGGGCGAGGATTCGGTGCGTTCCTATTCGAGCGCCATCCGGAGCGCCGTCGCTGCCGGGGACGATGGCTCCAAGGCGGAACTGCTCTTTAACCGGGGGCGCGTCCGGTACGAATCGGTCAGGGACTACACCGGCGCATTCGAAGATCTCCAGGCCTCGACCGCGCTGCTGGAGCCGGCGCTGGTAAAATCGAAATCGGCCAGACCGCCGGTACCGGACCAGATCGCGCTTCTGGCTTCGTCGATTTCCCGCAACCGGATGACTCTGGCCCTCGTCGAGATGGCACGTGGCAACTACCGGACGGCGGAATCGTCGCTGGCCGGACTGGCGGCGGATGCCGCAAAGGCAGGCAATAGCGACCTTGCCATTCAGGCCCGCCTCTACCGGGCGTCCGCGCTCAGAAGCCTGTCCCGCCCGGACGAAGCGCTGTCCCTCATCTCGGCCTATCTGCGGACCGACTGCTCCGGTCCGGCGGTCGATATGAATACCGGAGCCGCAGCGGACATTTTCAATCTCGCCGGACTGCTCTACTGGTCGCTGGGGCGGGAAGAGATTTCCGCCGACTGCTCCCGCACAGCGTTGCGGCTCGCCCGCACCAGTACGGATCCCGCCCGCATCTCCGCCACGCTCGTAAATCTCGGCACCAGCCTTAGGATCCTTCGAAAACTGTCCGAAGCGAAGGAAATCTTCGACGAAGCCCTGCAGACCGCCCGTAAACGGTCGGATCCGGAGATGGCCGTCGCGGTCCTCATGCAGCAGGCGCTTCTGGAGCAGGCGGTGTCTGAACAGAGCAGTCCCGGTGCCGCCGAAAAAATCCTCGCGGACGGAATCGATCTGGCCTCAAAGAACGGACTGCAACGACAGGCGCTGGAGTTACGCTGGATCCGGGCCCGTATGCGGAAGCAGGACGACAGGGAGCTGGCCAGCCTCTGGGCAGACGTCCGTGCCTCTGGAGATTCCGGACTGATCGCCCGCGTGAGAATGCTGGATTTCTCCAGTACGGAAGGAACGGAAGTACAGTCCCCCAGGCCCGAAAGCATTGTCGAGGCCGCTGGACTATGGCTCGCCGAGCCGCCGTCCGCACCGGCCCGTGAAATCCGCGCAGGACTGGAAGCGGACAAGGCCGGATTGTTCCGCCGGGCAGTCAGGGAGATTTCCCGCGACGATCCGGCCAAGGCACTCGCGTTCTGGGAACGCTGCCGCCTGAAACTTCTGCGCGACCGGATGTGGGACACGGGCCTTACACGGCGGACCCTTGAGCCGGTTCACTTTCCGGACGGGCGTCCGGGTGCGGCCGTCTATGACGAGTTTGCCGAAGCGGCCGCCTCGGGGCGTCCAGCGCCGGTAATGCCGCTCAAGGAAAGCCAGTTCTGGACGGGACTTCTGTCGGACCGCAATCTCGCGCTGCCGGAGGCGTCGCCCGGTTCCGTCCTTGTCGCCGCCATCACGAGCCAAGATACGAATGAAATACTCTGGTGGCTTCGTGACGGCACCGATCTGAAGTTCACGGCAGTCGCCCTGAAACCGGGGGAACTGACTCGCCGGGTCGAATCGCTCACCGAAATTGTCCGCTCGCAGGGACGCTATGAGGCCGAACTGAGCGGACTGCTCGATTCGCTTATTCCGAAAGAGATCAGGGAGCGGATCGCCGGACTGAAGGACGGCCAGACCGTGCACTGGATACCGGACGGTATCCTCGAACAGCTACCGTTCGCGCTAGTCAGCGCCCGCGTCCGGCCGGACGGCAGTTATGCGCCGGGACCAGTCGTTCAGGAACAATCCCTAATTTCCGAGCCAGTTCCCGAATCAACCAGGCTGCCGGCCGCGGCCGGATCTGTCATCGGAGCGCGGGCACCGCGACTGCGGGCCGGATTCGGTGTCGATATAGACGGCGACGGGCGGGCATCGTTCTACGGGCCGGAACACGACGCGCTCGACCTGCTGGAGAGCCGCGACGGCTGGAAACACTGTGCAGGTGAACTCAGCAGCCCGGCCCATTCGCCGGCGGGGATTACGTGCGCCGGGATTCAGCTCACCGACCTGCCGGTCACGGGGTTCAGTGCGAGTCTGGCCGACGGGGGCCGGATACCGGACAACCTCGATATTCTGGCCTACCGTCTGCCGGCCCTGGCCAAAGGTTATCCGGTCCCGTGGCTGCTGCCGGTCTGGCGGCGGGGGACGGCCGGAGCCCAGTATCTGGTGCGATTCCACAGCCTGCTGGGCCAGAAACGGGCCCCGGCGCAAGCGATATTGCAGGTATCCGGCGAGCTGGATTCAGCCTACGGACACCCGTTCGTCTGGGCTGGTTACCGCCTGTTCGGAAGAATTGCCTCCCCGGCGGAATGATGTAACGTGGATCACCGATTACCGTTGTGGCCTGATGTGAAATGGACCAGAACCGCCGGCCGCGACATGAACAGCGGTAAATGCGGATTCCACGGGAGATGACCTGATCATGCAGACAAGGGATCTGTTCAAAACGGGACTTTCGGCCGCGGTGGCCGCCACTCTGACCTTTTGGAGCCTGTCCATGGCCGGCGATGCTCCGCCTGCCGCGCCCCGGCCCGACGACAAGGGCGTCGTCACCTATGTGAAGGGCGAAACACAGAAGAAGACAGCGGCCAGCGACTGGGCCCCCGTGCCTGAAAAATCCACGGTCGATTCGGGCGACACGATGCAGACCAAGCGCAAGTCACGCGCCGAAGTGGCGATCGAAACGGGCAAGACCGTCCGCCTCGACGAAAACACCATCGTCGACCTCGTGAAACTCCTTGAGCAGGAACAGCAGAAGCGCGAAGTCCAGCTTGACGTGAAAGAGGGTCAGGTGTGGGCGTCTATCTCGACGCTCGGCGCCAAGGATGACTTCAAGATCAACTCGCCGTTCGCTGGCGCCGCCGTGCGCGGCACGGTATTCAACTACGCCGTCACGGGCGACAACCTGAAACTCGACGTATTCAAGGGCGCGGTGGAAATCTACAACCCGTTCAAGCCGGTGGAGATGCCCAAGCCCGGCCAACTGATTATCGCCCCGCACGACGTGCAGGGACCGCGCGACATCGCCCGCGAGGAGTGGACCAAGCTGCTCATCCAGAGCCGCCAGTCGGTCACCGTCGGCGGGCAGGGCGCAGCCGCCCCGGCGATCTCGCCCGTGACGCAGCAGACCCTCGACAGCGAATGGGTGAAGTGGAACCAGGGGCGCGATCAGTAAGCAGCTAAAGGCCCGCTATTTCGTCTTTTCAACGTCAAAGTGCTCGGCGACAACATATGAATCGTCAAACATAATTGCATATAGCTGAGGCCCCTCGTTTTTTATTTCAGTTGCGTCGAGAATTGAAACCTCTAATCCATAACGCTGGCAAACCTTACCGTATTCGAGCATCAACGGTTCGGGACCAGCCGCCAACAATCCGTATGGATATAGCAACCGGTCAGCTAGGCTCACATTCCGATTTAAGTGCAATCCAGATTTCAATTGCCCATTTGTGGATCGCTGATGCGCTACAAGAATTTCCGATTCGAACTTGAATTTATCGGTAGGCTGTCCGGAAAAATATAGCGATTTCGTAGGCTTCGAATAAGGCCACAAAACTGGTGAGTCAGTCGAAAGTTCGATTCGCGAGTAGCCACCACTGTGGAATAAAAAATCCCGCACCCCATCGCAACGTAATTCCCACGAACTTATCTGTTTTTCTTCGGAAAGATGTGGCGCGTGGGTGAGGAGCTGAAGCGTCAGTCTCCTTTTTTCATTCTGAAGTGCCTGAAGAAAATATTGGCCTCCATACTCGATGAACTCGTCATCACATAGGTTGAGAAGTTCATCGATCATATCGAGGGTCATTTAGCCGCCATCACCCGCTCGTCAGGTAGTCCAGTTCCGCTTTGAGTTCGCGGGTCATGATGTCCTGGATGGCCTGCCGGATCGATTTCCCTTCGTGAAGAACCTGATAGACCTGCTCCATGATGGGCAGTTCGACGCCTTCTCTCCGGGCCAGCATATAGGCCGAGCGCGACGTTTCGACCCCTTCCGCAACCTGATCCATGCCTTTCAGGATTTCCTGCACGGTTTCGCCCTTGCCGAGTCTCAGGCCGACACTCCGGTTGCGGGAGAGGGCGCCTGTGCAGGTGAGGATGAGATCACCCATGCCGGTAAGACCGGCAAAAGTGAGGGGGTTCGCACCGCGTTTGATCCCGAGCCGGGTCATTTCGGCGATACCGCGCGTGATGAGCGCTGCCTGTATGTTATTGCCGGCACCGATGCCTTCGAGCGCGCCGGCGGCGATGGCAATGACGTTCTTGAGCGCACCGCCCAGTTCCACACCGACTACGTCGTAACTCGTATAGACCCGGAAATATTCGGCATGGAACCAGTGCTGGACGACCCGGGCAACGCGAGGGTTTTCTCCGGCTACGGTGACGGCCGTGGGCATCCCCTTGGCCACTTCGAGGGCGAAGCTTGGCCCGGAGATAAAACAGAGCCGGCCGTGGCGTTCGAACGGAAGAACATCCTGCATCATCTCGCTCATGGTCATGAGCGTGCCGGTTTCAATACCCTTGGAAGCGACCACGACGATTGCATCGGGAGCCAGATGGTCGCGGAACTTTTCAAAGACACCCCGGGTAAACTGGCTGGGGACGGCGCCCACGACCATGGAAGCCCCTGTCACGGCCTCTTTCAGGTCGCCGGTGGCCTGCACCCCGGGGTGGATTTTCACGCCCTTCAGATACCGGGTCGTATGAGCGCTGTTGAGGGTCTCGACGACATCCTTGTCGCGGCCCCATATCCGGACGGGATAACCTTTCACGGCGAGCAGATGGGCCAGCGCGGTCCCCCAGGAACCGGCACCAACAACTGCTATGGAACGGGGCTGGGGGATATCAGACGGTGGCACGCAGGACCTCTTCGAACGTCGTCACGCCCATCGCCAGTTTCTTCACGCCCGCCTCGCGCAGCGTGATCATGCCGTCTTCAACAGCGGCCTTGCGCATCTCGGTAATGTCCGGATTGGTCCGGATCAGCTTGCGGATCTTGTCGGTCATCGGCATCACTTCGTAGATACCCGACCGGCCGGAGAAACCGGAATAGCGGCAGGCCGGGCAGCCGACCGACTTCTTGACCGGCAGCGGCGGCATGTTCTTGGTCGGCAGCTTCAGCTCTTCCATCTGCTCCGGCGTCAGCTGGACCTGTTCCGAACACTCCGGACAGACCGAACGCAACAGCCGCTGGGCGACCACACCCAGAACTGTCGAGGCAATCAGATAATCCTCGACGCCCAGATCCATCAGCCGGGTAACGGCCGTAGGCGCATCGTTCGTATGCAGGGTAGCGATCACGAGATGGCCCGTAAGCGCCGCCTGTATGGCCGCCTGCGCCGTCTCCGGGTCGCGGATTTCGCCGACCATGATGACGTCCGGGTCCTGGCGAAGCAGCACGCGCAGGGCCTCGGCGAACGTCAGGCCGATCTTGGGGTTGACGGCCGTCTGGTCGAACTCCTCGAGAACCATTTCGATGGGGTCCTCGATCGTCGTGACCGACACGTCGGGTTTGGAAACTTCCCTGAGGCCCGAATACAGCGTCGTCGTCTTGCCGCTACCCGTTGGCCCCGTGACCAGCACCAGTCCGTTTGCCGATTTCAGCATCTCCCGGAACGTGCTGAGGTCCCTCGGGAAAAAACCCATCGCGTCCAGTTTCTGGATATAGGCGGACGAATTAAGCAGACGGATGACCAGCTTTTCACCAAACGCCACCGGCATAATCGAGACGCGGAGTTCGACCTCCTTGCCGTAGTGGGACAGCTTCGTGCGGCCGTCCTGGGGACGGCGCTTTTCCGCAATGTCCAGCCGGGCACGGGTCTTGATGTGGCTCACCATGGCGTTGTGGACGGGCCGGGGGATCTGGACCACTTCGTGAAGATGTCCGTCGATCCGCAGCCTGACGACGGCACGGTCGCGCTTGGGTTCATAATGGATATCACTGGCGCGCTGGTCGATCGCGTACGCGAACAGATAGTCCACGATCCGGATGACCTGCCGGTCGTTGGCATCGAGGTCCGCACCGGACTTGAGGTCGAAGAGACTCTCCAGGTTACCCAGATCGACCGCGTCGGCGGCGAACTGGTTCTTGGCCTTCTCCAGCGACTGCCTCAGGCCCCAGAATTCGGAAATGACCTTGAAAATGTCCGAACGCGACGCGAACACCGGCTTGAACTTCTTGTTCAACGTCCGCTCAAGTTCGGGGAAAATATCCATTGCCGACAGGTCGGGAATCGCCACCACGGTCGCGCCCGCCTCGTTGGCGAGCGGGATCAGCATATGTTTCTGGGCATAGGCCTTGGGAAGCTGAGTTGTTACAAAATTGGGATCGAGCTCCATCGGTATGATCTTGCGATAGGGAAGCTTGTAGGCTTCCGCCAGAAACTGGACGATCTTGTCCTCGGTCAGGAACTTTCCGGGCAGGCCCGGTATCTGAAGGTTCATATAGGCGACGATATCGACTGCGGAAGGTTTGGCCGCGTTGCCCGTGAGCCCCAGCCGCGCATAATCCGCGCGGCGTTCCTTGGAGATGGTGTCGACCAGTGATTTCTCGCTGGCACCGATCTCGCGGGCCGCTTCCGGGTCAAGAAGGCCGCCCTTGACCAGCAGTTGTGTCAGGGCCTGAGTCGTCAGGATGGGTGTTGCCACGACGCATAAGGTACTTCCCGGACGGGCAGGGGGCAACGGCGGCCTTAAAAGTTGCTTTTACGCGGCCCGGGCGTTGTGATAGGTTTTGACGCAATGAGTGAAGCCAATCCACATCGTGAACCCCGGGCGACGGTCATCTTCCTGTCCGTCGAGAGATCCCCTGCCGTTACCAAAGCAGGCAAGGAGATACCCGCGGGCACGACCAAGCTCTGGGTCGAAGACGTGGCCAGCCTGGCCGAGACGCTGGAACACGATTTCCCGGCAGCGGTCGTGCTCGACCTCGACCATCTGCCCAAAGATGCCAAAGGACTGGCCAAGGCCTTAAGCGGTCGCGAATCGCCGCACCGGGTCGTGGCCATGTATTCACCCAAGCGCAAAGCCGCCAACCAGAAAATGTTCAAGCAGCTGGGCGTGACCGAACTGGTGCCCAAACCGCTGGACCCGGACGCTCTGGCGGCAGCCATACGCAATTCGGTCGAACTGGTTGGCTCCAGCCTCCAGATGAACGATATGGAAGCCCGCCTGATCCGTGCGGCCGACCAGATCGACAAGCTCTACCGGATCGGAACCGCGCTTTCGACGGAGCACAACCTTCAGCGCCTTCTGGACATGATCCTGTTCGAATGCCGCCGCGCGACGAGCGCCGACGCCGGATCCCTCTATCTCATTGAAGAGGCCGATCCGGACGAAAACCAGAAGAACCCTGCCTGGCCCTTCCGGCGCGAAAAGGAGTTTCCCAAGCAGCTCCGGTTCACCTGCGCCCAGAACGATTCGATCAGCGTTCCGTTTGTTTCGTTCACAATGCCGGTCAGCACCACTTCCATATCCGGTTATGTGGCTGCCAAGGGCGAGGTCCTGAATATCCGGGATGTATACGATCTGGCCAAGGAATCGCCGTTCTCGTTTAACTCAGGCTTCGACAAGAAATCGGGCTACCGGTCGGTTTCGATGCTCGTGGTGCCCATGCGCAACCACAAGGGCGAGATCACCGGCGTCATCCAGCTCATCAACAAGAAAAAGAATTTCTCGACCATCCTCGATAAGCCGGAGGCAACCCCCCGGTACGTCACCGAGTTCGACGACGTCGACAGCCAGATGCTGCTCTCGCTGGCATCCCAGGCGGCCGTATCGATCGAAAAGGTGAAACTGATCGACGACGTGGAAAAGCTGTTCGAGGCGCTGGCCCAGTCGTTCGCGGCGACCCTCGAATACCGGGATACGGCGACCGGCGGCCATAGCTACCGTCTGGCGCAGTACGCCCAGACTGTCGCCCGGATCATCAACGAGCAGACGTCGGGGCCCTTCGGCGGCATCAAATTCACCGACGAGGAGCTGCGGGAACTGAAATACGCCAGTTACCTGCACGATGTGGGCAAGATCGCCGTCCGCGAAGCGGTACTCACCAAGGCGTTCAAGCTGTCGCCGGAACAGATGGAAGCCGTGCGCCGGCGGTTCGAGATGTTCAAGTTCAAGCGCCTGCAGGACGCCTACGCCTCCGGCGAGCTGAAGCCGGGCGATCACCCGTCGGGCCAGCCGCTGGCGGATGTGGACAAGCTGCAGGCGGAGATCGCGTTGCTAATGGATGTCAACAAGCGCGGTTTCGTCACCGACGAGGAAGTCGCCAAGGTCCACGAATTCGCCAAGCGCACATTCACCGATACTGACGGTGTCGTTAAACCGCTGCTCTCGGAGTTTGAAGTCGACAACCTGACGATCCGCCGTGGCAACCTCACGGGCAAGGAACGCGAGGTGATCGAGAGTCATATTGCCTATACGTGGGAAATCCTGCGCAAGATTCCATGGCCCAAGGCGCTCAAGAACGTTCCGCACATCGCCGGTTCGCACCATGAAAAGATCGACGGTTCGGGATACCCGCACGGCCTTAAGGGCGAACAGATGCTGATTCAGGCGAAAATACTCGCACTCCTCGACATCTTTGAAGCCCTCACCGCCCGCGACAGGCCCTACAAGCCGCCCATGCCCGTCCCGAAGGCGCTGGAGATCATCAAGGCGGAAGTGGACGCCAATCATCTGGACCGCGATCTGTTCGAACTGTTCGTGAACAACCGCGTCTACGACCAGTTCAAGAACCTGAAGCCGGTGAAGCAGATCGACTGGCAGCAGAATAACTGAAGCTGTCTCTGCAAACCCGGAAACCGGACGTAACTCTCAGTTACCCGCGACGTTCGCCTTTGAAATCAGCAGACTGGGGCTTCCAACACCGTTCACGAACCGCATGTCGTTGCCCAGTGCCTCCACGCGCAGGAAAAGGTCGAACAGGTTCCCGCTGATCACCATGCCGTTGAACGGTCCGGTACGGCGGCCGTTTTCGACCACGAATCCGGAACAGCCAAGCGAAAATTCGCCGCTCACAGAGTTGGCGGTGTGCACACCGGCGAGATCGGTAATGAACAGGCCGCTGCGCAGTTCGCTCAGCAAGTCTTTCAGGGAGAAACTCCCGCGCCGGATGTAGCAGTTGGAGATGCCAACCGACGGCCCCGACTGGTAGCCGGCCGTACGGGTGCAGTTACCCGTCGACTTCGTCCCTGCCTTGGCGGCCGTGTAGGTGTCGTAGAGGAAGTTCTCGAGAATGCCTTCGCGGACCAGCGTCGTCTTCTGGCGCGGCACGCCTTCGTCGTCGAACGGGAATGTCCCGGTGCCCTTGGGCAGCAGTCCGTTGTCGTAAATCGTGATGAGCGGGCTGAACACCTTCTTGCTGACCTTGTTATCCAGCCAGGAACGCTTCTTCTGGACCGCGTCGGCGCAGAAGCTGGGGCTCAAAGCCCCCAGCAGTTCGCACGCCGCCAGTGCGTCCAGCACGACGGGACCGTTACGCGACGGGATGGGCTTGGCGCCCAGCTGCTCGACGGCATTGAGCGCCGCCTTGCGGGCAACACGGCCGGGGTTCAGGTCTTCCAGGAACCGGCTTTCGACGAAGTCGTATCCCATCTGGGAGTCGCCCGATGACTCGGCCACCGCCATGACACTCAGCACAGACTGTGTGGTTCCAGCCTCGCGCTTTGCCCCTTCGGAATTCCAGATCAACACCGTGCGTTTTACTTCGTGGTACTGGGCGTTCCGCACGCGGGTGATGCGGCGGTCACTGCGGCGGGTCATGCTTTCCAGTTGCAGGGCCAGATCCAGCTTGTCCTTCTCGGACAGTCCGGCGAGCGCCGGATCGGTCAGTTCCAGATCGTTCACGGGGATAGGAGTGTTCGGCGCGATCTTGTTGAACTCGTCCTGCGTCGCCATCTTGGCGGCGGCGACGGCCGAATCGACCGCCCATTTGACGGCCGGCTTGCCCAGGTCCGTCGTGTAGGCGAACCCGGAAGAACCCTTGTGGATCGCGCGAACGCCCAGCCCGTTGGTGAGCGCCTTGGACAGGGCCTCGACCCCGCCGTCCTTGGCTTCCACACGGATCGTGTGGGACTGGTCCAGGTAAAGGTCCCAGCCCGTGACCTTCTTGGCCTTCAGCTGCTTGGCCAGGTCGGTAAATAGTCTCTGTGTGTTCACGCTCATTCAGATTTCCAGTAGGACCGCGACTTCGTCACAATCCAGTAGTTTCGGACATTTCAGGCAATCCTTCCAGACCTTGTGAGGCAGGAAAGTCTTGTCGACCCTTTTGAAGCCGAACTTCTCGAACAGTTCCGGCTTGCGGGTCAGTGCGAATATCTCCCCGATTCTCAGGAACCGGGCCTCGTCGATCACCGACCGGAGCAGGGTCCCTCCGACTCCGCAGCCCCGCCAGTCGCCGGCGACACAGTAGCTGCGGACTTCGGCCAGATCCCACGTATAAACGTGGAGCGCGACCGTTCCGATCGGCGTCCCGTCGCTGCGGCGGGCCACGAAAAAGTCACGCAGGGATTCGTAGATCGAATCCTTGTCCACCGGCAGAAGCTCGTTACGGGCCGCTTCCGACGCGATCAGATCGTAGATCGCGTCCACGTCGTCCGTCGTCGGCCGTTCTATGCGAACCGCGGGAACCGGCTTCAGCCGTTCGCCTGTTTCCATACGCTCAACATCTCTCTCGCCGTTGTCCTCGTGGAGGCCGCTGCACTTTCTCCACCCAGCATCCGGGCCAGCTCGTCCACCCGCTCATCATAGCCGAGTTGCGAGGCAACGACCTCGGACCTGCGACCTTTTAGCCTTTTTTCGACCCGAATGTGCTGGTCCGCCCGGCAGGCGATCTGGGGCAGGTGGGTCACGCACAGGATCTGGACGTTTCCGGCCAGGCGGCGGATCTGGCTGCCAACCTTGTCAGCGGTCACCCCGCCAATGCCCGCGTCTATTTCGTCCAGAACCAGCGTCGTGTCCTCGTCATTTCCAAGCCGGGCCAGCCTGACGGCCAGCATCACCCGCGACAGCTCGCCGCCCGAAGCCACCCGGGCCATCGGCCGGGCCGGTTCCCCCGGATTGGCCGAAAACAGGAACTCCGTCCGGTCTATCCCGTCCGGGCCCGGTCCATTAGCCGGAGAGACCTCGACACGGAAGTCCGATTGCAGAAAATTGAGGTTTTCCAGCTCTTTCCGGATGGCCGAGGAGAGCTTGGCTGCCGCCTTTTTACGCCGGTCGGTCAGTTTGCCGGCCCGCTCTTCGTAGGCCGCGCGGGCCTTCGCGATCGACTGGTCCAGCCTGGAGGCCGTATTCTCGAAGTTCTGGAGCCGGTCCCGCTCCGTCGCAAGGCCTTCCATCCGGGCCAGAATCTCCTGAACCGTGCCGCCGTGTTTGCGGCTGAGCCTCTCGATCAGGGCCAGACGGCCTTCCAGCTCGTTTAAACGGGCTGAAAGCTCCTCCGGCGACATCCTGAGATCGTCCAGCCGGTTGGACAGTTCCTGCCCGATGTCGTTCAGCTCGATAGCCGCCTCCGACAACCGTTTAACCAGCGTTTCGAGCTTGCCGTCGCCTTCCGCAAGGGGGCGCAGTCCGTCGGCGACCTTGGCGATGGCCGGAGAGGCCGGCTGTTCGCCTTCGGTGAGTATTTCTACGCCGCTCGCCACCAGCCGGACTATTTTTTCCAACGACAGGAGCTGTTTCCGTTCCACCCGGAGCTTGTCGTCCTCGCCCGGCTCCAGAGCGGAATCCTCAAGCTCCTTGAGTACGAAGGTCAGATAGTCGAGCCGTTCAGTGCGGTTTCTCGCCTCCGACAGAAGGTGTTCCTTTTCGTCCTGAAGCCGCTTCCACTCTGCCCAGGCAAGGCGGACTTCCTGAAGCTGGACTTCGTTACCAGCGGCCTCGTCGAGTAGTTCGAGCTGCGCGTCGGGATTCACCAGCGTCTGGTGCTCGTGCTGGGACACCACTGAAATCAGGTGTTCCGTGATCTGCGAAAGGGTCGCGACCGTTACCGACCGGTCGGCCACGAACGCCTTGGCCCGGCCGTCGCGCCTGATCGACCGGCGGACGATTAGGTCTTCACCCGGTTCCGGCACCAGTTCGTGCTCCTTGAGCAACCGGGCGGCAGGGCCCTTTTCAGGGCGCCGGAATACCGCTTCGACCGTAGCCTCTTCGGATTCGGAGCGGATCAGGTCGGAGGATGCCCGGGCGCCCCAGAGGATTTTCAGCGCCTCGACGAGCAGGGACTTCCCGGCACCGGTTTCACCGGTAAGCACAGTGAGGCCGTCGCCGAGCTCGATCTCGACTTCGTCCACAATCGCCAGGTTTTTAAGCCGCAGTCCGAGCAGCATAGTTCTATATCAGACGCTGGGTTTCTGGAGCTGTGCCCAGCCCAGCTTTCCGCGAAGTACACTGAAATAATCTTCGTGGCGGTTTTTCACGAGATGAATTCGTTTGGAGGCTTTCGTCACGCGCACAACGTCGTTCGCATTGATGTCGATGGAAGTCTGACCGTCGATCGACACCACGATGTCGCCCGCGTGATCCACCGGCGACTGGAGTTCGATCACTTTCGTGTCCGGAACGATCAGCGGCCGGTTCGCCAGCATGTGCGGGCAGATCGGAACCAGTTCGAGAGCGGCGATGGCGGGGTGAAGGATAGGGCCCCCGGCCGCGAGGCCGTAGGCGGTCGAACCCGTCGGGGAAGCCACGATCACGCCGTCACAGGCGAAAACCGTCACCGGCTTCGCGTCGATATTCACGTTCACATGAAGCAGGCGGGCCACACCGCGCCGCGAGATCACGGCGTCGTTCAGCGCCAGCGATTCGTGCAGCAGCTTGCCATCCCTGTGAATCTGAACTTCAAGGAGCGCCCGGGATTCGGTCTCAAAATCGCCGGCCAGCACTCGGGCGAGCGTTTCGACCGCCTGCTGGTTCGGGATTTCCGTCAGAAAGCCAAGACGGCCCAGGTTAATCCCTAGGATCGGGCACCGTTCACCGGCCACCTGCCGGGCCGCCGCCAGAAGAGTCCCGTCGCCGCCCAGAACGATGAGGATATCGACACTCTTGGCAAGAGTGGCATCGCTGACACCGTTCTCGATGCCCAGCACCTGAGAACTTTCCCGGTTCACGAACACCCGGACCCCGTGCTCCGTCAGGTAAGCGTGAAGCTGCTTGCCGAGAGCGACGGCGCGGGTGTCCCTGGCCTTGATGACCAATCCGGCGCTGTGGATTTTGGAGCTGCTGGCGGGCATTGCCACTCGGATTCCTGGCCGCCGGTAGAACGGCCGGAATTTCCTCACCCTCAAACCCTAGCACAGGGAACGGGGACGGTTAGGGGTGTGCCGCTGAATTTGGCGAGGTTGTGGATATCTCCGCCAGCGGGTAGAAATCGGGCCGATGGACCTGTTTGACCGCGACAGCCCGCCTGAGAAGGGTTCCGGACGGAAACCGCCGCAACCCCTTGCCGAGCGCCTCCGTCCGCTCAGTTTCGACCAGCTAGTAGGCCAGGCGGAACTGTTCGGCCCCGAGGGGTTCGTGACCCGGCTGCTCCGATCCGGAAAGCCGCCGTCGCTGATCTTCTGGGGGCCTCCGGGCAGCGGAAAAACGACCGTCGCCAAGATCCTCTCACGCCAGTATGGCCTCCCGTTTGTCCATTTTTCGGCCGTCATGAGCGGCATCAAGGAGGTCAGGGCTATTGTCGAAGAGGCGGAACGGACCTTAAGCCGCACCGGCAAGCCCACCATCCTGTTCGTCGACGAAATCCACCGGTTCAACAAGAGCCAGCAGGACGCATTCCTGCCGCACGTCGAGTCGGGACTGGTCATCCTGATCGGAGCGACCACCGAGAACCCGTCGTTCGAGATCAACGCGGCACTGCTCTCCCGCTGCCGGGTCGTCACCTTCCAGATGATCCCGCCGGAGGCAATCGAAAAACTTCTGGACCGGGCCGTCGCCGACCGGGAAAACGGCCTCGGAACCCGCGAACTGGCCTTAAGCGACGAGGGCCGGGTGCTGCTCGCCCAGATGGCTGGCGGCGACGCGCGAAGCGCCCTCAATATGCTGGAAACCGTCGTCGATACGCTCCCTGAAGGGGTGAAAACCATCACTCCGGAGGAGATACGGTCGGCACTCCAGCGGACGACGCTTCCCTATGACAAGTCGGGAGAACATCACTACAACATCATCAGCGCATTTATTAAATCGATGCGCGGCACCGACCCGAATGCGGCGATCTATTGGCTCGCCCGGATGCTGGAAAGCGGCGAGGACCCGTTGTTTATCTCGAGACGCATGGTCATTTTCGCTTCGGAAGACATCGGCAATGCCGACTCGCAGGCGCTCCAGGTGGCTCTAAACGTCTACGAAGCGTGCGAGCGGATCGGCCTGCCGGAGTGCCGGATCAACCTGGCCCACGGGGTCACCTATCTGGCAAGCGCGCCCAAATCGAACGCCAGCTACGCCGCCCTCGGCAAGGCCACCGCGGAGGTGAAACAGACCGGCCCGCTGCCGGTCCCGCTGCATCTCAGAAATGCCCCCACGGCACTCATGAAAGACCTCGGCTACCACAAGGGGTATCAATACGCGCACGACGCAGAAGACGCCCTGATCCTTCAGGAACATCTGCCGGAGGGCACCGCCGACCGGTCCTTCTACGAACCCAAGAAAGTGGGCGACGAGAAAGAGATCGCCGAGCGGCTGGAGCGGATCACCCAGTGGAAGGAAAAGAAAAGGAGAGGGGAGTAAGCCCCTCTCCCTGTTCCGGCTCAGAAGTCCTGAGCGCTTCCGCGACTACTGGTTCAAAACGTAGGCGAAGATCAGCGGCGCGACGATGGTCGCATCCGAGTTGATCTCGTACTTCGGCGTCTGGGCCGACAGCTTTTCCCAGGTGATCTTTTCGTTGCCGCCGGCGCCGGAATAGCCACCGTAGCTGGTGGTGGCGTCGGTGATCATACAGAAATAGCCCCAGAGCGGGCAGTCCAGTTCCAGGTCCTGCCGGATCATCGGGACGACGCAGATCGGGAAATCTCCCGAGATGCCGCCGCCGATCTGGAAAAAGCCGATGGAATTCTTCTTGGATGTCTCCATGTACCATTCCTTCAGCATGACCATCTGCTCGACGCCGGAACGCATGGCGCAGGGCTTGGTGATGCCCTCGATCAGCGACCCGGCGAAGATGTTGGCAAGTGTCGAATCTTCCCAGCCCGGCGTGATGATCGGTAGCTTCTTCTGCCAGGCGGCGTAGAGCCACGAATTCTCGAACGGGACGTGGTTCTTTCCCTTCCACACGCCTTCCTCGAAGGCCCGGTAGAAATACTGGTAGGGGAACAGGCCCGTCCCCTTCTTGGAGTTCTCGATCCAGTACTGCTTCATCACGCCTTCGACTTCGCGGATCACCGTCTCGGGGAACGCGCAGTCGGTCACACGGTTGTAACCGTCTTTGAGCAGCGCCTCCTCGTCAGCGGTGGACAGCGAGCGCCAGTGGGGGATCTGCTTGTAATCGTTCTGCGACGTCAGGTTGAAAATGTCTTCTTCGAGGTTGGCACCGGTACAGGAGATCGCATGGACCTTGTCCTGCCGGATCATCTCGGCGAGCGTAATTCCCAGTTCGGCCGTGCTCATGGCACCGCCAAGGGTCACCATCATCTTGCCGCCCTGTTCAAGGTGCTTGATATAACCCTGCGCCGCGCGCAGCGTTTCACCGGCATTGTAGTGCTTATAATTTCTGTCGAGAAAATCCCTGATCGGACCCATCGGATACCTTCCTTGAGATCACGGCGCGGTCACAACTGACTGAAACGCCGGAGCGCGTCTCCTGTAGCAGAGGCGGGGAGGAAAGTGAACAATTTCCGGCGTTGCCTGCGAAGAGCGGTACCCTGTCACAGGCGCGTCGAAACCGCCCGGTATTCCGTGAACCCGGTCCCCCGGTGGGTCCGGTTCCCGCCGTCACCGTTCCAGCGGCCTTCGAAATCGAACCCCATGAATCCACCGTGCGGAACCGCCGGGGCCAGAGGCGTCGATTTGCGGGCGGCATAACTGAATATCCGATCACCGAGTTTCAGCTCGCCCGACCATTCGAGCGGCACATGGCGGCCTTCTTCGTCGGCCCAGCGGTTCACCTTCACCTGAATGCCCCGGCCGGTCGTGAACGGCTGCCCGGGGGCGGTGCCGCCGCTCCGCAGGCCGATCTGCCGGCCGGCCACGGTGGCCGAGAGTCCCGCGCACGCTGCGCCGTCGTCAAAGGTCAGCACATCCCAGTGCCAGCGGGGAGGGGCGAGCCGGGCGACGTCGATCCGGGTATCGCCGCCCCAGGCGTGTTCGACGATACCCACCCCGAGCCGGGAGGCCTCGCCCGCCTGCCAGTCCAGCTCGCCGAACGCGCTCCAGTAGGTCAGAACCCGGGGGATATCGGCCCAGACGAGAACGTTACGGGCAGCCGTGTTTGCCTTGACGCCCATCAGGCTGAAATGGAGCGACAGGTTCGGCCAGTCACCGGTCCATTTGAGGTCTTTCGACGACTGCACCTCCCACGCTTCCGATGAA
Organism: uncultured bacterium; assembly: GCA_964565925.1. Lineage (GTDB taxonomy): Bacteria > JAGRBM01 > JAGRBM01 > JAGRBM01 > JAHCIT01 > CAZMGV01. The sequence goes on from CAZMGV010000010.1 coordinate 98,866, forward strand.
CGGGAGAGGTAGGGAGAGCCCAGCGGGCGCTTTACGGTTTCGATCCGGTCTTTCCAGCCGATGAGAATGAGTTCTTCACCCGGACCGTCCATGGCCTCCAGCGCCGACATGCAGTGTTTGCCGGGATTGCGGCCGCCGGAAAAAAGCTGGAACTTCACCCACCGGAGCGGTGACGCTTCGGGAAAAATGCCGATCAGGAAAAACGCTTCCCAGGCGTTGAAGGGCGACTTGCGGCCGAGATACCCGGCGGGGAGGCTGGACGGGTTCATATCCCTAGTAATGTCAGGTTCCACCGTTACCGGCAAGCGGAACATGTGGGGACCTGACAGCCGGAACACTCGCGCGAATCAGAACATGACCTTGGCTTCGACCACATGCCAGCGGAACACAAAATGATCCACGCGTGAGCCCAGAGGGAAAATCGTCGACATATTGCTGCCGAACGAAAACTGCTGGGTGGCGTAGTAGTCCAGACCGGCACTCATCTGGATGAGACCGTCCTTGTCCGCCTTGATACCGGCGGCATCCGGATCGGCGATGTACATGCCGGTGCCGACGCCCACCCAGGGCTTAAGGCTGTTTTCGATATTGGTCCCTTTGAAATCAAGGGTATAGCGGCCTTCTGCAACAATCATGAACAGGTCGCCGTTATCCAGCGAGACATACGAGAACTGCGGAGCAAGGCTGATATTGTTCGTCAGGTAGAAGTTCGCATCGAGGCCGGTGGCGAGCCCCTTCGGGCCGAGCGTAAAACCGATCGGAACCCCGATCTGGATCTTTTTCGCCCGGTCGTCGCCGTTAGCGGCACGAGCCGAACCGGGCCATCCCAGCGCCAGCACGGCAAAGACCGCCACTATCTGAATAATGTTCTTGAGCTCCATATTAAAACTGCCTCCAAATGAAACGGTCATAGCGTTAATCGCTACAGATTAAGAAATCGAGCCATAAAAGTGAAAAGGATTTAAGAAAGGGGGTAGCCGGGGGCAGCCCACGCCGGGGCCAGAACAGTTCAGGCAGTTGTATCGGGAGCGTCCGGCGCATCGACCGCAGCAGCTTCCAGTTCGTCGATCTCCTGTTCGGAGATAACCATATCGAGCTTTTCGAGCATCGATTCGCGGTTCATCGGTTTCACGACATAAGCATCGCAACCCGCCTGGAAGCAGCGCTTGAGGCTTTTGTCCTCGCCATCACCTGTGACAATGATAACAGCCGTCCGTTCCATGCCGGGCAGGGTCTTGATGGTCTTGCAGACGGCGTCGCCGTTGAGGCCCGGAAGATTCAGATCCAGAAACACGACGTTGGGCTTTTCGGTCTTGACGACCTTGAGTGCGTCGAGCCCGTTATGGGCCTCGATGATGTCCACTTCGCGACCGGACAAAAACGCCCGTTCCTGGTCGATGATTCCCTGAACGTCGTCAACTAGCAGAATTTTCGGTTTCGACATGGTCAAAAGGTCCACCGGAACACCCGAGTTCCGGCCGGGGAGTTTAGTCAAAAAGCTAAAGGTTCCGGCGGAGTTATAGTAAACGGTATCTACCTCCGAAAACAGTGGCGCGGCGGCGTTATTCGCCGAAAATGCGCAGGTCTTGACTCCGGAAGCACCTCTGAATCATATGGTTGGTCCGCCGACGGACGCCGGTGATTCCAGTTCACCCCGTACCGCAGGCGACCCACACCGTGGGGCTGTAGCTCAGCTGGGAGAGCGCCTCGTTCGCAATGAGGAGGTCGTCGGTTCAATCCCGATCAGCTCCACCAAAATATCCCTGACTCAACATACTGAATGTCATGACTCACCCCTTGGGGGTTCTGGGAGCTTCAACATCATGGACCCGGTAACGCTATATCAGTTCGAACTCTGCCCGTTCTGCCACAAGGTGAAGGCCGGGATGGACCTCAAGGGAATCCCATACAGCAAGGTGGAAGTGAACCCGCTGAACAAGAAAGAACTCCCGCCGCTCCCCAAGACCTCGCCAAAAAAAGTCCCCGTCATCCGCTACGACGGGAAGCTGGTCGAGGACTCCACGGAGATCCTGAAATTCCTGGACGAGAAAGTGCAGGGCAAGGTGACCTTTCTCCCGAAGGATCCCGAGGCCCGCAAGAAGACCGAGATGGTCGAACAGTGGGTCGACGACGACCTGACGTACGCTCTGCCGACGGTGATCTACGGAACCATGGACGAAGCGTTCAAGGCCGCGCAGGTGACCGCCCGGACGTCCAACTTCGGCGCCTTCCAGAATCTAATGGTCCGCGCCGGAGGCTCGCTCATCATGTACCAGGTTTCCAAGCGCATCCTGAAAAAGCGCGACCAGACCGACGGTCATGCCTGGGTGGGGAAGGAACTCGACAAGTTCGAAAGCTGGCTGGGCAACCAGAAGTTCGTCTGCGGCGAAGAGCCTACGCTGGGCGACGTGGCCACGCACGGCGCGCTCAAATGCATCGAAGAGTTCCCGGCGTTCAAGGAAGCCATGGAGCGGCCGAAACTGAAAGCCTGGTTCGACCGGGTGCAGAAGCTGCGCGACGAGAACCGTCCGCGCGCTTAATGTCTCGCGGCTTAACCCTTCTCTTAATCTGCGCCTGAATTTTGGCGGTTGAGCGATTTTCATTCCCCCTTAAGCGAATTCAGATGATTCGCTTGGTAAGTTTCCGTCACTTGGAAATTTACGGGGGGCCGGATGAAAACGCTCACGTTCCTCATCGCACATGAAAACCCGGTCTTCCGGAATATTCTGAAACGCTATCTCGAACAGAGAGGTTGCCGGACGTACGAAGCAGGAAGTGCGCTGGAAGCCCGGTCGCTGGCAACCCTTGAGCATCCAGACGTGCTGATCGCTCACGAGGCGCCTCCATTCCGCGATCTCCTGGACTCTCCTGAACCGGGGAGCGCGAAGAAACCGCTGACTATCTTCCTGAACGACGTGGACGGACTGTCCGGACCCGATCAGGAAGCCGTCGGCAAGGCACTCCGGCTCTCCAAGAGTGAATTCATGGAGATGCTGACGATGGGCGGCCCGCTGCTGTTCGCGTTCCTGCTGACCCTGCTGCAGAGCTAGGCGGCCGTGCCGCCGCTCGCCACCCGTTCGGCGACCCGCCGCGCGGGCATCTTCTTCGATGTCATGAACTTCTCGTCCAGTTTGACCCCTACGTACGAGAGGGACGGCGGGTAGTTCTTTTCCTCGTGAATATAGCGCAGGTAGCACTTGTGGAAATTCCCGGCGGCCCCGAGCTTGAGGAAGATCGAATTCAGTCCGAAAGTGATCCGGTTGAAGAAGATCAGGTCGGGCGGCAGGTTCATGTGCCGCAACTTCATCGGGTCCATGACCTGGCTCGCCTGGTTCACCCAGTCCTGCGTGAAGACGAACGTCTCGTCCTTCAGGAACGGCGCGCCGTGGTAGCAGAAAAAGTCCCACATCCACTGCTTGTCGTAGTCGGCATGGGGCAGAACCATGTTCAGCTTCCGGACGAACCCGTGGAACTTCTCGCGGTCGCCTTCAACCAGTGCCCGGTTCATCGCCAGCAGGTCCAGAATGAACTGGGGTTCGAAATACTTGATGCAGCCGAAGTCGAGGAACGTGATTCCGCCGTCCTCGTTGAAAATGTAGTTGCCCGGATGCGGATCGCCGTTGAAACAGAAGAACCGGTTCATCGACTCGAACACGAAGTCGTTCAGCACGTAGACGGCCAGTTCCTTTTCCTTTGCATTCGCCTGCTCGATGAAGTCGTAGAAGTTGAGCCCGCGCTTGAACTCCTGGCAGAGCACCTTCTTGGCCGAGAACTCGGGGAAGACCTTCGGGATACGGATGAGCGGGTGGCCCGCCCACAGTTCCCCGAACACCTGCTGGTTGCGGAGTTCCTGCCGGTAGTCGAGTTCATCGAGCAACCGTTCCTTGAGCTCCGCCACCACGGCCTTGGCGTCCACGTTCTTGTTCACGGCGTTGATCATGAACGCCAGTCCCTGCGACGCCTTGAGATCGTTCTCGATCGCGGTGTCGACGCCGGGATACTGCACCTTTACGGCCACCACGGTTCCGTCTTTCAGGTGCGCCTTGTGAACCTGCCCGATGGAAGCCGACGCCAGCGGTTCTTCGTCAAACTGCTTGAAGAACTTTCCGAGGTCCCCTTTGAGTTCAGATTCCACCACGCCGCGAACGAGCGAAAAGTCCATGGGCGGCGCCGCGTTCTGAAGGCCCTGGAGCAGCTCCTTCGCCTGCGGCGGCAGATTGTCGTTAGTGAACGACATGATCTGGCCGAGCTTCATGAAGACGCCCTTCATGTTTCCCATCATCTTTGCGGCCTCCTCGGCCGACTTGATGTGGTACTGCTCTTCGAGTGCCTTCTTGTGCTCATGGGTGGCGATCGACTGGCGGATCATCAGCCAGACTTTGCGGAAGATCGACTTCGTCACGAGAGACCCCACCTGCGAGGTGCGCGAAGTCATCGAGGTCGAGATCCCGGCCTCGTTCCGGTGGGAGACAACCCGCACGTACCAGGCGATTCCGGCAGCGGCGGCGATTGAGAAAGCGGCAAGGGTATATATCCAGACAGGTTCCATGGAGGCGCGAGTCTACGGCCTGAGCCCGGCCAAAGAAAAGAGTTTAATGTCTAAAAAGATAGCGTCTTTCAGCCCCGTAAAGCCCGGTAAGCCGCACTGATCACAAGCGCCAGCAGCCCTATGGCCGCCATGGACGGTCCGGTCGGCAGATCCGCCGCGAACGACAGGTAGTAGCCCCCGAACGCGGAGATAGCCGCGAAACCCAGCGCCCATCTGAACGCCTGCCGCAGATCCGGCGCGACCAGAAGCGCCGCCGATGCCGGGAACACCATAAATGCGAATACGGTCAATGCGCCGAGCAGCCGCGTGCTCAGTGCGATCATGACTCCGGTACTCACACCCTGAAGCAGCGCCAAACGCCTGACCGGCTGGCCAAGCACCCGGGCCGTCTCGGGATCGTAGGTGACGAACAGGAATCGTTCGTGAAACAGCAGAAAGAGGCCGAACACGATCGTTCCGGCACCCACCATGACCCAGCGGTCGAGCGGGGTCGCGGCAACCGCGTCACCATAAAGCGCCTGCTGCACATGGCGGTATTCGAGGTTCAGGTAACGGGAGAGCACAAGTGTCAGCGCGGACGAGCCGATTACCGCGGCGGCGAGCACCGCATCGCCCGGAAGCCGGCGCCCGGACTCCGGCAGGGCGAACAGTGCGGTTCCGAGGACTCCGAAGGCGAGTCCGCCAGCGATAACCACGATATTGTCGTGCTCTGTGTGGAGGACCATCAGGCCGCAGACCAGCCCCAGGCTCGACAGCTGGGAGATCGCCGAACTGACGAACGCTCTCCGTGTCAAAACGACAAAAGTCCCCAGATAGGCGAGCACGCAACCGCCGATGACCGAGACGATGACGGCGTCCTGCCAGAATTCGTAACTGTCCCAGAACCCGCCGGTCATAACGACGCCCCCGGGCTCGAGGCCGACGGCGCCGCCGCTTCCCGCCGGTAAATACGGCCGAGCCGTTCGACCACGGCCGGATCGCCGAGGTCGGCCTTTTCGAACAGGCCGTGCTTCCAGTCGATCAGGAGTCCGTTCCGGGTGATGGACGATACCCCCGGCACATCATGCGAAACGATCACGACCGCTACCGAGCGGGCCTCTGCCAGCCGGCGCACCCGGTCCAGCATCTGCTGTTCGCCGTCCGGATCTAGTCCTGCGGAAGGTTCGTCGAGTATCACCAGCTCCGGATTCAGGACGAGCGCCCTTGCCAGGAGCACCCGCTGCTGCTGCCCGCCTGAAAGGTCCCGGAACAGCCGTTTCTCGTTACCTCCAAGCCCCGCCTTCTCCAGCGCTTCACGGGCTTTGGCACGGTCATCATTGCCGAGTGTCCTGAACCAGGGCTTCACGGCGATGAGCGGCAGGGCCGTCACGTCGAGGACCCTGAATGGGAAGAGCGGACTCAGGTTCTGGCGCTGCGGGACGTAGCCCGTAATGGGTCTGCGGCCGGCGGGATAATCGATCTGGCCTGCGAGCAGCGGCAGCGCCCCGCACAGACTCTGTATGAGCGTCGTCTTTCCGCCGCCGTTCGGACCCACCACGGCAATCGTCTCGCCCGCCTTGATATCGAGATCGAGCGGACCCATGAGCGGCCGGTCGTGGCCGATCACCGCACCTGTCAGGCGGATAATATCCGACAGGGGCGGGACCCGGGCGACCTGCGATTCGATTACTGATTGCACGGTTTACCTGTTCGTCTTTTCAGTTCGCACCCGGTGAAGCGGCAAATGCTCCCGCGATCGACTGAACAGTCCGGTCGATCATGTCGGCATACGTCTTGGTATCTGCACTTCCGACGTCACCAGGAAGGACTGCGACAGCCGCGCCCGCCTTGTCCGCCACGATCTGCACCGTCTTCAGATCGTACCAGGGTTCCGCAATCACAACCTTGATTCCCTGCGCTTTCATCGTCCCGATCAGACGGGTGAGATGACTGGGACTCGGGGTGATTCCGGGAACGGCCTCGAAGAACCCGGCATCTTTCAGCTCCAGCCAGTCAGTCAGGTAAATCGTGCTCTCGTGATAGGCAACGACCGGTTTGCCGCGGTATGGCGCGAGCTGTTTCTCCCAGCCGGCGATCCTGCCGTCCAGCACTTTCTGGTAATTCTCGTCGTTCGCCCGGTAGGAGCCGGCGTTGGCCGGATCGATCTCCGCCAGCCGCTGGGCGATCGCGTGCGCCACCCGCTGACCGTAGCGGGGGCTCATCAGATAGTGCGGATTGCCACCCGGATGAACGTCGCCCATCCGCCGGTCGACCGGACCTTTCGGAACTCCCATCAACGGCCCCGCGAACAGGGACGCGTCCAGATTTCCAGGCTGTCCGGCCTGAATCTTACCGTTCCGGGAGTTCGCCACCACTGGAGGCAGCCAGCCGACCTCCAGCTCCAGGCCGATATGCACCAGCAGATCCGCACGGTTCAGCTTCGAGATGAAGCTCGGCCGTCCGTCGACGAAGTGCGGGTCCTGATTCGGCGCCGCAAGCGAATCGACCTCGGCGAGGCCGCCGCTGACCTCGCGGGCAAGGGCGGCCAGGCCGGGCAGGGACGTAACCACTCTGACCTTATCGGCCGCGGCCGCGGAGCCAGACCAGCCAGCCAGAAACATCATAACGAATACAAATAATCTGTAATTTTTCATGGATAACCTCAGAAGGGATGGGCGCCGTGGGCGCCGATGACAAACTGGAACTGGCCGAACACTTCGTTGACAGCCTTGTGCAGATCCTCTTTGTCGTAGTTGTATTGAAGCCGCAGGCGGAAGAATTCCGAGAAATAGTACGACAGGGCCGCGCCCGTTCGCCACTGCGCCGCACCGGTATGGAACTGCGCCAGATCGGTGTTGAGAATAACCGGGGGGTTAGGCCCTTTCAGATGGGTCGGGATTCCCAGGTAATCGAACCGTGCCGCGATCTCCCAGTTCCGGTTCGCCCGGAAATCGAGCCAGGAGTACATTCCGCCTTCGTTCAGTCTCCCGCCCGGAAGCTCCGCCGAACGGGCCATGTATTCGGACTGGAATGAAACCCAGCGAAGGGCGGATAGATCCCGCCACTTGAGATACAGGTCTCCACCCCAGAAGTTCGTCCGGTTCCGGCGCCAGTTGGCGCTTCCGCCGCTGTCGTTGGGACCTTGAGCGTATGAACCGCCAAGCTGGAAGTAGAGGGAATCCGACAAGTCCCAGTACTGTTTCAGGTTGGCGACGGTTGCAAAATCCTTGAGCGACCGGGTGTCGTCGGAGGGGATCCCGAAACTGACCTCGCTATCGGCTGTTTCGAGTGCTGCAGTCAGTTCTGCGTACCACGGCACCGGCAGCAGCACCGACGCCTGGGCGCCAAGTCCGCTCATGCCTTCCCCGCCAAAAAACCGGCGCGAAACGAGTGGCGCGTCGACAAAAGGCGTCACTTCCAGAAAATGGGCGGGATTGAACCGGCCGAACGGTGCCTTGAATTTACCCGCCTTCAACTGAAGGTCCGCCGGCATATTGAGAGTCGTTAAATACCCTTCCTCGATCTCCACCCCGTCCGTATGGAACGCCAGGAAAATATCGGCCTTCACATGCGGGTCGACATAGGCCTGTATGCCCAGTTCCAGTTCCTGAAGCTGGGTGTTGAACCCCTTCTGGTCCTTGTATGGCTCGTGTTCCTGTTGCCGGACGGTCGGCGTGTCCGAGAAATAGTTGAACGACTGGGTCCAGATGGCCGACAGGTTAATGAACTGGTTGCCCGCCTGAATCTGCGGATTCTTGAGGAAGCTGGTGACGGATTCCTGCTTCGGCGCTTCGCCCTGTTTGGCGGGGCCCAGCGCCTTCTCCAGTTCTTTCGTCAACTCTTCCTGAGACTTGTCCGGTACCGCCTGCGCGGACTGTCCGGCCGGGCTGCCCGGTTCTGGCTGGGTCTGGGCAATGGCGATCCGGGCGTTAAGCCCGGCAGCCGCCACAGCTATCAATAAAAACCTTCTCATGTTCTCTCCGTAAGGGGTACGAACCGGAACGCATACGCAGACCGATTCGAAACGAATTCAACTGTTGGTTGGGAAAAGAGCGATCAGGAGTAGAACGGAGGTGCGCGGGGAGCGTTAGTCGAACGAACTGTCCGGTACCGGCCGGACCGGGCCTTGCTGGGCGTTTTCGAGGCGAGCCGGCTGTCCGGGACGGGGAGGGGTGCTGGCGCCGCATGCGTCAGCGATCTCGCCTGTGAGACCGCCTGACAGACCAGACAGTCATGTTCGTCGTGCAGCGAGACATCGGGCCGGACGGAGAGCGAAGTCAGTCCACCGGAAGATCCCGGTCCGGCATTAACTCCGGAAGCTGCGATTTCACCGAACACCTGGCTCTGGTGAACGACCGGAACGCCAAGCAGGCAGAATACCGCCGCGAGGCTCATCCACAAGCAGATGCGCCTGATGACGGCGAATCCGGCGGCCGATCTGATCTGGTTACGGGGACTATTCACAGCAGGGCTTTCTACCACTCCGGCCCGTTCCGCGCAAATGCAAAAATATACCTTCATCCATGCCCGTGCCGGTGATGAATGTCGGGGTAGTGCGGGTGCCGGTGCGTCATCGGCAGATGGGTATGCATATGCGTGTGCGGTTCGCCGGTTGGGGTGCCCGGCGGGTGTTCGTGCTGGTGATGAATGTCGTGAATATGGCTGTGCTCGTGAGTCAGGAGTTCGTGCGTATGCTCGTGCTCATGGACCTCCGACAGGTGCAGCCACACGCCGGCGGCCATGATCAGGCCTCCGGCAATCAGGTTCAGGCTGACGGATTCCCCGAACACAACGACTGACAGCGCCGCTCCCACGAAAGGCGCCACCGCGAAATATGCACCGGTCCGTGACGTCCCGATATGCCGGAGCGCCATCAGGATCAGGAGCAGGCTTGCGCCGTAGCTGACCAGGCCTAGCGTGCCGATAGCGGCGGTTGTCAGTGACGCCGGCAACTCCGCACCGCCCGTAAAAACCGCAAGACAGGTATTCACGATCCCGGCAACCGCGCACTTGATGAACGAGATGCGGACCGGATCGCTTCCGGAAATATTGCGCATGCAGTTATTGTCGATCCCCCAGCACAGGCACGCGCCGATGATCGCCAGCACGCTCCACGGAATGCCCGCGCCGGGACGGCCCTCCCACGAGAGGACAATCCCGCCAGCCGTGATCAGGATAACTCCACCCAGGGTCCGGCGGTCGAAATGCTCGCCGAAAACCATCCACGCGATCGAGGCAGTGGCGACACATTCGAGGTTCAGGAACAGCGAAGCGACGGAAGCGGGCGTCCGCTGAACCCCGGCCATGAGCAGCACCGGAGCGACAATTCCGCCGGCAAGCGTGGAACCGGCAAGCCAGCTCCAGTCCCGGCCGGCAAGTTCCGCACCGGCTGAAATTCTGACCGGTCCAAACCTCCTGCCCAGGATGATGGCGAGCAGTCCGGCCCCGGCGCCCAGATACAGGATCCCGGCCATGAGCCAGGGACTGCCCGCCGCGAGCAGCGACTTGGCAAACGGAGTGCTCGAACCGAACAGCACGGCTGCGGCCATCGCATAAAGGCTTCCGGCACGCGGGGAACCTTCGGAAACGTTTTCGTCCGGATTCATTGGGCCGGGAAGACGCTCATTCCTTGGGCTTCTCGCCTTCGGAGGCGGCCTGGGGAGCGGCGGCCGGAGCGTCTTCCTCAAGCCCGAAGATCTGGCGCACATGGGCGGCGAACTCGCCGTCGTTGTGGCCCGACTCTTCCTTTTTCAGAAGCGTGATCGGCTCGTGCAGGAATTTTTTCATCAGCGACTGGGTGAGGTAGTCGATCTTTTCCGAAAGCTCCGGGGTCAGGTCCTGACGGCGGCCGATGACCCGTTCGATCTCGGCCTTGCGGATGCCGTCGTATTTGTTCTGCAGCTGGCGGATGGTCGGCACCGCATTGAGGCTCTTCAGATACAGCGGGAACTTCTCGACCTCTTCCTCGATGATCAATTCCGCCTTCTCGGCCTCGACATGACGGTTCTGAAGGTTCTTGGCGACGACCCGGTCCAGATCGTCGATATCATAGAGGTAGCAGCCTTCGACCTTGCGTGTATCGGCGGCGATGTTGCGGGGCAGGGCGATGTCGATCAGGAAAATCGGCTGGAACTTACGGGCGCGGGCGACCTCTTCCATCATCTGCCGGTTGATCAGGATGTCGGGAGCGGCCGCCGAGGCGATCACCACGTCCGCCGTGATCATGTTCTCTTTCAGCTCGTTCAGTCCGGCGGCTTTCCCCCGGAACTCTTCGGCCAGCTTCAGGGCGTTGGCCATCGACCGGTTGACGACGGTGATGCTGCGCAGGCCGACGGACAGGAGATGCTTTGCCGTCAGCTCGGCCATTTCTCCGGCGCCGACGAGCAGCGCGGTACGGCCGCCCAGGTCGTCAAATATCTCACGCGCCAGTTCCACGGCCGCATAGCTGATCGACACGGCGTTTTCGGCAATGGCCGTGTCGGTGCGCACCCGCTTGCCGACGTTGAACGCCTTGTGAAACAGCTTGTTGAGAATCACGCCGGTCGTGTTGCCCTCGGCGGCGATCTGGTAGGCGTCCTTCATCTGGCGCAGGATCTGCGGTTCGCCGACCACCATCGAATCGAGCGAACCGGCTACCCGGAACAGGTGCTTCACGGCGTCGGTGGCGACGTATGCGTAGCTGTGCTCGCGAAGCAGTTTCTCTTCCACGCCGCAGCGGACGGCGATGGCCGGATAGAGGTTCTCGATCACCTCGGCGGACGCCCTGGATACACAGACGAATTCGGTCCGGTTGCAGGTGGACAGGACGACGAACTCCTGGATCCCGAACTGTCCGACCAGTTCCTTCGATGCCGCCTGTGCCCGTTCGGGGGTAAACGCCAGACGTTCACGAAGCTCGACGTTCGCGGTCCGGTGGTTCACTCCGACGACGACGATTTCCATGGGAGACGCTCTCAGCGGGTATTTCCGCCGGCCTCCTCTGGGTTTGCGCCCGGGCCGTGAAAGAACATTCCGCCATTGACCGAACTGCGGATGATCCGCGCACCCATGAACCCGGAGAGGGCAATTCCGAAGCAGACGATCGATCCCAGCGCAGCCCGCCGGGCGCCGATCGACCCGACCGAGCGGGCCAGGATAAGCGCGCTGTAGAGCACCCAGCTCAGCAGGAATACGCCGACGAGCGGGTCGTGAAATCCGTCCTCATGCTTGAGCGCGAAGATCTTGATAATACCCATGGCGAGCCCGAGCGAAAACAGCACATATCCCCAGGAAAGGCCCATCCGGTTGATCCGGTCGAGCGTCGCGAGCGGCGGCAGCAGCCGCCGGTCCACCGGCAGACGGCGCTTCAGGCGCAGGTCTTCGAGCGCGTAAAGTCCCGAGGCTATGGCCGCGATACTGAACAGGCCGGCCCCCAGTGCGGCCGAGGCCACATGGACCGTCGTCCAGACGGCGAACGCCGTGCTGCGTTCCTCGACCACAACCTGCGAGCCCGTCGAGAGCAGGCCGAGCGTCAGGTGAACCGCCGCAAGCGGCATCGCCATGGCGCCCAGCGTTCGCGACTGAAACCGGTTGTAGAAAATCAGGTACAGGCCGACCGTGCAGAGGGCGAGAAAGACAAAAAGATCGGAACTGCTGGAGAAGAGCCGCGCCTCGCGGGTCAGGTGAAGTGCGACGAGCCCGATTGTGAGCGTCGCGCAGCCGCCCACGGTCGACCACCGGGCGACCTTCTCCCACGTTTCGCCCTTGGCCCACAGCAGCCAGATGTGTGCCACCGTAGAGATCAGGATGAAGTGAAGGGCGATTATCAGTAACGCGTTATACACAGCAATCCAGTATTCCCATCTCCACGTTTTCTTCAAATCGGCCGGAAAGAAATGACATCTGTCCTATTTTGGCCGACTTCCTCCCCGGATTCCGTTGCCGCGCGCCCCTTGCTTGTATACAATGTGCATAGAGGCTTCGGAGGCAGCGTAAATTGGCGAAACAACTCTTAAAATTCGACAACCATCTTACCCTCCGGGAGCGAATTGTCGAGACCATCCGGGATGCCATCATTAAGGGAAACCTGAAACCCGGCGAAAGGGTGGCCGAAAGCGAAGTGGCCCGGTCCCTGGGTATCAGCCGCACGCCCATCCGCGAAGCCTTTCGTCAGCTGGAGAGTGAAGGATTTCTGACCGTCGTCCCGCGCAAGGGCGCCGTCGTCAGCTCGTTCAGCGAAAAAGACATCGAGGAGTTCTACGACCTAAAGGCGCTGCTGGAAGGCGAGGCGGCCCGTCTGGCCCAGCCCCGGATGAGCGCCCGCGAAATCGCCCGGCTGCGGGAGCTGAACGAACAGATGCGTTCGGCCGCCAACCGGGGCGACGCACGGACGGTCTTCAAGGCGCACAACGAGTTCCACACGACCTTCGTGGACCAGTGCGGAAACGACAAGCTCAAGGACCTGATCCATCAGCTTATGTCGCAGTTCGCCCGGTTCCGCTATCTGCTGTCGGTGAAGGGCGAAGTAAGCGACTCCCTCGAACAGCACGAACAGATCATCCGGGCGTTCGAAGCCGGCGATGCGAACCGGGTCTCCCAGTTGGTCCGGGACAATGCCCGGACCGGCGCCCAGAACATCCGAGAAAAGATCCTCCGGGCCGGGAACGAACCCGCCGGGGAAAGCGCCGGGGAGCCAGCCGCTGCCGCCTCAACTCCTTGAAAACCGGCGCATTTTCGGCCAACGATTGGCGCTCCGGAGCGGTAAGGGAAAACGGGCCGTCCGGACGAAAACCGTATGTCAGTGCTAGAATCACGAGTGCTCGTACTGAACCGGCTTTACCAGCCGATCAACGTCATTTCGCTCAAGCGCGCGATCGTCATGTTCTATCAGGGACTTGCGAAAGCCGTTACTCCGGAATTCGAAACCTTCGACTTCGACACCTGGTCATCGCTCTCCGTGCATGTAGAAGAGGAACGGCTCGGTCTGGTGGACGGCGCCGGCATGCGGATTCCGCGCGTCATCCTGGTCCGCCGCTGCGACTGGGTTCCCCAGCGTCACGTGAAGTTCAACCGGGCCTCGATCTTCGCCCGCGACCGCAACCGCTGCCAGTACTGCGCGAAGACCCTGCCGCGGCAGGACCTGAATCTCGATCACGTCGTGCCGCGCTCGCAGGGCGGGCGCACGACCTGGGAAAACGTCGTCTGCTCCTGTATCCAGTGCAACCGTGTAAAGGGCGGACGTACGCCGGAAGAAGCCTCGATGCGGCTGATCCGGATACCGTTCAAGCCCGCGTGGTCGCCGATCGCAAACGTCCCGGTTTCGGTGGGAATACACCGCCACTGGGCGCCGTTCCTCGTATCCACGGCCTACTGGAACGTGGAACTTCTCGACGAAGACTGAAGGATTAAGAACCAACCGTGCCCGAGCGTACTGCGCATGTGATCGCCATTGCCGGAGGCAAGGGCGGTATCGGAAAGAGTTTTGTCTCGGTTCATCTTTCCATCGCACTCGCGCGCCGTGGACTGAAAACCGTACTGGTCGACTGCGACCTGGGCGGGTCGAACCTGCACACCTGCCTGGGCATCGAACCTCCGGCGGCATCGTTTCTGGACCTGCTGGACGGCGACCGGGGCCGGACGGCGTCGCAGGTGGTCGTCCTGACGCAGGAACCGAACCTGAAATTCGTGAGCGGGGCGAACGACCCGCTGCACGTTCCGATCATCAAGCCCGGCCAGCGGCGCCGCGCGATCGACCAGCTGGCGGAGATCGCCGGCGACGTCCTGATACTGGATATCGGGGCCGGAACGACCGGCGACCGGGTCGACTTCTTCCTTCACGGGAATACCGGCATCACGCTGACCACGCCCGAGCCCACGGCCATTGAAAACGCCTACCGGTTCCTCAAGGCCGTCTTTTACCGTAAGCTGGCCCAGACGCCGATCAACGAGCGGGCCAAGCAGTACCTCTCGGAACTGCTTTACCGGACCGGGGCCAACCGCCTGCCGACACCGGTCCAGCTCCTTTCGACGCTCATGGAATACGACCCCCAGGGCGGTGCGACCCTTACGGAAAGCCTGAAAAGACTGAACCTGGAGCTGATCATCAACCAGATCCGGATCGAATCCGACCGGGCCCTGGGAGCCGCCATGGCCAGTGCCAGCAAGCGGTATTTCGGTTTAACAGTTCACAACCTGGGTCAAATCCGTTATGATGACTTCGTTTGGCAAAGTCTTCGTAAGCGGACCCCCTTGTATGGCTTCCGGCCTGACGCTCCGGCGCTGGCCGATATCGAGGGAGTCGCTTCGCAGCTGGTGGCACGGATCGCGGAAAATCCGCAGCGTGGTTGAGGGTGGCTCCGGGTGGAAATCGAGCAGCATCCGAATTTGTACGACGTACTCGAACTGACGCCTCAGGCGGGCAGGAGCGAGATCGTCGATGCGCTTCATCGGCTTCGCGCCATCTACGGCCCGGATTCCGACGCGTCTTACAGCCTCTTTTCGGCTGAAGACCGCTCCAAGATTCTCGCCGATCTCGACATGGCTGAATACCACCTGCTCGACACCGACCGCCGCACCCAGTACGACCGTGAAATCCTGGGAATAGGCGGAACCCGGCACGAACTGCCACCTCCGCCAGTCCCGATGCAGCAGCAGTTGCCCGTCCAGACCCAGGCTCCGGTCATGATGGAAGCGGCCGATCCGCTGCGAGTCCGCCAGCCGATCGGTTTCCGTCCACCCGAAATCGCACCGCAGCCGGTAGCGGCCCTTCAGGCCCAGCCCGTTCTCAATGCCGCGCCGATGGTGCCCTCCATGCCGCCGCCTGCCATGCCGGCCCCGGCTGTATCGGCACCCGCAGTCGCGGCCCCGCCGGTTCCGGAACCGGCGCCTGTGGTGGCAGCCCCGAGACCGCAGCAGCCCGTTGCCAGCACACCAGTGTTGCCGAAGCGGCCTCCGGTCACCCAGCTGGGATCGGCGGTCGCCCGACCGGTCTTTCCGGCCAAGGCTCCGCCTGTCACCGTTGCGGTGATACCGCCGGATCGCCCCCGGCCTGACCCGGCGGGCTTTTTCCAGGACCAGAGTGACTATACCGGCAAGAACCTGCGCCGTTACCGGGAAGCCGTAGGCTATACGCTTCGGGAAATCGCCGCGATCACCCGGGTTTCTCCGCAGCATCTTGAGAACATTGAACTGGACGACTTCGCCCATCTGCCAGCGCCGGTCTATTTGAAGGGTTTTCTCAAGAGCTACTGCAAGGTGCTGGGCCTGAACCTGGTCACCGTCGTCGACGGCTACATGGAACACGTCCGGATCTTCCGCGAACTCAATAACAAGTAATTTAAGCTCATCATTAACTGTGCGGTAAACGGGCAGTTATTCCGCTTCAGAGTTGACGGCCGCTCTAGAGTTCCGCAATACTATCAGTCAGTTAGGCATCTTCCGTTCCCACGGAAAGTCAGGTTCTGAAAGTGGCGCTTATCACCGATCCTCAAGCAGCGAGACGGCTCGCACGGGCAATTGTCTCGGATGTCGAGCTCTATAACGGCGAAAAGATCAAGGCCGGGATTGAGCGTGATAATCTGTTTGACGCAATCAAGGACGAACTCGAAGAAGGACGGGCGCTTTTCAACGAGCGCGTCGATCCGTCCCAGCAGCCGTTTCAGTTCGACCTCGCGATTGTCGACGTGCTGCTCAAGCACAGCGCAAAGTACAAGTCGAAAATCTGGTGACAGGCACAGGTTGCTGCCTGGCAGATCTGCCGGTTCGCGGGACCGGGAGCTGATTTGTGAAGACGTGGATCGTCCCGGACGACGGAAAACTCACCAGGCTGGACAGGTTTCTACACGGGGCCGGGGCCGCAAGTTCCCGCGAACGCGTGCAGAAGCTGATCGAGGCGGGATACGTCCGGGTCGGCGAGGAAACGGTCCGCAAGGTGTCCCGGCTCCTGAAACCGGGAGAAAACGTCAGCGCGGAACCGCAGGCCGAGACAGCCCCGGAAACGGTGGCGCCGGTCGCCGGACCGCTGGAAGTGGTTTTTGAGGACAGGCATTTGATCGTGATCAACAAACCCAGAGGTGTCGTCATGCACCCAGGGGCGGGAACCCGGAACCCCACGCTCGTGGAGCACGTGCTCGCGCACACGAAGCTGTCTCCGCTGGGCGCGCCGCTGCGCCCGGGAATCGTTCACCGGATCGACAAGGACACCTCCGGTCTCGTCGTGCTTGCCAAGACGGAGCCCGTGCATCAGTCGCTTGCCAAGCTCTTCTCCAGCCACGACATCGTGCGGATTTACGACGGACTCGTCTGGGGGCAGGTGAAGGCCGCGTCCGGTACGATTGAAACCCGGATCGGCCGCCACGCCACCGTGCGAACCCGGTTCGCGTCGGTCAAGACAGGCGGCAAGCGGGCGGTCACGCACTGGAAACGCACAAGCGTCAACGGACCGCTCAGTCACCTCAGGTTCAAGCTGGAAACCGGCCGTACGCACCAGATTCGCGTGCATTCGGCCGAAATGGGACACCCGCTGGTCGGGGATCCCGTATATGGACGCCGGAAACCGCCTTTGGGACTGCCAGAAGGCCTTCAGAAGGCTATTTCAGCGCTTCCTGGCCAGGCTCTTCACGCCGGTGTGCTAGGGTTTGTCCATCCGGTGACGAAACGGAAGCTCAGGTTCGAGGCTCCCATGCCGGCGGACATGACGGAGGTGTTGAACAGTGCCGGAATCTGAACTGACACGGATAGGTTCGTACAAGGTTGCGACCTCTCCCATACTGGAGCGCGCCGAAGGGCTCGTTCACGGATTCGGCACGAAGAAACAGGCCGGCACCAAGAGCCGTTCTGTCGCCAACTTTGCCGCGCCGTTCACCGCCCAGAATACGCTCGACCCGAAGTCGTCGGTCGCCGAACTCACCAAAGAGGCCGGCTTCCAGCTCAAGAACGTCCTGTTCCCGAAACAGGTCCACGGCAACCGTATCATCGTTCTCGAACAGCATCCGGCGGATCCGGAAGAGATCCGCCACTCGGAAGCCGACGCCATCATCACCAACGTGCCGGGCCTGCTGATCGGTGTGATGTCGGCCGACTGTCTGCCGATCCTCATTCACGACCCGCAGCGCAAGGTCATCGCGGCGATACACGCCGGATGGCGCGGCACGCTGAACCAGATCGCCCGCCGCACGGTGGAGATTCTCATCAAGGATTTCCGGTGCGAGCCGGGCAATCTTCTGGTGTCGCTGGGGCCGGCCATTTCCGGCCAGTCCTTTGAAGTGGACGAGCCGCTGCTCAACCAGTTCCGCCAGACCTTCGAATACTGGAGCCGCTACGCGCGTCCACAGCGCCAGGCGAAGTGGCTTATCGATTTCCGCATGATCAACGCCCACATGCTGGCGCTCATGGGAATCGAAGAGCGCAACTTCTGGGTCTCCAACCACTGCACCTTTATCGAGAAGGATATGTACTGGAGTTACCGGCGGGACGGCGAGCAGGCCGGCCGGATGTTCAATTTTATCGGGATGAAGGCGAGCCGTTCCCGCTCCTGACCCCGCTCTTGACATGGAGCGGCATGATTAGTATTAAAGGGGCCACTGAGGGACTAACCGGGAGCAAAACCGGATTTGACCCCGGTCTCCCGCCTGATCATCATTAACGACAAGTAATGAAGTTGCGGGTTCTGGCGGGAACAGAACCAATCCAGTTCAAAGCGGTCTCGGACGGTCATTAAGACCCAGGATTAACGAGGAGTAGGGTAAGCGGGCTTACCCGTCCGGCCGCCACAAGTGTCCATCAAGGGACACGCACTTCGACTACCTTCCAGAATTTCGGTCCGGAATGATCTCATAACGACGCTCCTCCGGGCTCACAATCCAGACAAAATCCAATACAGATCAAATAAACGCCAAGAAACGTTCGGATTCCGTGTGCAGGACAAAAGGGTTCTGCAGGGCGGAACCGGCCAGCCGATGAAACGACAAGTCCGATTACGGGGACGGAAGTACAGCGATGAATGACGAAAGACGCGCGCCCAGGGGTGGATCACGAGGAGGCCATAGCCGCGGAGGTCCGCGCCGCGGAGGCGGAGAGGACAACCGGGGTAACACCGCTTCGGATTCGATCCTGCAGCAGAGCCGCCGCCACGGAGCTCCCATCCAGCCGCCCGCTCCCGACGATCCCGAAATCGCCTCCCCGGAAGAACGCAAGAACGTTCTCGACCTGCGGGAGCTGAAGGCCAAGAAACCGCTCGAACTGAACGAAATTGCCCGCAATCTGGGCGTCGAAGGCTACGCCGGCCTGCGCAAGCAGGAACTGATTTTCGCGATCCTCCAGAAGCAGGTGGAAAGCGAAGGCGTCATCTACTCGGAAGGTGTTCTGGAATGCCTGCCCGACGGCTTCGGGTTCCTCCGGTCGCCCGACTACAACTACCTGCCGGGTCCCGACGACAACTACGTCTCCCCGTCCCAGATCCGCAAGTTCAACCTGCGGACCGGCGACACGATCACCGGCCAGATCCGCCCGCCCAAGGATAACGAGCGCTATTTCGCGCTCCTCAAGATCGAGACAGTGAACTTCGATCCGCCCGACAAGGCGTTCGACAAGGTCCTCTTTGATAACCTGACGCCGCTCTATGCGACCCAGCAGCTCAAGATGGAGACCCGTTCCGACGACATGTCGGGGCGTCTGCTGGACCTGCTGGTCCCGGTCGGCAAGGGCCAGCGCGGCCTTATCGTCGCTCCGCCGCGCACCGGCAAGACGATGCTGCTCCAGGCGATCGCCAACGCGATTACCAAGAATCACCCCGAATGCGTGCTTATTGTGCTGCTTATCGATGAGCGGCCCGAGGAAGTCACCGACATGCAGCGCTCGGTCGCCGGCGAAGTGGTCAGCTCGACCTTCGACGAACCGGCCCAGCGCCACGTCCAGGTGGCCGAGATGGTCATCGAAAAGGCCAAGCGGCTCGTCGAGCACGGCAAGGATGTCATCATCCTTCTGGACTCGATCACCCGCCTTGCCCGCGCCTACAACACCGTGGTCCCGCCGTCCGGGAAGATCCTCTCCGGCGGCGTCGACTCGAACGCCCTCCACAAGCCCAAGCGCTTCTTCGGTGCGGCCCGCAACATAGAAGAGGGCGGCTCGCTGACGATCATCGCCACGGCGCTGATCGACACCGGCTCCAGAATGGACGAAGTGATCTTCGAAGAGTTCAAGGGCACCGGCAACATGGAAGTGGTGCTGGACCGCAAGCTCGCCGACAAGCGCATATTCCCGGCCATCGATCTGCTCAAGTCGGGCACCCGCAAGGAAGAACTGATCCTGCGCAAGGACCTGATCCAGAAGATCTGGATGCTCCGCAAGGTTCTTTCCCCGCTTAACCCGGTGGACGCCATGGAGTTCCTGGTCGAGAAACTCGACGGAACGAAGGACAACGACCAGTTCGTCCAGTCCATGAACCGGTAAAGGGCCAGGCCCCGACCGGGGACGAGCTTGAAGAAGGGTGCATTTCTGATGCGCCCTTTTTCATGCCCCGGATTCGTGGAATCCCTCGTCGTTGCTGGGTTTGGCGCTATTTCATATTATTTGACATAATATAAATTGGTTGTAATTCGGGGTGCTTTTAAAACCCACTTCCGGACGCTGTTTATACAGGCTGGAGCGGGTTTTGTTCCCCTGACGGGCGGGTTCGGACCCCCCGACCTTGCCAAAAAACTGTCTCCCCTGTCAAATGTTTTTTTTGGAATAGCCCGCAACTCCGCGCCGGGCGCGGTCCAGATTTTTTTTCGGGGGCGCGCCGGGCAGTATCGGTTCGCGGTGAATCCGGTGGAGAAACCGCCCCGCAGCCTTTCGGAACTCCGCCGCGTCCTCCTCCAGCCGGGGCTTGCGATCGAGCAGTTCCACCGTCACCGCCTCTTCCGCGTCCCCGGTCGCCTGGCTGTTCGACGCGAGCAACCGGGTCCGGGCGCCGTCGATATACCGCACCGATTCGCGGATCCGGTGGCGCGACACCTGCGTGTAAATCTGGGTGCTGGCAATGGACTCGTGCCCGAGGATCGTCTTGATGACCATCAGGTCGAGCCCCTGCTCCAGCAGATCGGTGGCCATCGTGTGCCGGAGCATGTGCGGCGTCACCCTGAAGCGCAGGCCCGCCCGGCGTGACATCTCCACGACCATCTTCCCGATCGATCCCACCGAGAACCGGGTCCCGCGTTCGGAGTAAAACAGCGGCGCCGTGGGGTCCGGCTGCCGGCGGAACTGCAGCCGGTCCAGTTCGTAGGCTTTCCAGGCGGCGAGAAAATACGCCCCCACCGGAATCAGCCGGTCCTTGTCGCCCTTGCCGTGCCGGATATGCAGCGTCCCGTTGCGCGGGTCGAGGTCGCCCTCGTCCAGCCCCGCCAGTTCCGACACCCGGGGGCCGCAGGCGAAAAACAGCTCCAGGATAGCGCGGTCGCGCCGGCCGGCAGGGGTCGCCGCATCCGGGGCGGCGAGCAGCCGCGCCGAGCTTTCCGGGTCCAGCGCCCGGGGGAGCGGCTTGCCCGCCTTGGGCGATTCGATCCGCCCCATCGGGTCTTCCCGGATCAGGCCCTCCAGCCGGAGCCACCGGAAGAAACTCCGGAGCAGCGAGATCTCCTGGCGCCGGGTGTTCACCGACAGCCCCCGGTCGTACCGCTGCGCGATATAGAGCCTGAGGTCGCCCACGGTCAGCAGGTTGACATCACCCAGCGCCGGGCGGCACTCGTGCCGCACGAAGCCGCCGAACCGGTCGAGCGCCAGCCCGGCGCTGTGCGCCGTCCGTTTGCTTTTGCCCGACAGGCGCAGCGACTCGCCGTAGAGGCGGCGGGCGATCTCCCAGGGCAGCGGCGGATATTGTTTGGCTTCCATGGAGTAGAACGGTGCAATTTCGCTCCCGTTCGCTCCGGTTGGTCCGAATGTCCGATAAAGGCAAAGATTACGGACTTTTGGAATTGGTTGCAGTTCTTTAATGGGGGTGCCGTAAATCGCCCGATGTTCGGATTCCGAACACGCCGGGCCGCAAGGATTGCGCTTTTCGGGGGGCTGAATTTGGGCCAGAATTTGCGATAATGTTTCGGCGACGAGGGCTTTTTCCCGGGCGGTCAGCCCCTCCGGTTCAGCATCGCACGGAACGCCATCTGAAACGGCGTCCGGCAGGTCCGGGCCCCTCCGGTCCACACCGCTCCCCTAACCCCGATAGATCAACGAACCGGTATCCTATAACGGCCGCCGGAAACCGCAACTATTATTCTTCTTGCTTTACAACCGTTCTGGTTGTAAAGTGAACACAAATGGAACGGGCGAAAACAAAAAAAGCGCATGGTAAACGGAAACGGGTGGAAACCTCCGCCCGCTTCGGCCGTTCCGTCAAGGCCCGTGAACTGCTCGCCCGGCTCCGGCCGCTCGATCCCGACGTCCTGCGGGACGCCCGCGACTGGCTCCGGCTGTCGCAGGACGAGCTGGCCGAAAGGCTGGGGACCGACCAGCAGTCGGTGAGCCGCTGGGAGACCGGCCTGCGGATGCCGTCAAAGTCGTTCCGGGAAAAATATATCCGGCTGATCGAGAAGGAGCTGTCGAAGTGAAAAAAATTATCTACGCGGTCTGGTTTCTGGGCGGTGTGCAGGAGTTCTCCGCCCGTGACGCCGCCGAAGCGTTCGTCGACTATCTGGCAAAACGCGGGGTCGCCTCTGAAATGGGCCCCGTGATCGAGCAGGTGGCGGGAGGTGTTTCGTGCGCGGTCTGATGCTGGTCCTGTTGACAAGCGCCAGCGTCCCGCTGGCTGGCTGCGCCGCGTTCCAGAAGGCGGGCGCGGATTTCGTGCAGGCCGAGAAGGACGGCTGGGACGACCTCAAGTGCCAGCGCACCCCCGGCTGCGCGCCGCCGGCGCGGGTTCCGCGCGCGAACCGGGGACCGGTCAGGCCTTACGAGAACCCGCCGCCCCGGCCTGATTACGGGCCCGATTCTCGGAGGTGAAATGAAGAAACCGAACGAAGGCTTTCGGGAATTCATATTGGCGACCTGCAGAGCCATGCCGCCAATGTCCGACCAGATAATTTCCGCCCGGATTTTTTATCCTGCCTTCATCGGCGAGCCTTGGATGCCGCCACTTCTGCCCGACATTGCCGACATTCATGAAGCACTGCGGCGGTGCGCGGTTGGCCTCGGCGCGGGATTCAATATCGATCACAGAAAACTGGATACTCCTGAGGTCATTATCAGGAGGCTTTTTTGATCTTCCCGCTGCTCCTGCTGCTCGCTAGTCCTGCCACCAGTCCGGCCACCGGTGCCGGGCCCGAGGCGAGGATACGCGGCCCGGTGGCTGCAGACGCCAAGCCCCCGGCGCTGAAATCAAAGGCCCCCGTCACCGTCCAGTGCCACGTCCGCTACGTCTATGACGGCGACACGTTCGAGGCCGACTGCCACGACCCGGTGACCGACCTGATTGTCCGGCGCAAGATCCGGCTCGATTCCGTCGACGCGCCCGAGACCCCCCACGGCGAGCCGGACTCGGACAGTTACCGTCCCGGCCAGCCGTTCGGGGAGGCGGCCCGGGGGTTCGTGAAAGACCTCATCCTGGACCGGCGAGTGAATGTGACGATCAGCAAGACCGACAAATACGACCGCCAGATCGGGAGCGTGGTCCTGCCCGACAAGTCCGATTTAGGCGCCAGGCTCGTCGGAGCCGGGCTGGCGTGGCGTTACAAATGGTTCTGCCGGACCAGCGCGGAAGGGGCGGACGAGGCGGCGCGGTGCGACGCGCTGGCCGCCCTTGAAACCGCCGCCCGTACAAACAAAACCGGCCTCTGGAGCGAGGCCGATCCCGTCGAGCCCTGCCGCTTCCGCGGCTCGTGCAAGTAGCTAGGGGTTCGTGGCGGCAGGCCCCGCGGGCTTGCGGCAGCTCATGGAGCAGTCCACGCCCTTCAGCGTGATGCACTGGGCCAGCAGCTGGCCGTCCTGCGATTCATCATATTGGTTCTTGCACTCGATCCCGCCGCGCACGGCGCAGGCGACCAGGCACTCGTCGTCGTGGGTCTCCTGATACTGCGTCGCCGCGGCGCAGCCCGAGCCGACGATAGCCAGCGTTCCCAGTAGCAGCACCGCCATGCAGCTCATCACCTTTTTCGCCACCGCCTCGCCGGCGGACTCCAGCGCGGCTTTCGTCGCCGGGGTCAGCGCTGAACTCTTCGCCACTTCGGCCTTCGCGGCCTGGAGCACGGCGTCGATCACCGCCTGCTTCTGGGTATCGCCCACCGAGTTCATCGCATCGGTCAGCTTCTGCGCCTTGTGGGCGCCGCCGATGATCGAGCCGCCGATGCCGATCACGGTCACCCCGACCGCCGGGCCCAGCGCCGGGACGAACGACAGGCCGACGCCGCCCGCCATGACCAGCAGGCCGAAAAAGTAGGTTTTGTATCCGTCGCAGAGTTCAAGAAACGATTTCATGCAGGTATCTCCTTCAGCCCTAATTCGTAAATCGTTCTGGCCTTGGCGCCGCCAATCCCGGCAAGCCGGTACATCGTCAGCCGCTCCCACCGGGGCCAGGGCGCCCAGCTCACATGCACCCAGCGGCCCGTCTCGTGGATCAGCTGGTCGAACGGCAGCGGATCCGGGAGCAGCTGGCCCGCTTCGGTCAGCGCCATGCCTTCGATAATGCGGGCCGCCTCAAGTTGCGTCAGCGGCGCGGGGAACCACAAATCCGCCGCCTGCCCCTTCAGGTGCTGGGACTTTTCCGCCCCGCCGATCGCGCGGTTCAGCTCCGGCGACCGGTAGCCCGAGGTCACAACGACCTGCGGCATGATTGATTTAATGGGCTCCAGGACTTTTACGCAGAGCGCCTGCAGGTTGGCGAGGATCACCGTGTCGGGGGTCCCGTCAGGGTTGCGGGGGAAGTTGTCGAGATCGCGGTGCTGGGTGAACGTCATCTGCCCGACGGTGAAGTTCGGGGAGAGGTGCATGGCGAGGTCGTAATTAGGCCGCCCGGAGTTCATCAATTCCATTTCCCCCGGACGTAGGAGCCCTTTGCTTCGGCGGCTTTCAACTCTTCATCCCTTATTTTTTCACCCAGATCCTGGGCGTGGGTGGCGAACACCCCGGCGATCAGCGCGGCCACCGTCACCACCGCGCCGAACACCCCGTAAAGCGCCCAGCAGACGGCCCACGGGATCCGGCGCAGCCGGTTCACGGGTGGCCCCCGGCTGGCTGGAACGGCGGCGGAATCTGGCAGGTCCGTTTTTCCATGCCGACAAACAGCCGGATGTCGTTCAGGGAGTCACAGGTCAGATACGACTGGAGTTCCAGGCGCTGCAGCCGGACCTCCACTCCAGTCACCTGGTCCGCCTTGGCGGGGGTGCCGATCAGCATGTCCCGCGCGGCCTGACCGCCCCACGCGCCCGACGTCATCAGGCCGATCATGATCAGGTAGGGCCCCATCTTTGAATCGAGGGCCGCCTTGATCGCCTGCGCGAGGGGTTCGGTGGTGCGCTTCACGTCAGAGACTCCCGCCCGGCATGGCCGTCAGCGCGCTCACCCGGCGCGGTTCGGGGACGGCGCCGGCAATAATGGTCCGGCCGGCGTCACAGCGCCCGGGCGACGATCCCAGGTAGTGCAGGTCTTTCAGGGTTTCCCACTGGCCGTAAATCATCCGGCTTTCCACGCGCATCCGGCGCGCCTCGCCGATCACTCCGTGCCAGCAGTCACCGGGCGCGGCGTAACCCGGGCCAGCCGGGGCGCAGCCGCAAAGGGCCAGAAAAAGAAGCGGGAGCAGGCGGCTCAAGGCCCGTTTCAAGGCTGCTTACCTCTTCACCAGGTTGCTCACACGGTACCAGATCGTGCGGGAGTTGCCGGTGGCGGTGCTGGTGAGTTTCAGCTCGAAGCTGGTGCCGTTCATGCCGCTCCCGCCGCCGTAGGTGACACCCGGGTCGCCCTGCGCCAGCGCGCCGGCCAGCCCGACGCCGACCAGGTGGGTCGTGTCGTAGAACAGGTAACGGTTGTTGACGCTGTTGGTGTTCGTGGTCGAGGCTTCCGACGCTATGAACTCGATGTCCGCCTGCTCGTAAACGGAGGCGTCGACGGTGAAGATCAGCTGGTCGGTGGTGTTGTCCGCCAGCGTGGTTTTATACCAGGCGTCGGTGACGAGCAGGTGGCCCGAGATGCCGTAGATCTTCGCCGGGCCGTTGGTATCCGCCATGACCGCGATACCGGTGGCGCCGCCGCCCGTGTACCATTCGCCGGCTGTCCACATGGGTCCGGTCCACAGGCCGCCCCGGATCACGACGTTGATCACGCCGGAGGTCACCGGGTCCTGGACCGTGTAGCTGGCGGGACCCCAGGTGGCGTCCCCGCCCTGCGAATACGGCTGGCCGTAAAGGATCAGCTGCGCGGCCACCGCATCGGTCGCCAGCACGTTGTCGGCGCCCGCGTTGGTCGCCGTGACGGTCAGCCCGTCGCCCGAGATCGTCTGGACCATCGCCGCCTTGCCCGACTGGCCGGAGGTCCCGATCACCGCGTATTTGTGAATGTAGGGCCGC
Organism: uncultured bacterium; assembly: GCA_964565925.1. Taxonomy (GTDB): domain Bacteria; phylum JAGRBM01; class JAGRBM01; order JAGRBM01; family JAHCIT01; genus CAZMGV01. Next base: position 124,897 of record CAZMGV010000010.1, read on the forward strand.
ACGTCGGTGTCGGAGGTGATCGTCGCCGTGGCGCCCGAGACCGAAACAGTTACCTGCGCCGAGGCGACGTTCGACGGGCTGGAGCTGTTGCACTTGACGCCCAGCGCCGGGACGTAGCCCTGGAACAGGTCGCCGGTGGAGACGCCGCCCCCGCCCGACTCGTCATCCCATTCGGTGTTGTAGTCCGTGCCGTCGATCTTTTTCAGCACCTGCCCGGCCGTTCCGCCGGCGGGGACGCCCTGCCCGGCGGCGCCGTCATCACCGTCTGCCCCGTCCGCTCCGGCCGCCCCGGTGCTGCCCGTGGCCCCGGTCGCGCCTTTCTGGGCGAGCAGCTGCCAGTAGCTGTTATAGGTCGTGGGCAGCGTGGGCAGCGCGTGGTTCGTGTTGTTGTCGACCCGGCTCACCCAGGAGTTCCCCGACCCGTCGGTCACGAGGTCGAAGGCGTCGTAGGTCGTGCCCGAGTCCCACAGTCCCTGGGTCGTGAAGTTGCCGGTGATGTTGACCACGGCGCCGGAGACGCCCTGCCCGGCCGAGGCGGGGCGGACGGAGGATGCGAAAAGCGCCAGGGCGGCGAAGGCGATCAGGTTCAGGTGGAGGCGTTTCATGGGTCGTTTCCTTTCAGAATCGGGTCAGAATCGGGTCCGGCGGCTCCGGCTGGTCAGGCGGCTGCGCCTTAAGTGGCCTCGACGGTGCAGGTGACCAGCACGCTGGTGCCGGAGCCCGACGCGGGCCCTGCCGTGATCTGTTTCACCGGGCCGTACACCTCGTCGAGCACCTGCTGCTCGCCGTCGGCCGTGGGCGCGATCGCTGCGCCGTCGCTGTCAAGCAGCGCGCCGTAGTTGGTGCCGTCCATGGACTCCTTGAACGGGATATTCCGGGCGTTCCAGGTGCCGTAGTAGGCGCAGCGGGCCTTGCCGATCAGCTTCCCGGGCACTTCGAAGATGTAGCGGGTCGAACTGTCGGCGACGGTCGCCTGGAACACATACCCCCGGCCGTTGGTGGCCCCGGGGGTCGTCGTGGTGTCCGAGGCCCGTGCCGGCTGGATCGCCAGGCCGGCTCCCAGCAGAAGCGCGGCGCCCACCGCGGCAGAGAGGGCCGATGAGATCAGGTAGCGTTTGAAGATCGGTTTCATGGCTTGGGCTCCTTGGGAGTCGGGGGTTGCAAGGCGTCGATGGTCCGGGCGAATTCCTTCCGCCAGATCCCGGCCAGCGGAAGCGGTTTGCCGCTTTCGGTGAGCGAGTCGATCACTTCCGCCAGCGCCTGTTCGGCGGTCACGGTGAATCCGCCGGCGTCCTGTTTCTGCCGGGCGGGGTCCCGGACCAGCTGCCTTTTGGCGGCATCCCAGAACCAGCCGCCCCGGGGGTCGGCCGGATTGAGGTCGCAGGGGCCGTCCTCCAGCTCGATATGCGACGGCGGCGGCGTGCCGCCCGGGAACGACGCCGGGTCAGCCTCGGCCTTGCCGATCAGCTTCCCGTTTCCGGCGACGATGATGTAGTGCCTGACCGTTCCCATCGTTCACCGCCTCGCCGTCAGCGCGTACCGGATCCGGAAGTAGTCGCAGTACACCTTGCGGGCGGTGGTGCCCGCACTCTTGGTCAGCTTCAGGAACGGCCGCATCGATTTCCCGGCGCCCACGGGGATGTTCGTCGTGGCCGAATGCATCAGCGTGTCGCCGACATAGAAATCCACCTGGGTGCCGGCGGCGTTGATGACCATCCGGAGGCGGGTCCAGGTGTCGGCAGCCGTCGAGACGGTGGCGACTGACGGTGTCGTGACGCTGCCGGTGGCGGCGCTGCGGGTCAGCACCTTCCAGTCGGTGTCGTTATGGTCCCGGATCAGCATCTGGACCGTCTCGTCGCAGGTCGAGATCGCCGTCAGGTCATCCACCAGACCGAACCGGAGTTCGTAATCCTGCCCGGAGCTGGGAAGGTCTTCGAGGCGCACCAGGGTTTCCACCTCGACCCGGCCGGCACCCAGCTCGACCGAGGCGCCTGGGCTGCCCACCGTGGAGGCGTCGGCGGCGAGGTAGCAGACGCCGCTCGTATCCGTTCCGGTGTCCAGCGTCAGCACGCCGGGGTTGGCGCCGACCGAGAAAGACGGTTCGGTATTGTCGATGGCGGCTGCGGTGCCGCCGGGGTTGGCGTACCAGCCCAGCACGCTCGCGAGCATGTTGTTGGCCGTATCGATCCGCGCGCCGACGAAATCGTCGAAAATCTCGACCGTCTGGCGCGGGTCCTGCACGGCCGCGTGGAACATGACGACGCCGCGCAGGTCGGCGATCATCGCGTCGGTGATGGCGGTGGTGCCGGTCGCGATCGTCACCCGGGCGACCGGGATCTGGCCGTCCGGGATCTCCGGGTCGGCCGGGGAGGCCGCCGCCGTGCCGTACACGGCCGACACGTCGCCGGTTTCCCGGTCGATGCAGATCAGCACCTTCCACGAGTTGGAGCCCGGCGCCGACAGCGTGGCGCTCGACTGGGCGGCGTGGCTGACAACCGTCCGGCTCGCGGTGGGGATCTTGCCCGCCTGGACATAGACGGTCATGTCCGGGGTGTCCTGCGCCACCGTGAAGAAGTCCGGCCCGAGCACCCCGGCGTTGTATTCGCCCAGCCCGATCCAGGCCGAGTTGGCGGAGTTCCGCATCCAGAGCAGCTTGCGGCCCGAGGCGGGGGTCTCCAGCCAGAGCATGTAGGCGTAGAGGTCGGAGGGTTCGGACAGCCCGGCGTTCACCCCGGCCAGCGACTGGAGCGCCGCGTTGACCGCCGCCCGGTAGGCCGCTCCCGACATGTTGGCAATGGCAAAAAGGGACACGCGCCGGGGCCTCCGTTCAGCCTGTTACCATACCTGACAATGGCATTTTTGGCAACCACGGCCCGGGGAGGGGGGTTCCGGCGCCGCCGGCCGCATATCCTTCGGCCCCATGGGCCTCGGGCCCGGCCCGGCGCCGCTATAAAGCAAAACTCGTCAGTGTGATCGAGGCGGCGGTCACGTAGATCTGGTGGTCGGGGCTGTCCGACTCCAGCACGATCCGGGCCTGGATGCCCCGCAGCCGCAGGTCCCCGGCCGAGACCGCTCCCCAGCCGGACCAGGCCGGGGAGCCCGCCGGGTCGTCCTGGGTGGTGCGGACTTCCAGCCACGCCCGTCCGGTGCCCTGCTCGAGAAGGCCGTCCATGTCCGGCCAGCTGTCGATCCCGGCGGTGAGGCCGTCGATCAGGCTGGAAATGTCCTCGCGGGTATAGGTGAGCGCCCCGGTGACGTGGACGGTGTAGACCGCCCCCAGATCGACGTAGTCGTCGCCCGAGAAGTCGAAGGTATAGGTGGCCTGGCCGGAGGCGCCGTCCCCCGTGTCGATCATCACAATGTCGTCGACCGGGCCCCAGCTGTCGATGTCGGAGCCGCCGCCCAGCTTGAGCGTCCCGCCGTCGTTATAGCAGAAGGCTTTCGCGCCGTCCCAGCCAGGGTCCTGGTCGTAGGGACCGCCGACGGCGCTGTAGGCGTAATATTCGGGCACCGCCAGCACGCTGAAAGCGGCCGATTCCGAGACGTTGCCCGAGCTGTCGTAGGCCTTGAGCAGGTAGGTCCCGGCCGTGTCGGGCAGGATCCACGTGGCCGAGGACGACGCGCCCGGGATATTGTCGATGAGCGGGACGGCTTCGTCCCACGAGGCCCCCGACGTCACCGGCTGGAAGCGGATTTCGTAGTGGCCGCCGTGAATGACGTCCAGTTCGTCCGTCGCGTCCCACGAGAAAAACGCCATCCCTATCTTCACCGACACGTCGAACCCCGACGGGGTCGCGGGGGGCTCCAGAAGGCCCATCAGACTGACCCCGTCGGACTCGGCCCAGGCCGAGAACGCCCCGGCCGGGTTCATCGCCCGCACCCTCAGGTCATAGGTACCCGGGGGGAGTTCGATAGTGGTGGCGGCCCCCCGGACAAGCAGCGGGACCCCCCACCGCGCGGTGCCGGTGTAGCGCCATTCCAGTTCATATCCCGTCACCCAGGCGTCGGGCGACGGCTCCCAGGACACCTCGGCGGCGGCCGACAGGGGCTGGCTGTCCCCGGCCCAGACCACCCGGCTCTGCGCCACTGGCGCGCCGGGAGCGGACACGTCCGAAAACCGGGGAAGATTGGTGAGCGGGGCGGGTTCGGCGAACTGCCAGTCGGTACCCGACCGGTCCGTCCATGACCAGATGTCGGCGTCCACCGCCCGGAGCGTGAAGTCGATCCCGGTGCCGTTCTCTTCCGGGGATTCTACGTAGTGCGACTCGATGATCTCGAAAGTGACGGTGGAAAGGCTCCCGGTCCACCTCGGATAGTCCAGCGTGACGATATCTCCGCACCGGCGGTTCAGCTGGGTGAGTTTCGCCGGCCAGACGATGATCTCCGGGCGACGCGCCCGCTCCAGCTTGATTTTCGCCAGGCGCCGCGCCTGCGACTGGGAGGTGACCATCGGGAAGTCGCACTCCTGCCACAGCTCCACGCCGCCGTCCTCGGTCACATAGCTGTCCACTTTCAGCGGCAGGAAGTCGGCCGTCTGGTAGCTGCCCCGGCTGGCCCGGTCGCGCGGGTCGGTGAAGGTGCCCCGGACGGCGTTGATCCGCTCGCGCACGCCCGTCGACTGCTGGAGCGACGGCGGCTCCCTGAGCGTGGTTTCGTCGAACGTCGCCTCGGACGCGGTCCAGGCCCCCGCTTTCAGGATGTAGAGGCCCCCCGACGGGTAGAGCCGGCCGTCCATCGAGTCGAGCACCCCCTGGATACGTTCCCGGAGCGTGCCGGAGATTTCCTGCGGCCAGTCGTACCGGTAGCGGGGTTCGGTGACGCGGCTGCCGGCGGATCCCTTCGAAAAATGGCTGAATACCTGCTCGTCGCAGATGTTCGCGGCGGCGGCGAAAGAGTCGAGGTCGATCCGCGTATCATCCAGTCCGAGGCCGCCTTCCTCCACCGGGGTTTTCAGCATGTCCAGCAGGATCAGCGCCGGGTTCTCTCCGGGATCGGGGGTGCCCGCGAGCCCGTCCGTGAGCCAGCGCGGCGTGTCGTCTGGATAGGCCGGGTCCCTCGGGTCGTGGACCCGGGTGCCGCGCACCAGCAGTTCGATGTTCGGCGGGCCGGTCGACGAGAACCCGGTGGTTTCGTTCCAGTTGAGCCGGGCCCAGAAATAGGCGTTGCCCTGCAGGAGATGCGCCGCCGTCCACTGGCCGCCCGAGAGCACGGTCAGCGCCGTCATTGCGGACCCGCCGTCCCGGCCCGTGCCGCCCGGCCGGGCGAGGCGCCAGTCGATCTGTCCGGCCCACGGGCCGAAGGTGCCGACCGGGTCCAGCACGACCGGCCCGGCCACCACCGCCGAGCCCGGGCTGGTGACGCCGGTCACCTGGAAAGGGGTGCCGGGGGTTTTCTCGGTCAGGGTGAAACCGGAATAGTAACCGGCGGCGGCAGGGGTGATCGCGATCTGGAACTGGATCTGGTCGGCGGCCGTGTAGGCGTCCGAAATGACGAAGCGGGCGGTGGCGTAGGCGGGATCCGCCCGGATGGCGGCGATGAAAGCGGCCACCGCCTGCGGAGCGTAGGGACCGCCGGGGACGTTTATGATGGCGTAATAGGTATGGCCGTCGATGGTGATCGTCCATGACCCGTTCAGGACGCCGAACGAGTCGACGGCGAACTGCTGCGACTTCGGCGAGCCCGCGACGTCGGTGAAGTGTCCGTTCGCGTCGATCGACACCGGCTTGCCGTCGATGAACACCTGCTCCACGCCGTCGACGGGACCCCAGTTGAACGGAACGACAAGGTCCAGGTTGCGCTTGTCCGACGAGACATTGGCATAGACCGGCGGGCCGGACACCCGGGCCCGGCCGTAGATCCGGCGGCGCGGGGTGTCGGTCGCCGGCTCCATCTGCTGAAACCCTTTCAGCTTGTCGGCATCGCGGCGCGCCTTGCGCTGCTCGGCCTTCAGCTTTTCCCGCTGGTAGACCGACATGCCGATTCCGGTGCCGACCATCACGGCGAACACGACATCGCCCACCGTGATGGCGGTGCCGAACAGGGCCAGGCCGATGGGGGCGGCAAAAAGCGGCGGCATGTGCTTAAAGCCTCCAGCCCGAGACGGCGTGCGCCAGCGGGACAAAATGCAGCCCCATGGGCAGCGACGGGCAGGCGACCAGCGGCCCGGTGACGATCCCGCCGGTCGGGAACGGGTGGGCCGGGTGAATGACCAGCGCCCAGTCGCCCCGGCCCAGCTGCCTGGCCGGGGCCGGGTCGAGGCCGTAAACCTGAGCCTGGTGCGACAGGATGCCGTAAACGCCCCTGGTGGAGCCGTCCGGGTTCTTCCCGCAGATCCGGTCGATCAGCGCCCACGCGCCCGCCTCGGTGTCGTACAATCCCCTTAAACCTTCAGCCGGGTCGGTGCCGGTCAAGGCCAGCGTGGCGTCGGCGATGAGCAGGCAGCAATCGGAGACGCCCCACTCGAACCGGCGCTGGCGCGCGCCGGCGAGGAACTGGGCCAGACGGAGGTCCCAGTCGTCGAAACGCCGCAGGCGCCGCCGCTTGTCTGCACCCCCTTCGACCTGACTTCTCAGGTCGGGTTCCCCCGTCAAGGGGGCACGATTGCCCGGGTGGCTCACGCGAGTCCCCCGCCCCACTCGATCGGGACGCCGTTGAGGCCCTGCTGGTATTCGAACCCCCTGTCGGCGGGGTAGTCCTGCTGCTGGTCGGGCTGGTTCCAGCGGCGCTCCAGCGGCCGGTCGAGCATCGCCAGTTCCGATTCGCACTGGAGCACCACCGAGGCTGCGAAGAGCCCGGGGCCTATTTTTTCCTCGGCGGGCAGACTCATGGCGTCCATGAAGCCGTCGAAGAGCACCAGCGGATCGGCGAGGATCGCGCCCGAGGTATCGAAAACAGCCTTCCATATCCGCACTCGCCGGTTCTGATAGGGTTCCTCCAGCGCCAGCGCCACGTAAGCCGGGTCAACCCCGGCGAGCGTCAGGGTGACGTTTCCGGCGGACAGGTCTGAAGGTTCGGGCGGGAACGAAATACCCGCGCAGTTGCCCAGCGCTGTCCAGGTCTGGACGCCGGCGCCGTCGCCCGCGTCCCACTGGAGCGGAGTCTGGTTGCTCGTGAGCCGGAGCGTCTGCGAATCGAACGACAGCCGCACCAGGAAACAGAGCCGTAGCCGCGCCTTGGCGATCTCGGTCTGGACGTCGCTGGTGAGACCCCGGCTCACGAGATCGCCTCCCGGCAGCTGAAGGAAAACTGGCGGTAGCCCAGGAGGTCGAGGGTGCTGGGCACGACGTTGTCCGACAGGCGGCAAAGCACCTGCGGCGAACTGGTGACGATGGCCGAGTTGGCGGCCGGGACGGTGCGGATCGGCTCGGTGAACTCGACGGTGCTGTTGCCCGAGCCGTCGGAGTCGGCGGCGGTGATGATCCGTTTCAGTTCCGTGGTGGAGCCCGTGCCGAACGACAGCAGGTCGCCCGGGAGCAGGATGTTGGACTGCCCGGCGGTCCAGCCCTTGGTGGCGAGCGTGGTGGCCCCCAGCGTGGCGGTGCCGTTGACCAGCGGCGTGCCGGGGGCCGATCCCTGCGGGGTCTTGGGGCGCGCGGCCATGGTGAAGGTGCCGTAGACCCCTTTCAGCTTGTCGAAGAACGCGAGCCAGGGCGCCCACTGGGCGCGGGTCATCGCGGGCAGCACGACGTCGAACTCCCACCAGACGCCGCCGTGATCATAGGCCTGGACGGTGCCCGAGAACGGGCTCATGGACTGGCTGATCGTGCGGACCTTGCGTTCCGAGACGGCAACCGGCGCCGGGGTGGACGGCATCGTGAGCGGGTAACTGATGGACATGTTCAGCCCAGCGCCGCGGCGACGCTGCCCCCCCGGCGTCGCGCGTCGGCGACCGCCTGAACGGCCCGCTGGCCGACGGTGGCCTGCAGGTTGCGGACGGTGCGCTCCAGCGCGGCGACCGATTCGGGGGTCGCCCCGGCGCCGATGGAAATACTGGCGATATGGACCGCCGAACCGGCGTTGCCGGGTATCCCCGAGCCGTTGGGGAGGATGGTGCCCGAGGTGCGCGGCATGAACAGCTCGGGGCCCTGCTCGCCTACCAGGTAGGCGCTGCCGCCCATAACCGGTCCGCCGGCCGCGCGCGCGCCGGCCACCGGCGTACCGCCGCCGAACAGCTTCCCGAAGAACCCGCCGGCGAAACCGCTGGCGGCGGTGCCGAACAGGGCGTTCCAGAGCGGTTCGGTGACCATCTTGTGGATCATGATGTTCAGGAAGTCGGCCTCGAACGACTGGAGGAGCTGCTTGAAGCCGAACTTGCCGGTCATCACCATCTGGGTGATCGTCCGGGTGAAGTTCTCGCCCATCCGGCCGATGGCCTCGCCGATCGTGCCGAAGGAACTGGCGAACGTGTCGTTCATTTCCTTCTGGCGCTTGAGTTCTTCGAACCATGCCTGCGCCGAGCGTTCCCGTGCTTCCTTCTCAATACGTTCCTTTTCGGCGTCCTTATCCCGCTCGAGCCGCAGTTCGTCTTCCATCTGGTCATTCAGGTCATGGAGATGCTTGTCTGCGAGTTCATCCGCAAACTGTTCCCATTTTCGCGCTGCCTCCTCCCGGGCCTTACGCTCGTCTTCAATACGCTTCTTGGCCAGTCGTTCGTCTTCAGCCTCCTTCTTTTTCCGGGAGCGCTCTTCTTCGGCGAGGCGCCGCTGTTTTTCCGCTTCCTCGGTCTGCTGCTGGCGGTTTTCCTTTATTTCAATTTCCCGCTTGTTCTGTTCCGCCAGCAGTTCATTGCGGCGCTTCTGGTGGTCTAGAGCGATTTTTTCCGAGCCGAGCCAGAGCCCCATTGTCGTCAGATCGAAAGCATCGCTCAGCAGGCCATCCAGCCGCGTCATATAATCAAGGGTTTTAAGCGCGCTCAGGCCGAGGCCGGTCATCGAAGTCGACGCGGTATCCAAGGCTCCCGCAAACCGTTCGATTGCGGCGGACGCTTCGGCGTCGACCGCCGCTCCCAGCCGTTCAGCCTTTCGGGCGGCTTCTTCAAATCCTTCCGCGCCGCCGTTCAAAATGGGAATCAGATCGGATCCGGAACGGCCGAAAATATCGGTCAGCAACTGCGCTTCCCGCAGCCCATCAGCATGGCCCTTCACGGCGGCCGCGATTTCCAAGTAAAGCTGTTCGCTGTCCTTGATGATCCCGTTCGAATCACGGACCGACACACCGAGTTCGGCATAGGCCTTCCCCGCCTGCGAGGCTGGGTCCAGTGCTTCCGACGCCGACAGGTTCATCTTTTTGATCGCCGCGGACATGTCCTCGACGTTGTTACCGGTAGCCCGGCCCTGCTCGCCCAGCACGGAAAGAAACTTAGCGGACACCTGGGCCCGGCCGGCTAGATCGATGAGATGATCCCCTGCCTCGACGGTCCGCTTGACGAATCCGACAATTTCAGACGCGCCGAAGGCTACACCGAGACCACCCAAAGCCGTTTTGGCGGACTGCATCGTGGAGGTGAAATTCCGTTCCCAACGTCGCAGGTCGCGCTGGCTGGATTCCAGCCCAGCGGTGAGCTGCCCCACATCGGCGGCGATCTTGACGACGAGGGAAGCAAGCGTATTCGACATCAGACACCTTCCCGGACGCGCATAGCCACACCCGAATTATGCAGATCGAGCGCGGCACGCAGCCGTTCGGCCTCGGTCCGGGGGTCTCTGGGTTCGAGGGGTTCGAGTTCTTCGCGGTCGCCCTGGCTCAGCCGGCCGGGGGCGGCCGCCTTGCCATCAAGGCCGCCCGAGCGGTTGACCAGCGTCGCGCAGATCAGGCCAGTGTTGAGGGCCTCGAATCGGGGGCCAAACGGTTCCATTTCGTAGAAGGCCTCCCATTCTGAAAACTCTTCGGTGCTGAGGACCCCGCTCAGCTCGCGCTGGGTCCGTCCGAGGGCGAGGCAGAGCCGGAGGAAGAGCCGTCGGGGATGGTTTCGCCTGAGTTCTCTTTTTTTTCCCGGCTGACGGCTCCCATGCCGGATAGCCGGGTGATGCCCTCGACCAGCGATTCGCCTTCTGCGCCGAAACGGGTTGCCAGCACAAGTTCGTCAGCCTCGGTGAATACCGGTACCGGCTTGTCCGGGCTTTCAATCACCCCGAACCTGATCAGCCGGCCGGTATATATCCGGTTGGCTTCCTGGTAATCGGCGGGCAGACCGGCGTGGAGCCGCATCCGTTCGTCGAGGTTGAGTTCGCGGAAATGGATTGTGCCGAACCGGTCGGTATCTAGCCGTCCGGTCTTGAGCGTGGCCGTCAGCACGGCTTCGCGGAGGTTCATGGGTCGGTGCCTCAGGCCCAGGTGACGGGACCGGAAATTTCGAGGTCGAACTTCAGGACCAGCTGCTTGTCGGGCATGGTGTCCACGTTCCAGCTGCGGACGTAGGCCGCGAACGAGGCCGTTTCGGTGGGGCTGGTGGGCAGCGTGATGGTGAAATTCTTGAGCGTGCGCGCGGTGCGCGCGGTGCGGACGGCGTTCTGCGCGGCCGTGTTCACCCGGTTCGCCTCGACGGTGATCTTGCCGTTATCGACCAGCCCGGGGATTTTTTCGCGGGCGTTGCCGCTCGAATCCATGTTCGTCACGTCGACGAAATCCTGCTGCTCGTCCGGAGTGGTGAACTTCAGGACCTCGGGAATCGTCGTGAAAACTTCCGGGGAACCCCCGTCGCCCATCTTGAGGGTCGATCCCATTCCGAGAACTGCGGCTGTGGTCATGGCAGGGGCCTCCGTTCAGAAGGTTACCATACCTGACATTGGCTTTTTTGGCAACCTACCGGCGACGGAAAGCCCCCATGCTCCATAAATGCGGACAGGGAGAAGGGCCTTAAACGCTGTATCTGGAGGGTTCGCGGGCGGGGGACGGTTCAGGGGCCGGGACAGGCATTTCATCAAGCCGGGCCCGAACGATGGCCCAACGGGTGCCGTGCTTGACGGAAACCAGCAGCAGCGTAACCCCGCCGAATATCAGTACCGGCCGGGTAGGCGTGAACGCCCAAGCGGTCGCGAACAACAGCGCGCCGCAGATGAGTGTCACGGCCGCCCACGTGGACGCGCTAGCGGCTGCCGATGCGAGCCGACTATAGAGTTCCCGGCTTTCCTGTTCAGAACGTTCTGCCATACCCGACATCCTAGCTCACCCTGATTCCGGAAGAAAATACGGTAGTTAAGGGGTTAAACTACCCTCTTTGATCGCCTTCTTGTCCTTGAAAACCCGTAGTAAATCCTGGCGAACTATCTCCTGAACCGCGAACGGTTCGGAAACGTCCAGACCCTCGTCCCGGACCATTTTCTGTATATGATCAGGGGCGACATCGACAGATGAATAGGGCCCGAAGGCCGCCATGAAAAGATCGTTCTGCGGATAGAGCCATATAATTTTCCGGTCCACTTCGGTCCGGACCCCCACCCAGTATTTTGGCGGGTTATGAAGCTTTACGATACATACCCGCGAAATCCCGTCGGTCCCGGAAAACGGCGGGACGGCGACGTCCCAAACCGGGAACCCTATGCTGGCATAATCGTTTACCGGCGCTTCACGGTCGCACGTCTCGCGCATTGCCATCCGGGACCGGGCGGCGGGCGCGCGCCGGTCGCCAAGCGCGAAAGCCTGATCCATGTGTTTTCTCGTCTTGTCAGAAACGCCAAAAGCGCAGCCCCAGAGGACAAACAGCAGGAAGAATACTACCGGAATCGTTTTCTTCATTGCCCCGGAACGGTAGCAGGTCCGGGAACCGGAAGAAAATACGGTAGTTAAGGGGTTAAAGAGCGGTGAACCAGAGGTCGACCATCATCACCGACCGGAAGGTCCGGGGGGTAGGGTCGCCGAAGTCGAACGGGGCCTGGCACTGGGCGCCCTGGAGGACCCGGCCGGCGCCGCCCGAGGGGTGGGGGATGCTCCGGGGGCCCGGGTGGGTGTCCGGGTCCAGCAGCGCGCGGATCGTGTCGCAGACGTTCTGGGCGGCGGCCTGGGTGAGCCCCCAGCCGGAGATTTCGATGGAGAGCTTTTCGAGGCCGTCCAGGCCCGACAGGGTATGGCCCTGCCCCGGCGCCGGGACGGCGCGGTAGTGCGCCGCGGGGCCGTCCGCGAGGTTGATGTCGGGCCGCAGGAACGGCCGGTCGAGCCGGAGCAGGCCGTCCGGGCCGGTGAGCAGCGCGGCACAGGCGGGATCGGAGCCGATCAGGATTTCGATGGCGTCGTAGGGGGTCATAGAACAGCCGATCCGGGCCGGTATCCCGGTCCCTGCCAGCCCTGCTCCCGTTCAACGGCCGCTTGAGCGGGGTTTGTCCACGGGGACCGGAATACCGGTCCGGACGGCTTCATCACGTCCCACCAGCCTTCTTCGTCGCCCGGTCGAGGGCCTGTTTCAGCTTCGCCTGGATGGTGTCGAGGATCTCCTGACCCTTGCGCTGGAGCGCCGGCAGCATCACCGGGCGGGCGGGCTGGCCAGCGCGGTTCCCCAGTTCGGCGTAGCTCATGTAAAAGGCCTGCTTGTCGTAGCCGACGGCGTAGGCGGCCGAGTCCTTTTTGGCGGAACCGGTCTTTTTAACGAGCACGTGGGTGGCGGCGTAGCCGGTGTCCATCGGGGTGGTGAGCGCGATCTCTTCCTGCAGGACCTTCGCTCCCTCGCGGACGGCGGAGTCGAGCCCCTTGTCGCCCAGCTCGAGACCGAGCGCGTCCAGGCGCTTCAGCAGCTCGGACATGCCGGTGATTTTGAGGCCGCCGGAGGTATCAGGCACGTTTCGCCCCCAGGGCGGTCGAGCGGACCAGCAGGTCGAGCCAGATCCGCGACTGCGGTTTCCCGTAATCTTCGGCGGCGACGATTTCATACACCTGCCCGGCAACGGTCGCGCGGCAGCCGGGCCGGACGTCGTCCCGGTACCGGATCCGGATCTCCCGGTCGGCGCCGTAGTCGAGCTGGGCGGAGGTGTCGATCGAGCGGCCCGTGAGCGGCTGGATGGCGCAGGCGCAGGTGCCGTCGGCACCGCCCGGGAGCTTGATATAGCGGCTGTCATCCAGCGGCGAGGCCGGAACGCCGCCGGCGAACACCGGGGCGCCGCCGGGGCTGGCGTTTGCCAGTTCGACGCGGGTCAGGGGCCGCTCCAGCAGGACGCGGTCGCGCAGGTCGCCGACGGAGAAGGTGGGGGGGAAGCTCAGAACCACCCCCCTGTTTCGGCCCTTGCCGAAACGTCCCCCCCGTCGAGGGGGGGACAAGCTGGCCTTTTCAGATCGACCATATTTTCACCGTGTCGAGCAGGTCGGTGACGCTGTCGGGGAGCGGCGGGGCGCCATTCGGACCGGCGGTGTCGCCCCGGTACTGGTACAGGTGGGTGAGGATCAGCTTGATGGCGGTCTTGATGGTCTCGGGGACGGCGGCCGCGGTGGCGCCGTAGCCCGCTTTCCAGGTGAGCTGGACGGCGCCAGGGACCGGGAGCGGGGCGGGCCAGGTGGTGCCGTAGCAGGGATAGATCCGGCCGGGTTCGGAGGCCTTGTCGACGTCGTAGTCGGTGCCTTTGGTGAGGGTGATGAGGGTGGCGCCGGTCGTGTCGGCCGGGTCCATATATTTGACGGTGAGGTCGGCCGCTTCGGTCCAGATGAGCGGGGCGCGGGGGAGCTCGATGGTGCCGGGGGGAGAACCGGCCGGTCCGGCGCAGGGCCATTTATCCAGGGCCGCCTGGAGCTCGGTCGTGATGAACGCGCGGTTGGTGTAGCTTTCGGCCTTGAGGCGGGCGGCGGTGATGAGCGCCTCGATCAGGCCGTCGTCGGCGTTGTGGTCGACGCGCAGCCAGGCGCGGGCCTCGTCGGTGTCGACGGGTTCGGCGGCGGGCGCGGTCTTGATGATGGGGTTGAGGAAGAGAGACATTCAGCGGGGCTCCCCGGGTATGTGCCCCATTGATGGGGGAACCAAACCGGCAAGGGCCGGTTTATGGGGGCGAGGACTTTCCGGCATATTGCACCCCCCTGCTCCGCCCGAACCTTCGGGGCGTCGCAGTCCCCCCGTCAAGGGGGGAACAGTGCCCCATCAGTAACCGTGCCGGTTACTGATCGCCCCAGACGATCAGGTCGTAGGTGAGTGTGTTCGACCCGTCGAGGTTGGTGATTTTCAGCAGGTCGGCGGTACTGGTCGTGATCGTCCAGCCGGCGCCGCCGTTGACCATGGCGAGCTTGCCGCCGGCGCTGACGTTGACGGCGTCGGAGGTGTCGGCGAACCAGAGGGTCGCCTGGTTGGAGAGGGTCCCGCCCACTTTCAGGCCGCTGGTGCTGCCGGTGGAGGCCGGGGCGATGATGATCCCCTTGACGGTGGCGAAGTTGATGGTCTCGCCGGTGAAGTCGGTGAAGCCGCCGTAGAAGTCGAGGCTTTCGGTGCCGCCGCCGGTGAGGGTGCGGGCGCCCTGGTAGAAGCGGTTCGCCTTGCCGGAGCCGGTGCCCGACGTCAGGGTGACGGAATACCGCTTGTTGAACGGGAGCGTGGTGGTGCCGTAGGTGTCGGCGTTGGCGCCCGTGAGCGCGATCTGGAGGTCGAGCTGGGTGGCGAGGGTCTTGGTGGCGGCAAGCGCCGGGATCTGCGAGACGCAGAGGGCCGCCGCCACGAAGAGGGAGACCAGAGTGAAGAGCTTGAGGGGGGAGATTTTACGCATGTTAGCGTCCTTTTCGGGGTGAGTGGACCTGGGCGGGGGCAGCGGGTTCCGCCGGTTTTTCAGGTGCGTCCGGATCCACCGCGCGCTTCTGTTCGATCAGGCGGAGCGCGACGGCGAGCGGGAAGGTCTGGAGGGTTCCCGCTCCGGGGCCGTTCACGATCCGAAGGCGCCGCGTGTCGGGCGGCGTGAGGCCGAACTCCGGCTGCGGTTCTTCGGATGGCTTCTCGGCCGGGCTGGCCTCGCGGGCCAGCTTGCGGTCGAGCAGGGACCTGGCGACCTCCGGCCGGAAGTCGCGCTGCTCGCCCGCGTAGGGACCCTCCAGCATGACCAGCGGGACCGTGACGCCGGGGAACCGGCTGTTGTTCAGTCTGTCGAGCATCTGGCTCCCGTATCAGTCGATAATCGCGGACGGCAGCGGGTCGGTGGCCGCGCGCGGCGCGCCCAGGATGTAGAGGCCGCAGATGAGCTGCGCCCCGCCCGAGCCGGTGTCGGCGATCGAGGCGCGGACGCAGTCGAAGCCGTTGTCGACGTCCAGGTCGGCGGCGTCCACTTCAATACAGATGATCTTCTGCGCCTCGGCCGAGACCGTGTCGACATAGGTGTTCGTGGCGGCCTGCGTGGTCGTCGTGAACTGTCCCACGCCGGTCAGGGTGCCGACCTTGGAGTCGATCCGGGTGAAGTTGAGCGCCTTGGCGCCCGTGCCGGCGACGGCCGTCGCCTGTTCCAGCGTGATCGTCGGGTCGTCGCCGGCCGTGCCCGCCGCCCCGAAGAGGACGAAGAGGCATTTGCCGTAATGCTTCAGCGAGACCCAGTCGCCCGCGCCGCCCGAACTGGCGTTCGAGTCGTAGGGCACGAAGGCGGAGACGATCTGGAGCATGTCGAGGAGGCGTTTCTTGGCGTTCATTTCGGGGGTTTCCTTTGCGGGTTCCTTTGAGGAAGGGGCCGGTCCTCGTCCCGGCCATCAGGCGGGTGGGTAACTGTTCAGTTCCCGGAAGCCTTAGCGGGCCTCCAGGGTGACGAACGGGCTGATCGTGTTCGACCCGTTCGCGGGGGTGATCGCGGCGCGGCGCAGCGGGCCGCCGTCCAGGCGCCAGGTCCACTTGAGCGCCATTTCGTCGTAGTCGAACCGCAGGTGGCTGGATTCCGACTTCATCGGGTTCGCGCCCGCGCCCGACTTGCGGAGCAGCGCGTACCACGAGAGGTCGGCCAGCACGATGTCGCCCAGGCTGGTGAGCGAGGCGCACTGTTCGAGTTCGATCACCGGGCGGCCCTTGAGGCGGCCATAGGGGAGTTCGGAGACTCCGCCGGGCGGCATGTAGGTGGGCACCGTGCCCACGACCATGGCGTCCAGCGCGGGGATGACGTCCTGGTTGACGAGCCACACGGCGTTGGCCTTGGAGCGGGCCGGCAGGCGGGCCCACATCTTGGCGATGTTGGCCGACAGCACGGTCAGCGTGGACTGGCCCGACTCCTTGGAGACGGTGACCAGGGCGGCGCTGTTCAGGATGCCCAGCGGCTGGCCGGCGCCGGTGCCGTTCAGGATGGCGTCGTCGCCCATGTAGGCGAGTTCGTCGGTGAACACGGCGTCCAGGTAGGAGCCCAGGAACGCGGCGTCGGCCATCATTTCGGCGGTCAGGTAGGCGAGGCCGATGAGCTTGTTCAGGCGCAGCTGGAGGAGCGCGAACTTGGGTTTCTTGGCGGTGCCCTGCGCGGCTTCGCCCGCCCAGTAGACCTGCACGCCGCCGTGGCGGGAGCCCTTGACGCGGGAGCTTTCGTCCTCGATCGGGATCTCCATGCCGTTCGAATTGTCGCCGCAGCGCAGGTCCCGGACGCGGGAGAGCAGCTGGCCGGTTTCGAAGGCCTCGGTGATGACGCCCGAGGCGATGTCGGTCTGGACGAGGTAGCCGCCTTCGGCGCCGGCGCCTTCGTTCATGCCGGAGACGGCCGCCAGCTTTTCGAGGCGGGGGTCGAGGGCTTCCTTGACGCCGGTCTTGTGGATCACGCCGGCGCGGATGACGGCTTTGGCGAAATCGCCCAGCCCGGCGAACCGTTCGGCGGACGGGGAACCGTCGCCCGGGGTCCCGGCGTCGCCGGGATCATCCGCTTCGGCGGCTTCGGCCAGGCGCCGGGTTTCGGCGCCGCGCTCGATCTCGCGCAGGGCGCTGCGGCTCGTGACCTGTTTGGCGCAGTGCTCGGCCTCGGCGGTGAGGCCGTTCACTTCGGTCTGCTCTTCGGGGGTGACGTCGCGGTTCTCGGAATCGGCCTTGTCGAGGATCGCCTCCGCCTTTTTCACGAGGGCGTTCTTCTTCTGGGTGAGTTCCTGGATCTTCGTCATGTCGGGGCCTCCGTTGTGAGCCGTTCCGTTTTTTGCCGCCGGGCCGGATCGGGGTGTTCCGGCGGCTGTGACTGTTACCATACCTGACATTGCCGTTTTTGGCAACCTCGGGCGAAAAAAGGGGGAGCGCCCTAGCGGACCTCCGAGATCCGCAGGCGGTTGCGGGCGGCGTCCCGGGCGGCGGTGGCCGACCGGCCGCCGGAGGACTTCTGGGCGGCGGGTTCCGCGCGGCGCAGGCCGGCGCGTTTCAGGGCGTCGTCCAGGGTGCCCGTCCGGTCGGCCATGCCGGCCTTGACGGCGTCCCGGGCCATGAGCACCCGGCCCTCGCCGTAGTTCTGGCGGACTTCGGAGACGGTGGCGCCGCGGCCCTTCGCCACGGCGGCGAGGAAGTCGGCGTAGGTGGCGTCGACGGATTTCTGGAGCTCGGCCCGGGCGTCTTCCGTGAGCGCGTGCAGCGGGGAGTATTCGGCCTTGTATTTGCCCGCGGTGATCTCGGTGGCGGCGATCCCGGCCTGGGCGAGGAAGCCGGACTGGTCGAAGTGGACGGTGTAGACGCCGATCGACCCGGCGTCGCCGGACGGCTGGATGACGATTTCGGCGCACTGGGAGGCGAGCCAGTAGGCGGCGGAGGCGGCGAGGCCCGAGACCATGGCGACGGTTTTTTTGGAGTCCCGGGCGGCCAGTATCCGGGCGGCGAGTTCGGGGGTTCCGTAGACCTCGCCGCCGGGGCTGTTGATATTGAAGACGATGCCCTCGGTGTCGGGATCGGCCAGGGCGGCGGCGAGCTGGGCGCCGATGCGGGCGGTGGAGGACTGCAGGCCGAACAGTTCCCAGAAGGAGACGTCCTGGGTGATGACGCCGGTCACAGGGATGATGGCCACGTTGCCGCGCTTTTCGAACGGCTGGGAGAGGATGTAGTCGGCGAGTCCGGAGCTGGCGGCCATCAGCGCGGGCGGCAGGCCCTGCGCGGCGGACGCCAGCAGGCTGTCGGGGAAGTCGGCGATGCGGGCGGCGTGGCGGTTCAGCCCTTCGGGCCACAGGGCGCTGACGCGGCCGCCGAAGCGGGCGCGGTAGCTGTCGAGGAGGTCGCTGGCGCGGAGTTTCATGGGGTTTCCTTTGCGGCGGCGGGGGCCGGTTTGGTGTCGGAGCCGGCGGTTTCGTCCCAGACTATATTGGCGGGCCGCCAGTAGCGGCCGCCGTTGCCGTCGGCGCGGGGGTTGCGGTCTTCGATTTCGCGGATCTCGTCGGCCGAGAGGATGCCGCCCTCGTGCCAGTCGCGTTCCGCCTTGGACCGGGTGGCGACGTCGCCGCGCAGGCGGCCCTCGACGATGAAGGAGGGGTAGTAGCGGGAATATTCCGGGCCGGAGAAGAGCGCGCGGCCAAGGGCCTGCTCGATCCGGGTGCAGCGGGGGACCAGGCAGTTGACGACGAAGTCGATGGACTGCTGCTCGATGTTGTTGTTGGTGGAGCGTTCGAGGTCGCCCAGCATGTGGGGCGGGATGCCGAAGATGCGGGCGATGTCGGAGACCTGGAACTTGCGTGACTCCAGCAGCTGGGCGTCCACGTTGTTCATGGAGACGCCGGAATACTTGAGGCCCTGCTCGAGGATGACGACGGCGCCGGCGTTGCCGGTGCCCTGGTATTTTTCGCGCCACTCCTTGCGAAGCCGGTTGTAGGACTCGTCCTTGAGGACGCCGGCGGCCTCGAGGACGCCGGAGGGCCGGGCCCCGTTGCGGAAGACGCCGCCGGTGTGGCGTTCGGCGGCCTGGGTGAGGCCCAGCGCGTCGGCGCACCAGTAGACGGTGGAGTAGCCCACCTGCCCGGTGCCGAATCCGGGGATGTGGAGGATCTCGTCGGCGAAGAAGACGCGGACGACGCCGGGGGCGAGGCGGACCTGGTAGACCAGTTCTTCCGGGTTGCCGCCGCGGTGGTAGACGGTGACCGTGTCGGGGTGGATGGGGACGAGGCGGTCGATGTCGCCCGTGCGCGGGTTGACCACCTTGAGGGCGAAGAAGTTTCCGCGCAGTTCCAGGTGCTGGACGACCAGTTCGAAGTAGTTGAACCGGGTGAAGGCCGGGTGCGGACGGTCGTGGAGCAGCGTGTAGAGCGGGTGGCCGGTGGCGCGGGCCTTGGACCGGGGGCCGGTGCGTTCATAGACGACGAGCGGAAGCGCGGCGATGGTTTCCGAGAGCAGGCGCACGGCGCGCCAGACGGCGGTGAGCCGCAGCGCGGACGAGACGGTGACCTGTTCGCCCGACGTCGTCGGGGTGTCGGAGGGGTCGCGGTCCGCCCAGTCCGCCGACAGCTGTTCGACGGGCATGGAACCGTAGCTGGCGGCGGTCTTGGCGGCGGCGGCGCCCCGGAGGCGCGAAAGCACGGGCTGGAGGGAGGGGAGGTTCACAGGCTGAGGAGCCCCCGGTGTTCGTAGACGGAGCCGGTGTCTTCGGCGAGGGCGCCGCCGATGGCCATGATGGCGGCGGTGGCGCCGTCGATCTTGGCGGCTATCTTGTCGTCGGGCTTTTTGGGCCGCATGTTCTGGTTGTTGTCGGTATGCACGGCGAGATTCCTCAGGTTCCAGACCATCGTCTCGTGCCCAGCATGACCGATTTTGCCCGTTGTCACAAGTGTTAATAGGTGGGCGGTCGGTTCGGCGTACCGGCTCATGACCTGCGGGAAGACGGCGATGTCGAACCCGTCCTCGGACCACTCGCGGAACATCTGGCCGAGCTGCCAGGCGTCGCCCAGCACCTTGCGGATGTTGAAGGTCTCCCGGTCGGCGCAGAGGCGGTCGTAGATGCGGCGGTAGTCGATGATGTCGCCGGGGGTGAGGTCCACGAGCTGGCGGGAAGCCCAGTAACGATAGGGGACCTTGTCGGTCTGCTCGCGTTCGCGGGCGCGTTCTTCGGGGATGAAGAAGCGGGGGACGATCCACCAGCGGGCAGCGTCGGGGACGGGGCAGATCTCGGCCAGCGCGCGGCCGGTGCGTCTGGCCTCGGCGATGGCTTCCGGCGGGGTTTCCCAGTCGGGGTCTTCGGGGGGGAAGACGTGGACGAAGGCGGCGAGGTCGAGCTTGGCGGCGAGGTCGACGCCGGTGTAGCAGTCGCGGCCCTTGAGTTTCAGTTCGAGTTCGCCGGGCGAATACGGCCCGGCGCACAGTTCGATGCGGCGGGGGTCCAGCAGCGAGCTGGCGCTGGAGGTCCAGACGCCGAGCCTGAGGCGCAGGAAGGAGTCGCGCTTGGCGGGGGACTGGCGGGCCGATTCGGCGGCGGCCCGGAGCTTGGAGAGGCTGATGCCGACGCCGAGGTTGGGGTTGGCCTGGCGCCAGGCGAGTTCGTTCAGCCAGCCGTCGGGGAGCTTGAGGAGATCGGGATCGGCGCAGGCGATGTAGGCGAAGTGGCGGTCGTCGCGGTTCAGCCCGGAGAGGATTTTCTCGGACCGGTCGTGTTCGGTGCGGGCGACGGCGCTGCGGTCGTCGCCGGCGGTGGTGATGTCGATAAAGAGGGGCTCGCGGCGGGTGTCGGAACCGGCGGAGAGCATGTCGTAGAATTCGCGGTTTTTCCAGCGGTGCAGTTCGTCGCGGCCCATGAGCGAGGGGTTGATGCCGTCGCCGGAGTTCTCGTCGGCGGAGAGCGGTTCGAACCAGGCGCTGGTGGCTTCGCAGACGATGCGGTTAGAGGCCCGCCTGATTTCAAAGCGGCGCCTGAGCGGCGGGCTGTAGCGCAGCATTTCGGCGGCGGCGCCCCAGACGAGCTTGGCCTGTCCCTTGGTGGTGGCGGCGGAATAGATTTCGGCGCCGCCGTCGGAGTCGTCGAGCATGTGATAAAACGTCTTGGGCGCGAGCTGAAGGGTCTTGCCGTTTTTCTTGGGGATCTCGATGTAGGCGGAGAGGAAGCGCCGGGTGCCCGGGTGCCAGTCGCGGTCAGGCCCGTTTGCGTCGTCGTCCGAATCGCCATCGGAATCCGACGCGGTCACGCCGGGAGGCAGCGCGCCCGCGGGCAGCGGCGCGCAGAGCCAGCCGTAGATATTGCCGTCGATGAACATCTGCCAGGGCTCGAGGCGGATGTGCTTGCCGCGCCAGCGTCCCTTGGAGTGGCAGCAGTTCTCCTGGACGAACCGGAAGTAGTGGTCCGCGTGGGCGGGTGAGTAGATGTACGGGAAGTCGGGCTGGCACTGGCGGTCGAGGTCGTCCAGAAAACGGCGGCAGGCCTTGAAGACGAGCGGGCCGGCCGGGGTGTGGCCGGCGAGGACGGAGAGGGCGTAGGCGAGGACGGGGTCTTGTCCGCACCCCCCTGAATCGGCCCCTGCCGATTCGGCCCCCCCGTCAAGGGGGGGACAGCGGGGAGCGCGGCGCGCGGCGCCGGCCTTTATCCGCACCCCCCTCGAACGGCGCTTGCCGGGCTTGGTTGCACCCCCCTGCTCGCCCTTTTTGGGCGTCGCAGTCCCCCCGTCGAGGGGGGAACCATTCGCCGGTTTATTTTTCCGGCGGGCGGGTTTGTCCCGTTTACGCGGCATCGCCGGGGCCCGCCCAGGTGCCATCCCAATAGGCGGTCACCAGCCGGTCGAGCAGCAGTTCGAAATCTTCCGAATACCCGCAGGGTTCGCAGACGAGGGACAGGTCAGGGACGTGGACCCGCAGGCGGGGAACCTGTCCGGCCAGTCCGAGACAGCACGGCGGACGGCGCGGTGCGAGCGCGGCGGGGCGGCCGCAGCAGGGGCACCGGGAAGCCTGCCGCTCGATCAGGTTGTGCTGCTGCGTAGTTAACACTTTACCAATTGCCTTTTCTGTTCACTTCTGGCCCAAAAAATTTTCCGCGGCGCCCTGCCCCTGGGTCCGGTGACGGTCGCCCGGCTGGCGTGTTTTCTCCGGGGCCTGCGGGAACCGCCCCCCTTCCGGCCGCCGCCCGCCCCCGGCTGGGCCTGCTTAGGCCGCATCTCCGGCTGCTTTCAGGGGCGCGCGGAACAGGTCGCCCTGGTTCAGTTCGCGGGTGATGCGGTCGACGGCGACCTGGTGCCAGTGGGGGTCCAGTTCGATGCCGACGAAGCGGCGGCCGAGCCGTACGCAGGCGACGCCGGTGGTGCCGGCGCCCATGAACGGGTCGAGGACCAGGTCGCCGGGGGCGGTGTGGAGGTTGATGAAATGGGCCGGCAGCTCGACCGGTTTTGGGGTCGGGTGATCGTGGGCGGCGGGGATTATCTTGCGGATCCCGTGGCTGCCCGGGCGGATGATGTTTTCGATTCTGCCCGAGGTGTCGAACCACCGGCAGGCGGCGCCCTTTTTTTCGGCGACGAGGACGGTTTCGTAGCTGCGCCGGTAGTGCCAGCCCATGCCGATCGGCCCCTTGTCCCAGACGACCATCTGCTTGAATCCGATGGCGTCGTCGAGCCAGAGGCACCAGCGGGCGAACTGGGGATCCGGGCCGCCGCCGCCGCAGCAGCAGCAGCAGCAACCGCCGTGCCGTAGCGCGGTATTCAGATAGGGCAACAGGTTTTTAAAGAGGTCGTTCGCTTCCGGGCCGTCGTTGAGGATGGGGCGGGACGGCTCGGCCCGTTCGGTCTGGCCCAGCGCTTTTTCCCAGTTCGAGATCAGGTCGCCGTCGTTGTTGTTGTGGCCGTAGGGAGGGTCGGTAAAGACCATATCGCAGCCGCCGTCCGCGATGATCAGCGGCAGGACGTCGCGGCAGTCGCCGAGCCAGAGGTCGCAGGTGCCGATGGTCGTTTTAACGGGCGTTGTCATTTATCAAATTGCCTTTTCTGTTCACTTCTTGCCCAAAAAATTTTCCGCCGCGCCCTTGGGGGGCTTCAGGAGCGGGACGACGTTGCCGGGCAGGGATGGCCGCGCGGCGAACACCGGGTCGGAGGAGGGGCCGGCCGCGTCCTGCTCGGCGGGGGCGGGGACGCGCTGGGTCTTGTCGCGCAGGCGGACGCCGGGGGTGAGGCCGAAGTGGACGTAGAGCTGGCGGAGTTCGCGGGCGGTGGCGAGGAAGGCCTTGATGGCCGGGTCGGGGTAGGCGGCGCCGTTGGGGCCTTCGACGAAGAGGGCGACGCGCAGGTCGGCGATGGTGCTGTCGCGGTCGGCGGGGGAAGGTTTCGGGGGGATGCCGCGCTTCTTGTCGCCCGGGAGCGCAATTTTGGGGGGCCGGGAGCGGCGGTCGATGTCGGCGAGGAGCTGCTGGAACTTGAGGACGAGGGAGTACATCTCGGTGACGACGACGAAGGCGGGGCGGTCGAGCGCGGTGAGCTGGCTGGCTCCGGTCATTTCGGCGGCGAGGCGTTTCCATTCCTGGCGGGCGGCGGGGGTGAGGAAGCCCGGGGCCGGGAAGGCGCCGGTCTTGACCGGCGGGTACAGGTTGCCGGGGACGGAGGCGGCCCGGTGGGCGGCGGCGCCCCGTTTGCGGGTGTCGCCGTGGAGGCGCCGCTGGCTGGCGGGTTTGGGGGGGCGGCCGCGGGTCATGGTCGGTGGGCCTCGGTGGCGATCGGGAGGGGGAAGAACATGGTGGGGGTGCCTTTCTGGTTAACAGTATGCCACTAAAGTCGTGTTTTGGCACGTTTGGCGGGTTTGGGGGCTGTTCAGCGGGGGGATACCCTATGTTTTGGTGAATTTCGCGGTCGTGTGTAAAAAGGGGCGCAACGGTCTTTCCTGTCTGGGGGGGCGGGGGGGGGGGGGGGGGGGGGGGGGGGGGGGGGGGGGGGGGGGGGGG
>CAZMGV010000011.1:0-142769 GCA_964565925.1 uncultured bacterium
TGGTAAAGGCTGTATTTCTGGTTCTTGCCTTCGCGGGGTACACAAGCCTTTGGCTGGCGATTCTGGCCGACACGGGCGCCTCTTTGGTTGTAATTGCGAACGGGCTCCGCCTGCTTCGGCCGGACGCGAAATGAGTTGATAGCGTGATCGACTTTGCCTCATGTTGTTGTGAAGGTGCGCGTAGTACGTCATCCCGCCAAATCCTCTATCGCGGTCCCAAAATGATCACGGACATCCCGAGCACACAAATCGTGCCACCGGTAACGTCCCACCGATCTGGTACTTGACCTTCGACCAGCCACATCCAGACAATCGCGACGGAAACGTAAACTCCGCCATAAGCCGCGTAGGTTCTTCCCGCGCCCGTAGGATGAAGAGTCAACAGCCATGAGAACGCAAATAACGCCAACGCGCCGGGCACAAGCAGCCATGCCGACTTTCCGTGCCGTAAGTATAGATACGGCAGATAGCATCCGAGTATCTCGGCACAGGCGGTAATCACAAAGAGTGCAGGGGTCTTAAAGTAAGTCGAAATCACAGAAGCCTCGCTAAGGCACGATATTTGCTGGATTGAGTCGAAGGCAACCGGGTCCAAAGCGGTCGGTTCGGAATTTGCCTGACCTGCTCCCGCAAATTTGGCTAAACCGAGCGAAAGCCCAAACCGTCTGCCGGTGAATCCAGATTACCGCTCCTCAATGGATCTGCGAAACCATCACATCGATTTCGAACGACCTGTTTAGCGACAAGCAGCGATTATTGCAGCGTGACCGTGCTCTGGGATTTACAGTCGCGCTTTTATTTCTCGAACCGATCGATGTCTCCGGGCTTGCGTAGCATTTTATCCACTTCGCCTAGATGCATCGTCTCGGTATAGATAAGTTCCCGTGCGTATTCCTCAAGCATGACATCTTCGCCTTCCACGGCTTTTAGAAGTTCTTCGTAAAGTTTCAGCGTGGCGCGCTCATGGCTCAGCGCTTCGCGCAGGATGTCGCCGATATCGTGCTTCTGGGTTTCGAGCAACGGCCCGATCCCGAGCGACGGATGCGCGCCGAGAGTCGTTACCAGTTCGCCGGCTGTCTCTGCATGTTTGAGGGATTCGGCAGCCTGTCCGCGCAACCAGCTTACGATCGGAATCCGGTTATAACCGTAGACCATAAACGAGTAGTGGGTGTAGTGAATCGATCCGGCCAGCTCCATCTCCAGTATCTTGTTGATGAGCTGTACGGCCTTCTTACGCGTGCTGTCTTTCATGAGTGACTCCTCGAAATAGTGTGTTTATTTATACACGACGCGGATACTAGGTCTAGTGTCCCATCGAGTCGAACGCGGGGGGATCGTACAGGTCTTCAGGCCAGGAGCCGACCGGGTTATCCAGCGTCGGTCCCACCGCCGGCATAACGGTCAGCGTTCCAGCGGCACCTTTTGGAACCCGGAACAGTGCATGGTCGACAAATTGGTACATGCCAGGAACGGGCACCTGAAGTTCCATAACCACGGCGGAACCGGGCGGAACGCTCACGGTTTCCTCATTCCGGACAAAGTCATCCGGATGACCGGGATAGACCTTATCGAAAATCGCCCCGATCATGTGAAAGCTGGATGTCTTGTTGGGGCCGGCATTGACGAAAAACAGCCGGACTTGATCATCCTGATTGACCGTTATTGCACTGCCGAAGATAGCCGGATCGGATAGCGCTTTGGCGTGCCCGTTAAACGAATAATAACTGGCCAGTTCATCCGAGGCCTTATCGTCGTCAAATACAAGCTCGGGTCCGTCGCCCCCGGAAACGCCGCCGTCTTCATCCGTTCCATTGGCTGCGTTCCGCTGGGACACGTACCAATCGCTCTGGCCTATATAGAATTCCTTGAAACCCGGTTCGAGACCGCCCGGGGGCTCCACGAGAATCAGCCCGTACATTCCGTGTGCCACATGCTCCCAGGGCATCCCTTCGCCGGCGCAATGGTAAATATAGGCGCCCCGGCGCATAGCCTTGAAACGAAAGATTCTCGTCTCTCCGGGCTCCACATTGGTAACCGCAGCGCCACCGCCCGGCCCGATGGCCGCATGAAAATCAAGATTGTGCGGCTCGACGCTGTTCAAGTCGTTGGTGAACGTCACCTCCACCGTATCCCCTTCCATCACACGGATGAGCGGCCCCGGTACGGTTCCATTGAAGGTCCAGAAGGCATAACGCTTTCCTTCGGCGAGGTCAGCGATAACCTCCTTTGCGACAAGATTAACCTCTACCATGTCCGGGGTCGTCCGCAGGACCGGCGATCCGACCTCCCGTGGATCCTTGGCAGCGTATGTTCCACCGGACATTTCCATCGCGGCGCCCGAAGCTCCAGAACAGGCGGAGATTACGGCGAGAACAAGGCCCAGCAAAAGGAAACGGGCACAATGGGCTAGTAGGATCAGGCGGCAACGGATTTTGGGCGTCGGTTCTGCATCCATTCCGGCATAATTCCATTATTGAATACGATTATCAATATCATTAATTGTGAAGACTCTTTTACAGACCCATTAAATTCGCCGCCTTTATATTGATAATGATAACTAATATCAATAATATAGGGGCGGAAGGATATTCACTCATGTTCAAAATCCAGCCAGCCGCGGAACTCTCCGAGCGCCCGGTCCGTGTCGCCGCCCTGCGCGAACTCAACCTCATGCCGGAATCTTACGGCCAAACCGTCTCCCGGGAACGAATGTACGATCACATTGCGCTTATCCTGAGTCATCCGGAATACCGCCGGGTTCCGGCATGCAAGATGAACCCCGCCTGGAAAGCGGAGCCCGACGGCGGGGGTATGCGGATCGTCATCTTTTCCCAGCAGACGGACGATGCCCTCTGGTCGGCCGTCGCCGCTGCGGCGGTGGATACCGATAAAATCACCCTATGCGAGGTCATCTACCGCGCGGACGGAACCCAGATAGTCGAAGTTCGATGCGAAGGGCCCGGTCTGTGCGCCCGCCGTATAAATCTTGCGCTTGCTGAACTGTTTCGCTCAAGCGCTATCATTTACGACCAGTCCTGCTGACTGAGGATTTGCGCTGAGTGACGGATCACTACGTCGTCATGGAAATGAGGCGCTGGAGTGCGATAACGGAATTTCGCTTTCGGGATGCCTAGAGGCGCAAGTCGTTGTCAACGCCAATGTCCGGGAGCGGGATCTGGGGGCGCCTGATTGAGGCCTAGCGCGCGGATCTGGACCGGATTACATCGCCAACTACGACAATCTTTCAGCCGCCGATCGGCCATAAGCCGCTGTAATCAATTCGGATTCTATTGATTAGGCGGCTGTCGCCATATTCAGCAGCCGGGTTTGTACTTCGTCCCGTACTCTCCGCCAATCTTCTATTCCGCCTTCAACCGGTACCCGACGCCCGTCTCGGTCACAAGATAACGGGGGCGCGCGGGTTCAGTTTCGATCTTGTGCCTGAGCGAATGCATGTGCACCCGCAGGTATTCGAAGTGTTCCACGTAGTTCGGCCCCCATACCTCCTTGAGGAGCTGGCGCTGGGTGACCACCTTGCCTGCGTTTTTCACCAGCATGGCCAGCAGCTTGAATTCGATGGGGGTCAGGTGGACTTCGCTGCCCCCGAGACTCACGACATGACCGGCCAGATCCACCTGAAGATCGCCTGTTTTGAAAACGGCTTCCGGTTCAGAGCGGCCGATGGAAACCTTTTGGCGGAGTGCCGCCCGTACACGGGCGAGCAGTTCCGCGATACCGAACGGCTTGGTGAGATAGTCGTTGGCTCCGGCGTCGAGCGCGACGACCTTGTCGTTCTCCTGGCCCCGGGCCGACAGTACGATAACGGGGACGACCGACCATTCCCGGAGCCGGCGCATGACCTCAAGGCCGTCCATGTCGGGCAGACCGAGATCCAGTATGATCAGGTCAGGAGTGCGGGTGGCCGCTTCGGCCAGGCCGTCTTTACCTGTATGGGTCTCCAGGAACACGTAGCCGCTCGCCTCAAGCGACGCCTTGAGGAACTTGCGAATCTGGCTATCGTCCTCGATGACCAGGATTGTGGCTGATGGTGCACCCATTCAGTTGAAAGCCTAGTCGATAAAGGGGCCTGGAACAGGGGGATTTCCAGCCGGCATTTGTCTGCCACGTGCCATGCCAACCGCTCGAAAACGGCCGCCCGAGTCCTATCCGGCCGCGTATAAGATGGCACAATCCCTACTCGATGTTTATCCGGTACCCGACCCCTGTTTCCGTGACGATGTAGCGGGGCCGTCTCAGATCGGTTTCTAGTTTCCGGCGCAACTGATGCATATGTACCCGTAGATTCTGGTTCCGGTCGCCCGGCATCGGCCCCCACAGTTCCTGAACAAGCTGCAACTGGGTGACAATTCTACCTCCACGGCGGATCAGAGTCGCCAGCAGCTTGTACTCGTTCGGCGTCAGGTGGATGTTGTCGCCGTTCAACGTGACCGTATGGGACGACAGATCGACGACGAGCCCTCCGGCTCTGAACACGGGTTCCGGTTCCGGCTGCTGCTGAATTGTACTGCGCCTGATCGCCGCGCGCACGCGGGCGAGCAGTTCCCCTGAACTGAACGGTTTGGTCAGATAATCGTCAGCGCCGGCATCTAGGGAGTTCACCTTGTCCGTTTCGCGGTCCCGTGCCGACAGTACAAGTATAGCGACTTCCGACCACTCGCGGATCCGCCGGATCACGTCCATACCGTCCATGTCAGGCAGGCCCAGATCGAGTATTACCAGATCCGGGTTACAGGATGCCGTCTCCGCGATGGCCACTTTCCCGGCGGCGGCCTGAACAACCGAATAACCGTGTTCTTCCAGGGATACTTTCAGGAATTTCCCGAGCCGGTAGTCATCCTCCACCGTCAGGATTTTCACCGTCTGGGAATCCGTTTTCATGATTCTCAGTCGAGATAGGGCCCGGGAACCGGTGCATTTTCCGGTATCGGAAGGGTAAATCTGAAGACGGCACCGCCACCCGGCCGGTTTTCCGCCCAGATGCGGCCACCATGCACCATTACAACCGCCTTGCAGATCGCAAGACCCAGGCCCGTGCCGGGGCGGCTTGAGGACGTCGGGCCACGATAAAACTTGTCGAACACCTTCTCCAGGTCGGCCTGTGCGAGCCCCGGTCCCCGGTCGGCGACCTCGAAGGCGACTTCGTTACCCGTCAGTTTTGCGCTCACTTCGAGCGGGGATTCTGGCGGCGTGTAATTAAGCGCGTTTTCCACCAGATTCGAAATCACCTGTTCGATCAGGACGGCGTCGATCGGTACCATCGGGAGATCGGATGGAACGGAAATCTTCACGGTCCGTCCCTTCAGCTGCGGATCGAGCCGTGCAAGCGTGGATCCGATCACTTCCTCGATCGGTTGCAACTCCTTGTTCACCGTCGCATGCGGGGTCTCCAGCCGCGTCATATCAAGCAGGTCGCCGACGAGGCGGTCCAGACGCTGGGCATCCTGATAGATCGAGAGAAGCAGATCGTGCTGAACGTCCGGGGCAAGCCGGGTTTCTTTTTCCAGCAAACTGCTTGCAGCCCCGGTAATCGTCGCGAGCGGCGTGCGCAGGTCGTGAGAGACGGACGAGAGCAGCGTGTTACGCACCTGTTCGGCCTCCACTCTCGTCTGCGCCCGGCGGGTTTCATCGGCGTAACGTTCCCGTTCCAGCGCGACCGCGATCTGGTGAGCAAAAGTTTCCAGAAGATGGCGTTGCGTGGGATCGATCAGCTTATGCGCCTCGGCCGGCCGCAGGTACAGTACACCTATCGGTCCGGTGCTGGAAATAAGCGGCACGTAGAGCGCGGCCGTACCCTCAAGAGTCCCGGTCCCCAGCCCCGCGAGCTTGCCGTTCTGAAACGCCCAGTCGGCTATCCGCTGGTGGTCGACAGAACTGGCGAGCGCTTCCGATTTCCCGGCCCTTACAATCAGGCGCCCGCCGGCGTCCGGAAGCAGGATCGCAGCCTCGCTTTCGAAGATCATGCCGACGTGCTGGACCGCCAGGTCCAGCAGCAGCCGGATTTCAGTTGTTCCCGCCAGATCCCGGAGCATGGAATAGAGGGCGCCGGTCCGGTGCTCCCGGTCCCTCGCGAGTTCGGCCTGGTCACGGTTCCGGATCGTCAGCGTGCTGATCAGGATACCCGTCACCGCCATACCGAAAAACACGATGATGTACTGGGAATCATGAACGGTGAACCTGAGATAGGGAGGAACGAAGAAAAAATCGTAACAGGCAACGCTCAGGACCGTCGTCCATATGGACGGCCCTCTCCGGTAGAGAGATGACGCCCCGACGACGAGCAGCAAGTAAAAGATCAAAATGATCTCGTTGTTGAGGTAACCGAATACCAGTTTTCCGAACAGGGTCACTATGGCGACCGCGGCTGTGGTCCAGAAATAGGCGTATGTGTTCCGGTCGGAGTCCTTTTCTTCTTCCGTCGGTTCCGGACCGACGGGCGCCAGCGAAGTGACCTCTCCGCGAATCGCATGAATCTCTATTTCGCCGCTCTGAAGCGCGAGCCGGTCGATGATCGATCCGAATATCCGGTCACGCAGGGTCCGCCGGAGCGGCTTCCCGACGACGATGCGGGTCGCATTGCGCAGACGGGCGTAGTGGATGATCTCGTCGGCGACGTTGAAGCCCGTCATCGACACCGTTTCGCTCCCGAGCTGTTCGCCAAGTTGCAGCGCCTTGATCGCGTATTCGCGGTCCTGCCTCGAGAGCTGGAACTGCGACGGGGTTTCGACAAACAGGGTGATCCATTCGGCCTTGACCCGGTCGGCAATGCGCTTCGCAGCACGGACCACGTTTACCGCATTGGGACTTGCACTGACGCAGGCGATAATCCGTTCGGTCACGGGCCAGGTTTCGGTGCGGGCTTCGCTGCTCCGGTACTGCTGGACGTCCTTGTCCACACGGCGGGCGACTTCCCGAAGGGCGAGTTCCCGGAGCGCCGTCAGGCGCGACTTCTTGAAGAAATTGTCGGCAGCGAGTTCCGCCTGCTTGGTCAGGTAGACCTTGCCCTCTTTCAGGCGGACCAGCAGGTCCTCGGCGGGCAGATCGACCAGCTCGATTTCATCGGCCAGATCGAGCGCCGAATCCGGTACCGTTTCCCGGACGACGACACCCGTGATCTGCCCCACGACGTCATTCAGGCTTTCCACATGCTGGATATTCAGCGCCGTGTAGACGTCGATACCTGCTGCGAGCAGTTCTGCGATATCCTGCCAGCGCTTGTCGTGCAGGGACCCCGGAACGTTCGTATGGGCCAGTTCGTCCACAATGATCAGTTGGGGCTTGCGTTCCAGCGCGGCGGCGAGATCGAACTCCTTGAGGGTCATTCCCTTGTAATGGAATACCTTTCGGGGAAGCGCCTCCAGGCCTTCGATCAGGGCCTCGGTTTCTTTGCGCCCGTGGGTCTCGACAAGACCCACAATGACATCGGTGCCGCTCGCCTTGCGGGACCGTGCCTCGAGCAGCATCCCGTAGGTCTTGCCCACACCGGCGTTCGCGCCGAGGAAGATTTTGAACTTCCCCCGGCGCGCCGACCGCTCCTCCCGCTGGACGCGGGCTAGCAGCGCATCTGGATCCGGTCGCTTTTCTTCGTCGTCCATCAATTACCTGCCGGTGGTGCCGCCGGCGCCTGCGTTCCGGTACCCGGAGCCGTTGCCGGTGCATCTGCCGGAACGGTGGCTGGCGGAAGCGTTTCGGCAGCCGGTGCGGGTGCCGCTACCGGCACGCCCGTTTTACTGTCAAGCTCAAGGTTCAGCTCGAGCACGTTCACGCCCGGTTCGCCGAGAACACCCAGCGAGCGGCCGTCGGTGTGGCGGTCGATCATCTGCGCCACCGCTGACGGGTCCAGCTTCCTGAGCCGCGCGATGCGGGGCGCCTGGTACTGGGCCGCAGCGATACTGATGTGCGGGTCGAGACCGCTGCCCGAGCTGGTGACGAGGTCAACCGGGACCTTGTCGGTATTGTCAGGATCGGCCGACTGTAGCGCAGCAATGCGGCCCTGGACGGCATCGTGCAGCGCGGGATTCAGCGGACCCAGGTTCGAACCGGACGACGCCGCCGAGTTATACGGTACTGGTCCCGTCGCGGACAGCCGCCCCCAGAAATAGGCGGGATCGTCGAACTGCTGGCCGATGAGACTGGAGCCGACCACTTTACCGTCCTTCTCGATCAGGCTGCCGTTCGCTTTACCAGGCATCGTCACCTGCGCAATCGCAGTAATCGCCAGCGGGTAGAGGACGCCAAGCAGCACTGTCAGTACGAGATTGGCAATAATCGCCTTTTTAATATGTTCACCCATGAGGATACTCCTTCTTTTGGCGATTACGCCAGACCGCAAGCGACCAGAATCAGGTCAATCAGCTTGATCCCGATGAACGGCACGATGATTCCACCGATACCGTAAATAATGAGATTGTCCCTGAGCAGTCGCCCGGCACCAACCGCCCGGTATTTGACGCCTTTCAGCGCCAGCGGAATCAGGCAGATAATGATGAGGGCGTTAAAGATTACTGCCGACAGGATCGCGCTCTCGGGAGTCGCGAGCTTCATGATGTTGAGAGCCTGAAGCTGCGGGAAGGTCACCACGAAGATCGCCGGGATGATGGCGAAATATTTAGCCACATCGTTGGCGATACTGAACGTGGTGAGCGAACCGCGCGTCATGAGCATCTGCTTGCCGATCTCGACGATCTCGAGGAGCTTCGTCGGATTGGAATCCAGATCCACCATGTTGCCGGCTTCCTTGGCCGCCTGGGTACCGGTGTTCATGGCGACCGCCACATCCGCCTGCGCGAGCGCCGGCGCGTCGTTGGTGCCGTCGCCGGTCATGGCGACGAGCTGGCCTTCAGCCTGGGTTTTGCGAATGTAGGCGAGCTTCATCTCGGGCGTCGCCTGGGCGATGAAGTCGTCGACCCCGGCTTCGGCCGCGATCGCGGCTGCCGTCAGCGGGTTGTCGCCGGTGATCATCACCGTCTTGATACCCATGCGACGGAGTTCGGCGAACCGTTCCCGGATGCCGCCCTTTACGATGTCCTTGAGCTGTATGACGCCCAGCACCTTGTTCCGGTCGGCCACGACGAGAGGCGTGCCGCCAGCCTTGCCGATGCTTTCGACAACCTTTCGCACTTCGGCGGGGAACTGTCCGCCCTTGGACGCGACGTAGGCTTCGACCGCGTCGGCCGCACCTTTGCGGATTTCCCGGCCTTCCATGTTCACACCGCTCATGCGGGTCTGTGCCGTGAAGGGCACGAAATGCGCACCCATCTTTTCGATTTCGCGGCCGCGGATGCCGAACTTCTCCTTGGCGAGCACCACAATACTCCGGCCTTCCGGAGTTTCGTCGGCCAGCGACGAGAGCTGTGCCGAGTCGGCCAGTTCAGCGGCCGTCACACCAGGAGCGTGGATAAAATCGACCGCCTGCCGGTTGCCCAGCGTGATCGTGCCGGTCTTGTCGAGCAGCAGCACGTTCACGTCGCCGGCGGCCTCCACCGCGCGGCCGGACATGGCGATCACGTTCGCCTGGATCATGCGGTCCATGCCGGCGACGCCGATCGCCGACAGGAGGCCGCCGATCGTCGTCGGGATCAGGCAGACAATGAGCGCGACCAGAGCCGTAACGGTGACGACTCCGCCCTTGCCGGCGGTCGCCACGCTGAAGATCGAGAACGGAAGCAGCGTTGCGCAGGCGAGCAGGAACACGATTGTCAGCGCCGCGAGCAGGATGCACAGCGCGATTTCGTTCGGCGTTTTCTTGCGCTTGGCGCCTTCGACAAGGCTGATCATCCGGTCCAGGAAGCTTTCCCCGGGGTCGGCGGTGATTTTCACGATGATCCAGTCGGAGAGCACGCGCGTGCCGCCGGTGACGCCGCTCCGGTCGCCGCCGCCTTCACGGATGACCGGGGCGCTCTCGCCCGTGATGGCGCTTTCGTCCACCGAGGCGATACCGTCGATGATGTCGCCATCGCCGGGGATAAACTCACCTGTTTCGACGAGCACGATGTCGCCCTTGCGGAGCGCGGAAGCGGGCACACTTGTCGCCTTTGAGTCACGACCCTTGCCGGCCAGCTTCCGGGCCGTCACGTCCTTGCGGGTCTTGCGCAGGGTATCGGCCTGGGCTTTGCCGCGGCCTTCGGCCATCGATTCGGCGAAGTTCGCGAACAGAACCGTGAACCACAGCCACAGCGAGATCCACAGGATAAACCCGGCGGGGGCCTCGCCGTTACCGGTAAGGGCAGCTACCCAGAGGCCGAGCGTCATTACGCTGCCGACCCACACCACGAACATGACGGGGTTGCGGAGCTGGTACAGGGGCCCCAGTTTCCTGAACGAATCCACGATCGCCGGCCGTATGATGGCCATGTCGAACAGCGGACGGGCTTTGCGTGTAGATGAAGTCATGGTCATATTCCTCAATTCACCATCATCAGGTGTTCAACGATCGGGCCTAGCGCGAGCGCCGGAATGAAGGTTAGCGCGCCCATGATCAGAACGGTTCCCGCAAGCAGGACCACAAAGAGCGGTGTATGGGACGGGAGCGTGCCTGCGCTTTCGGGTATCCGCTTCTTGGCGGCCAGAGATCCGGCGATGGCCAGCACCGGGATCATCAGCCAGTATCTTGAGAACAGCATGGCGAAGCCGAGAGCAGTGTTATAGAAAGGCGTGTTCGCACCGAGCCCGGCAAACGCACTGCCGTTGTTGTTGCCTGCGGATGCGAAGGCATAGAGCACTTCGCTGAGTCCGTGTACGCCCGGATTGAAGATTGTGGCCTTTCCACCGGCTGAAACGACGGCGATAGCCGCACCGATCAGGACGCAGAAGGGGGGCACGAGGATGGTCACGGCCGCCATCTTCATCTCGAACGATTCGATCTTCTTCCCAATGTATTCGGGCGTTCGGCCCACCATCAGGCCGGCGATAAAGACCGCCACGATGGCGAACATGATCATGCCATAGAGTCCGCAACCCACGCCGCCGAACACCACTTCGCCGAGCTTCATCAGCACCATCGGCACCATGCCACCGATCGGCGTGAAAGAGTCGTGCATGGAGTTTACGGAACCGTTGGAGGCGGCGGTAGTCGCTGTGGCCCATAACGCCGAATTGGCGATGCCAAAACGGACTTCCTTGCCTTCCATATTGCCGCCGGCCTGCAGGGGACTGGCGATATCATCAACGTGGAGGTGCGAATAGAGCGGGTTGCCAGACTGCTCGGCCCAGACGCAGACCGTCAGGAATCCGACCAGCAGCAGAAGCATGGCCGCATAGATCGCCCATCCCTGACGGGTGTCCTTCACCATCTTTCCGAAGGTGTAACAGAGGCCGCCCGAGATCAGGAGAATGGACAGCACTTCCAGGAAATTCGCCAGACCTGTCGGATTCTCGAACGGGTGGGCGGAGTTCACATTGAAGAAACCGCCGCCGTTGGTGCCGAGCTGCTTGATAGCGATCTGCGAGGCGGCAGGGCCCACCGCCAGCGACTGTTCCACCACGGCCTGGCCGTTTGCGTCTTTCAGCGGCTGGATCAGGTGGGCAGCCGTATACGTGCTCAGGTTCTGCACGACACCCTGTGAAACCAGGATTAGCGCCAGAACTATTGACAGGGGAAGCAGGATATAAAGAGTACTGCGGGTCATATCGACCCAGAAATTGCCGATCTTGTCGGTCTCTTTCCGGGCGAAACCACGAATCAGGGCGGCCAGAACGGCCATACCGACCGCAGCCGACACGAAGTTCTGGACCGTTAGCGCGGTCATCTGGGTCAGGTACGACATGGTCGATTCGCCGCCGTAACCCTGCCAGTTCGTATTGGTTGCGAAGCTGACCGCCGTATTGAACGACGAATCGGGCGTGACGGCGCCGAACCCCTGCGGATTCAGGGGCAGAAGACCCTGGAGGCGCTGAATTCCGTACACCAGCAGGAAGCCGAAGACGCTGAACCAGAGTGTGGCCGCCGCATAGGATCGCCAGTTGGTTTCTTCGTCCTGGTTAACACCCAGTATCCGGTAAAGGAACCGTTCGACCGGACCGAACACCGGATGGAGGAAGGTACGCTCCCCTTCATAGACTTTCGCCATGAAGGAGCCGAGCGGCTTCACGAGCAGGGTCAATACGCCGACATAAATTGCGAGCTGAAGATAGGCGTTGGCGGTCATTCGAATTTCTCCGGGTAAAAGAGGGCGACAAACAGATAGACAAACAGGCCGGTAGTCACGCCGCCGGCGAGCCAGTACAGGATTGTCATGACTTGTTCCTCATGATCCGGTCGCAGAAGCCGACCAGTCCGAACGACAGGGCGAAGAAGCCGAGCCCCAGTCCGACGTAGACGAAATCCATTTTTTCCTACCTCCGTGAAGTCGCAACGAGCGTACGCCTTCACGGCGGCGAATATATGACCTGCGTTATATGGAAGGTGTTAAAAGAGTGATCAGGGATATTAAGATTGTATAAAGATCAGCAGATAACGTCTGACCTTTACGTCTATAAGGCTGATATTACAGTAGATTTCCCGGATAGACCGGAAGCGATTATCTCGGTCCGAAGGCGATGATCGCCATACCTGTTAGCGATACCCCTGCACCGACCATATCCCAGCGGTCGGGCGGCTTGCCCTCCACGAGCCACAGCCACAGAACAGCCGCAAACACGTAGACGCCGCCGTAGGCGGCGTAAGTCCGCCCCGCGCCGGTCGGATGGAGAGTGAGCAGCCAGGCGAATACGGCAAGGCTCAGTGCAGCCGGGACCAGCAGCCATGGGGAACCGTTTTCGCGGAGATACAGATAGGGCAGATAACAGCCCACAATCTCGGCGACCGCGGTAGCGATAAACAGTAGAACGGTTCTGGTTACAAGACCCCAATGGAGAGTCATCATTTCACCTCTGCTCCAAACAACCCGCCCGGAAGTATCCGGCTGATAGCCTGGAGAAAGCAACTATTCGTCCTTCATCCGGTATCCGACTTTCGATTCCGTGACGATGTAGGCGGGCCGGACCGGGTCCGCTTCGATCTTGTGCCGGAGCTGATGCATGTGGACCCTGAGCGAGTGGGACCGCTCGGCCTGAACGGAACCCCAGACGGACTTGAGAATATCCCGCTGGGTCATCACCTTGCCGGCGTTCCGGGCCAGTGCCACCAGCAGTTCGTATTCGATCGGGGTCAGGTGGATCTCTTTACCTTCCAGCTTTACGAGATGGGCGGCGAGATCAATCACCAGATCACGGATGCGGATGACCGATTCGGCGTTCTTTTCCGCCGCCTGGGCGGATCTACGGAGCGCGACGCGTATCCGGGCGAACAACTCCTGAACACCGAACGGCTTGGTGAGATAGTCGTCAGCGCCGGCGTTCAATGCGTCGATCTTGTCGGTTTCCTGCGTACGTGCCGATACGACGATGATCGGCTTCTGCGACCATTCGCGGATCCGGCGGGTCACTTCGAGCCCGTCCAGATCCGGCAGGCCGATATCGAGAATGATCAGTGCAGGGTTGCGGATCGCCGCTTCACGGATCCCCTCCTTCCCCGTGACCGCCTCGATGACCGAATAACCGTCGGCAATCAGCGCTGACCGCGTGAATCTGCGGATCTGCGCGTCATCCTCGATGAGGAGTATTTCGGGGAGCGGGGTGGACATTTCAGTGCTTTCGCATGCGCTCAATCCGTTCATCGGAAGACTGGATTTGCAAAAGGGTCCTCACCCGGGCGGCCCAGGACAGCTCGGACCGGTCGGCTGCTTGAGCGAAGTTCCGCCCCAGGGCGCTGGTGGAAGCAGGCACGCGATCCACCGGCAGATTCGATAGAGACAGGGGTGAGAAATCGAATCGCTCCGGACGTGCCTGGTTAGCGTCCCCAAGGGCAGGTTTGAGCGGGCCGGAGGCCGGCCCGGATGAGGTCCTATTCACGTTCATTTCACCATGCCGTCCAGTGCCAGGTTCATTTCCAGCACATTCACGCCGGGTTCGCCGAAAATACCGGCAAACCGGTCTTCCGTGTGAACCTCAATCAGCTTGTCCACGACGGCCGGGTCCAGCCCGCGAACTCTCGCAACACGGGGCGCCTGATACCGGGCGGCGGCGATGCTGATGTGGGGATCAAGACCACTACCTGACGCCGTCACCAGGTCCACCGGAATCAACGCGGTATTTCCCGGATCGGCGGCTTTCAGCGCGTCGATACGGCCCTGTGCGGCGGCCTGGAGCGCCGGGTTAAGCGGCCCCAGGTTCGACCCGGAGGACGCGGCCGCGTTGTACGGTACCGGTCCGGTGGCCGACAGACGGCCCCAGAAATATTTGGGATCGTCGAACTGCTGGCCGATCAGATGAGAACCGACGACCTTGCCATTTTTCTCGATGAGACTCCCGTTGGCCTGTGCCGGCATCAGGGCCTGCGCCGTTGCGGTTACGACGAGGGGATACATGATTCCGGTGATTACCGTGAAAATGAAGAGCGAGACGATTGCGGGTTTCAGTTGTTCACGCATGATAGTTCTCCTTCGTCGCCGTCAGGTCAGGCCCACTGCGGTCAGCAGCAGGTCGATGAGTTTGATGCCGATAAACGGTATGATGATACCGCCTATGCCGTAGACGATGAGATTGTCCCTGAGCAGTCGGTCGGCTCCGACAGCGCGGTAGGCGACGCCCTTCAGTGCAAGCGGGATCAGGCAGACGATGATCAGCGCGTTGAAGATCACCGCCGACAGGATCGCGCTCTCGGGAGTGGCGAGCCGCATGATGTTGAGCGCCTGGAGCTGCGGGAACGTCACCACGAAGATCGCCGGGATGATGGCGAAATATTTCGCCACGTCGTTGGCAATACTGAAGGTGGTGAGCGAGCCACGCGTCATCAGCATCTGCTTGCCGATCTCGACGATCTCCAGGAGCTTCGTCGGATTGGAATCCAGATCCACCATGTTGCCGGCCTCTTTGGCCGCCTGCGTGCCGGTGTTCATGGCAACGGCCACGTCAGCCTGGGCCAGCGCCGGAGCGTCATTCGTTCCGTCGCCGGTCATGGCGACCATGTACCCTTCGGCCTGGGTCTTCCGGATATAGGCGAGCTTCATTTCAGGCGTCGCCTGGGCGATGAAATCGTCCACCCCCGCTTCCGTAGCGATCGAGGCGGCGGTCAGCGGGTTGTCGCCCGTGATCATCACCGTCTTGATACCCATGCGGCGCAGTTCCGCGAAACGCTCTTTGATGCCGCCCTTGACGATATCCTTGAGCTGGATGACGCCCAGAACCCGGTTCTTGTCGGCCACCACGAGCGGTGTCGCGCCGGAGCGGGCGATTTCGTCGACGCCCTTCTTTATTTCGGGCGGAAACTTGCCGCCCTTGGAAACGACATACGCTTCCACCGCGTCGGCCGCACCCTTTCGGATTTCTCGGCCGTCCAGGTCGACACCGCTCATGCGGGTCTGGGCCGTGAACGGAATGAAGGTCGCGTGAAGCTGGTTAATCTCCCGTTCACGGATGCCGAACTTCTCTTTGGCCAGCACGACAATGCTGCGGCCTTCGGGGGTTTCGTCCGCGAGCGACGAGAGCTGGGCGGCATCCGCCAGTTCGCCGACCGTGGTACCCGGTGCGGTCAGAAAATCCGTCGCGTGCCGGTTACCGAACGTGATGGTGCCGGTCTTGTCCAGCAGCAGAACGTTCACGTCGCCGGCGGCTTCCACCGCACGGCCCGACATCGCCAGCACATTCGACTGGATCATCCGGTCCATGCCTGCGACGCCGATCGCCGACAGAAGGCCGCCGATCGTCGTCGGTATCAGGCAGACGACGAGTGCGACGATGGCGGTGACAGTCACCACGCCGCCCTTGCCGGCGGTCGCCACGCTGAAGATCGAGAACGGCAGCAGCGTCGCGCAGGCGAGCAGGAATACGATCGTGAGCGCCGCCAGCAGGATGCAGAGCGCGATCTCGTTCGGCGTCTTCTTCCGCTTGGCGCCTTCCACAAGGCTGATCATCCGGTCCAGGAAGCTCTCCCCGGGGTCGGCGGTGATCTTCACGATGATCCAGTCGGAGAGCACGCGCGTGCCGCCGGTGACGGCGCTGCGGTCTCCACCGCTTTCGCGGATCACCGGGGCACTTTCGCCAGTGATGGCGCTTTCGTCCACGGATGCGATACCTTCGACAATATCGCCGTCGCCCGGAACAAACTGTCCGGCTTCCACATAGACGAAGTCGCCCTTGCGGAGATTCCCGGACTGGACCGTCGTAGACGGCGCATCGCGCCGTGGCGCGCCCAGCTTTTTCGCCATGACGTCCTTGCGGGTCTTGCGAAGCGTTTCGGCCTGGGCCTTGCCGCGCCCTTCGGCGACCGACTCGGCGAAGTTCGCGAATATCACCGTAAACCACAGCCACAGGGCGACATGGAGAATGAACCACGAGGGCGCCTCTCCCTGGCCGACTAATGACTGAATCCAGAGCCCGGTCGTGAGGACCGCACCGATCCAGACCACGAACATGTCCGGGTTCCTGAGCTGGGTCTTGGGCCCCAGTTTCTTCAGCGAATCAATCGCTGCCTGTTTGACGATAGCAGGATCGAACAACGGACGTTCTTTGCGTGCTGCAGCATTCATATTGATTTCCTTATTTCACCACCATCATCAGATGTTCGACGATGGGGCCCAGAGCCACGGAGGGTATGAACGTAAGACAGCCCATGATCACCACGACGGCGATCAGGAGGCCGACGAATAGCGGGGTGTGCGTGTGAATCGTTCCCGCGCCGATCGGAACGCTCTTTTTCTTCGCGAGCGATCCGGCAATCGCTAGCACCGCGATGGCCGGCCAGAACCGGCCGAACAGGATCGCCATGCCGAGCATCGTATTGTAGAAGACCGAGTTGCATCCCAGGCCGCCGAAAGCGCTTCCGTTATTGTTGGCGGCCGAGTCGAAGCCGTAGAGGACCTCGCTGAAACCGTGAGGCCCGGGGTTGAATATACCCGCCTTCCCCGCCGTCGTCATGAGCGCCACCGACGTGCCAAGCAGGATAAGGAACGGGGGCACGAGAATGGTGATCGAGGCCATTTTCACCTCGAAGGATTCGATCTTCTTGCCGAGGTATTCCGGTGTGCGTCCCACCATGAGTCCGCCGATAAAGACGGCCACCGCCGCGAAGATGATCATGCCGTACAGGCCGCAGCCGACACCGCCGAACACCACTTCACCGAGCTTGATCAGCATCATCGGCATGAATCCGCCAATCGGCGTGAACGAATCGATCATGCTGTTGACGGAACCGTTGGATGTTGCCGTGGCCGATGTGTCCCAGATCGCCGAATTGACGATTCCGAACCGGGCCTCCTTGCCTTCCATGTTGCCGCCGGGTTGGTAGACGCTGCCGGCATCATCGGCACCGACGCGGGCGAACATGGGATTGCCCGACTGCTCCGCCCAGGTGGCGACACCGACGAATCCGACCAGAAGGATCAGCATCGCGGCGTACAGCGCCCAACCCTGCCGCGTGTCTTTCACCATTCTTCCGAACGTGTAACAGAGCGCCGCCGGGATCAGGAGAATAAGAAGCATCTCGACAAGACCCGACAAGGCCGTGGGGTTTTCGAACGGATGGGCCGAGTTCGCATTGAAGAAACCGCCGCCGTTCGTTCCGAGCTGCTTGATGGCGATTTGCGACGCGGCCGGACCCACGGCGATGACCTGCTGCGGAACGGCCTGTCCGGTCGCATCTTTGAGCGGCTGAATCAGGTCCGCGTTAACGGACGCTGCAAAGGTCTGCACAACGCCCTGGGACACCAGAAACAGCGCGAGAACAAATGACAGCGGGAGCAGGATATACAGGGTCGTCCGGGTCAGATCGACCCAGAAGTTTCCGATCTTGTCGGTCTCCTTGCGGACCATGCCGCGGATCAGAGCGACCAGGATCGCCATGCCGGCCGCCGCCGAAACGAAGTTCTGCACGGTCAGGGCGAGCATCTGCGTCAGATAAGACACCGTCGATTCGCCGCCATAGTCCTGCCAGTTCGTGTTCGTCAGGAAGCTGACGGACACGTTGAACGCCATATCGGGCGTCGTGGCCGCGAATCCCATGGGGTTTGCCGGTAGCAGTCCCTGGATTCTCAGTATCCCGTACACCGCCAGGAAACAGGCGGCGCTGAAGGCGATCAGCGCGAACGCGTATACTCGCCAGGTCATTTCATTCTTGGGATCGACTCCGCAAAGGCGGTAGATGAAACGCTCCACCGGACCCATGACGGGGTCCAGAAATGTGCGTTCTCCTTCGTATACCCTCGCCATAAAGGAGCCGAAGGGCTTCACGAGCAGAGTGACGATCACGAAAAAGGCTATCAGCTGAAAATATCCGTTGGAGGTCATTCGAAATTCTCCGGGTAAAAGAGAGCAACAAACAGATAGGCGAAAAGTCCGGTCGTCACGCCGCCGGCGAGCCAGTAGAGCGTCGTCATGATTTATTTCCCATGAGGCGGTCGCAGTACTCGACCAGTCCGACGGTCAGGCCGAAGAAGGCGAGCCCGAGGCCGATAAAAACGAAGTCCATAATCCAGAGCCCTTTCTCATGCGCAGCTCTGCGCACGGACGGATTTATAATTCGCGCCGTATATAGAGGGCGTTAAATGTGCGGGGTGCACGATCAAGAAACCGTTAAATTTCGATATAAAGACCGGGTCTCCGGTTGTTAAGGCGGCGCTTACATTTTGTGCGCCACTGCGTAGTTCGCGGGCTCGCCCCAAAAGTGAAGCGGCCGGACCTGCCGGTCCGGCCGCAGGAGCGACCTTGATCTTCAGTATCGATCAGTGAGCGCGCGGCACGCGGCCGTTTACCCACAGGGGGATAACCGCCGCCACGGTCGCTTCTTCACGGAACGCGGGGTAGCCGACGATATCTTCATCTTCCGTCGTGCCGCCATTATCCCGGGCGCGCTTTTCGCGCCGGCCCGGGACCAATGTCCGGACGAGGATCCAGATCATTGCCGCGGCGATTGCAATCGCCAGGGTCGGCTCGCCCCAGAGGCTCTGACCATGCCTGACCGCAAAGAGAACCCGGAGCAGGCTCCAGCCGAAGCAGACGGTTGTGGCGATCATGATCTCCCGCGGACCGACCGGACCGGCGGTGGCGGGAGTGGCTTTCGTCTCAGGCGGTTTTCTCATCCGCAACCGGATCGTTTTGTTCGTCATGGAAGTTCTCCTTTCCATGCCGGAGATTGTGACCACGAGCGGATCAAGATGCCGTCAATAAAAGCCGTACCGGCGCTAAGAAACTGTTAAGAAGCGCCACGTATCCATTCTGGATGACAGTCCTCCGCGTTATGCGGCGGCAATCTTTATACTAATTTTATCCGCCCCGTTTGATGACCCGGGCCTTCGCCGCCGATATCGTGGTTACTATAGAAACGCGGGATCGCCGCATCGGCATACCCGCTATCTGGCACTCACGATGTAATCACATCCCTCCACCACATTGTTGCCCCGGTTTTCCAGTCGGCGGACGATTATGCGTCTGCGACCCTATAGGCACGCGCGGATGTTTCAGCACAAGCCGTTCGCAACCCAGGAGATCTACGATGAGCAAACTGACCCTGAAGAAATTCGAAAAGAACCTCGTCATCCGGTGCCTTGCGGCATCCGATTATCCGCGCGTGACGGAACTGCAGAAAAAATGCTTCCCCAATATGGATCCCTGGTCCCAGGAACAGTTTGAAAGCCAGGTGAAGATATTTCCCGAAG
The DNA here is from genome assembly GCA_964565925.1 of uncultured bacterium. Classification (GTDB taxonomy): domain Bacteria; phylum JAGRBM01; class JAGRBM01; order JAGRBM01; family JAHCIT01; genus CAZMGV01. The sequence continues at coordinate 19,707 of CAZMGV010000011.1, forward strand.
GACAGATCGGCATTGAATACGCCGGCAGGCTGGTCGCCTCGTCGAGCAGTCTGATAATGGATTTCGAACTTTACCGGGAATGGCACAACTTCGACGAAATATCCGATAACGGGTTCATCAGGAACCACAAGCCTGACGGCACAACCCTTTATGGTATCGAGATCATGGTGGATCCGGAATTCCGCGGGATGAAACTGGCCCGGAGGCTCTACGACGCCAGGAAACGGCTGGCCAGGGAGCGGAACCTCATGCGTATCGTCGTCGGGGGCCGGATCCCCGGGTACTCCGAACACGCGCAGAAGATGTCCGCCAGGGAATACATCGAAAAGGTAATGAACAAGACCCTCTACGATCCGGTTCTGACAGTTCACATTTCGAACGATTTTGTCCTGAAAAGGCTAATTCCGAATTATCTTTATACCGACAGCGATTCGAAAGGCTATGCAGCCTTTCTTGAATGGACAAATCTGGACTACGTGCCTGACCTCAAGCTGCGCTATGTCCCGGTCGCCCCGGTGAGAACCTGCGTCGTTCAGTACCAGCTTCGAATGGTAAAAAGCTTCGGGGAATTCGCCGAACAGTGCGAGTATTTTGTGAGCGTCGCGTCTGATTACAAATGCGACTTTATCCTTTTCCCGGAAATATTCACCACCCAGCTTCTCCCGCTGATCACGGCGCAGAGATCCTCGGATGCCATGAGGAAACTATCCGAATTCACCGACTCCTATCTCGAACTCTTCACTCGTCTGGCGGTGAAGTTCAACGTCAACATCATTGGCGGGACCCATTTCACCGTAGAGGACAACAGCCTCTACAACATCTCCTATCTGTTCCGGCGGGACGGAACACTGGGGAAGCAATACAAGCTTCACATTACACCCACGGGAAAAAACGACTGGGGCGTGCAGGGCGGGAATCAGGTCGAGGTGTTCGACACCGATTGCGGGAAAATTGCGATCCAGATCTGCTACGACATCGAATTCCCTGAAGTGACGCGCATCGCCGTCGAACAGGGAGCCCAGATCATTTTCGTTCCCTATTGCACCGACGAGCGCTATGCCTATCTGAGAGTCCGTTACTGCGCCCAGGCGCGGTGCATAGAGAATCACGTTTACGTGGCCATCGCAGGGAGCGTGGGCAATCTGCCCAACGTCGAGAGCCTTGGAATACATTATGCCCAGTCGGGGATATTCACCCCTTCGGATATTCCGTTCAAACGGGACGCCATCGCCGCCGAGTGCCCGATAAATATCGAAACCGTCATCTTCGAAGACCTCGATCTGGAGCTGTTGAAAAAACAGCGAAAGACCGGGAGCGTATTGAACTGGAAAGACAGGCGATCGGATTTATACGAGGTGCGCTACCTCAAGTCGGACACGAAATCGGCCACGGGATGATTTGAAAGTTCAGGGAAACGACGGTCATTGGACTGCGGCATGTGCGGCGTCATTCCCCTCCTCGATGAAAATGACCTCTTTATTGTCGTCATAGGTGATAAGTTCCGCGTAGCGCGCCCAGTTGAGGGCCGTGTCCATATGGCGCTGAAGCTCTTTCTCATGGAACTGCATTGAAATGGCGGCTTCTACGATGTCCCGTTCCAGCGAATGGCTATCAGCGGCCCGAAGCATGGAAAGCATCCACTTGAAAAACGGCATCCGTCTGAGCCTGGCGGCAAGGATTTCCTTCCGGCCCTGAATCCCGGCATCGCCAAATGTTTCTCCGAGCGGTGTCAGCGAAATGTCGCCCTTGGCAACAGTCGCAAAGCCCAGGATTTCCATCGCTTCAATCAGCTTCAGCAGATCGTCTGACTGCATCTTGAAATCATCGGCGACACGATAGAGATCCACTTTGCCATCGGAGCCGGCAAGCATGTGCTCTGCCAGCCCCGCGATCTCACTGATCGTCACAGGCGGCAATGACCGCATTACGCCGGATTCTCCGGGAGCCGCACCCATCTCCACATGTTCAGACTGAGTCTGTCCCGCCAGCAGCGTGTAGACCGCGTCGACCAGTTCCAAAAATCTCGGATCTTTCCGGTGACGGGGATGCGGCAGATCGATCTTCACCTCGCAAACGACCCTGCCGGGTCCCTTATCCATGACGATAATCCGGTCGGCCACTTCCACGGCCTCATGAATATTGTGCGTTACCATCAGGATCGCTTTTGTCGGGATCTTGCCTCCCGTCCACAGCTCCATCAGATCGCTCCTGAGCGTATCGGCACTCAATACGTCGAGAGCCGAGAAAGGCTCGTCAAGACAAAGCAGCTCCGGTTCTATGGCCATCGCACGGGCAAATCCGACCTTTTGGCGCATTCCGCCGGACAGTTCCCTCGGATAAGCGTTTTCGAACCCGCTCAGACCAACACGTTCCAGAAGATCGAGTGCCCTTTTGGCTCGCTGCGGGAGACCTATCCCGCGTGCTTTGAGTGCTACCTCGACGTTGTCCTGCACAGTGAGCCACGGAAATAGTGCGAAAGTCTGGAATACGATAACCGAATGCGGGTTCACCCCGGTCAGTGGAGCCGACCGGTATAGTATCTCGCCGCCAGTGGCCCGCTGGAGCCCGGTGATCAACCGGAGCAATGTGCTCTTTCCGCAACCCGAAGGGCCCAGAAGGCAGACAAACTCCCCTTCTGAAATAGAAATGTTGACACCCTTAAGGGCGACAAAAGCTCTGGGTCCCTGTCCGTAAATCTGCTCTACGTGACGGAGTTCCTGCAGTACAACGCCAGTATTATTCACAGTTGTTACTCCATTCGGAAGCGTTCTTCGGCGACACGGTACAAACGTCGCCAGATAAGCCGGTTGATCATTATGACCGCGAGCACCAGCGTCAGTGTCGAAGCTAAAAGTAAGGGGTAGTCGCCGATTTCCGTTGCGTGAGCGATGGACGATCCAATGCCGGTCGTAAAAAAGATCTTGCCACCGAACGCGACATGCTCCGACACGATACTGGCGTTCCAAGCACCGCCGCCGGCCGTGATCGCTCCGGTGACCAGGAAGGGAACCAGGGACGGCAGATAGAGGGTCTTCCATCGCTGCCAGCGGGTCATGCCCAGCATCGTTGCCGTGTAACGCAGGTCCTGCGGAATCGACGAAACACCCGCAATGACGTTAAACAGCATGTACCACTGGGTTCCCATCAGCATGAGCAATACGGCCGCGATATTCAGGCCGCCCGGCAGGCGGATCAGCAGAAGCAGAAACACGGGAAAGAGGGCCGTGGCCGGTATTGATGCCATGATCTGAACAACCGGCTGTGCCAAGGTCGCCAGACGCGGCCGGGTACCGATCGCGACGCCTACAGGGATTGTCCAAAGTGCTGTGAGTGCAAGGGCTGCGAAGACACGCAGGGCGGTCGCCATTATTCCTATCCCGATGGAAGCCCATTGTTCAGCCGTTACTCCAGACAGCATCATTAGTGTGCGCACAATTCCGTAGGCCAGCCCGCCCAGAAACAGATACAAGAGCACCGGATAACGGCGTTGCGGTTCGGTTTCTATTTCTTGAGGAGGCAGTTCCCGTATGAGTGCCATGTCTAGCGTTTCCGACCGGTGCCGGAAGCGATCCGAGACCCACTGGAAAATCACGGAATCGGATACAAGGTCGTAGAACCAGGATGTCGGTGGAGCATCAGACCCGACGCTATCCAGCTTGAATCGTTGCCCCCACACCAGCAGAGGCCGCCAGATAATCTGGTCGAGAATGACAATCACCGATACCAGTATGGCTATTCCAAGCAGCACGGCGCTTTTATTCCCCTGATTGGCCGCCTCCTGAAGATATGCACCGAGCCCCGCCAGCCGAAAATCTCTTTTGCCAACGGTGAATATTTCAGCGGCCATCAGGAAGAACCATCCACCCGCCCAGCTCATCACGCTGTTCCAGATGAGTGAAATACCTGCGAATGGAAGAGCGACTGTCTTGAAATTGAGCCAGCCGTTAAACCTGAAAATCCGGCTGGCCTCGGTCAGTTCCTTGGGAATTGTCGTCAGGGATTGGTACCAGGCAAACGTCAGATTCCACGCCTGGCTGGTGAAGATCAGCACGATGGATGCCAGCTCGGCGGCGACGGTATCGGGGAGAAAAGAGCTTAAACTCAGCAGCACGACCGGCAGGAAAGATAAAATCGGGACACTTTGAAGGATATCCAGAAAAGGAAGCAAAACCTGTTCGCCCCGGCGGCTCCGGACAATCGCATAGCCATACGCCAGGCTGAACGTCATCGACAGGGCATAGGCGCCGGCCATCCGGCCGATAGAAAGCATCGCGTACCACGGGAGGGCGCGAGGTTCGAGAGAGATATACGGACCTTTGACAACCGCCGGCGCATCTACGGCAAGGCGGACGCCCGCGTAGATCAGTACCATCAAAGTGACGGTAACGAGGATGTCGCCCCAGCCCATCCGGCGGTTTGCCAGCCGGGCGAAAAACCCCTTGTCGAGAATATTAATCACGTATCTGCATGGAAATTCCTATTCCACGGCCGGAAGTGTGATCGCGAACGGATCAAGATGCCGTCAATAAAAACCGTACCTGCGCTAAGAAACTGTTAAGACCGGACGAGAACGCCTGCCTGACGCGGCGCTCCGGGAGAAATTGAATAGTTTCTTAACTGAGCAGGCCCCTAATTATACGCCGCTTTGATACGGCCGCGTGTACCTTGGCTTCCAAGATACAGAAGCCGGACGGGCTTTGAACAACTGTCCTGAAGAAAGAGGTAAATGCACATGATGAAGGTAGAAGCGGTCATTAAACCGGAAAAAATCGGCGACGTGAAGGCGGCCCTGGCGAAGATGGGCGTCAACGAAATGTCCCTCCTGGAGGTCGGAGACCTGGGCCGGTATGCGCCGAAGAAGGGCTGCTACCGCGGGGCCGAACTGGTCATTCCGTTCTCCCAGCGGGTGCGGCTCGAATTCGTTGTCGAGGAAGACAAGCTGCGGACGGCGGTAAACGCCATCACGACGGTGGCGGACACCGGCTCCGACAGCGACGGGAAGATCCTAGTCAGCCACATCGAGTCCCTGATCCGCATTCACAATGGTTCGCAGGTATCGACCGTCTGCTGAGTAATTCGCGCGTCATTACGAGCTGACCCTGAATCAGGCCGGGACTGCCACGGAGGGAGTCCCGGCCCGGTGGAGATAACCGACATGGAATTTGTATACGTTTCCCTGTGGCCGGCGTTCTTTGGCTTTTCGGCAATGAAAGTTCGGTCCTAGCTCTATGCGGCCGCCTTTGGCGCGAGCAGCCGGGTTTGTACTTCGTCCCGTACTCTCCGCCAATCTTCTATTCGCAAAACGATCTTTCCTACTCAGCAGTCCGGTTTCGGCCCGAAGGTGCCGGCGACCCAGCCGGACAGCTTCGGGGCGTACCACTGGCTCGAGTAGAAGGCGGGATAGATGACCCGTGCCTGCCGGCGTTCGACGGCCCGACGGACGATCTGCGCCAGCACCTCGGCTTTACCTTCAGGGACCAGGCCAGCCACTCCCTTGCGGCCGCCCATCGCCTCGTACGCCTTGTCTGCCATGGGGGTCTTCACCGGCCCCGGATAAACGGTGAGCACGTTCACGCCGCATCTGGAGATTTCGTAGCGGAGCGTTTCCGAGAACATCGCGATGCCGGCTTTTGACGCCGCATACCACGCTTTCATCGGTACCGGCGAGAGAGCGGCGACAGACGCGATGTTCACAATCGTGCCGCTTCGGCGGGCGGTCATCCGGGGCCCGAGATGCCGGATGATGGTGAGCGGCGAGAGCAGGTTCAGGTGCAGCAGGGCGATGGCTTCGTCTAGGTCCGCCTTGAGAGTCGCCACCGCATTGTCGGCGCCGGCATTGTTAATCAGCACGTCGATGGGCCCGAGCGTTTTTTCTGCTTCGTCCAGCCAGTCGGCAGCGTGTGCCGAATCGGAGAGATCGGCCCCGACCGTGTGACAACGGGCGCCGGTTTCACGGGCGATCTCGTCGAGGCGCGCTTTGCGTCGGGCGACGAGGGTGAGAGCCGCTCCGGCTTTTGCGTACTCGCGGGCAAGGGCTTCTCCGATTCCCGATGAAGCTCCCGTGATGGCTACGTGCATGGGTGATCTCTTTTCTGCCGGACGGCGCCGTATGGTGCCTGATAGTGCCGGGCTACGATAGACAACGAGTTTCTTTGGTAGACCGCGTAGAGATCAAGCCCTGAGTCCGGTTCAGACTCCGGGCTGGCCCAAGGCATTTCCCTGCGATACAGTCGGAACTCTCAAAAACCGATGTTTCCGGAGGGAATGTACCGCCATGAAGTTGAAGTCCCGTCTGCGTCACGCCGCACTGTTGTCCGTCATGCTGCCGGTTGTGTGCGGTGTCGTTGCGCCCCGTGCCGAAGCCGCAGATGCGCCGGAGATCAAATCGCTCAAGCGCCAGGTCGATCCGGTGGTCATTTCCGGCGAGTCGTCGAGACCGCTGTGGGGAAAAGAGATCCCGAAAATACGGCTTCAGGTCCGCCGCGCCGGCGCATGGGCGGCGGTCCCGTTCCAGATCGACAAGGTTGATCCCGACGGCAACTACTTTATCGCGACCAATACGGTCCCGCAGGACGTCCGCGACGAGACCGGCATCGACGATACGCCGGAACCGAAGAAACGCACCAAGCGGATCAAGGCGTTTGAAAGCGACCGGGAGGATTTCGAAGAGGCGGTCGCCGCGGGCCAGATGAGCGCCAAGGAGCTCGACGACAAGAAGCGGGCGGCTTACTTCGAGGAGAACCTCGATATCCTCGACTACAACGACGAGGTCGTCTTCATGGCCCGTGACGCCGGTGACCAGGCATCCCGGGAAAGCTGGCTCTCCCCCGACGGGATCGAGCTGGAAGTGAAGGACCCGCTGAACGGCGGCAAGGCCTGGGCCTATCTGTTCTATTTCACATCCAATCCGCCGCCGCTCAGTTCTGACGACTACATCAGCTACGACCCCAAGAAGGATTTCATCGTCACGCGGCTGTCGGAAATCGACTTCGACGACAACAACCCCATGCTGGTGGAGAGTATCGTCGGCAAGCCGCCGGGCGGTGCGGTGATCCCGAACGTGCTGGACCGGTTCAAGATGCGGATCAAGGTCAAGCCGATCGGACTGTTCTGCGCAGCACTGAACTTCGACGAGAATAACGCCAAGGCATTCACTATCGGATACAAGGACGGCCCTGTGCGGCTGCTCCGGCGCAATGTTTTCTGGATCATCATCGGCGGTTTCAAGGTCCCTCTTCTTCCGAAGATTATTATGTATTTCAAGTTCTACGAGAATGGGCTGGCCGCTACGTCGGACCTGTACGTGCCGTTCAATCCCAAGTATTTTGTCTGCGAAGGCAGCCGGTTTACCGCCGGGCTCGACTTCCGCAAGACGACCTACGGGGCCAGGGTTTTCACCAAGGATAATGAAAGCCTCATCATCGACGGAAAGATGAGCGACGCGGAGAAAAACCGCGTACAGCCCAACCAGGACTGGATCGCCGGTTATCTGCCGAACCGGGCGGCGCTGATGTCGCGCATGGTCTACGACCCCGAGATGGTCCGCCACGGTGCGAAGATGAACTTCCACTATCTGGACGACGAAACCGTCAACGACGAACCGGAGCATGAACCCGGGCAGCACCAGGTAGGCTATACGATCGACGTGAAGGCGTTCCCCAAGGGCAAGTATTACGTGGGATTCCAGATCTACACGGCGTACGACTTCGAACCGGGACAGGTCCAGGAACTGCTCGACATCGACGACCAGCCGCTGAGAGTTACGCGGACAGCAGGGCCTGAAAAGAAATGACGGTGCGGTTACCGGCGGGAGTGCTCCGACGCCCGGTCATGCGGCGACTGCCGGTTCTGCCTGCATAGTGCTCCCGATCTTGGCTGCTGCCCATTTGGCGAGCGCCGGCCGTTCGATTTTCGAGTTATGCCGTGGATCGACCGGCAGGCTCGAATGGAACAGAACGTGCCGGATTGAAGCGGTCACCGGATTGGCGGCGGCAATCGCCAGCAGTTCCGCCCGAAGTCCCGGCAGATCGCTGGCACTGGAACCCGCCTTGAGTTCGACACAGATCACCGGGACCTCTGCTCCATTCATGGGAACTCCGACGAGACCGCTGCGGCGCACCTTCGGATGGGCGTCGAAGATCGGTTCGCACTGGAGCGAGAACAGCGGGCCTTGGGCGGCCTTCACACGCTGGCTGACGCGGCCGCAGTACCACAACCGTCCCTCGGCATCGAGATATCCGGCATCGCCCACCCGGTGCCAGACGCCGCCGCCGGCGCCGTCCGCGATCTTGTTCTTCCGGGTGCTCTCGGCATCCCGGTAGTAGGACGGACTGACATGCGGCCCGCGGATAATGATCTCCCCGGTTTCACCGGCGGGCAGGTTTTCGGTCTGGTCGATCGAATCGATGATCCCGTCTGACATCCGGATGATGCGGATCTCGATATTATCCAGCGGCCGGCCCACGCACATGCCGTCGCCCTTGACGGTTCGGGACCAGGTCTGGGCGAGTGTCTCCTGCCCGGCCATCTCCGTCGAGGGCAGGGCTTCGGTCGAGCCGTAGTTGGACCAGACATCTCCGCCCGCGCCGAGCATCTCTGAAAGCGGCCTGATCGTCGAGGCGAAGATCGGGGCTCCGCCGCCGATGACCCGCTTCAGTGTCGGAGTCTTGATGTGGTGCTTCAGGGAGTAACGGGCCATATTTTCCAGCAACACCGGCGAGCCGAAAAGTGACTTCACGCCGCAGTCATTAATCACCTCGAGCAGAGCCTTCGGATCGGCTGTGGCGGGACTCTGGAGAACAAAGTTGATGGGTGGGACGACGACGGTTCCTCCGGCGCTCAGACCGACCGAGAAAAATGCCGGGAAGACGGCCATGTCGACCGGGACTTCGTGTTCCAGGTCGAAGCGCCAGCTCTGGTGAACGGTCCTGAATACGTTGCAGTAGTTCCTGTGCAGGTACAGGGACGGCTTCGCGGGTCCCGTGCTGCCGGTGGTGTACATGATCGCCGCCGGGTCGTCGGGCCGGACCGCTGGCGGCGGTGGATTCGCGGGGGCTTTGCGCCGGAGCGAGCGGATATCGTAGGTGCCGGGGAAACCGGGCCTGCCGACAGTGATCACCTTCCGCAGGGCGCGGGAACCCCAGCCGAAGAACAGCCGGCCAAGATGTGCGACGGGGACTCCGACGAACGCTTCGGGTTTGATCCGGTTGAGCCGTTCGGCGACGTTCCGGAATCCGACCGACGGATCGATCAGGACTGTCAGGGCGCCCACCCGGGTGAGCGCCAGGGCGATCACGCAGGCCTCGAAGCTCGGCGGGGCCATAAAGACCGTGCGGGTGCCTTCCCGGATCCCGATCTCTCTCAGACCCGGTGCCACCGCTTCCACTTCTTCGGAAAGCTGCCGGTAGGTGTAGCGGCGGTATTTACGGTTGCCGAAGAGATCGCGGCCGTCCGGCTCGACGACGGCGAGGCGGCCGGGATCCTTTTGGGCGACGTCGAAGGCAATGGCGGCGAGATTGAAGATGTCGTCCTTCATAACGGTCATTGTGCGGCCTCCCGGTTTTCACCGGCGACGCGCAGATTTTTTCGTCGCCGGCATTCGGACAGAAAACTTTCGATGATAGCGGTCACCTGTTCGGGCTTTTCCAGCATGGGCAGATGTCCGCAGCCTTCGAGCCACTCGGCTCTCCGGGGTTTGAGGGTATTGTTGAGTTGCCGCCCCGCATCTGCAGACAGGACGAGGTTTTCGAGTCCCCAAATCGTGCATATCGGCGGGAAATCCTCGCCCGGCGAAAAGCGGTCGGCATCCCCATAGGCGGAGAGGTCGGCGACGACAGCCAGCATCGAACGCATCTGGCCCTTGCTCGTATAGCACTCTCGGAGTTCGGGCATGTTCTGGAGTTTGCGGGCACGGCCCGCAGATCCGAGCTGGAAACTGATCGATTGCCCGGATGTCCACTTTGGCAGTGTAAAGCGGCCGATCTGGTCATAAATCGGTCCGGCAATGGAGGGAAAACTTTTTCGGAGCCGGTACGTCGAGCCCAGCCAGCCGGCGGAGAAAGTCGCTTCCGTAAGCGGATTGACCAACACGAGCGCGCTCACGTCGGCGGGACGTTTCATGGCGAAACGAAGCGACATGGCGCTTCCCATGCAGTTGCCGACGAGGGTCGCGGGCGAGAGCCCCAGAGTGTCGATAAAATCGCCGACCATGGCGGCATAGTTATCCAGCGTATAACCGGAGCCCGGTTTGGCCGACTTGCCGTAACCCAGCAGATCGAGCGCGAATAGTTCGTGGGTGGCGGCCATCCGGGCGGTGACGTCGCGCCAGATCACATGAGAGGTGCCGCCATTATGCAGAAAGACGACGGGATCGCCGTCGCCTGACCTCGTGTAGCGGATCGGCAGGCCTCGAAAGTTGAATGTCTCCATCTGGTTCGGTCTCCGGTTACGGTGCATTCTTTAATCGGGCGGCCCGGATCGGGTCGTCTAGACCCGACCCAGGCCGGAGTTATTCGAAATGACCTTCTTCTTACGGATGTCGCAGGACGCTCATCATCCTGGGAAGCACGTTTTCGAAGGCCATGTTCCAGCATCCGAAGTTGTGGCCGCCATCGCAACCCCACGGCGAGTTGGGACCCGGCCGGCCATACATCCAATAGAAGTGTGGCACGCCGGCGGCGTTCAGAGAATTGTGCATCTGGAAGGTCGACCAGCCGACGGTGCGTTCTAGAACGTCGGCGTCGTTGATGCCGTCGCCAGCGTAGAGGGCGACCTGCACGCCGCGGAGCCTGTCGACACGTCGCAGCGGATTATTGGAATTCCAGATACCGTCGAGCGGCCAGAACGGCCATCCGAATGGCCCGTCAATCGGCATGAAGTTCTGCGCGGCCTGTTCCGCCACGACGGCGCGGATGCCGGAATCTTCCAGATTCAGCGCGCCCGAGAAGCTGGCCACGAAAGCGAACAGGTCGGGGCGCTGCTGCGCATAGTGAATCGCGCCGAAGCCGCCCATCGAAAGTCCGGCGATGGCCCGGCCTTCCTTACGGGCGATCGTCCGCAGGTTTGCGTCGACCCACGGAATCAGCTGATAGAGGTGGAAATGCTCCCAGGCCTGCGCGCCTGCGGACTGGTTGACCCAGTTCGTGAACCAGCCGGCCTTGCCGCCGTCAGGCATGACCGTGATCAACGGCGCATTGCGCGTGATGTATTCGGCCGCGCCGCCTTCTGTTGTCCATTGCCTTGAGCTTCCGCCAGCTCCGCCGTGCTCAAGGTAAAGGACCGGGTAGCGAAGCGTCGGATTCTGGAAATAGTTCGGCGGCAGGGTCACGCGGATCTGGTGCGCTCCGTTTACGGCGTTCGGTGCGACATCCGGGGTGGATATGTCGACGACCAGCGTTCGGTTGCTGCCCGCCAGCCAGACGGTGCGGGTCACGGTGATTCCGTAGCCCGATACGAAGTTCGGTGCGTCGGCTTTGACCGGTGCGGCGCTGAGCAGCAGCGGTGCGATGAAGGCCATGAAGATCGCGGCGACGATAGGTCTGCGCCTTCTGTGTGTGTTTACCTGTTTCAGCATTTGAGTTCTCCCTTTTTCCCTTGACGGCGGACTGTCTGTCCGCCTGCTTAGTTTTCCGATCGGTGGGATCACCATATTAGTAATAAACATTATTGTCTATAACTATTTTACGTCAAATGGGTATCTATATTAACCAATTGAATATATTGGATATTTAAAGCGGATTGGCCGTGGGAGTCATGCTTATTTAGCATTCGATTGGAGTGAAATAGACGCTTTCCCCGACGTTTCCGTCTCGCCATGTCCACTTCCGGCGGTTACCTTCCGGGCATGGCCCGTCCCAAGAAAACACGCGCACTTCCACGCGGCCCGCACGGGCTTTCGCGCGAACAGGTTGAGCAGTCTCAGCGGAACCGTTTGCTGATGGCCATGGTGGATGCGGTTGCCGCCAGGGGGTACTCCCAGACTTCGGTCGCGGATGTGCTCGAACGCTCCGGTGTGTCGCGTGCAACCTTCTATGCGCAGTTCAAGGACAAGGAAGACTGTTTCCGGGCGGCGTACGAAACCGCCGCAGGCCAGATAGCCACGATGATGACCAACGGGCTACGGGCGCTCCTGGCGACGTCAGCCGCCGGTCCCGGCGGCCAGCGCGATCCATTTGCACTGATTGACCGTGTGCTCACGGTCTATTTCGATATACTCGCCAGCCAGCCCGCGCTGGCCCGCACGTTTCTGATTGAGGTGTATGCCGCCGGCCCCAAGGCGATCGAGCAGCGCCGCAAGTCGCTTGACCTGTTTATAGATCTCGTGATGGGGGTCTTGCGCACCCGGCCCGGTCTCTTCGGCCCCGGCCTGGACCAGCGTTTTGCAGTGACCATGCTGGTCAATGCAATCAGTTCGATGGTCACGAATCTGGTCGGTATGGGCGAATACTCGCGACTCAAGGAACTGAAAGAGCCGCTGTTGACGCTCGCCAGGGATCTCTCGAAGCTGGCGAATATGCCGCCGGCTGCGGGCTGAAAAGCGTTTCCTGTCACGACACTCTCAGAACGCCTTCCCGACGATCATCTTGGCAATCCATTTTTGCGGTGTGCCTGACGTCAGGCCGCGACCGAACGCCAGGTTCAGTTCCCAGTCGTTATCACTGCCGGATTTTTTGGTGTCCGGTTCGCCAGATTTTACCGGATCGACGAGGTCGAAAGTGCCGAGGATCAGATGCTCCTGGTCCCTGCGTGCCGAAAACCCCTGATCGAACCGTCCGAGACCCATGTAATATTCGGAGCCGAGTGCGAAACCCTTCTGGGTGTTCCATGAAGCCTTGAAGGCAGGTTCGAAATCCGGCTTGAACTTTTCCGGCCCAACCAGGGCGAAGCCGATGATTGGATTTACGTCCAGCAGAAGGTATCCGTTCGTCCATCCGACGAAGGGACGGAACTCGGTCCCCCATCGGTCGGAATCGACATGGTGCGGAACGCAGCTGACCTCCAGATTCACCCCGAGGAAAACCGCCAGGCCCGCCCGTTCGGGAACGACGAACTTTCCACGCAGCTTTCCGCCGCCGAACTGGGCGTCACGGGACGGCGTGTACATCCCCTGGATATAGGCGCCGAGTTCGAACCAGTCGGTGATTCCAAGGGCGGGTTCAAGGGTCATTCGCAGAGCATGATTCGGCGGAGTCTGCCCCGGATATTCGGGCGTCTCTTTGCCGCTGAACGTGAAGTTCGTGTGCAGCTCGACGGCGGCCTGCCCGGGTCTGTTGATATCGGCTTCGTACACCTGGATCTCGAACGGATCGACAGCCCGGGCATATGCTGGAATCAACGCGATGAGGGTGACTAACGACATCATCAGAAACGGTCTGTGGGAGGCCGAATAGTAATGTTTGCTTGAGAGACGGGCGGGTAGCTGAAGCATTAGTGCAGTCTATTGCGTTTAGCGACCTCGTCCAGTCCGCGATCTGACTGAAAGCAGATCCATCATGGACAGGTGCGGCCCATAATATTACTTATATTGACGTTAAATGATAATATAGGTAATATTATGCCATGGGAACTTCAGCAGGGACGGTTACTTCATCTGCAGGCAAGGGACGCTTTTACCCGCAGGCGATCGTCAACGTGACGAACCGGTGTAACCTGCACTGCACCCACTGCTTCGTCTACCGGGACGGAAATCCCAATGAACCGGTGGATGAACCGACGGACGCCGAAGTGCTGGCGCAGATCCGCGAACTGCGCGACCGGCACAGCATCCAGTCGATGCTGTGGATGGGCGGTGAGCCGCTCATCAAGAAGGATCTGCTTCGCGAGGGTCTCAAGCTGTTCAAGAAGAACACGATCACGACCAACGGAACCATCCCGCTTGCCGATTTTTCGGAGTCTACCGGCAATCTTCTCTATGTCGTCTCGCTGGACGGTCCGGAAGAGTTGAACGATGCCGTCCGGGGGCAGGGCGTTTTCCGGCGGGTGCTGGAAAATCTCTCGAAACTGCCCGATGATTTCCCGCATATCGTGCAGTGCCAGTGCGTCGTCAGCCGCCGCAACCAGGACGCCCTGCCGGAGTTCGTGGAACTTCTCAAGGGCGGCCCGTTCCAGCATCTGACCTTTTCATTCCATGTACCGGCGAAGAACGACTCGACCGGCAATGCCTGGGAATGTGTCGAAGACCGCGACCGCGCAGTCAGGCTCGTGATGGACCTCAAGGCCAAATCCGGGGGTTTCATCCGGAGCCGCGGTCGGTCCCTCGAAATGATGCTGTCGGAGAACAATCCGAAGAAAGTGACCGACAACTGCCTGTCAAAGCAGTTCATCCTTCCCCTGTACCTGGAAGGCCGGAAACTGGTGTCGCCCTTCTGCTGTTACGGAAACGATGTGGATTGCGACCGCTGCGGCGCCTGGGTGGTATTCGAAATGGCTGCGGCCGCGGAGAATCCGCGGCTCGCCATGCAGCGGTTTATGGCTTCCTGAGACTATCCCGGAAATACCAGCGAGTTCAGCCGGGCGAGGGCTCCCATATATTTCACCGGGAATAGACGCTGCATCCGGCCAAGCACTTTAGCATCCATGCCCACCAGTACCCGTTTCTTCTTCCGTTCAATCGCGTCGACGATCACCTCAGCCGCTGTCGCGGGTGGAGTGGTCAGGAGCCTGTTGAACAGGGGGACCAGCTTTCCGCGGTCCTTGGCGATTGCTTCGCTGGCGCGGGACGCATTGCCGATATTCGTCTTGATCCCGCCCGGGTGGACGGAGGTCACAGTGACCGTCGAGTTTACGAGCTCCATCTGGAGCACTTCCGAGAGCGACCGGACGGCGAACTTTGAAATGACATAGGCGCCCAGATAGGGCGTGGAAACAATCCCGCCGATGCTGGAGATGTTGACCAGAGAGGCCTCTGGGCGCTGCTTCAGGTACGGGAGAAACTCCTTGGTCCCGTAGATGACGCCCCAGAGGTTTATTCCCAGCAGCCATTCCAGCTCTTCGTAGGTGTTGTCCTCGATCGAGCCAAGCAGGCCGACTCCCGCGTTGTTGATGACGATATCGACCGCACCAAATTCGCGCATGACGTCGCCGGTGAACTTCTTCATCTCGGCCCGGCTCGACACGTCGACCTTCCGGGTCATGATTTCGGTCCCGGCGCCGATCTGGTGCTTCGTCTCATCTACCGACTTCTTATTGATGTCGCACAGTGCGAGCTTGCAGCCTTTGGCGGCCAGGTTCTGCGCCAGTGCGCGCCCGATGCCGGAGCCCGCTCCGGTAACTACCGCCACTTTTCCCCGAAAATTCTTCATGCGACTATCTCCCACCGGTTTCCGCCGGAAGCTAAACGGATATTGAACGAAACAGCCCCCGGTCACGCCCGGGCTTCGAGCCGCCGGAACTTATAGTGATTGAGCGGGAAGAACCGGCTGTGCCACCACATTTCAACGCCCGACGACGGGCGCAGGAACGGCGCGTCACCGTGGTGGTCGAAGTAGTAACTGTTGGCAGATGAGCAGTTATTGTTGAAGAAAACCGTATTCTGCTGCCGGCGCAGAATCTCCTTGAAATAATCGTCATGCGGTTTCTGCCTCACTTCCACATAGGTGGATTTGCGGCGGCGTGCCTCGTTGATGCAGCGCAGGGCGTGGTTTGTCTGGGCTTCGACCATGGCGAACCAGGACGCACCCGACGTGGAATAGGGTCCAAGGACTCCGAAGTAGTTCGGGAACTTCGGGATGGTAGCTCCTTCGTAGGCCTGGAACCGCTTTTCCTCCCAGAAACTGCCCAGTTCCAGCCCACCGATGCCGTACACCTCGTAGGTCGGCAGGTTTCCCTTCTCGAACACCTTGAAGCCGGTGGCGCAGATCAGCGTGTCGATCTTGCGGTCCTTTCCGCCCTTCGTGACGATGGAGTCCCTGGTAATCCGGTCGATGGGGTCGGTGACCAGTTCCACATTCTCGCGGTTGAACGTCTTGAAATACTCATTCGAAAAGCTGGGCCGTTTGCAGCCGAATCCATAGTCTGGAGTCAGTTTTTTGCGCAGCTCGGGGTCTGCAACCTGGCTTTCGAGGTGCCGACGCCCGGCGTCCGCTGCCCACTTTGTGAGCATCGGCATCTGCTTGTTGTAAACCACGCCGGTCACCATCACGAGTTCGGTAATCGCGGTCGTCAGGTAACGCACACCGTGCTGGGTCGCCGGAATTTTCTCGAACAGCGTCTGCATCCAGTCGGGAATCTCCCGGTCGGGCTTTGGGAGAATCCAGATTGGGGTGCGCTGGTAGACGTCCAGTTGCTGGACGAGCGGCGCGATAGAGGGGACGAGCTGCACCGAGGTGGCTCCGGTGCCGATGATTCCGACCCGCTTACCGCGAAGGTCGTAGCTGTGATCCCAGCGTGCGGTATGGAGCATCCTGCCTTTAAACGTGTCGATGCCGTCGATCTCGGGGAGCTTGGGCTGCGTCAGTCCGCCGGTGGCCGTGATCACAAAGCGTGCCACGAGGGTGCTGCCGTCACCTAGCGAGATACGCCACACATGCTGATCTTCGTCGAAGATCATTTTCTTGACGGTCGTGTTGAAGCGCATGTGGGAGCGGAGATGGTATTTGCTCGCGCAGTGCTGGGCGTAGGCCTGCAGCTCGTTGCCGGGTGCAAATATGCGCGACCAGTTCGGATTCTGTTCAAAGGAGAATGAATAGGTGAAGGACGTGATGTCCACGGCGATTCCGGGATAGTTGTTGTCCCGCCAGGTGCCGCCCAGATCGTGAGCTTTCTCAAGAATGACGAACGAATCGATCTTCGCCTTCTTCAGACGGATGCCGGCGCCGATTCCTGAAAAACCCGCGCCGATGACGACGACTTCATAGTCCAGTCGGGGTTTATTCGCTGTCGCCCCCGCCTGCCGATCTGTGTACCGAACCGCTGCCTGCGCCATTGCCACTCACTCCTTATCCCGGGTCATTAAATCACGAACCCGGACCAATCTTCAGTTGCCAAAATGTCTCATAAACTGTATGGTACAGCAAATGGTATGGCTACCATACGAAAGTTTCTGCTATGCGTCAAGCGCAAAATTCCAGAGAGGATCCGGACCATCGCGTGACCAGCACATCGATCGTTGAGCAAACCGCCGAACAGATCGCCTTCAGGATCGCCACCGGGAAATATGCCGCCGGCGAAATGCTGCCGTCAGTCCGAAAGATTGCCGCGGAATTCGGGATCAATCCGTCTACGGTCCAGATTGTACTGGCGACCCTCCAGTCGAACGGGTTCATCACGGTCCTCCCGGGCGTCGGTTTCGTCGTGAAGGACATCGAGCAGTTCGGCGGGATCGCGACCTGGCGCTACCTTTTCCGCTTTGCCCAGCAGCTGCCCGACCGGGCGTGCAAGATATTTGAGGATTTCCTCGCCATGCGGCTGGTACTGATTCAGGAGGCGGTCGCGAAGATCGCCCTGAATCCGAAACAGTACGACCCTTCGGGCGTTCGGCGGACGGCCCAGAGGCTGGAACTGATCGTCGCCACGACTCCCGAGGATCTGACCGAAATCGCAAGGACCGAACTGCACGCCACCCGGATGATGATGCTGGCGGTCGGGCAGACCGTCTACACCTCGATGCTGAACTCCATCGGCGAGATATATATCGAAGTGCCATCAGTCATTCAGGCGATGTACGTGAACCCGCAGCACCATCTTCTGGTCTGGCGCGGGCTTCTCAGGCAGTGGGAACGGGGGCACTTTTCGAGCAAGGGAAGCGTGAGTCTGCGCGACGGCCTCCGCCAGTACGATATTGCCACCCTGGACCGGTACCGCAAGATCGTGACATCGGCCCTGAAGCCTGCCGATACGCCCGCCCGGGTCCGACCTGCTGACCGGGATTCACAGGTCTCTGCAAACCGCTAGACCGTTCTGCTTCTTTCGTATGTCAGGCGGGAAGCGGCCCCGATCCAGTTGTCTGGAGCGTTTGTTCCGCCGTACTCCAGTCGGGCTCGGCCCCGGAATAGCGCACAGTTGCATTGATGATCTTGAGCGCACCGTTGAACACCGGGACTTTGGCGGCGTGGGGCGCTTTCTCCGGAATGGCACGCACCCGCGACAGCCAGAGCTTGAAGAGCACCGGCGTCTGGTCGGTCATCATCGATTCGGTGTCGCGGACAAACTGCGTGATTGCCGACGGCAGCGGCAGGGCTGTGCCCAGCGCGAGCCTGAGAATCCCCGGATTGATCCCGAGCGAAGCCTTCTCGTTCCCTTTGCCGATTTCGTCCAGCAGCCAGTAGTCCATTGCCAAGTGACGGGCCTCATCGGTGTCGATATTCTTGAATACTTCTGCTTGTACCGGGTCCTGAAGCCGTGCCTTGAGGTCGCGGATCAGCATCGAATCGAGCGCCAGTTCAAAGAACACGATCACCGGCGCTGTCATGGCGTAGAAGGGGCGGCCGTATTTCAGCCAGCTGTCGCCGGCCCTTTTGAAAACCGTTCGCAGGCCGGGCGACAGATCCGCCGGACCGTACCCCAGACGGGCGGCCATCCTTTCTTCAGCTTCGGCATGCCGGATCTCGTCTTCGACGAACAGCCGGTAGATGCGCCGGGCCACAGGGTTTTTTACATGGACGGAGTTCAGTTCGAAGATGTTGGCGGCGAGGCGCTCGAGCCCCGACACCATCAGGAGGTTGAGCGCAATGTCGCGGACTTCCTTGACGGACAGCTTTTCCGTGCCCTCCACGGGTGCGCTCCAGTTGATGTCGCCCAGGGACCACTGGCCCCGCTTGGTCGCTTCCAGGATGCGGTCGAGATCGAGTTCCATAATGCCTCCGTCGCTGCCGGTGAACCCGTGCAGGCCCATAACCGGGACCATTCCACACTCCCGTACATATATTACATTGTCAACTATAATATTACATTAACGACGGAGCCAGCACGTACCCCTTTCGCCAGTCGGCAGGCGTATCGGGGTAGGGCCGGACGGTACCCGGGGCGTAGAACTCGAGCGCCACGGCGAGCGCGCACATGACGGCGTCCCAGTGATCCTCGATCGATTTCAGTTCCGCACCGGACATGGAACGGGACGGTTTCAGATTGACGAGCGCGTCCCACTCTTTTCCAGCGGGAACGATATAACGGCCGGCGACCGCGTGTATAAGCGCGGCGATAAACGGCCACAGACCCTTTTCCACCCAGATATTTTTTGCGCCGAAATGCTTCTGCTTGTATTTGATGATCTTGAGCCCCGGTTTCCGGTCAAGCCCGAACAACAGCACCTGCAGGGCGTTGGGATAGACCTCGCGGATCGCCGGTTTCCGGCTGGGCGGTTTCCAGTCCGGCGCAAAACAGCTGAGGCCGTAATCATCCGTCAACCGGTCCGTGAAGCTCACAAGATCCGGAAACAGGGAAGGGCTGTGGGTCGAGGCGTGGTATTTTCCGAATGCCCGCGAAATAGCGTTATCGGCCAGCCTTCTTTGGGGAGGAACTGTGAGTCCCAGCAGCGGGGCATCCACACCGACAGCGGCCCGGTGATTTTTCACCTGTTTCCCGATCCATCCATGAACATCCGCGTGGGATTTGATCGTGTGCGGGGTTTCCCGCAGGTGGAGCGGGAACTTCTGTCCGCCCAAGAGCGCCACCCCGGAGGGGTTGCCATCTTTCCAGGCAAGATCGACGCCGAGAAAGCGCATCAGCGGGCCGGCGGCCTTTTGCGGGAAGCGGCTAGCTTCTTCTTGGCCGCCTTTACGGCGAGCGACGGATACGGCCTGGCCCGCTTGGGCTGGGCTTTCGGCGCGCTGACGGCGACGTTTACCAGCTCGTCGTCGCGCAGTCCCAGCGAGATCTCGTTGATCTCCTTGATCTTGTCGCGCAGCGCGGCGGCTTTCTCGAAGTCGAGGTCCTTGGCCGCCTCGCGCATCTGCTTCTCCAGCTTCGCGGTGAGCTGCGGGAGTTTCGATACGGCCACATATTCGGCGGCCGCCTCAGCCGCCATCAGCTGCTTGCGAACCGAGGTCTCGTAGGCGACTCCGCCGTCATGCGACGAGATTCCTTCGCGGATCGCCTTGATGATTGTGGTGGGCGTGATGCCGTGTTTTTCGTTGTACTCAACCTGGATACGGCGGCGGCGGTTCGTCTCCTCGATCGCCTGTTCCATCGACCGGGTGACGGTGTCGGCGTACATGAGCACCCGGCCCTCGACGTTACGCGCCGCGCGACCGAAGGTCTGAATGAGCGCCGTCCGTCCGCGGAGAAAGCCTTCCTTGTCGGCGTCCAGAATGGCGACAAGCGCCACTTCGGGAATATCGAGACCTTCGCGGAGCAGGTTGATACCGACCAGCACGTCGAAGTTGCCGAGCCTGAGCTCCCGCAGAATCTGGACCCGTTCCAGCGAATCTATGTCCGAGTGCAGATATTTCACCTTGAGACCGGTCTCGGCGTAATATTCGCTCAGGTTTTCCGCCATCCGCTTGGTGAGTGTGGTCACGAACACGCGGAAGCCGGCCGCCACGACCTTCCGGATATCACCCAGCAGATCTTCCACCTGGTTCGTTGCGGGCCTGATCTCCACGAGCGGGTCGATCAGGCCGGTGGGGCGGACGATCTGTTCCACCACAATGCCGCCCGATTTCGCAAGCTCGTAGTCTGCCGGTGTCGCGGAGACATAGACCGCCTGATGCACCCGCTGCTCGAACTCCTCGAAGTTGAGCGGCCGGTTGTCGAGAGCCGACGGCAGGCGGAATCCGTATTCGGTGAGTGTCTGCTTGCGGGACCGGTCGCCCTTGTACATGCCGCCGATCTGGGGGATGCTCTGGTGGCTCTCGTCCACGATCAGCAGGTAGTCTTTTGGGAAATAGTCGAGGAGGGTCGAGGGCGGTTCTCCTGCTTTGCGGCCCGACAGATGGCGCGAGTAGTTCTCGATGCCGGGGCAGGTGCCGACCTCCTGCAGCATCTCGAGATCGAAGGTTGTTCGCTGGTCCAGCCGTTCGGCCTCCAGCATCTTGCCCATGCCACGCAGCTCTTCCAGCCGTTCGCGCAACTCCTGCTTGATTGATTCCATGGCCCGGAACTTCATGTTCGGAGCTACGACGTAGTGCGACGCTGGGTAGATGGCGATCGAGTCGATCTTCTCGATGGTCTGGCCGGTCAGGGCGTCCACCTGCTTGAGGGAACTGATCTGATCGCCGGAAAACTCGACCCGCACGGCGCGCTCCAGTTCCCACGACGGGAACACTTCCACCACGTCACCCCGGACGCGGAACGTCCCGCGCGCGAAATCCACGTCGCTGCGCTGATAAAGAATCTCGACCAGCTTCCGGAGGAAACTGTCCCGGTCGATATTTTCACCCGTTTCCGCGAAGCAGAGCATGTCGGAGTAGGCGTCTGGCGAACCGATACCGTAGATGCAGGAGACCGACGCCACGATCAGTACATCCTTGCGCTCGAGCAGGGCGCGCGTGGCCGAGTGGCGCATCTTGTCGATCTCTTCGTTCCGGGCGCTGTCCTTCTCGATATAGGTGTCGGAGCCGGGGATATAGGCCTCCGGCTGGTAGTAGTCGTAGTAGGAGATGAAATATTCGACCGAATTTTTAGGGAACAGCTCCTTGAACTCGGAGTAGAGCTGGGCGGCGAGCGTCTTGTTGTGGGCAAGCACCAGCGTGGGCTTGTTCACGTTCGCTACCACGTTCGCCATCGTGAAGGTCTTGCCGGAACCGGTGACGCCCAGCAGCGTCTGGTGCCTGGTGCCGGAGACAAGGCCCTTCGTCAGGTGCTCGATAGCCTGCGGCTGGTCGCCGGCCGGCTTGAACGGGCTTACCAGTTCGAACGGTTTGTCGGTCTTGTAGCGCACCTTCGGCCGCCTCCCGGCGTAACCGTCCAGTATAGACGGTTATCGGAGGGAGCAAGGGTCCTTATTGCCTTAAGGTTCCCAGAAGTGCGAGCAGATTATTAATGGCATGGACGATAGTGGTTACGTAGGATGAGCCGGTCCATTCCCGGATCGTGCCCAGATACAGGCCCAGTCCGAAAATAACCGTCATCCCCCAGCCGTCGTACTGGGTATGGCTCAGGGCCCAGACCGCTGCAGTCAGGGTGATCGCGCCGGTCGCTCCCAGTCTGGAGTGGCGAAGGCCCTTGTAGAGAAATCCGCGGAACAGAAGCTCCTCGATCACAGGGACCGCCAGAATCAGGACCGGCGACGTCAGAAGGATCGACTCCTGGCTGCGGAGAACCTGTGGCAGCCATTTTTTGGATTCGTGCGGAAAGTAACGGTCCAGAATCGTCACGAACTGCATGTAAAGGAACAGGCCCGACAGGGCGATGAAAACCCGGGATTTTTCCGTCCGCCGGATTCCGAAATACGCCGGCCAGTCCCGGGTCCTGAACGTCGTGACAAATGCCAGGACCCAGAGGGAAATCGCCCCGGCCAGAAGCGTCCCGCCGATCAGCACCGGTCCTCTGGGCAACCTGGGAAGGGCAAACGGATCGGCGGTGCCCGTGCGGAGATATTCCAGCGCCGTGCCGATCAGGGCGAATACAAGAAGCACGCCGCCCGCAGCCAGTGCGCTGGCTGCGATGAACCAGCCTATGGTCTCCAGTGCGCTCCAGGTTCGGTCAGAAGGCAACTCAGGCGGCAGGTCGGCCGGGGAACCGGACAGGGCTGCAGCTTCAGGAAGTTCCGCAAGCGGCTCGGGCGGTTTCAGTTCCTCCACTGCTCGCTACCACCCGGGCGTCCGCCGCCGCCTCAGCTTTTCTTGAGCTGCTTGAGTACAGCCCAGCGGGGGTCATCGCCCTTGGCCGACTCGCGGGAAAGGGTCTTGGGGTCCACGGTGCACTTCTGGCCGGTCATTTCACAGAGCGTCCGCATGGGAATTCCCAGTGCGGCGGCTTCGTACAGGAACGGTTCGAAGTCGATTGTCTCGCCGTGGTAGGTCATGTCGTCGAGGTCGGCCGGAGAAAGCCGGTTGGCGTTGTCGAAATCCTCTTCGGTGGGCTCGGGGCCTTCCTCGTCCGGACTGTGAGTGCGCTTTGCGCGCTTCTTCGGCTTCTCTTCTTTCGCCTCGGTCTTGCGGCGATGGGTCTCTTCCCGGAGCAGGTAGTTGATATTCTCCTTGAAGGTGAACGTGAGATTACGCCCGCAGCGGTCACACGGCCGTTCGTAGTCGAACGACAGGGTGCCGTTGGCCGAAACGACCACGCCGTGCTTCTGTACATGGAGTTTCGTGCGGATCGGGCTCGTGATCCGAATGTCGAGGCGGGTGGTATCGGAACCCGTGGGCGACGGGGTCTCGTCGGAGGCGTGCTTGCCGACCGGCTCGTGGCCGTCGGCCGACAGGAGCGGGCTGGAAATATCCAGATACTGTTCCTGGTTCTCGAGATCGCGGAGTTTAACAGTGAACCGGCTCATGCCGGGAGAGTAGACGATTTTTCGGGAGATGTAGGAACCGGATTTCTACTGGATGAACACACTTTCAGGCGGCACGGGCTTGTCGGAAATCCGGCGCTGGATGGCCCGCACGGCCTTGCCATAGATGCCCGTGAGGCCGTCCTTCTGCCAGACCCGCTTGGTCGCATCCCAGTGATCCTGCCAGGTGGGAATCCTGTGCTGGAGAGTGCGTGCGGGCGGGAGATCGCCAGATGGCAGCCCTTTGGCCGCATCGAGGCCTACGACCAGTCCCGAATAGCAGGAGTTCCCTATGGTCTCTTCGGCCACATGCATGCCGGGTTGCGGTTCCACCCGGTGGTGACGGTCGCAGGCGGCCAGAATCTTTTCGCGCCAGACGACCAGTTCGTCGTCGGTCAGATGATCGCACCGGATCACCGGTTTGTGGGTGTTCCAGGTATCGATGTCCCAGTTCTGGACCCGGTTTTCCCGGAGTGCCTGCTCGGAAAGCGCCGACGGATAGGGCGTCGCGAAGGTCACCTGCACGTATTCCGGCTTCACCATGTCGACCAGTTCATAGGTCATGCGAAGATCGTCGTGGGTTTCTTCCGGGAAACCGATCATGAGGAACATCCAGCGTTCAATCCCTGCCTTGCGGCAGCGCTCCATGGTTCCTTCGATGGCCTCTCGGGTCGTGCCCTTGCGGATCGCCTTGAGGATTTTGGAAGATCCGCTTTCGACACCCCACATGATCGTGCGAAAGCCGGCCTGTGCCATCAGGTCGAGCATCTCCTGGGTGGCGAACTTGGAACAGCGGCCCTGGCACTTGAAGGCGAGGTCATTATAGCCGCGGGCGATAATGCCGTTGCAGATCTCGGTGATCCAGGCGTTTTCCACCGGATTCATGCCGGCCAGTTCGTCGTCGTAGACGAAGATCTCCCTGAACCCGAGGCGCTTCAGTTCGCCGATCTCGTCGAGAATCGCGGACACCTCGCGGAACCGGGTCTTGCGGTCCATAAACACCACGTCCGAACAGAAGGTGCATTTGTGCGGACAGCCCCGGCCCCAGAGCATGACGGCTTCCGGCGCCACGTGTCGTGGATGGTTGCCGAGATAACCGTAAATTCCCGGTTCCAGCAGGTCGCGGGCGGGCCGGCCGAATTTTTCCATAGGTTCGAGCGGAGCGCCTTCGATGACCGAACCTTTGGGCGGCAGCGGTGCCATCCCCTGCAGGCCCAGGATCAGGTCCCGGAAGGCCAGTTCGCCTTCTCTTGAAATCAGATAGTCGGGCTGGACTTCCTCGATCGTCTGCGCGGGATACGCCGTTACATGAGGTCCGCCCACGACAATTATCGTCTCCGGAAGCTCTTTCCGGGCGAACCGGGCGATTTCGATCAGTGCCTTGTAGCTGTAAGTCGTACAGGTGATGCCCAGAACATCGGGCTTTTCCTCCCGGAGCCGCCTGAAAAGGCCGTCGCCGGGTAGTTTCATCGCATCGAAGTCGATCACCCAGGGGTTCGACACGTCGCGGATAGCCGCCGCCAGGTACAGGAGCCCCAGCGGGATGTTCTCCGGCACATGGACGTTGGTCGTCGGCGGGTTAACCAGAAGGACTTTCATTGCAATTCAGGGGAAATCCTACAGGAAACAGGGCCTTGTCGTCCATGACACGTATTACGTTGCCCGTTCGGGCGTCACCATTTCGTCACAGATTCTCAATGGTCCCGACACGTAACGGGCATAGTCTCCCCGCGCTGGCTGATGAAAACAAACCTCGAAAGGAAGATACGGATGGACAGCAGAACACGGCTTAAGGCATGGCTCGCGGCGGGGTTGGTACTCGCCTTTTCCTCGGGAGCCAGGGCCGATGATCTGAAATGGGAGTGGAAGGACGGTCTGACTATCAAGGGCGACGATACGTCGTGCAAGATGGGCGGGCGCATATATGTCGATGCGTATTTCCTGACCGCCGACAAGAAAATGGAAGCCGTTAACGGACCTATCGCTAACAGCGCTCCGGCGACACCGCCTCCGGGTACCACGACCAAGGACGGTTATCCCTTCAAGGACGGTGTGAACCTCCGGTCGGGCATCCTCAATGTCGAGTGCACGATCTACAAGCGCTACATGGCGAAGTTCCAGCCGAACTTCGCGGGCGGCGCCGTGGGATACGACGACGTGTGGTTCCGTGTGCTGGGCCTCCCCGGCGACTTCGATTTCACGGTTGGTAACTTCTACGAACCGATCGGTCTCGAAATGCAGACATCGAGCCGTTTCAAGACCTTCATGGAAGACGGACCCGGTACGCAGTCTCTGCTCCCCGGCCGCCACATGGGTATGATGCTCAGCAACGAGCAGCTTCTGAACAAGACGGCGACATTCAGTCTCGGCGTGTTCCGCCCGACCGGCGGCAACCTGCGCATGGCGACCCCGGACGACACCGCCTACAACCTGACGAGCCGTGTCAGCTTCGCCCCGCTGCTTGAGGAGAAGGGTAAGGAGCTACTGCACTTCGGTCTCGGCGCCAGCTGGATTTCGCCACCGCAGGACACGATCTCTTTCGGTGCCCGTCCGGAGATCAACCAGGGTCCGACCCTGATCCAGACCGGCAATATGGGCCAGCTTGTGCCGACGACGGTAACCAATGCCGGTGGTCTGGGTTCGGTGAAGAGCGTGGGCCTGTATGTGCTCGAATTCGCGGCCCAGGAGGATTTCGGTGCGGCCTCGGCATCGCTCCAGAGCGAATACATGCTTGCCAAGGTGAACCGCCGCGGCATGGGTAATCCGAGCCTGTGGTCATACTACCTTCAGGGCTCGGTCATGCTGAACGGCTACCGCGTCTATGATAAAGGCGTCTTCGGCCGCCCGAAGGTCAAGGACAACGCTTTCGTGGACGGCGGCTGGGGAGCACTGGAACTTGCGCTCAAGTGGTCGCAGACCGATTTCAGGGACAAGAACGCCCCTGGCCGTTCGGCGACGGCCCTGACGGGTCCTTTCGACAGTTCCGTGGCGCACACCATCAACGACCAGACGGCGCTGCCTCCGGGTCCGCTTAACTTCGTGGGTAACGACGGCGGCAAGATGTCGGACGTCAGCCTCGCCCTCAACTGGTACATGACACCGAACTTCTACATCCGGGCCAACTACACAACGGCCAAGGTGACGAGCTCGGATTCGCTCACGCTGTATCTCAACAAGGGCCGCTTCAACGCCTTCCAGACCCGCTTCCAGGCGGACTGGTAAGTCAGCCACCCTGCACCCCTCAAAAGGGTGTGTCCTAATAAGTCCTTGGGCGCTTTGGGTTCCCGGCCCAAAGCGCCCAATTCTTTTGACCGGCACCCGTTTCCCGCGATAGATAGTGTCGACCGTGACCGCACCTGCCGCGAAACCGTCTTACGGAGGCCCACTGGGAGCCGCTATAGCCGTTGCCATCCTGGCGATGGGCGGCGGCGCCTATTCGTACCGGGTTTTTACGAATCCGGCCTCCGGCTGGTACGCCGGAAAGAAGGCCGAAACGCCTGCTGCAGCTGCAGCCGCAACGGTACCCGCGTCACAACCGGCAGTTAGCGCGGGTGATGCCGGCGCACCGCCTGCAACAGCAGCCACGGCGCCTGCGGCAGCGTCGGGGATACCGACGACGCCTGAAGTTTCGTCTGCGGTCACAGGCATACCGTCAGGCACGGCTGCGACCGCTCCGGCTGGAGCGCCGGCGACCGCGACGCCCCCGGCAGGGGCCGCTCCGGCGGGCACAGCGGCAGTACCCGTGGCCGTCGCCGAAGCCGTTCCGGTCCCGGACACCAAGCCCGAGCCGGAAATCCAGAAATGGCCCACAAAGGTCGTGGACAAGGCTGTAAATCCCAAGGGCGTTTCAAGGATCACCGTGCAGGGAGAGCCGGGCAAGAAACTCCGGGCTCTGGCAGTGGATGATCTCGTGGTACCGGTTTTTTACGCGCTGCCGTTAAATAGTGGTGCGAAGTCGCTCTCGACCTCGGGGCTTGCGGCCGTCAAATCGGCCATCGACAAGGCGCTTCAGGAAAAACCGGTGGAAGAGAAACCCGAAGGTGTGAAGATCGAGTTCTCTGCCGACCTGGCCGCCGTCCGTAAGTCGCTTTCGGGACGCGGTTTCGACGTGGACAAGAACTGGAAACTGGAGATCAATCTGGTGCGGAACGTTTCGTACTCGTCCACGGCGGATGTCGTGGCGGCGATCCGCAAGGGGTTCGAGCAGAAGGTCCCCTACCTTGTGGACGGGGAATTCCGCGCTTCCGACAAGCGGA
This sequence comes from uncultured bacterium, assembly GCA_964565925.1. Lineage (GTDB taxonomy): Bacteria > JAGRBM01 > JAGRBM01 > JAGRBM01 > JAHCIT01 > CAZMGV01. The sequence goes on from CAZMGV010000011.1 coordinate 47,331, forward strand.
TCACTGACGATGTGGACGGGATGAAAATCACGGTCGACGATGTTCCCTACAAGGTGACCGTGAGCGGCCACAAGACCGAGTCCGGTACGGTCAAGCTGGACGTCGCCACCGCGAATCCCTGATATTCAACGCTATTACCGGATCCGGTCTTCAAGGAGTGCCTGGGCTGCCAGGTGGCCGCTTAGAGCCGCACTTTCAATTGTCGCGGGGAGCCGGGTCCCGGTCCAGTCGCCCGCCAGGTAGAATCCGGCGTATTCCGTCCGGGCCCCGGGCCGGATGGCGTTTACTCCCGGGAACTGGGCGAAGGTCGCCTCACGGTCTTTCACGGCCACTGAACGCAGCAGCTTCGCCTCTTTCGCGGCGGGGAACATCCGCAGCATTTCGGCAGCGGCATCGGCGCATATTTTCTCGCTCTTCGTTTCCAGAAGGGTCCGGGCACCGCTCACGATCAGGGCGTAGTGATGGCTTGAAGGGTTCGCGACGCCGAGAATCTTCGGCCGGTTGAACACCCAGTGTATAGGGCTGTTGAGCAGCGCCACGAACGCCTCGTCCGTCACCGGGCGGTCATAAAACAGGTTGACGCTGACAATCGGCGATCCGGCCAGTTCTTCCAGCCGGTCATAGGGAGCGTTCCGGCGGATGGAGTCGGGTAACAGTTTCAGGAGCGCATTCGCCGTAACGGCGGAGATCACGCGCCTGCCCGGTATCGTTTCGCCGGACCTCAATCTGATGCCGGTAACTTTCCCGCCGTCAAACACGATTTCCGAGACGTGGGACTGGGGGCGGAACTCTGTGCCTCGCTTAGCCAGCCAGTCTCGTGCCCGTCCTACATAGAGGTCAGACAGATGTGTCTTGGGGATCACCAGTCTCGATCCGGCCCGGGATCCAAAAAAGGCCCGGCGCAGTACTTCCTTCAGAAGATCGGCCGAGGCGCGATCGGGTTCCTCGTTCAGCGTCGCGATCGCGATCGGGTCCCAGAGCACCGTCTGGACCCGGGGGCTCTGGCCGAGTCTTGTCAGCCACTCGCGGACGCTTTCGTCATTTTGCGATACTTTCGGTCCGAACTGCAGGTCGAGCCCTACGCGAAGTGTCTGGAACCGCTCCCCCCAGCTGAGCAGGTCGAAGGTGAACAGTCCGCCCAGAAGGTGGAGCGGCGCGGGCAGGTTCAGAGCCTTGAGCCGTCCCGGCCCCTGCGGGTCGCCCAGGTAACGCACTTCAAGATTGTCCTGAAAGGATAGGTCGTCCGAGGCTCCGACCCGTTCCAGAAATTTCAGAGTTTCCGTGTAGCAGCCCATCAGCAGGTGCTGGCCGTTATCGACCCGGATTCCGGTGGCCGGGTCGTTGAACGACGAGGCGCGGCCGCCGCCGTCGGCGCGCAGTTCCAGAACAACCGACCGGACGCCCCGTTCCGCCAGTTCGGCCGCTGCCGCGAGTCCGGCAAAACCGCCTCCGATGATGATGACGGGGCTGGTATCTGTTTCAGGCACGGCCGCCACCGTCAGGCAGCCTCGGGAAGAACATAATGGCGCCAGATCACTCCCGACAGCGCGGCCGCCTTTTCAAGCTTGGAGAGCTTGAGCGGTGCGCCGAGTACGTCGTACCCGGACCGTATAATTTTCTGCAGTACCCGGTGGTAGATCGAACCCATGATCTCCGCAGCGACGAGACGCTTGGGTTCCAGCTCGTGCTTTTCCCGTTCCGCCTGTGCGTAGTAGCTCTCCGCCCGGCGGGCGAACTGTTCGAACAGTTTGTTCATCTCCGGCGTGCGGCGGCCGGCGAGGATGTCGGTTTCGGAAACCTTGAACTGGTCCAGATCCCGGCGTGGCAGATAGATCCGTCCGCGGCGGGCATCCTCGCCCACGTCCCGGAGGATGTTCGTGAGCTGGAGGGCGACACCCAGGTGTTCGGCGTAGTCGCGGGTGCGGGTGTTTTCGTAGCCGAAGATCTCGATACAGCTCTGACCGACCGCACTCGCGACCTTAGTGCAGTAAAGATACAGGTCATCGAATGTCTCGTACCGTTCGTGATCGAGGTCCATCGCGCAGCCTTCGATGATTTTCTGCAGCGGTTCGCGGCTCAGCCGGAACCGTTTGACCGCCTTCTGAAGATCCTTGCCAAGCGGCGTCCGGGGTCTTCCGTTGTAGATCTGGTCGAGTTCCTCGTTCCATTCGGCGAGGCCACGGCGCTTGTCTGCGTGCGCGCCGGGTTCGTCCACGATGTCGTCGAGGATTCGGCAGTAGGCATAGACGAGCTGGAGCGCTTCGCGTTCTTCTTTGGGGAGGAAGAAGAAGGCGGCCGCGAAATTGGAACTCTTGAACTGTGCGTTGATTTCACTCATCAGGCGGCTTCTCCACGGGAGGACTTGGTGATCGGCGCAGGCAGCGCACGGCGGCTTCCGAGCGGGAAAAGGCTCCGGGCCAGCAACCGTACCGTATCGCCGCCGGTAAGCGACGGGCGGTGATTCCAGACATCGAACTGCGACGCGCGGAGTTTGCGGGCGATGGCGGTCCCGCCAAGCCATACCCAGCGGATCCAGAGCGACAGGGGGAACTGCAGCTCCGTGTCGAGCGGCCGGCCTTCGTCGAACAGGGTCTCCGCGACGCGGGTCATTTCGTCGAGCAGCTGCCGGTAGCGGCTGTCAATCTTTCCTGCAGTGAGGTCCGCATCCGAGACGCCGTGAGCGGCCATGCGGTCCTGCGGAAGATAGATGCGGTCCCGTTCGCGCAGATCCTTCTCGACGTCCTGCCAGAAGTTCACCAGCTGGAGCGCCGTGCAGATCGCGTCTGAATACCGGTCGAGCCGGAGGTCGTCGAACCCCCAGATTCGCAGGACCAGACGTCCCACCGGATTGGCAGATCGCCTGGCATAGTCCCGGACTTCGTCCATGGATGCATAGCGGCTTTTCACCACGTCCTGCCGGAAGGCCGACAGGAGGTCTTCAAACAGCCCTTTCGGGATGCGGAGCTCCTTCGCCGTATGGGCGAGCGCTACAAAGGCGGGGTGGCTCGCCCTGCCTTCAAAGGCGGCGTCCAGATGCGCCTTCCAGAGATCCAGATTCCTAAGACGCGCTTCGGGGGTGACGCCGGGCGCAGGGTAGCCGGGTTCGTCGGCAAGGTCGTCAGCGGTCCGGGCAAAGGCATAAATCGCAGCCACATGCGGGCGGCGCTTTCCGCCCAGCAGCCGGCTGGCGACGGGGAAGTTTTCGTAGTGGCTGGACGCCATCTTCTGGCACCAGGCGTAGGACGTCTGGAGGTCCGGAACGGGACCCTTCCATTCGAGCGGAAACTGTGCCGGATCGAGCGCCAAAAGGACTACTTCCAGTGGAGGGGTGGCCCTCCGGATTCACAGGAAAACCCGAAGGTTACCCTGATTGCCGTGATCCCCGGCACGCCGGGGCGGATACGCTTTCTGACTGGTCAGTAAGCGGCGGCGGATTGAATAGCCGAGGCCCTGTTGGGGGGCAAATAGGCCCCTTGAAAGCAGAAAAGCCGCTCTGGAGAGCGGCTTTTCCGTGGACCCCCGGAGTTTCCGTCAGGTCTTTTTCTGCACGGCGAGGGAGAGGTTTCCGTAACCGGTCTGCCCGCAGGTCGCCATGATTTTCATGAGAATATCGAAGGGGATTTCCTTGTCCGAGGTAATGATCACCTCGCCCTTGAAGCCGGAGCCTTCGATTCCGGCCTGTTCCCAGGCTTCAGCCTGTTCCTTTTTCTTCTTCAGGGCATCGGCGACGCCCTGGATGAAGATCGAATCCTTCATCTTGGATACCTCGGGGACCGAAGCCACCGGGAAACCCTCCACCGTGATCGTTGTCTCTGAAACCGAGATGGAGACGGCCGCTTTCAGCGCCTTTTCGGAGATCGACAGCGGAAGGCGCACATCGCCCGGTATATTGACCGTCGGGTCCGCCGAGAAGCTCTGGATCAGGAAGATCACGAGCACGACCATGAAGTCGACGAGAGGCGTGAGAGGCAGGTCGGAGACCGCCATTTTCTTGGAGCCATGACCGCCGCGCTTGAGGAATGTTTTTCCTCCGCCTCCGGCTTCTGGCATTGGGGCTGCACCGGCACCCATATGAGCTACCTCCTTGGAAGTATTCGGGACTGGACGCGGCCCTTACGGGGCCGGCTGCTGCGGCGCCGCTGTGTCGTTCCACGGCGCCAGCGAGATGGCGTCGAAACCGTTCTTCACGGCCACGTCCATCGTGTCTATGAGTTTCTCATATCCAATGGTCGGGTCGCTTGCGATGATGATTTCGTGTTCGTTCGGGAAGTTTTCGTGAATGGTCTTGAGGCTCTCGGCGAGCTTGACCGTGTCATATTTTCCGTCCGGTTTCTTGGGGATTTCAGGCAGCGAGCCGCCCGAGGCCACAATACCGAACGATTCCTTCTTCACCACGACGGTTAGCGAGAACGGCGGCGGGGCATCGCTGCCCGCGCCGGAGCCTTCATTGGCCTTGGGCAGGTTGATCTCGATCTGGCTGATCTGGACCCACACCGCCGTCATGATGAGGAAGCAGATACAGACCGACAGAAGGTCGATGAACGGCACCAAGTTGATTGGTGCGTCCAGCGATCTGATGCCTTTGGAATGCTTACCCATTTATTACCCCGTGAACCGGTCCGCCGGAAGCGGACCGATCAGGCCGCCTGTTCTTTCTCGGAGATCCGTTCGAGGAAATCGGAAACGGTGGCGGACACCGTCTCGATGTCGCCCGTCACCGCGATCGTCTTGGACGACACGATAGAGAACGCCACGAGGCAGGGGATGGCGACCGTGATACCGAAAGCCGTGCAGTTCATGGCTTCCGAGATCGAGAGGGCGAGAATTTCGGCTTTCTTGGACGCTTCGGCGCCGCCGACTGCGGAGAAGGCGCCGATCAGACCGATAATCGTTCCGAGCAGGCCGAGCAGCGTGGAGACGTTGCCGATCATGGCGAGATAGCCGGTGCGCTTCTCAAGAACCGGCAGATTCGAGATCGCGGCCAGATCCATGGCCTCCTTGAACTTGGGGTCGCCCGACTTGAACTGGACGAGACCGGCCCGGAGGATGTTCGCCAGCGGGTGATCGCGTTCCTGGAGCCATGCAATGGCTCCGTCGACGTTGCGTTCGGAGAGGAACTTCTTGACGGTTCCCAGGTACTCTTCCTTGCTGAACTTGGCCTTCACCCAGATGACGAAGAAGCGTTCGCAGAAGATGGCGAAAGCAATCATGCCTGCGCCCGCGATGGCATTCATCATCCATCCGCCTTCTCGGTAGTGTTCGCCTGCTACGGCCAGAAATTCCTTCATGTGTCTGTGACTCCTCGGATTTGATTAGCTCCTAAACCGTTTCTCTATCTATGCCGCCGGCAATTCTGGCTATAGCCAGACTCCGGTGTCCATTTTGAACCGCGCCGCCCGTCTCACCCTGTCCAATCTGATGCGGCTTCTTTTACAAGGCCGGAAAACTTGGAAATGTCGTCAGGTTCGCGGGGGCGGGTTTGACGGCTTGGAGTGGGGTCTTTATAAATAACGTCCCTAGGTTCCGTCAAACGGTTAGGGAGGGGAAAATCGCGGATTTCCTGCGATTTATGGCGACGCATCGCATCGAAAGGCATTATTACGATTATGACGCAAATGAATCTGAATTCTCACATTAAAGACCGGAAGGGTGCCCCGAGCCTGCACCTTTTAAAGGTACTTATGGCTTCTGCGCTGTTTGTGGCGGCCGTTCTGGTGACCCTGAAGCCGACTGTCGCTGCGGCTGCCTCCCCAAAGGCCTCTGCAAAAAAAACATCCAAGGCTGCCCCCAGCGGCAAACCGGCAGTCAGGAAACCGGATACCACCGGTAAACCGGCTCCGGGAACGAAGGGTCTCGAGGAGTGGAACCAGGTCAAGTTCAAGATTCTCAACCTGTTCGGCGGTAACGCGACCGTACCTCCGAAGGAGACCTGGAAGGACTTTCCGCCGGTTACCGGCCGTGTCATGACCGAACTCGCCACTGACCCCCAGTCAGGCCAGCAGCAGCGGATGAGCGCCATCTTCTCGCTCGCCAACTTTCCGGATGCGCCGGGATCGTTCAAGGCATGCAGCGAGATCGCCAAAGACGAAAAGGAAGCGAAGTTCTACCGGGATGCCGCAATCGGGTGTCTCTGCGACGGCTTCCCTTCCAAGGCGGTCCCAGTGCTGAAGGAAGCCGCCAAGAGCCCCCAGATCGGCACCCGTCTCTCGGCCATTTCGGGGCTGGCCAAGATCAAGACCAAGGAAGCGGACGGAGCGCTCGAGAAGCTTCTGCCCGTTACCAAGGAACCGATGCTCAAGGCAGTGATCCAGCAGCGGCTCGATGAGGCCAAGGGCGCCAAGCCCAAGTGATCTGACCGGCTGACCCGACCCATCCGGAATGCAAAACGGGCGGCCCCATGGGGCCGCCCGTTTTATCTGTTTCCTGAAGCGAGAGCCGGTCAGTTCTTGATCTTGGCCTTCTCCATCAGGAAGTCGACGGTCTTCTTCTCGCGCAGCTGGAGACGCACTGCTTCCAGCACGTTTTCCTTTTCATAGAGAGCCTTGAGCTTCTCCACCGGGATCTGCGATTCGGCGGCGTTTTTCGCGATCTCTTCCTCAAGCTCCTTATCAGAGACCTCGATGGTTTCCTTCGTGGCGATGGCCGAGAGTATCAACGCGCGCTGGACGGCCTTTACGGCATTGTCCTTGACGGATTTCTTCATCTCTTCCATCTGGTCGCCGGTCGGGTTCAGCGCCATTCCGCGCATCTCGAACTCCATGCGGGTGCGTTCGATATAGTCCCGGCTCTGGGCTTCCACGAGTGACGGCGGCGCATCGACCGGGTTCTTCTCGATCAGCTTCTCGAGAAGGACCTTTACCGCCTCGTTGTGGGCCTTCTCGGCAGCGCCCTTTTCGAGATCTTCACGGATCTTCTTCTTGAGCGCGTCGAGGGTTTCCAGCTCCAGATCCTTGGCGAACTCGTCATCGAGCGCAGGCAGCACGCGGCGCTTCACGCCGGAACACTTGAAGGTGACCTTGTAGATCTGGCCGCGGAGCGATTCATCCGGCCAGTCCTGCGGGAACGTAAGCTCGACCGGGCGGCTGTCGCCGGCCTTCATTCCGTCCAGCTTCGCGGCCAGCCCCGGAAGCTGACCCTTGGTGCCGACTTCCATCTCGACGTCCTTGCCGTTGGACGTGATTTTCTTCTCGCCGATAGTGCCTTCGTAGGAACCGACGAAGAAAAGCCCTTCGCCGAGCGGGCCGTCTTCCGTACTCAGTACAGCGTTGCGCTGGCGGAGGTTTTCCAGAACCTTCTGGATCTCCTCGTCGTTTACCGCATCGGCCTTCTTGCTTACTTCAATGCCGACGTAGTCCTTGGGCTCGAATTCGGGCCGGACCTCGAACTCCAGGCTGAACTCGTAGTCCTCGCCGAGCTTGGGTTCCTTGGCGTCCACCTTGGGCTGCGAAATCGGGGTGATCTTCTTTTCCTCAAGTGCCTTCTCGACCGTATCCCGGAAAATCCGCTGGCGGACCTCGTCCATGATCGCGGTGCCGTACATCCGTTCGATCAGGTGCGCGGGCGCCTTGCCCGGGCGGAATCCCTTTACCGTCGCATACTTGGTCAGCTCGCCCAGGACTTTCGTCCGTTCTTCGGCCAGCTTGGAGGCCGGGATCTTGATGGTGACCTTCTTCTCGACGTTCGACGGGCTCTGAATATCGACTTGCATGTTTGTTTCCGGACCGGGGCCGGGTCGGCCCCCGTGAATAGGGGTGGCAGGTAGTTTGGTTTCCGGGCGGCCTTACCACTCAAAGCCGTCCATGGCCCGGTTCCGGGCGGCGCTTCCCTATCCGGTCAGGGGGGTGGAAACAAGCCCCCTACTTCTTCGCTTCGACCGTGATTTCGATGGGGGCATTGTAGGTCCGGTACCAGCCGCTGCCGCCGTCCTCGGGGAAGCCGGGAAGGGTGACGATCCGCCCTCCGAAGGAGTAGGTCCCGCCCTTGATGTTCTCCCAGCCGCTGAAGTGAAACCCGGCCGCCGGCAGGCTGCCGGGGACCGACTCGGGCGGGGAAACCTCATCCCGGCTGTCGACGAATATCCCCTCGGACTTCAGCTTCAGGTTGTCTCCCAGATACATCATCATCAGGACATTAAGGCCCTTGCCGGTAACGAAAAACCAGCGCTCGTCGCCCAGCCCCATGTCGCGCTCGGATTCGGCTGTCTGGCCATCGATCAGGGCGCCTTCGGGGCTCACGACTGTAACGAAGGTCATGCCGCGCAGATCGCGGAAATCGACAATGAAACGCATCTCCTGGCTCGTCATGAAGGCGGCGAGTGACTTGGGCAGCGTGAAATAGATCTTGGGCTCCCACAACCGGTCGTACTGGACCGTTTCCATGGTGACTGGAATGGTAAAACCCGGAACCGGGGTCAGGACGACATTCACATGCCTGGAAACCCGAACCGGTCCGACGCGGATACCCCAGAGCGTCGACTTGAGGTCGTCCTCGTTGATCCGGATCGTCACGAGATTGGCGACAGCCTTGCTGACGATCCGGACCTTCAGCCGGTCGAGCACGTTCTCGGTTTCCCGCCCCTTCAGGTTCGGAAATACAACGTGATCGATCATTGCGACGTTGCTTGGCATCGTGCCGATCTCTAGGGCAGGGCTGACAGTGCGGTCCTTGGCCGCGTTGTAGGTCACATAGGGCATCATCGGCGGGCGTCTCGCTGGATTCACCAGTGCATAGACATATCTGGGCTGCGGGAAAATCGGCGTGTCGATCCTGAGCGGGATGATCTCCTCGGCGACACCTTCGGGCAGTTTGTCGCACGCGGGGCCGGTGTCCCGGAACATGAATACGATCTCGTCGTTGTCGTCGAGCGTGCCCGGTTTGTCGTCCGCCTTCAGTTTGGGATTCGGAGTGTCGGGGACAATGAACCCGTCCGGATTCCGTTCGTCGATCTGGTAGGTGAGGGAACCCAGTACACCGCTCACGCAGCGGGCCATCGACAGCGTATCGACCTTGCGGCCCAGAAGTTCTGGAACCTGTTTCCCGGTGATGATGACCGGCCGGGGAGAGAAGTTGGTGAGCGGGGAACGTTTATCCTCGGCATGCAGTTGCGAGCGCAACGGCAACGCCATCAGGAGGAGTGCAGCTCCGCACGCGCGGACGATCCGACTGTACCGGGTCAAAGGAATCATGCCGGATCAAAATAGCCGAACCGTACGCGGGGAACTACGGCTTTTCTGTCCAGTCAGAAATTACCGGTGATGGCGGTGTCAGCGCGGAGTCCGCCGCACCATGTTCCCGAATTCGGCGACGGCCTCTCGGTAACCCGAACCCGGAGCGAACACCGTATCGTTGTGGCGCGCACCCCTGATCTCTACAAACCGCTTCGGTTCCGGGGCCGCTTCAAAAAGTTCCTGTCCCATCCAGAACGGTACGACCTCGTCCTGGCTGCCATGAATGACGAGCAGCGGGCATTTGAGTGCCGGAATCTTTGACAGGGAATCCATTTTGGTCGTGATGAGGAAGCGTGGCATGAATGGGATTATCTCGCTGGCCATCCGGGGTATCGATGTAAATGTTGACTGAAGGATGAGTCCGCCAGGATGTACGCGGACGGCGAGATCCGTTCCGGCGCCACCGCCCAGACTCTTGCCGAATACGATCACCTGCTTCGGAGCGAAGCCAAGCGGTCCGGTCAGGTAGTCCCAGGCTGCCTGGGCATCCTTGTAGAGACCCTTCTCCGACGGTTTCCCCTCTGAGCGGCCATATCCACGGTAGTCGATGGCCAGCACGGGGAAGCCCAGCTCCACCCAGTCCAGGACGATGCTGATCCGGTCGGCGAGTTTCCCCGCGTTTCCGTGAAAATAGAGGATGGCGATCTGGGGCTCGGGGGGCGGGACCGGACTGCCGGTTTTGGCCTGAGGGCGGGCGAACCAGCCGTGCAGGCGCACTCCGTCGTCGGTCACCGGCCAGACGTCTTCAACCTGTGTAACCCATGGGCCTGCGGGAAGTATGCGGCCGGTTAATGACGTGGCCTCGCCGCGGTCCCGGTCCGGATAGAATATAAGCGAGTCTTCGAACGGCATGGCGAGTGCGGCTCCGGTGCCACCAAGCAGCAAGATGGCAATAACGGCGGCGAACATAAAGGCCGCCCGGTCGGTGAACCGGGCGGCCGTAAGTCTGCGCGGGGCGGTCACGCCCCTTTATATCACGCTTTCAGTTCGCTGGTGCAGTGCGGACAACGGGTCGCCTTGATGTTCACCTTGGAGAAGCAGAAGGGGCATTCCTTCTCGGACGGCGCGGCCGGTGCCGCCGCCGCTTCCTTCTTCGCCAGCTCCGCCTTTACGCGGTTGAACTGCTTGATGATCATGAACATCACGAACGCCGTGATCGTGAAGTCGAGCACGGTGTTGAGAAACAGACCGTAGTTCATCGTCGCTGCGCCGGCGGCTTTGGCCTCGGCGAGCGATTTGAACTCACCCGGCGAGAGCGCGAGGTACAGATCGGCGAAGTTCACCTTGCCGATCAGCGCGCCCACGGGCGGCATCAATACGTCGTTGACCATCGACGAGACTATCTTGCCGAACGCCCCGCCGATGATCACGCCGACGGCGAGATCGATCACATTGCCGCGGATGGCGAAGTCCCGGAACTCTTTCATGACGCTCATCTGGAATCCCCCTTGGGCCGGGCCGGCCTCTGCGGATATTACTGCTGAACGGGGTCCAGCACCACAAATTCCACGCGGCGGTTCTGGGCCTGCTTGTCCTTGGTGTCGTCCGGCGTCACTTCCGGCTTCTCTTCGCCGTAACCTACCGGGGTCAGTCGGCCGGCGGCCACGCCTTTCTTCACCAGATAGGTCTTCACAGATTCGGCACGGCTCTGGGACAGTGCCTTGTTCTTCTTGGCGTCCCCCACCGAGTCGGTGTGGCCGGATACTTCGACCTTCTTGATCTGCGGGTTGTCGACCAGCACACGAGCGACGTCGTTCAGCAGGTCGTTCGACTTCTGGAGGATGTCCGACTTGCTGGTGGCAAAATACACCGTCTGGAGAATGATGATCCGGTTACCTTCGACACGGGCGAGAGCCTTCTTGCTCGATACAAGGGTGAAGTCGGCGGTGGTCTTTTTGCCGGCGGCGACCTTGACGGTGCGGGAAGCGGGTTCGAATCCGTCCGCCTTTGCGGTCACGAGGTAGTCACCTTCGGAAAGTTCCGACGAATAGGCGCCGCTGGCGGTATTCGCGGAACCGGCACCCTTGCCGTCCTGGCTGAATTCGATGTTCGCTTCGACGGGCTTTCCGTCCTGGTCCTTTACCTTGCCGTTCACCGAGCCGGGAGCGGTTTCGGCCACTGCCGCCGCTGCCACGACGGGCGCGGGTGCCGCTGCAGCTTCAGCCGGCTTGGCGGCGTGTTCTACCGGTGCCGACGCAACCTGCTTGGGTTCCGGGGCCTTTTCGGCGGGCTTGGTTTCGGCCGGGGTTTCTTTCGCGACGGGCACCGGTTTCGGGGTCCGCTTCGTGTTGCAATCGTCCCAGTAGGTGCAGCGGCGCATGCCGCGTTCGGTCATCGTGCCGTGGTAGTTGTCGTAATGTCCGGCGTCCATGTCGGCGCAGGCGGCAAGCGCGAATGCGGAGGCGAATCCGAGGGCGATGTTTTTGAAAGAGACCTTCATCGATATATTCCTTTTTCTGGTTCGGAGATCCATTCCGGTAGTATCCGGCATGGTGGCTCGGGCGCGATGACATTCGTCAGTATCTTCCGAATGACCCCCGCGCCAGGCGACAATAAGTGGCACGCCCGTCTGCCCATAAGAGCGGGCTGCCCATAGTGAATTGCAGATATATCTCGACAGCTGTGACAAAATGTTACGGCGCTAGCGCGGGAAACGGTCACTCGATATCTTTGAACTTGGGCTCGCGTTTCTGCATGCGAGCCATCAGCGCTTCCATCTGGTTGGGCGAAGCGATCAGTTTTATCTGTTCGTCGGCTTCCAGCTTGAGAACGTCCCCGACCGGAGCCAGCCAGTTCGCATCCAGCACCCGTTTGGCGGAGCGCACGGCGTGGGGGTTGTAGCCGGCGATTTCACGGGCGAGCTTCTGAGCGTCCGCGAGCGGATCGTCGCTTGTGCGTGTGACGAGTCCGATGCGGGCTGCCTCCGTGCCGTCAACAATCTTCCCGGTGTAGGTGAGTTCACGGGCTACGTCGTTGCGTACGAGCTCGCGCAGGGTCGCTGTGCCCGACATGTCGGGGATGAGGCCCAGCCGGATTTCCATAACGGAAAGCCGGGCGTCCGGCCTGGCGATGCGGATATCGGCGCCGAGCGCGATCTGCAGGCCGCCGCCGAAACAGGCGCCGTGGACCGCCGCGATCACCGGGACCGGCAGTTCGCGCCAGACCCACGCGGGCCGCTGGAAGTAGTTGGCCGGGCCGATTTTCGCCGTCATGGTGTCTTTGAGTGTCGCGGGATTGAACGAGGCTCCGGCCACGTCGAGGCCGGAACAGAAACTGGGGCCATTGCCCGAGAGCACCACCGCCCGGACCGTTTTCTCTTTTGCGAGCTTCTCGCCCGCCTCGGTAATGGCCTCGAACATCGGCCGGGAAAGGGCGTTGTGCTTGTCGGCCCGGTTCAGCCGCACGTCGGCGACACCGTTCTGGATTTCGATCAAAACAAGTTCGGACATGGGTGGATCCTTTCAGCTCTGCAACGCTTTACGATTAAAGCATATATCTGAAAAGCCAAGCGGCCCGGGCGAGCCACCGTTTCCAGAATGGCCATTTCATGAACTGATCGAGGGTGAGCTGCCGGCATTCAACGAGGTCCTTCTCGAACTGCGCGGTGAACTCTCCGGCAATCCCGGTATCGAAAATCATCGCCTGGATCTCCTGATTGTGCAGGAAGCTCCGGTGATCGAGGTTCGTCGAACCGCAGATGACAATGCCGGAATCGATGACGGCGGTCTTGGCGTGCAGGATACGCGGCTCGTATTCGAACAGTTCCACGCCTGCCGCCAGCATCTCGGGATAGATCGCCCAGCCGGCGAACCGTGCCAGGGGGACATCGGTGATGGTGGGAACGATGATCCGGACTTGCACGCCGCGTCTGGCGGCACCCTTGATCGCCTCGCGGATCTGGGCGTCGGGCACGAAATAGCTATTGGTGATGAGTAGCCGTTCGCGGGCCGCCTTGAAGGCGAAAATATACGACCGACGCAGCGACGAACGCTCGCGCCGCAGCGTTTCGGTGGTGATGAGCACTTTCGTCGCCGATCCTTCGATCGCATGCGGCGCCTCGCCCGGCTCCATCTGGATCCCGGTCTGCTCGAACCAGCACTTGAAGAACGACAGCGTCAGCTGGTGGAGAGCAGGCCCTTCTATTTTCAGATGCGTGTCGCGGAACGGCGGCCGGGACGGGGTGCCGTAGTACTCCTCGCCGACATTGACGCCGCCGGTAAATCCAACTTCGTTATCCACGACCAGGATTTTCCGGTGGTTACGGGCGTTGCCGTAGCTGAACTTCGTAAACAGGGTGACCGGGTGGAAGGCGTGCACGTGGACGCCCACGTCAGCCAGTCCGTCCAGCAGATCCCGGGAATCGTCGCATCCCCAGTCGTCGTAGTTGAGGTAAACCGCGACCCCCCGGAGCGCCGCCTCGCGAAGCGCCGAGACGAACTCGCGGCCGATCTCGTCGTTCCGGTGGATGTAGGCTTCGTAGAGAACCCGGGATTTGGCCTTCCTGACGGCCGCAATCATTTCCGGTATGGCGATCGTGCCATCGATCAGAACGCCGACCCGGTTTCCGCCCGCGATCCGGTAGTCTGAGAGCTTCTGCACATACATCAGTCCGTCGGGTGACAGTCCCCTGGCCCAGCGGCGCAACTCGGCATGCAGCCGGTGCCGGATCGTATGGGTTCGGGTGGGCGGAGTGTGACGGGACATACCCCGTCACGTTTACCACGGGTGCCGGGGTTGTCTACCGTTTCCTGATTCATCAGGATCGTCTTTCCATGAAGACGCCTTTTGCACGATTGATATTGCCGGTCCTGATCGCCGTTTCCGCTCTCCTGCCGTCGCCCGCGAGGGCACAGTCCGAGTCCGTGGAATCGCCGGAGATGCTTCTGTTCAGAGAAGCCGACGATGCTATCCGGCGCGGCGACCAGGAGTGGGCTCTCGACCACCTCCAGATCTTCGTCCAGACCTATCCGAACTCGCCGCTGATCGCCCGTGTCCATTTCGAGCGCGGCCTCATATTCACCCAGGAAGGCCGACTGGAGCAGGCGATTGCCGCCTTCGAGGCGTCAGTGGACAAGGCGGCCAACCTGGAAGTGTCCGCGGACGCCCGGCTGAGAGTGGCGGCGCTGTATGCAAACGCCGGACGGTATGGCGACATTCCGCGCGTGCTGGACCCGCTGGTACCGGTACCGCTGCCCGAAGAGAGCAGGGCTGAGCTGAGCCGGCTGATGATTCGCGCCTATGACGGCACCGAACGGCGCGATGATGCCCACCGCGAGGGTCTCAAGCTCTGGCAGGTTCTCAAGCCGGGATCCGAACGCACGGAACTTGAGCTGACGCTCATGGATTTCGTGCGGGAGATCGACGACGAAGCGAAAGTGGAAGCGGATCTCAAGGTCGCGCACCTCCCGTCGTTTTATGAATCCGCACTGCTTGAGCGCCTTCTGGAACTGAAAGTCCAGTCGAAGAACCTGGCGGGAAGTCTCGATACCATCGACCGGTACCTGGCCCGGTTCCCCGGCGACGCGCGCGCGCGGCTCATGGAAACCCGCCGCCGGGATCTGCAGCTGGCGAGCCAGATCGATCCGAAGGCGATCGGCGTGCTGCTGCCGTTATCGGCCAAGGGGCCGCTCGGGGCGTTCGCACAGAACGCACGCAAGGCGATCGAAATAGCCGTGAAGCATTCTTCCCGGAAGAGCGGCGTCGACTCGGTCCGGGTCATCGTGAAGGACACCGAGGGCAAGCCCGAAACGGCCGTGAAAGCGCTCAATGAGCTGGCGACATCCGAAAAAGTCGTTGCGGTAATCGGCCCCATCGGTACGTCCGAAGTGAAGGCGGCCGCGGCGCGCGCCTCCGAGATCGGTCTGCCGATGCTGTCGCTCTCTCCGGCCGAGGGGCTTCCGGGCCAGGGAAATTTCGTGTTCAGGATGCTTCCCACGGCGAGCGAGCAGGTGTCGGCGCTGGTGAACTACGCGAGAGTCAGGATGGGGCTCAAGAATTTCGCCATTATCTATCCGGAAACCCCGCTCGGGCAGCAGTTGTTCAGCCACTACATTTCCGATGTGGAACGTCTGGGCGGGCGTGTCGTCGGTGCCGAGCACTACGACG
The DNA here is from genome assembly GCA_964565925.1 of uncultured bacterium. Taxonomy (GTDB): domain Bacteria; phylum JAGRBM01; class JAGRBM01; order JAGRBM01; family JAHCIT01; genus CAZMGV01. The sequence goes on from CAZMGV010000011.1 coordinate 62,663, forward strand.
CGAACATGGCCGATTTCAAAGGTCCGCTGTTCCGGCTGGCTGGGCTGTACTGGCCCGATGCACGCCGGTACGAGACCCAGCGCAACAAAACGGTGAACGGCTGGCAGTCCTACAGCCCGAAGCGGCTGGAAGATCTGGAGAGATACTGGATTGCGGCTTCCGACAAGGGGGACGACGTCAAGCCACGGACGCGGTCCGATCAGCCGCCGATTATCGATTTCGATGCGCTTTTTATTGCGGGCCTTGCCTCGAAAGTTGGCCTTATTCTTCCTCAGCTTACGTTCCGGGATGTGCGCGGCACGCAACTGCTGGGGTTCTCGGAATGGAACGACCCGGAGCTGTTCGCGCGAGCCGGCGGACAGGCCGACGGGGCGCTGATCGTGGACGGGTTCAATCCGGGCATCGACGATCCCCGGGCCGGCGAGTTTGTGAAGGACTTTACGGTACCGGTCGCGATCAAGACGCCTCCACCCCCTGCATCGCCCGGCGCGTTTGTCCCTTCCGTCGCGCCGGAGGAGAGGCCCCCGGCCATGTTTGAGGCCCGGGCCTATGACGCCGTGTCAATGATCGCCGACGCATCGCAGCGTCTGGGCATTCCGTCCCGCACGGGGCTGGCCTTGCGTCTGTCGTCATCGAAGGGATACGCTGGATTAGGCGGTCAGATCCGGTTTTACCGGGACGGCCGGACTGAACTCCCCCTCATCCTCCTTGAGGCCCGGGGGAAAGAGTTCGTCCCCGCTGCCCGTTAAATAAACGGGTGCCTTTTAAGCCTCTCTCAGGAGATCTCCGACGAAAGCCCCCACCCACAGCAAAGATTCCCTGACCACAGTCGCGCTCCCCGTGAAGGATATGGTGGTTTTTCCGGAAGCCACGGTGTCGCTTTTCGTGTCGGCTGGCTGGGCCGTCGATCTGGCCGAGCAGGCACTAGGTACGAGGCGGGAGATTTTCGTCGTCTGCCAGAAGAACGCGGACCGCGATCCGCCGCTTCGGGAAGATGTGTACGAAACCGGCACGCTGGTGCAGGTCGTCCGCCTGATTCCGCTCGCCGACTCGCGGGTGAAGATGCTGGTGCGCGGCAAGACGCGCGCCCGGATCGAGAAATGGTCCCACGAGGGGCCCGTGGCCCGGGTGCGCGTGAACGCGCTGGCCGAACCGGAGCTGACCCCGGCGGCGAGACTTCGCGCCGATGCGCTCGCCATCACGATCCGCGAGGCCCTCGAACGGATCGCCCAGCTCGGCCGCCAGGTGAGTCCGGAGCTGGTAACGGCCGTCGAACATATCGAAACGCCCGGCGCCCTTGCCGATGCCATCGCGTCGAATCTGTTCCTCTCTCCAGAGGAGTCGCAGCGTATCCTGGACGCGATCGATCCGATCGCGCGTCTCGAGGCGCTGCTCTCGATCCTCGATCATGAATCCCAGGTCCTCACGATCCGCGCCGAGATACAGAACCGCGCCCGTGAGGAGTTCAGCCGCACGCAGCGCGAATTCCACCTGCGCGAGCAGTTGCGGGCGATCCGCAGCGAGCTGGGCGAGCAGGAATACCGGTCGCCCGACGTCGTCGAATACGAAAAGAAGGTCACCGAGGCCGGACTGCCCGAATACGCGACCGCCGAGGCGAAAAAGCAGCTCAAGCGGCTGGACCAGATGCACGCCGACTCGGCCGAGTCCGCCATCGTCAAGAACTATCTGGATACCCTGTGCGAACTTCCGTGGAGCAAGGCCACCGAGGACGAGATCGACATCGTCAAGGCGCGCAAGATCCTGGACGAGGACCATTACGACCTCGACAAGATCAAGAAGCGGATCATCGAGCATCTGGCGGTGATGAAGCTGAAGAAGAACCTCAAGGGGCAGATTCTCTGCTTTGTCGGCCCTCCGGGTGTGGGCAAGACCTCGCTCGGCAAATCCATCGCCCGTGCCATGGGCCGCAAGTTTCAGCGCATCAGTGTCGGCGGGGTCCGCGACGAGGCGGAAATCCGAGGCCACCGGCGCACCTACGTGGGCGCCATGCCGGGGCGTATCCTGCAGGGACTCAAGACTGTCGGCATGAACAATCCCGTTTTCATGCTCGACGAGATCGACAAGGTTGGCAATGACTTCCGGGGCGACCCGTCGTCGGCGCTCCTCGAGGTTCTCGATCCGGAGCAGAACGGGTCGTTCACGGATCATTTCCTGGGGATCCCGTTCGACCTGTCGAAGGTATTCTTCATCGCAACGGCCAACGACACGAGCACGATCCCGGCACCGCTGATGGACCGCATGGAGGTGCTGGAGCTCTCCGGCTACTCGGAAGAGGAAAAGATTCACATCGCGCGCCAGTACCTGATCCCGAAACAGATCGAGGCGACGGGACTTCCGCCGGAATCGGTCCGCATGGGTGAAGACGCGCTGCGGTTCCTGATCAACTCGTACACAAGGGAATCGGGACTGCGGAATCTGGACCGGGAGATCAGTTCGCTCTGCCGCAAGATCGCGCTCCCTCTCGCCGAGGGAAAAGAGGCGGCGTATGCCGTCAACCGTGCGCGGGTCGAAAAGCTGCTCGGTCCGACGCGCTACGAACTGAACGCCGAGTCTCCGGAAGACGAAATCGGTGTAGCGACAGGACTCGCCTGGACCCCTCATGGCGGCGAGCCGCTGTACATTGAAGCAGCGACCCATGCCGGAAAGCGCGGCCTGATACTTTCTGGCCACCTGGGCGAAGTGATGAAAGAGAGCGCTAACACCGCGCTCTCCTACGTGCGCACACGGAGCGATCTCGGCGTCCCGCAGGGTTTCCTCGAGACCAACGAAATTCATATTCATGCCCCCGAAGGGGCCATCCCCAAGGACGGTCCGTCTGCTGGCGTAGCCATTGCGACGGCCCTGCTGTCCATCCTGACGGGCCGGAAAGTGCGCAAAAACGTGGCCATGACGGGGGAAATCACCCTCCGGGGCAAGGTGCTTCCGATCGGCGGCCTTAAGGAGAAGTTCCTGGCGGCCCGCCGCGTGGGAGCCAATACCGTGGTGATCCCCCACCAGAACCAGAAGGACCTGGTTGACATTCCCCAGAGCCTCCTGAAATCGTTTAAGATCGTCCCTGTAAGGACGATGGACGATGTGATTCCGGTCACACTCGCGGACGCGCGTCCGAGCGGTTACAAGCCGCCCCCCTCGCGTCCGCTTCGACGCCCGCCTGTGCCGAAAATCCGGCCGGGATCGGGCCGAAGCGTTCCCCGGCTCCGGAACCATCGCTGATCTTCAATAGCGGAACTCTCTTCACCGGGCGAAGAGGGACTGCGGCAAGGTGTAACGGCTGAAAGAGCCGGCGGTTCTCGGATGGCCAAGCAGCACATTCTCATCGTCGACGATGACCAGAAGAGCCTTCGGGTGCTGGAGATCTCGCTCAAGAAAGCGGGGTTCTCCGTCACGATCGCGGCCAACGGCATCGACGCGCTCGAGAAAGTCGCTGTGAGCGTGCCCGAGCTGATCATCTCGGACGTGAAGATGCCGAAGATGAACGGTTACCAGTTCTGCCAGCGGGTCAAGGACGATCCGAAACTGGCATCGATCCCGTTCATCTTTCTCACGTCGCAGCGTTCGGTCGAGGACAAGGTCCGCGGCCTTGAACTGGGTGTCGACGACTACCTGACCAAGCCGATCTATATCCGTGAACTGATCGCTCGCGTTCGTCTGCTGCTCCAGAAGAAGGAGAAGGAGTCGCTCGAAAAGGTCGACCAGCAGAACATGTTCCAGGGGTCACTCGCCGACCTGGGCGTCGTCGACCTGCTGCAGACGATCGAGATCGGCCGCAAGACCGGGCAGATCCTGCTGACTTCCGGGAGCAAGAGCGGCGTCATGTACCTGCAGAACGGGCGCATTATCGATGCGACCTGCGGCCCGCACAGCGGCGCACGCGCCGTGTACCGTCTGCTCACCTGGAACGACGGGGCGTTCAAGATCGACTTCAAGCCGGTGGACCGTCCGGAAACCATCGAACTGTCGACACAAGGCCTCATCATGGAAGGTATGCGCCGGCTGGACGAGTTCGAACGGCTGGCGGAACAGATTCCGTCGCTCGACTCCATTTTGATCATCGATCCGCAGGAACTGCTCGATCAGTATCCTGAAGGTTTCCCGAGTAAGGCCGGGGAGATTCTTCAGCTCTTCAACGGCAAGCGGAGCATTATCGACGTCGCCGACGAGTGCGGACTGGACGATCTGCCGGCGCTCAACATCATCTCGAAGTTCTACTTCCAGGGCCTTCTGAAAGAACTGCAGGCCGAGGGACAGAACACCATTGTGCAGCCCAACGGCACGATCACGATGGCGGGTCCGAACCCGGCCGCCGCCATGGCGAAGATCGCACCCGATAGCGGGCAGGAGATCGAACAGGCGGCAGGCCAGGGAAGTGGCCCGGCCGGTGCACAACCGCCGCCGGGCGCTCCGGGCATTGAGCCGCCTGAAGAAGAGATCGAGATCGAGATCCCGGGCGCAGAACTTGTGAGAACCCCGGATCCGGAACTCACCCAGCCCCCGTTCACCGCCTCGCAGCGGTCCATACCCCGGCAGGCGGAATCCCCGCTCTCCGAGTCGCGTTTGAATGAGATGTTCGACGAAGTATCGGCGGCAGAAGGCGGCGGCGAGGGTGATTTCGAATTCGATTCTCCCGAAACTTCCCATCCCCGCCACCGGCACCTGCGGGCCGTTCCCTCTCCGGCAACGGCGGAAGAGCGCGCTCCGGAACGGTCCCAGGCAGCACCATCAAAACCGCCGGCTCCGCCTGTTCCGAAGTCTGCACCGCCCAAACCGGCGCAGCCTGAAACCAAAGCTGCGCCTTCCAAATCCACGCCGCCCGCCCCAAAGGTTGAGCCGCCTGTGGCTCCACCACTGCCGCTCCCTGAGCCGCCGCCTGTGAGAACTACGCCGCCGCCACCTCCGCCCCCCGTGCAGGGGCCTCCCCCGGTTGCGCCGTCGCGAGTGGCCGCCCGGCTGGACGAGGTCGAAGCAGAGGAGATTGACGATTCGCCTGCCGAGGTGCCCGGTGACAGCGGATACCGGACCCTGATAGCTGCGGTCATCGTCAGTGTGGTTGTGACGCTGCTTGTGGTTGCAGGCGCGGGGACGTTCCTCTGGACCGGCTATCTGAAGCCGATTCTCGACAAGGTTGCCGGTGCACAGGCGGGGCTGCGGTCACTGCAGCCCGTCTCCATCGATTTCGCGCAGCTGGACCGTCTGGCGCAGACCTATGCACCGGCCGAACTGAGAAGCGTGATCCAGCAGATCGACCGGGCTGGTGCGGCGAGCGATCCGTTGGCTGGTCCGCGCCATTCGCTGGCAACGGCAAGGCTGGGATTCCTGACGGGCGACAGCCGTCTTGTGAATCAGGGCACGCTCGCCTTCGACCGGCTGCCCAAAGACGTTCGCGAGTCATCCGAGGGCAAGCTGATCCAGTCGGAACTGGAGATTTACCGTGACCGCAACGAGCTGGCTCGCCAGATGGCCGCGACTCTGGAGAAAGACGGCGGCCTGAACCCCTCTGAAAGGGCGCTGGCCACAGTCGTGCGCGGATTTGCGCAGGGCAAGGCGGGGCAGATCGATGCGGCATTTGCGGCGATTGCTCCGGTTGCCAACGAGAATTCCGATCTGGTGATCGCGCCGTTCGTGTTGGCGTGGCTGTCGGATGCTGGCGGTGACAGCGCCAAAGCGGAGACCTGGGCTTCACAGGTGGTCCGGCAGAATCCGATGCACGGCCCGGCGCATCTCATCATCGCCCGGGCCAAGCGAAAATCTGCCGATACCCAGGGTGCGCTTGCCGAACTGGCACTGGCCGAACAGGCCGACGCCTCGGACCCGCGTCCGGCGGTCGAGCGCGCTGACCTCCATGTGAAGATTACGAAAGAATACGATACTGCCGGACCCGAGATCGACGGGCTGCTCGGGCGCGACGTGATCCGGTCGAACGCACCGCTTGAGGGCTGGCTGTTGGCGCTGAAATCGCTGGTACTGCTGGAGAAGGCCGATACTGGCGCCGCGCGCGTCGCCTATGAACAGGCGAAGGCACTGGACCGGACGCGTCCCGAGCTTGACGACCTGTCGCGGCGGCTTGCGGGGGCGCGTGAAACCCCGCCTCCACCCCGGCCTGTGGCCGCCAGTCCTGAACCGTCGGCTCCGGCGGCGAAAGCCGATTATGCAGCGCTGGGCCGGGCGGCGTTCAAGAAGGGCCAGTACAAGAAGGCGACGGATCTGCTGTCGAAGGCGAGCAACGAGCATCCCGATGACGCGAAGCTGTGGTTCGATTTCGGCGTTGCCGCGATCCAGTGCGACGACTCGGGCCGGGCGATCACGGCATTCTCCCATTCGGCGATGATCGACGACAGCAATGCGGAGGCCCACTACTATCTGGGCCAGCTCTACTCTTCCGTCCGCAAGAACAGCCAGGCGGTACTGGCCTACGAACGGTTCCTGAAGCTGGCGCCCAATCACCCCAACGCTCCGCTGGCGAAAGCGATCCTCCAGAAGCTCAAGAAGTGAAACCGCTCTCCGAGTTCGAGCTGATCGAACGGATCAGGCCGTTCGGCGCCCGTCCGGGCGGAGCGCTGGTGCTCTCCATTGGCGACGACTGCGCGGCCTGGCGGCCGGAGCCGGGCGAACTCGAGGTCGCTACCACCGATACACTGGTGGAAGGCGTGCATTTCAGTCTCCGGGACGCAGGGCCCGGAGAGATAGGCTGGAAGGCACTCGCGGCGAATATTTCCGATATTACGGCGATGGGGGCCCGGGCGGTCTACGCGCTCGTTTCCCTGTCCGGGCCGCCGGAGTTATGGGCCGGCGAGAACACCATCGAGATCTACCGCGGGATGAAACCCCTTGCGGACCGTTATGGCGTCAAACTCGTGGGCGGGAACCTCACGCGGTCGCCGGAGCGGCTGAGCGTCCAGATTACGCTTATCGGCACAGTGAAAGAGAAGTCGCTGCTCCGGCGCTCCGGTGCTCGGCCCGGCGACGGTGTGTTCGTGACCGGGGTACCCGGCCGGGCAGCCATGTGGCTGGAACTGAAAAAGCGGAAGGCCGGTTCAAAATCGCTCCGCGAGCTGTTCCGTCTCGTGCACTATCATCCCGAACCGCCCGTCGCGTTCGCGCAGGCGCTTTCGGGCCAGAATGGCGGCCGCAAGCTGGCGAGCACGGCGATCGACATTTCCGACGGGCTGCTGGCGGATCTCCACCATGTGCTGGACGCCTCGGGCGGCCTTGGCGCGAAGGTGGACACCGGACTGCTGCCCGATTCAGTCGCACACCTTCTGTTCCAGGAGGCCACCGGGGCGGGCAAGGAGTCCCTGCGCCGTTTCGGGCTGGAAGGCGGGGAGGATTACGAGCTGCTGTTCACGGCCCCCCTCTCGCGGGAGAGGCTGATTCAGGCCCTCGGCTTCGCCCACGGTGTCCGGGTGACCCGCATCGGGGAAGTGACCCGGTCGAAAGGGATCCGGATCGTGGACGGCAAGGGCCATGAACATTCCTACAAAGGGCAGGGTGGCTGGCGCCATTTTTAATCCGGCGTTTATAGCCATCATCTATACTCATACCCATGCCGTACCGACCCACCAGCCGAGCCCAGTACCAGATGAGCGGCCCTCCGGGCTGGAACGCCATTCCCGGGGTCACGAAAATCCTGCTGGTGGCGATGATCGCTGTGTACCTGGTCAGCCTGGCAGCCAACGGACTGATCGGCTGGCTGGTTCTGGAACCGGAACTGGCAACCCGCGGACTCCAGTTGTGGCGGCTGGTCACTTATCCGGTTGTTCACACGAGTATCGTGACGGTCCTTTTGTACGGATACATGATCTGGGCGTTTGGCAGCCGACAGGAAAGGATTGACGGATCCCAACGGTATGTCTGGTTTCTGGTGCTGTCGTCGGTCGTGGCCGGTGGTCTGGGCGTGTTCGCGAATATGCTGCTTCACGGTGGCGGCGAAATATACGCCGGCGCCGGCGGGCTGATCACGACTTTCCTGATCCTCTGGGCCTTCCGTGAACCTGAACAGGAAATTCTCGCATTTTTTGTCGTCCCCATGAAGGTAAAGTGGCTGGTACTGGTTGTGGTCGCGATCGTCGTGTTCTCGGAGATCGAGCACGGGTTCTCGCTGGCCCGTGTCCTTTACGTGCTGGGAGGGGCACCGGTCGCCTGGTACTGGGCCCGGGGAGGGCGGCTGGACATTCCGGGTCTCAGGCTGAGGGAACGGTATTACCGCGCCAAATTGAACCGCCTTCGGCGGAAGCAGGGGCTGCGGGCGGTCAAGGACGACGAGTCACCTCCGGGCGGCTGGGTGAACTGAAAGTCTCTTGAAATCCCCGCCGGACGGCGCGTAGACTCCCCGCAAACGCGTCCTTTCCCGTCTTTCACTTGGGGGGAACCCCCTCAAGGATGCGTCGGTCCTGATCCAGTTAGGAGTGCAGGTTGAAGACTTGCTGGAACTGCGGAGACTCGATACCCGACGCCGCCACCGTCTGTGAGACTTGTGGAGCAGAACAGTCCTCGGCCGCTACAGGCGGCGGGGATTTATCCGTCAAAGTCGGCGGTATTCTTGCCGGTCGGTATGAAATCAGGGGCGAGATCGGCGAAGGGGCCGTGGGCCGCGTCTACCGCGCTCAGGACAAGGACGTGGACGTCCCGGTCGCGCTCCGCGTGATTCACCCCGAATGGGTCGCCGACGATGCCGCCCGCAAGCAATTCAAGGCGGCTGTCCGCAAGAGCCGCGATATTCTCCACGCGGGATGCGTGAAACTCTACGAAGCCGACGTGGAAGGCGGCGTGGCTTTCCTGACGATGGAGTTTGTCGGCGGCCTGTCGTTGCGCCGCGTGCTCTCGGTCCGCCTCAACGAACGCCGGCCGTTCAAGCCGAGCGAAGCCGAACCGATTCTCTCGCAGCTCTCGGCGGCTCTCGGTGTGGGTCATTCCAAGGGCGTCACGCATCTTTCCATTTCACCCGGAAATATCCTGATCCAGCCGGAAGGCCTCAAGCTGACGGATTTCGGGCTCGGGGCACTGATTCCGCCGGACAAGCGCCGCCCTGCTGCCGACAAGTACAAGACGACGGTCTACGCGTCACCCCAGTATCTGACCGGGGAAGCACCGTCGCCCTCTGACGATATTTACGGTCTCGGGGCGGTGCTGTTCGAGATGGTGACGCTGCAGACGCCGGCGCCGGGGCTGACCCCGCGCGACGTGGTCGAAGACGTTCCCGAAGATATCGACGACCTGATTGCCGACTGTCTGTCGGACAAGCCGGCCAAACGGCCCAAGTCGGCCGCCGAAGTGCTGGCCCGGTGGCAGGAAGCGGTCGCGAAGGAAGCGGCCCGTGAAGAGGCGGCCAAGGCGGCCAAAGCCGCTCCACCGCCCGCGCCGAAACCGCCTCCGGTCGAAGCGGCTCCTCCGCCACCACCCCCACCACCTCCTCCGCCCCCGAAGGCCGAGGCTGCTCCGCCGCCGCCCAAACCCGAGCCGCCGAAAGTAGAGCCGGCTCCGTCGCCCAAACCGGCCGCCGCTCCTGCGCCGTCCCCTGACGACTGGCCTGAACCGCCCAAACCGGAAGCTGTCAAGCCGGCTCCCAAGGCGGAACCCTCGAAACCTGTCTCGCAGCCCGCTGCCGCGATGCCGGCGCCTGCTGCGACGGCATCTGCTGGCGACTGGACTCCGCCGCCTGTCAAGAAGGGCCCCCCGGTGGCGATCATTCTCGCGGTCGTAGTCGTGCTGGCAGGTGTCGGCGGCTACTTCGCCCTGAGCGGAGGCGGTGATTCGGCCAAGGAAAAACCGGCTGCCGTCGCCACGAAGGAGCCGGAGAAACCGTCTACAGCTGCTGCGCCTGTGGAAGCGCCCAAGCCCGCCGAACCGGTGGCGGTATCGGAAACCAAGCCGGCGGCCGTCTCGATCACGAAGACGGGGGAAAAAGAAACGGCCAGGGAACCCGTCAAAGACGCCGCCAGGGAAACGGCAAAGGAAGCACCCCCGGCCAAGCCTGTGAAAGAGACCAAAGCCGCCGAACCGCCGAAGGCCGAAGCGGCTGCGCCGGAGAAGGCGGAGCCGCCTTCCAAACCGGTGAAGGAAGAAAAGGCCAAGAAGGTCGCCGCTGCCGACACTCCACCACCCGCCGGAAACTGCCCGTCAGGCATGGCGTTTGTGCCCGGCGGAAACTTCAAGATGGGATCGGCACCGGACGACAGCGCCCGTGATTTCGCGGAAAAGTCGCTGACCCCGACCGGCGTGCCGGATTTCTGTATCGACAAGTACGAATCGCCCAACACCGAGGGCGCCCAGCCCCGGGCCAGCGTCGCCTGGTCGGAAGCCAAGGGCACCTGCGAGAACCAGGGCAAGCGGCTCTGCTCGGAAGCCGAGTGGGAGAAGGCCTGCAAGGGACCGAAAGAGACCCGTTACCCGTACGGCGACCTGTTCAACGCCCGGTCGTGCAATACCCGCGATGCGTCCGGTTCGGACCGCACGCTCGCACCCGCCGGCAAGTTCAACCAGTGCACCAACGGTTACGGCGTGTTCGATATGTCCGGAAACCTGCGGGAATGGACCTCCACCGGCTGGTCCGATTCCAGCGCGGACCGGGTCGTCCGGGGCGGGTCGCATTCCCGGCCGGACTGGGCGACGCGCTGCGCCTTCCGGGAGAACTTCCAGCCCGGAACAAAAGACTCGCAGATCGGCTTCCGTTGTTGTAAATAAATGGCATGAGGATCCTTAAGCGCTTCACGCCGGCCCTGTGGCTTGCCCTGGCGGTGCTTCTGCCCGTTCGGGTCCGTGCCGACGACACGGTCAAGGTTCTTTATTCCGATCCCGATTCCCAGATGCTGGCCGTTCTGGATGGCTTCAAGAAGGCGATGGAGCAGGTCCGCCCGGCGGAACTGATCGAGCTCCCCTCCGACAAGGACACGCTCAAGAAACAGTTGCAGGAACTGAACAAGGCGAAACCCCCGGTGGCTATCGCCGTGGGAACCCGTGCCGCCATGGTTGCCCGCGAAATGCTCTCGGACGTTCCGGTGCTGTTCACCTATGCGGTGGATAACTCGACGACGCAGCTTCGCGGCCCGCAGATGCGCGGCGTTAACTACACGATCCGCGCACAGGACCAGCTCCAGATCCTCCGTCGCATTTATCCGGGGCTTCGCCGTCTCGGTGTCGTCTACAACCCGTCAAACTCCGGCTTCGAAGTGAACTGGATGGAAGAGGCGGCCCAGAGCGCGGGCGTTTCGCTGCTCAAGTTCCGGGTGGACGTGGACCAGGATATTGAACGGGCGCTTACCAGCCTCACCGGCAAGATTGACATGCTCTGGATGCCGGACGATCCGATGCTGCTGCGGGTGGAGAACCTTCGCGAGATCCTGCGCTACTCGCTGCGCGACAACACGCCGCTCTATACGTTCAGCCCGGTCCATGTGAACTCGGGCGCATCGCTCTCGCTTTCCCCGTCGGGCCGTGCCGCCGGCGCCCAGCTCGCCGTCATGGCAAGCAAGGTGCTGCTGGGGACCCCCGTGGAATCTCTGCCCATGGAGTGGCCCAAAACCCTCGAAGTGGGGCTCAATCTGGCGATCCTGAAGCGGATCGGAAAGCTGGACGATGTCGGCGTGAACGCGCTGGTGTTCGCCGCCGAAGAGAAACACGACGTCAAGGTCGTGCGCTGATCAGACATTAAACCGGAAGTGCATTACATCGCCGTCCTGGACGATGTATTCCTTGCCTTCGGTCGCGAGCTTTCCGGCTTCGCGGGCGGCATGTTCTGAACCCGTAGCGACGTAGTCGTTGAAATGGATCACTTCGGCGCGGATGAACCCGCGTTCGAAATCGGTGTGGATCTTGCCGGCGGCACCCGGCGCCTTGATGCCGACGGGGATCGGCCACGCCCGGACTTCCTTCTCGCCCACAGTGAAGTAGGTGATGAGCTTGAGTAGCTGGTAGGCGGCGCGGATCAGGCGGTTCAGGCCGGGTTCGTCGAGACCCAGATCCGAAAGGAAGGCCAGCTTGTCGTCGCCTTCGAGCTCGGCGATTTCCGATTCGATCTTGCAGCAGATGGAGACGACGCCGGCCTTGCGCTGGGCGGCAATCTTCTTGAGCGACTCCACATGGGCGTTGCCGCTCTTGAGGCCCGCCTCGTCCACGTTCGCCACGAACAGCACCGGTTTGGCGGTGATGAAATGGCAGGCGTGATATTCCGCTTCCTGGTCGGCGGGTACGTCGATCGTCGAGGCGGGAAGCCCCTTTTCGAGGGTGTCCTTGACGAGCTTGAAGAAGTCGGCTTCCGCTTTCAGCTTCGCGTCGCCGGATTTCGCCTTGCTGGCCGACCGCTCGTAACGCTTCACGGCAGTGTCCAGATCTGCCAGTACCAGTTCGATCTCGATCACTTCCACGTCGCGGGCCGGGTTCACGCTTCCGTCCACATGGATGATATTGGAATCCTCGAAGCAGCGGACGACGTGGACGATCGCGTCCACCTCGCGGATATGACCGAGGAACTGGTTGCCGAGCCCTTCGCCCTTGGACGCACCCTTCACGAGGCCCGCGATATCGACGAACTCGACCGTCGCATTGACCGTCTTCTGGGGCCTGGCCAGCTCGACCAGTTTCTTCACGCGGGTGTCGGGGACTTCCACGATTCCGTGGTTGGGCTCGATCGTGCAGAAGGGATAGTTCTCCGCCTGGATCCCCGCCGCCGTGAGCGCGTTGAACAGCGTGGATTTTCCGACATTGGGGAGACCGACGATACCGACCTGAAGTGCCATGTGTTGATTACCTGATGGTTACCTGATGTTTGGATGTTTCAGATTCAGCCGGCCGCAACCTTCCGGTTGTACCGTTCCTGGGCCTTTTCGAGGCCCTCCTGAACGAGAAACGGGACCGCTTCGGCCGAAACCTGAACGAGATCCGTCACGCGGTCCGCCTCGTTGTCGGCGAACGGCTGGAGCACCCAGTCGACCACCTGGAGGTTGGCCTCCATCGGCCGCCCGACACCCATCCGGATCCGGAAAAACTCCTGCGACCCGATATCGGCGATGATGCTGCGCAGCCCGTTGTGCCCGGCGGGGCCCCCGCCCTGCTTGATCCGCATCCGTCCGAGGGGCAGGTCGATCTCGTCGTGGAGAACGATCACGTCCTCGGCCTTCAGCTTGTAGAACCGGCAGAACTGGGAGACGCTCCGGCCCGACAGGTTCATAAAAGTCTGCGGTTCGATGATCCAGACCGGCTCGTCGCCGATCTTGGCCTCGAAGGCCAGAGCATCGAACTTTGAAGCGGAACGCGAAGCGCCCAGCCTTTCGGCCAGGCGCTCCACGGCCAGGAACCCGATGTTGTGCCGCGTATGGCGGTACTTCGGGCCTGGGTTCCCGAGCCCGACGATGAGCTTCATGCCACCGCCGGATTACTTCTTCTTGTCGCCGCCAGCCTTGGCGGCCGGAGCCGCCGCCTTGGCGTCGCCGGGCTTGCCGCCGGCAGCCGGAGCCGCCGCGCCGGCAGCCGGAGCCGCCGCGCCCGGAGCACCCGGGGCGCCGCCAGCCGCTGCGGACGCAGCCGCTGCGCCGGCAGCCGCTGCCGCTTCGGCAGCCTGGGCTTCCGTGAGTTTCTCTTCTTCTTCCGGCGCCACGACTGCGGCGATCGTGCGGGCCGTGTTGTAGGCCGGGCGCACGCCCTCGGGGAACTTCACGCCGGTGGTATGAAGGCTCTTGCCGATTCGCAGATCCGTGACGTCCACTTCGTAGAAGGCCGGGATGCGGTCAGGCAGCGCCCAGAGCGAGATCTTGTGCATGAGAAGCGTGAGCACGCCGCCTTCGGTGACGCCGGCGCACTTGCCGGTCGTGCGAATCGGCACTTCCACCTTCACTTCGCGGTCCAGGGCGACTTCGAGGAAGTCGACATGAACGAGATCGCGGCTGATCGGATCCCGCTGGTAGTCCTTCAGGAGGACGTACTTGCCGTCGACCGGGGTGCCGCCCTTGGCGGTCTTGAGCTGGAGAAGGGTGTTCTCCTTGCGGTCGGTCTTGATGGCCGTCAGCAGGTCTTTGGGGGGTGTGGCGACCTTCACGGGCGCCGTTCCCGGGCCGTAGAAGATTCCGGGAACGAGTCCCTCGTCGCGTACCCGCTTGGCCGAGTTGGACCCGGTTCCTTCGCGGATGGTGATGGTGAGTGATTGGGCTTGCGCGGACATGTGTTACTCCATTTATTTTCAGCCTGTTACGGGCGTCCCAGAACTCGGACCCCGGTCCCGGCCGGATAAAAGCCTATACGTATCTCTAGACGAAGAGCTGACTGAGCGACTCTCCGTAATAGATTCTCTTGATTGCCTCGCCGAGCAGCTCTGACACGCTGAGCTGCACGATCTTGCTCGAATTGAGTCCCGCCGGTGCCAGCGGGATCGTGTCGGTGATCATGACTTTCGTAAGCACGCTCTTCTCGATCCGCTCGAAGGCGGGCGGCGAGAAGATGCCGTGGGTCGCCGCCGCATAAACGGAGCGGGCGCCCTTTTCCATCAGCACCTGGGCCGCGGCGCACAGCGTTCCGGCGGTATCGATCATGTCGTCGATGATGACGGCATCCTTGCCCTGCACGTCGCCGATGACGTTGACGATTTCGGCCACGTTCGGCATCGGGCGGCGCTTGTCGATGATGGCCAGCTGGGCGTCCAGACGCTTGGCGATGGCCCGTGCGCGCTCGGTGCCGCCGGCATCAGGCGACACGATCATGATGTCGGCGAGCTTCTGGTTGGTGATCTCGCGCAGCAGTACGGGGGTCGCAAAGACGTTGTCCACGGGGACGTTGAAGAAGCCCTGGATCTGCCCGGCGTGAAGGTCCATGGCGAGGACCCGGTCGGCGCCGGCCGTCTGGAGCAGGTCGGCCACGAGCTTGGCGCTGATCGGGGTGCGGGGCAGAACCTTGCGGTCCTGACGGGCATAGCCATAGTACGGGATCACAGCGGTGATCGAATTGGCCGAGGCCCGCCGCACGGCGTCCATAATGATCAGGAGTTCCATGACGGCGTCGTTCACGGGAGCGCAGGTCGGCTGGACGATAAAGACGTCCATGTTGCGGACGTTCTCGTCGATCTGCGCGAACACTTCTCCGTCGGCAAAACGCTTGACCGAGGCGCGACCCAGCGGAATGCCCAGATAGTTCGAAATCGCTTTCGCGAGCGGCTGGTTGGCATTGCCGGAAAACAGTTTGATTTTGCCGACTTGCACTGCTTTGCCTTTCGATCCTGCGGGTGAATTTGGATCCGGGTGAGGGAATCGAACCCCCATTCACAGGATCAAAACCTGCTGTCCTACCATTAGACGAACCCGGAGCGGGAATTTCGTACCGCCGTCCGGCGGCTGCCGCCGGGCCACCCCGGTCTCCGGGATGTCATCACCACCACCGAAAAACCCTTCCATAAAGGGGTTTTCAGAACCCCCGTGTGTAGTGTCCGGGGCCTTGGGCGTCAAGCCGGGTCAAAGTTGTTGACCGGAGGGGGGTTTTTCTCTATAGCTGGGGTCCCGTCCCCGGCCCGATACGGCCGAAAACACCGTTCCGCCACCCTGTGGCCGGGCCGGTTATGGGACCCCGCGTCAAAGCGGTAAATGGGCGATTAACTCAGCGGTAGAGTGCCACTTTCACACGGTGGAAGTCACAGGTTCGAATCCTGTATCGCCCACCATCCTTCGCGTTCAGCTTTGGATGGCAGGCCCCCCCGTCTCATTTACGGTCCCACCACAATCTGGAGATTGCTGCTGGGCGGCAGTCCCGGTGCGGTGAACCTGACCTGGATCGTTTCGGCGACATTATAGGTCACCTGGAATTCCGCCGTTCCGTGGTACGAGTTCGCGCCCGTCTGGCCCGACATCACCCCGCTGCCGCTCATCAGTTCGACCGTGACCGGAAGCGTCTCGGGCACAGTCGCCATGGACCCGGCCAGATCCTGCAGCGCCACTTTCAGATTGATCGTTTGTCCGGCTGCTGGCGAGACGGGTGTAAACGGAAGCGGTACGATCTGTTCGGCCGGAACGTCCTGCAGGATAAACCGGATGCTGTACGACGAGGTGTTGCCGAGCAGGTCATAGAATCTGGCAACAATCTGCTGGTCGACGGCGCTGCCGGGAGCGCAGGAGAGATCGGAAACCGATACCGCATATTCGCATGAACCGTCGCCGGCCAGCGTAGACGGCCGCGTGATCATCGGGTCGTCTGAGACCGAAGGGCCGCTCGCCGTACCCAGATCCACCGCGAGACCGTTCGGGAAATAGGTCGTGACTGGAGGCGAGGATAGCGCCCGGTTGTAACCCGACGTGTGGGTGGTGTGGTCGAACAGCGACAGTTCGTACGGCATGACATAGGAGCTGCGGAGATCGCCGGTGTCACCGCCCGCGAACCGCTTGCCGTATGCCGCGTATTCAAGGTGAACCGCTATACCGTCCGCATCCAGTCCGGCTCCGTCCAGCCGGCGCACCATCACCATCGAGGTCTGGGGCTGGATGACGCAGGCGCCGGGATCGGTAGGCAGCGACAGGTCGAAACAGTTGCCCTTGGCCGGGTCCTCGTAAACGCCCCCCAGGAACAGGTTCGGGTCCGTCGCCCGGACGACCGGATGATTCTCGAACACTGTGAAAGGCTGGGCGCTGTTCCTGAACTCCTCCCACCGGGAACCGATGATCTCCACCTGCGGGGGCAGGGTGTCGCGCACCACGGGGAAGACAGTCACGTAGGTGTTCTGGGCTGAATCGGTCACACGGAAGCTGAACGTGTTGATCCCTTCAACCGGCAGGTACACGTACCGCGCGTTCCAGTCGTACTCGCCCTGAATGGTCATTCCGGCCGCATCGGCTGGCAGCGTCCGGCTCAGTTTCAGCTGGGTGGGCGAGATGATTTCGGTGATCGTATAGATGCCCGCATTCACCTGCTGATTCGAATTAAGGCTGCTCAGGACAACGTGGTCACCGGCGCGGATTGCGTTGTCTACCACGCTGGACGGGTTGTCGGAAGGCAGCGGGCCCGACAGATTGACGGTCGCCGTTCCGGCGCCGCCGCCTGTCACCTGCTGGAAGAATCCGCCCGGCTGCTCGACGGAGCCGGTACCGGAGAGGATACCGTCCGAGCGGGTCACGATTGAAGCGTCCTCGTTCACGATGACCGACGGTATGGACCCGTCGAAAGCGGCGAACCGGCCGTCGAATGACACACGGTTCGTGCCGACGATCCGCTGAGAGAGCGGGGGGCTGTAGTTCGCGCCGAAATCCGACGATACGCCGTTCAGGTACGACAGCCGGGACTGGAAGTTCCGGTTGTACCAGTTGAGCCCGGACATGCTGGTCTGGTTGGCCGGCGGTATGTCGGAGGCGGCGTTGCGTTCTACCGTAGAGCCAAACGTTCCCAGCCGCAGATAGGCCGGGGTGTTCGGATTGGCGGAGCGACCGTCGTCCGCACATCGGGAGACGGGCGACCCGCCCGCGTCCAGCGGCACGTTGTCCACGTAGCAGTCGAGGGCGAATCCCGGGATCCGGTTCGCGTTGGGAGTGGCGGTCCGGACACTGGCGAATCCGCCCGTCGCCGCCTGAAGGCCGGGGGCGGTAAAACCGAACATGATGACTCCGGTGGACGACGCGCTGAGGTCATTGAAAATCGCCACGCCGTTTGCCGCGCACCGGGTGAGCGTGCCGGAAAGCGCCGCGCCGCCCACCTGCGGAACCAGGGTGACGCACCTGACGGCGTCAGGGACGGCGCTTTCCTGTACGTCCCGGATCTCCACGGAAACCTGGGGCCATTTCGCCCCGACGAGAACCGACAGTGACGGGTTCTGTATGATCGTCAGATGGTCCGGTGCGGTCGCCGCATCGGCCACGAAGAAGGTTCCGAACTGCCGGAAGTGCGCTATAAAGACCGGTCCGTCGGCGGTCTGCGCAGCCGCTCCGTCCAGCCGGACGATGTTCCCCAGATTGTCGATTTCGAAGAGCGCCGGCTCAGCGCTCACGGCATCGTACGGAATCTGGACGGTCGCCGGAGGAATGCCGGTATCGGGGTAGAGCGGGTCGATCAGGATGAAATTCTCCGGGCTCAGGCGGTAGAGCGGCGAGAGCGGGTCGTAACCCGGAGGCGCCGGGTCCTCGGCCCGGTCGAGCGAGAGATTTAGCGGAGCCGTTCCGCCGAAAGGACTGCCCGGCTGGATTTCCGGAATGGTGACGGCCGCGTCGCCGAGCTGGAGCCTCACGCTATGGGCGGTGAACTGGTCGGCGATCTGGGCGTCCCCGGGCCAGACAAACAGCGGCAGCCCGAATATCCCCACGAGACCCGGCGACGTCAGGCTGATCTGGATATTCTCCACGGTGTCGTAGGCGAGCGTATCGAAAGTGACGATTCCGTTCACCGCGCATTCGGTGACATTTCCGGTGAGTGTCCCGGTGCCGGAGGTCACTTTGGCGGTGACGCAATTCGCCGCCGCCGTGTCGATTTCCCCCAGCGAATTCCGGATGGCGACCGATAGCAAAGGCCACGGACTGTCCGGGAACAGCACTCCGTCCGGGGGGCCAATGAGGTCGAGCGATTCGGGTGCTTCCTCGCCGTTGCCCGCGAAGCCCTGGCTGAAATGCATGATCTGTCCCGTGATCGAATGATCCGACGCAACCGCGTCCAGTCGCTCGTAACCGTCGAAATCGGGCGTCGTCCAGAACAGCGCGGCCTTGTCCGGTTCGCCGTTGAATCCGAGGGTGACGGTCGCGGGTAAGAGAAACGTGGTCCCGGCCGGGAGAAAACGGAACACGGGCGAATAGTCCGGGTAACCCGGCGGGGGCTGGTCGTTCGTCAGCATCACGGTAATGTCGGTCGTCGCGGTCAGTGCGCCGGGAGGGACCACGAGTTTCGCACCGCGGAAAGTGATCTCGCCTCCGTCGGGGCCGATCGACATGGCGGCGCTCGTGGGCAGCGGCGTGGGTTTTCCCGCGTTGCCGGTCTCGGTGCCCTGCGGGCAGCCGGAACAGGCGAGCAGCAGCGCCGCCAGCAGGGCTCCCGTATATCCCTTGCGCAGGTTCATTCGAGGTCATCTCCTGTGAGCGGGATGACCAGAAAGCTGACGGCGTACGCCTGGCGGGCGGCGCGGTCGGCCGGTTTGCTGTCGATATGCTCCAGCAGCTTGCGCCGGAAGTCGGAGATCTGGTTGCAGACGTCTTCGTAGTCCTCGCGGTTCAGCGTAAGCGTGAGCGACGTGACGTTCCGCTTCTCCTTGGGCACGCCGTCCAGGCTGTCGCTGCCGATCTTGAGCAGCGACCGGTGATAGTTGCGCGCCGCCAGCGAGGTGATCGTGGGCGGCGACTTGATTGTGACGTGGGCGGGGCGCAGCCGTCCGTCGGAATCCCGCGCGGCGAGGCCGGTCCGCTGGAGCAGTTCGAGCGCCTTCTCCACCTGCGACGGTTTCACGGGCTGCACGAACTGCCGGGCGATCCACTTGGGATCTTCCTGGAACTCGGGCGTCATCATCAGTTCGCGGATCGGGATGGCGTACCACAGGGAGTACACCTCGAAATGATCCTGCTCGAGCTGGATGACGTCGTCGGGCTTGCGCCGCAGCTTCCAGAGCGCCCGGTAATATTCGTTGCGGGCCTCATCGGTATCGGCCTGCCCGAGCATGACGATCACCCGGAAGGCGCGCGTTTCGGTTTCCGTGAGGCCGAGCCCCTTGGCGAACTTCTCGATCGAGTCGTCGGAGAGGTTCCGTTTCCCCTGTTCGACGAGCTTGAGGAAGTTGGAGGTGGCAAACCCGGCCCGTCGCGCGAACTGCCGGTACGAAAAGCCGCGGCCGCTCTGCTTGAGGTAGCGGACCATCTCCCGGAGAAACTCCCGGTAGTCTTCGAAATCTACCGGACGGGGGCGCTCTGGTGTGTTCTTAACCACGGTAATATCTTGGATAAGTGTAGAAAATAATTCAGTAATTACGAATAGTTATACAAAAATTCGTGTTCTAAATATTCGTCTTTGTAACCTGTTGAAATGACTGTGATTTGCCGGGGTGACTGCCCGCCGCCCCAATCCGGTGATAAGATGCCATCCGTGATGTCTCCATCGGGCTCCGAAAGAACGGTTTTGACGGTTCTGATTCTTGCCGCGCTGGCCGTTTCTGGCATCGGTCCTTTCGACCGGTTGACGTGGGTGCTCGAGATCGCTCCGATCCTCATCGGCCTCCCGCTCCTTTACCGGTCGCGCGATACGTTTCCGCTCACGCCGCTTCTCTACCGGTTGCTGTTTCTGCATGCGCTGATCCTGATGGCGGGCGGTCACTACTCATATGCGAGAGTGCCGGCGGGTGACTGGGTACGCGACTTCTTCCATCTCGCCCGCAATCCCTACGACCGGCTGGGCCACTTCGCGCAGGGGTTCATTCCGGCGATCCTGGCCCGGGAGATTCTCCTCCGGCGTACTCCGCTCAAGCCGGGTGGCTGGCTGTTCTTTCTGACGGTCTGTGTCTGCCTGGCCTTCAGCGCCTTCTATGAACTCACCGAGTGGCTGTCGGCGGTGATCCTCGGGCAGGGCGCCGACGATTTTCTCGGCACGCAGGGCGATCCGTGGGATACGCAGTGGGACATGTTCATGGCACTGGTGGGGTCGATCAGCGCGCAGCTATTGCTTGCTTCCGTTCACCAGCGGCAGCTGGCGCAACTCCCCGCTACATCCACAGAAGTTCGATCTCCGGCAGCGCCCGCATGAGCTTCTGGATACGGGCCTCCCGTTCCTGGATAACTTCGTTGAGCGCCGGCTGAAACTGCCTGCGGGATCTTGCAGAGCGCGTGCTGACGAATGTCTTGAGACGAATTTCCAGCGCGACGATATCCTGGATGTCCCCCATGACCCCCTGGAACCACCGGTATCTCTCGAGCGTTTCCCGGGTGAGCCGGGGAGTCACCGGCGCCAGAAAATCGGCCATGTAGCGGAACCGCTTGAAGGCGATCCGCAGTTCGTGGATGGTCGCCGGATTTTCCGGGTCGACCTTGCGGGCCAGAGTCTTGACGTGCCGGAAGGCCTGCGTGGCCCTGGCGTGCAGCCGGGCGTTGAGCGGTCCCCCCTGTCCGGTACGGGCGGCGGCTTCAAGCGCAGCGTCGATCCGGTCCAGAACGCCGCGGACCGGTTTCGGGATTTTCCGTCCGATGTCGTCGCGCCCGCCGCGGGACAGTATTTCCGCCTCGGCTCTCAGGTCGGCGTAGAACGGTTCCAGCGCTTCGCCGTCCGGGGCGATCTGCGGCAGCAGCGCCAGCTGGATCTGGATGTCCCGCAGCGGACCCAGCCGGGTGAAAATTCCCTTGGCTTTCTTGCGGGCCCGCTTCGATTCCGCCGGTGGGACCCAGTCCGCAAACAGGTCGAACACAGCCAGCAGCCGCCTCGTCATCACGCGCAGCAGGTGCACGGACTTTTCCGTCCCTTTGCGCCTGAACCGGCCGAACTGTTTCTCGTACTCGCGTTCGACGCGGGCCACCGACCGCGAAATACCTTTCACGGTTTTGCGGGAGCCGGATTTGGCGTTCGGCGGAGTCACGTCAGGCGGGCCCTCCGGGGGTACACCTGCAGACTATCCCGTCGCCGGTGACGGAATTATGACATTGATCCGGTTCAGGGATTGTCGGAGAGGATCTCGCGACGCAGGAAACTGATTTCCCGTTCGAAATCCACCGGGCGTCCCAGCCGGTCGGTGACGACAAAGGTGTCGTAGGCGCGTCCGCCGGTCGTACGGATATCGCAACGCACGATCTTCACCCCCAGCATCGCGAAGGCCCGGGCCGTCCGGTACAGAAGGCCCCGGGTGTCCCCGGCGCGTAGCTCGATGATGCTCAGGTTCGTCGAGGCGTCGTTACGCGTGTTGAGTTCGAGATCCTTTACCGGTTCGCAGACGGGGGTGGGGGCTTCCCCGATCCGCGCCTGGAACTGCCGGATCACCAGTTCGCCTATCCGCTGCGCGTCGGCGGCCGAGCCGGGCGAGTGGAACTCCACGTCGATCAGAAGGGTTCCGTCCGAACGGGGGTAAAGCTCGGCGGCCTGGATCGAGCCTCCGAGCAGAGCGACCGCCGCCGTCACATGGACCAGCGCCCGGGGCGAGTTCATGGAGAAGGTGATCAGGCGGTCGTTTCCGGCGACACGGGACTCCTGCCAGGAGACCGGCGTCTGCACGAACGTCTTGAGCGGGTAACCGGGGTGGCTGGTGATGATTTCGACGTGCCGTTTCATCCGGTCCGGGCTCACGCGGCGCAGGTAGTCCTGCGGCATGAAGGTCAGTTCCCGGTCGAACGCCCGCCTGCTGTCATCGTTTGTATTCAATTTTTGGGTAGCGCTGAGTGCCATGAAGTCCGTTCGAAAAGCAGCGGTTGAGTGCATTGAAATCCGCCTTGACGCATTATGTTATAGCCCGTCAGAGAAACCAATCCTTTGACGGATAAAGCAATCGCCATTCCGTTTCCGGGAACCCAAATAAGTGTATTAATTACAAATGGTTATGCTGGTTGCTTCAATTCGCGACAGCCGCATTATGCCGGTTTGCTGGGCATCGACGCCGCAGTTAGAAGCAGGGTTTGTCTTTAAACCGCTGTTCTAACTGGCCGTTCTAACTGGAAGATTTCCGGCGCGCCGCGAATTTTCCGGCCAGCAGGAACAGGCCGACCGTCAAGATCACAAACAGCCCCGATTTAACGGCCGTTTCAGACCAGAAGCCGACCGCACCGTTGTCGACGACCTGGACGCGGCGGCTCACTTTATAATCCTCGCCCGTCGGCGTCCGGATATAACCCGCCAGTTCGTACTCGCCGGCGATCCGGAAGTTGTGGAGTATCCGCGTCCGTCCGGGCTCGAAAGTTTCCACGTTCCGGTACCACTCGGGGTCCATCTGGCGGATCTTCGGGCTTACGGGGCGGATCTCCACGGATATCGTGCCTGTCACCGCCTCTCCGTTATCGGTGCGGAACGCGGACAGAAGGATCTGGCAGGGGTTCAGGACAGCCGGTTGTTCCGGCACGGTCGTAAGTTCCAGATTGACCGGCAGATGAACTGGCAGATTAACTGCCGGGTCAGAGGGCGGAGGGGCATCGGACAGCGCAACCCCCGGGAGGGCGAGCCAGATTCCCGCTCCCGCGATCAGAACCCACAGATTTTTGCGCTTAATGTTCATCGGCTGCCCAGTTTGTTGCGCGAGGGGGTCTCATCGTATGAGGCAGATCATAATGCCACGAACGACGCCCGGCTAAGTAGACATTGTGAAAGACGAAGCGGCATTTAACGTCCTGTCCTTTCTTCTGGAGACCGTGCTCTTCACGGGCATGGTCGGGACCGCGCTGGCGGTCCGGTTCCGCCGCAAAAACCAGGGGAACAAGCCAGTGGCCGCCCCGGCACCGGTCCCCGGAGCCGCAACTCCGGAGGCCCCCGGCTCCACACCGAAAGTCTGGAGCGGGGAGATGACCCCGGAAGAACTGGCCGAGCGCCGCCACCAGATGATGAACGTCGCGTATACGCTCGGGGTGGTTGTCATCAGTGGAATGGTGGCCGTTGCCATCTTTTTCTGGAGGCACCACTCCTCATGAAACCGATGCCCAACTTCGGAATGCCGGTCTACGGGGTGCGCGAAAAGATCCGCGACCGGATCGGCATCGGGCGTTACCACAACCGGCGGGTCATGATTCTCAGCTTCGCCATGCTGCTCGTCGTGTTCGGACCGGCGTTCGATCTCTGGCATCTGGATATTTACAACGGCCACTACTGGGTCATGGGAAGGCGGGTCACGCTCGTCTACGCGCTCAAGTCGTTCATCATCGGCTTCATCGCCGTGAACGTCGTCATCCTGATCGCGAATGCGATTGTCGGCCGGTTCCTGTGCGGCTGGTTCTGCCCGGTCGCCACGCTCAACCGGGTCGGCGAGTGGGGCCGGCGCCACCTGCCCAAATGGGGCCGCGTCGCCGTCGCCGGAGCGATCGGTGCCGCGCTGGGGCTCGGCATGATCACCTGGGTGTTCGATCCGGTGCACGTGTTCGAAATGGGCCCCGCGGGGCTTTCCGTCTTTGCGGCCATATGGGCATTCCTCACGGTGTCGGTCGCGGGCCAGATCCTCTGGCTCGGACACAACTTCTGTCTGGGTCTCTGCCCGTCGGGTATCTATTTCTCGCTCACGGGCGGCAGCGCCAGGGGCGGCATTCATCTCAAGAAGAACGCCGACTGCACCGATTGCGGAGTATGCGCCAGCGTCTGCCCGATGCATCTCGATCCGGTGCGGCTGCTCGAGAAGTCCGGCGAGCCGATGGCGATGCCCTATCCGGTGACCGATTTCGACCGGTGTATCCGGTGCGGTGACTGCATCGAGGCGTGCGAAAGATTCGGCGATCCCCACCGGCCCGAGTTCACACCGCCCATGTATCTGGGGATGGGTTCCCGTGACGTCCTGAATGCCGAACTCCATCATGTGAAGAAGACCGTGTCGGCGAAGGCGAAAGCCGTGTCGGATAACAAAGCAGCCTGAACCTTCGTTGTCAGAAACCCCGAAGGGACAACGGGGTCTGGTTTTCCGCCAGTGCCGTTCTACGCTCCCTTCGGCATTCGCGAAGGAGCCTCATGGGATTCAGCCGAGCAGGCCGCATTTTTGTAGCGGCGACCGGGTTACTGCTGGCGGGGCCCTTCATCTTGCCTGCCGCGGCGGTTACCACTGAGCGCCCCGGTCTGGTGAAGGATTTCGTCTCGCACCTGCGGCTCCGTGCCCGCGAGCACTTCGAGTTCAACTCGATTCACTACGGGTCGGCCAAGCCCGATCAGAACTACTTCGGGCTCGCCGACACGGTGAACCTCTGGTACGAAAAGCCGTTCGAGTGG
The DNA here is from genome assembly GCA_964565925.1 of uncultured bacterium. Taxonomy (GTDB): domain Bacteria; phylum JAGRBM01; class JAGRBM01; order JAGRBM01; family JAHCIT01; genus CAZMGV01. Next base: position 87,473 of record CAZMGV010000011.1, read on the forward strand.
GCGTTCGGCCTGGGCGCGGGGATCCTCCCCGGCAGTCCGCTGAACCGCCAGCCTGCGCCCCCGGGCGTCGGCGGCAAGCCGGATGTCTGGCACGCCGGGTTCGAGTTCAAATATTTCCTCGGGCAGCTGCTCGGCGTGCGCATGCCCGGCCTGTTCGGGCGTCTGGGCGCTACGGCGAATATCCTCGACACCAACGGTCCGCGCGGAACGATTTTAGGCGGCGGTTACTACGTGGGTGCCGGTTATGAATTCCTGATCTGGAAGATCGGCCTGGCACCGGAGGTCGCCTTCCGCCACGTGATCTACCAGGAACACGTGCGTGAATATTCGTTCACGCCGTCGTTCGGCGTTCACTTCTACTGGGGCGACACCGCGAAGCCGTACCTCGAGAAATACCGGCAGGAATAAGTCACCACTTCCAGTCCTGGAACCGGTCCCTGAGTGCGGTCTTTAAGAACTTGCCGGTTGAGGTGCGCGGGATCGCGTCGATAAACACGACGGCGTCGGGCAGCCACCACTTGGCGAACTTCGGGGCCAGGAATTCGCGGATATCTTCAGCCGTCGCGGTGCAGCCTTCCTTCAAGACAACTGCCGCGAGCGGCCGCTCGGCCCATTTGGGGTGGGCCACCGCGATGACGCTGGCTTCCTTCACGGCCGGGTGGCCCATGATGGCGTTCTCAAGGTCGACGGAACTGATCCACTCGCCGCCCGACTTGATCAGGTCTTTCGTCCGATCGGTGAGCTTCACGAACCCTTCGTCGTCCATGGTCGCCACGTCGCCGGTGCGGAACCAGCCGTCCGAAGTCCACTTGTCGTCGCCTCCCTCGAGCTTGAGGTAGCTCGACGCCACGAACGGGCCGCGCACCTGCAGTTCGCCCATGGTTTCACCGTCCCAGGGGGCCTCGCCCTTTTCATTCATGATGCGCGCGTCGATGAGCGGCACCGGCACACCCTGTTTCACACGGACCTGGTACTTCTCATCCTCGGAGAGGTGTGCCTGTGTCGCCTTCACGTGGCTGGAAGTGCCCAGCGGCGTCAGCTCCGTCATGCCCCAGAGGTGGATGATCCGCAGGCCGTATTTGTCCAGCTTGCGGATGAGCGACTCGGGCGCGGCCGACCCGCCCACCGCCATGCGGATCTCGGGCTGCAGTTTCCAGCGCGAGGCGTTTTTCTCGAGCGCTTCCAGGATGCCGAGCCAGATCGTCGGCACGCCGGCGCTCATGGTAACCTTCTCGGAGGCGAACAGATCGAGGATGCTTTCGGCGTCCAGATGCGGTCCCGGGTAGACCTGCTTGGCGCCCACGAGCGCGCAGACGAACGGCAGCCCCCAGGCGTTGGCGTGGAACATCGGCACGACCGGACAGCAGGCGTCGAACTGGGACAGGCCGTGCACGTCCGGCAGCGGGCAGATGAGCGAATGAAGCATCATCGCGCGGTGCGAGTAGACCACACCCTTCGGGTTTCCGGTGGTGCCGGAGGTGTAGCAGATCCCCATCGCCTCGTTTTCGCCGATGTCGGGATACCGGAAACTTTTGCCGTCGCCGGTGGCGAGGAACTTTTCGTAGTCCTCGTAGCCGCCAGCACTATTGGCAGGTGCCGGGCCGCCGAACGGCACCACGATCACCTTCTCGAACTTCCAGTCGTTCTTGAACTGCTCGTAGAGCGGGAGCAGCACGTCGTCGACGATCAAAAAACGGTCTTCGGCGTGCCGGGCGATGTAGGCGAGGTCTTTCGCGAAGAGCCGCAGGTTCAGCGTGTGGAGCACGCCGCCCGCGCACGGGATGCCGAAATAGCACTCCAGGTGGCGCCAGTGGTTCCACGACAGCGTCGCGACACGGTCGCCGCGCTTCATCCCCGCCTTCTGGAGCGCCGAGGCCAGCTGGCGCGCACGGCGGTAGAAGTCGGCATAGGTATAACGGTGGATCGACCGGTCGGGGTTGCGGGTGACGACCTCGACTTTGGGAAACAGTTTGCCCGCGCGCTCCAGAATGTGCGGGAGCGTCAGCGGATAGTTCATCATCAGGCCGTCCATAAACGGATCCTCCATCGGTACCGGATATTCCCCAGACCTCTACTTTGTAACCGGGCTTTTCGTGAAAAGGCGAGGGCAGAGAAACAGGGCGTCTGAAACGTCCGCTTGAAACTGAATGGGCCCGACCTCCCCGGTGTGACCGGCCCGGTCAGGGTGCCGGACTGGCCGGATTCCACTTCAAACAGGTGTCCGGGTCCCGTTCGGCGCATTCGATAGCCGCTTTGAACGTACCGGGCGCATCGATGCAGGGCGCCGGCAGACCGGAAGGACATGTCTTCTCGTGCACCCACCGGACTTTCAGCGGCTTCCCGAGGAAATACTCGTCTATCTTGGACCGGGTATCGGGGCTGGGGGGAAGCGGGAATACCGGATAGTTCACATACAGGGTGCCGGCGGCCTCGAGTTCCGGCCCGTGCAGCAGATAGTTATCCCGCAGGCCCAGCCCCACACGGCCGAAAGCATGATAGCCCCGGTAGTCCAGACGGTAGAACCACAGGTTCACCAGCAGCCACGGCAGCCAGACGACCAGCTGAAAGGCGCGGCGCCGGTCCTCGAGTTTTTCGGCGAATACGCCGTAAATGATTCCCGCCCCCACGAGCGGAATGTATCCGTACCGGGGTTGTGTCCAGCCTGCGGCAATTATCGGAGGCACGGCGAAGCAGACGATCCAGCCCGCTGCGAAACGGATGCGGCGGTCCGCGATCCAGAGCAGGGGGATTCCGAAAAACAGCGCCAGGGTGCCGAGCAGGAAACAGATATCCAGCGGTACCGGATAGAGCGAAAAGAACAGCCCGCCGACTGTCTGGATGAAGTAATCGAAATACCACCGCAGCTCGTAGGCAACGTCGATCCGGTTCACATGGGACTGGTAAAACCCGGGGTTGTAATAGGAATGCAGGAAGACGGCCGCCGACAGCATGCTCATGGCGGCCAGCGGAACCAGTGCGCCGGATCTGTTCTTGCCGGACTTTTCTTCGAGGAGCAGCCAGTGCAGGAACAATATGGGCGGGACCATCACCCCTGTCGGTTTGGCGAGCACGGCCGCCAGTGCCGGCAGTAACGCTATCCACGCCCCCCGGGGGGCTGCCAGCCGGCGCTGCCAGCACCACAGCGCCAGAAGTGTAAAAAAGAGCACCTGGGTCTCGACCGTCGCCGCTCCCCACATCAGCGCCTCGTTGCCCGATCTGTGAACGGCGACGAAAAGCAGGATGCAGAGTGCGACCGGCGGCCGGAAATGGCGCCCGATCACCTTGCCCAGAAGCCAGAGGTTCGCGCCGTGAATACAGATCCCGATGAACCGCATCAGGGTCGATGGTTCCGAGGGCAGCAATACCACACATGCCTTCCAGAGGATCATGTGGAAGGTAAGCGGCCCGGACTGTCCTGTAAGAACCTGGAACCAGGAGGCGTTCCTTGCGGCAACGGCCTGCACGTATTCGTCGCCCAGGATGCCCAGCGGTGCCGTGAGTGCGAGGCCGGCGGCGACGACCAGAAGGAGGAAGACCAGCTCGGCCCGCTTCCAGGATGGTTCCGATTCCTGCATGCGTGGAATATACCCGATCCGCGCTCCGATTAATCGGTGCGGAAAATGTCCGGAAACTGAATGCGCCCGGCCTTGTTCAGGTTCCGGGCGCAGTTCCGATCTGTTGCGATTAATGCCAGCTTTTCCGGACCTGATCAATACCCTGGACCTAAATGGCCCTAAATGACCCTAAATAGGCCTAAATGAGCCAAGTTTTTCCGGACTTTCGCGACTGAGATCGACCTCCACACAAACGTTTTTTGTACGGCGCAACTGCCGGTAGTCGCGGCGGATTTGCCGGAATCTCTTCGGCTGACAGGGGGGGCTTAACTCCCGCCAAAAAATTTTTTGATTAAAATGACACGAGTCTGGAAAATCCGGGAATTCACCAGCCGCTGCGCCGGGTTGACCGAGGTTGCCCAGGAATCGGGCTTAGCTCATTTAGGGCCAGCTTGGTTCAAACGGGGCGGATAATTACGCCGGCTGCTGCTGGCTGACGCAGTGGAAGGCACCGAATCCCCAGATGAGATCGAAGGAGTAGATACCGATCACTTCGCGGGTGGGGAAACAGCCGCGGAGTATCCTGAGCGCCTCTTCGTCCCGGTCGCTCTGGCCCCAGGTGGGCACGAGCACCACCTTGTTGCCGATGTAGAAGTTCGCATAGCTCGCCGGCAGCGGCGTCTCCTCGTAGACGAGCGGTTCGGGCATCGGGAGCGTGATGATCCTGAACGGCTTTCCGTCCGGAGTGCGGGCGGAGCGCAGCACTTCCAGGTTCTTCTTGAGCGGTTCGTGGTTCGCGTGGTTTTTGTCAGGCTCCACCACGGTGACGATCGTCTGTTCGTCCACAAAACGGGTGATGTCGTCCACATGGCCGTCGGTATCGTCGCCCTCGATGCCGTCGTGCAGCCAGATGAAGTTGCTGACGTTCAGATATTCCGCAAGGAACGTCTCGATCTGCTTCTGCGTCAGGTGCGGGTTGCGGTTCCGGTTAAGGAGGCACTGAGTCGTCGTGATCAGCGAGCCTTTGCCGTTCACGTCGATGGAGCCGCCCTCCAGCACGATGCCGGGCTTCCAGTAGCGGAGCTTGTACCGGTCGGCGACCCGCTGCGGAATCAGGTTATCCTGATCCCACGGCGGATATTTGCCGCCCCACTTGTTGAACTCCCAGTCGGTGACGCCGATCTCGCCTGTCCTGTCGTTCTTCACGAAGATCGGGCCGTGGTCGCGGCACCAGGCGTCGTTGGTCGGGAACGGGTGGAGCGTGAACAGCTCGGGCGGGCAGCCCGCCGTGGTGAGCAGGTTGGACACGTCCGCCATCATTTTCTCGCCGGTGAGGTTCAGATGGACGTGCTCGCCCGTGCGGGTGAGATGCCACACCATCTCGGTCCAGATGGGCGGGATCTTCTCGAGTTTGCCGGGCCACGACTTCTCGTTGTGCGGCCACGAGAGCCAGGTCGCCGTGTGCGGCTCGAACTCCGCTGGCATCCGGAACCCGAGGTCTTTGGGCGTCGGATGGACGGGCGCGGTCGGCCGTTCTGAAGTGGGGCGGTGCAAGGCGGCTGCTTTCAGTCCTGTCTGTCGGCCAGTCAGTCGGCCTGTTCGTCGAACCGGCTGGTGATCTTGCCGTAGGCGTCGATGCGGCGGTCGCGCAGGAAGGGCCAGTTGCGGCGCACGCGCTCGATGAGCGAGAGGTCGAGCCTCGCGACGAGGATCTCTTCCTTCTCGACGGAGGCTTTCTCGATAATCTGCCCCTGCGGATCGCACACGAAACTCTGGCCCCAGAACTGGATGCCGTTCTTTTTGTCGCCCTCGTGGCCCACGCGGTTGGGCGCGGCCACGTAGACGCCGTTGGCAATGGCGTGGGATCGCTGGATCGTCTCCCAGGAGTTGTGCTGCGCCTTGCCGTAGCGTTCCTTCTCGGAGGGGTGCCAGCCGATGGCGGTCGGGTAGAAAAGAATCTGCGCGCCTTTCAAGGCGGTCAGGCGCGCGCCCTCGGGGTACCACTGGTCCCAGCAGACCAGCACGCCGATATCGGCGAACTTCGTCCTGAACGTCTTGAAGCCCAGGTCCCCGGGCGTGAAATAGTACTTTTCATAGTAGAGCGGATCGTCCGGAATATGCATCTTCCGGTATTTGCCGAGCAGCTTGCCGTCGGCATCGATGATGGCCGCCGTGTTGTGGTAGATGCCCGCCGCGCGGCGTTCGAACAGCGACGCAATCACGACGACGCCGTGCTTTTTCGCCGCTTTCGAGAGCGCATCAGTAGAGGGGCCGGGGATCGGTTCGGCGAGGTCGAACTTTTTATAGTCCTCGGTCTGGCAGAAATACTGGGAGCGGAACAACTCCTGAAGGCAGATGATCTGCGCGCCCTTTTTCGCGGCGGTCTCGACCCGCTCGACCGCTTTCTTCAGGTTCGCGTCCGGATCGGTGGAGCAGGTCATCTGGACGAGACCCACGGTGACCATGGAAGCCTTTCCGGCGGAGGCCTTCGCTGCCGCCGGTTTCTTCGCGCCTTTTTTCGTCTTCGTCGCCATGGCGTCTGTATAGAGAAAACCATCGGGGACGTAAAGCGGTGGCCATACTCCTGCGGGGTGTGGCGGGAATCACAAGCTAAAATTTCCGGTTTCTGGTAAAACGCGTCCGGCGGGCCCTGATAAGGTCCGACCCCAAGGAAGGTAATAATGACTATGAAGACACGATTTCTCGCCGCTGGAGTTTTCGGACTCTGCGCCCTGACAATGACCGGATGCCTGGTCGCCCCGGTGCAGCCGCCGGTGGGCGCCATCTACAGCAACTACAGCGCCCCGCTGGACTACACGGCGCACGACAAGCCGATCGCCAACCTGAAGAAGGGAACCTCCGAGAGCACATCGATTCTCGGTCTCGTGGCCACGGGCGATGCCAGCGTGAGCACGGCGGCAAAGAACGGCGGGATCGCGAAGATCCACCACGTGGACTACAGCTACCAGAATATTATCGGCGTTTATCAGAAATTCACGGTCGAGGTCTGGGGAGAATGAGAACCTGCCGCAGACAGGCCCTTCTATTGGGGCTGGCCGCCGGAACGGCGGGACTCCTGTCCGCCTGCGCCCCATACCCCGTGGCGCCGGTCGTGCCGCCCCGGGGCGGGATCTATACACACGTACACGCGCCGCTGACGACCCGGTACGACAGTACAGTGGTCGGAGGCGCGACGCAGAAACACACGATGACCAGGACCCACTGGTTCGGGGATCCGGTCTACACCCAGTGGGGCCTCGCCTGGGACGACCCGGAACTCCGTGAAGAAGCCTACCGGGCCGGGATTACGGACTTTTCCTACGCCGACTACGAGCTGCTCGAAATTCTCGGTATCTACCGCGAATACACGATTACGCTGTACGGCGGTGTGGCGACCGGTGCGAAACCGGCGGCATCCGCTCCCGTAGCCGCACCTGCGGCCCCGGCGGTTCCGGCTGAAACCCCGCCGGATGGTCCGCCGAAATAACCTGGCCGGTTACCGGCGCACATCCAGCGAATAAAAAAACGGCGGGACTTCCGGTCCCGCCGTTATTGTTGGCTGACTGGTTACAGGCCGGTCATCCGCCGCCGCTGTAGCAGCCGTTCGTGCTGCCGCCGAAGCCCACATAGTAGTCGGTTTCGGTTTCGAGGCTGCCACCCTCGACATAGAGGTAGTCTTCAGGCGCAAAGGCGCCGGCATCGAACTCGACGTGGAACGACGTTCCGTCGAACGTGGTGTCGGCATTCTCGCCGGTCAGCTCGATCGTTCCGCTGCCGGTGCCGCAGCCCGTGATCGAACCCATGCAGGTCGTGTCTTCCGGGTCGAGAGTGAGGGTCGTTTCGAGGCCGCCCGCGAACTGCTGTCCGACGAAGGCGCCGTAGAGCTTTCCTTCGTTCATGAGGAACATGCCGGGGGCGCCGTCCTTGGTTTCGCCGCTGATGGAGAAGCCCATGCTTCCGCAGGCGATGGACGTTTCGGTCGTGCCGGTTTCGACGCCGGCGACCGCCAGCAGGTAGCCGGTATTGCCTTCGTTGCTCTGAAAGACTCCGCCCAGCTGTCCGTCATCGCTGATGTCGCCGGTGCCCTCGAAATGAATCGTGTAGTCAGGCGTCATGTCGATATCCAGATCGAACGTCAGGCCACTGGCGGTGCCGGTGACGTCGAAATCCACGACGTTGAAATCCGGCATCGAGTCCGGAGGAAGCGAAAACTCACTGTTGTAAATCTGGAATGATCCGGTGATGTCGCCGTCGTCGGCCACGTCCAGATCGAGAAGACCGTAATCGAGGAAACTGAATTCAGGTGCCGAAGTGGAGCCTTCGTTCAGGCCGACCATTGCGCCTGCCACATAGTGGCCAGGCTTGAAGGACGGGTCGTTGCTGCTGCTGCAGGCGACTGCGCCGACGGTTAGTGCGGCGGCGAGCGCCAGCCCGCGGACGGAATAGGTTCTGGTTTTCATGATCTTTGATCTCCCCTGGTAGATTCGAGCACCGGTTATCGCGGATATGATTCGCAATGAGCCGGTGAAGGGCGGATTATTACGTATGTTTAACGACGTGCCAACCAGATATCGCCAAATTTGAGGTGCTCACAGGCACTAACCATAAAATACTAAGTAATATCATTATATTACCATCATATTCGGTTTACCGGTTGACAGGGTCGAGCCATGTCGGCATACTTTTACTGGTTGGACCACTGGGCCATTGGCCGGCGGAACAATCCCAAAGTCGGCATTTAGATTTTAAGGATAGAACGTAGTGGTCCAGTTTCACCCGATAAAGAAGGAAAACCTCGCCGACGACATCGCCGCCCAGATTCGGGTGGAGATCCTCAAGGGCACCTGGGGGACGGGCGACCTGCTTCCGTCGGAGCGCGAACTGTCGCTTCAGTTCGCCGTGAACCGCACGACCGTGCGCGAGGCGCTCTCGGAGCTGGAACACCTGGGACTGGTCGAACGCCGCCACGGCGACGGCTGCCGCGTGCTCGACTGGCACCGGACCGGGTCGTTCGATCTGCTCCGTCACATGCTCACGCGTCCCGACATGGCGGGGCGGTTCGACCTCAAGGCCATCGAGTCGGTCTGCGAGACGGCCGGGATCGTGTACGGCGGGGCCGCCGAACTGGCCGCCCGCAATATAACGCCCGCGCAGGTGGCGGAACTCGAACGGATAGCCTCGAAGATCAGTGCGGCTGTAGACGCCAAAGACGTGGACGCGCTCATGGAGGCCGACACGGAGTTCCACAGGACGGTCTTTCGTTCGACGAATTCGGTGGCCCTCGAACTGCTGTCGAACACGTTCTTCCAGATTTTCGACACTTACCGTGCGTTCATGCGGCTGCTGATGCTGGACGAAATCCGCAACAACCCGGCCCGGGTGAACGCCTTCTACGCAGACATCGTCCGGGCGCTGCGGACCAGCGACACGCGGCTGATGAAGGAACTGGTGAACAGCACGTTCGAGCAGACCAACCCCAACCTCTGGAAAGAGATCACGCGCCGGGCGACGTTCCGGGCGTAACCGTTCACGGCCTGTCACGACACGAGAAGAAGGAGAATCCCGTCATGGTGATGAAACTGCACAAGGACTTCAGCCCCTACCGTCCGGAAAATCTGGCATCGCTGGAAAACTTCCCCAAGCTGGCATCGTCGGTGGCCGGGTCCAAGAAGGTGTTCTGGGACGACGAGAAGGTATTTGAAGAGATTCTCTCCCGCCACGGCGGCAAGATCGATCTTACGACCGAAGAGAAGACGGCCGTCGCGAGCCTCATGTCGATCATCTACTACGGCGAGATCGTCGCCATGCACACGAGCGCGCAGCTGGTCGGCATGGTGCCTGATCTCGCCGCCCAGTTCGTGCTCTCTTTTCAGACGATGGAAGAGACGAAGCACGTGCTCATGATGGGCCGCTATCTCAAGGCGCTCGACATCCCGCTGCCCGAGATCAACCCCTGGGCGAAGAAACTGCTGGACGGGATTCTCGGCGTGGACGACCCGCTGCTGAAACTGGTCGGCATGAACCTGATCGTGGAAAACATCGCCCACGGCATCTTCACGATGATCCAGAACAACTTCGACGAGCCGGTACTGCGCGACTGCCTGCACTACATTGACCTCGACGAGGTAAAGCATGTGGCGCTGGCCAAAAATTATCTGCCGATCTTCCTGCGCAAGGCGGGCCGCGTGCAGGCGATGAAGATGATCGGCTACCAGGTGCTGTGGAACTACTACATGATCCGCGCGCAATCGAAGATCATGGACGACGCCGCGCCGCTCAACATCAACTGGAACAGGCAGGCCAAGCAGGACACGATCGACTGGATCAACATGTTCAAGGAGATCCCCGAGGACGCGCGCCGGGGCCTCATCCCGCCGCCGTCGCGCAAGCAGGCGGAGAAGCTCATCGACTGGCTGATGCCGCCCGAGAAGTTCGCGCACATCGAAGAGCAGCGCTTGAAGCGCAACGCCGGCCGCCGAGCCGGGATGAAGGCGAAGATCGTCGCCCCGCACGAGAAGACCGCCGAGGCGTAAGCAGAGGTCCGGTCAAAACCAAACGGGCGGCCAGGCGGCCGCCCGTTTCATTCGGGCTGTAACCTGAAATCTACAAAAACCGGACAATCAGCTTTCCGAACACCGGGCCGATGAACCCTTTCATGATCGCGCGCTGCCAGCCGGGCATCTTCGCGGCGAGCTCCCGGGTGAAGTCGTCGACCGTGTGGTTCTGGTAATCGAGGGCCGCCTGCGCGTCGGCGGTGTCGTACCAGTCCAGGTAGCTCGGGTTCTTCGAGAACTTGTGGGCGGGCGGGCAGGGCAGGCCGACGGCTCCCAGCGTATGGGCCAGGAAATCGGAATAGATGAACTGCTGCGACTTGCCGCCCGCCAGGATGTACACGCGGTTCTTCACCCGGTCGAACCGTTCGATGGCGTGGGCCATGGCGGTGGCGACGTCCTTCATGTGCACGAACTCGATGCGCGAGTCGTGCGGGAACATGAACATGCCTTTCATTTTGGCGGGGTCGAGATCCAGGTGCGGTGCGGCGGCAATGCGCACGATGACGTGATCCAGCCCCGACGCCTTCACCATCTTCTCGCACTCGGCCTTGGAGCGGGTGTAGTGATCCACCGGGTTCATGGGGTTGCGGTCCGGATGGAGCGGGGCTTTGGCGTCCGGGGTCGGGCCGAATACCGATACGGACGACGTGATGAGCAGACGGACGGGCCGTTCGGCAGCTTTCACCGCCTCGATCACGTTCCGGGTGCCGTCGATATTCACGCGCTTCGTGAGTCCGGGGTTTTCCTCGCTGAGGGGCGGAATGATCGCCGCTAGATGGACTAGCGCATCCATTCCCTCAAGCGCCCTCTTCAGGGCATCGGCGTTTCCGATGTCGCCCCAGACGACCTCCGCCTTGCCTGCCAGTTCCTTCAGCCGTTCGCGGCTTGCGGGCGTCTCCAGCTCGAAAATACGGACTTCATGGCCGTGGGCGATGAATGTCCCGCTGATCGTAAGCCCCAGACCACCGAGACCTCCCGTGATCAGAACCCGCATGCCCGTTTCTCCCTGTTTTGACGCAGTCCCGTACCGCATCGCATTGGAACAGAAGTATCTTGGGCCGGGTCCTTATCTTTGACAAATGGGCTCGCCGGTAAACGTGCCAAGGGCTATTCTTGACCGCAAGAAAGGGCAGCCAGTCCGGGTACCGTCTGGGATCGGGCGGTGGCCGGTTCGTTTCTGGCGGGATGATCATTCGCGTGATGCTGCTCTCCAACAAGCCGATGGTTCCGGCGACGACGCCCGAGAACCGGTTCCGGATCGCCCATCTGTGGATGATCTATCTGCATCTCATTTCGGGATCCGTCGTCATCATGATGTTCCTGTGGCAGGGCAATCCGATCGATCCGGCGCGGGGCGGCATCACGAGCATCGTCCATTTCGGCATGTCGTTCCTGCTCATCCTCATCCAGCTCTACATCCGGCGGTTCGACCGGCTGCACGGCAGCCAGCCGCTACCGGTCTGGGTTGCCCCTGCCGGAGTGGCGGTCTGTTACGTATCGGTGTTCCAGGGCCTCGCGTTCTGGGGGATGAGCGAGAGCCTCGGGCTGATCATCGTTCCGGTGATGGCGGTCTATACGCGGCTGGCGCTCGACCGCCGCAGGGCCTTTATCCTGACGGCTGCGTTCCTGTCGGTCTGCCTGGGGATTTATGCGCTTCTCCATTTCGGCGTGATCCCGTGGGCGTGGGCGTACTACGTCACCCTGAAGCCGCCGCCGCCGCGGCCGGCGATGTTCACGCTCGAGATGGTCATCGTGTTCGGCCTGACGGCGTTCATGTACTACTTCGTGGACCGCCTGAGCGAAGTCGTCATGCAGGAGAGCGGGCGGGCGCGCGGGCTCTATGAAACCGCCCGCGCCTTTTTCGACGCCTCGCCCGACGGCATCCTGGTGCTGGATCCGAACGGTCTGGTTGTCGAGTCGAACGCGATGGGCGAGCGGCTGCTGAACACGAACCCGGGCTCGGGACTGAACGGCGAAATCCTGCTGCGGTTCATCCATCCGGGCTACCACGGGGTGGTCTGGGACGGGCTGCTGCACACACCGAGGGCCATGAGCCGGTTCGAGCGGGTCGAGGCGATTACCGACTCCGGCCATACCGTCGCTCTGGAAACCCGAATCGTCGCGTTTGACGGGGAGACTCCCGGGCACCCGCGCTTTCTGATGACCATTCGCGACCGCCGGGACGAGGAGAAACTCCGCAACCAGCTGCAGAAAGCCCAGCGACTCGATTCGCTGGGGGCGCTCGCCGGCGGTGTCGCTCACGACCTGAACAACGCGCTCAATCCGATCCTGGGTTTCGCGAGCCTTGAGATGCAGACTCCGGGGCTTCCCGAAGAAACCCGCCAGTCGCTCCAGCTTATCCGCGATTGCGCGCTGCGCGCGACGGGCCTCTCCAAGCAGTTGCTCGCGCTCTCCCGTGGCGGCGCGCCGGAGGTCCGCTGGATCGACGCCACCGAGATCGCCGCCAACATCGTCTCGGTAATCGACCGGGCCACGCCGCCCGGGATCGAGGTCAGCTTCGACGCTCCGGAGCGGCATATAGAGGTGGAGTTCTCGGCGGCGCAGCTCGAACAGGTGCTGCTGAACCTGCTGACCAACGCCATCGAGGCGATCGGCGACAAGGGGCTGCTGCGGTTCGAGCTGTCGCTGCTCGAAGGCGACCGCATGAAAGAGGAACTGATCGGCTGGGAATCCGAAACGGCGATGCTGATCGAGGTGACCGACTCCGGTTGCGGTATCCCCGAAGAGCACCTGAAGCAGATCTTCGACCCGTTCTTCACCACCAAGGAGTCGAGGCGCGGCACGGGCCTGGGATTGTCGGTGGTCGAGCGAATCGTCGGCGACGGCCGGGGGCTGGTCCGCGTGGAGAGCAAGCCCGGCGTGGGTTCTGTTTTCCGGGTCTACCTGCCGAACGCCCGCTACGCCGAGAAGCGGGAGGTGCAGCCCGAAGCCCGCCGCACGGCGGTGCGGGGCCGGCATATGTCGATTCTCGCCGTCGACGATGAACCGTCCAATCTCGTGCTGATTCAGAAGATCGCCGAGCGGATGGGCGACCGGGTGAGGACGGCGAACTCGTGCGCCGAGGCCCGGGCGTTCGCGATGACCAGCGGCGAGAAGTTCGACCTGGTGCTGATGGATCTGCTGCTTCCGGACGGAAACGGCGGTGACCTGTATGAAGAGCTGAAGGCGCGGCTCGGCAATCCGCGCGTCATCTTCCTGTCGGGCTATTCGCGGGAGTCGATCCCCAAGCACGTACTGGACTCGAAGGAGTTCGAGGCGTTCTTTCCCAAGCCCATTAACGTTGCCCAGCTGACGGAATCTATCGAAGACTGCCGCGCGCGGGTGTGAACTCACCCCCCTTGAGCCCGCCATTCAAGCAGCCACAATACCGTCCGGACGCCCGAGGCGGTGACTGACGATCCGTCCCCGTCCGTGACTGGATATGTACGCAACTATCGGCCTGCTGTTCCTTTCCAACATCTTCATGACGTTTGCCTGGTACGGGCATCTGAAAACACTTAAAGGGCAGAGCCTGCTCATTGCGATTCTGGTGAGCTGGGGGATCGCGTTCTTCGAATACTGCCTGCAGGTGCCGGCCAACCGGATCGGGAGCCGCGTCTATACGCTGCCGCAGCTCAAGGTGATGCAGGAGATCATCACGATGGTTGTATTCGGCGGGTTCGCCGCCTGGTACATGAATGTCCCGGTCACCCGGAACTACCTGTTCGCAGGGCTCTGCCTAGTGGGGGCGGCCTATTTCATTTTCAGCGAGCAGGCGAAATTAAGTTAATCGAGCCGTTGTCTCCACGATCCGGCTGGCTAGACTGACGTCGTTGTCAGTGGAGACTGAGCCCTGTTCAGGCCCGCGTCAGGAGGCATTGTCATGAATCTCGACCGTATGCTGGAGAAGTGCCAGAAGGGCCAGTGGAACGTCACCCAGTTCGACTGGACGCAGAAGCCCGCCGCGCTCTCGAAGTTCGACGAGATGGAAGCGTGCCAGGCGTTTACCAACCTGATCTACATCGAGCGGATCGCCGCTGCCGCCTTCCTTGAGTTCGCCAGGCAGGCCACCGACCCGACGGAGAAGGCGATCTTCGAGACTTTCTACGACGACGAGATCCGCCATGCCGAAGCGATGTGGAACCTGGCGAAGTATTTCGACGTGCACCAGTACCGCATCTATACGCCCGATTCGAACCTCGTGAAGTTCGTTCGCGCCATGAGCGAGATGATCAACGGGATCTCGCCCGAATTCGCTTCTGCCATGGTGACCGCCGGCGAACTGGTGCTGGACGTCGCGCTGCTCCGATCGGTGAACGATTACATTGAGGACCCGCTCTCTCGCGCGGTGATCGAGAAGATCAACCAGGACGAATCCCGCCACATCGCCATGGATTTCTACCTGTGCGAAAAATACGGGGAGACGGCCGGCGAGCCGCCCACCATGCGGCAGTTCTTCGAAACCATGAGCAACCCGACGCTGGTGTCGGGCATGTACTGGGCGACCGTGGCGCTCTCGGAGATGTTCGGCCGCATTCAGGCGATCATGGACCCCAGGGGCACGCGCTTTATCGAGGCGCAGCGGCGGTTCGCGATGCTGGGCGAGAAAAACCCGAAGATCGCCGCCAACCGCAACTATGCGGCGGTTTTGAGGATCAACACGGCCTCGCAGGCGGTCACGGGCGAACTGCGCCGGATCATGCAGATGCTGCGGATCGGCCTGTTCAAGCAGATGCAGGAGGCCGAGAAGCGCGGTGAAAAGCGCAAAGCGCCGGACGCGTCGCTTTCGGCCGGTCACGATCCGGTCAAGACCGCCGTCGACATGCTCGATGAACTGAACTGAAAGCCGTCTCGGCTCCCGTCACACCGCGTATTTCTTCACAAGCGACTTGGCGATCAGGACCTTGAGCACTTCGTTGGGCCCTTCCCCGATGATCATGAGCGGGGCGTCCCGGTACATCCGTTCGATGTCGAACTCTTCCGAGAAGCCGTAGCCGCCGTGGATGCGCATCGCCTCGAGTGCGTGCTTGGCGCAGGCCTCGGAGGCGAACAGTTTCGCCATGCTGGCTTCCAGATCGCACCGTTCGCCCCGGTCCTTCTTGCGGGCGGCGTTCATGACGAGCAGTTCCGCCGCTTCCAGATCGGTCGCCATCTCTGTCAGCTTGGCGCCCACGAGTTGATGTTCCCAGATCGGCTTTCCGAACGTCTCGCGCTCCTGCGCGTATTTGATCGACGCTTCGAATTCGGCCCGCAAGACGCCGACGCTGCGGGCGGCGACGTTGATCCGGCCGAGTTCCAGACCGTTCATCACCTGGAAGAACCCCTTGCCCTCGGCCTCCGGACCGCCGACCAGATTGCCGGCCGGGACGGGAAAATCTTCAAAGACCAGTTCCGACGTGGGGATGCCGCGCAGGCCGATCTTGGGGATGTTCTTGGACACCCGGAAGCCCGGGTGACCTTTCTCGATAATGAAGCCGCTGATTCCGGTGTGCGCGGGGTTTGCGTCGGGGTTCGTCTTGGCGAGCAGGAAGAAGGCGTTGCCGTCCGAATTCGTGATCCACATCTTGGCGCCGTTGACGATATAGACGTCGCCCTTTCTGATCGCCTTCGTCTTCATGGAGGCGACGTCGGAGCCGCCGTGGGCCTCCGAGAGCGCCAGCCCGCCGCGCATCTCGCCGGTGGCGATTTTCGGCAGCCACTTTTTCTTCTGGTCCGGGGTGCCGAAGTTTTTCACCGCGTGGGCCATCATCAGCTGGGTATTCAGCATGGAGGAGAGCGTCATCCAGCAGGCGGCCAACTCCTTCACGACGTGCGCGTAGGTGACCGTGTCCCAGCCGAGGCCGCCGTATTCGGCGGGGATCGTCGCGCCGAAGAGACCGAGCTTCTTGAACCCTTCGAGGGCGAGGTCCGGATACTCGTCGTTGTGATCCCACCGGCTGACATGGGGTTTGATCTCCTTGTCGAGAAAACGGCGCACCGTTTCCACAATCTGCCGCTGGTCATCGGTTAGTTCTGTTGCCACGGGTCTCTCCTCCGGTACGTTACGGCTGGTAACGAGCCGGGGAGCGTAGCGGAGACGGCTGTCGGGTGCGAGAGGGGATAAGCGAGAGCGAGGGAGCCCGGGGGCGGATCGCGGGCCGCTAGCCCTGGACCGCTTTGGGGGCGGCCTTGACGGGTTCGGCCGGAGTAGCATCGGCGGCCGGTTTCTTTACCTCGGGCGGTTTGGCGTCCTTCGGTTCGGGCAGATCCGGGAGCTTGCCATCCGGTACGGATATGTCCCGCAGTCTGGGCCCCGTACGCGGCTGTTTGCGCGGGTAGCCCAGAAACTCCTCGCGGTAGATGTCGATGCATTCGACGAAAACGGCCAGCAGCGCGGGCCCCAGGATGACCCCGATCGGGCCCAGCGTCACGATGCCGCCGAGGATCGAGATCAGGATCCAGAGGGTCGAAACGGTTGTGGCTTCGCCGACGATGACCGGCCGGATGATGTTGTCGATCACGCTCGCGATCAGTCCGAAGGTCATGATGACGCCGGCCGAGAAGCTGTCGCCTCCCATGTAGGCATAGAAACAGGCGGGCCCCCACACGAGAGCGGTACCGAAAACGGGGATCATCGAGCAGAACGTCATCAGCACGCCCCACAGTATCGCGTGTTCGACGCCGCCGAGTATCAGGCCGATCGTTCCGGTGGCGCCCTGCGCGGTGATGGTTACGAGCGTTCCCCAGAGCACGGCGCGGCTAGTGTCGCCGAACCGGTTGAGGATCCGGTGATTGACCTGCCGCCCCAGCGGTGAAATCTCGACCACAAGTTCCACCAGCTCGGGCCCCTTGAGCAGCAGATAAAAGACGAAGATCACGGCGATCACGTATTCGAACACCACAAACACCATGCCGCCGAGGATCGAGGAAACCAGCCGCGCGCTCTCGGCAGCGACCTTCTGCCACTGTTCGGTAATGAGACCGATGATGTCGACATCCGTGCCGAGCGAGTTGTGAATCAGCGCTTCGAGCCGGATGAGATGGGTTTCGATTTCAACCCGGTTCAGTACGTTCGTGGCAGTGATATCGGTCAGCTGCTGGATGGCAAACAGCGCGATCAGCGTGAACGGAATGAGGACGGTCAGGTGCGCCGTGACGACGGCGAGCGTCGCCGCCATTTTCGGACCGACCTTCAGCCGCCGCTGGAACCATTTGAAGACAGGCCACAGGAGCACAGTGAATACGGCTGCGAACAGGAGCGATGCGGCGAACGGGCGCATGAAGGCGAACAGGAGCACCGCGCCCAGCGTCGCAAAGACGACCAGAAAAGACCGTCTTTGCATCCGCAGCGACGGCTCCTGAAACCCCACCGGACCCTCGGGTGTAACCGCGTCCGGAGTGCTCTCCGGGGCAGCTGGCGGCTCTTTGTCAAAATCGTGTCCCATTTGTAAAGGTCCGTTGACTCCAGAGGGATGAAAACATAGCTTCGAGTCCGCTTGAGGCAGGGGCTTTTCCCAGGCGGGTCCTCAAGGAACAACCTCCAGTGTAGCTGGAGCTGCCCGCAATTTCCCAAGGGGCAGGAGTAAAAGATAAATGACGACCAGCCGCGACTTCCTTTTCACCTCGGAATCCGTCACCGAGGGCCACCCGGACAAGATGTGCGACCGTATTTCGGACGCCGTCCTTGACGCCCATCTGGCGCAGGACGCCAAGGCGCGCGTGGCCTGCGAAACGCTGGTCAAGACCGGTCTGGTGGTCGTGGCGGGCGAAATCACCTCCCGCGCAAAAGTGGACTACCACTCCCTCGTCCGGGACGCGGTGTGCGACATCGGTTACACGAGCAGCGAAATGGGCTTCGACGGCAAGACCTGCGGCATCCTGATCGCGGTCGAGCAGCAGAGCCCCGATATCGCGCTCGGCGTTGACGACCACACCAGCCAGTCCAAGGAACAGGGTGCCGGCGACCAGGGCCTCATGTTCGGCTACGCGATTAACGAAACAAAGAGCCTGATGCCGACCCCGATCGAACTGGCGCACGGCCTCACGCGCAAGCTCGCGCAGGTCCGCAAGGCCGACAAGAAATCGTTCCTGCGTCCCGACGGCAAGTCCCAGGTGACGATCGAGTACAAGGACGGCGTCCCCTACCGGTGCGACGCGGTCGTGATCTCGACGCAGCATTCCGAGGACGTGAGCCAGAAGCAGCTCAAAGAGTTCGTCATGGAGAAGGTGATCAAGCCGGTTCTTCCCGCGAAGCTCGTCGACAAGAAGACCAAGTATTACGTGAATCCGACGGGCAAGTTCGTCGTGGGCGGCCCGATGGGCGACTGCGGCGTTACGGGCCGCAAGATCATCGTCGACACTTACGGCGGCTGGGGCCGTCATGGCGGCGGCGCGTTCTCGGGCAAGGACCCGTCGAAGGTGGACCGTTCGGCGGCCTACATGGGCCGCTACATCGCCAAGAACCTGGTCGCCGCCGGGCTGGCCGCCAAGTGCGAAGTCCAGCTGGCCTACGCCATCGGTGTGGCGGAACCGGTTTCCGTGCTGGTCGAGACTTTCGGAACGGGGTCAATCGACGAGGACCGGATGTCCGAGCTGGTCCGCCGCGTGTTCCCGCTGAAACCCCGGACGCTGATCGAGCATCTGGACCTGCTGCGGCCGGTCTATGCTGAAACCTCCGCCTACGGCCACTTCGGCCGTTCGGGCGAGGCCTTCACCTGGGAGAAGACCGATATGGTGGAGGAGCTCCGGTCGCTGGCCGGGCTCAAGTCCACCAAGTCCCGCCGATAGGCACCCGGTGACACTGTCAAAAGTTGAGCCACCCGGGTGCCAGACAGGCACCCGGGTGGCTCTTGTGTTATAAGCAACCGGCCGAAAAGGCCGAAGATAGAGGTAGAAACAAAATGGCACCCCGCAAGCTCAAGGCCGCAGTGGTAGGCGCAACCGGTGTTGCCGGCCAGCAGTTCCTGGTCGCGCTCGAAAGACATCCCCTGTTCGAGGTGACGAAGCTGGCCGCTTCGTCGCGTTCGGCGGGAAAGAAGTATATCGACGCCATCCGGACCGAGGCGGGCCAGATTCAGTGGCACTGCGCCGAGCGGCTTCCGAAGGAGTTCGCCGGAATCGTGGTGGAAGAAGCCTCCGCCATGAAGCTGGACGGGCTGGACATCGTGTTCTCGGCCCTGGAGAGCGACGCTGCCAAGCAGCTTGAGCCCAAATATGCCGCCAAGTGCGGCGTGTTTTCGACCGCGTCCGCGTTCCGCTACGAGAACGACGTTCCGATCCTGATCCCGGGCGTGAATCACGAGCACATCCGGATGATCGATATCCAGCGCAAGAACCGCGGCTGGAAGGGGTTCGTGCTGCCGGGGCCCAACTGCACCGTGACCGGCCTCGCGATCACGCTGAAGCCGCTGCACGACGCGTTCGGCCTCAAGAACGTCATGCTGACGACCATGCAGTCCGTCTCGGGCGCTGGCCGTTCGCCGGGCGTGCTGGCGCTGGATATTACCGATAACGTCATCCCCTATATCTCCAAGGAAGAGGAGAAGGTGGAAAAGGAAGCCCAGAAGATTCTTGGCGAGGTGAAGGGCGGCAAGTTCGTCCCGATCAAGATGAACGTTTCGGCCACCTGCACCCGCGTACCGGTGCTCGAGGGCCATACGGAAAGCGTGTTCGTCTCGCTGGGCAAGAAGGCGAGCGTCGACCAGGTGAAGAAGGTGCTCCGTGATTTCGGCGGCAGCTTCCTGAAGAAGGGGTTCCATTCCGCCCCGGACCAGATGATCATCGTCCACGACGATCCGTACCGCCCCCAGCCCCGTCTGGACCGCGACAACGGATACGGCATGACGACGACAGTGGGCCGCGTGCGGGAAGACTCCGTACTGCCCAACGGCATCAAATACATGCTCGTCTCGCACAACACTCGCATGGGCGCGGCCCGGGGTGCGGTGCTGACCGCCGAGTACGTTCACGCTGAAGGCTATTTCAGCAAGTAATAACGGTAACAGTAGACGGGCCCGCAAAGCGGAATCCGTGAAAGGCTGGCTTTTAATGAGCGATATCAAGGACAAGAATCTGGCGAAATCGGGATCTCTGCGGCTCGAATGGGCGGAGCAGAGCATGCCGGTTCTGAAGCAGATCGGCGTGCGGTTCGAGAAGGAAAAGCCTCTGAAGGGAGTCCGCCTGGGTGCCTGCCTGCATGTGACGACCGAAACGGCCGCGCTCATGAAGGTGCTCAAGCAGGGCGGAGCGGAGATCTCGCTCTGTGCCTCGAACCCGCTCTCCACGCAGGATGACGTGGCGGCCGCGCTTGCGGTGAACGAAGGCGTGTCGGTCTATGCCAAGAAGGGCGAGGACACGACCACCTACTACGACCATATTCTCTCGGTCCTCAAGTCCCAGCCGAATATCACGATGGACGACGGCGCCGATGTGGTGAGTTCGTTCCTCTTTATCGCGCTGGACCGGCTGAACGACCTCAACCCGGTCATCAAGTCATGGGCCCAGTCGCTCTCGGCCCCGGACAAGCAGAAGCTGCTCTCCGGCGTAAAGGGCGGTACGGAAGAGACGACGACCGGTGTCGTGCGCCTGAAGGCGATGGAAAAGGACGGCGTGCTCAAGTTCCCGGTGGTCGCCGTAAACGACGCCGATACCAAGCACCTGTTCGACAACCGTTACGGCACCGGCCAGTCGACGCTGGACGGCATCATCAGGGCGACGAACCGCCTGCTGGCGGGACTCACGTTCGTGGTGGCCGGATACGGCCAGTGCGGCCGCGGCCTTGCGTCCCGTGCGCACGGTATGGGCGCCCATGTGATCGTGACGGAAATCGAGCCGATGAAGGCGCTCGAGGCCGTGATGGACGGATTCCAGGTGATGCCGATGGTCGAAGCGGCGAAGCGGGGCGACATTTTCTGCACCGTGACCGGCAATACGGATGTCATCCGGCTGGAGCACATGCGCGTGATGAAGTCCGGTGCGATTATCTCCAACTCCGGTCACTTCAACGTGGAGCTGGATCTGGAGGCTCTGGAAGAAGTTACCCGCAACAAGCGCCAGATCCGCGAGTTCGTCACCGAACACACGATGGACGACGGCAAGATCATCAACGTTCTGGGCGAAGGGCGCCTGATCAATCTGGCGGCCGCCGAGGGCCATCCGTCCAGCGTCATGGATATGAGCTTCGCCAACCAGGCGCTGGCGGCTGAGTACATCTGGAAAAACCATTCGAAACTGGAGAACAAGGTTTACCGGATGCCGAAGGATCTGGACGAGGAGATCGCACGGCTCAAGCTGATCTCCATGGGTGTGGGCATCGACAAGCTGACCCCCGAGCAGCAGAAATATCTTTCGAGCTGGGAGTCCGGTACCTGACGAATAGGGGCCGATCAGGCTCCGGCCGGTTGATATTGACGCACCGGGACGCTTCTGACGGCCCGTCAGCAAGGAAACGGGGCACTTCAACAAGTGCCCCGTTTCACTTTCCGGAAACCTCTCTAGCGGGTACAATCCCCGCAGGACTGATAACGTGTTTGTTATCCGTGTTCCGGTGTCACCGGAACGGGTTACACATTGAACGTTGGGTCAGCCGGGGAAATGTCGGTTGGGACAAAGATACCTGATAACCGGTGGAGCGGGTTTTATCGGCTCGCACCTGTCCGAACGGCTGCTGGCGGCGGGCCATGAGGTCACCGTTCTGGACAACCTATCCACCGGTACCGCCACCAATCTCTCGCATCTGCGCTCCAACCCGAAGTTCCAGCTGCTGGTAGGCTCGGTTCTGGACAGTCTCCTGGTGGGATCGCTGGTGGCGCAGGCGGACCGGGTATTCCATCTGGCCGCCGCCGTCGGTGTCCGGTACATCCTCGAACACCCGGTCGAAACGATCACGACCAACGTGGACGGCACCAAGAACGTGCTGGAAGCGGTGCGCAAATACGGCGTGCCGCTGCTCATTACTTCGACCTCCGAGGTCTACGGCAAGAACCCCAAGGTGCCGCTCTCTGAAGACGATGACTCGGTGGTGGGGGCGACGTCTCTCAGCCGGTGGAGTTACGCCTGCACGAAGGCGCTCGACGAGTTTCTGGCGCTCGCCTACTACCGCACGCACGGCGTGAAGGTGACGATCGTCCGGCTGTTCAATACCGTCGGGCCCCGTCAGGTGGGCCGCTACGGCATGGTGATCCCCCGGTTCGTGCAGGCCGCGCTGGAAGGCAAGCCCCTGTACGTGCACGGCGACGGCAAGCAGAGCCGGACCTTTTGTGACGTGTCGGACTCCGTGGGTGCAATCATGCGTCTGGTCGAAGAGCCCCGCGGCTACGGGCAGGTGTTCAACGTTGGCGGCAAGGAAGAGGCTTCGATCCACGAACTGGCCACGCGGGTGATCGCGCTGACCGGTTCGAAATCCGAACTGCAGATGCTGCCCTACGACGTCGCCTTCGCCGGAACGGAAGGTTTCGAGGATATGCGCCGCCGGGTGCCCGACCTCTCCAAGATCCGCGCATTTATCGGATACGAGCCGGTCCACAACCTCGATTCGATTCTCCAGCGGGTGATCGCCCACATGCGGGGGACGCCGGTTTCGTGAACCCGGTCTCATTCCAGGCGATTCTCCTGGCCTTCGGGTTTGCCGCCACGGCCGCCGCGACTCCGCTGTTCCGCCGCCTGGCACTCAGGCTGGAATTCGTGGACCATCCCGGCGAGCGCAAGGTGCAGCGGAAACCGGTTCCCTATCTGGGCGGCGCGGCCGTCTTTACCGCGCTCCTGCTGTCCTTTGCGGGCGCCTATGTTGGTCTGGGAACGGAGTTCGGACGGGGCATCAGCGGCAGGCTGTTCCCGCTGGAGATACTGGCTCCGAGTCCTATCGGCCAGACGGGCGGACGCCTGCTGGCGCTGTCGGCCGGGCTGCTGGTCATGTTTATCGTGGGGCTGCTAGACGACTGGCGGGGGGCCAAGTTTCCGGTCTGGCAGAAACTGGCCGGGCAGTTCCTGGCAGCCGGGATAGTCGTCTGGAGCGGCGTACGGATCGAGATATTCGACAGCCCTGCCATCGACATTTTCGTCACGCTGGTCTGGATCGTCGGGATCACGAACGCCATGAACCTGCTGGACAACATGGACGGACTCTCGTCGGGCATTGCGGTGATTTCGACCGTCTGTTTCTGGATTATCGCCGTATCCCAGGGCCAGTGGCTGGTGGCCAGCCTGCTGGCGGTATTCTGCGGTTCGGTGGCCGGTTTTCTGCCGTTCAACTGGCATCCGGCGCGTATTTATCTGGGTGATGCCGGTTCACTGCTGATCGGATTTTTTCTGGGTTCGATGACCGTCATCGAGAGTTATGTTTACGGTAAAAATACCGTGTCTCTGGAGTTTCTTCTTCCGGTGCTGGTGCTGGCGATCCCGGTTTTCGACACCCTCTCGGTCATTGTCATACGGGTCCGGGAAGGCCGGCCGATCTATCAGGGTGACCGAAATCACCTGTCTCACCGGCTGGTCAGGCTGGGGATGGGCGTACCAGAGGCGGTGCTGTTTTTGTACCTGCTTCAGATCGTTACAGGTCTTGGCGCTGTCTTGATACCACAGCTGCCTTTTGAGTACGGTTGGGTGGTTCTGGTCCAGAATGTCATTGTCATCGTTATCGTCAGCCTTCTTATGTTCTTCGGAGGGAATCGCGGCGGTAACGTTCAGGAATAGTTACGGATCCGGGGGTCTGAAAATCAGTGGACCGCATTCTTGAGTTTATCAATTCACCGCCTGCGCGGCTTGGAATTGTCGTCGTCGTTCTGCTGTTCATTGTCCGCAAGGTCGTGAACCGGTTTTCCGGCGCCCACGAGGGCGATTACCGGAAGAAGATGAAGGCCGACATCAAGCTTGCGAAGAAGTCCGGGAATTTCCAGCAGGCGGGCCAGCTGCTGGAACAGCTCGGTAATACGGACGAAGCACTCAAAATATACAAGGACAACAGCCTCTTTCCGGATGCGGCGAAGCTGCTCGTCAAGCTCGAGAAGCCTGAAGACGCCCGGAAACTGCTTGCCGACAACCAGTGCTGGATCGAACTCGGCCGGCTCCTGAAGGACCGTGATCCCCGGGCGGCAGCTGAGGCGTACCGCAAGGGCGGCGATCCGCTCCAGGCAGCCGAAGTGCTGGAACGGGCGAATCTCGCCCACGAGGCGGTCGACGACTACCGGAAAGCCGGCCTGGGCGCGATGGCGTCGGCGGCGCTGAAAACAGCGAAGAATCTTACGCTGAAACAGGCGAAAGACCTCGAAGCCGATATCAGGCAGCAGGCCGCCGGGCACAAGCCGGGTGAGCCGTATTCGAAGGAAACGATAGATGTCGTTCGCCGGATCTGCCGGGTCTACACGCAGAACAATCTCCACCAGCAGGCGGTAG
This sequence comes from uncultured bacterium, assembly GCA_964565925.1. Lineage (GTDB taxonomy): Bacteria > JAGRBM01 > JAGRBM01 > JAGRBM01 > JAHCIT01 > CAZMGV01. Next base: position 111,948 of record CAZMGV010000011.1, read on the forward strand.
ACCTGTGCCTTAAGTTCGAGATGAACAAGCTCGCTGCGCAACTGGGCGGCGGCGGCAAGGCCAAGCCGACCCGCGAGTATGCCGAGGCGTGCGCACAGGGCGGCGAGCACGAGGTATCGGCCGAAATCTACGACGCGATCGGTGACAAGCAGCACGCGGCCTTCCAGCGGGCCACCGGCGCCGACAAGCGAGGCGAACTGGTAGAGGCGGCCCGCTGGTACGCGGCGGCCGGCGAGGAAGTCCAGGCTGCGGAGATTCACCAGAGGCTCCAGCAGCCGGAAAAGGCAGCAGATCTGTTCGAAAAGGGCGGTGATCTGGTCCGCGCCGCCGACCTGTATGCGAATCTGGAGAACTGGAAAAAATCAGCCGAGATATACGAGCGGCTCGAGCAGTTCTCTGAAGCCGCTCATGCGTGGGAAAAGTCCGGCGATACCAGCCGTCAGGCGCTGGCGCTTGAAAAGGCCGAGCATCTGCTCGCGGCGGCGAAAATCCATGCGGCCCAGGGGCGTGCCGACAAGGCCATATCGCTGGCCCAGCGGGTGCCTGAGGATTCCGACGACTTCGGTGCGTCGCGCACACTGCTCGCACAGCTGTTCGTCAGCAAGGGCGATCTGCCGATGGGTGTCCGGTCGCTGGAGCGCGCGCTTCAGGGCTCGAAAGTAAGCCGTGAAAACTACGAAAGTTATTATACCCTTGGTACGCTTCTCGAAAAAACCGGCGAGATCGAGCGGGCGACGGAGATTTTCGAGCAGGTGATCACGGAAGCCTATGACTATAAAGACGTGAAGGACCGGCTGAACCGGCTGAAGCGGCAGGTCTCTGACAAGGCTGAAAAGGCAGAGAAAGCTTCGAAGATGGCGGCATCGGCGGCGGTTTCCCACGCCCGGACCGCTGCGCCGCAGGAGGCTTCGGTCAGGCTCTCGGATGCGGGTCCGTCGGGTGCGGGCACGGCCGCCGGCGATATCTCTCCCGACGGGCGCACCCGGCTGGATATCCAGTCCGCCAACAAGGCCACGGGCCGCTACCGGCTGGACAAGGAAGTGGGCGCGGGCGGCATGGGCGTCGTTTACCGGGCGATGGATACGGTGCTCAACCGTCCGGTTGCCTACAAGATGATGCCGACGGACCTGAAGTCCCATCCCGAGGCGGCCAAGTTCTTTGTCGACGAAGCGCGGGCGACCGCGCAGCTGTCGCACCCAAATATCGTCCACGTCTACGACTGCGGCGAGGACGAGCGGGGCTATTTCATCGTGATGGAGTTCATCGAGGGCGAATCGTTCGAGAAAGTGCTCCGGAAAAAGAAGATCTCCATTCCGGGCGTTATCAATATCGCGCAGCAGGTGGCGAGCGCCTTGTCGCACGCCCACAGCCGCAAGATCATCCACCGGGACCTGAAACCCTCGAACCTGCTCTGGACCACCGACAAGAAGGCGATGCTGCTCGATTTCGGCCTCGCCCGGGCGCTCAACGAACTGGGCAAGGTCCGTACCCGTGTGTCAGGAACCCCCTATTACATGGCTCCGGAACAGGTCCGTGGCGAGGAACTCGACGCCCGCTGCGATCTCTATTCACTGGGCGCCGTGCTTTACGAGTTTTTCTGCAACCGGCCGCCTTTTACCGAAGGCGATGTGGGCTATCACCACAACAACACGCCGGTGCCCGACCCCCGCAAGCTGCGTCCCGACATGTCCCCGATGGACGCGTGGGTGGTGATGAAGCTGATGGCCAAGAAGCCGGACGAACGCTTCCAGTCGGCCGACGAGCTGATGCACGCACTGAAGGCGATCCGCGACGGCACTACTCCGCCGGGTTACGTTGCGCCGCCTGATCCTAAATGAGGGCGGTGAGAACCGTCCGTTATTTTCCGGCAGGGATCCGGCCAGTTACTGTTTTGGCAGTTTCAGGGTAAAGGTCGTGCCCTTGCCCACGTCAGAGGCGAAGTCGATCGAACCCTTGTGCTCTTCGAGGGTGCGTTTTACCTGGGCAAGACCCAGGCCGCTGCCGTGTTCCTTGCCGTGGGTGACGAACTCGCGGAACAGCCGGTCGCGGATTTCGGGCGGGATACCGGAGCCGGTGTCCGAAAACTCCACCACGATCCAGTCGGGCTCTTCCTTGGTACGGATGCGGAACGTGCCTCCGTCCGGCATCGCTTCCTTGGCGTTCTTGGCGAGATTGAAGATCGCACGCTTGATCTTCGATTCGTCGACGTGGATGTTGCCCTTGTAGCGGAGATCGCTCTCGATCCTGATCCCCGACTTCTGGAAATCCTTCTCCAGGAAATAGACGATTTCGCCGATCAGGGTCCCGACACCGACGCGTTTGAGCAGCACATCGCTCTTGCCCTTCACGAAGTCGAGTTGGGCACGGATCATCTGGGTAAGGCGGTCGACCTCTTTCCTGACAATTCCGGAGAACTCTTCACGGTCGTTCTGGACGGTTTCGGGCAGCGCCATCAGTTCGACGAATCCGACGATCGAGGTCATCGGGGTCTGCATGTCGTGAATTAGCCCCGAGACGGCGCGTCCCACCGTGGCGAGACGTTGTGACGTCGCCTCGCGTTCGCGCAACTGCGTCAGATGAATCGCCTTGGCGATCTGGCCCGAGATCAGGGTGAGCAGCTTCACGTCTTCCTTGTCGAAAACGCGGGCGGCGGTGTCGCCTGCCGGAATCTTGTTGATGATCTCCAGTGCCCCGATCGTCCGGCCTTCCACCTTCAGCGGCACACAGACGATACTCTGGGTGGGGAACCCGATGGTTTCAGCGATGTCCCGGCGGAACCGGTCGTCGAGGTAGGCATCGGAGACGAGCAGGGGTTCGCCGTTTTTAGCCACCCAGCCCGCGATTCCTTCGCCCATCTGTACCTTGAACTTCTTCACGTCGGCGGCCTTGTCGCCCAGCGCCGTCTTGAAGAACAGGTTGTTCGTATCTTCCTCGACCAGCAGGATACTGCCCGCCTGTCCGCCCACGAAGTTGATCGTGCGGTCCATGATCGAATCGAGCAGGGTTTCAAGACCCACGGCACCCGAGATCATCCGTTCCAGTTCGAACAGCATGTCGAGCTCGGCCACCCGTTCCTGGAGCTGGTGGTGGGTGGAGGCCAGTTCAGCGTTCCGGGCCTCCAGCGAGGCGTAGAGTTTCGAGTTCTGAAGGCTGATCGAGGCCTGGAACCCGAGGGCGTCCAGCACTTCCTCGTCTTCACGCGTAAAGGCGCCGTTGCGCTTGTTAAGCACCTGCAGGACGGCCGAAATCCTGTCGTCCTGGTCCCGGAGCGGCATGCAGAGGATGTTGCGCGTCCGGTAGCCCGTCTGGCGGTCCACCTCCGGATTGAACCGGGTGTCCTGATAGGCATCGGGGATGTTGATCGTCTCGCCCGTTTCGGCGACGTATCCGGCGATCCCCTTGCCGATCGGCAGACGGATCTCTTTCATGTTCTCGCCCTGGGCGATCAGCGACCACAGCTCGCGCCGTTCCTGGTCGATGATGAATATGGTCGACCGGTCGGCATCCATGAGCTCGATCGTCTTGGACATGATCAGTTCGAGCAGGGTGTGTGTCGATAGCGTGGACGAGAGCGCCCGGCCGATCTCCCGCATGGAGTCGATGACGCGCTGTTTGCGATGCAGTTCGGTCTGGGGGTCCATATTCTGACGCGGGCTTCATCATCGCAATTTATGGGGGGAAACTCAAGGGCGGCCGTTGCCCGGGGCGCGCCGGAACCCCCAAAGCCCTTGTTCGGGCCCTTCCGGGTGGATACTAAGCCATCAGGGAGAGTGACCGCCATGCCCGCGCCTTACCATTACCATGTGTTTGTCTGCACCAACGAGCGTGAAGCCGGCCATCGCCGGGGCTGCTGCGCGTCGCGGGGATCGGTGGAGATACTCGCGAAGTTCAAGGAAGAGGTGATCAAGGCGGGGCTTACGGTAACGGTCCGGGCCCAGAAGGCAGGCTGTCTGGAGACCTGCGAGGAAGGCCCGTCCGTGGTCGTGTACCCCGAAGGCGTCTGGTATGGCCGGGTGCAGCTGGAACACGTCGCCGAGATCGTCGAGTCACATCTGAAGAACGGCAAGCCGGTTGACAGATACCGGATGGACTTCCCGCGCCTCTACAGGGCTCTGGGGGGCAAATAGCTTGCAGCATTTCCTGCAGGTCGTGGGCACGGGGCTGCTCGCCCTGCTGCCGATCCTGAATCCGGTGGCGGCCGTGCCGCTGTTTCTCTCTATGACCGCCGGGGATACGCAGGAACACCGGAGCACCCAGGCCCGTAAAGCCGGCTTCTACATGGTGTTTATCCTGGCGCTGTTCTTGTACGCCGGGCCGTTTATCTTCAGTTTCTTCGGGTTGTCGCTCCATGCGCTGAGAATCGCAGGCGGCCTGCTGGTGCTGCACGCCGGCTGGAACCAGCTGAACAGCGAGGCCCCGCTCGCCGAGAAAACCACCGAGGCGGCGCAGCGGAAACGGGACATTTCGTTCTCTCCGCTCGCTATGCCGCTGCTATCGGGGCCAGGGTCGATCGCCGTCACCATGTCGATCGCGGTAACGCTGAACGGGCCGGTCGAATACGGCGGCCTGACGGTGTCGATCCTGCTATCGGCTCTGATCAGTTACCTGACGTTGCGCGCGGCGCCGGTCGTGGCCGACTATATCGGACAGGTGGGGCAGGAGGTGATCACCCGGCTCATGGGTTTCATCACCATCTGCATCGGCGTGCAGTTTGTCCTGAGCGGCACACAGGCCGCATTTTTTGGTAAATAATCGCAGGAAATGACGGAAATCGCCGGCTTTACTGCGGCGTCACTTCGTCGATGTAGCCCTTCACCGCTTCAGCCGTCGGCGAGATCGGGGTCGCCTTTCCGGCCTTGAACTCGGCAACGCACTCGCCGGCTTTCAGCGAGCGCTTGGCCCCTTCGTTCAGCACCGGCGTGATCTCGATCTCTCCGTTGAGTGTGCACATGGCGTCGACATCCGTGTCGCCCCAGAAGACCGTGCCGCGGACACCGGCGACAACCACCTGGGTCTTGAGCGTAAAGTCGCTCGAACCGGTGAAGAACTTGCCGACCGCCACCTTGAAGCGGCCTTTGGCAAAGTCGAAGAACGACTCCCGCTTGTCCAGGCTGAACCGGGCGGTCTTCACGGTGAACTCCGTGTCGTGGCCGATGTTGATAATCGTGTCGTCTGCAAAGACGATCTTCGCCTTGGCGGGGTTGAACGCCTTGATCTTGTCGCCCTCCTGAACCGGCGAGCCGGGCTCGGCCGGGAAGGTCTTTGCGCCGGAGGTGATGATGACCTGGCCGTTCACGAGCGCCACGGTTCCGGCCCGCTTGGGCGGTGCGGCATGGGCGTGGCGTGGGGCGGCGAGGGGAATAGCGGCGGTCACAAGGGCGAGTATAAAAAGGCGGGTTGTGCGCATGGCGTCGGGTTTCCTCCGGTCCGTACTGGTTTCCGCAAATATAGAACGAATATGGAGATGATCTCCCGTTCCAGAGGCACTTTCAATGGGCAACCGGAGCCGCTCGCATCGCCGGGGCTGTCTAACTATTCTCCCAGTGAAAACGCGGATGGAGAGACCTGAATGGTGAACCCTGACCTGATCCGGCAGCGGATTGAAAAGGAGCTGCCGGGTGCGAAGATCGAGGTGACGGACACGACCGGCACCGGCGACCATTTCAGCGTGCAGGTGGTGGCGGAACAGTTCCGCCAGCTGCCGCTCGTGCAGCAGCATCAGAAGGTCTACAAGGCGCTCGGGGACCTGATGGCAGGACCGACGGCGCCGCTCCATGCACTGGCGCTCAAAACCTCCGCACCGGCCTGATGCCGGTCTGATAGACATAAACACCCGGTGCGCCCATGCGGCGGACCCTAACGACCTGAACGAAGGATGACGAAAATGAGCGACGCGCAGCAGAAGATCGACCAGCTGGTCAAGAACAACAAGATCGTACTCTTCATGAAGGGCAACAAGCTGATGCCGATGTGCGGCTTCTCGGCCACGGTGGTGGATATTCTCCGCCGCATGGAAGTGCCGTTCGAGACTGTGGATGTGCTCGAAGACATGGCGATCCGCGAAGGCGTGAAGCAATATTCCAACTGGCCCACGATCCCGCAGCTTTACATTGGCGGTCAGTTCATCGGCGGCTGCGACATCACCAAGGAAATGTATTCGAACGGCGAGCTGAAGAAGCTTGTAGATCAGGCCATTAAGGCTTGAGCGGCTCCTGCGTTACTTCGCGCATCGGAACCCGAAGTTGTAGCTGCGGCCCGACGGGCCGACGCCGATTCGGGATATGGTCTTGAGCTGGTTTGGGTCGCGAGTACTCCAGGCGCCGCCACGCAGGGCCCGAAGCGCAGGCGTCTCGTAGGCGTCGGTCGTATATTCCCAGAGATTTCCGGCAAAATCGCACGCCTCTTCAGGGGTATTGCCGTCCGCTTTCGAACAGACGGCCCAGGAACGTCCCTGTCCGCATCCTGCACCACTGGGCTGTGCCATGACGGCGTGGTCGCAGTCGGGTGGCTGCTCGCCCCACGGGAAACTTCGCCCGTCGGCGCCGCGCGCGGCTTTCTCCCATTCGGCTTCGGTTGGCAGCCGTTTGCCGGTCCAGCGGCAGAAGGTGTCGGCATCGTGCCAGTCGACGCAGTTGACAGGCTGCATCCCTTTGTCCGGGCTCCCCCAGTTGCAGGTGTCCCAGGTGCCGGGCGGGAGGCACTTCCCGGCGTTTACGCATTTGCGGTACTGATCCACCGTCACTTCCGTGCGGTCGATATGGAACGCCTTGAGAATCACCACCTTCTTCGTCTCGCCGTAGAGGAAATCCCCCTCGGCGATCCGGATCATCTCGACGGGGGCATCTTTTGTGGTGGCTTTGGAGGCTGCGGGGACGGCAACCGGGGCCTCTGCCGCCGCCGGCCCGGCTGGAGATGTCGCCGGAGTTTGGGCCGGAGTTTCCGGCGGAACCGCCGGCAGGTTATCGGCTGCAGGCTGTGAGGCAGCCGGAGGAGCTTCCGCCGGTACGGGGGCAGGTTCAGCGGCGGGTGGCGTATCGACAGCAGGTGCTACGGGTGTTTCCGTGAGTACGGGTTCTTCGGCAACCAAATGGGTCCGAAGGCCACCAATGGCGAGCAGAACCGTGCAGATGGCAGTCGTGATGCGGTGCTTCATATCTGCGGGTCATTATTTCACCGGGGGTGGGGAAAACCAAGGCAGGCCGGTGCGGTGCAACCAATGCCGATTAAGCGGCAGGCAGCAAAAAGGGCGGGAACGCTCCCGCCCTTTTACGTTTCTGAAGGCCTGGTCAGCCGTTCAGATGTTTTTCGGGACCTTGTCCAGGTCGCACTGGCGCAGAGCCGCGCGGATCAGCGCGCTCTTGTTCGCCTTGGTGTGCCCCTTGGCCTTGAGGTCCGCGACCATGCGGTTCAGCAGCTCGATGTCTTCCGTATAAAGGGAGATCGAGACGATCTTGTAGTGCGTGGGCTTGTCCTCGTCGTCCAGTTCGGCGCGGCGGTAAAACGTCGTCTGCATGACGTCGTCCGTCAGCGGGTTGCTGCCGAGCGCGGGGGCCATTGCGAGGGCTTCGTGTTTCTTGTGGTCCATGGGTTCCTTGGTACTCCGTTAGGGTTTCTTTGGGCCCTTTCAGGCCGTGGCGCTCGCGCTTTGCGGGCGGGGTTTATCTCTCTTTTCGCGGAGCCGTTCCTCCACCGCGTCCACCAGTTTCTGGTAGTCCACGGCGGCGGGCGACTTCGCGTCGTATTCAAAAATGGTCTTCTTGTAGGACGGCGCTTCCTTCAGTTTCGAATTGGCGCGGATGGGTTCGAACATCTGGTCCTTGAAGTAGTCCTGCAGGCTGGCCACCACGTCGTGGGTGATCCGCGCGCGCGGGTCGTAGAACGTGGGCAGCACGCCGAGGATCTCGATCGGATGAACCAGTTGTTCGCGGACGTAGCGGACGGTTTTCAGGATCTGTTTCACGCCGAACATGGCGAGAAAATCGCACGATACGGGGATCAGCACGTCCGTGGCGTAGGTGAGCGCGTTCTGGTTCACGATCGAGAGGCTCGGCGCGCAGTCCAGGATCACGTAGTCGTAGCCCGTGAGCCCTTCGAGCCGCTGGCGCAGCAGCCGTTCGCGGCGCTTCATGTTCACGAGCCGGATCTCGGCGGCGGCGATCGTTTCGTCGGAGGTGATGATATCGAGTCCGGGGCGCACCGGGACGGCGGCCTCCTGCGGCGGCATGGCATCGATGAGAACGTGATAGATCGATTTCTCGCCGCGGACGCCCAGCGATGCGCCGACGTTGCCCTGGCTGTCCATGTCGATGAGCAGCACCCGCTTGCCCTTGGCGGCTAGTCCGGCGGCCAGCGTCACTGACGTGGTCGTCTTGCCGGTGCCGCCCTTCTGGTTGAGGACGGCGATCTTCTCGATGTGATGGTTGGCGGTGGCCGTTTTGACCAGCTTGGCCCGGCATTCGGGGCTGCAGACGCGGCGCGTCTGGTTTCCGGCGACGAAGATCTGGCCGAGGAAGGCGACCTTGAACGGGCGGCCGCACTGGTCGCACTGCACGAGCGCATCGCCGCTGTTCGACACGATCCGGCCGGTTTCGACGTCGACGAGTTTGGGCCCCGTGGAAGATTCTTCGAGCACGCAGCTCGAGCTGCAGTAGAAGCGCGGACCGCTGTCGGTATCGCGGCGCTGGAAGCTGAAATGGAGCTCGAAGCCCTTGCCGCAGACGCAACAGGACTTGGTTTCCGGAATACCGGCGGACTTTGCGGTGTTTGGATTCAAACGGGGCCGCCTGACGTCGCGGCCCCCACCTACGGCTGATCTGCCAGTAATATAGGGGAGTTATGGAACTACTGTCAACCAGATAAATAGTTGACGCATTGCGTCTGATGGCCATGATCCGGTTGAGTGCCGCACCGGAAGCGGGAATGATGACCACAAATGTCATCCGGCCAAATTGCTTTCTTTGCTCTGGCGGTGGGTCTGCCCGTTGCGAATTTGAGCCGCGTCGTCGCAGCCGGTGTCTGGATCGTCGTGTGTGTCGTGCTGACTTTTACCGTGAAGCCGGACGCCTGGAATCTGAAGGCGGCGGCTGCCACCGGACTGACTACCGCCTTCGTGGACTACGCCGCCGAAATCGCGGCGGGCCGGTTCGGACTCTGGAGCTACCGGCTGGAGGGGGCCTGGCTCGGGCTGCCGCCGGATCTCCTGATCGACATCTTCTCGCTCGGGTTTTCGTTCTGTCTGGTGTGGGTCGCGTTCGAACGACGCTACCCCGAACGGCGTCACGCAGTCGTTTTTGTATCGGTCACCGGGATAATCCTCGGAACGGCGGCGCTTATTCATAATACAGTCGCCGCCCGTCAGGGTTTTGTGTCGTTCGGCGGGTCAGTCCAGCCGGGAACACCGCTGTTCGCCGCCGGAAACTACGTCCTGATGACCGCGCTCTCCGCAGGTGTCATGCTGCTGTTCAAGCGGTACCGGAACCGGCTGGACCGAAACCGGCCTGAAGACCGGCCGAAAGCTGAATGAAATCTTTTAACCAGACCAAAATCATTGCGACGCTCGGGCCGTCTTCGAACACGGTTGACCTGATCCGCCAGCTCATTCGGGCGGGCGCCGACGGATTCCGCCTGAACTTCTCGCACGGCGACGGTCCGGCGCTCCAGCCGCTGATCGATAACGTTCGCGAGGCGGTCACCGCCGAGAAGGTCCACATTCCGATCCTGGCCGACATCCAGGGGCCCAAGATGCGGATCGGCCGGATGCCGAAAGAGGGGGTGACCCTTGCTGAAGGCCAGCTGGTGACCCTCACCGAGCGGTCTCTCGACGAAGGCACCGTCCACGAAATCCACTCGCCCTATGAATACCTCACGGTCGACATCAAGCCGGGCGCCCGTGTGCTGCTGGCCGACGGTTCCATCGAACTGGTGGCCGAGCGGGTCGAAGGCCCCGACGTCGTCTGCCGGATTGTCACCGGCGGCCGGTTGTATTCGAACAAAGGGCTGAATCTGCCGGGCACCAAACTCAGTGTCGAAACCCTGACGGCGAAGGACCAGAAGGATCTTGAATACGTGGCGCGGCAGGGGCTCGACATGGTGGCGATCTCGTTCGTCCGGTCGGCCGCCGATGTTTACCGCGCCCGCGAACTGCTCGGACGCGGCCGCAAGATACCGGTCATGGCAAAACTGGAACGGCCCGAAGCGCTCGACCATCTGGACGAGATACTGGAAGCCTCCGATGGCGTGATGGTCGCGCGCGGCGACCTCGGCGTGGAACTCGATTTCGAGCGCGTGCCGATTTTGCAAAAACGGATCTTGAGGCGTGCCGCCGTACGCGGGAAGTGGGCCATTGTCGCCACCCAGATGCTGGGGTCGATGGTGCTGAACCAGAGGCCCTCGCGGGCCGAAGTGTCGGATGTCGCCAACGCGGTGCTGGACGGCGCCGATGCTGTGATGCTTTCGGAGGAAACCGCCGCCGGAAATCATCCGGTGGAGGCGGTCGAGGCGATGGTCAGGATCGCTCGTGAGGCCGAAAAGGAAGAACGCCCGGCGCCGGTGCAGTTCGAGGCAGACATCGTTTCATTCGCGGCTGGCGCGGCCGGTGCGGCGGTCAGCGCGGCGGAGCGGCTCAATGCGAAGGCAATCGTCGCGCTCGCGGGTTCGGGACTTACGGCGCTGCTCGTTTCCAAGTGGCATCCGAAGCTCCCCATCATCGCGCTGTCGGCCCACGAGCCGACGCTGAGACGGCTCAATGTTCTTCGCGACGTGATACCGGTGCATATCGGCGAGCGGGCCCATATGGAGCGCCAGCTGGAAGTGGCGGACGAGTACCTCAAATCCGCGGGCTGGGCGAAAACCGGAGACACGGTGGTTGTGGTGGCCGCCATCCCGCTCGGCGAGGGCAAGGAAACCAACACAATCCGCTTCCACCAGGTCCGATGAATACGCAACTCTACGCCATCGGTTTCCGGCCCGACGACGGTCAGCAGCTGTTCACGCTGCTCTCGCTGGCGGCAGAGAAGTCCCGTCTCGTCATGGGCAAACTGAAAGGCATGGAGCACCGCCTCTGGGTAGATCCGAGCGGGGCGGGGCTCGCGGTTCACATGAAGCACGGCAAGGTGGAGGCGATGACCCCGTGGTTCGAGAGTGACACGGTGTGGCCGGCCCAGGTGACCGCCTTGCTGACCGATCAGGTGACGGTTCACTGGTCGGGGATCGAGGCTACCGTTCCGGCACCGGGCGGTGCCCGCAGCGGAGTGGCGATTCACATCAAGGATATTTCCGCCTGGCGGCAGGTCCTGGTCCCCGGTTTCAAATGCCCGCTCCAGATGGCGGTTATTGGCGAGGATGTACAGATTTTTCCCACGGAAGAGGAGTTCCGTGCCGCCCAGCGGGAGTTCTGGGGAAAAAACGAACGGGGCGAATCCTTCGATCCGCCGCCGTCGTTCATTCTGCCCACGGGGAAGCTGCTCACGGAGAAAACGCCGGAGGGCAAAGCGGATAAAGACCGGGGCGACAGTACCGGGCTTGTGGAGACAGCGACCGCGCTGCTCGCCGGGCGGATCACCCACACCGAGCACCGGGAGAACGGCCTTACGCGAAAGAGTTTCCGGGTGCTGCGTGCCGAGATCGAGGGCCTGGATACGGAGATCGCCTACTGGAAGACCCGCGACGGGAGGGAGCCGGAACCGGGCCAGATCGCACTGGTCCATGCCTGGCTGGCGGGGACGCCGGTGAACAGTCCGCCGCCCCCGCCTGAGAAAGTAACGGGCGGGCTGCTCGCCCGGTGGTTCGGGTGACACCGGTATGGACTCTGGCGCTACGGGCCTCCTAGGCTGGCCCCCACGGAGGATTATCAAATATGTCCAGGCCCAATGAAGGTGAACAGGCGCCCCGCTTCGAAGGCATCGCCGGCGATGGCAGCCGGATCGTTCTTGACGATCTGCTCAAGAAGGGCCCGGTCATGATCGTCTTCTATCCAAAGGATGAAACGGCGGTCTGCACGGCCCAGCTGTGCGACTACCGGGACAGCTTCGCCGACTTCAAGAAACTCGGCGTGCAGATCCTCGGGGTGAGCGGCGGATCGGCCAAGGACAAGGCGAAGTTCGGCGAGAAGCACCAGTTCCCGTTCCCGCTGATCGCGGACTCCGACGGCAAGATCGCCAAAAAGTTCGGGATGAAAAACTTCCTGGGCTTCACCGACCGGGGTAACTTCCTGATCGGCGAAGACGGCAAGGTTCTCTATGCCCATAAGGAAGCGCTGCCGCTGTTTCGCCGCAAGAGCGACGAACTGCTCGACGTGGCGCGGAAATACTACGGCCGGCCGTGAGCGGTGACACATGACGGATAGCCCGGCGGGCCCGGGTTCCGGCCCCGCTTCGGGCGAGGGCCGACACCTGCTGCCGTTCGTGCAGCGGGTAGCCAGAACACTGGACCTCGATCCCGCCGGAGAACCGGTCCGCCGGATTCTCGCCGACTCTATCGCCGGGGCCGCCGCCGAGGCGCTCGGTAAACCCAGATACCCTGACCGCCTTTCGGACACCGACCCGTTCACGAGACGGCGGCTCGAGCGCGAGTTTCTTTCACAGATTCTGCCGGCGGGCGATTCGCTCGACCGGCTGCTCCGGGCAGGGCGGCTTTATGAGTGTGTCCTGGAGATCACGGCCGGCGGTGGACGGCGCGCCTCCGGCAGTTATTTCACGCCGCCGGCAATCGCCCGGTATGCCGCCCTTGCGGCGTCGAAGGGGATGGAGACTGCAAGGTTCTGCGATCCCGCCTGCGGCACCGGCAACCTGCTCACCTCCCTCTGTCTGGTGGGAGACGTTCCGCTCGACCGGATTCTCGGCATGGACCGGGACCCGGTCGCTGTCGATCTGGCGCGGGTTTTCCTCTGGCTCGTCGCCGGGGCGAAACCGGTTCACCACCGGACGGTGACGGCGAATATCCGCGTGGGGGATGCACTCGCGGAGGAGTTTCCGGATGCCGAGGTGCTGATTTCCAATCCGCCGTTCGTGAAGGGCGTCGCGTCGCAGTCGGCTTCAGAGAAATCGGACCGGGCTGCGCTCAAAAAGCGGCTGCCGGCCCTGGGTGGTGCGTTTGATCTCGCCTCCGCGTTCTGGGCGCTCGGTGACCGGGAGGGATGCCGCCGGACGGTTATTGTCGTTCCGAACCGGCTGCTGGCGGCGTCGTACACCGGCAAACTTCGCGACAGTGCCGCCCGGCGGCGGGATTCGGCGACGATTCGCGACTTCAGCCGTTCACGGGCGTTTGGGCCGGTGGCGGTTTATCCGGTCGTTCTGACGCTCGACCGGGACGGTAAGGGGCGGGGTGTCACCACGAACGGCGCTGACAGTTTCCACTGGCGTATGGCGGATCTGGAAGGCCGCAGCTGGAGCGCGGCTTTTTCCCGTGAAGCCATGCAACTGCTGGAATCGAATCCCGTGCGGCTGCGGGAAGTCGCTACGGCCGTTGCCGGACAGACCGCCGCCGAGGCGTACGACCTTCGGGCCAAGATCGGGAAACAGGGTGAATTCATTCTTGTGACGGCGGGGGCGGTGGAGCCGCACTGGATTGACGAGGACGCCGCACAGAGATTTCTGGGCAAGCAGTTCAAGCTGCCTCGGGTTTCGTCAAAAGATCTCGGTGAACGGAGAGCCAGAATCGCAGCGTCGCCGAAGCTGCTGGTTTCGGCCATGGGCAAGCGGGTTGAGGCGGCACTCGATCTGAAAGGCCGCTTCGCCCCGGCGGTCAGCGTGTTCGCCGTATTCCCGAAACCGAACTCGGGCATCGGGCTTGGCGCGCTGTCGGCGATACTGAATTCCAACGTGTATGGCCCGCTCTTCCGCTCGCTCTACGGTGCGCAGGCCATGTCGGGGGGATACATTTCGATCACTAAGGCGATGCTGCTCGACCTGCCGATCGCCCTGGATATGGACCCCGGCAAGTTCCGCCGCCTCGAAGCGCTGGGGCTGGCGCTGACCGAACTGCCCGACTCGGTTGAACTCCAGGAAGAAGCCGATGAAATTGTGCTGGGGCTGTTCAGCTCCGGGAGGCCGGCCCGGGTAGTCCGGAAACCGCTCTAACCTCAGTCGATATCAGTATAACTAACTGTAATTACTTGGATAATTTATGAAATGGACATCGACCGGTTGCTGCTGAACTGTTCTTTGACTCGACAATAGAAATTGATAATGATATTCAAATGCGGGTGAGGCTCCCCCTACTGATTGCATGTGTTCTTGTCGCCGGACTCTCGGTCCGTCCGGCGGCCGCGATCCGTTATATGACGGACGAAGAGGCCTACGTGTACGCCCTGGGTGAAGGGGTCGAACTCACCGCGGAACCGAAGGTGATCGACGAACCGCTCGCACACAAGCTGAGTGAATTTTCCGGCCTTGCGGTTGTTCCGGGCGAAACCGTCACGGTCGAGGTCGGCCGCAAGGACGGCACGCTGGTCGGTTTTGCCATGCTGCTGTCCGAGAAAACGCGCTACCGGCCCATCACGTTCGTGATCGGTATCAACGCCAAAGGCGAAGTGCTGAAAACCGGAGTGGTCGTGTACCGGGAGCCCCGTGGCGAGCAGGTCACATCGGAAAGATTCAACGAGCAGTACAAGGGCAAAACCGCCAGCGATGAAATCCGGGTGGGCACGTCGATCCGTGCCGTTTCGGGTGCGACGGTTTCCGCCGAGGTGATGACCGCTGGTGTGAAGAAAGCCCTGCTGCTCGTGAACGAGTGGTATCTGAAAAAAGAGTCGTCCGCGAAGAAAGACGCCGTTCGCCCGGGAGCGAGTCCGTCATGAACCGCCGCAGTCTTCTCAAGCTCGGACTTGGCGCCGGCGGCGTCATGCTGCTGAAACCCCGTCTTCTGTTCGCGGGTGAATCTGCCGTTGCGCAATCGCCATTTACCGCCCGTGCTGACCGCATCATGGGCACGGTGGTGGAAGTGTATATCCGCCACCCCGACAAACGGTTCGCCGCCCAGGTGGCCGAGAAAGCCCTTCAGGCATGCCGTGAGGTTGACCGGGATCTTTCCCACTTCCGGGAAACGAGCGATCTGGGCAGGCTGGCGGCTGCGTCAGGCGGCTGGGTTCCGGTGTCGGAGCATTTCCGGGCGATCTTCCCGGTGAGCCAGCGGGTTCATATGGTTTCGAACGGTGTATTCGACCCCACGGCCGGTGCGCTCGTGAAACTCTGGAAAGACAGTGCCCGGCGAGACGAGGAACCTTCTGCCGCCAGCGTGAACGGCGCCGCCATCGGTTACGAACGGATCGAGTTCGACACCGCAAACCGCCGGGCGCGGTTCCTTGACCCGAAGCTCCGGCTCGATTTCGGCGCCATTGGAAAGGGCTATGCTGCGGACATTGCCGGGGGTGTGCTCCGTAGTAATGGAATCGAAAGCGGCCTGGTAGCCGCGAGCGGCGACATCCGGGTGATCGGCCGGATGCCGGTGAAGGAGATCGGGATTCAGCACCCGGGAAAGCCGGACGCGGATGCCGCATGGATTGCGCTGGACGATGGTGCCGTTTCGACGTCGGGCGACTACGAGCAGGGGCTCGATTTCAGTGGCGGCCGGAAATCGCACCACATCGACCCGTCGACTCGGGAACCGGCGGCCATACCGCCCCAGAGCGTCACGATTATCGCTCCGCGCGGTGAACTCTCCGATTCGCTGGCAACCTCGGTGTTCCTGCTCGGAGCGGACAGGGGACTGGAACTCGTCCGGTCGATGTCCGGTTGCGACGCGCTGGTTATCGATTCGCGCCTGCCGAAGGGCTACGCTGCCACCTCCGGATTCGAAAAACGTCTCCGGGGGAGCGTCACCCTATGAGCGAAGCCGGCAAACGGCCGCCCGTCGTCCACTACCGGTTATCCCGCGCCTCACCCGCGGTAAAGATCCTCACGTCGGGCGCGCTGCTGCTGACGCTCGGCGGAATCATTATCACGATTTTCTTTGCCCACAAGCAGAATGGCCTCAGCACGTCCGGTCTGGCGGCTCACTATGCGGGCGGCGACGAGATGGCCGAGGGCACCAAGCTGTTTTTCGCCATCGACTACGAGACGCTGCTCCGGATTACGCATGTTCACGCGTTCGGCATGGGAATGCTGCTGTATATCTACGGCCACATGCTGACGCTCACGGCGCGGAGCGAGAGGTTCAAGGTTGCCGTCATTGCGAGCATGTTCGGAGGCCTGATCTCGTTCCTGGCCAGCCTGTGGCTGATCCGGTACGTTTCGACGGCGTTCGCCTTTCTCTTCTTTCTCGGATTTGCGTCCGCGCTGGGCGGTCTGCTCGTGACCGCCATCTGCGTCCTCTACGAAACCTGGTGGAGCGGCGACCGGGGCGGCTACCGGCCCCCTGTCAGTGAATGATTGGCGCAACTGAACTGCTGCGGATAAGCGTCGAAAACGCCTAATCTTCTTTAAAATCAGTCAGTTATCGCTTCCCTCTTGCGCCTGACTGGAATGATCGTTACAGTATTGTGTAACGATCGTTCCAGTGCTCCGTTACCGCACGGGTGGCGGGTCCGGGACGAAATCGACGATTCCGGGGGTAAGAGTCATGGCAGCCGATATCGATCTGGATCATGTGCTTGAGGCGACCCGCAAGGGCCAGTGGTCGGTAGACGACTTTGATTGGTCGACGCCGCTCAAAGGCACCGAAGGTCTTTCGAAAGAGGCGCTGCACGATGCGGCGCTGATGATCGTCTTTACCGCGGGACTGGAACGCCAGGCGGCGAAAATTTTCGCCCTGTGCGCCGAATATGTCGACGACCCGAGGGCCAAGGAGATCTACCGGCTGTTCGAGAAGGACGAGACCCGTCACGCCGACGCCGAGATGCTCATGGCGAAACGGTTCGGAGTGGGCTGGAAGGATCTGCCGTTGTCGGTACGGTTCATGTTCAGCTTCCTACGCGGCAACTTCGAGAAGCCCAACCAGCAGCTTTATGACTTCACCAGCTCGCAGATCATCCTGTTCGAGATCGGCCTCGATGCCATCCTGATTCCGGCGCTCAAGGCGCTCGTGAACGATCCGCTACAGGCGGAGGTGTTCCGCCGGATCGACATCGACGAGTCGCGCCATCTGGCGATGGACTACTGGCTACTCGAGCGAAAGGGCCTCAAGATCGAGGAGTCCGGAAATCCGGGCGGCAAGATCACCTGGGACAACGTCCCAGGTATTGCCCGCCAGTCCCTCCGGTCCTGGCAGCGGATTCTTGGCGGAATGGTGATCCTTCCGTTCGGTTTCACCTCCATGTTCCGCACAGCGAAGACCATGGCCGTCCGGATGGCCCAGCCCGAACGGCAGGAGAAATACTGGAACCGCGTGAATGCGGTACCGGAGCGCGCCCCGCACGCGATGAATATCCCGCAGTACCGGATGGGTGTCGATTTCCAGAAGCAGATCATGAAGTTCAACCAGCGCATGGCCAGGGATGCCGCGTGACGGGATTCAGACGGGCGGCGAAATCAATCAGGCGGCGCACAGGCCGTCAGGCGAGTGAAGCCGCCGGCAAGGGCCCTGCAGTTCTCGGCTCCCGTGAACGCGTACTGATCGCCGCCGAACATCTGTTCTCGCGCAAGGGATTCGCGGCGACGTCGGTGGACGAAATCGCCGAATCGGCGAAGGCGTCGCCGTCGTCCATCTACTGGCATTTCAAGGGCGGGAAGGACGACATCCTGCTTGCGGTCGTCGAGGAGAGCACGTCGGGGTACGTCGACCGGGTACTGGCTGAAGTACAATCGGGGAAAAGTCTCGACGAGCGGTTCGAGATTTTTCTTACGTCGGTCGAACGGCAGATGACCACCTCCCCGGAGACCCTGCGGGTCATTCATCAGCTGGCCATGGAGCGTTCCGACGAGGACGGCAAAGTTCGCCAACGGCTACGGGCGATTTACCGGCGTTTCCGGGACGCAATTGTCAGGGAGATGGTCCACGACTTCCCGCAGGCGAACCCGGTCATTGCCCGGCAGGCCGCGACGCTCATGATCGCCCTGTACGACGGCCTGTTTTTCCAGTGGCAGCTGGACCCCGAAGAGGTCGATGTAAAAGGACTGTTCCGCCTGCTTCGACTGCTCAGGCCGGATCAGGTCAATTCGTTCAAAAAACGCGCGTCCTGAAACGCTGGCGGGATTGATCGTCGACGGCCATCCGGCGGTTATCCGGTGGTCAGCCGGCAGTCCAGCCGCCGTCCACATGCACGATAGTGCCGGTGGTGTAGCTCGACGCGTCGCTTGCCAGGTACAGCGCCGCCGATACCAGTTCATCCGCCTTGCCAAAGCGCCGCATGGGCGTGCGTTTCACGATGTAGTCGTTCGTCTTGCCCGGTTCCTGGGCTGCTTCGGTCATCTCGGTCTCGAAATATCCGGGCGCGATCAGGTTTACCCGGACGTTGTATTTGGCCCACTCGACGCCGAGTGCGCGGGTCAGCTGTTCGACGGCGCCCTTGCTCACCGAATAGGGGATCGTGTTGCTCATTGCGGTGCGTCCCAGAACGCTGCCGATCATGATGACGGAGCCTTTCTTGCGCTCGGCCATCTGCTTGCCGATCGTGCGCGTCAGGCGGACGATCCCAAACAGGTTGATGTTGAAAATCTTCAACCAGTCCTCGTCCTTCGAGTCGAGGAACTGCGCTGGATGGGTGGCGCCCGCGTTGTTGATCAGGATATCGACACCGTTCTTCCAGCGGAGCGCCTCGGCGGCGAGCCTGTCGTTGCCTTCGGGTGTTGAAAGATCGGACGTCACCGCGAGGGCGTCGCCGCCCCCGGCGCAGATTTCCTTCACCAGTTCATCGAGGGCGTCCCTGCTGCGCGCTGCCGCGACCACACTGGCGCCTGCACCGGCCAGCCCCAGCGCCATGCTGCGCCCCAGCCCCTTGCTGGCGCCGGTGACGACCGCGACTTTACCCGTGAGATCGAAATAGTTCTTCTTCATGGCGGATCAGAGCCACTCCTTCTCGCGGCGGTAACGGTCGGGCAGGCCTGTGAGGTCGTTCATCTCCTGGAAGGTGATCATGTTCTTCGCGTTGGCGGAGGAAACCCCGTCCTTCTTCATGATGCCGTAGACGTTCCTGAGCGCATGCGCAGCCGACAGGAGCCCTGACACCGGGCAGACGACGATCTGGAAACCCATCTTGTTCAGCTCGGAGTATTTGCGCAGCGGCGTCTTGCCGTTTTCCACCATGTTGGCGACGAGAGGGACCTTGGATGGCATCTCCTTGCGGATGCGGATCATTTCGGCTTCCGACTGGGGGGCCTCGATGAATACGGCGTCGGCGCCGGCTTTCGCGAACGCCTTGCCGCGTTTCAGTGCGTCCTCGAGGCTGACTGCCGCCCGGGCGTCCGTGCGGGCCGTAATGAAGAACGGGTGACTGCCGCGGGCCCTGAGCGCCGCTTTCAGCTTGGGGAGATACTCCTCAAGCGTGATGACGCGCTTGCCTTCCATGTGGCCGCACCGCTTGGGCCACACCTGGTCTTCGAGGAACGCACCGGCTGCCCCGACATTGATCAGGTCCTTCACGACTTTCTCGACATTAAAGGCGTTGCCGTAGCCGGTGTCGATGTCGACGATGACCGGGATTTTCACGGCGCCGCAGATCCGTCTGGCGGCATCCACGATTTCGGCATGCCCGATGAAACCGAAGTCCGGCTCGCCGAGATTGGCAGCCGAAAGGGAGTAGCCGCTCACAAAGGCCGCCTTGAAACCGGCCTGTTCGGCGAGTCTTGCCGACAGGGCGTCGTAGACACCCGGCAGGGCCAGGGGCTCGCGGGATTTGAGCAGCGAAGCGATGGTGGCGGTCTTGGGTGTGGACATGGGAAAACCTCGAAATTGACTCGCCGGTCAACCGGCGGTGCGGCATCCTGTAACGCCCTAAATGGGGCCGTTCAAGAGGGTCCCCTAAATGCCCTTTGCCCAAAAGCCCTGACGCAGGGCGTGATTGCCAAAAAGAGCGTAACTCTCTATTAACCACCTCGAGGTTTTCTGCTTCATGCGCACGCTCATTAACGCCTTCAGACTCTATCTGGAGGCGGCTTACGCGACTGTCCTTATCGGCTTCTACTATGTCGCCGCCCTTTTCCGGAGCGGTCCCAAAGAGGACAAGGTCCAGTGGCGCAACCGCAAGGTTTACCAGACCATCCGGATTCTGCTCCAGCGCATGGGAGCGACGTTTATCAAGCTTGGCCAGATTCTCTCGTCCCGGCCTGACCTCCTGCCTGCCGACCTCATCAACGAGCTGAAAAAGCTCCAGGACAAGGTGCCACCGTTCCCCTACCGCAAGGTGGAGGCGACCATCCGGCGCAGCTTCGGCAAATCCATTGAGGACATTTATTCCGAGTTCGACAAGGTGCCCGTCGCCGCAGCCAGCGTGGCGCAGGTTCACCGGGCGCGTCTCAAGAGCGGCGAGGAAGTCGCCGTGAAGGTGCTCCGTCCGGATATCCGCGGGCATGTGGACCGGGATCTGGCAATTGCCGGGTTCTCCGCCTGGATTCTCGACCATATTCCGGTCATCCGGCTCGCCCAGTCGGGCAAGCAGGTGGCGGAGTTCGGCGATGCGATCCGGGCCCAGACGGACCTCAGGGTCGAGGCCGACAACAACCGCCGGTTCCAGAAGAACTTCGCCGACGTGAAGTATGTGAAGATTCCAAAGCTCTTCGAGGAGTTCTGCGCCGAAGACGTCATCACGATGGAGTTTGTCCGGGGCTACCGGATCGAAGAAGCGACCAAGGCGGGCGCCCTGGCGCTCTCCCATGCGGAAATGGCCAAGCGGTTGTTCGACGTCTACATCAAGATGGCGTTCGAGGACCTGTTCATCCACTCGGACATGCATCCGGGCAATCTCTGGTTCCTGCCCAACGGCGACGTGATCATGATCGATCTCGGGCTGACGACGGCGATCAAGCCGTCCTATCTGCTCTCGCACTACAAGGTGAACTTCGCCCTCTGGGGTCTCAATTCCAAGAAAATGGCCGAGGCGCTGGACGAGGCCTACGGGTTCCCCGGCAACGAGCAGGAGTACGAACTGTTCGTGAAAGACATCGACGACGTGCTGGCGCTCATGCGCGGCAAGTCGCACTCCGAGATCGAATTCGGCGCGATCATGATGCGGACCTTCTCGCTCGTCTTCAAGTGGAAGATGCCGTTCGACTCCGACGCCACCATGATTTCGGTGGCCTACGCCACCTTCGAAGGCATGTCGAAGATGTTCGACCCCAACTTCGATGTTTTCGCGTTCCTGATCTCCCAGGCCCCCCGGTTCAAGAAAAAGGCGGACGAGCTCGGGATCAAGGTCGAACTGGTTTTCTAGTTATTGCCCTTCTTCAATCCGGGTCCTAACGTCCCGCCGCCTTTCGGAAGGCGTCGAGGAGACCTTTAATGCAACGAGCGATTGACGAAAGCCTGATGAGCGACGACCAGCGGGCGCTGCTGGATACGATCCGGCGCTGGCTGGAAAAGGACGTCAAACCCAAGGTCCAGCAGTACGAACACGCCGACGAATACCCGGCGGAGTTCGTGGACGGGCTCAAGAAACTCGGTCTCTTCGGCGCGACGATCCCGGCCGAATACGGCGGCCTGGGGCTCGACTACTACACCTACGCGCTCATCAATGAAGAGCTCTCGCGCGTCTGGATGTCGCTGTCGGGCTTCATCAACACGCACCTCATCATGGCGTATGCCGTGAAGGTCCACGGCACCGACGAGCAGAAGAAGCGGTTCCTGCCGAAGTTCGCCACGGGCGAGCTGCGCGGCGGTCTGGCGCTCTCGGAAGCGCAGGGCGGTTCGGACGTCGCCGGCCTGCGGATGCGGGCGGTGAAGGACGGCGACAGCTACGTCATCAACGGCTCCAAGATGTGGATCACCAACGGCGCCTACGGAAACTGCTACTTCCTGCTCACCAAGACCGACATGAATACCGATCCGCCGCACAAGGGGATCACCGGGTTCATTTTCGAGAAGGGCGACCCCGGGTTCACCGTGAGCCGCAACATCAAGAAGCTGGGCTACAAGGGGATCGAGACCTGTGAGCTCAACTTCGAGAACGTCCGGATTCCGGCCAGCAACCTCGTGGGCGGCATCGAGGGCAGGGGGTTCTACCAGGTGATGGACGGTCTCGAGACCGGCCGGATCAACGTGGCGGCCCGGGCGGTCGGCGTGCTCCGGGCGATCTTCGAGGACTCGATCAAGTATGCGCAGGAGCGGGTGACCTTCGGGAAACAGCTCGTGGAGCACCAACTGATCCAGCAGAAGCTCGCGTTCATGCACACGGACCTGCAGGCGGCGCGGCTGATGACGCTCGATGCGGCCCGCAAGAAGGACCGGGGGCAACGGTGCGATCTCGAAAGCGGGATGGCAAAGCTGTTCGCCACCTCCGCCTGCGCGCGGCACAGCTTCGAGGGTATCCAGCTTCATGGCGGTTATGGTTACACGCAGGAGTTCGACGTGGAGCGGTATTACCGGGACGCTCCGCTCATGACCGTGGGCGAAGGCACCAACGAGATTCTGCAGACCGTGATCGCCAAGCAGCTCAAGAAGCGGTATTCGATCGATTGAGGAAGTGACCCATGGCCCAGAAGTATTTTGAAGATTTCACCAAAGGCGAAGTGATCCGGCACTGGCCGGGCCGCACCGTGACGGAAGCGGACGATACGTGGTTCACGCTGCTGACAATGAACACGAACCCGCTCCACTTTGACGCCTACTGGGGTTCCAAGTCACAGCACGGGCAGCGGCTGGTGAACGGCACGCTGGTGTTTTCCATCGTTGTCGGCATGAGCGTGAAGGATGTGTCAGAAATCTGCATCGCCAATCTCGAATACGAGACGGTCAAGCACATCGGCCCGACCTTTCACGGCGATACGCTCTACGCCGAAACCGAAGTGCTGGAAGTGACTCCGTCCACGACCAAGAACGACCGGGGGATCATCTACGTCGAGACCCGGGCCTGGAACCAGAAGTCCGACAAGGTGCTCACGCTCCGCCGCCGGGTGCTTCTGCCCCGCCGGCCGGCATCCGTGCCCGATCCCTACCCGCCGTCCCCGTTCGGAAATCCCGCCGGGAAAAAATGACAGTTGCCCAGTTCTAGGATACGGAACAGTCCTTATGACCGAAGAGAACCAGACCCCGCCTGTACCTCCCGCTCCGGAAGCCGCTGCCGGCACCGCTGCCGCTCCTGCCGACGCGAACGCCCGCCCTCAGGGAGAGCGTGGTGATCGCCCGCCCCGGCCGCCCCGTGAAGGGCGTCCGGAACGAGGCGGCGACAGAGGTGGAGACAGGGGCGGTGACCGTGGCCCGAGGGGCCCCCGCGATGGGCGCAGAGGGGACCGGCCTGGTGGCCGTCGTGACGACCGTCCGCGCGGGCCGCGTGAGGATCGTCCCCATGGTGGTCCGCAGGGCGGGCCCGATCAGGGCCGCAACCGCGACGAAGCACAGGCTCCGCGGGATCAGATCCAGTTCGCCCGGGCGCTGAACGTGGGCGGAGTCGCTCCGCGCCGCGACCCGTGGACGCTGATTATCGACCTCGCCAGGGCGACCGAAGGGGTCATGGCTCCGCTCGGCATCAAGCCGCCCAAGGACATCGAGCGGGACCCGATCTGGCTCGATTCGATTCAAAGTCTTCCCAAAGCGCTGGACCTGATGGGTCCGGTACCGGCCGATGGTCTTCAGACGCTGCGTGACGGTATCGCCCGTTTCCTTACCCGCGAAGGTGTCGCCACGACCGAGCACGAAGTGTTCATTACCCGGGGCCTTCAACATTCGCTGGCGCTCCTTACGCTCGCGCTCGTCGATCCAGGCACGACGGTGATCGTTGAAACGCTCACCCGCGCCCGCGCCATCCATGCGTTCAAGGCGGCGGGTGCACGGGTGGAAGTCGCCCCGTCCGACGCGGAAGGCGTCGACCCTCGCGCGCTGGACCGGCGGCTTCAGGCCGGCGGTGTCCGGTTCGTTTATCTGAATCCGACCTACCGCGAACCCGACGACGCGATCCTGTTCGACAAGCGCCGGCAGGAAGTGGCCGAAGTATGCGCCCGCCGCGGCGTGGTGCTCGTTGAGGATGATTCGTTCCGCCAGGTGTATTTCGGTGCGCCGCCGCCCAGGCCGATTCCACCGCCTGCGGGGCTGTTCCGCGTGCATCTGATCGACTTCGAGATGCTCGTGACGCCGAACCTGCCCTTCGCGGCAATGGCGCTTCCGCTCCCGCTCAAGGAACGGCTCATGCGGTTTGTCGACGCCAACGGGATCCGGACCGAGCGCATCCCGCAGGAGATCGCGTCGAAACTTCTCAATCACAACGGCTGGAACGTCTATCTGGACCGCCTTCGCGTGGTTATCCGGAAACGGCGGGAGGCGTGGCTGCAGGGAATCGAGGGCTGGCTCAAGGATCTGGTCGAGTATCATGCACCGCGCGGGGGGCACTACCTCTGGATGCGGCTGAAAAGCGGCCGCCCGACGCATCAGCTCGTGAACGTCGCACTGGAACACAAGATCGCCATCTGGCCGGGAGAGATTTTCGATCCGCAATTCAATGAGTCTCCGTGGTTTGCCGTGTCGATTCTCGATCTGGCACCGGAAGAAGTACCCGAAGCGGTAAACCGCCTGAAGGCGGCTATCGAAAAGCTGGCGACGCTTCCGCCGCCCCGCCCCCGGCCCAAGCCCCAGGAACCGAAACCGCAGGTCCCGCGCCCGCCGAAGCCCCAGCTGGCTCAGCCGCCCAAAGGACAACAGGCCCAGAAGGGCCAGCGTCCCGGCGGTCAGCAGAATGGCCAGCAGGGTGGTCCCCAGCGAGATGCGAAACCGGGTCAGCCCGGCCAACCCGGACAGGGCGAGCGCCGGGGCAAGAAGAAGCGCCGGCGCGAGCGCGTCCCGAACGCACCGTGGATCGACGAGCCTACCGGCGATATGCCGGAAAATCCGCCGAAGCCGGGCGAAGAACCGCTCGTCATTCCGGTGATCCGGGTGGAGACGGCGGCCGTCGCACAAAACGAGGCGGGGCACGACCCGTCCGAAGCGAAGGCTCCGGAAACAACTTCATCCAGCGAAAACGGATCGGCATAAACGGATCGGCGAAAGTTAATAGGCGAAAACCGGCAGGTCCGACGGCCATTCAGTCCGGCGTCTTGTCGAGTCCGAACTTCTCGATCCGGTAGCGGATCTGGTCGCGGTTCATGCCGAGCAGGTGGGCGGCCTTCGTCTGGTTCCCCTTGGCGGCCTCAAGAGCCTGCCGGACAAGGTCCTTTTCCAGTTCGTCGAAGTTCAGCCCGTCGGCGGGAAGCTGAAACTTCTTGCCGGTAATCACGCCGCCGGGCGCCAGCATGAGGAAATCCTCGGGGCCCAGATATTCGCCGGTGCTGAGCAGCATGGCGCGCTCGACCGCGTTCTTGAACTCCCGGATATTGCCCGGCCACGTATGCGACTGGAGTGCCTTGAGCCCTTCCGGCGTCACGCCTTTGACCTGCCGTTTGAACTCGGTGTTGAACCGGTCGATGTAGAAATTGAGCAAAAGCGGCAGGTCGCCTTTTCGATCCCTGAGCGGTGGCAGCGCCACGGGCAGCACCCGTAACCGGTAATAGAGGTCTTCGCGGAACTCGCGCTTCTGCACGGCTTCCTCAAGATTGCGGTTCGTTGCGGCGATCACCCGGACGTCCACCCGAATGTCCGCGGAACCGCCCACGCGCTTCATGGTCCGGTCCTCAAGGAACCGGAGGAGCTTGGCCTGCAGGGCCAGCGACATCTCGCCGATTTCGTCCAGGAACACCGTTCCACCGTCGGACAGTTCCAGAAGGCCTTTCTTCTGGGTTTTGGCATCCGTGAACGCACCGCGTTCATGGCCGAACAGTTCGCTTTCCAGAAGCGTCTCGGCGATTGTCGAACAGGTGATGTTCATGAACGGGCCATTGGCACGGTCCGAATTGTAGTGAATGGCCTTAGCAGCGAGGTCTTTTCCCGTGCCGCTTTCGCCCGTAAGCAGAACGGTGGACGCGGGGCTCGAGGCAATTCTTTTCAACAGCGTTTTGACGGTCTGCATGGGAACCGAATCGCCGATGATCCGTTCGAAGCCGTAGTGCTCGGAGACGCCCTGCCGGAGCACTTTCACTTCGCGGCGTAAACGGGTCGTCTCCAGTGCCTTCGATACGAGGATTTCGATCTCGTCCAGATTGAATGGCTTGTTGACGTAGTGGTACGCGCCCTGCTTCATGGCCTCGACGGCGGTCTCCACACTGGAATGGCCGGTCATCAGGATCACGAGGATGTCGGGGTCGATCGCCTTGATCTGTGCCAGCAGCTGCAAACCGTCGGCGTCGGGAAGCCGGTAGTCGAGCAGGACGAGATCGACCCCGTCCTTGCAGGCCTCTATGGTCTGAGCACCGGTGCCCGCCTCGGTAATCTGGTAGCCGCAGCTCTCCAGCCGCTCCCGGAGGGACCACCGGATCAGCTCTTCGTCGTCAACAATAAGGAGTTTGGGGCTCGACATCGCTATCTACGTGATTAATGGCGGATTTTTCTTGCCGCTTCAATGTAGACCGACGTAATATACGTTCGGTATTTACCGAAAAGACGTCCGGAAATCCGTAATGGCAAGGGTGCGGACTTGGTGAAGAGGGTGCGGACTTGGTGAAGAGGGGGCGGATTAGTGCGGCAACGAGGCTTCAGCCTGACGGACGATTCCGACGATGTCGTCCACCCTGAACGGCTTGTTAAAAAAGGCGAATGCGCCGATTTTTTTGGCTTCTTCGGCGGCCTCTTCGGTGCCATGGGCCGTAATCATAATGACAGCGCAGTTGGGCTTGGCGGCCAGAAATTCCCTGAGAAGCTTCATTCCGTCGGCATCGGGCAGCTTGATGTCGAGCACGACGACGACCGGCTTGTGGTCGAGCGTAGCGAATACCTTGCGCGCATCGGAACCCGTACCGGCTTCGTGAACCTCAAAACCTTCCTGAGTGAGACGTTCCCCCAAAGACCAGCGGATGAGCATTTCGTCATCCACAATCAGGGAAATCGGTTTATCGCTCATGGGGAAAATTTCGCAGTCCTTGGGGAAAAATTCGCACAAATAGCCGTAACTTCAGGCATTTTCAGGCTTCCTACGCTATATGTGCACGCGATAAGCCAAAAGTCCATGTTGGGGTGGAATCCGTGCCCAAAAGACTTCTGAAAAACGGTGCACTACGAGTTGCGCTCATTTTTGCTGCCATCAGCGGCACATGGAAGCTTCTGTCTGACCTGACCCTGCACGCGTCTGTGACGGACTCGGACCGGGTTCACCAGCTTCAACTTTTAAAATCGTGGGCCTGGGTTATCGGTTCGGCCGTGGTGGTTTATTTCCTCGTCCGGAATCTGACCAGGGAGCTGTCAGCCGCGCGGGCAACTTCGCAAAGCGCCGGCGAAGCGTTGCGTGCCGCTGAAGTCGAACATGTGCGCGCCGAAGAGCGGCTGCGGCGGGACCTGCGCGACCTCAACTTCGCTCTCGATCAGTCGACCATTCTGGCCGTTACCGACCGGCGCGGCCTGATTACCGACGTCAACGACAACTTCTGCAAGATCTCCCGGTATTCCAGGGAAGAACTGCTCGGCAAAGATCACCGGATCATCAACTCGGGGCTGCATTCGAAAGCGTTTTTCCAGGAGATGTGGGAGACGATCCAGGCTGGCCGTGTCTGGCACGGCCAGATCCGGAACCGGGCGAAGGACCGCACGCTTTACTGGGTGGACACCACGATCGTCCCGTTCATGGGCGAGGACGGGAAGCCCTACCAGTTCATGGCGATCCGTCACGATGTTACCGAGCGGAAGCTGGCCGAGGAAAAACTGCAGGAACAGGAAAGCCTGGCCCGGCTGGGGGAAATGGCCGCTGTCGTCGCCCACGAGGTGAAAAACCCGCTCGCCGGGATTTCGGGCGCGATCCAGATCATCGGAGGCCGGCTCCCGGAAGACAGCCGGGAGCGCAAGGTTGTCGGCGATATTCTGGCCCGTATCGATGCGCTGAACGGACGTATCCAGGACATGCTTCAGTTCGCGCGCCCGAAGGCCCCCAAGCCGACCGGAATGCCGGTATCCGCCCTGCTGCAACCGGCGGTCGATCATGCCAGCGCGGATCCCATATTTTCCGGGATCAAACTGAGCGTTACGTCGGCCGATATCCAGGTCCTGGCGGATGCGGCGATGATTCAGGAGATACTCCTCAACCTGCTTCTCAATGCCGCCCAGGCGATGAACGGAAAAGGCGAAATCACTATCCGGGCGACAAACGGCGTCGATAAGCAGTGCCGGATTGAAATCTCCGATACAGGACCGGGGGTTCCGGCCGATCAGGCGGACCGGATCTTCAAGCCATTTGTGACGACCAAGCACCAGGGCACAGGCCTCGGACTCTCTATTGCGCGGCGCGTTGCGCAGGACCATGGCGGCGACCTGAAGCTGGTTGGAAAAGAACCCCCCGGTGCGACATTCGTACTCGAACTTCCCTGTACTATTTGAGAAATCCGTCCCCGCCTCCCATAGGACCATTGGGGATTCTCACCCACAAGCGGGGGAATAATCCCCGGCTGATAATGGTCATACTGCAGGTATGACCTGCATCAGGAAATAGTCTCCCCCAAAAGGTGACGTTATAACTTGTGGATATTATTGGATATATTTCTTGTTCACGATTTCCAGATTGCGGGGATTGCGGAGAATGGCCCGCCCGTTGCTCTACGTTCACTCACGCAACCGAAATCACCTGAATATCGCTGGTGGTTGTTATGGTTCGCAGGGAGAGAACGATCATGCAGCTCGCAACCCACAACACGGCCATCAAGAACGCCATCCCGCTCCGCTCGGCACCGGTCTCGACGGTATCCGATTTCCTCAGGACGGTACCGCTGTTCAAGGATCTGCCGGAGTCCATCATCCGCAATATTTCTGAAAACTCCCGGACGGTTTCTTTCCGCCGCGGCGCTCGCATATTCGTCGAAGGGCAGCAGCCGACGGCGTTCTATATCGTTCGTCAGGGCTGGGTTCGCACGGTGCGCGAGACCGTTAACGGCCATGGTGTTCTTTTCGAAATCCTGCGTGACGGCGACACCGTCGGCGCAGCCGCCTTTGCCGATCGCGGCGGCCACATGGTGACGGCGGTCGCCGGTAATCGGACCGACCTGGTCGCCATTCCGGCCAGTACGTTTATGAACCTCTGCAACCAGTACCCGGAACTCCAGCGCAATTTCATGATGGAACTCGGACGGCGTGTCCGCTCGGCCAACGACTGGCAACTCCAGGCGGGACTCGGTATCGACGGCCGGATCGCCCGCCTGCTACTCAAGATGGTCGAGTGGAATGGCGTAGCCACCCGGACGGGCGTCCAGGTGCAGAAAAACTTCACCTGCCAGGAACTTGCGGAAATGGTAGGCTGCGCAGTGGAAACCGGTATACGGATGCTTTCCTCCTGGCGGCAGGCCGGCTGGATGTCGGCGGAGCGGACTTCGCTGACGATTCATGACCTGGACAAGCTGGCCGAACTGGCCGGACAGGACCTGAAGCCGGAAGTGAAGGCTCGTCTGACGGGCAAGCCCGCGCGGGTCTACGCCCACCAGCGGGCCTGCGCCTGAGGAAGCCGCCGCCTCGGTCCGGTTCCAGTCTGGAGTAATCATGTCTGACCGAAGCGAACTCAAAATAAAGAAGCTGCCGGTATCGGCGATCGTGAAGCTCTCCAGCGGGCATGCCTACAAGGGGGAGTTCTCCCTGCTCGGCGAGTCGGCGGAGCACCACGGGCACGAACGGCTGAAAGATCTCCTGAACAGTCCCGAAGCGGTCGTCCCGTTTTTCAACCCGGAAAAACAGGAGGCGATGCTACTCAACAAGGCGCATATCCAGCTCGTGGAACTCCAGACTCCGGATTACGCGAGCGACACCGACGCCGAAACCGACTTCTCGACCCACAAGCAGCTGGTAATGCTGCTGACCGGCGGCATCAAGATTCGCGGAGAGATTTACGTCAACATGCCGCCCGGCAAGGACCGCACGCTCGACTTCCTCAACCGCGGCCAGAAGTTCCTGTACCTGTATGCCCGCGACTGCCTGAGAATCATCAATCTCGACCACCTGATCGCAGTCGAGGATTTCGAGAAATAGGCTTCAGCAGCCGGGCTTGGCTTCGATCTCGTCGTCGTCGCCCAGATCCGGCAGGAACCGGACCACTGCATTCCGCAGGTCGTCGACTTTCACCGGCTTGAACAGGATCTCGTTGAACATATGTGCGCGGAGCGCCGGGTCATCCCTGTGCCGGGCGGTGACCGCCAGGATGGGTACATCTGCCAGCGCCGGTTCCGAACGGATCAGTTTCGTCACCACCAGCCCGTCCATACCCGGAAGATTGATGTCCATGATAATCATGGAGGGCAGGAGCTGCCGGGCGAGGTCATACCCTTTCTTGCCATCGGCGGCGAAGGCGATCTGAGTCGGCAGATTCTTCAAAGAGATCTGGTAGAAGGTCCGCATCATCGGATTGTCTTCAACGATCAGAATGGTTCCGGGAGTATCCGAAGCTGACATAGGCTGGTGTGTTGGCCGGTGCGACCCGGCTGATCCCCTTCGCTTCCATAAATTATCCCTTACGCCACGCTGCGTCAATATATACTGATTGGTCAGTGACGTTTAAAAGCTCGACAAGCACGATTCGGATTCAGGGGACTCCCCCCCCCTATAACTATTGGGTGCTGCACGGGCCATTTGTCCCGGTCGTTCTGTGTTTATCCGTGTTTTTCCGTGTCGATGGATGCGTAGGAGACATTTTGTCCCCCTTGGGGGCTTTTGGGTTCCGCAATCCGCAACACCAGAGGTGAAGTACCCCTCCCCCCC
>CAZMGV010000012.1:0-141616 GCA_964565925.1 uncultured bacterium
AGAACGGACCGTATACCACCGGCAGGTTCACCCCGTCCGTCACGCTGATCGTGATGCCCGAATACGTCCCGGCGTTGCCCACGGTCGGGCCGCTCAGGTTGCCTGTCAGCGTGTTGAAGGTCGTCCAGGGCGGCTGGTTCGTGATCGAATAGGCCAGCGTCTCGGCCGGTAGGCTTGCGTCAGTCGCGTTTGCCGTAAAGCTGAAGGCCGGGCCTTCCGGCGTCGCGATATCGGCCAGCGCCGGCACGAATGCCGGAGGCGCGTTCACTACAATGTTAAAGACAATCGATGGGGCGGCCGCGAGGGCGCCGTCGGTCACTCCGATGGTGACACCGTTGTACGGCCCCACGTCACCAACCGTCGGCGTGCCGGAGAGCTTTCCGGTTGTCGTATCAAAATTCGCCCAGCTCGGCTGGGCCGCAATGGTAAACGTCAGTACGTCCCCGTTCACGTCCGATGCCGTCGGCGTGAAGCTGTACGGGATGCCCGGCGCCGCGACGAGCGAAGGAACACCCGAAATGACCGGCGCACCGTTCACCTTGATCATAAACGGCGTCAGGCTGACCGGCGGGTTAATGCCGTCAGTCACCGTGATCTGGATCGGACCGTAGTTGCCAATCGCGGCCGGACCGTTCTTGGTCAACGTTCCCGTTGTCGTGTCGAAGCTCGTCCACGACGGCTGGTTCGACGAGATGCCGTACACCAGCGTGTCGGCGTCAGGATCCGACGCCGTCACGCTCACCGTCAGCGCCGCTGCCGGCGTGGCGAGCGAATAAACAGCGCTGGGCTGCAGCGTCACATCCGGGGGAGCGTTCAGGTTGATATCGACCGTATACATGACGTTATTGAATCCGTCGTCCAGGTCGTAATCCACCGAATACGTGGGACCGCTCAACCAGTCCGCATGCGTCGGCAGACCGGTGATCTTGCCGGTCGTCTGGTCACAGACGGCCCAGGGCGGGCAGGTGACGCCGAAGCTGTAAGTCACCGTATCGTCGTTCGCATCGGTCACTGTCGGCGTGTAGGTGAACACCGTATTTATCGGGGCCGTCACGCTGGTTGCCGACGTGAGCACCGGGTCGCCGTTCACCTTGAACAGGAAGACCGGGAAGCTCACCGGGTCGTTAATCCCGTCGGTAACTGTCACCGTTATCTCGTAGTTGGCAGCCTCGGTGGACAGGCCGGTCAGATCGCCGAACTGGCCGCCGGTCGGTATGAACGTCGCGAAATCCGGCTTGTTAGTGATTGTCCAGAGAAGCGTATCGCCACCATCGTATTCGGTGACATAGCTACTGAAGTCGTAGAGGAACGTATCGCCGATAGCAATAACGTCGGACGCCAGGAACCCGCTGAGGTCCAGTACCGGCGGCGCGTTCAGGACGATATCGACCGATACCGTTACCGTGTTGAATCCGTCGTCCAGGTCGTAATGCACCGTGTAAGTCGGGCCGTCGAAGTAGTTCTCAAGACCCGGTGTGCCGGTGATCTTGCCAGTCGTGTTATCGCATGTGGCCCAGTACGGACAGGTAAGAGGGTCGATGTTAATAGAGACGTTGTCGTTGTTTACATCGACTATGTCCGGTGTGTACGTGAGCGGCTTGTTGAGCGGGAACGTCTGCGAAGTGTTGGTGATCGTCGCGTCGCCGTTCACCTTGATCGTGATCGCCGGGAATACCACCGGATCGTTGATACCGTCCGTCACTGTTACCACGATGGGGCCGAAGTTGCCGACCTCGAACGAGTCGCCGTTCTGGTCTTCCAGACTTCCGAAGTTGTTGTTCATCGAAGCGAAATACGGCAAACCGGTCGCCGAATAGTCTTGCGCCGGACCGTCCAAGTCGAAAATATAGGACGACAGATCGATCTGGAAGGTATCCCCCGAATCGATGACCAGGATTCCGCCCGGATAGTCGAGATTGAACTGCGTCAGATCCAGTAACGGCGGGAAGTTCAGGTTCACAGTGACGGCATAATTCGTGACGGTTGTACCGTCATCCAGATCATAATCGAATGTATAGGCCGAACTGTTATCCCAATCGGTGAGGGTCGGGAGACCGGTCACTTTGCCTGTCGTGGAGTCGCAAACAGCCCAGTCCGGACAGAAGTTGATACCATCAATAATAACCGTATCCCCGTTCGGATCCGTGAATGTCGGCGTGTAAGTGAACGGTTTTCCGGTCGGGATCGTCAGGTTCTGACTGCTGGTCAGTACGGGGCCTTCGTTCACCTTGATCGAGAACGCCGGGAGCGACACCGCCGGGAAAACGTTGTCCGTCACTGAAATGACGATGTTGCTGTAGAGCCCGGCCTGCGCGCTGGTCAGCGCACTGGCGGAGTATAGCTCGCCGGTGGCGCTGTCGAACGTCGCCCAGGACGGCAGGTTGCTTACGGTAAAGGTCACCGTTTCACCGTCCGCCTCGATTAATCCCGGCAGGAAGTCGTAGAAACTACCCACATCCACTGACGCGAACGGAACGCCCGAGATCACCGGCGGCGAATCCGCAAGGATCGTGAATTCCGGATACTGCACGTAGGTCGTGCCGCCGTCGTCGGTCACGCGCAGAACCACGTGCTGCCAGGAGCCGGACGCGAGCGGCGTGCCGCTCAGGTTGCCGGTCGCGGGGACGACAGACAGCCAGGGCGGCGCGTTCAGGAGGCTCCACACGAGAGCCGGCGAATCGAAATCCACGACCGTGGGGGTGTAACCGGCCACGCCGCCGTACGGGCTGTTCACGTCCACCTGAGTCGGCGGCGGATTGCTGATAACCGGCTTCGCGTTCACCGAAATGGTGAAACCGGGAAGCGCCTGGAGCGGGTTGAAGCCGTCAGCCACGCGGATAACCAGCGCTCCGGAGGTGCCGAAATCGAGCTGCGACGGCGTGCCGGTGATGGCGCCGGTGGTCGTGCTGAAGGCCGCCCAGGCCGGCAGGTTCGCCGGGGTCTGGAGCGAGAAGGTCAGCGTGTCGTTCTCCGGATCGGTCACCGCCGGAACGAACGAGTAGAGCTGGTTCGGCTCGGCGCGGGTCGCCGGCGTGCCGGAGATGACCGGCGGCGCGTTTACAGTAATGTCGAACGCGGGCAGCGAAACCGCCGGGCTGTACGGATCGGACACGGAGATCACGATACCGGTGTAGCTGCCGGTATCGGTCGGAGCCGGGGTTCCGGAGAGCTGGCCGGTCACCGTATTGAACGCCATCCAGACCGGCTTGTTCGTAACCGACCAGACCAGTGTGTCGGTTTCCGGGTCAGTCGCCGTCGGCGTGTAGCTGTAGGGCGTGCCGGCCGCGAGTATCGCGTTCGTCGGCGCCGGTGATGTGATCGTCGGCGGGCCGTTCACGATAATCGTGTACGGAACCGCGGCGGTCGAAGCCGTGCCGTCCGACAGCGTGATCGTGAAGTTGTACGTGGCCACATCCGGGATTCCGGGAACGCCCGTGATCTTGCCGGTCGACGGATTGCACGCCGCCCACGTGGGGCAGGTGAGGAACGTGAACGTGAACGGTTCCGGTGTAGCCGTGGAATCGTTCGGATCGGAGAACGTCGGCGTGAACGAGAAGGCCGAGCCCGGCACCGCGATCGGCGGTACCGTTCCGGTCAGCGTCGGGGCGCCGTTCACCTTGATGCTGAACGTCGGCAGGAAGGCGACGCCGCCGTTGCCATCCGCCACGGAGATGAGGATGTCCTTGTAGAGGCCGATATCGGTGACCGACGTCGAACCCGACAGCACGCCGGTGACGGTATTGAAGGTCGCCCACGACGGCAGCTTGTCGATACTGAAAACGAGTCCGGCCGGTGCGCCGTCGGGATCGGAGGCCACCGGAGTAAACGGTCCGTAGTTGGCCCCGGCCGCGACTACGGTCGGCGGCACGCCGGAGATCACCGGCGGAGCGTTGACGACGATCAGCCAGCTCAGTTCGACGGGCGCCGAGAAACCATCATTGGTGGAGATCAGCACCACATAGCTGCCGGTATCCGACAGGGCGGGCGTGCCGCTCAGGGTCACCGTGTAAGGATCACCGGGGAGCACCGGAGCCGTGACGACCGGAGCGCCCAGCCAGCCGGACTGATCGTCCGCCGTAACCACCAGCGCGTCGCCGTCGGGATCGACCGCGTTGATAGTGAGCGTATAGGCCGCCAGCGGGGGCGCCAGATGACCCGAAGTCGTCGAGAGCACGGGCGGGGTATTCACCCGGAGGCTGATCGAGAGCGGCGCCGAGTTCACCAGTCCGTCATTGGCGGTGATATCGAAATTGTAGAGACCTGAATCTGCGGCTAGCGGCGTGCCGGATACCTTGCCGGTCGCCGTATCGAAATCCGCCCACGCCGGACGATTCGTGATCGAGAACGTGAGCGGATCGTTGGAGGCATCAACCGCGGTCGGCGTGAACTCGAACAGCACGTTCGAATTGATCACCGCAGCCGGAGAGCCGGACAGAACCGGCGCCGTATTCACCCGGATGTCGAATTTCGGCAGACAGACCGGCAGACTGTTGAAGTCGGTCACGCAGATCGTGACATCCGTATAGTTTCCACCGTCCGCAACCGCCGGCGTACCGCTCAGGTTTCCGGTGATCGTATCGAACGTGGCCCACGAAGGCTGATTCGTGATCGAGAACCGGAGGGTGTCGAGCAGCGGAGATTCCGGATCGACCGCCACCGGCGTAAAACCGCCAATGGGGTTATACGGATTTCCGGCCGTCACCAACGTCGCCGGCACGCCGCCGATCGTCGGCGGAGTGTTCACCACGATATCGAACGGCGGCAGGAATACACTCTGGAAGCCGTCGGAGACACCCACCCGGATACCCGCGTAGGTTCCACGGTCACTGACTGCTGGCGTGCCGGACAGTTGGCCGGTCACCGGATTCAGTGTGGCCCACGACGGGATGTCGCTGCCGATAAAGGTCAGCGTATCCAGCGGATCGATGTCCCAGCCAAAGAAGGTGTAGTCGTACAGCACCGCCACGTTGGCCAGGGTCGGCGGCGTACCCTCTATATAAGGCAGCGTGTTCACCTGGATGCTGAACGGCCCCAGTACATAGGCCGGGTTGATGCCATCGGAAACCGAGATTGAGATATTCGAATCGGTTCCGTAGTCGACTGCGCCCGGCACGCCGGTTAATGAACCGTCCGTGTAGCTGAACGTCGCCCAGGTCGGCTTGTTCGTAATCGAATAGGTGAACGGCTTGTACGGATTGTTCGCGTCCGCAACCGTCACCGGCTTGAACGTATAAACTTGGTTGGTGTTAGCAATCGGATCGGGAACCCCCGTCAGGTAAGGAGGCGTCCGGGTTTCGTCGATAGACATCACCCCGTTCAGTTGCACCAGGTTTACCGCATCGGTGGCCTGCACCGTATACGGGCCCTGACCATACTGATTCAGGCCCGGCAGACACATGATCCGGGATTGCGCCGGCTGAACGACCGTCATGGCCGTAAGATCGTACGACGGGGTCAGGTGGTAAGGATCGACGCCCGGATCGATGCTCGACAGAACGATCGGATCACCTTCAAGATCGGTAACCGTGTAGGGGATATAGGTCGGGATATACCGGGGGCACTTGACGTCCGGGAACGGGCTCCCGACGGTCAGCTGCGGCGCGCCGTTAACATACACGTCAAATGGGGCCGAGAACGTGGTCACATATCCGTCGCTGACCTGAATCTGGATATTCGAATACGTGTTGCCGGCATTAACCGATGACGCGTCGAAATCCAGATAGGGCTCATATATGGGGAACTCGGTGGATCCAATATTAACGTAGGAGATCGCCAGGAATGGCGGATTGTTGATCAGTGTCAGAGCTGAATCCGGGCCGTCGGGATCGGTAACGGTAATGGCAATATTCGTATGACGGCCGTCGGAAGAGACCTGCGCCGGGACAGCGGCCGTCACTACCGGTGCAATGTTCACGACCAGGCGGATCGGCTCCATGGCCACCTGGAAGTTCCCGTCGGACACGGTCACTTCGACAACATAGGCGCCGGTATCGTCCGCGAACGAACTGACCGCCGGGGTGCCCGAAATCTGACCCGTCTGGCTGTTGATACTCAGCCAGGAAGTCCCGATTGGATTTCCGTAGCCTATAATCTTGTCAACCGGATCGAGCAGCCAGTTGTGATACAGCCCACCACTGTTTGGCAGACCGCCGTGAGCGACTTTGCTGACTTTCAGCTGGTAGGTGAGAACGTCGCCGTCCGGATCATTCGACACCGGCGTAAATACCAGCGGATTGTTCGGCTGGATCACATAGGGCAGTGCGAGTGCCTGGGTAATCGTCGGCGGTGAATTCACGATAATCGCGAAAGGCGGCAGCGATACGGAGCTGAGGCCGTCCGAAACCGAAACGACAATGCCTTCGTATTTCCCGCCAGGCGTTGCGGTCGCGGTGTCGTAGATTTCACCTGTAACGGTATCGAAACTCGCCCAGGAAGGCAGGTTGGACACGCTGAACGTCAGCGTGTCCAGCGGATCGATGTCGAAAGCGGTCGGAATAAACGAGTAGGCGGCGCCGATAGCGACCTGGGTAACCGGCGTGCCTTCGATGACGGGCGGTGTATTGACGTTGATCGTGAAGATCAGCGACGCGGAATCCAACCCATCCGAAACCGTAAGCGTCACAGGATAGGCGCCGCGATCCTCGGCAATTGGCGTTCCGGACAGAGTGCCAGTGACTGGATCGAAATTGGCCCAATGCGGCCGGGTAACGCCAATCGAATACGAATAGGAATCGGTTTTCCCGCCCGTCGCCACCGGCGTGAAGCTATACAGCTGGTTGGCGATAGCCACAGTCGAAGGCGTTCCGCTGATGATCAGGTCGTTCCGGACCGTCACGGTGAAATCTGCCGTGCAGACTGGAGTGCCAAAACCGTCCGATGCACAGACGCCGAACGTGGCGGTGGAGCCAAACGACCCTGCCGGATTGCCCGATACCTGGCCTGTCAGCGTATTCAGCGAAGCCCATGGCGGCAGTGTGCCCGTGGAGGAGTAGGTCAATACATCCGGCTCCGGGTCGGTTGCATTATTTGCGGGGAACAGCACCGTTACACCGGCCGTATCTGACACGATGATATTCCCGGGTGCCGGCGTCGCAAACGACGGAGCG
This sequence comes from uncultured bacterium, assembly GCA_964565925.1. GTDB lineage: Bacteria > JAGRBM01 > JAGRBM01 > JAGRBM01 > JAHCIT01 > CAZMGV01. Next base: position 7,107 of record CAZMGV010000012.1, read on the forward strand.
CCGTTGACGGTGAGATTATAGACCAGCTGCGCCGCCCAGGTCGTGCCGTTATCATCACTCACCTGGATGGTGACATTGTTAGTAGTACCCGTATCGGCCTGTGTCGGCGCACCCGACACCTTGCCTGTGTTGATATCAACAGATGCCCACAACGGCAGGTTCAGCGCCTGGAATTTCAGCGTATCGCTGTTCGGATCGCTCGAAGTCGGCGTGAAGCTGTAGGGCTGTCCGGCGCGGACGACCGTCACCGGCGTTCCGCCGATCACCGGCGGACCGTTTACCTTGATGGTGAACTTGGTAAGCGCCACCGGCGGATTGATGCCGTCGGAAACCGAGATCTGAACGTCCTTGTAGTTACCGATCAGCGCGTTCGTCACGACTGCGCTCGTGAGCGCACCGGTAGTCGTATCGAAATTGGTCCAGGACGGCTGCTTATCGATACTCCAGATGAGCGTGTCGCTGTCCACCGCGTCCGTCGCCGTCACATTGACCGCCAGCATGTCGACCGTGGGCTGCAGGACATAAACGGCGTTCGGCTGCAGCGTAACGGTCGGCGGTTCGTTCAGCCGGACCGGGGCGGTCAGCACGACCGGGACAAACCCTGCCGTTCCGTCTGTGACCGTGTACTGCACGTTCCAGAGCTGCTGGACCTGATGATCCGCTTCCGTCGGGGTTCCGCTGATGAAACCGGTTGCTACATCGCACACCGCCCAGGTCGGACAGTTGGCGATCGACTGGATGACCACATCGTCGCCGTTCGGATCCCCAAACTCCGGATTAAAAGAGAATGACTGGTCGACGGGTGCAACCGCAGGTGCGTTCGTCAGGACCGGCGGACCATTTACCGTAATTGTAAAGAAGCCGTAATTGACAGAAGGGTTAAGACCGTCGGAAACGCTGATTCTGATGGCGCTATAGGGCCCGACATCCGCGGCGGTCACCGTGTACAGACCACTGGTAAGAGCGCCTGAATTGGTGTCGAAAATTGACCAGGACGGATTGTTGATTATGCCCCAGGTCAGCGTATCCAGATCCGCGTCGGTCGCCGCCGCCGTGAAGTTCAGCGTGTCGCCGATCTGCAGGACGATGTCCGCGAGCGGCGGTGTGAATACCGGCGGTGAATTCACGATGATCTGGAAGGCCGGAAGACAGTCGGCCGGGTTGGGCAAGGCGAGGGGTGCCGTATCGTCGTCAACACAGATCTGGATACCGGGGTACGGCCCCGCATTCGCCAGCGAAGGCGTACCAGACAGCTTGCCGGTGGCAGCATCGAATGTCGCCCAGGACGGCTTGCCGATGACCGAGAAGGTCAGCGTATCGCTGTTCACGTCGGTGGCCGTCGGCGTAAAGGTGTACAGAACAGCCGGCGGAGCAACGAGTGACGGAGAACCGGATATGGTCGGCAGGCCGTTCACCTTGAGATCGAAGGTGGAAGTTGCCGTGCCGCCGTTCGAATCCGTAACGGTCACCGCGATACCGGGGTAGTTGCCGGCATTGGCGCCGGTGGCCGCTCCCGAAGCGGTAATCTGGCCGGTCGTCGGGTTAAAGGTTGCCCACGACGGCAGGTTTGCGACCGAGAACGAGATCGGGTCGTTGTCGCCGTCAGATGCATACGGCAGCGCCGCCGGCGAACTGTAAGGCGAACCGGCGGTCACAAGGGTCACCGGCAGGTTCACGCCGGAGAATACAGGAAGCGTATTCACGATCACGGTAAAATCAGGCAGATACACCCGCGGATTGACACCGTCGGAGACGGAGAACCGCAGCACATAGGAACCGTTCTCCGCACCGGATACATTCGGAGTGCCCGAGAAGGTCGTTTCATACAGGCCCGCGGCGATCGGGTTGCCCACGTTCGGCGTCAGTGCGGCGGCCGCACCGGTCCAGACCGGAAGATTCTGCACCTGGAAGGTCAGCGCGTCGCCGTCCACATCCAGCGCGCGGATCACGAGCGAATAGGCCGCGCCGGGAGTCGCCACCGTATTCGCCGGGCTCATCAGGTAGATCGACGGCGGGCTGTTGACCGTGATCGTGAACCCCAGCGGCGAGCTGAGGGTCGAAGACAGCGGCGGAACACCGTCGTCGGTCGCGGTAATCTGGATACCTGCATAGGTCCCGCCGTCATCGGCGACCGGAGTGCCGGACAGCGTGCCGGTGGAGGTATCGAACTGCGCCCAGGCGGGCTTGCCGGTGATACTGAAGGTGATCGGGTCGCTGTTCGGATCGGCGACGACCGGGGTAAACGTGTACGGCGTGCCGGCCTGCGCGGTCGCACCAGGCGTGCCGCTGATGACCGGGGCGCCGTTCACCTTGATCGAGAACGCCGCCATCGAGACCGCCGGGAAGTTGTTGTCCGTCACCGAAATGACGATGTTGTTGTCGTTGCCCGCGTCTGACTGGGCCGGCGTACCGGAAAGGGTACCGGTCACCGGGTTGAAAGTGGCCCATGACGGCTTGTTGGTGATCGAGAAGGTAAGCACGTCGCCTTCGGGGTCGCTAACGGCCGGCGTGAATGCCGGATACGCCGCGCCGGCATTAACCGTCGTGGCCGGGACAGCTGCCGGAGGCGCCGGGTCGAACGTCGGCGGCTGGTTCACAATGACTGTGAAGGGCGCGAGCGAAACCGTTTCCGGACCGGCCGCATCAGTAGCCGAAATGATAATATCGACCGTGGAACCGGCGGTGGTGACCGAAGTGTTCGTGATCGCGCCGGTGGCGGAATTCAGCGTCGCCCAGGACGGGATCCGGTTGGCGGTGAAGGTGATCAGGTCGCCTTCGGGATCGATGGCACTCACAGTCGAAACATATGCGCCGATGGCCGCGCCGACGTTGACCGACGTTTTGGGCATGCCCGGCGGGAATCCGATCGTCGGCAGCGCATTCACATTGATGCTGAAGGTCGGCAGCACGACCGGCGTGTTGTACGGGTCAAATACCGATATAACGATGCCCGTGTAGTTGGCGGCGTCCGCCTGGACAGGCGTGCCGCTGAGTTCGCCGGTGGCAGAATCGAAAATCGCCCACGGCGGAAGCTGTCCGTTCACCGCAAAGACGAGATCGTCATTTTCAGGATCGTCCGCCGTCGGGGTGAACGAGTAGGCGACGCCCGGGTAGGCGCGGCTCTGCGGCGTTCCGCTGAGTGAGGGCGGTCCGTTCACATCGATCGAGAATGCCGGCAGCGAAACCGCCGGGTAGACGTTATCGGTGACCGAAATGATGATATTGGTGAAGCTGCCGGCGTCCGACGGGCCGGGAGTGCCGCTGATCTGGCCGTTCACCGTATTGAACGAGGCCCACGACGGCAGGTTCGAAACCGAGAAGGCGAGCGGATCGCCGATCGGGGTATAGGTCACGCGGTAACTGTCACCCGGGGCAAAGGACTCGCCATTGGACAGCAGACCCGCAAAAGTGACCGTATTGCCGACGACGAGGGTGGCCGTCGCCTGGGCGATCGGCCCTCCACCCTGCATCTTCTCGACGATGGCGCCGGGGGCGATACCCAGCGCAAAGAAATTGCGTCCGGCATCGACAAGTGTCGATGTGCTTCCACCGGTCGCCGAACCTGTGAACACGGCGTCGCCGTCAACAGCCGTCGGGGTAAACGAATACAGAAGATTCACGCCAGCCGTCGTGCCCGGGGTACCGCTGATGGTCGGCGGCGAGTTCACGGTGATCGTAAACGGCGCCAGCGACACGGCCGGCCAGTACGGATCCTGAACCGAGATGATGATGTTCGCGTAAGAGCCCGGAGCCGCCGTACCGGAAATGGTGCCGTCGACCGGGTTGAACGCCGCCCAGCCGGGCAGGTTGGAAACCGTAAAAATCAGCGCCGGGATGTCGGACGCATCCGGTTCGGTCACGCTCGGCGTGAAACTGTAGGCCGCACTGTTGGCGACAAATAGCGCCGGGGAGCCCGAAATCGACGGCGCAGAGTTCACCCGGATGCTGAACGGAGCCAGCGAAACCGGCGAGTTGTTCCCGTCCGATACCGTGATCGTAATATTGTTCGTGATTCCCGAATCGGCCTGCGTCGGCGTTCCCGTCAGCGCACCGTTCGTCGCGTTGAACGAAGCCCAGGTCGGCTTGTTCGTGATCGAGAAGACGAGCGGATCGCCGTCCTGGTCGACCGTGACCGGCGTGAAGCTGTAGGCCTGGCCGGGCTTGATGAGCGCCGCCGGAGTGCCGTTCATGGACGGCCGGTTGTTGCGGCCGATGAACACGGTGCCGTCGCTGAGCCGCGGGAACAGCGTGCGCGGTCCGGGCAGCGTGATGTTGATGCCGCGCGAGACCTGACCGGCGTGTACCGATACGACACCCGGGCGGGTATCCACGCTGGCTACCGGAGCCGCCGCCGGACATTCGCGGCTGCGCGCCAGGCGGTAATATTTGCCGCTCGAGAACACCTTCGAGTTCGAGAGATTCGCGGTAAACGTGAGCGTCGTGACTCCCACACCAGCTGCCGCAATAGTTCCGGCTCCCACAATGCCGTCGTCGTCAACGAGTTCCACCTGGTCGCCCGCGACGATTCCGGTCGTCGTGAAGTCGCGGGTCACGTCCTGGAGGGTCCCCGCGGTACCGCCGGTGGCTACACCGGTGATACCGTCACAGGGCAGTTCCATGCGGTCGGTGCTTCCGAGATCGACCGCATCGACGCGTTCGAACGCGCCGGTCGGGCTGCCCGAGAAGAGATCGCCGCTGTCGAAGTTCGCCTGATTGGAGTAGCCGCGGTTCGACACCTTCGCGAGATAGGACCGGACCGCCTGGGCGATGTCGCCGACACTGCCGTCCATGTCTTCCGCAAAGACGAGGTACTTGGCTGTACCCTTGAGAGGGTTTACCGGGAGACCGGAAATCAGGTAGCAGCCCGTGCCGCCTGTGAACTGGATCGTCGGGTCGGGATCGGCCGTTTCGGTGCGTCCGGGGTTAATGGTATTATCAATATCAAGAGGGTTAACGACCAGCGGAGCCGTGGCGTGGCAGTACTGTCCTGCGCCAGCGGCAGCGACCGGATCGCCAAAAGCGGTTCCGGTTTCATCCAGGCAGTAGCGGCCAGCTGCGCCGTCCGGATCCACCGGAGCGCCGGTGAGTGTACCGACCGTATCGCGCTCGCTGAGCGGCTGATAGACGGCATTTTCGTCGGTGTTACGTCCGTCGATTTCGACGGCAACAATACTCTCGCCGTAGACGGGATCACCGTTGGAATCGCGCACACAACCGGCGATGGCGCCGGTGCCGCCGGTGATACCATCAAGTATCTCGTAGGCATCACCTACCGACATCGCATTGATCGTGCCGCCGGTGAGGCCGTCCAGTACAAGCTGAGTAGCCGCCACGGTCTTGATCGTCGACCAGGACCCGTCGGAGGTATTGAAGACAACGTCGCCGGCCGTAACGCCGGCCGTCAAGAAGTCCCTGCTTGTGTTGTCGTTAAGCGTCTGGCCGGCGGAACCGGCAGTGCTGATACCGGTCAGGCGCCCGTAGATACGGAAACTCTCGCCGCCCACCGTGAATATATCGGCTGAAAGCGAAAGCTGGACGGCCGAATCGATAGCCGTCACCGTTGCCTTCAGACCGGTGTTCTCGTTGACAACCGCATCGCCGACCGAAACGCCGATAACGTCAAAATTGCCCGCGGCGTAAATCAGCTTGTTCGCAGCGGTACCCGTTACGGCACCCGTCTGCTCGTTCAGAATGCTGCCCGGATAGGTCATGAGCATCGCGGCTTCGTCGTCGGACTCAAGGAACCGCACAAGACCCGGCGAAGTGAGCGGGAACTCGTCCCGGATCGGGAACATGGCCGGCTGCATGAACTCGTTTTCGGCCGAGAAGAGCGGCGAATGATCCAGACCCATCGCGTGGCCCAGCGCATTCACCAGAACGCCTTCCATTGTTCCGCTATAGGAGCTGTCCAGTGACAGTCCCTTCTTGGTGATGAGGATATCCGCATCGCGGATCGAGCCGTGCGCCATGCCGCCAGCCCTGTACGCGGTATTGTTAAGACCGTTGCGGTCCACCGTCGGGAGGACAACCATAACCACGCCGCTTGGCAGGTTCAGCTGACTGCCGATCTCTCCGGTGCTGTCGTCATAAATAATCTGGTTGATCCCGTCGATCGGATTCAGGGCATAACCGGAATCGACATCGGCTTCGTCGATGTCATAAATCGGGCCTGCCGCATCAGCGAGCACTACATAATCGTCAAAACCCCGATACTGGAACCGCTCGGCAACCAGATCGTCCACATCATCAACGGTAATATCCGGAGACAGAGGTGCACTGCCCGGATTATTGTCGAACTGCATCGCTGCTGCGATCTGGAGCGAAAAATTATAGTCACAGGGATGGATATCCGCCTCTGCAAAGGCGAAACCGGGCTTGCTCGGCGCAGCATGACCAAGCCCTCCGATCGAGCCTCCTCCGCCGCCGGAAGTACGAACGGTTCGAACACCGTTCCAGTTACCCATCGCAACATATGCGGCACGAAGCGCTGCTTCCTTGGTGACCGTTAAAGTCGAAGGAACCACAATCGAGTAGCCCTTCGTCGGATCCGGAGTGATCAGATCCAGATCCTGCCTGGCAATGGTCAGATCCGGACACGTGTTACCTGAAGTCTTGTTCGCATCGACGATATACGTGACCACCGGACCGTCTACTTGGCTCTGATTGTAATAACCCCCATAGCCCCCTGCCGTCGTACTGCCATCCGGATACACGGCGGGGGTCGTGTAACTGTCACCACGCCGGTAGTTGACCGGGGAGTAGAGGCTTGAGGCCGGATTGGCCGGGTCCACCGGTACACCGTTGCCGTAGATCATTTCGAGGCCATTGCCTCCGGTCGCTGCATCAGCGGTCGGAGGGTACCCGCCCAGATTCAAAAGCAAACCGCCCGGGTTCGGGATAGAAGCGGATTGGCCTTGCACCGAATCTCCCAGCGTATCCCAGCGCATCATCAGGATGCCGTCGGTATCCGGGCTCGAATCGCAGCGCGCCGTCTGGCAGAAGAAAGCCTTCTGAACCCAGCCGGTCACCGGATCAGGACGCCCCGCTACGGAGACGATCGCGATTCCTGTGGCGAGCGCGAGATATGCGAGTATTCGCTTTGTCATGGCCAGTTCCTTCCTCAATTGGGACCTTCCCAGCTCCCCCCTCCGGAGGAGTGCATCAACCAGAGACCGCTCAGGGTTTCTGTCTGGAAACCTTTGCTTCGGGGACTGCCGTCTTCGACGTCACGTTCCCGGTATTCTTCTTCACCGACTGCCGCCCCAGGATCGTCTCGACCTCGGCCAGCGTGAGCCCCGAGATGTTCGCCTTTTCCTGGTTACGGACGGTCTTCAGTTCCCTGTCGAACACTTCCGTCTGCCCCGGCGAACTCGTAATGAGTTCGGGTTCGGTGGCCGACGGCTTCACAACTTCGAAAACACCCTGCTTCCACCCCACGGTAGTGCGGAAACCGTTTTCGAACGGTTTCGTCACAAACAGCAGATACTTGTGGCCCTCGCCGAAACGCGGGGCGCCGGGCACATCGACGACAAGGCCGTCGCGGGTCCCGCCCAGCACACGCAGCGAAAGATCCTGCAGCGCCGGCGCACCCGAGATGGTTTTCTCGACATCGAAGCGCGAAACGGTAAAAACACGGGCGCCGGACGCGTCGAAATGCGTGGACTGGCCGATGCAGGTGGCCACCACGATGTATTCGGCTTCATCCATCATCTGGCGCAAAGTCGTACTTTCCGTAAGCGCCGGGGAGGCTGTTGGAATCCCCAAGGCCAGAAATACGGCCAGAAAACAGATGACGCGGAAGACCCTTCGGTCATTCCATGTAGATAGATTCATGACAAATTCATGATAGGGGGGGAGTCTGGAATCCGTCAAGCAACTTAATGCACCTTTGCATCAGATAACCCTCTGATTTTGTGGTTTAAATTACAATTGGCCGGTGCGTTATTCGTGTATTTATGTAAGGGTTTGTGCATCCATCCCGGCTTCCATCTTTCGAAGACGCCCCGGGCTTTCATTAAAGCCATGTCGCAGGCTTTCCCACCGGCGAAAATTAAAGCTACCTTGCCCTTCGCATGGCTCCGATTCTCGGCATAGACCTTGGCACCTCGAACACCTGTTTCGGGTTTCACGATGGTTCCAAGGTCGTCATCATTCCGGCGGTGGACGGGAAAAATGTCACGCCCTCGGCCGTCCACCGGTCGCCTGAGGGCAAATGGACTATAGGGGCACCGGCGCTCCGTTACCTGGGAACGCAACCCGAACGCACCTTCATTGCCGTCAAACGGCTGGTAGGGCGCCGTATCCTTCCCAAAGAACTGGACGCCATCCAGCACCGGTTTGGATTCAAGCTGGGCGTCGGGCCCGAGCGCGACATCGTCGCCCTGGTCGACAACGAACAGCTCCGGCTGGAAGAGATCCAGGCCGTCCTGCTGGCGGAAGTGAAGACCCGCGCCAGCGAAGTGATCGGCGAGGAGGTCAGGGATGCCGTGCTGACAGTCCCCGCGTTCTTCACCGAGAAGCAGCGTCTCGCACTGAAGGATGCGGGACGGATCGCCGGTCTCACCGTCCGCAAAATCGTCAGCGAACCCACGGCCGCCGCCGTTGCCTACGGACTGGGTCGCGGAGCCAACAAGCGTGTTCTGGTGTACGACCTGGGCGGCGGCACGTTCGACATCACCGTCATTGACGCGAAAGACAATAGCTTTTCGGTCGTTGCCACGGACGGCGACACCCAGCTGGGCGGCGAGGATTTCGATAACGCCATCGTCGACTACCTCGCCGAGCAGTTCCTGAAGAAATACCCCGGCGTCGACCTGCGCAAGGATCCGGCCTCGCGCGCCCGGCTCAAGGAAGCCGCCGAGCACGCCAAATGCGAGCTTTCCACGGCAAAGCATTCGTCGATCAACCTGCCCTTTATCACCGTCATCAACGCCCAGCCCGTCCATTACGAAGGCGAGCTCACCCGTACAATGCTCGAAGGCCTGACCGAGATGCTCATCCTGCGCGCGACGAAGATCGTCGAGCGGGTCATCAGCGGCCCCGGGTTCAAGAAGGAAAGCATCGACGAAATCCTGCTCGTGGGCGGCATGACCCGTATGCCGAAAGTCGCCGCGAGTGTCGAGAGAATTCTAGGCCGGGCGCCGTCCAAGGGGCTCAATCCCGACGAGGCGGTCGCCGTCGGCGCGGCCACGATCGGCCAGTGGATCACCGACGCGCGGCAGAGCCGCAAACTGGTCGACGTCGTTCCGCTGCCGCTGGGGCTTACGGCCGCCGGCAACAAGATGAGCGTTCTGGTCGAGCGCAATACGCCGATGCCGGTTACCACGACGAAAATATTCACCACCAGCCGCGACAACCAGGAAAAGATCAAGATTCACGTCCGCCAGGGAGAACACCCCGAAGCCGCGCAGAACGAGCTCCTGAGCGCCTTCAACCTGCTGCTGGGCACTCCCGGTCCCAAGGGACAGGCGAAGATCGAAGTCGAGTTCAAGCTGGATGAATCCGGCATCCTGATCGTGACGGCGCACGACACGGCCACGGGCAAAAAGCAGGAAGTGGTGATCGAGTCGTCCAGCGAGAACGACGTCGCCGGCATCTCCGACAACCTGCAGTCCGCCAAGGAACGGATCGCCCGCATCGGCGCGCTGCGCAAGCAGCTCGAGCATATCGAGGAACTGATGCGGAGTTTCGCCTCCAGTATCAGCCGCAAGGACCGTGACCAGCTGGAGGAAAAGCTCCGGCGGGCCCGGGGAGCCATCGTGCTGAACGATCTGGTCCGGGTCGAGAATTTCGTGAAGGGTGCCGAAGACGCTGTCGGGAAAATCTACCAGCAGCTGAGTGATGCATCCCAGTCCAAACCGGCCGGCTGAATGTTCGGAATCCGAACATCTGCCGATAATTGTCACTCGTCAATTCTCTAACTTCCTGAAATCACGTCGAAGTTAATCCTGCCTCCCGGGCAGGATTCTTGCGTACAACCGGCAGGTGAACGGGATAGAACACAAAGAGGTATCACCCGGAACCCCGCTCAGGGAGCGGATCGCGGGCCGGCTGGAACTCCTCAAGATCCGGTTGCAGGGGACATTTGTCCGGTTGCTGGGGAATCCGGCCGGGCGCGTCTGGCTGTTCCGGAACTTTGTACTGGGAACGTTCGTCGCGGGCATCGCCTTCGGCTGGTATGGCGCCGTCGCGGAGGCGGCATTCCTGGCTGCCGTCCTGATACTCCCCCGGTGGCCCGGCGGCAGGCACCGCAAGCTGATCCTGCTGCTGGCCTTTGCAGCGGGACTCGCGCTCGGCTCCGGAAACGGGAACCCTGCTCCGCCTCTCTCCGGCGGCAATGCCGTCATCGAGGCAGAGCTTGACGGACTGCCGGTACGCACCGGTTTCGGATTCCGGATCGACGCCACCGTGATCCGTGCGGACTATACGGAGCCTGCGGACAGTCCATTGCAGCCCGGCGACCGGATCCGGATCGACAATCTGCCGGCGGGTCAGCGAGGCGCCGGGCGAGATCACCCTTCGGGGCGCCCCTGGGAGTGGGTCCGCGGTGACCGGCTGAAACTTGCCGGCGAAGTCCGGCCTCTGCGCCCCCAGCGCAATCCCGGTGCTTTCGATCCGGATCAGTACCTGGAACACGAGGGTTTCAGGGCCCGTCTCAAACCGTCCGGCGACGGCCCGGCGGTCCGGATCGCCGGAGACGGACTCATCTCCGCACTCGACCGGTTCCGGCTGCGGGCAGGGCACGAACTTTCGCGTTACGGCGCCGGCGGCGCGCTCATGTCGGCGCTGGTACTTGGGCTTCGCGATGAAGTCGGCCCCGTCGTCACCCGCCAGATGAACCGGCAGGGGCTCGCTCACCTCCTTTCGATCAGCGGCGTCCACTTCACCCTGTTCGCCTTCTGGATCGTAGTCCTGATCGAGACGGCGCTCGGACTCTTTCCCGCCGTGCTGCTGCGGCTTCCGGCCCGCCGCATGGCCATGGCCGCAGCCCTTCCGGTGCTTTTCATCTACATGCTTCTCACCGGCGCACAGGTCGGCACCGTTCGGGCCATGATCATGTTCTCGACCGCCGCCGCCGGGCTGATCGCCGGGCGCGGTACACATGTACTGGACGGACTCCTGCTGGCCGGCGCCGCGATGCTCGCCGTCCGCCCGGAACTGATCCAGGACCTCTCGTTCCAGCTCTCATTCCTCTCGATGCTGGGCATATCCCTCACCCCGCTGTTCCGCGCGGAAACGTCCGGCGTCGCGCAACTGGCCGGCGGAACGGCCGTCGCGTCGGTCGCCGCCACGATGCTTACCGCCCCGCTCGTCGTGTCGACCTTTCACCAGCTTCCGGTGAGCGGAATCCTCACCAACTCGCTGCTTCTGCCAGTCATCGAGGGGGTCCTGCTCCCGCTGGGACTGGCGAGCACGCTGGCCTCCGTACCCGCCCACGGCGACCTGCCCGATCTCCTTTCAGGACTGCTCGCTCCCGCCTGCGACGCGCTCGGGCTGCTCATATCGGGTGCGGACCGCCTGTTTCCGCCGCCGCTGCGGCTGGGGGCTCCGTCCGCCGCGGTCACCGCCGTCTATTTCGCCGCCCTGGGTCTCGCCGGATTCGCGGTGGCGAACGGCCGGGTGCGCAACGGCGCCGTGCTGGCCGGGGCGGTACTCGTGCTTCTCGTGATCTCGTGCCGGATCCCGTCGCTGGACAGTTCCGTCATCGTCATGGACGGCAGCCGCTCACCCGGCGCCATCGTCCTGAATCCGGACCGCCCGCCCGTCTGGATCTATCCCGGCTCGTCGGCGCCTGCCCGCAATCTCCTGCGCACCGTGGATGACATTCTTGCCCACCACGGATATTTCGGCGAGATCGTGACGGCCGCGCCGAATCTGCCGCCCGAAGCGTCTCCCGGCCGTTTCAGTTACCGCGACCGCGAATTCCGGACGGCCCGCCCCGACGAGCCCCCGGAACGCTACGGCCTGAGCGGAATCAGCCAGGACGGCGTTCAGGCCGGTTTCACCCTTGCCGGCGCGGATCCGTCCGTCGTCATCGAGTGGTCCGCAAAAAGCTGGAAAACCGGAACGCTGGAGGCGTGGAACTTTCCGGGCGCCTGGGTCTGCCTGTCCGCTGGCTGCCGGCCGCCGCTGGATTACGTCAGGTCCGGTCTGCCGCTCGTCGTCGGCGGATCGCCCCGCAACCGGACTCCCAGACATGCACTCTGGACCCGGAGTCACGGACAGATCGAACTGTTCCCGACTGCGGCGGGGGTCGTGGTACATCCGGCTTTCAGCCGGATCACCGGCCGCGGCTCCGGCCCGTCCTGACGCCTCGCCCGCTCAGGAAGCCGCTGACCGGTTACGGCCGCCTTCTTTGGCCCGGTAGAGCGCGCTGTCGGCGCGCCGCAGGATCTCGTCGAATTTGACGTCGGTCGCCGAGAGCGACGATGCGCCGATGCTCACCGTAAACCGCACCCTGCCGGCCGGCGTGTCCACGGAGGTCTGCTCAATCCGCTTGCGGATCCGTTCGGCGGCGGCGAGCGCCATCTCCGGTCCCGTTTCCGGCAGCAGCACGACGAACTCTTCGCCGCCGATCCGGGCGAACGAGTCGGTGTCGCGCAGCGTCCCGTTCACCATCGCGGCCATCGCCTTGAGCACTTCATCGCCCGCCGCGTGGCCGAAGTTGTCGTTCACCGTCTTGAACCGGTCGATGTCCAGCATCAGCACCGTCAGCGGATGGCCGTAGCGTCTCGCCCGCTGGATCTCGTGGTCAGCTGTTTCCCAAAGACGGCGGCGGTTCAGGGCACCGGTCAGCGCGTCCCGGTCCGCCTGCTCCTGGAGATCCTTCTCCATGCGTTTGCGCTCCGTCACATCGAAAATGATCCCGACGAAACCGTCCGGGGTGCCATCGGGCCGGTGCAGCACTCCCTTGTGAATGATCACATCGTGAAGCACATCGTTGGCGAACCGCAGGCGTGTCTCGCTCGCCTGCGTGGTTCCGTTCGTCATCAGCTCGCGATCCGCCCTGTCAAACGCCTCTGCCTCGTCCGGCGGGTAAATATCGAAAACCGTCTTGCCGATGATCTCGTCTATCCGCCGTCCGAGAACCGAAGCGAACGCCGGGTTGCACCCGCGGTACCGGAGATTGGCGTCCTTGAAATAGACCGGCGCCGGCATCGTCTCGAGCAGAATCTTCAGGAACGAGTTCTGACTCTCGATCTGCTGGTTCAGCCGGACGATTTCGGAAATATCCGACAGGATCATCACATAACCGGTCGTCTCGCCAGCGGAACCGGTGACCGAAGCGACCGACGCCCATACCTGAAGGCGGGTGCCATCATTGCGGGTCAGCGCCGCTTCCCCCTCGTATCGGCCCCAGGCGAATACCGAATCCCAGACCGCGGCGACCGTCATGGTCCGGAACTGGAGCGGCGGGAACAGTTCGGCCGACCGGACCGGCATATCCACGTCCTGGAATCCGGTCAGCGTCCGGAAAGCCCGGTTGACGGAAACAATGCTCCGGTCGCCGTCCATGATCACGATGGCCGCCGACGGTGTTTCCATCACGCGCGCCGCAATAGAATCGGCCCGCCGGGCGTTATCCCGTTCCAGGCGGACAAAGGCCCGCACAGCGGACAATGCCAGAATGAACACGATCCCCGCGGCCAGGGCGTATTGATAATTACCGAGCCTTTGCGTGACATGCCCGGCGATTTCGGAACCGCTGGTGTAGGAAACCAGATACCAGTTTTCCGTGCCCGCCGCGCCGCTCACCGCTTCGCCGCCGATGATCCCGGCCGGCGAGAGCGACTGGAAACCGAACAGCCCCCGGTCCGACCGGAACGATCCGGCCTCTTTTCCGGACATCGCCTCCCAGACGTCCGGATAGTCGCGCCCGAAACGGTCGTCCCTTCCCAGCAGGAATGCCCATTCCTTTTCCGGGTCGGGACCCGACAGCCAGTAACCTTCATGATTAAGAAGCATCGGCACCGAGGGAGAACCCGAAAAACCCAGCCGGAGGTTGTCGAGGAGCGCGGACCCCAGAAGATTGAGTACCAGGAAACCCCGGACAGTCCCGCTACTGTCCGCTACCGGCGCAGCCAGACGGAGAACCGGTTTAAAGGGAATTTCGATTTTCCCCTTCTCGATATTCAGGTCGAGGGGGGACACATATATCTCTCCGGCTTTCAGCCGCAGAGATTCCCGATAGTAGGGGCGTTCCGACTTGTCCTGAAGCTCCGCTTCCGGAACCAGAACCGCCTTTCCACCCGAGTAGTTCACCCGTATCAGCTCATGGCCATCCGGACCCAGCAGCCGGATCTGGTCGTAATAACGGTACTCGTCCGCAAACGCGGTGAACTCATTCTCGAGATGGCGCCGCGCGGCGGGATTTCCATTGTCCAGATACTCCCGGAGTTCGTCCAGTCTGGAAAGGTACCGGATATCGGCGGCAATCAGTTTCAGCTGACCGGCGATCAACCCCCGCGTCTCGCCAAGGTTAGCGGCCGAATCGTTCTGGAGCTGGACGATCACTTCTTTCACGACAAGACCGTGAATGAAATAAACCCCCAGCCCGACCAGCAGGCCGAGCGGAAGCAGGGTGCGTGCAAAATGCACCAGATAGTTTCGCAGTTTCTGCCATTTCGGACGCATGATCGGAGACACTGCCTCTGAGGTTACTGTGATGTCCGCCGCAGCGCCGTTATATGACCTGCATCAGCCATATTTCGCCCGTTCCATTTCATCCTGTACGGTGTGCCGGAACGATCCGAAGCGGACGCCGGGATAGTTATTCGCAATAACCGGGCCGTTCGCGCTCACGATCGAACCGATGCTTGAACAGAATGCAATTCCGTTAAGTGAACCCGCCTCAGGCACCAAGGCCGTCACCCGCACCGTCGATCACATCCCGTGTCGCATCGAGATGCCTGAGTGTTCCCCGAGTACCGTCGATCTCGATCAGGTCGCCGGTCTGGATGAATTTCGTCGCCCCTTTGACACCTGTCACAGCGGGAATGCCGTATTCGCGGGCCAGCAACGCGCCGTGGGAGAGCAGGCCGCCCGTTTCCGTAACCAGCCCCGAGAGCAGCGGGAAAACGCTCGTCCAACCCGGATCGGTATTGCTGGCGACCAGTATTTCGCCCGGTTCCACGCCGGCCACATGGGCCAGTTCACGGACCACCCGCGCACGTCCACGGGCCACACCGCGCGATGCCCCTAGCCCTGCGCCCAGTCCCTGCTCCGGAATACCGGTCGGATCGCCCTCGACGATCTCGCCCTCGGTCTCCACGTCATCAAAAAGATACGTCGCCGGGAGCCGGTCCTTCCAGAGCATGTATTCGTTGATGCGCTGCTCGATCCGCTGCTCGAGGTCTCCGAAGGCCGCAGGATTCTCGATCAGTTTCCACAGCTCTTCACGCTCCAGGAAAAACACCTCGAACGGGTCGACCAGCACCCGTTTCTCCTTCAGGCGGCGCCCCATCTCGAGGATCAGGAAACGGATGTGAATGAGCAGGTAGTCGAGGTAGTAGCGCTGGTTCTCGCGGTAGCGCGTGTAGGTCTGCGTCTGCCGGTAGAGCCACTCAAGGGCCTTGCGCCGGGCGAACCCGCCCAAGCCCGCGCCCGCCCGTTTCAGGGCGAGAGTTTCAGCCTTCTCGCGGCGGCGGATCGCCTCCCCTTCGGCGCCCGCCGGATCCGGAGGAATATCGCCGTGCAGCTGCGCCCGGATGAAACCGAGCACCACGTCCGGCGTCTCACGCCAGCGCGGCTGCGCGATTTCGCGGGTCGCCGCCCGGTGCCCGTGATGAACCATAAACCGGTCGAACGCCGGCCAGAACGGACTGCCCGGAAACTTCTCTCGGGCGACGGCGTAGGGCATGCCGCCCGTGAGCGCGGCGCGGAACTCCGGCGTATCGCGGGCGATCCGGCCCAGTTTCCAGATGTCGCGGTTGATCTCGACCGTCTTCGTGCCGGGCAGCCCGCTGATGAGCGCGCGGTAGAGTTCGCCGTCGTCGTCCTTTGCGAACCGCTTTACGGTGCTTTGGAGCAGCGCGTGAAGCATCGTGTTGTACATTCCCATACCCCACCGGATAATGCGGAAATGCTCGCGCCCCAGTTCGTACGTCTCGTCGAACTGGCGCTGCCACTGGGAATCCGTAAGCGCCCGGTAGTCCTGGAACTGTTTCGGTCCGACGGTCGCCTCGACATTCGCGCAGTGCTTGTCGAGGATCACCGGATTCTGCGTGATCGAGGAGCGCGGGTCTTTGGACGGGGCCCGCAGCATGCCGAGCATCCGCGCGGGTTCGAACGGCATCTCCCGCATCCGGCTTTCCCACATGGGCGTGAACCAGCCCAGCGAATCGCTGCGCCGCATCGAGACCGGCATCGCCTTCATCATCCGCGCGATGTAGTCGCCGTTCATGTAGGCGTAGCCGTGATAGCGGCGGATCGGATCGACTCCCTCCAGCTCGGTGTTGCCGCTCAGGGTGGCGATATCCTGGAGGAACTCCTCGCTGATCCAGCGGGTTAGCACGGTGTGGCCGAGCGGTGTCATGTAGTCGGCCAGATACTCGTCGCCGAACTTGCGCGTCCAGATGATCTTCGGCTTCTCGGGTGGCAGCCCCGTGATGGGCCGCTGCTGGAGCACGTACAGGTCGCCGCCCTCAAAGGCCCACTCGAGGTCCTGTCTCGGGCCGATCTTTTCCGTCACGTCACGGGCCAGTTTCCAGAGCGCGGAGACCTGCGCGTCGCTGAGGCAGAGCCTTTCCCGGCGGCCCGGGTCCACTTCGCGCTGGGCGTGCCCCTGCCCCGGCACAAAGACGTGCTCGATCTCCTTGGGACCGATGACCGTTTCCCGAACCTTGCCGGTCTCCCGGTCGATCACGAGATGATCCGGATGGGTGACACCGGACACCACCGCCTCGCCCAGTCCGTAAGCGGCATCGACGACAATCTCTTTCGCGAACGGCCGGCGCGGGTTGGCGGTCAGCATGACACCGGAGATTTCCGATTCGATCATCCGCTGGATGACGAGCGCGATTCTCAGGTCATGTCCCATATCCTGCTTCGCCCGGTAGCCACGCGCGCGGTCCGCATGAACCGCCCAGAGGCAGTCCTTGACCGCCTGCACCAGCCTGTCGGCCGAATCGATGTCCAGCTTCGTCTCGTAGATCCCGGCGAACGACGCGCCTTCGAGGTCTTCCGCCGTGGCAGAGCTGCGCACGGCCAGTCGGCCGTTCGGCCGCAGCGCCACAAACTTTTCCCACAGCCCCCGGAGCACGCTTTCCAGTTCGGGGGGCAGCTTGCCGCCTTCAGTCGCGTCCGAGGGAATGCACCACGCGCCGGGTACCCGGAAGCCCGCTTTCAGCAGGCGCACGAGTCCGCACGCCTTGCCGCCAATGACGCTCAGGTCCTGGGGCGTCTCTCCGGAGAGCCGTAAAATCACGGAAGCAGCACCTGTCCCGCCGCTTTCAGCAGCTCGCCCGCGTGCCGCAGCGTCTTGAACGTCCCCGCGTGCCAGGCATGCTCGATAACGCCGACGCCCAGCCGTTCAGGGCCGCCGTTGCGGGCGATCGTGAAACTGGCATGGATCTCTTCCAGCCACAGGCCATTTTTTACCAGCGGGAACCGGGCCAGCGTGGAAGCGGTGACGCGGTACGCGGAACCGTCACGCGTCGTGAAGTCGATAAAGGTTTTGGCCGGTATATGTTCGCGCGCGCCCCACTCGAAGGAGATATTGAGTTTCACGACGCCCGAGTTCTTCCCGTCGCTGAAGACGAACCCGTTGGCATAGGGTTTTCCCTCAAAGAACCCCTGCCAGACGTTGAACGTGAGGTCCTCGCCAAACTGCGCGCTGATCCAGTTCCAGCCCTCGACCTTCGACCAGTCGCGCACGCCCCACGACTTGTCGCGCTCCCCGCGACCGCGGATCTCGCGCTCCTTTCCCTTGAACCGGGTCCAGCCGGTGACGGTCCCGGCCTGCTCGAAATGGTTGCCGGCGACGTTCGGCGGCAGATCGGCCCCGTCGGCGTGGAAGTCGAACACCGGCGTGAAGGCGGACCACTCGAGATCCATCTCGTCGCGGCCTTTGAGTTCCAGCTTCCAGCGGCTGAACGGTTCCAGCAGGCGGTACGTGAGCCCCATCGCCTTGAGGCCGTCGCGGGCGGTGATGTGTTCCGGCTTGTCCTTCAGCGGCCGGTTCACGGCGGGATAGATGTATTCCGGCTTTCCGTCCCGGAGGGTCAGCACCAGGCCGTCGATCTGCTTCTGGTGGAACCGGTAACCGATCCGCGAGAGGCCGAACGACCGGCCGTCGCCCGACGCCCAGTTGAAATACCAGCTCTCCTGCCAGTGCTCTTCGCGTCCGGCCGGGTGAAGCTCTTCGTCTTTTGGTTCAAACATCTGCGGCAATCCTATCTGGTTTCAATCCGGCCTTAAATCTGACTCAAATCTGGCCTTCGAGTGGCGCGAGATCCGCCGGAGGCTGCGCCACCGCCCTTGCGTTTTCATCCACATGCGCGACCTGCGACATTCCCGACAGCGCGCAGGAGACCCCCGGCACACTGATCGCAAAACGGAGCGCCCGTTCGGCGTCCGTTGCGCCGCCGAGCACCGGCACCAGTTTGGGCGGCAGTCCGTAGGAGAGTTTCCCCTGCGACATCGTCCCCGAGAAAACGACCGCAATGCCGAGCTGGTTCGCCGCCTCCATGAAAGTGACCGGTTTGCCGCCCAGCGTTTGCGTCGGCACACTCCAGGCCTCGTTCATGGAGAGCGAGCATGGCAGCTGCACCACCTTGAAGTGGTGCTTCTCGCCGGCGCACTCCTCCGCCAGTTCCACCAGCGCTTCCAGCGACAGGTGGTTCTTCTTGTCCGGGCCCACGCGGTAGCCGCTCCAGGTAGCGGTGCCGTAATACCTGAGCTGGCCCATCCTGACCTTGCCTTCCAGTTCCACGAACGCGGCCCGCATCCGCTCCATGAACGTCTCGCGTTTGACCGAACTCAGCTGACCTTCGGGGTTATGGATGTAGTAGACGTCGATGGCGTCCAGGCCGAGATTCTTCAGCGACTGGCCAAACTGGTGGCGCAAATAGCCAGGCGACATGCAGTGCTGCTGGTCCACGAAATCGCGGGGATCGGCCACGCCGGGTTCGAAGAAAATCTTCTCCAGGTAGTCGGTGAACTCTGCGCGGGAGCGCGGCGGCTCCTGATCGAACGGCACGTAGCCGCCCTTGGTGCAGATCACGAGACTTTCACGGCGTACCTTGCCCGGCGCGATCAGGTCTTTCAGCGCCTCGCCGATGGTTCGCTCGCTTCTCTGGCAGCGGTAGTTGATGGAGGTGTCGATGAGGTTAATGCCCTTGCCGACGGCGTGGACGATCGCCTGGCGCGATCGCCGGTCGAACGCCTCCGTGGTATCGCCGAGATAGGTGCCGATGCCGAGTGCGTTGACCGACAGGACGCCGAGCTTGCGGTGATTGTCCGGGTGAACCCCGGGCGCCTGCTTCAGGAACGCCTGCGTGGCTTCAGATGTGGCGAGCGTCGGCATCTGCGGTGCTGTATATCCTCTGTGGAACCGCGCAACTGTAGGCAATCCTGAACCGGTCAAACAACCAGCAAGCTCACTGTCTGCTCAATTCCCGAGCCGCCTCGAAAACAGGGGTGACAGCACTCGACGTTCGGAAGCCGGCGGAAGCGGCGCGCGCCGTCCGTGCGGCTCTTCCTGGTACCAGTACGCCGTCGCGCTGTAGTCGGCGGGAATGTTGTCGTAAACGCCGTGATGAATAACCGCCCGGAAACTCTCCCTGAACGGTACCGGATCTTTCCAATGGTAGCGGTAGGACGCCGTGCGGCCCGAGAGATAGCTCCGGTGGAGACAGCCCCAGTCCTGCCCGGTGAAGGCGCCGTCGGCGAAATACCAGCCGGTGTTAAAGTATTCCTCGTGGCCGGTGCCCTGGTGACGGCTTTTCGTCTCGCCGTCCACGAACAGCTCCTCCCAACCTTCAAGATGTCCCAGCCCGAGACCGCGCGGGAGCATCCAGTCGGTCACGGGCGGCCGCAGCCACACGTCGCGGTTCTGCGTCGAGAGGTGCACACCGGCGTAGTAGCCGCGGCCTTCGGCTTCGAGCAGCGTGAACGGTTCGCCCTCCGGCACGAGCGCTTGCCGCCGCCACGACGCATGGAACCGCAGCGGGTTCACATCCGCCGGATTCAGTTCGTAGTAGCCCATCCCGTAAAAGAAGAGCGGCACGGGCGTACGCCCTTCCTGCGTGAACGTCACACGCATTCCTTTTGAGAACGGCATCGGCGCCTGGCAACTGATCCCGCCCGAGACGACGCTGAACAGCCGCGAGTCGTACTGCCGGTACGTGCAGTGATGGATACCGAAAAAGTCGCCGAGCGGAACTTCGACGCTCGGCGCCGGTTCGCCGTCCCAGTAAATCCGGAGCACGATCTCCCGGTAGAGCGCCGGGTTCCAGAAGGCGGGAAAGCCGGTGAAGAGGCGCGTCACCAGACCCGCGCCGTCCACCGACGCCGCTTCGTGCGCCTCGCCGGAGCGCAGGATGACGCATTTGCGCGACCACTCCCGCAGCATCGGCGACAGGATGGGCCAGTTGAGCGGTCCCTTGTCGTAGCTCGTGAGCTGGACGAACCGGCCCCGGCGTTCCACCGGCGGATAGAGAAAATCCAAAGCGCCCTCCCGTTCGTAACCCGAGCCGGAATCTCACCATATTCCGGACGTGACCACAACTTTCAGATGTAACGGACATCCCGCTTCACTGGACCGGTCCGGCGGACTACACCTTCTGTGTTCACCCTTCGACAGGCTCAGGGCGAACGGCCCCGTTCGTGGTGAGCCTGTCGAACCACAACGGAATCCGCGGAGCCACCCATGTCCGACACCGGCAAGAAACCCGAACCGCCCTCTCAACCCGCCGCAGGCGAAACCATCGTCAGCACCGACACGTTCCGCGAGAACCGCATCCCGCCCGGCCAGCGGGAAACCCACGGCTGGCCGGTGCTCCACTACGGCGATGTGCCGAAGTTCGACAAGGCGCGCTGGGATTTCAAAATCTTCGGCGAGGTGGAGCGGCCGCTCAAACTTTCCTACGACGACTTTTTCACGCTCCCGCGCGTGACCGTGAAGTGCGATATTCATTGTGTCACCACCTGGAGCAAGCTCGGCATGAGCTGGGAAGGCGTCTCCGCGAAACTCCTCATGGAAAAAGTGGGGGTAAAGCCCACGGCGAAGTTCGTGCTCGCCCACTGCGAGCAGGGGTTCACCGCCAACATCCCGATGAAAGACTTCTGCGAACCCGACGTCATCTGCGGCATCAAGGCGGACGGCAAGGAACTGACCCCCGATCACGGCTATCCGTTAAGACTGCTGGTCCCCAAGCTCTACTTCTGGAAATCGGCCAAGTGGCTGCGCGCGATCGAGTTCCTCACGAAGGACCAGGCCGGTTTCTGGGAGCAGAACGGCTACCACATGCGCGGCGATCCGTGGACCGAAGAGCGCTACCGGACGTACTGATCACTTCGCCGTCCCGCCCCGTACCGTCCGCCCTCTCACGACCGCCTTGTCGCCGAACCGGGCGCGGAGCTGGTCGATAGTACTGTCGAGTTTCTCCGGGCGCTTGTCTTTGGGTTTGTCGAACAGCGACGGCTGGACCGGTTTTCTCACCAGCTCCGCGTCGTTATCGAGGCCGCTGCAGGTGACACCGATCAGCCGCACGGGGCGGGATTTCGGCCAGTTGCGGTGGAACAGCTCCCACGCGGTTTTCGTAATGGTGTCATCCGAGGCGGTGGGCTCGTCGAACGACTGGGCGCGGGTGATCGTTCGGAACTTTCCGTCGCGGATCTTCACGGTGACGGTGCGGGCGTGCATTTTGGCGCGGCGAAGCCGCGAGCCCACATCTTCGGCCAGCTCGGCGATTACCCGGTCCAGTTCGCGCCAGTCGCGGATATCCTTCTCGAAGGTCGTCTCGCGGCCCATCGACTTGGCGTCGTGTTCGGGCTGAAGTTCGGCCGATCCCAGGCCCAGCCCCTTCTCGTGAATCCACGGCCCCAACGACCCCAGCTTCTGTTCCAGTTCGGCGGGGTCGCGGGCGGCGGCGTCGCCGAGCGTGAAGATATTGAGTTCGTGCAGACGCGCCATCGAGGCCGGCCCCACGCCGGGCAGCATCTCGACGGCGAGCGGCGCGAGAAAGCTGCGCTCCGAACCGGCCGGGATCCACAGGATGCCGTTGGGTTTGGCGAGCCCCGACGAGATCTTCGCCACCGTGCGGTTCACGCCGAGGCCGATCGAGATGACCAGTTTCGTCTGCGCGAACACCTCGTTGCGTATACGGTGCGCCGCAGCGAGCGGCGCGCCGAGCAGCCCTTCGCAGCCCGAAAGATCCAGATAGGCTTCATCAATGGAGACCTGCTCCACCACCGGGGCCAGTTTTTCCATGATCTCGAACACCTTGTGCGAATGTTCGGAGTAGGCCTCATAGTGGCCCGACAGCACCATCGCCTCGGGGCACAGTTCCATCGCCTGGCGCATCGGCATCGCGGAGCGGCAGCCGAACTTGCGCGTCTCGTAGGAGGCCGCGCTTACCACCGCCCGGGCCGAGTGGCCGCCCACCAGCACCGGCTTTCCTACGAGCGACGGATCGAGCAGCCGCTCCACCGCGACGAAAAAGGCGTCGAGATCGACATGGGCGATGAGCGGCGGGCGAGGGTCGGTGTTCATGGCAGAAATCATTGGCACCCGGGAAAAGTTCTGTCGCCATCAACAGTGTCATGCCGGGCGCAGCAAGCAGCGCCCCTGCCGTTAATCCCGTCCGCGCCGCAAACGGACGGTCAGTACTTCCTCAGCACCGCGACGACGACGCCCTGGATCTCGCAATCCTCGGCGTTGATGCGGATCGGGTCCATCCGGTGGTTGGCGGGTTCGAGCCGGATGACCGACTGCCCCTCGCGGTGAAAACGCTTGAGCGTCACCTGATCGTTCTTGATCAGTGCCACGACGGTCTCGCCGGTGGAGGCGGTCTCGGCCTTCTTGCAGACCACGTAGTCGCCGCTGCAGATACCGTCCTCGATCATCGAGTCGCCGCGCACCTTCAGTACGAAGTGGTCGCCGCGCGCCAGCAGGTCCGCCGGCACGGCGATAGATTCCTTGTGCTCCACCGCCTGGATCGGCTGGCCGGCGGCGACGATACCGAGCAGCGGCAGCGAAACCGCCTTGGGCGCGTCGGGCCGGTCCATGATCTCGATCGAGCGGTTGTGGTTCCAGGATTTCTTCAGGTAGCCCTTCGACTGGAGCGCCTCCACATGCTGCTGCACGGTGGAGAGCGCGTTGATCCCCAGCACGTCGGCGATCTCGCGGTAACTGGGCGCGTAGCCCGAGTCCCGCGCGAGCTGCTCAATGGTGTCGAGAACTTCTTTTTGGCGTTTGGTCAGCATACGTACTGTGTAGTATACGTATAATAGCCGAAAGGACAAGGGCAAAGTTCATAAATAGCTGGAATTACTACGTTATTTTGTCGCCATCAGAAGAGGCTCGATTACCTTTTTCTTTAAGGTTTCGGTATCGACCACATCCGCCAGCGGGACGGCCAATGCCCTCGCCGCAACGAGAATTCTTTTGCCGCTAGCGCTGGGAATCAGGTCGAGCGGAATATCCGACATTTCGGTGGGGATCTTGTCAGGTAACAACGCGATGTAGCCGTCTGTGATGTTATAAATCGCGCCGATAGTCTCTCCGGAGCCGTAATTCAGATACCCCGAGCTGACCAACGGTTCTACGATGCGCTCCGGTGCATCAGGATCATCAAGTATAACGGTCACAAATGACAGCAGATTCGGTTCGCTGTTTTTCCGGAAAAACCGGCAGACGAAAAACGGGATCCAGAGATCCGGCTCATGAAACGATCTGGATGTTTCCGAGTAGGCGATATTACCCCCGAACTGGGACCATCCGCTTTCCTGCATCAGGGATTCGCCGGCACCTAGAAGTTGCCTGATGCTGCCGAGAAACTTTTTCAGGCTTCTCAGTGAATTAAGGATTTCCGGGCCGGTCTGTATCATCGGCTAAACTCCCATCGGATATTTTCGATATCAGGCAAACGGTCTAACCAGTTCTGAAAATTCTGTTGAAACCGCCAGCCGAGCCCGTCTGGAACATCCGTCACAATATCCCACTGAAACTTCAGCCGAGGCGGTGTGAACGTCCACCGCCTGGGAAAGCCGTCCGGCGGATAAACTCCCTGAAAACTCTTGAGTCCTAGCCGGTCTAGCATGGCATAAAGATCCCTGCATACAGGTTCATCCCGCTGCACAAACGCGGTGAGATGCGTCCAGGAGAGCCAGTAAATGCGTGGCGCCCCGAACCTGCGCTTCTCGCTGTACTCCTCAACCGCTTCCTTCACGCTCTCTAATGGCAACGCAAAATCGGCCGTCAAATAGATCAGATACGGCTCGGCCTTTTCCGCGCGAGCTCTGATCACCAGATTGTCCCATTCGCGTGCCAGTTGATCGACCGGAAATTCAAATTCATCCGAAGCCACCGACGATTTACCCGACCGGAATTTCGCCTCGACAAGAACCAAGTACCGCTTCCCACCCTCACCGACGAGCGCAAAGACGACATCCGGCTCACAGCCTTTTCCGGTCTCGCTCGACCAGTACGGCCAGAACTCCGTTTTCTCCAGCCGCAGGCGGCTGAAATCCAGGACCTGTCCCAGCTTCTGCTTCCCGTGCTCGCGAGCCTGACCCAGAAACGGAAACAGCCCGTCCTGCGGCGGAATATACGCCAGCGCCCCAAACACGTTGGAGGTCAGGATATCCTCCATATTCTCCTGTTCGCGGGATAGCTTGCCGTGAATAAGCGCCTTCAGCACCAGATCATCCTTTCGAGAGCGCCTTCTCCAGTATGCAGAGCCGGTCGTTCCCCCAGTACATCCTTCCTTTATAGACGAAGCTGGGCGCGCCGAACGCCCCGGCCTTCACGGCCGCCTCGGTGTTGGCCTTGAGCTTCTCCTTAATTTCCGGCTTCTCGGTGGCGGCGAGCAGCGCCGCAGCGTCGAGCCCCAGGGCCGGGCAGGCGTCGGCGAGCAGCGCGGCGTCGTCGAACTTGCCCCCCCTCCCCCACAGCCGCTCAAAGAGGGCGAGCGTGAGACCGCGGATATTGGCCTGGCCCCCCTCCCCCCCCTCTCCGCCGGCACCCGCTTCACCGGCAGCCACAATCGCGCGCTGGAGTTTCAGCGTGTTGAACGGGAACGACCCGGTGGGGAAGGCGATCTTCACGCCGTAGTAGTCCGCCCAGTCGGCAAGGTCCCGGGTCATCCACTGGGATTTGGGCGCCACGGCCACCGAAAGCGGCGGCTTGTTGCCGGTCGCCTGCATGACGCCCCCCAGGAAAAACGGTTTCCAGACGCACGTCGCACCGGTGCGCTTGCAGAACGATTCCATCTGCGTCGCCGCCAGGTACGAATACGGGCTCACGAGGTCGAAGTAGAAGTCGAAGGTTTTGGACATGGGGATTCTCCTGCCGGAAAGCTGGCGAAGTCTGCCACGTCAGGTTTCCGAAGGCACCCCCCCCTCCCCCTCTACCGGTTCACCCCCGCCCCTCGAAGACCCGGGACGGCCCTCCCTCCCATGCAGAGAGGGCGGGTTTCAGTTTCCGGAGTGAGCTGTAGTCCCCCTCTCTGCGCAGCGGAGAGGGGTGGCGCGTCAGCGCCGGGATGAGTTCTTCTGCTCCCCGAAGGCCTTTGCCTCGTGCTCGGAGATCTCGTCGTCGTCCAGCAGCACCGTACCGAAGCCGATCGGCTTTCGTTTCCCTAATTCCGGATACTCCGCCTTTCCACGTTCGGTCTTGCGGTAGGACATTTCCTGGTCGCCGTTCCTGAACTTCACCACCCGGTAGAGCGGTTCCTTCTTCCGCTCGCCGAAGCGCTGCGGCCGCCTGCCGAACCAGTAGGCTTCGTCCGGCAGGTCGTCGGCCTCTACCGGCCGGCCAAGGAGGTAGTCGTTCACCCACTCCGGCACGGCGTCGGTGTCGAACTCCTCGCCCATTGCCGGCGGTGCGCCGTCCTCGATGGGCCACTTGAGGGCGGGCGCCTTGTACGGCGGGATGGCGAACGTCCGGTGCTCGGGAGGTTCGAGAGTATCCCCCCACTCCTTCTTGTTCTTCGTGCGCCAGCGGTGGCCCTTCATCACCTGCTCGAGGTCCATGCGGCGGTCCATCCGGTTCTCTTCCAGCCGGTCGCGCTGGGCGAATTCCTCGCGCATTTTCTCGTCCGAGTGGCACATCTCCAGGTTCATCTGCGCCGCCCAGATGCACTTGCCGGCGGCATCCGCGCGCACGCGCGGGGTCGAAGTTTTCTCCTCGCAGAGCTTCAGGTTGTGGTCGAGCATGTCGACCTGGAACTTCTCCCAGTCCTGACGCTCCAGCGGGCGGCCGGAGAGGATCTTGGTCTTGATGTGCTCCAGCGTCGCGCGCGCCGGGGCGGTCGTTGACGAAACAGCGGCCTCGGTTCCCATACGGAACTCCTTTCGTGAAGTTCGCAGACTTCACACCCGCTATTTATAGCGACGCGAAAAACGAGGTGAAGGGCTTCGGGGCCCGTTTCGCACCCGGTGGACCTAAATGACCCTAAATGAGCCTAAATGGCCCTAAATGAGCTAAGCGGAAACGGTGCGGCGCGGAGAAGAATCCGCGCCACGACTGGGCGCGCGGGGCTGCCCCTTCGCGAAAATAGCCGAGATTAACGTGACTTTTAATGTGGGACGGTCAGCACCGGTCAGCAGTCGAGGGGATCGGTCGGCGCGCTGCAACCGCCCGGATTGTCCTCGTAAGCCGCCGTCCAGCTGGGATAGCAGGCGTTCGCATCATGACAGTAATACGGCGCGGTGTTCGGGCAACACCAGGTGTCGCCGGTGGGCGGATAGACGGTCGTGCACTCGTTCGCCTCGCACGAACCGGCACTGGAGCCGGAGTCCGGCGAACAGCCGGCCGCGCAGATACTGACGCCGATCAGGAACGTTACCAGAATACGTTGAATCACTTGCGACACCTCATGACCAGTGACTTTACCCGTGCAGCCATGCGCGCACAATTGGAATTTGCCGCAACTGCATAATTTAACCGGTTGCAGAGGCGTCCGGTCCGGTGCCCTGCCACGCCAGCCGCGCGGCGCCGGCGATGGCGGCATTGTCGCCCAGCTTCGCCTTGAGCAGTTTCACGCGGCGGGCGGGATACCTGAAGCTGCGCGCGCGCATGACGGTCATCGAGCGTCTGGCAAAGAGCGGCCAGGCGCGGGCGATCTTGCCGCCCACGACGAACCGGTCGACCGAATACCCCATGACGATGGCCGAGAGCAGCGTGCCCAGTCCGTCGGCCAGCCGGTTCCACGCCTCGACGGACGCCGGGTCGCCCTGCAGCGCCGCCCGTGCAATTGCCGCCGACGTCACTTCGGCGGGCGCGGTTTCAAGCGTTTGCGCGAGCTTCGAGCGGCGGCCCGCCTTCACGAGATCGATGAAGCTGTTCCGCACGCCGGTGCCGGAGGCGACGGTTTCGTAACAGCCCGTCTGTCCGCAGTTGCAGCGCCGTCCGCCCAGGTCGTAGAGCATGTGACCGAACTCGCCCGCCATGCCCGACGGTCCGTTGTACAGTTTTCCGTCGATGATGAGCCCGCCGCCAAGGCCCGTCCCCATGAAGATGCCGGCGACGGTCGGGATATTTCTGGCCGCGCCCAGCCACTGCTCCCCGGCGAGCGCGCAGTCGGCGTCGTTGGCGACGACGACCGGCAGGCCCAGTTCCGCCATGAGGCCGTCCTTCAGCTTCAGGTTGCGCCAGCGGGAGAACTGCGGGCACTGGGTCACGACCCCGCGGTGGGCGTCCACACCGCCGGCGATGGCGACCCCCGCGGCGGCGATTCCGGCGGAGGTGACCCCCGCCTCCGCCTCGGCGGCCCGCACCAGCCGGGCCAGTTCCGGGACCACCCGGCGCGGAGTTTCAAGCACCCGTGAAGACCGCTCCACCCGGCCATGGACCTTCCCTGTGCGGTCCATCACGGCGGCGCGCATGTTCGTGCCGCCGATGTCGAGGGCCACGACAAAACCGCCCTGTATCTTTTTGGGCGAATTTTGATGCCTGTTTTTCATTGCCGTCCGGCCCGCCTCGTTTCAGACTTCCGGTTCAATTCCATCGCACCAGTTGGGGGAGCTCCGGCCCGTTATGGCAAAGATAGACATGTTTCTCAAGAAAGCCGTGGAGATCGCGGCGAGCGACATCCACATCTCCGTGAGCGTGCCGCCCATGATGCGGCAGTACGGCCAGCTGAAGAAGTTCAAGTTCGCCGACCTGACCGCCGCCCAGACCAAGGTGCTGCTCTACGAGATCCTGACCCCGGAACAGACGGCGGAGTTCGAGGAGAAGTGGGAGATCGACTTCGCTTACGAGATCCCCGAGGTCGCCCGGTTCCGCGCCAACGCCTTCATGCAGCGCAAGGGGATCGACATCTGCTTCCGCGTCATCCGCAACACGCTGGGCACCTTCGACTACCTGGGCATCCCCGACGTGATGCGCAAGGTGTCGGAGAACCACCAGGGGCTCGTGCTGATCACGGGCGGCGCGGGCACCGGCAAATCGACGACGCTCGCCGCGCTGGTGGACTACATCAACACGACCCGCGCCCACCATGTGCTCACGGTGGAGGACCCCATCGAGTACGTGCACACCATCAAGAAGGGCGCGGTGAACCAGCGGCAGCTGGGCGCGCACACGAAATCCTACGCCGCGTCGCTGAAAGCGGCCCTGCGCGAGAACCCCGACGTCATCATGGTCGGTGAAATGCGCGACCTCGAGACGATCTCGCTCGCCATCAGCGCCTCCGAGACGGGCCACCTCGTGATCGGGTCGATGAACACGTCGTCCGCCCACAAGACCGTGGACAAGATCATCGACTCCTACCCGTCGGGCCAGCAGAACCAGATCCGCGCGATGCTGGGCGAATCGCTCAAGGCCGTCTTCACGCAGCGGCTTCTGCCCCGCTCGGACGGCGTGGGCATGACGCTCGCCTACGAGCTGCTGCTGGGCAGCATCCAGCTCGCCAACCTGATCAAGGACGGCAAGACGTTCCAGATCCCCAACCTCATGCAGACGGGAAAGAACCGGGGCATGCGGCTCATGGACGATTCGCTCATGGACCTTCTGAAAGAAGGGAAGATCACGCCCGAAGTGGCGATCAAGAACGCGACGAACGTGAAGCTGTTCGCCCAGTTCGCCCCGCAGGTGGCGGCCGAACTGGAAGGCACCGTGGGCCAGAAGCCGGGCGCCCAGCCCGCTGCCGCACAGCCTAGCGCCACCGGCGCCCCGGGGGCCAGACCCGCGGCACCCGGAACCGCTCCCGCCGCGAGGCCCGGCGCTCCCGCCGCCGCCCAGCCCGGCGCCCCCAAGCCGCCCGTCAAGCCCGGCACGGGCCGCTGAACCCAAAAGGATTATCCCGACCATGGCATTCCAGATAGACACGCTCCTCAAGATCATGATCGAGAAGAACGGCTCGGATCTTCACATGTTCATCGGCAAGCCGCCGATGCTGCGCCTTCGCGGCGAGCTCGTCCCCATCGAGGGACAGCCGGTGCTGACCAAAGAGGCGGCCGAGGCCTACCTGCTCGAATTCATCAGCGAACGCCACCGCGACCAGATCGTGAACGGCCTGGACATGGACTGCGCGTACGAGCTGCCCGACGGCTCGGCCCGCTTCCGCGTGAACATGCTGAACCAGTACCGCGGCATCGGCGGCGTGCTCCGTATCATCCCGACGAAGATCCTCACCCTGGAACAGCTCAACATGCCGCCGGCGGTGAAGAAGATTTCCGACTTCACGCGCGGACTCGTGCTGGTGACGGGACCCACGGGCTCGGGCAAGTCGACGACGCTCGCCGGCATGATCGACTACATCAACGACACCCGCGACGCGCACATCATCACGATCGAGGACCCGCTCGAGTTCGTGCACCCCAACAAGCGCTGCCTCATTACGCAGCGCGAGGTGCACACGCACACCCATTCGTTCGCCTCGGCGCTCAAGATGGCCGCCCGCGAGGACCCCGATATCGTACTCGTCGGCGAAATGCGCGACCTGGAAACGATCCGGCTGGCGCTGGCCGCCGCCGAGCTGGGCATCCTCGTGTTCGGCACGCTGCACACGAACTCCGCCGCCAAGACCATCGACCGCATCATCGACGCCTTCCCGTCGGACGAGCAGCCGCAGGTGCGCGTCATGCTGGCCGACTCGCTCAAGGCGGTGATCGCGCAGCAGCTGTGCAAGACCGCCGACGGCAAGGGCCGCTGCGCGGCGAACGAGATCCTCATCGCCACCACCGCGCTGGGCAACCTGATCCGCGAAGGCAAGATCACGATGATCAACTCCATGATCCAGACCGGCACCGGCATGGGCATGCAGTCGATGGACCAGGCGCTCATGAAATACGTCCAGGACGGGAAGATCACCCCCTTCTCCGCCTACGAGAAGGCCATCGACAAGGAAATCTTCGCCAAGCTGATCCGGGACGCGGGCGCCGAAGTGCCGGCCGAATAAGCCGCCGTGACTGTTCCCGCCGGTGGCGCCGGCCAGACCCCGGACCAGACTCTCGACACGCTGCGCGAACGCGCCCTCGAAGCGTTCAGACAGGCGCTCCAGGACGCCGCCCCGGACCGGCTGGTCGCGCAGGCGCTGCGGCTCGAAGGCCGGTTCAAGGCCAACTTCGACCTCATCGAACTGGTTGAGTCGGAAGGCCCCGTTCACGTCTTCGCGTGCGGCAAGGCGGCGCCGGAGATGCTGCGCGCGGCACTGAAAGCGCTGGGCAGCCGGGCCGCCCGGGCGATCTGCATCTCGCCCGAGGCACCGCCGCCGGCCGGCTCCGCCGCGGGCGGCGTCTATACGCTCCATCTGCAGGGCGATCACCCGCTGCCGGGCGAAAAATCCGGAGCCGCCGGTCTGGCAGCGCTCAAGTGGCTGCAGGGGATTCCGCCCGCGCCGGAAAAGAATCCGGAACAGACCCACCGGCTGCTCGTTCTGCTCTCCGGCGGAACAAGCGCGCTGATCGGCATTCCGTATCCGGAATTTTCAGTGAACGACGCGGCCCTGACCGTACAGCTGCTCCTCAACTCGGGCGCCACGATCCGCGAGATCAACACCGTCAGGAAGCACCTCTCCCCGGTGCTGGGCGGCGGACTGCTCCGGGCGCTGCCCGCGCACGTCGAACCGGTGGTGCTCCTCCTGTCGGATGTGCCCGGTAACGACCTCACGACCATCGGCTCGGGGCCGTTTATTCCCGATCCGACGACGATGGCCGACGCGAGGTCGGTGACCGGCAGGTTCCGGCTGGAAGCGAAACTCCCGGCCGCCGTAAAAAAGTTCCTGTTTGATTCAGGACTGTCACAGAATCCGGCACCGGAGGCGGCCCGCGAAACCCTGAAGCCGGGCGAACGGGTGACGCCCGTGCATCTGGTGCTGGCCGACAACAGTTACCTGCTGGACCGGATCGGGGCGGCCTTTAAAGACGCCGTCTATACGAAAATCATCGGCCGGGGCGAGCAGGACCCCGTGGACGCGGCCGTGGAGCGCCATCTGGACCTGATCGCGGAGACCGGCAGCGACCTGGCCGCCGATTCCATTCCCGGGCTCGTGGTGCTGGTGTCGGGCGGCGAACTGACGGTCGAGGTCGGTGGAAAAGGCACGGGCGGACGCAACACCCACTACGCGCTCCGGTTTATCAGCGCCATCCGGAATCGCGGGTTGCGGCTCCGTCCGTGGGTGCTACTCTCCGTCGGGTCCGACGGCCGTGACGGTGCGACTCCGGCGGCCGGAGCCCTTGCCGACAGCCGCTCCTGGGAGCGGGCAGAGGGCCGGGGGCTCGACCCCGGGGACTATCTGGCCCGGTTCGACAGCTTCTCCTTTTTCGAAAAAACGGGGGAGCTGGTGACGACCGGACCGACCGGCAACAATCTCAACGATGTCAGGGTGGTGTTACTTGCTTAACCGGCTGTTTCTTCTGGGTCTGTGCGTGGTCCTTACCGGCGGCTGCGGAGCCGCGTTCAAGGCCACGGCCGAAAACCAGTACGACTGGACCGACCGCTACGAAGGCGTGAGCCGGATGAAAGAGATCAGGCGCCGCACGCTTCCGATGAAGGAAATATCGGGGCTCGCCTGGGACCCGGCGAACCGCGGCATCTGGATGGTGAACGACGGGCGGCGTCTCAAGGCGGCGTTCCTGAAAGACCCGCTCGGCGCCGACCAGTTCGACGCCGACGCCCACGACCTGTCGAGATTCGAGATGCCCAAGAGCCGCGACCAGCAGTGGGCCGAGTGGCCGGATTTCGAGGCTGTGGACGTGGAGCAGGTCGACGGCAAGACCCGCCTGTGGGTGGCTTCCGAGATGGAGCGCCAGGCCTGGCGGTTCGACCTCGAGACGAAGAAGGTGGACGAGGTCGTCTCGCTGCCCCGGCCGCTCACGGCCGACACCGGCACGCTCACCGAGTGCTCGGGCTCTGTCGCCAACCGGCAGACGGAGGGGCTCGCACTGGCCCGCACCGCCACGGGGCGTGTTTTCTACAGCGCGAACGAACGCTGCCCGGCCGAGATCATCAAGAAGGAAGAGAAACCGGACCGGCTCACCCGGTTCACGCAGCCGCAGATCGAGCGCGCGCTCACCGACTACATGCTGGCGCGCTGGAAGCCGCCGACGCAGCAGGAAGGCGGCCCCAAGCGCGGTTCGCTGGGCGAACGCTACCTGTGCCCGGGCGTCCCCAAGCAGGAGGCCGCGCAGGGCGAGCGGCTCTGCAAGGCGGGATCGATCACCGATCTGGCGTGGCAGGAGGATTCGAAGCGTCTCTGGGTGCTGTTCCGCCAGTCCCGGATCGTCGCGGCCATCGACTGGCGCGACAAGCCGGTGGTCGCCGGCCTGTGGAGTTTCCTCGGGAAGGTGGACGAAACCGGCAGCGCCGTCCGTTTCGGAAACGCCGAGGGACTGGCGGTGATTCCGCCCGACCCGGCCAACGGCTTCAAGGGCGCGCTGTTTGTCGCCACCGATCCGGGCGACAAGGAAGATTCGCAGATCATCGGTTTCGAGCTGCCCGAAGCGGGCGTGCAGGCGGCCAGACCGGCGGCGCCTCCCGCCGAAACCGCACCCCAGAAGGTACCGGCGGTACCGCCTGCGGCCGCTGCACCGGCTGTTTCTCCGGCCGCTGCCCCGGCGGCAGCCCCGGCGGTCAAAGCTCCGGCCACGACCGAGAAACTGACTCCGTCGACCATCAAGCCCTATGTCCCGGTGCCCAAACCGCCCCCTGCCCCGAAAGCGGAAGCACCGGCGCCCGCTCCCAAAGCCGCGCCGAAAAAACCCGCTGCGAAGAAGCCCGTCACAAAGAAGCCGGCCCCTGCGGTCGAGCCGGCCGGGCCGAAGGCGAACTGACGGTTACCGCCCGGGTTACAGGAGTGGCCGGGTGAAACCCGCCCGCAGAAAACTCCCTGCCGGTTTTGCGCCCGCGCTGCTCGTGTGGTTCGCCCGCGCACAACGCGACCTGCCGTGGCGCCGCACCCGCGATCCCTACGCGATCTGGATCAGCGAGGTGATGCTGCAGCAGACGCAGGTCACGACCGTCATTCCGTACTACCGCAAATGGCTGGACACTTTCCCCGATGTCGCCGAACTGGCGGAGGCGCCGCTCGAAGCGGTGCTCAATATCTGGCAAGGGATGGGCTACTACAGCCGCGCCCGGACGCTCCATAAGGCGGCGAAGATCGTCCACGAACAGCACGGCGGACGACTGCCGCGCACGCAGAACGCCCTGCGGGAGATTCCCGGCTTCGGGCCCTACACCTCGGGGGCGGTCGCGAGCATCGCGTTCGGCGAGCGGGTCCCGGCGGTGGACGGCAATGTGGCGCGGGTGATCGCCCGGGTGCTGGGACTCGCGGGCCACTCGAGCGATCCGAAACTGCGCGAGCGCGTCACCGCCATTCTCGAAAAAGCGGTTCCCCTTCATGCTCCCGGCGGTTTCAACCAGGCGCTGATGGAACTGGGCGCGACCGTCTGCCGTCCGGTCAGTCCCAAATGCGCCGGCTGCCCGGTGGCGAAACATTGTCTCTCGAAGGGGAAAGTCACCGCCGCGACGCGGCCGGAAAGGAAAGTCCGCGAGGTGCCCGAGTTCCGCTGGACGGCGCTTGTCTGCCGGGGGAAGTCCGGCAATCTGATCTTCCGTAAAAGAGCGGCGGGGGGTCTGTTCGGCGGACTGTGGGAACTGCCGACGATTGAAAGCCCATATGTACCGAAGGGCGCCACGCTTCTGGGCGAAATCGAACACCGGCTCACGCACCGGACCATTTTTCTCAAAGTCTACGAAGTGAAGAAGCTGCCGAAGCGGAAGGAATGGGACCTGCTGGATGAGCCCTCGAGAACTCCGCCGGTCAGTTCGCTGACCCGGAAGGCGCTGGCGCTCGCCGGGTAGGCGCATCCGGACGTTTTGCCGGGCTCGCGGCGGCCGCGGGGCCGGCGTGGACAGGTTCATTCCGGCAGGCCCGTTCGTGGCGAGCCTGCCGGACCGTAAAGGACCCTGGTTCAGATGACCTTGTGGTTGCCGTTGGAAGAGGGCGTCGCGCGGCCCAGCACCACGGTCACGCGGTAGCCGTCGGGACCGGAAACGGTACGCACGGAAACCGGCTCGCCGGTGACGCTGGCGGCGCCGTCGTAAAAGCCGCGCAGGTAGCTCGCCGTCTGGCGGTCGGGGAGCCGCGTGAACACGATCTCGCGCCCCTGGGTGCGGCCGTTCCACAGAATAGGCGCGGCCTCTTCGGGCACCGTGGGGAACAGCAGCGAATAGTCGATGGAGACCGTCGTGGTGGCGAAGTCGGTGACGTTATGAATGTTGCGGAAGGTCGTGGGGTAGGAGGCGCGCAGTATGGCGCCGACGGAGCGGCCCATCTCTTCAAGGAACTGCTCCTCGTCGCGGCGGGTGACGGCGGAGAGTTTCGTGACCAGCCGGAAAAACGCCTGCTGCTCCACCCGGTGCGCCACGGAGAAGGCGCTGCTGCCGCACTCGCAGCCGGATGCTTCGCACGCGTCGCGGAAGTTCACCGTCGGATGGTCGGTCTCCACGAAACGTCTGAGGATGGTGCAAAGTACTCCGCTGATCTTGGACATCGGCTTTCCCGCCTTCCGGGTGAATCCCGGTTGAAAAGTGGCCTGACCCAGGCCTTTAACAGGTGACCGGGCGGTTCAGAGCAAAAGCGGTGCCGTTGTTTCAGATATGCACGATTATTCGGCGAAATGGCACTTTTGGACCCATTTTTTGCATATTTTTTAGGCGAATGTCTAGCTTATCGTCATATTAACGACGAAATACCGAATTATCTACGTCAAATATATGACTTCGACTACAGGTTTTGACTGTTGTCCGTATCGTTGCCGGGTTGTTCCAGACACCCGTCGTCATAAAGTCCCGGCAGGAAGCCGGTACCGCTGTCGGGGCCGAAATCTTCGGGCGGCCCGAGCATCTCTTCGTAATACTGGATCGTCTGGCGGAACAGGTATTCGAGCCTGAGCTGGGTGTAGATCGTCGCCCCCACGAACACCGTGAGCAGCATGACGAGCACCATCATCCACCGCGTGAGGTTGCGCACGGCGCGGGCGAGCTCCAGCGACCCCTGCGCCGTCACCGAATGGGCCTTCACGATCTCGGCGAGCAGCGCCGGGTCGGTATGCGCCGCAGGGGCGGCGGGAGGCACGGAGCCGTATACGATGCCGGATGACTGGGGGGTTTCGTCCACAGAGTGACCTTTGGGGTGACCTTTCAGCCTCCAGCATAGCCGACCCCCGGCAGGCCGCAAGATTGGAAGAGATCACGGTGGCCGGACGATTCGCCGCTGCCGGATTCCGTTTATCGGAGGCCGGGGGTGCTCCTGGCCTCTGGAACTCTCTTCCGGTCAGCCGCCCCCCTTGCTCCCTTGGAAACCGTGGCCACCTTATGCCATGACCCTGCGCGAGAGGACGCCCCCTTTTCTCATGGAAGAACGGATCCAGAAACTGCTCAGTAACGCCGGTATCGCCTCGCGGCGCGAGGCCGAGGAGTTCGTGCGCGCGGGCCGGGTCACGCTGAACGGACAGCCGGTCACCGAACTGGGCACCAAGGCCGACCCCTCGAAAGACGACCTGCGCGTCGACGGCGAGCGGGTGTTCTCCGGCCGGTCCGAATACTACATCCTCTACAAGCCCAAGAACGTCGTGACGACGCTCAGCGACGACGGCATGAACCGTCCGCACGTGGGCACGTTCACGAAGATCCTGCCCAAGCGCGTGTTCCCCGTAGGCCGTCTCGACTTCGATTCGGAAGGGCTGCTGCTCCTGACCAACGACGGCGAGTTCGCCAACCGGATCATGCACCCGCGCTACAAGGTGCCCAAGACCTACCTCGTGAAGATCAAGGGGCGGCCCGACGACCGCACGCTGCAGCGCCTGCGCAGCGGCATCATGCTGGACGACGGCCCGACGCTGCCCGCGCGCGTCGAGATCGCGCGCCCGACGCGCAACAACACCTGGCTCAAAATCACCGTCTTCGAAGGCCGTAACCGCATCATCCGCCGCATGTGCGAACGGATGCGCTTTCCGGTGATCAAGCTGCACCGGGTCGCGGTGGGTCCCATCGGGCTCGGCAACATGGAGCCGGGGGACCTGCGCAAGTTCAACCCGAAAGAACTCGCCTACGTGAAGCATCTGCTTGCCATGACACCCGACCGCTCGGGCGAGCCGCCGCGGCTTGCTCCCACGCCGGTATCGAAACGCCGCACACTCCGTCACCGCGACCCGAGGGCGAAGCCGCCGTCGGGCAAGGGACGCAAAGGCGGCAAGCGTCCCGTCGGCGGACGCCCGGGACCGGCGCCGGCGACGGGACCGAGCTTGAAGGGCCGCGAGGCCACACGCCGGGCGGCGCTCGATGCCCAGAGTGGCCGGCCGGGCCGCGGTGACCGGGACGGCGACGACTGAAACCGATCCCCGCACGGGGCAGCCCAAATATAAAGGCCCCGGATAACAGGCAGTTAACCTTCGGCTCTATTGACTCACCCGCCCG
The DNA here is from genome assembly GCA_964565925.1 of uncultured bacterium. GTDB lineage: Bacteria > JAGRBM01 > JAGRBM01 > JAGRBM01 > JAHCIT01 > CAZMGV01. The sequence goes on from CAZMGV010000012.1 coordinate 44,194, forward strand.
TATGTTGCATCCAGAGCGTGCGGGATGGAGCAGTTGGTAGCTCGTCGGGCTCATAACCCGAAGGTCGTAGGTTCAAGTCCTACTCCCGCAACCAAAGATCTGAACGAAACAGGGCCGGAAGTTCCGGCCCTGTTTTTTTGCGCCTTTTCCCCTAAACTTGCCGCATATATCTATTGTGACTCGGTTTCCGCGCCACGCGGGGACCGCCCCGGAGGGGGAGGAGATTTCATGTCGCGCACACTGTTTTCAGGCCTGGCCCTTACCCTGCTGATCGCCGCCGGCTGTTCGTCGTCCGGCGGACCGACGATCACGCTGAAAGCGAGCGGCAGCTCAACCGCCGCCGTCACATCCGCCTCGGAGAAGGTCCCTATCACCTACGTGAGCCCCAGCAGCCTCAAGGCGAAGATCTACGAATTCTGGGTGTCGGACGATCCGCTCTGCACGAACCCCACTCTGGTGTTCTCCGACGACGCGGCGGCCTATTCCGACGTGATCACGGAACCGACGATCGGAACGGGGTCGGCGGCCAACGGCACCTACCCCTGCCTCATCATGGTGTTCGACGATACCATCAAATACACGCCGGAATCGGGCATCACCACGCACTGCGTGGCGGAAACGGAATATTCCGGCGGCACCTGCCACGACGGAGAGAGCACGCTTCTTCCGGACGGCGGCGACGGCACCGAAACCGACTGCACCGACGGCGAAGACAAAGTGGCCTACTACTTCAGCACGGCCGTGGCGTCCGACATCGGCGGCGGCGCCGGGTTCCATCCGCCGGACGACCCGGACTCGCCCACCATGGGCGCGGTGCTCGATGGCGCGCTGGTCGTCGACGGCGACACCACCTCGACGATGTTTATCGACGCCACGAACAAGATCTGGGAAAACGGGGGCAACTGCGAGATGAGCGAGGCCGACTTCGGCTTCCGCTGAGCGCGGGTGGCTTCAGACAGAAAACAGGGCCGGATTTCCGGCCCTGTTTTTTTGGAAGTTAGTTCAATCCGGTGGACTGTCCAGAACTGGATCATGTTTCAGCATCCATTCCGGCGCGGCATTGTCTAGGAGCCAGTCAGCCATAGTCCAGAACTTTCGGGCGTTCTCCGATTTCGACCGCCTCACCGAAACCCAGCAGTCGTAGGTAAGATAGCGAGGTCCGTCGGTCACCTCCACGAGGTGCGACAGTCCGTCCCATCCGTCATCACATTCATCGCTCAGGTTTTCAGGGAACGACAACAATCCTCTCTGGACCAGTCCTTCTCCGATCTGTTTTGCACGTTCCTCATCTACGGGAGGTTGAAGCTGCTGGCCGCCCCAAAACTGCTTGTTGGTTGGGTCATACGTCACTCCGACCGGAGGATCTGTGTCCCGGAAGCGCATTTCAGCCTTGCCGGACTGCAGCGACCAGTGACCGCCAATGCGCTTGAGATAGATAAGGTGCACGTACGGCTCCAGACCGAATCCGGACCAGAACCGGATTTCGAGATCGCCATCGGGAAGCTTCTGCGAATTGGCAACAGGAATGCCGAGTGCCTGCGCTGCAAACCTGACCCGCATATTCATGTCATTGCGGCTGCGGGAATGCCTGACACGAGGCTCGGCGCGATGGCACCCGGTACTAAGAATCAAAGCTATTGCCAGACAGACCAAGTAGGTGCGGTTGGAACTCATATTACCAGTTCAATCACGCCATCTGCTTCAGCAACGCGCCTATCCGGACCCCCAGGTCCGGCAGTTCCTTTTCGATAATATCCCAGACGACTTCAAGGTTTACATCCTCATAATCGTGGATCAGCTTGTCGCGCAGACCCGACATGGATTTCCACGGAATTCCGGCCTGTTTCTTTTTCAGGTCCTCTGAAACCCGTTTGGCCGCTTCGCCGATAATCTCGAAGTTACGGACCACGCCGTCCTGAATCAGGCGTGTTTTGAAGAACTGCTCACGTCCGGACGACGTATACTCCCTGATTTGCGCGAGACTGTCGGCAATATGGCTGATATTGAGCAGGTCGCTTTTCACAGCGATACGGCTTCAGCCAGCACGCGGTCGCGGATCGTCCCGTGGAGATGTCCGGCGCCGACGACCACATCGACTTTCCGGCCCAGCAGTTCTTCAAGGTCCTGGGCGAAGCCGATGGGGAACCACGGCGCCCGGCGGCTTCCCTGATCGACGATCAGATCGAGGTCGCTGTCGGGCCGGGCCTCTCCGCGCGCAATCGACCCGAACACGCGCAGGTTCGTTGCACCGTGCTTCTCGGCGACCGCGAGAATCTCCTTCCGGCGGGGAGCCAGAATATCGGAGATTCCCAGACCTTTATGCGGAGCGGCTTTCATCTAAACAATTTTGACCGGAAACCGGCCCCCCGTAAAGCCCCTCACTCCTCGCCCGTAAACCGGGAGACGAGCTTCATGGTGAGGCGCGTGGCGCCGGGGATAAGCCGGTTCGCCTGGTAGCCCAGTTGCGCGGGGCCGCCCATGACGAGCAGTTCCTTGCCGGAGACGACCGCTTCCACGACCGTCTTCGCCACCTTCTTCGCGTCGAGGACGCCGGGCACTTTCGAGACGATGCTGTCGATCTTGCCGTCGGTGGGGTCCAGCTCCGAACCGCGCAGTTTCCCCTTGATCGAGAGGTTACGCACGAAGTTCGTCTCCACGGGGCCGGGACAGGCGCACACGACGTTCACGCCCCGGTGGCGCAGCTCGATATTCAGCGATTCGGAATATCCGACGATGGCGTATTTGGTGGCGCAGTAGGGGGCCGAGAACGGCAGCGGGGTCACGCCCGCCGCCGAAGCGATGTTCACGATCGTGCCCCGCTTGCGGTCCAGCATGGACTGGAGCACGGCGTTGGTCGCGTAGACGGCGCCCATCAGGTTCACGTCCACGACCCGGCGCCAGTCCTCGTTCGTGAACGCCTCGGCGCGGCCCAGCAGCCCGTAGCCGGCGTTGTTCACGAGGATGTCCACCGGCCCGTAGACGCTGACCGCCTGCCCGATGGCGCGGGTGACTTCGTGTTCATTGGCGATGTCGCACGCGACGGCGAGCGCGTCGCCGCCCCTGCTCCGGATCTCCGTGACGACTTCGTCGAGCAGTTCCTTTGTGCGGGCCGCGCAGGCGACGTTCGCGCCTTTTGCGGCGAACAGCAGCGCCATCTCGCGCCCCAGGCCCTTGGACGCCCCCGTGATAAAAACGTTGCGTCCCTTGAGCGACAGTTTTGCCATGACCAAATCCCCCCTGATTTCTGACAATGCAAACCCTTCGTACCGGCGTTTTACGGGCACCGTCAAGGGGGCTTGACCGGCCCCGGGGAACTAATCACCTTGAAAGCCTGAATTTCCGCCTGATTCCCGGGCGGTGCGCGCCGGCTGACGACCGGAGAGCCAAGGACCCACGCCCCCCGCCGTGAACGAATCCCAGAACTCCCTTTACGCCTTCTATCTGAAGAAGTTCAGGTGGAAATACTCGATGGGCCTCGGTGCGCTCATCCTGGTGGACATGCTCGACTGGGTGTCGCCGCTCATCATCATGAAGGCGATCGACACGATCACCGACGGACTGGCCGGCAAGCCCGCCGACGGCCGCACGCTCTGGTTCTGGGGCGGCATGTACCTGCTGGTGCTCTCGCTCATGGGCGTGTTCCGGTGGGTGTGGCGGGAAGGTTTCATCTCGACCAGCCACCGGGTCGACCGGCACCTCAAGCGCTCGTTCTTCCGGCGGCTGCTCACCTACAGCCCGTCGTTCTTCCAGCGCCACCCGACCGGCGACATCATGTCGCGGGCGACCAACGACATGGAGACGACCCGCCTCGCCATGGGCGTGGGGTTCCTGATCTTCCTGGACGCGATCTTCTTCCTGATCGGCGTGCCGCCTATTCTGCTCTACCTTAACTGGAAGCTGGCGCTGATCGTGTTCGCCCCGGCGCCGTTCCTGCCGTTCTTCATGTTCCGCATGGGGCGGCTGATCGACACGCGCACGACCGCCGCGCAGGAGTCCTTCAGCCAGATGAGCGAGGTGGTGCAGGAATCGGTCTCCGGCATCCGCATCGTGAAGGGCTACGTGCAGGAGCCGCTGGTCCGAAAGCGGTTCGAAAAGGCGAGCGACCAGTACTTGAAGGAAAACATCCGGCTCGCGGGTCTCAACGCCGGGTTCATGCCCGTGCTCGAGTTCACCGCAGCCATCTCGACGATCCTGCTGATCGTCGTGGGCGGCATGAACGTGGTGACCGGCACGATGACGATCGGAACGTTCGTGGCGTTCCGGCAGTACATCAACAAGCTCGTGTGGCCGATGACGGCGCTGGGCTGGTCCCTGAACCTGCACCACCGGGGCCGGGCGTCGTCGCGCCGCGTGCTGGCGCTGCTCAGCGAGGTGCCCGAAGTCCGCGACCCGGTGCCGCCCGGGGTTCAGGAACTTGAGGCGAACGCTGTCCTGCCGCCCGAGGAACTCCTCGAGTTCGACACGAACACCTACCCGAAGCTGAAGGGCGAGATCGAGTTCCGCAACCTGTCGTTTAGTTATGGCGGCAAGCCAGGCAACGGAAACGGCCACGGAACGCTTCACGGAATAAGCCTGAAGGTCCCGGCAGGCCATTCGGTCGCCTTCGTCGGCCGGATCGGTGCCGGAAAGTCCACGCTCGTGAACCTCATTCCGCGCCTGTGGGCGGTGGAACGCGGGCAGCTCTACGTGGACGGCCGCGACATCAATGACATTCCGGTCAAGCAGCTCCGGGGTTCCATCGGCATGGTTCCGCAGGACCCGTTCCTCTTCTCCGACACGATCGAGAAGAACGTGCTGCTGGGGATCGAGGCGTCGGAGCCCGTGCCCGAAGGTATTTCCAGTGAAGGGGCGCTGTCGGCGGAGCCCCGCGTGAAGGAAGCCGTCGCCCGCGCGCATATCGCCACCGAGATCGAGCGGATCCCGCAGGGCTACCGGGCGATGCTCGGGGAGCGCGGCATCAACCTCTCGGGCGGACAGAAGCAGCGGCTCACGATCGCCCGCGCCCTGCTGCGCGACCCGTCGATACTCATATTCGACGACACGTTGTCGGCAGTGGACGCCTCGACCGAGCGCGAGATTCTCGGCGAGATCCGCAGCGCGATCCGGGGCCGGACGTCGATACTGGTCAGCCACCGGATCTCGACCGTCGAGAACGCCGACCGCATCTACTACCTGGAAGACGGCCGGATCGTGGAAGAAGGCACCCACGGCGAACTGATCCAGAAGAACGGCCGCTACGCCGAACTGTACCGCCGCCAGCAGATCGAGGAGACCCTCGAGGTGGCCTGAAGGCCGCTACGGAAGCCATGAGCGACAAGGCCAAAGCACGCGTGAAGGGCGGCGGCATCGCCGACGACCAGGTCCAGCTGGGCTGGAGCGACTCGCGTCTGGCGTGGCGGCTCATCCGTTATCTCAAGCCCTATCCGCTGCCGGTGGCGGGAGCGGCGCTGCTCACCTTCGCCATGACAGGCGTTCAGCTGGCGGCGCCGTACCTGGTCGGCCGGTTCATCGACGACGTACTGTCGCCGGGCGGCCACGCCGCCAAGCCCCACGGCTGGTTCGGCCGGGCGATCGATCACCTGATCGGCGGCGCGTCGTTCGGCTCGGGCGCCGAGGGTGTGCACTTTTACGCCGTCGTCATCGCCTGCACATTCCTGTTCGGCCTTGTCGTGAACGTCGGCGCCACCTTCGTGCTCCAGTGGATCGGCCAGCTCGTCATGCGCGACCTGCGCAAGGAGATCTTCAGCCATGTGACCGAACTGCCGGTCACCTACTTCGACCGCAACCCCGTGGGCCGGCTCGTCACCCGCGTGACCAACGACATCGGAAGCCTCAATGAACTTCTGTCGGGCGGTTTCATCACGCTGATCCAGGACGTCTTCACCGTCACCGCCATTGTGACGGCGATGCTGCTGCTCGATTTCAAGCTGTCGCTCATGTGCCTCGTGACGTTCCCCGTCCTCATTCTCGTCGTGAGGGAACTGACGAAGCGGATCCGTTTCCTGCTCCGCGAGGTGAAGCGGCTGATCGCGGTCATCAACTCGACCATCAACGAGAACGTGACCGGCATCAAGGTCACCCAGCTGTTCAGCCGCGAGCCCTACCAGGCGGACCGGTTCGACCGGCTGCTGGACGAATACCAGCTCCGCCAGATCCAGATGGTCCGCGTGACGAGCTACTTCCTCCCGACGGCGGCGGTGTTCTCGGGCATCCTCGTGATGCTGGTGCTGGGACAGGGTGGCAACCAGACGCTGGAAGGACTCACCACCGTCGGCACGCTGGTGACGTTCCTCGCCTACACGCAGCAGCTCTACCTGCCGATCCGGACCTTTACGGACAAGTACAACGTGCTGCTGCTGGCCATGGCGAGCGCCGAGCGGATCTTCACGCTGCTGGACGAACCGGCGGAGCAGGACCGCCCGGCAGGCAGTGCGCCTACGACGGTGCCCGTGGCGGTCACCCCGGCCTCACCGCAAACGCCGCTGGTGGAGTTCGACCATGTGACGCTGGACTACCGCGAAGGGGTGCGCGCGCTGGACGACCTGTCGCTGAAAATTCCCGCCCGTCAGGCGATCGCCGTCGTGGGCCCCACGGGCGCCGGCAAGACGACCCTCATCTCCATGCTCGCCCGGTTCTACGACCACAGCTCGGGCGCGGTCCGCGTGGCAGGCCGGGACACCCGGGACCTGAAACGCGGCGAGCTGCGCAAGACGACCGGCGTCGTCCAGCAGGATGTGTTCCTGTTCTCCGGCTCGCTGGCCGACAACCTGTTCATTCCGGACTCGCTGCCCGAGGCCGAACGGACGGCGAAAGTCGAGAAGGTGTTCGGGGACCTGGGCTGCGAATCGTTCCTGCAGAAGCTGCCGCAGGGGGCAAGGACCCCCGTGCGCGAGCGCGGCAACAACTTCTCGGCCGGGGAACGCCAGCTGATCGCGTTCGCCCGTGTGCTGGTGGCTGACCCCGAGATTCTCATACTGGATGAAGCCACCGCCAACGTGGACACCGAGACCGAGCAACTGATCCAGAAGGCGATCGAGGAGCTGACCAGAAACCGCACGTCGATCATCATCGCTCACCGGCTCTCGACGATCCTGCACTGCGACCGGATCGTGGTGATGAACCGCGGCAAGGTGGTCGAAGACGGCCCCCACTCGGAGCTGGTGAAAGCGGGCGGCGTTTACGCGCGGCTGTATGAGCTGCAGTTCCGCGGACAGGAAGGCACGGCACCGGCGGTTGACGGAGCCGCCCCCGGCGGGATTCCGGCGCCGTGAAGAACCCGTTCAAGAAGAAAGAAACGCGCCTTCTGGGCCACGACGTTCCCCGGGGCCTTACGGTGGAACTGACCAGCCACTGCATGTACGACTGCGCCCCCTGCCCGCTCAACTTCTACACCGAAGAGGTGAAGCGCCGGCACCTGGACCTGGACCATCTGGAGAAACGGCTCAAAGAGCTGCCGCCGCTCGAGAAGATCGACCTCACGGGCTGGGGCGAGGCATTCCTGCACCCGGAGTTCGAGCGCGCCGTCGAGCTGGCCACCACCGCCTCCAACGACGTCACGATGACCACCGCCGGGCTGTTTCTGGACCGCGAACGCTCGAAGGTGCTGATCGATCACGGCGTCAGCTACATCATGGTGTCGCTCGATGCCGCGGACCGCAACAGCTACAAGGCCTTGAAGCACAAGGACGATTTCAGCAAGGTGGTGGGCAACGTCGAGGCGTTCATGGGCGAGCGCACCCGCATGGGCAGGAGCCGCCCGCTGATCGCGCTCTCCTGCATCCTGATGCGCGAGACGCTGCCCGACTGGCACAAGATCGCCGAACTAGCCGCCGCGCTGAAAGTGGACCAGCTCGTCTTCAAGGCGCTCGTGCCGATGAACCCGTCGGAGCTGAAGTCGTCGCTGCACCACCGGTTTTATTCGGCCGTCGAGGCGCCCGCACTGGACCCGGCGGAGGAACTCGACCGTTCGGTCAAGACGGCCACGGCCGCCGGTGTGGAAGTGGCCGTGTTCAACGAGTGGGGCGAACCGGCGACGCACCCGTGCATGGCGTACGGTGACGAGCGGCCATACCTCAAGGCCGACGGCGGGCTCGCCCCCTGCTGCATGCTCGCCTATCCGCTGGAGCGGCCGCTGCGCGACGGCGCTTCCGTCCAGAGTCCGCCGCTCCTGTTCGGCAACTGGTTCGAGGAGTCCATCGAATCGATCTGGCAAAAACCCGAATACGTGAAGTTCCGCGAGCAGCTCACGCTAAAAACCCCCGGCACAGCTTGCCGCGATTGCCCGGTCAACCATATCTTCCGTCTGGCGGTTCATTCACCCGAACCCGCGACGGGGTAGGCGGCCGGCGGGCGGACGATTTTGCAAGACTGAACGAGTGTCACCCCGAGCGAAGCCGAGGGGTCTCCTGTCCGACGGGAGATTTCTCCGCTCCGCCCTTCGGGCTCCGGTCGAAATGACACAGGTACATTGAAGCGCGGACAGGGACTGGAAATAACCGGTAACAATCGTGAGCGACACCACAACCACTGCGCTTCCCGGAGATAGCGAAGCCGGCCACGAAATGTCCCGCCAGATGTGGCACGGCTACGCCGAGATCGGCGCCTGCACGGTGATCTGGGCCGGGTTCGCGGTGATCGCCAAGCTGGCTTTGACCGGGGTCCGCCCGGAGGTGCTGGCCAGCTGGCGATTCCTGCTGGCGTCGCTGTTTCTGCTCCCGTGGCTCTGGCTGCGCAAGGAGTTGCCGAGACGTCCCAAAGGCCGCGAATGGCTGCAACTGCTCAGGCTCGCGTGCCTGGGGGTACTCGGCCACAACCTGTGCCTCTTCTTCGGACTCAGCTGGGCGAGCGCCTATGAGAGCACGCTGATCACGAACACGCTCATTCCCATCGCCACGCCGCTCATCGCCTCTTACCTCGCGGTCGAGACGTTCGACCGGAGCCGCATACCGGGTCTGGTTATCGGCACCATCGGCGTCGTGATGATCTTTGCCGGAGCGCCGGTAGAGTTCTCGTTCCACTCGACGCGGTTCGTGGGCTTGTTGCTGTTCCTGTGTTCCGGCACCTGCTGGTCCACCTACACGGTGCTGTCCAGACGCGCGCAGAAGAACTGGCGGCCCAACGAGATCTCCGCCTGGGTGACCTGGATCGGTTCGGCCTTATTGCTGCCGTTCGGGCTGTTTTATCCGCTGACGCACGGATTCCCGGAACCGACCACCGCGCTGGCGCTGAAATTGGGTTACATGTCGATACTCAACACCGTCGTCGCGTTCTTCATGTGGCAGAGCGGCATGGCGAAGATCGGCCCGGCCAGAAGCGCAGCGCTGGTGTATCTCGTCCCGGTGCTGACGCTGGCACTGTCCAGCGTGGTGCTGAACGAGCGGCCCACGTTCCTGCAGATCGCCGGAGGCGTGTTCGCCATGGGCGGCGTGCTCTGGGCGAACCGCCGCGAGCTGCTCGGGACGTGGTTTAAGTAGGAATCACACCATCGCGAAGCCGCCGTCGACGGAGATCGTCTGGCCGGTGATCCAGTCGGCCCGGCGGCTCGCCAGGAACGCGATCCCGTTGGCGACGTCGCGCGGCTCTCCGAGGCGCCGCAGCGGATAGAGCTTGGCCCACTGCTGTTCCATCTCGGGCGTGACGTAGGCCGTCATCGGCGTCTTGATGGTGCCCGGGCACAGCACGTTCACGTTCAGCCAGTAGCGGCCGCACTCTTTCGCGAGCGCCTTGGTGAGCGCGATCACGCCGCCCTTGGCGGCCGAATAGGCGACCATCGACTTTTCGCCGACGCGGCCCGCGTCGGACGCAATGTTGACGATCTTGGAATGGGGTTCCTTGCGCAGGTGCGGCAGCGCCGCCGCGCACATGTTGATCGTGCCCATGAGGCAGACGTCGATCTCGAGCTTCCAGTCGGCCGGGTTCGTGCCTTCCAGGCCGCCGCCCTTCAGAACACCCGCCACGTTGCAGAGAATGTGGATATGGCCGAAGTCTTTCGCAATAGCGGCCAGCGCCGATTCGCAGGACTTGAGATCAGTGATGTCGCAGGCGTAGCCCTTCGCGGTGACGCCGGTGTGCTTGAGCCGTTCGATCGTCTTGTCGAATCCGGCCGGATTCTTGTCGATGAGCGCGATGGTCGCGCCCTCTTCCGCCAGCACCAGCGCGGTCTCCTGCCCGATGCCCGAAGCCCCGCCCGTCACCACCGCCACACGGCCCTTGAAACCCAGATCCATCTCTGAAACCTCCCTGGAAACAGCCGCCCGCTGCCGGCCGCCCTGCAAAAGACTGGTCCGGTTCGTAGCCGATCAGGGTGCCAAGTGAAACCGGCCCATAAAAAACCGGGGGTCTCGTTTACCGAAACCCCCGGGTTGGACTTGGACGACTGGTAACCTGTGACAATAACCTGTTTAAGCCGCTGCCTTCTGGCCGTAGAGCCGCTCGAACCGCTTGTCACGGCCGTACTGGCCCTTGAGCACCTGCGCGTACCGGCCGAACGCCATCAGCGGGAAGGCGTGACGGTAGATGTGATAGCGGATGTAGAAGTGACCGGGGAATCCGGTGCCGGTGAACTCCTCTTCGCCCCACGTTCCGTCGTCCAGCTGGTGGTCGAGCAGCCACTGGATGCCGCGTTCCACTTCAGCCGAATGACCCTCGCCGGCGGCGATAAGGCCCATGACCGCCCACGCGGTCTGGGACGCCGACGGCTTGCCGGGGACGTATTTGCCTTCGGGGTAGCTCGAGCAGTCTTCACCCCAGCCGCCCGAGACGTGCTGCGTGGTCTTGAAGAACTCCACCGCGCGGCGCACGACCGGCGTATTCATGTGGTAGCCGACGCTCTCCAGGCCGCAGAGCACGGCCCAGGTTCCGTAGATATAGTTCACGCCCCAGCGGCCGAACCAGCTGCCGTCTTTTTCCTGCGACTTCTTGAGATACTTCACGGCCTTGCGCACATGCGGGTCCGACAGATCGCGCCCGAAGGAGCCCAGCATCTCGACCACCCGGCCCGTGAGGTCCGGGGTGTTCGGATCGAGCATGGCTTTCAGATCCGCGAACGGGATTTCGTTCAGCAGCCGCCGGTCGTTGTCCATGTCGAACGCGCCCCAGCCGCCGTCCTTGCACTGCATCGAGAGCAGCCAGCCGATCGCGCGGTCCATGGTGCCGTTCTTGTCGTCTTCCGCCTGCGCCGTCTCCATGCGGATGTGCTGCATGCCCATCAGCACCGCGGCGGTATCGTCGCAGTCGGGGTAGTAGCGGTTGGCGAACTCAAACGACCAGCCGCCCGGACGTCCGGCGGTATTTTTCACCGACCAGTCGCCGTAGGCCTTGATCTCCTTGGAGACCAGCCAGTTCGAGGTCTTCTGGAGCTGCGGGTGATCCTGCCGGAAACCGGATTCGCGAAGCGCCCAAGCCGCGAGCGCCGTGTCCCACACCGGGGAAACGCAGCTCTGGAGCCGGAACGACTGGTCGGTCTCGATGCCGAACCGGCACAGGGCGCGCCAGCCGTTACGGGTGACCGGGTCGTTGTTGGCATAGCCGTGGGCCTTCAGCGCCAGCAGCGAGTAGGCCATGGCCGGGATGATTCCGCCCCAGTCGCCTTCCTCGTCCTGTCTGGACAGGATCCACTTCTCGCACGCCTTCAGCGCCTTTTCCCGGAACGGGACGAAGTCGATCTTCTCGAAGAGTTTCAGGACCATGTCGATGACGATGAAGAAGTTCTTCCACGAGACGAGCTTCGATTTGTCGAACGCCATCGCGTGCGACGCCTTGTCCGGGCCGCCTTCGGTATACAGTTCGTCGATGGTGATGTCGCGCTTGGGCTTCATCACCGGCTTGTAGTGCCAGAGCATCATGATCGGGACGACGCAGCTGCGCGCCCAGGAGCTCATCTCGTAGATGTTGAACGGGAACCAGTTGGGGAAGAGCATGAACCACGCCGGTACCGACGGGGTGCCCGCGTAGTCATAGAGGCCCATCAGCGCGAAGTGCATCCGCGTGAAGACGCGGGATTTCGTCACGCCGCCCATGGAGAGCGCCTTCTCGCGCGCCTTCACCATGTGGGGTGCCTTCACGTCGTGGCCGGCCAGCTTCAGCGCCACGTAACATTCGACCGTGGCGGAGAGTTCGGAGGGTGCGCCCTTGTAGATCGACCAGCCGCCGTCCTCGTTCTGCAGACGCAGGATGTCGGCGCAGGCCTTCTTCTCCAGAACCGGGTCGTGCCGGTCGAGCATGTGCATGAGGTAAATGAACTCGGAGTTGATCGTCGGGTTGGCCTCGAGTTCGGCCCACCAGTAACCGTCCTTCTGGCTCTGGATCCCGAGCAGGTAGTCCTGCGCGTCCTTGATGGCCCCGCCCAGGCGTTCTTCCACCTCGTGACGGGGGGCGCGGGGACGCCGCGTCTGGTTCCACTTGCTGTTCGAAACGCCCGGCCGGGAGCCCCAATCGACATTGGGCGGCAGGCTAATACCAGGTTCACTATTCATAGCTTCAGAAGACTATCCCTGTACGGTTGCGGAACCTGTGATCTTCGCCCCATCCCGGCATCCGTTGCCGTTGGACCAGTGGAGAGGGGCGAAACCCGGTTCCGTTTCGCTGACTAACTGAACAGTCAGTCGGCCAAGGGTATCGAATGGGGAGCGGTGTGTCAAGTTCGCTAAATGGCTGATATTACTAGAGTTACTCGACCCCGAACCGTCTGGATATCATGTGCCGCAGACCGTCGGAGAGCCCCCTTATTTCTGCAATCCGGTCCATGAACTCCACGTCCGACTCGCGGACCTCATGGAACAGGAGCCGGATCAGCTCCGAAAGCTTCACCTGTGAAGGATCCGGGTCGGCCAGATTAAAGGGCTGGCCGGCCTCCGCCGTGCCTTCCTCGACCACCCGGAAGTAGCAGCCGAGCCTCCCGCTGGCGGTCATGGTTTTGGGAAACGACGGTATACCGATTTTGGTTGCCATCTTGTAACAGGGCTGGCGGGGTTCGGTCGCCTGGATGAGCGCCGTGCCGCACCGGAAAATATCGCCCACGCACATCGTTTCTTCGGTGAGACCTTCGACGGTGAGGTTCTCGCCGAACAGGCCGTGGGTGAAGCCGCTGCGGCCCAGTTCCTTCTCCCATACCGGGTAGTGATCGGCGCTGTAGACATAGACCGCCCGGTCCGGGCCGCCGTGGTACCGCTTGTCCACCTGCACGTCGCCGTAGAGGCCCAGCCTTCCGATGCGCACCTCTCCCGCGACGGGCTCCTTGAAGATGCCGGTTTTCACCGGTTGACCCTGAAAGGTGAGTTCGCGGACTCCGGACCGGTTGATGGAGGCGATTCGGATAACGACTGCTCCTAGCATTCAAGAGCCCGGGTGGTCTGGGTCCCTTTTCCCTGATCCCCAGGGTTAAACACCGCTTAAGCGGCCGGTTGCCCGGAGCCTGTCCTGCAGGGGATCAGGGAAAAGGGACCCAGACCACCCGGGCCAGACAGCTTCAGGAAAATCGTTTATCCGACTGGAATCAATTGAGGAGCTTGGTGATGTCCTTGCCGTCCTTGCGGTCGAACTGTTCAGGCGACTGCGTGAGCAGGCGGTAGGCCTCCTCCGGAGTCTGGGCGAACTCTTCCTTCTTCGCCGTGACGCAGAACTCCAGCATGATGCCATTGGGGTCGAGGAAATAGAGCGACTTGAAGGTGCCGTGGTCGGTCTCGAAGATTCTCTGGATCCCGGCCGCTATCAGTTCCTTCTTTTTCGCCTCGAACGCGTCGAGGTCTTCGATGTGGAAAGCGATATGGTTTACCCACACCGGCATGCCCAGACCCACGGAAATATCGGTGCGGAAGTCGGACTTCTCGCCGACCCCGTGGATGTCGAAAAAGGCGATACATTCGCCGTTGCCGAGATCGAAGAAGAAGTGGCGGAACCAGCCCTTCTGGTGGTGGTGGTTCTCGACGTGAACCAGCTTGAAGCCCAGCTTGTTGTTGTAAAACTGGTAGGTGGCTTCCACGTCCTTGCAGGCATAGGCGACGTGATGCAGGCGGCTGTTGGTCTGTTTCGTAGCGGTCACGGGTGAAATCCTCCGGGGTTCCGCCCCGCCCGGGCGGCGGGGGTCCGAACGTTTACTGACGCATGCGTCATTCCCCCGGTAATTACCCAAGTTCGGCGGACAGGACAAGACGCGTAATATGGGCTTTCATCTCCGTTTAAGAAATTTGCGGCAAGCTCCCGGCACCCTTGTTCCCCCCATAACGGCAGGTAGTCTTGGCCGTTCCAGAAACCTGTCCCGGAGTGTTTTTACGATGACGAAGTCCCGCACGTCCCTGTCCGCAGTCTTTTCCGCCGCGCTGACCGCCGGCATTACCGCAACCGCCGCATTGGCTTTCTGGTCGTGCGCGTCCAAGGAAAACAGCAGACCGGCCGCCAGGGCGCCGGTCGTCACGAAAGTGAATCCCGCCCCCGCGGGCCAGGAGAAAACCTGGCCCGACGGCACGCGCCTGTGGGTGCTGCCCACCGGACAGACGATCATCGTTCGGCCGATCCCCGGCAACCCGAACGTCACGATCAACACCTGGGTGCGCGTGGGCTCGGCGGACGAGGACGAGTCGATCAACGGCGTATCCCATTTCCTGGAACACCTGCTGTTCAAGGGCACCGAGAAATACGGCCCCCGCGTGCTGGACGCCTCCTTCGAGGGCGCGGGCAGCGACATCAACGCCTCCACGTCCGACGACTTCACGAACTACCACGTCACGGCGCAGGCGGCCGACTTCGAGAAGATGCTCGAGATCCACGCCGACATGATGCAGCACGCGACGCTTCCGGAGCAGGAGCTCAATCACGAGCGCAAGGTCGTGATCGAGGAGATCAACCGCGCCAACGACAGCCCGATGCGCAAGCTGTTCCTGTCGCTGAACAACCTCGCCTACCGCGTGCACCCCTACCGGCTGGACACGCTTGGCCCGGCCACCAACATCGACACGGTCCCGCGCGAAAAGATCGTGAACTACTACGAAAGCCACTACGCACTTAAAAACATGATCACGGTCGTCGCGGGCGGTGTGGACCCGGTGCAGGCGAAAGACCTGGTCGCGAAATATTTCCTCACGGGCAGGAAGGGCGGCGCCCAGCCGTTTGCGTCCGAGCCCGAGCCGTGGCCCACGGGCGAGCGGCGCGAGGACGTCCGCATGAGCCTGCAGAAGGCCTATGTGGCGGTCGCCTGGCGCGGCCCGGCGGTGAGCAATCTCGACGATTCGGTGGCGCTCGACGCCGCCTCGGTGGTGCTCGGCCAGGGCGCGTCGTCACGGCTGTTCCAGCGGCTCGTCCAGCGCGAACAGCTCGCCCAGAACGTGATGAGCTTCTCGAACAACCAGCGCGACGACGGCATGTTCGCCATTGTCGCCGTGTGCGACCCGGAGCACGCCGCACAGGTGGAAGCCGCGATCAAGGAAGAAGTGGCGCGGCTCGGGGCCGAGCCGGTCACCGCCACCGAGCTGCGGAAAGTCGGCGAGCAGGCCCGGCGCGAATTCATCTACCAGGGCGAATCCTCCGCCGGCATGTCGTTCCTGCTCGGCTGGTACGCGACCGTCGCCTCGGTCGACTACTACTATGACTACCTCCCGGCGCTGGAGCGCATGACGGCCGAACACGTGCGGCAGACGGCCTCTGAATACCTCAGGCCCGAGCGGACGCTCGTCACCCGCGTGCTGCCCGACTCCTTCGATGTGGCGAACATCCTGCCGGCGTCGCCCGCCAGGACAGCCACGCCCAAAGCCGCCGAAAGTAACGGCAACAATAATGGCAACGGAAACGGCGCCGCTGAACCGGCCAAACCGGCTGTGCAAAAGGCCGCGACGTTCGAGACGAAAGAGTTCCGCCTCAAGCAGGGCGGTACGCTCATCGTGCGCTCGAACCCGTCCAATGACGTGCTGGCGATCCGGGTCCTGTTCAAGGGCGGCGACCGGCTGCAGCCGCAGGCGGGGCTGGCCGACCTGCTCGCCCGGCTGCTCACCAAGGGCGCCGGCTCCCGCAACGAGGAAGAGTTCGCCGACTACGTCGAGGAGAACGGCCTCGAAATCAGGGCCGGCGCGGAGCCGGACTATCTGGAAATCACGGCCCGCGGAACCGGGCCGGACCTGGACCGCCTGCTTTCGCTGCTGGGAGACGTCATCTACCGGCCCATGCTGACGCAGGAAGACCTGGACCGCGAGCGCACGCTGACGCTGAAGGCGATCGCCAGCAGCCGCGACCACCCCGAAGCGTACGTCCGCGAAAAGCTCGTGATGGCGCTTTACCCCGACCACGGCTACGGGGACGCGGGCGAACGGATCGAGAAGGAACTGCCGAAGGTCACGCGCAAGGACGTGATCGATTTCTACCAGGCGCAGGTGAACCCGGACGCCATGGTGGTGGCGGTGGTCGGCAACGTCGACGCCGACGCGCTGAAGAACCGTTTCGAGGAGACGTTCTCGGTGGCCCGTGCCGGAGCCGGCGAAGGGTACCAGAAGCTGCTGAAAGCCGCCCGCAAGCCGGTGCTGCCGCCCAGGCAGGACCTCGTCATCAAGACGGCGCGTCCCACCGAGCAGACGCACGTCCTGCGCGCCTATGTGGCGGTGCCGGTCATGCACCCGGACTACGTGCCGCTCAAGGTGCTGGCATCGCTGCTCGGGCAGGGGCTCTCGTCACGGCTTTTCACGGAGCTGCGCGACAAGCGCGGGCTCGCCTACACCACTTTCGCCAATTTCCAGCACGGGCTCGATCCCACCGGGTTCATGCTCTACATCGCCACCGATCCCAAGAACACGGACGCCGTGATCAAGGGGTTCGACGAGCAGGTGGAGCGGCTGAAGAAGGAACCGATACCGGCGGCGGAGACCGAGTTCGCCCGGAACAAGTTCGCGGGCAAGTTCCATCTCGCCCACGAGATGAATATGGATCAGACGTTCTACCTGGCGTTCTACGAGATGGCCGGGTTCGGCTGGCAGTACGACGACGAGTTCCCGAAGAAAATCCTGACGGTGACGTCCGACGACCTCGCCCGGGTCGCCAACAAATACCTGTCGCGTCCGTCGGTGACGAGCGTGCTGGGGCCGCCGGCGGCCATCGGCGCGAAGCCGAAGTAACTCACCCCGGCGCTGATGCGCCACCCCTCTCTACAAATGTAGAGAGGGGGAAGTTCAGTTATCCCGGTTAGCCAAGGATTACCCTCTCTGCATGGCAGAGAGGGTCGTACCGAAGGTGCGGGGTGAGTATCAGATCGTCCGCCACCAGCCGACGGTGCGGTCCAGTGCCTCGTTGAGGCCCAGTTCCAGCCGGTAGCCGAAGTGGCTTATCGCCTTGCGCGACGAGAAATAGAGATCGTGGCGCGGGACGCTCGCCCGGTAGGTAGTAATGAGCGGCGCGCCCTTGAGGCCGAGTTTCGGCCACGCCCATTCAAAGATTTTGGCCGCCTGACCCGAGACCGGACCGGGGATCGACATCGTCGGGACCTTCGCACCCAGACGGATCGCGATCCGTTCCATCAGGTCGCGCCAGCTCACCGGTTCCGTGTCGCCCAATATGTACGTCTCGCCGCGCGCCCGGTCCGAGAGCGCCGCCTTCACCATGCCTTCGGTGAGGTTGCCGGCGTACGAAGTCGTGATCAGCGACTTTCCGTGGTCAATATGGACGTAGAAGCCTTTAAGCAGCGCATCGGCGAGCGGCACGAACGACGTGCGGTCCCGTTCTCCGAACGGGAACACGCCCGGCCGGACGATCGTGACCCCGAGCCCGCCTCGGGCCGCCTCCGTGCAGGCATCTTCGGCAAGAATCTTGGATCTGCTGTAGGGGTTGCCGCCGTGGGCGCGCGGCGTATTTTCGTCCGCGCCGCGCCAGCCGGTGTAGGGATGCACGGCCAGCGAGCTCATGAACACGACGCGGCTTACGCCAGCAATCTTGGCGGCACCGAGCACGTTCTTTGTGCCGCCCACGTTCACCCGCTCGAACGCGCTCCATTCGCCCCAGTCGATCACCACGGCTGCCAGATGGAACACCAGGTCCATGCCGTCGCAGGCGGCCTCGACGTCGGCCGGTTTCGTGAGATCCCCGCCCACGTAGTCGATGTGGAGCCCGTGCAGATTATCGCGGTTCGCTTTAGGCAGGTCGAACACGCGGACGTCTATTCCGTGCGAGAGCAGCGAGCGGACCAGATGGCTGCCGATGAATCCGGCCCCGCCGGTGACGAGCGCTTTCATACTGCCTTACCTGTTCAGGGCCTGTTCAGGCCTTCTTGTTCTTCGCCGAAAAGTAGTCGGTCAGAATACCGAGTTCGTAGTGGAGCAGCATCGGATAGATCCACGAGTTGGTCGTCCGGGCGACCCAGGAGAACATCAGCCCGCCGGGGATGGCCGAGAAGGTTTCGGCCGCCGGTTTGCCGATATGGGCGAGTGTGGACGCCATGGTCTGGAACCACATGGCGACGTCCTTGCCGTAGGCCTCTTCCACCGGGGCTTCGAGGAACCCGCGGAAGAAGCTCTCCCACGCCGTATAATAAAGGGCCTCGGACAGTTCCCAGACGATGAAGTCGCCCGTGTCAGCCGCGGCCGACGGCGGCAGCGGATATTCGCCCCGGATTCCCTCGTCACGGGCGCCGGACCACGCGGCGAGCGCCACGAGCGGAATGCCGATCCCCATGATCGGAATGCCGAACCACCACCGGCCGATGCGGCTCCGCACGGCGCACGGGGTCTGCCAGTTCACGGCGACGTTAAACGTCTGCGGGATCACGAACAGCAGCGTATAGGCGGCGAGGTTCTGGTACAGCTCCGGAGCCAGGCGGCGCAGCCGCTCGGACGGAATCAGCGGATCGATATACTGCGCCAGATTCTCGCGGTAGAACTTGCGCTGGCCGGGGTAGAGATAGACCGTGAGCAGCACGGTGCCCACCGCCATGTTCCGCTTGGCACGCACCCGCGCGAAATGTTTCTTGAGACCTCTCAGGAGCAGCATCAGACCGCCTCCGCGATTTTCAGGTGTTCGACGTCCCCGCCCGGCGTCAGGATCACCTGCTCCGGCCAGCGGGCCATCACTTCGTGCCTGATTCTCGGCCAGGCCTCCCGGTAGAACCGCCTCGACGCGTCGAACTCGAGCGGCGCGCGCTGCTTGATCTCCTCGACGATCTTCTTCTCGGCCATGCCGCGCAGGCCCGGGATCGGCAGCTTCACGGAGATTTCAAGGCGCGAGACGCGGGCGCTTTTGTTAGTGCCGCGCGGGACGATCTCGAACCGGCTCTGGTAGATGAACCGGTCGCCCAGGGGGTCCGTCACGATGTCGTAGCCGCCCTTATGCGTCGTCCGGTCGTACCACATCGTCTGGCGCGAACGGCCGATCTTGCTGCCGATGATCTTCTGGAGCCACGGCGGCACCGCCATGTCGGCCGAATAGTGAAACACCCGGTGGAACGCCTTGCCGTCGTCCCGCCATTCACGGATCTGGCGGCCGCCAAAGTTGTGGGCGCGGTCGAGTGCGCGCTCGTGCTCCTCGCAGGCGAAGCCGAACTCCTGCTCGTCGCGCGGGAGGTCGAACTCGTGGTCGAACTCGAAGATCACGCGGCTCTCCGGAGTTTCGCCCAGTCGTTGGCGATTATTTCGGCCTGCCTCGTGGCGAGCATCATGATCGTCTCCTGCGGATTGAGGCCGATCGGCGTCGGCACGATGGAGCCGTCGGCGATGTAGAGATTTTTCACGTCCCAGGTTTCGCCGCTGGGTTTCACCACACCCCAGCGCGGATCGGACGACATGCGGCACGAACTCATGGCGTGGACCGTGAGCAGCTCCACGTCGGTGGGCTTGATCTGGTACCGGTAGATCTTGTGGATCTCATCCGGCGAATCGATCTGCGAGAGGCCATGAATGGGCAGGTAAACCCGTTTGGCGCCGGAGGCGAACAGCATCTCGCTGAGGAGCGCCATGCCGCGCAGGACTCTTTCAAAGCCCACCGGATCGATCTGGTAGGTCATCATGGTGGAACCCATCGGGCCCGGCTTGATCTGGCCCGTCGTGGTGTCTTCCACGAGGAAGCCCGAGATCACCATGCGGTTCACGTTCTGCATGAACTCGAGCATCTGGTCGCCGGTAAACGGCATGCTCATCGCCAGCAGCGCGGGCGGAACGAACACCGCCGCGAAGATGAGCCCTTCATTCAGGAACTCGTGCACCTGCACCGCCTGGTGGACGCCCTTCCAGCCGTAGATGTCGCGGTCCATGACGGCGACCACCTTGCCGTTCGGGTGGCAGGTGAAGTTGAGGCCCACCTGCCCGGACGAGTTGCAGATCCCCTGCCGCTGCAAGAGTACCGGCGTCTGCGTAGCTCCGGCGGCGAGCACCGAGACGGGGGCGCGGACTTTGACCTTGTGAATTGGCTTGTGCGTGCGGCGGTCGATGGTCGTCCCGTCGAAGCCGACGGCGCGGCCGTTCTCGATCACGACTTTATCAATTTTGGTGTCGGAGATGATCGTCGCGCCCCGGGTCATGGCTTTGGGCAGGTACGACACGAGCATCGACTGCTTGCCGCCCGAGGGGCAGCCGAAGGCGCAGTTGTTGGTCCCGGCGCAGTGGAGCTGGTTGCGCAGGTTCCACTCCGTCTTGTAGCCCATCTTGTCGGCGCCGCGCTTGAGCGCCATGTCGTGCGCGCTGACGGTTTCAGGGTCCTGGCGGGCGACGTTGATATTCTTTTCGACCTTCTCGAACCAGCGTGCGGTGTCGCGCGGCGAAAAGCCGTCGAGGCCCATCTCGAGGAACCAGCGTTTCAAGACCCGTTCCGGCGTCCGCCAGCTCATGCCGCCGTTGATGACGGTACTGCCGCCCACGCAGCGTCCTTCGGCGAAGATCACGTTCGGCTTGCCCATGATGATGGAGGTGCCGGCGTCGCGGTAGAACTTCTGGATCATGTCGGCGGCGTTGGCGTTGATCTCTTTCGTCTCGTAGTAGCCGCCCTCTTCCAGGACGACGACCTTGAGACCGGCCTCCGACAGCTCCGACGCCATCGTCGCGCCGCCGGCGCCCGAGCCCACGATCGCCACGTCCGCGTCGATCTCGATCGCTCCGCCGATATCTTTTCCCTGCAGCAGGCGTCCGGGCATTTTGCTATCCCTCCCCCCGCACCGTTAACGGGGCGGCGGTCTCCTGCGCCTTCAGGCGTGCGGCGGCGGTTTCAGCGGCGCGCTCGGCGGCGGCAATCTCCGCCGGGCTCGCGCGGGTGTAGGCGTCGCGGAAATCGACCCGGGCGGCGTCGGGTTTCAACTGTTCGGTGTAGGCGCCCCGGATCGTGACCCCTTCAGGGCCGCCCGGCTGACCGGCGATGTCGAGCAGGTCGGGCACGCGCAGGCCCCACTTGGTCACGCGCTCGGCGACTTTCTGGTCCACCCACTCCTGCGGATAGTAATGGAGATACGCCCGCACTTCCGGGTGCGCGTAGAAGCCCATCTGGATGAGCGACCGGAGTCCCTTCACCGCCTCGCGAATCGCGTAGACGGAACTGCCGCCGAGCCGGTGCAGGTGCTTTTCGGCCTCTTCGGCCGACATCATCGTGAGCGGCTTGCCGCCCGTAAATAGTCCTGACCAGTTGATGAGCATCAGGCCGATGGGGAACACGAGCGCGACGAGTTTCGGCAGAAAGCCGACGAACCGGTCCACGAAACCGGTGAGCTCGAAAGCCGAATCGAACTGAAACTTCACCTTGCGGGGGATGAGGCCCCTGACCAGCGCCTTCACGACACGCTGGCTGCCGCCGCTCAAATACTGGATCCGGTAGTCCGGCGGCACGAGCCCCGGGTGGCCGCCGTTGGGATCACCACCGACGGCGCCCGGCGCCTGACCCGCGAGCGCGGCCTTGCGCGCAGCCGAGTCCAGAACGCCCGTATCTTCAGATTTGAGGGGAACCGCCGCCATTTACCCACCCCGCACAGCCGTAAACCGCAATTGTGGCTGTCGGGCCGAAACTACCGCGTCCGGCCCAACTGGTCAAGTGGTTTAACCAGTTGGGGGAGGGGTTAAGGAAATAGGGGCCCTCACACCCCCAGCAGGATCCCCACGCTCGCGGTGACGGCGCTGGCGTCGAAGTCGGCTTTCAGGGGCGCCGGTCCCGGAAGGAGCGGGCTTTTGACGGTGACTTTCCCCTTGTTGAGTTTCCAGCCCAGTTCCAGGCGGAAGCCCACGTGCTTGCTGGCGTAGATGTCCACCCCGCCGGCGACCCGGTACGCGAACGTGGGATCAAAAGACGCGGTCGTTCCGGTGGCTGCCAGCGCGGACGACCGCTCCAGGAAGTTCAGGTTCACGCCCAGGCCGGTGATCAGATACGGCGACACGGACAGCTCGTCGTCGCGGTAGCGGAACTCCACCACCGGGAGCATCGAGACAGTGTGGAAATGACCGATGCTCGTGTAGTCGGGATAGGTAAGCCAGTTGTTCGAGATGCCGGTGCGCTCCCACTCCACCATCCCCCCGAAACTGAGCCACCGGTTCACCCCGTAGAGCCCCATGACGCCCAGCTGGAATCCGGAACTCGATTTGAAACCATTGGCCGGGTCCTGGGACGGAAAGACGATCCCGATCCGGGGATAGAGGGAGAAATTGCCCTCGCCGGCTTGTGCCATTCCCGGCAGGGACAGAGCCATGAATGCGAATGCGGCCGCCACGAAGGCGAAGCGCCATTTGGGGTTTGATCTCATTTGCGGGGAGTTTAGCGGATCGGCGAGAGGTCGGGAACTAACCCCTGCCCTCCGGGTTTACCGTTCGCCCGGAGCCTGTCGAAGGGCCGAACGGCCGTTGTGGTTCGACAGGCTCACCACGAACGGCTGCGCCTTACGACTCGTCCAGATCCTTCATCGACCCGATCCGGTCGCCCGACGGCAGCAGCGCCCAGCGGAACTTGCCCGCCACGCCGGGCTCCACGCGGCTCTCGAAATCGATCCGCATGATCTGGCCTTTCTTGAACGGCAGCGGCGGCCGGTCGAGCAGCTGGCCGGCGAGCTGGCCCATGCGGGGTTCGTGGCCGACGAAGGCGATTTTTTCGCCCTCGTGCGCGGCGGCCGTGCGGAGCAGATATTCCATCGCCCGCCCGCCGGGGGCGAACGCGGTCGCCGCCACGACGTCGCCCTTGTATTTGGTGAAGGCGGCCAGAATTTCCGCCGTCTGGACGGTGCGCACGAGCGGGCTCGCCACGATCAGGTCGAACCGGATACCCTCGCTACGCAACTCTTCGGCCAGTTGCGTGAAGATCTTGCGCCCCTTGGCGGTCAGGTAACGGTGTTCGTCGCCCAGGCCCGCGTTGCCGTCGATAGCGACGCCGTGGCGGACCAGAAATATGTCAGTGCTGGAACCCAAGTGAATGTCTCTCGATCAGCTCTCCGCCCGCTACCCCGCCGGAACCTTATACGATTCCGGCGGAAATATCAGGGAAACAGGGTGTGACCGGTTTGTGACGGAACCTGCAGAGTAGTGGTGCATCCGGGGGAGCGGCTGGGGGTACGGTTTCCAGAGCCCCATGGTCAAACACCGCTAAAGCGGCCGGTTGCCCGGAGTCTGTTCTGCAGGGGCTCCGGAAACCGTACCCCCAGCCGCTCCCCTGACTTCAAGCAACCTATCACCAAGAGGCAATCCCTTTTGGACCCCGGCCCAAAACGGCTACGCTCCAGCCCATGATTCTCGGCGCACACGAATCGATCAGCGGCGGACTCCACAATGCCTTCGAACGGGGCAAGGCGGACGGCTGCGAGGCCCT
Organism: uncultured bacterium; assembly: GCA_964565925.1. Taxonomy (GTDB): domain Bacteria; phylum JAGRBM01; class JAGRBM01; order JAGRBM01; family JAHCIT01; genus CAZMGV01. Next base: position 67,918 of record CAZMGV010000012.1, read on the forward strand.
CCAGATCTTCACCAAGAGCGAACGGCAGTGGTCGTCCAAGCCCTTTACTGATGAGCAGATCGAGGCGTTCAAGAGCGCCAGCAAGCAGTACGGGATCCCGCTTTCGAACGTGATGGTCCACGACTCGTATCTGATCAACCTCGCCTCGCCGGACCCTGAAAAACTGGAAAAGGCCAAGAAGGCGTTTGTGGAAGAACTCGAACGGTGCGCACAGATCGGCGTGCCCTATCTGGTCACCCACCCGGGCTCCCATGTGGGTTCCGGGGAAGAAAAAGCGATCCAGACACTCATCGGCGCCTACAACGACTGTATCGACCGCTCTCCCGACTGCCCGACCGTCATCACCATCGAGACCACCGCCGGACAGGGTACCTGCATGGGCTACAAGTTCGAGCAGATCGCCGCGCTGATCGACGGTATCCAGAACAAGAAACGCGTCGGCGTCTGCGTCGATACCTGCCACATCTTCGCCGCCGGGTACGACATCCGCACCGCCGAGGGTTACGAGTCGACCATGAAGGAGTTCGACAAGGTCGTCGGCACCAAGTGGGTGAAGGGGTTCCACATCAACGACTCCAAGAAGGAACTGGGCTCCCGCGTGGACCGGCACGAGGAGATCGCCGAGGGATTCATCGGGGCGACGGCATTCAAGTGCCTGGTGAATGATCCCCGCTGGAAACACACCATCGGCGTGCTCGAAACCCCGGGCGAGGACTACGCCAAGAACCTGAAGCGCCTGCGGAGCTACCTCGCCTGAGAGTCCTGTTTTTCAACGACTTCGACGTCTACGCGGGCGCGGAAAGCGCCGTCGGCTACCTGCGCACGGAACTGGAAAAGCGCGGACACACCACAAAACTCGCCACCCGCCTCGACACCGGCGAGCGCGGAACCGTGAGCCCCGACGACCGCGTGAAGCGCTCGCGCAAGCTCATCCAGGAGTTCCGCCCCGACGTGGTGCACCTGCACAACACACTCGCCATGGGCTGGTCGGCCGCCCGGGCCGCCCGCAAGGAAGGCATAAAAAAGCTCGTCTGGACGCTCCACGACTACCGGTTCATCTGCCCGAACACCCTGATGCTGCGGCCCGATCTCAACGTCTGCAACGACCTTGAGTGGTGCGACCGCTGCGCGGCACTTCCGAAACTCGCCCACTACGACCACGACCGTATCCGCAAAAATCTCTCCGGTATCCGGCTGGTGGCGATCAGCGAGGCGCAACGCACGCTCTACCGCCAGAAACTGGACGTCACCGACGTCGTCTACTGGGACGCCGACCCGGAACTGCTGGCAGGGCCGCCCTCCCCCGAGGGCAAGCCGTTCTCGGTGCTGTTCGCGGGGCGCAAGGACGTGGAGAAGGGATTCGACTTCTGCCTGCAGGCGATAAAACGCCTGCTCCCGCAGTTCCCGGAACTCAAGCTCCACTGCGCCGGCCGGTCGCGGCTGTCGGACGAACGGCAGCGGATCGACAGCTACGGCCTGTCCAAGCACGTCATCGACCACGGGGCGCTCCCCCGGGACCGCTACCTGGATCTGCTCCGCCAGGTGCAGGCGGTCGTCTGCGCCAGCGTCTGGGCGGAGCCGTTCAACCTGTCGCTGCTGGAATCGCTGTCGGCGGGCAAGCCCACCGTTGCCACCCGCAGCGGCGCGCATGAGGAAGTGACCGGCTCAGACGGCGCGATTCTCATCGACCCGCGCAGTTCCGCCGGGATCGTGAACGCGCTGACAAGTATTTTCACGGACGAAAAGCTGCGCCACGAACTGCCAGCCAAAGCGCGCCGGCGCGCGCAGCGGTTTACCGGCTGCATGGACCGGTATCTGGAGATTTATTCCGGGTAAGGCCGAATAAGGGCTGGGTCAGCTCTTCATCAGCTGCAGGTTCATTCCCTGCGTGATTCCCAGCCGCGCGACACCGCCGGCCGGCAGCAATAAAAGTTCGGTCGCCTTGCCCGGCGAGAGACTCGTCGATACCGGCTGGCCGCCCGTGGGGGCTTTAAGGTCGGTGGCGATGCCGATCACGGTAAAGTGGTTCATCCACACCGCGTCTACATCCATCTTCATGCCTTCGGTGGAAAACCGGCCGTTCACATCTGCGCCGTAGGCCAGCATGAGTCCGCACGTCTCGCACAAGGCAAACTGGTCGCCCGGGGCGCGGGTGCGGGCCTCCTCGGTTCTGGCGAGGTCGATATCGATAACCGTACCGGGTTTCACCGAGAGCTGGGCCTTGTCGACCTGGTAGCTTTCGGCGCCACCCCGCTTCTTCTTTCCGCTCTCGGAACAGGCGGGGGCGGTCACGGCGGCGGCCGCGACCATAAACACCAGAAACCAGCGGGCGAGTGAAGTCGCGGCTGAACGGTCGGGAGAGCGGTCGGGACGGCTATTTTCCATTGCGGGCATATATTTCCTCGGCGAAATGGCAGGCGCTCTGGCGGCCCGGCTCGACCTCCCGCAGTTCGGGGATCTCCGCGCGGCACCGGTCCCTGGCATACTGGCAGCGGGGGTGAAAGGCGCACCCTGACGGCGGATCGATCGGCGACGGCACGTCGCCCTTGAGCACTATGCGGTTGCGCGAGCGCGTGGGATCGGGCGGCGGCACCGCCGACAGCAGCGCTTCCGAATACGGGTGGTACTGTTTCTTCACCAGCGCGTCGGCGGGGGAACTCTCCACGATCCGGCCCAGGTACATCACCGCCACTCGGCCGGATATGAACTCCACGATCCTTAAGTCATGGGCGATAAACAGGTACGAGAGGCCCAGCCGCTCCTGCAGGTCCATCAGCAGGTTCACGACCTGCGCCTGGATGCTGACGTCGAGCGCGGAGACCGGTTCGTCGCAGACGATAAATTCGGGCGAGACGGCCACGGCGCGGGCGATCCCCACGCGCTGGCGCTGGCCGCCGGAGAATTCGTGCGGATAACGCTGCATGGCGTCGGCCCTGAGACCCACGAGATCCAGCAGTTCGCGGACCTTTTCCTTGCGTTCGGCTTTTGTCGCCACGAGGCCGTGCACTTCCAGCGGCTCGCCGACGATCTCTTCCACCGTCATGCGCGGATTGAGACTCGCATAGGGGTCCTGGAAGATCATCTGGATGTGACGGCGCAGCGGACGCATCTCGTGCTCGTCGATTTGCGCGAGGTTCTTTCCCTTGAAGTAGATATCCCCTTCGACCGGTTTCACGAGCCGCACGAGCGAGCGGCCGAGCGTGGACTTTCCGCAGCCCGACTCGCCGACGAGGCCCACGGTCTCACCCTTGCCGACGGTGAGGTTCACGCCGTCGACCGCCTTCACCCAGCCCTTGACGGACGAAAACACGCCGCCCCGGACGGGGAACCAGGTCTTGAGATTCTGGATGTCTATGACAGGTTCGGACATCGAAGTGGTCGCACCTTATCTGTTCCGGGGGCCGCCCGGCAATCACCCGGCAATCACCCGGCAATCAGGAGTACTGTTTCGCGGCCTGCCTCTGCCGGTCGGCGACTGTGGCCGCCAGCGATTCCGGCTCCAGCACCTTCGCATCCGGGCCGTAGCCAAGCAGCAGCGTGACGAGTTCCGGTGAAACGGCCACCCGCATCTCGAGGGTCAGCGACCCGTCGGCATGCCGGGTGATCTTCTGGCCGGGATGAAAGCGGCGCTCCGCGATAAAGGTGGCGACCCCGGGGCTGAACCGGATGCGGATTTTAACCGGCTCGCCCCGGATGATACCGAAACTGTCGGCAAGATATTCCGACGGCGTGAACTCCTCCGGGTAGTCGAACAGCGAGGTCCGCAGGGGCTGCAGGTCCACCATCCGGTCCACCGCGAAGGTCCGGATGCCGCCGGCAGTTTCGGAAAACCCGATGAGATAGAGCCCTTCCTGGTAGGTGAGCAGGGTATAGGGCCGCACCCGGTGCCGGGTGTTCGCCGTCTTTCCGGCCGGCGGCCTGTACTCGAGGTCCACCTTGTGCTGCCGGATCAGCGCGTCGATCAGGTCGTCGATCAGGTCGATCTTCGCTTCGTAGGATTTGGGCGCTTCCGGCCGGGGAAAGAACTTGCGCCCGATCGACCGGAGCTGCTTCTGGTCCTTTTCCGGCAGCCCTTTCTCGAGGCGGTCGAAGAGGCGGTCCATGTCGGCCTGAAAGTTCGTCCCCGAGAGAAAATGGATCTGCGACCGGATCACGTAGAGCGACACGATTTCGGCGAGCCCGAGCGTCACCTGCGGCAGGTTCGTGAAACCGGGCCGCATGCGGATCGCCGTCTGGTGGAGTCCCTTCTGCTCGCGGATCAGCGGATAACCCTGCGCTTCCAGCGCCTCGAGGTCGCGGTAGATCGTCCGCTTGCTCGTCTTGTAGAGCACCATCAGCTCGTCGATCGTGACGCCGTGGCGGGTCGCAATCGTGCGGGCGAGGTCGGACATGCGCGACGCCTGCTTGACGGCCCGGGTCTCCTGCCGGCGGATCGAACCCCGGACCTTCACCGGTTTGGGCTTGGGATATTTCTTGACGCGCCGGCGGCCCACGGGGGTTACTTCGCTCCGTCTCTAGCGCCTGTGCCGGCCGTCTCGTCGAGAAGCGCCACCGCCATGGCGGCGATCCCCTCGGCGCGCCCCAGGGCGCCCAGCCCTTCGTTCGTCGTCGCCTTGATGCCGATCTGGTCGGCTTTCAGGCCGCACACCTTCGCCATCGTCTCTTTCATCTGCTGGGCGTATTTCATCACCCGGGGCTTTTCGGCGATCAGCGTCGAGTCGATATTCACGATCCGGTAGCCCTTCGCGCGGATCTGGCGGGCGACCTCTTCGAGCATCACGAGGCTCGAAACATCCTTCCAGCGGGCGTCGGTGTTCGGGAAAAGCTGGCCGATGTCGCCGATACTCGCCGCGCCCAGCAGCGCGTCCATGATGGCGTGGATGAGCACATCGGCGTCGGAGTGGCCGTCCGGGCCCACGTCGGAGGGGATTTCCACGCCGCCCAGTACGCAGCGGCGGCCCGCCTTCAGCTGGTGAATGTCGTAGCCGTTTCCGATGCGCATAGGGTTCCTTATTCGGGCAGTTCCGCAAGCTTCGCCAGCCCGCCCTTCACCAGCGCCTCGGCCATGGCGAGGTCCTCCGGCGTGGTGATCTTGATGTTTTCCACGTTGCCCGGCACGAGCCGGACGGTCCTGCCCATCCACTCGAGCAGCTGGCAGTCGTCGGTGCCGGGGGTCTCCCGGGTCGCGGCACGCTCGTGCGCCTTGCGGATCCAGTCGGCCTTGAACACCTGCGGCGTCTGGACGGACCACAAGGGCGCCCGGTCGATCGTCTCCATGATGATGTCGTCGGAGGCCGGGCCGACCTTTTTCACCGTCTCGCGCATCTTCACGCCCACGGTGGCAGCGCCGCTTTCGCGGGCCTTCTCCACGGCGGCCCGCACGGCATCGACCGACACGAGCGGCCGGACGGCGTCGTGAATGAGGATCAGGTCGTTCTCGCGGGCCTCTTTGAGCGATTCGATTCCGTGGCGGACCGAATGCTGGCGTTCGGACCCGCCGGCCACGACCCGCACGCGGTCGTGCCACTTCGCCGGGATCATCTCCCGCACCTGGTCGAGGTCGGCCTTTGGGGCCGTCACGACGGCGATTTCAGGGTTGGCGCTTTCCAGAATCCGGGCAAGCGAGCGCAGGAGTATCGGACGGCCGCCCAGTTCCAAATACTGCTTGCGGACCGGCCCCCCGAACCTGACTCCGGATCCCCCGGCTACAATGACGGCGTATACGTTCATGGCTGGCGGGAGAGTAGCCGCCCCCTGAAAGCGCGCAAAGAGAGGCCAAACGAAAAGCGCGGTCCTTTTGGGGACCGCGCCTTCGGTTTGAGTCGCGGTTCAAGCCGCTGCTTTGAGATTATCAGGCGTTGGCCACGTGCACCGTGCGGCGCGCGCGGGTCTGCTGGATCGGGATCTTCGCCTTGGCGGGGCGCTTCACACCTTCGGTGGAAGCGCGCTGGGCCGTCTTCTCGAGGATCTTGTCGACTTCAGCCGTGATGTCGGCCTCGTCCTTCTTCTTGGCCAGCGCCAGTTCCTGCACGAGCAGGGAGCGGGCCTCGTCGAGCATCTTGCGCTCGCCGAAGGAGAGGTCCTTCTCGATCTTCATGATGCAGAGGTCGCGCAGGACCTCGGCGATCTGGAAGGCCGAGCCGGTCTTGATCTTGTCGTTGTACTCGCGGTAGCGGCGGTTCCAGGTCTGCGTGTCGACCGAGATTTCGCGCTCCTTGAGGATCTTGAAAACCCGGTTGACCTGCTCCGAGCCGATCACCTTGCGGAGACCGACGGTCGTCACGTTGTCGACCGGAATCATCACAGTCATTTCGCTCTTGAGAATCCGCAGGATGAAAAACCGCATGCGGCTTCCGGCGATCTCGCGATCTTCCATGCGCTCAATCTGGCCTACGCCATGTCCCGGGTATACCGCCAGATCCTTCACTTTGAACGTCTCGCCCATAGCTCCTACTTTCTTTGTGGACCCCAAGGCTTCTGCAAAAGGGTTCCGTGCCCGGCAAATAAAAATGCCCCCTGAGGAGCCTACCCGGGAGGGGTCGCCCCCCGAGATCGTTTATTTAAGCCAGTTCCGGACCGCCTGCGGAAGGATGAGAATTCGTTAGCGTCCCTGGATCGAAGTTACAGAGCCATGCACAAGGGCCGCTTAACTGCGACATTTTTACCATTTCGGTGCGTCAAAGTCAATCTAAGTCTGGTAGGGTTCGCCCCCTCCAGGGAACACGAATGCTCATTATATACCTGAACTAACTATCTGGAATTATTTTAATTTTTACGGGTTATATGACGTTTGAAAGACCCGGGTACGCCTCCCGTACCCGGGCCTGAACCCTGCCGAATCAGAGGGCAGATCGCTCTGATTTCGGGAAGTTAGCACAGTGCGTTATCAGCCGACCGGCACGCCCGCCGCATTGGTTTTGACCCCCGTCGCGGGCTTTCCGAGCCAGACGATCCGCTGGGGCTCGCCGTCCGGAGTGCATTTGTACTGGTCGAAATCCGTGTACCCCACCGACCGCAGAAAATCTTCGTCGAGGAGCGCGTTGCCGGTAAAGGATTTGGGTTCCTTCTTCACGATCTCGTAGGCGGCGTCGGCGAGGATCGTCCCTTTGCGCCACTGCTTGGGGCCGCCCAGGCCGAAATTGATCGTCGCCTGGCTCTCGATGATGGTCACCGGCCACAGCGCATTGGCCGCCACGTTGTCGTCCCTGACCTCGCCGGCCAGCCCGTGGGCGATCAGCGTCATGCCGAACTTGGAGATGAAGTAGGCGATCCGTCCCGGCACATGGGACAGGTCGATGGGCGGGCTCATCATGATGACGTGCCCCCACTTCTGCGCGACCATTCCCGGCAGGAACGCCCGGGTGACCAGATAGGTGCCCCGGGAGTTCACCTCGTGGACGAGGTTGTATTTTTTCACGTCCGTTTCGAGCATCGGCTTCCACCAGAGGGCGCCGGCGTTGTTCACGACGATGTCCACATGCCCGAACTTCGCGTAAGCGGCTTTCGCAAGCGCGTCGACGGACTCGGGGTCCCGGACGTTGCACGAAACCGGCAACGCCTTCACGCCGAGCTTCTCGATCTCTTCGGCCACCGAGAAGATGGACCCCGGCAGCCGTTCCGTCGATTCGGTGGATTTCGCCGCCACCACGATGTTGCAGCCCGCCCCCGCGAACTTGAGCGCGATGTCGCGGCCGATGCCGCGCGAGCCGCCGGTGATGACGGCAACTTTGCCTTCGAGTGTCCTGTCCTTGGCCATGGGGAACCTCCGGGTATGGCGGGTGTTGCCGGTCCCGGCCGCCCGAGGGGCGGCTCCGGTCCGGACGCGGCGAAGTTTTAGTTATTAACTATCGGAGGGCAAGGGCGGCGGCTTCGGCTTCTTTTCCCGCATCACCAGCGCGGTGAACACCGCGCCGCAGAGGAAACCGGCGAACGACCAGCCGATCAGCAGCACCACAAGCGGAACCTCCGCGTCCCAGAACAGGAAGTTCACCATCACCGGCCTGCTGTTCTGCAGGATGATCGCAACGAACAGGGCGAAAACGGCGAGCGGCAGTATGATCTTGCGGGTCATGGCCGGGGCTAGAACTCGACTTCCGCTTCGGGAGTGATCTTGCGGATGTCGGCGGCCGAGAGCCACACCGAGGGGGCTCGGTCTTTCACGCACAGGGTGCCTTCGGTGAGGCCGTCTTCAGGCCACAGGACGCGGACCTTGAGATCGAAGCGGATCATGTCGGGAGCGCGCTCGACGATCTTCGACTGTTTGGCCTTGTTCTTGAGCTCGGTGGAAACGTCGCCCGTGAACTTGCGCCAGGCACCGTCGGGCCGGGCAGCCGGGGCTGGTTTCGCGGGTTCGGGGACCGGCGCCGACGGCGGCGCAGAGACCTGCACCGACGCCTGAACCGGTACCTGTTCTGGCGGTTGCGACACGACCGGCGGAGAAACGGGCGGCGGCACCTCGTGAGCCGGAGGGCCGGAAATGGCGTTGATCGTCACCGACGATTCCGGGGCCGGCGGCGCCGACACGGCCGGTTCTGAAACGGCCGGTTCCGGCACCGGCTCGTCCTTGACGACGGCCGCCACTTCTTCCTTGAAGAAATCCTCGGCCGACATGATCGAATCGGCTTCGGCGATCGCCCTGTTCGTATCGTCCTCGGTATTGAGGTTCGTGTAGCGCAGGTCCGCCATCTTCTCGGAGTCATGATCGCGTCCGTTACCCGCTTCGTGCGGGAATTCGTGCGCGTCGAGCTTGGCGACCTTCTGGCGCTCGCCGAAAATATCCTCGGCGTTCGACACTTCGTCGCCCACGGCCACAGCTTCGTCCTCGAATGCCGCCGGGGCGCCCTTGGCCCGAAGGGCCGCAATCTTGTCGTCGGGCTCGGATCCGGCGGCGATCACCGGTTCCTCGTCCATCTCCGAACCCATGGCGACCGCTTCGTCGTCACCCGCCGGAGCGACCGGAGCAGCCGGTGCAGCCGCCGGGGCCGAAACCGGCGGCTGGGCGGCGAGCCGCCTCGCTTCCGCCGACAGGATATCGCCCGAACCTTTGGCCGCGTCTTTGGGCAGATCCGCGAAATAGGCCACGTCGTCGTGTGCGTAGGCGTTCACCACTTCGTCCGGGGCGCCGGCCTGGGGCAGCGGAGTCTTTTTTGTCCGGGCGATCAGCGCCTCGGGACCGGTCAGGTCTTCCGCCTCGACGAGTGCCGCTTCGGTTTCATCGGCGAACATCGGTTCGCCGTCCAGACTCGATGCCGCCGCAGCCGGAGGCCCGGATACGGGTGAAGGAATTTCTGCTTTCACCGGTTCCGCTTTGAGGAGATCGGAGGCGTCCGTCTCGCCGGCCACGCGGGCCGCCATCTCGTCGGCGGCGAACTCGTCCATCGCCACCGGCTCTTCGCCGGCAGCCGTGGCAGCGGCCGGGGTAGCGGCCGCCGGTGCCCCGTCGCCTGCGAATTCGTCGTGATCCACGGCCGGAGTGGCCGCGACTGCCGGAGCAGCCGGCGTTTCCGGGGCCGGGGCCGCGACGGGCGGTTCGGCGGCGTGAGCGCCGTCCGACAGATCCCATCCCGAGGGTTCTTCTTCGGCTGCGGGAGCTGGCGCCGGGGCCGACGCCGGAGCCGGGGCGAGTTCTTCTTTCAGCGCTTCGGCCGCCATGGCCGCAGCGGCCGGTGAGGCCGGTTCCGAAACGGGCGGCGGAGCCGAAACAGGGGGCGCCGAGACCGCCGGTTCAGCGGGCTTGTCCTCGAACAGGTCGTCGCCGATCGAGGGTCCAGGCGCCGGGGCCGGCGCTGCGGAGGAGTCGCCGCCAAATTCGTCGAACGGATTGGCAGCCGCCGCACTGGCGGGCGGAGTTTCGGCAGGCGCGGCCGGAGCGGGCTCTACCGGTTTCCGGTCGAACTCCGCGAACGGATCGTCTTCGGGGATCGCCTCCGCCTCGATGGGCGGAGCGGACTGGGCACTATCCGCCGGGACGGGCGACGGGCTTGAAATATCCGCCTCAAACGGATTGGCGTCGGCGGCCGCAGGCGCCGCCTCAGCCATGGCCGGTTCGGCGGGTTCTTCCGGCATTTCCGGTTCGGCCGGCGCTTCCAGCTCGGCAGCGGGCGCCTCCAGCTCCACGGCCGGCGTCTCCACAAGGTCTCCGGACGCGGGCGCCGCTGCCGGGGCCGGCTTTTCCGCCGCAGGGGCGGCGTCGTCGTCGAGCGACCAGGTACGTCCGCCCGGTGTCGACTGGATCAGGTCGTCGCTGCCGTCGGAAAGGAAGCCGCTATCCTCGGCGGCCGGGGCCTTTGGCGGCTTGCCGGCCGGAGCAGCGGATTTCTTCGGTGCGGCTCCCGAAAAGAACTCGTCGTCCGCCTCAGGTGCGGCAGGTGCTTTCGACGGTTTCCCCTTCGCTCCCTTGTAGCTCTGGAAATCGAGATCGTCGGCAGAAGCAGCCGCGCCGCCATCTGCCTGATCCACAGCGGCCCCGCCCGCATCGCCGGCGCCGCTCAGGAAATCGTCTTCACCCAGATCCGTGGCGGCCGGCTTGCCCTTGACGGCGGGCCTGGCGGCCGCCGGTTTCGCCGAGGGCGCATCGTCCAGGAACGACGCCGAGGAGGTGCCGGCCGACTCTCCGGAGAGATCCGAGAAATCATCGACCGCCTTCGACGCCGGCTTGGGTTTGGGCTTGATGGTCACGCCCGTAGCGGACCGGGGGACACCTGTCCGCTCGGAGGCGTCCGCCTTGGCGGCTTCGGCGATCAGCTCGGCCGAGAAATGGCGGCTCGAGACGCCCTCCTGCCCGGAGAGGCGCTGCAGGTTCTCGCGGCCGCTCGAGACGACCACCAGATGAAAGCCGTGCTGGGACGGCCGCCCGCCGGAGATTATCCAGACGCACCGGGCGGCGACAATCGAGCGGTCCGGCAGCAGGAAATCGAGCGGCTCGTTGGAAATCTTGGCGATGTAGGATTTGTAGGCGGGGTTCTTGAAAGGCCCGCTCGGCGACCCCGGTGCCTGGAACATCAGACGCAGCAGGTTGAAGTTCTGCCCGACCGGCAGCCAGCGGAGCGGCCCTGAACCGGCTCCCTGCGCACCACCGCCTTTTTTATTGAATACAGCCATTTACACCTGAACTGCGCGCGCTCGTCCGGCCGGCGACCAGCCCTTTGAGGGGCACGCGCATCGAGGGACCCTTTTCCCCGTGCCCGGTAAACATAGTGCGTGGCGCGTTCAAAGTTCAAACCCGTTCGCAAGTTCCCGTTGTGATTTTTGACCATCCGGGCAGCCCGATTTCGTCCTTCCGATTTTCCCTGGTCTTTCCGTTACCGGGACGGTCACCCCGGCCGGCTGCTCCCGGCCAAACGGCAAAATGGCCTGCCACCCCCGGAGCGGTTATGCTCCGCGTCGATGAAGAATGGCCAAAAATCCGCCGCCCATATCCGGATCGCACTCAACCAGTGTTCGATGCGGCTCGGCGACGTCGGCGCGAACCTCTCGAAACTTTCCTCAACCGTGAAAGAAGCCGCCCGGGCGAAAGCCGCGCTGCTGGTCGGCCCCGAACTGGGGCTTACCGGTTACCACCTGAAAGATGCGGTCCCGGACGCCGCTATCCGGCGCGGCGACGCCGCCTGGAAGGACCTCGAACGGCTGTCGAAATCGGTCGACCTGGCAGTCGGATTCGTGGAGCAGTCGTCGGGCCACCAGTATTACAACACGGCAGCCTATTTTTCGGGCGGCCGTGCGGTACACCTGCACCGGAAGATATACCTCCCCACCTACGGCATGTTCGACGAGCAGCGGTATTTCGCCCGGGGGGCGAAGGTGGAGACGTTCGATTCGGCGGGCGGGAGATCGGCGCTGCTTATCTGTGAAGATCTGTGGCACCCCTCGACGGTATATCTCGCCAGTCTTCAAGGTCTCGAACTGCTGATCGTGCCGTCATCGTCTCCCATGCGCGGGGCGGTGGCGAAAAAGGGACCTGCTGCGGGCCGGGCGGAAAAGTCCGAAAAGCCCGGCGCCGTCCGCCGCCCGGCCAGCGCCGTGACCTGGGAGGAGATGAACCGGACCTACGCCCGGCTCTATTCGGTCGCGCTCGTTTACGTGAACCGGGTCGGCGTTGAAGACGGCGTAGGTTTCTCGGGCGGGTCGCACTTCGTCGATCCGTTTGGCAGCGTTGCGCTCCAGCTGCCCTACGGCGAAGAAGCGCTACAGTTCGTCGATTTCGACCGCAGCCAGATCCGCCGCAGCCGCGTGCAGACGCCGATCATCCGCGACGAGAATTTCGAACTGACTTTCAGCGAGATGGAACGCATCCGCCGCAGCCGCTGGAAAGGCGATCCGGAATAAGATGGCCAAGCGAAAGCCATTACAGGCCGGGGCTCCGGAGGCGGCCCTCTTCGACCCGGCGCCGTTCATGCCCGCGCTCGAACTGGACGCGCCGCTCACGGCCGACATGCTCTCCACGTTTATCCGCGAAGAGGTGACCAAGACCGGTCTGAAGACGGCCGTGCTGGGACTTTCGGGCGGGATCGACTCGGCGCTCGTGCTCTACCTTGCGGTGCGCGCGCTGGGCCCGAAAAACGTCATCGGCATCACCATGCCCTACAAGCAGTCGAGCCCCCAGAGCCTCGCCGATGCGATGCTCGCGGTGAAGGACACCGGCTGCCGTCACGAGGTCATCGAAATTACGCCGCAGATCGACGCCTACTTCGACCGCTACCCGGACGCCTCGCGCCTCAGGCGCGCGAACAAGATGGCCCGCGAGCGCATGACGATCCTGTACGACCTGTCGGCCCGTGACCCCGCGCTGGTCATGGGTACCTCCAACAAGACCGAGCTGCTGCTCGGCTACGGAACCCTGTTCGGCGACATGGCAAGCGCGCTGAACTCGATCGGCGACCTCTACAAGACGCAGGTGTGGCAGCTGTCAAAACACCTGAAGATCCCCGAAGCGATCATTTCGAAAGCGCCGACGGCGGATCTCTGGGCAGGCCAGACCGACGAGGCGGAGCTGGGTTTCAGCTACGCGCAGGCGGATACGGCGCTCTACCTGTTCGTGGAGGAGCGCCGCACGCGGGACGAAATTATCGACGCCGGAGTGCCCGCCGGTTTCATCGACATGATCATCCGCAAGGTCCGGAATTCCCAGTTCAAACGCCGACTTCCCGTCATCGCCAAGGTCGGGTCACGAACCATCGACCGGGATTTCCGCTACGCCCGCGACTGGGGCCTCTGATAAAAAGCCTTGACAGCGCGTCGAGGTTTCTTCAAGGTTGGCACCGGAACCTGACGTCGCGGACAGCGGCGCGGGTTCCAGACAACATGCCGTTCCGAGAGGTGCCCCGGCCGCGCAAACGGCCCGGGGCGTAAATGGGAAGCCGGTTGAAAACCGGCGCGGTCCCGCCACTGTAAGGGAAATAACGGCTTCAGGACGTTCCCCGGTCACTGGATTTCATCACAGGAAATCCGGGAAGGCCGGGACAGCGAGCCCCTGAAGTCAGGTTCCCGAAGCCAGGAGACCAGCCCCCCGGACGTTCGAGTTGATCGACCCCCCGAGGAGGGCACTGGTCGGTGCGCAACACCATGCGTACACCACGGCCCGCTTCCCGGAAGGGATGCGGGCCGATCGTTTTAGCGGCGCTTTTTGCCGCCGGCGGTTTCGCGCGCGCCGCGGAATCTCCCGTCGCCCCGCCGGATACAGAATCTGCCGCCGAATCCAGCACCGGACCGGCCGTCGAGCTCCCCCCCGTCGTGGTCGAGAAAAAGCATTCGGTCGCCGAGGGCGAGAACCCGCGCGACTCGACCGGTGCGGTTTCCACGATTCCGCGTGAAGAACTGTCCCGCCCCGGCGAGAACCTGGACCAGGTGCTGGACCGCCAGGCGGGCGTGAGCGCGATCCGTTTGGGCGGACTCGGGGATTTCTCCGCCGCCTCGATCCGGGGATCGTCGTTCGATCAAGTGCTGCTGTTTCTGGACGGCATTCCGCTGAACGCGGGGATCGGCGGCGCGGTCGACCTGTCGGCGCTGCCGCCCGCAAATCTGGAAAAGATCGAAATCTACCGGGGCTTCGCGCCCATCGAGGCGACTTCAAGCGCGCTGGGCGGCGCGCTGTTCCTCTCGTCGAAGGCCGCCGGGAGTAACTCCTTCAACGCCCGCGCCGGTTACGGTTCGTTCAATACCATCGAGACCGGACTCTTCGGGACTTTCCGGCAGGGCACCACCGGCGGCTTCGCCGGGCTGGACTACCTCCACTCCCGCGGCAACTTCAGCTTCCGAAACCCTAACGGCACACCTGCCGACCCGACTGACGACTTCCGGGACAAATACCGCAACCGGGACTTCGACCGGCTCGACACCATGTTCAAGCTCGAGCATGCGCCCAACGCGGACACAAAGGTCAGCCTGCTGCAGGATTTCTTCTACCGCGAAGGCGGCCTTCAGAAAGGCGGCTCGTTCCAGACTTCCGTCAGCCGCCTGCAGAACTTCCGGTCGATCACCGGGCTGCAGCTGGAGCGCAGCCGCCTGTTCACCGGACGGGACCTGCTGAAGCTGCAGGCCTACAACACCTTCACCCGGATACAGCTGACGGACCCCCTGGCCGAAGTTTCCGTCGAACCGCGCAACACGGTCACGAAGTCGCATTCACCCGGCGGGTCGGTCTCCTACCGGGCCGGAGCGGGTCCCGTCGATGTGACCAACTTCGTGAGCTACCGCTACGAACGGTTCAGCCCGCACTACCGGATGGCGTCCACGTTTCAGGACGGCCTGAGCGAACGCCATGAGGTCACCTACGGGCTTGGGGGCGAAATTCAGATCCCCGAGGCAAAGCTCCTGTTCGCCCCGCAGTACCGGTTCGAGCACAACTCCAGCGGTTACCGGGCAGCGTCGAGTTCCAATCCGCTCAATCCGCCCGTCGCGCACAGTAACGACAGCGGCCATTCCTGGCGGGCGGGACTGCTCTGGAAACCGCTGGAAGGGCTCAAGCTCCGGGCCAACGCCGGCCGGGCGTTCCGCTTCCCGTCGCTTTACGAACTTTTCGGCGACTCGGCGTACGTGAGGGGCAATCCGGCCCTCAAGCCCGAAAAGGGCTTCAGCTATGATGCCGGATTCGAAGGCTGCTACGGCGACGACAACCTCTGGATCTCCGGCGGGTCCGGATTCTTCTACCAGGACGCGAAAAATCTGATCCAGTTCGCCCGGTCCACAGTCTTCTCGCAGGCCGAGAACGCCGGTAATGCGATCATCAAAGGAGTCGAAAGCTCCCTCACCGCCGGAGCCTGGAAGACCGTACGGTTCTATGGCAGCCACACCTGGCTCGACACCCATATCTATTCGTCATCGAACCCGGCCCGCGCCGGAAAGAAGTCTCCGAACCATCCGCCCAACCAGTGGACGATGAAGGGAACGGTCTACCGCGACCGGATGGCGGGCTGGGCGGACCATGCGGAAATATGGACGGAGCTCGATTTTACGGCGAGCCACTTTATCGACGGCGCGAACCTGACAACCTCGCCCGCCCGCCAGATTCTGGGAATCGGCGCGGAGCTGCGGACATTCGGCGACCGGCTCACGATCACTCTCGAAGCAAAAAACCTGACGGACGAAGAGGTCATCGACGTGGTGGGGTTCCCCCTGCCCGGCCGCACCTTCTTCGGCCGCCTGGAATGGCGATTCATCTAACACCCGGAAGGAACCCCTCATGAAGAAACCCTCTGCCCCGACCGCCACTCCCGCCCTGCCAGGCCTGCTCAGCCTCTGCGCCCTGCTCATTCTTTCAAGTCTCAGCTCCGGCTGCACCGGCGACTCGGCCGCCGGCAACGAGCCGGTCGACCTGAGCGGGAGCACCTTCATCGCGGTCGTCACGACCGACTACAGCAGCACCGCCATCAGCGTGCTGGACAGTGCGACCGGACGGCTCGTGAACCAGTCGGTCTACAGCTCGTCGACGGAAGCCCCCGGCATTTCGCTACCGCTCAGTTACGACGTAACCCTGCCTACCTCGCGGCCCCCCGACGACATGGCGTTCATCATCGACCGCGCCGAGAGTAACGTTACGGTCTTCAACGCCACGGATTTTTCGGTGGTCCGTCAGATCCCCATCGGCCAGAGCTCGGACGGAACCTGGAGTGCCAATCCGTACGACGCCATCCTGTCAGGCTCGAACCGGCTGTTTGTAACCCGCTTTGACGCCCACACGGCCCCTACGGCCGACGGAACGGATATGGACGAGGGAGACGACATCGTGGTTATCGATCTGGATTCCGGCAACGTGGATAACCAGATCACGTTCGACAGCACCCTGCTGGGTTCCGGTTACCGGGCGGCACCCAGCCGGATGGCGGACGCGGGCGATTATCTGGTGGTCGCGCTCAGTCACTACAAGGGAACGGCCTTCAGCGAAGCGGGCGACGGACTGGTCGCCGTCATCGACAAGATCGATGAAACGCTGGTGGACGCGGACCCTGAAACTGGCGGCACACAGCTGATCGAGATCCCCGAGTTCAACAACTGCGGCGGAGTTTCCTATTCACCCATCGAGAGGGCCGCCTACGTGGTCTGCTCGGGCCTGTTCGCCGACGGTTATGCCACCCAGACGGACCACTCCGGCGTCGTCCGGATCGACCTGTCGCCGCTGCCCCACAACCCGCCGACGTACGAGGTGATGCTCTCCGCGAACGATACCATCGACCAGCCGCTGTCGGCGGTGGAATGCGTGGACTCCAACACCGTGTTCGTGCTGACCTACGGCAGCTTCCCTCCAAGCGGCACACCGGACCAGCTGTTCGCATTCGATCCGTCGAACCCGGCCGCCGATGCAGAGCTGGTCTACAGCGCCACAGGGCCGTTCCAGCTGGGCTCCATGAGTTACGACCCGGGGCAAAGCACCCTGTACGTGGCCGACGCGCCGTACGGCGGACCTAATCTCGTCCACCGGTTCCGCGTGGCGGTAGCCGATGTCAACGAACTGTCAGGCACCGACCCGTCACCGGATATCGGCCTGGGCCCGACGGTGCTCAGCCAGTTTGTCGTGAAGTAAGAGTTACGTCAGCTCTTTGTAGCCCGGCGTCTTGAAGGCATCGTAGGCCTTCCGGAAGAAGTCGCGGGCCGCCTCGCGGCTGACCCGTTCGGCGAGCTTGGGCTTGCCGAGCATGAGCAGATAGACGTTCTTCTCGTCGTTGGTGACGCCGAAACCGCCGTAGAACTCGAACTGGCCGATCAGGAAATCGAACCAGAGGAGCCGGTAGGTGCCGCGGAGAAACCAGTGCGTAGGAAGCGTCGCCTCGCGGCCGAGCCCCCGGATCGTCGTCGTGACACCGTCGGAACTGAACGTGAAACTGCCCAGCTTGAGGTCCGGATAGTTGGCGGGTGCGGCGGCGGCGCTCATCCGTTCACCACTTTCTGGAGCGGGAATCCGGCGACTTCCTTCGCCGGCACACCGGCGTTGGGTTCCGGGGCCACCGACTTTCGCATCCAGAGCACAGCGGCGTGGTTCGCCTTTTCAGGCTTCGTGAACCGGAAGGTTACACCCGCAGGGACGCGGATCCCGTCTGCTTCGCCCATCTGGGCACGGGCGAGGAGCTTTCCGTTCTTATCGGTGAACTCGACGGCCGGTTCGCCCAGGAATGACATGATGTAGGAGTGCATGTCGCTCCGGTAGGTTTTCCCGATCGTGCCTTCGGTCACGATGAAATCGAGCGTGGCCGTGCCGACCCGGGCTATCGCCTCGGGTTCGTCCAGCGGGCGTTTTGCGTCGATCGCCATGCCGATCAGGTTTTTCACGTTGATCCGGTCCTTGGTGCGTTCCGGAAGGTCATGGTGAACCTTGATCTCGTTCACTTTCACCTTGGCGAACTCCGGCAGACGCTCGCCGGACCAGTCGGCCTGGCCGTCGGTCATTTTCACGCTTTTCGCGGGCGCCAGCGTCTCGTTGTAGTCCACCTTGCCGGCGGTGCAGAAGACCGCCGCGAACACCTTGCGGCGCAGTTCGTCGGGCGGATTGAAGATCTTGTGCGGCTCCTTGAGCTTGCCCGGCCAGTGCGACATGCCGACCGGATGCACAGTCATGGTACCGTTGGCGCATTTCACGTAGCCCAGCTGCTCGGCGCTGTCGGTATCGGTAAAAACGGTACGGCCGGGAAAGGCGTCGGCCATGTCGTCGCCGGTCAGGAACAGCAGGTTGTATTCGTCGCCCCAGTTGCTGTGGCCGAAGTAGAGCGGCTCGCTCGCCGTCGCCATCTCGATCACCGTGTCGTCAATACGCATGACGATTTCGAGGATGTGCTCGAGCCGAACCTTCGCTCCGGCGCGGGCCCTGAGGTTCATCCAGCCGAACTTGTCCTTGTGCGGGTCTTCCCGGTCGCGGAACGCGTCCATCGGGACGACTTCAACGCCCGGCTCGGGCGTGAGCGTGCCGGGTTTGATCTTCCAGAACTTGCACCCCTGATGGTATTCGGTCACGCGAAACCTCCCCGGACCTGGGCTGACAGAGGCGTCAGCCACGCGGGTTCATAGATTGATTATGGCGGTTCGCCAAGCCGGGCGGTTACCGGGGGGGTTTCACCTTCACATCGAAGGAAGGCGATTTATGGTCGTCCTTGGGCTTGAACTCGATATCCACGCTCATGCGGACATTGAGGCCTTCGAGCGCCTTCTGCAGGAGCTCGGCCGGTTCGCGGTCCTTCAGGAGCGTCGTCGCCACTTCTTTTGCGATCGCCTGGAACAGCTCTTCCTTGGTCTTGTTCGACTGGCTGATGAAATAGCTGACCGCGTCGGTGGGGACCTTGATATCCGCCAGCGCCCGCCGGACGTTGTCCTCGGTCATAAAGACCGCCCCGAGACTGGTGTAGATCGCCTTCTTCACGCTGTCGGGAACGATCCCGTCCAGCCGGTCGCCAAGGCGCTTGCGGCCCTCGCGCTCGTCCGAATCATGTTCCGCCATGGTCACATCCTCGCCTTCGCCGCCCGCGAAGTTTTCCGTCCTGAATGACGGTATTATGGCATACGGAGTAGACCCCGGCGACGGAACTCCCTAACATTCCGGCAGTTTGAGACTTTCACTTACATACCGGTTTCTGGCAAGCCTGGCCCTCTTCGCACTGTGCGGTCCGGCGGCTCCGGCCCGGGCCCAGACCCCAGCCCCGGAAGAGCCTGTCATCCAGGTGCCCGCAGCCGATGTGGCGGTGCCCGATACCGCGCCGCCCCCGGTGCCGGTGGACGACACCCCCCGGACCGTCCCCCAACCCGAAGGAGAGACCCCCGCCCAGCCGGTCCAGCCCGCGCCTCCGGCACCGCCGATCGCGCCTGCAAGCGGCGGCGGCATAGGCGCCAGTCCGGACGCCGAAGCCCGCAGCAAGGGAAACCAGATCTTCCGGCGCGGCCAGAAATGCTACGAGGATCTCAACTACAGCTGCGCCGAGTCGGCCTTCCGCGAAGCCACCAACTACGTCAACGATCCGAAATATCACGTCTATCTGGCCTATACGTTCGCCGCCACGGACCGGCAGAAGCTGGCCGTGGACGAGTTCGCGGCGGCCCTCAGGCTGGACTCCGCCATCACGGTCGATCCCAAAGAGCAGTCGCCCAAAATCATCCGGGCCTATGATCTCGCCCGGGAACAGGTGGCCGCCGACGAGACCGTCGCCAAGGAAAGCATTATCAAGAAGGGCAGCGCCTTCATCGACGAGCTGTTCCGCGACACGATTTCAACCGTGACGTCCACCATGTCAAAGCCGTTCCTTCCCGAAAAGCCGCAGGGGCTCATGTGGAAAGACGTGCCCATGAACAGCAAGAGCCGCTACACGCTGGCGCTGGGGTTCAACGTCCCGGTGGACGACAAATACGCGGGCCGCAACGAGGCGTTCCAGCCCGATATCGCGCTCATGGCGGGCTACGCCTACCAGCCGCAGATCAACCATTTCGCCTTCGGCGGGCGGTTGATCTATTCGCGCAACAAACAGCGCAACACGCCCGGCCCGGTCGCCCTGGAAGTGGCGACGGCGTCGGGGTTCTTCGAGCTGCACCAGCCGGTGGAGGCGTTCCTGCTGTTCGGCCGGGCCGAGGTGGGCGGAGCGTTCTCGGGTATCGACAGCCTGACCCAGGAAACGGGCCTGATGACCGGCGGTTCCGCCGGGATCTCGGCGCTGGTCACCGACCGCGTGTCACTCGAAATCTCCGCCACGTTCCAGGCGCTCTTCGGTGCCGGAACGCCGAACCGCAATCCGAGCTACCGGATGCCGTTCTTCTTCGGCGTGAACTATCTGTACTGATCGTTACGACAACCGGCCCGGACAGGTTCCGGACCTTGAGGGGGAGACACCATGCGCCAGGTCTGGATCACGAAAGCGGGCGAACCCGAAGTCCTGAAAGTGAAAGAAGCACCGGACCCGGAGCCTAAAGCCGGAGAGATCCGGATCAGGGTGGAAGCCGCCGGGGTCAACTTCGCCGACATCATGGGCCGCATGGGAATGTATCCCGACCTGCCGGGCATTCCGATCGTCGTGGGCTACGAAGTCGCGGGCCGCGTGGACAAGGTGGGCGACGGGGTTTCCGCAGGCTGGACCGGCAAGGACGTCTTCGCCATGACCCGGTTCGGCGGCTATTCGAGCCTCGTCTGCGTGCCTGAAAAACAGGTGTTCGAACGGCCCCAGGGAATGTCCGCCCTTGAGGGCGCCGCCTTCCCGGTCGTCTACTTCACCGCCTATCAGCTGATTATCGCCATGGGCGGCCTCAAGGAAGGCGAGACCATCCTCATCCATTCGGCGGGCGGCGGTGTGGGCATTGCGGCCATCCAGCTGGCGCGCAAGATCGGCGCCCGGATTATCGGCACCGCGTCGAAATCGAAGCACGACTACCTGAAGAGCATCGGTGTTCATCACTGCATCGACTACCGGACCGAGGATTTCGAAAAGCGCGTGAAGGAGATCACCGGCGGCCGCGGCGTGGAACTGATTATCGACGCCGTGGGCGGCGATTCGTTCAAGAAGGGGTTCCGGATACTCGCCCCCACCGGGCGGCTCGGCATGTTCGGCATGTCGGATGCCGCCACCGGCAAGTCGCGCAGCATCATCGACCTGCTGAAGATGGTCGCCGGAATGCCATGGCTCCAGATCAACCCGGTCACGCTGATGAACGAGAACAAGGCGGCCTTCGGTGTGAACATGGGACACATGTGGGGCGAGGTGGACCGGCTGCGCACCTGGGGGACGGAGCTGCTATCCCTCTACAAGGAAGGCATCGTGAAGCCGCTCGTCGACAAGACGTTCAGCTTCGAGGACGCGCCCAAGGCGCATCACTATATCCAAGACCGCAAGAACGTCGGGAAAGTGCTGCTGGTTCCCTGAGACCGGCGAAACCCGCCAGTCCTGGAATCAGTCCTGAACCGCCACCTGCCGGAGCAGGTCGAGGCTGTCCAGCGACATGCCGGCGCCGCGGGCGACGCACGAGAGCGGATCGTCGGCGATGATGACCGGGAGGCCGGTCTCCTCCACCAGCAGCTGGTCGAGGCCCTGAATGAGGGCGCCGCCGCCGGCGAGCACGATGCCTTTATCGACAACGTCGGCAGCGAGTTCGGGCGGCGTGCGTTCGAGGGCGATCTTCACCGCTTCCACGATGGCGTGGATAGGCTCCGACATGGCCTCACGGGCTTCGTCCGAGTTGATGGTCAGTGTCTTCGGGATGCCGGCCAGCAGGTCGCGGCCGCGCACATCCATGTCGCGGGGCGGCTCGGTGCGGTAGGCATTGCCGATCTTGATCTTGATCATTTCGGCAGTCGCCTCGCCGATCAGCAGGTTGTACTTGCGCTTGACGTACTGGAGAATCGCCTCGTCGATCTTGTCGCCGGCCACACGGACCGACCGGCTGTAGACGATGCCGCCCAGCGAGATGACGGCCACTTCGGTCGTGCCGCCGCCGATATCGACGATCATGTTGCCCGATGGCTCGGTCACCGGCAGTCCGGCGCCGATGGCGGCCGCCATGGGCTCCTCCATCAGGTACACCTGACGGGCGCCGGCGTGGATGGCCGATTCGCGGACGGCACGCTTTTCCACCTGGGTCACGCCGCTCGGGATACAGATCACGATGCGCGGGGCGACCAGCGTCGTGCGCTGGTTGTGCGCCTTCTTGATGAAGTAGTCGAGCATCTTCTCGGCCACCTGGAAGTCCGCAATAACGCCCTCTTTCATCGGGCGGATCGCCTGGATGTTCCCCGGAGTGCGGCCGAGCATGTTCTTGGCTTCACGGCCTACGGCCAGCACGTCATAGCGGCCCTGCGCATTGCGCTGCACGGCGACGACCGAGGGCTCGTTCACGATGACGCCCTTGCCCTTCACGTAAACGAGGGTATTGGCCGTACCAAGATCGATGGCGATGTCGTCGCTAAAAAGACCGTAGACTTTATCGAGAAAACCCACGCTAACCAGCTTTCGTCAGTTGAATTACTGCCTTAATAAATAAAGGGACCAGGCCCCAAGCGCAAACAAAAAATGCATGAAATGCGTTTCATCGCCTTCCGTGCTCAACCGGGAACCACTTTAAGGGCCTGGTCGAGGTCGTCGATCAGGTCCTGTGTGTCTTCCACCCCGACGGCGAACCGAACCAGCTGGTCCGAGATTCCCACCGCTTTCCGCTCTTCGGTGGTCAGTTCGTAGAAACTCATCAGCGAGGGCTGCTCGATCAGGCTCTCGACACCGCCCAGAGACGGTGCGATATACGGGATCTTGCAGGCATCGATGAACTTCGAGATCTGCTGGAGCGTCGCCTTCACCTCGAAGGATACCACACCGCCGTAACCCTTCATCTGGTCTCTCGCCACGTCGTAGTTATGGTGGTGTTCCAGCCCCGGGTAGTAGACCATCTGGATCTTGGGGTGCTTGTTCAGATAGCGGGCGATCGCCATGGCCGATTCGTTCTGGCGGGCCATCCGCAGCGGAAAGGTCTTAAGACCCCGGATCAGCAGATAGGCCGCCTGGGGGTCCGGAATGCCGCCCAGAATCCCCTGGAACTTGCGGATGCCGTCGACGAAGTCCTTCTTGCCGCAGATCACTCCGGCCAGCAGGTCGTTGTGTCCGCCCAGGTATTTGGTCGCCGAATGGAGCACCAGATCGACGCCGTAGTCCAGCGGGGTCTGGTTGTAGGGGGTGGCGAAGGTCGAATCGATAATCACCTTGATCCGGTGACGTTTGGCGATCGCGACCACCTTCGGCAGGTCGATCACGTTCATGTACGGATTGGTGGGCGACTCGGAGAAAAGCAGTTTCGTTTTGGGCGTGATCGCCTTTTCCAGCGCGACGTAGTCCCGCGGATCGACGATGGAGGTTTCTACGCCGAACTTGGACAGGATCTGCTGGCAGAACTGCCGGGTCCGGCGGTAGGAGTCGGACGTGAGGATCATGTGGTCGCCGGACTTCATCAGCGCCATCAGCGTCGTGGTCGTGGCGCACATCCCCGACGGAAACAGCAGCGCGTCCTCCGCGTGGTCCAGCGTGGCGAGCTTCAGCTCCACCGCGCGGACGGTCGGGTTGCCGTAGCGGCCGTATTCCATCCGGTCCAGCTTGCCGTCCATGTAGTCGCAGACTTCCTGCGAATCTTTGAAGACGTAGGTGGAGGTCTGGTGAATAGGCGTCGTGATCGCGTGCGCGGCCTTGGTGCGGGGTTCGCCGCCGTGGACCGCCAGCGTGGAGATTCCGGGTTTCTTGTCGCTCATGGTTATGCCTTGCGGGTGCTGCCGAGACGGTCGAGGATAGCGCTTCGCACCGCCTCCGCGTCATTGGGGAGTTCCACCAGCTTGTTGGCGTATCTGGACAGCACGCCCTGGATCTGGCTCCGGTGGTAGTCGACCTTGAACTCCGTGAACTTGAGGCCGTGGGCCGTCGAAACAACGACCACCTTGTCCTTGGGCTTGATCTCGCCCTTTTCGACCAGCTTGATGAACGCCGACAGCGCCACGCCGGTGTGCGGGCAGTTGAAGGTGCCGGTCAGGTCCACCCGGGCCGCCGCATTGGCCAGTTCCTCTTCGGACGCCTCTTCAACGATTCCGCCGAATTTCTTCAGTACGCGTACGGCCCGCTTGTAGGAGACAGGGTTTCCGATCCGGATCGCGGAGGCGAGCGTGGGCTTGGCCGTCACCGGCTCGAAATGCTCGAAGCCGTTCTTGTAGGCGAGGTAGAGCGGATTGGCATTCTGGGCCTGCGCACAGCAGATGCGCGGCATCTTCGTGATGAGGCCCAGCTCCATCATCATCTCGAGCCCGCGGCCCAGCGCGCTGACGTTGCCCAGGTTTCCGCCCGGGATGATGATCCAGTCGGGCACTTCCCAGTCGAACTGCTGGACGATCTCGATGCCGACGGTCTTCTGGCCCTCGACCCGGAGCGAGTTCATCGAATTGGCGAGATAAATGTTTTCCTGGATGCAGATCTTCTGCACCAGATCCATGCAGCCGTCGAAGTCGGTATCGATCGTGAGCACCAGCGCGCCGTTGGCGACGGGCTGGATAAGCTGCGCGAGCGACACCTTGTTGCTCGGCAGAAAAACGATGCTGCGGATACCGGCGTTAGCGGCGTAGGCAGCGAGTGCGGCAGAGGTGTCGCCGGTCGAAGCGCAGGCGACCGCCGGGATCGGCACGCCGCGGGAGACCATCTCCTTCACGGCAGAGACAAGCACCGTCATGCCCAGGTCCTTGAATGAACCCGTGTGCGAGACGCCGCACTGCTTGATCCAGAGATCCGGTACGCCGAATTCGCGGCCGAACCGCTCGGCCCAGAAGAGGTTCGAGTTGCCCTCGAACATGGAGACGACGTTTTCGTTTTTAACGAGCGGGCTCACCCACTCCTTCTTGCCCCACACGCCGGAACCGTAGGGCCACGACGTCCGGCTCACGCGCGAATCGAACAGTTCGCGCCATTCCTTGCCGGACTTGAAGCTCCGGAGCCGGTCGATATCGTGCTCGACATCGAGCAGACCGCCGCACTTCCTGCAGCGGTAAATGACCTCGTCCAGCAGCGGATAAACCGCGCCGCAGTCGATGCACTGGTACCAGGCCTTCAGGTCTTTTTCGGTCGTCATGAGAGGGGAAAAGCCTCGCGGGGCCGCATCCGGCCGGGCCGCACGCTAACATGTGAATTCGGCAGGTCAAAAGCCCGTTTCAGGGCTTTTTGGCAGGGGTCCAGACCACACAGGGAGCGGTTCCGGACCGGACGCAACCGAGAGCCTCCGGAACCCGTACCGGCTGCTTCAGACAGGGTTGATCGAACCCTTCCGAACAGTCCTGCGCCATCGTTATCCGGACCGGTACCGCGACATTCGTATAATATTCGGAAAAATCCGCAAAAGCCGTCAGAATGGGCGCCTCCGGCCAGTTGCCTCCCGGCATCCATATCCAGTCGGCGGCCCGTATCTCCTCATGGTGCTTTCGGACGAGATCCCGGAGCTCAATGCCTACCTGGCCGATATCCCGGTATTTCCGGTAATCGTTCCAGTTAAACCAGACGAACACGCTGACAACCACGGCAATAGCAGTCCTGACCATGGCTGCGGGAATATGCCTGAACAATCCGTCCAGCAGAACTCCAGTTACCAGCAGAGCGCCGATCTTGGGAGTATATTCATACCGGGACTGAGCGTATCCGAATGCAACCAGAGGTGGCGCCAGGAATATCGCCGACCATAGAAGGCCGAAGCGCCCCACCCGCCCCGACCTCCAATATATCCACGGGAGCATCACAACGAGGAGGAAGCCGAGAGCCTCTGTAACATTCAGCGGCTCCGGAAACAGACCGAAAAATAATCCGGAAAAAAGCTGAAGCGAAGCCCCGAGCAAATAGGGAACATCCCTGAGCGCTCCCAGTTGTTCGTGGTTCTTGTACCACAGCGGATGCATCCACGAATTGCAGAACGCGAGTGCGGCGAGGGCGAAGGCGGCCGCCAGGGGCCCGGCAGCCCGGCGCCACCGTGTCTCACCGTCCTCCAGCCACCCTACATGTGCGGCAAGCAGTACCGGCATCACAACGCCCGTGGGTTTCGCCACTGCACAGAGCACCGACGGAACAAGCGCCGCCCAGTACCACCGGGGATCTGCTGTCCCCCGGCGCCAGAACAGCACCGCTAATACGGCAAAGAACAGCACCTGGATCTCGACCGTCGCCGCACCCCATAACAACGCTTCGTTGCCGGCGCGGTGGAGCGCCGCCATCAACGCAAGCGCCGCCGCCGTTTCCCGGTTGAAGAATTCGGCAAAAAGCACAAACAGCAGGACACTCGTGACACTGTGGAGGAACCAGCCGGTAAGACACAGAAAAACAGGCGGGCGGTCCGGAGACAGAACCATCGCGAGTTTCCATTGAAGCATATGAAACGGGACGGGGCCGCCACGTCCGAGCATGAAATCGCCGGGGGTGAGACGCCGGGCCGCCGCTATCTGGACGAACTCGTCATTAATAAGCCCCATCGGGTAAAGCAGCCACCAGCCGGCGAACAGGAACAGAAGCCATGCACCAGCCGCATATGTCCGGGCCCGGGGACTGAGCGAATCCCAAATACTCGACATGGCAAAAGTATTGACGAAAGGTTCCGGTTCCGAAAGGGAAAAACCGCGCCAAAGAAAAACCCCGGCTTTCGGCCGGGGTTTTCAGGTTGCGGACCCGTTTCCGGGCGCAGGCTCACGGAAGCGTGAAGACGCTCGCCTCGACCTTCAGCTTGTGGGTCAGCTTGACCGCGTTCTTGTCGGAGGCGACGCCCAGACCGCCAGGAACATCCACCGCCGGGAGTTTTACGGACGGCTCGATCTCGACCGGACCTTCCTGG
Source organism: uncultured bacterium (assembly GCA_964565925.1). Taxonomy (GTDB): domain Bacteria; phylum JAGRBM01; class JAGRBM01; order JAGRBM01; family JAHCIT01; genus CAZMGV01. Next base: position 94,693 of record CAZMGV010000012.1, read on the forward strand.
CCCTCGGCCAGCTGAAGCGCCCAGGCACCGTCGTGCGACGACGACGATTCGAGCATCTGCGAGAAGAACGAGAAGCGGGGGCCGTTGCGGTCCAGAAGTCCGGCGTGTCCCTCTTTCCAGTGGCCGTGACGGGCGGTTTCGCCGATCGACGGATTGAAGATGTACGAGCAGCCCTGCGCGTCCTCGGCGTCCACTTCGGCACCCTTGGCGGCGGTGCCGTCTTCGGAGACGAGAACGAACTCGCGCCGGATCCAGCGGTGGCGCGGCGTGCGGCGCGCCGTGAACTTCGTGCCTTCCACGAGCAGCTGTCCGGCGCGAAGATCGAGATCGAAGCGGCGGCCCGAGGTGAGCATCCAGGCTTCGGAGGTCCAGGTCTTGTCCGGGTGCGCCACATTGACTCCGAAGATCACTTTCGTTTCTTCCGGGTAGGTGTAAAACGCGGCCTTCAGTTCGTCGACGAAGAGCTGGTAGTCGCCGGAGCGGACACCGACGAACGAACCCGGGAACATGAAATATTCCGGCATGAAGCCGAGCCGGGACGCCATGTTGAGAACCATGGCGGACAGCACGAACGTGTGATTATGTACCGCCTGCTTGCTGCCCGGCGTCGAAGCGGCCGTCGGCCGCTCGGTAAAAGCTCCGTCGGAGAGATCCAGGCCCTGCGCCATTCCGCGGGCGATGGTGTTCGAGTCGGTACGTCCGATTACACAGCAAATGTTCATGAATAACCTCGGGTCCCCGGAAGAGACCGATTCAGGGGCGTTTCGCTAACACCCCATCTGCCGTGGGGTCAATAGGGTTGAATGTTTAGGGAGAGAGCGATTTGGGCCCGGTTCAGGGCCCGGGGGTCACTTATCGGAAGACCCGCCGCCCGGAGAGCCTCCGGCCGCCTGAACTGCCGGTGATTCCGAGGACTTACCCGAACGGCTTTCCCGACCGACGTTCACCCGTTCCTTGAGCTCCTTACCGACCTTGAAGAACGGCAGGCGCTTGCGGGAGACTTCGATGGCTTCGCCGGTTTTGGGGTTACGCCCGGTATAGGCGCCGTAGTTGCGGTTTTCGAACGAGCCAAAGCCCCGGATTTCGATCCGCTCGTCATTCTTCAAGGCCTCGATCATCTGATCGAAGATGAGGTTGACGACCTTCTCGGCCTTGATGAGCGGCAGATTGTGCCGCTCCGCCAGTGTCTGGATGAGCTCGGACTTGTTCATTCCACCAACTACCCAATTATCTTGTAATTATCCTAGGTTACGAAAAGTTGTCAAGTCATGTTTTCAAGGAAAGCGCCAGAACTATCGAAAATAACTGGGGGTTTTGGGTTCCGAACCCGGAAAAGCCCCGAAAACAGGGAAATCTCTTAGTTTTCAAAGGGTTAGCCGGAAATTACCCGAACAACAAGTAGCCCGAAAGACCTACGGTTGCACGCCGGGAATGGTGTTAATCCGGTCTAGTGCCCGGTCGCCGCGGGCCGCATAGCAGAAGAACCCGGCGCCCTCACAGGCGCGGATATAGTTTTTAATCCGGTCGATATTCGCCCCGGCGTCATATCCAGTACCGTCATCGACGTAGTCCACGGAAAGTACCGGCTTTCCGGCGGTGGTAAAGCTGGCGATGAGACTCAGGCGGTAGTCGGTCTCTTCGGCGGACTGCGCGCCAGCGCCATTGTACCAGAGATCTTCGACACCCAGCCCCGATATCTTGTTCATATAAGAGTGGGCCGAGTCGTAGTCCACGATCCCCTCGCCGTTCTGCGGGATAACGAGGAACTGGTCGCCAAGCGCACTGTTGTCGCGGCAATAGTCCGCAATCCAGACCACGAGGTCGATCATCCTCAGAGCCGCTTCCTGCTCGTCGTTCACCGGATCGCCGGCCGTCACCGTCTCGGCGCCCGTCCCGTAACTGCCGGGATCGGCCCAGTAGACGTAGGCGTCGATGATATCGAGATACACGCCCTGAAAGCCCTGCCCGATAATCCGGTCCAGATAAGGTGCCAGGTAGTTGTCGCGCCAGGAGGTGTCCCAGTAACGAACCTTGTAGTTGCCGGCCCAATCGGGGTTGGTGTGGCCGAGCCACGGCGGCGCACTGCCGGTAAAGTCGTTCCCGTTCACCGTCGTCACCCACCCGGCGTTCCAGTAAAAGCGGTAGTTTTCCGCCTCGCCGATCGAGAGGTAGGCGACCGGCGTAGTCCCGCGGGCAGAGATGCCGGAAACCTCGAGCTGCGTGTATTCGCCCGTTTCGGAGCCGTCCGACGAGTAGTCGATCACGGCACCGCTCCAGCCCTGTATCAGGTCCGGTTCCGCTCCCTGAAGCTGGTAGAGCCAGCGGCCAAGCGGAGGCTGGGCCGTGGAGCCGCTTCCGCAGGAGCCGCAGCAAACGGCGAACAGGAGCAGCGGCACCAGTCTCGCAGTGTGACAAACGGTCCGGAATCGGTTCATTGCGGGCTCCGCGGCCGCCGCTCCGCATAGGGAGCGGCCGCTCCGGCATCAGGACCTGTTCGGCCTAGTTGGGGATAATGCGGAATTCGACGCGGCGGTTCTTGGCACGCTTCAGTTCCGTATCGTCAGGCGACACGAGCGGGACGCTCTCGCCGTAACCCACGGCCGTCAGGCGTGCGCTGTCGACGCCGCCCCGTTCGATCAGCCACTTGCGGACCGAGTCGGCGCGGGCCTGCGACAGCTTCTTGTTCGCCGCGTCGGAACCGCGGCTGTCGGTGTGGCCGCCGACCTCGATCTTGAGATCGCCCTTGTCCTTGAGGACCTGGGCCACTTCCGAAAGGATCGGGAACGACTGCTCGAGGATCTTCGCCTTGCCGGTGACGAACAGGATCGTCTGGCTGATCTCGAGGCGATCTTCCTTCACTTCCACGAACTTCTTCTTCTGGATGACGGGCTTCTTCTTCAGGATGAAGTCGTGGACCAGCATCTGGTCGGCCACGAGCTCGAACTTGAAGGTCTCGTCGAAATGTCCGGGTGCCGACGCCGTGGCGCTGAAGCTGCCCGGCGAGAAGGTGAACTTGAACGCGCCGATGCCGGCCTCGGTCGTGGCCTTCTCCTGGCGGCCCGCGAACACCAGTTCGCCGGCGATCAGGTTGCCGTCGTCGTCGCGCACCGTGCCCTGGAACACGGCCAGTGCGGGCGGCGCTTCCTTGGGCTTCTGGAGCAGACACTCGGTGAGCGTCGTCTGGCCGGCGATCACTTCCACCGTCACGTGGGTGGGCGAGGGATAGCCCTCGGTAGTGCATTCGATCTCCACCGGGCCGGCGTCGAATTCGTAGCTGGTGAACGCGCCGGTGTCCTTGTCGGTGATCTGGTCCGTCAGGCCGCGCTCGGGGTAGCGCACAAGGGCGCGGCCCAGCGGCTCGAAGGTGTCCTTGTCGCGCACGTAGCCGGCGACCTTGCCCTTCGTGACGGAGATGATCTGGCGTTCCTGCGGCTCGATCAGCGGGATCGGCGGCGGAGGCGGCTCCGGCAGGCCCAGATAGGCCACCTGCAGCAGCAGGTTCCAGTCCGGATTGATGGCGACTTCGGGGTTCGTGTTCTTGACCAGGGCGAACTCGCCGCCGATGGTCGCCACAAACTGCTTGGTCGGATAAAAACGGATTCCCACACCGAGACGCTCGGGCGACTGGGTGAAGCTGAAGCCCGGCGGGCCGCTCAGGATACCGTCCAGACCCCATTCCATGAACAGTGTCAGGTAGCGTCGCACGACATATTCGCCGCCCAGGCGGACCGGCATCAGGTTTCGATCCGGACGTCCCAGCGCGAACCGGAGAATCGTGTTCGTGTTCTGGACGATGTCGGCATCGGTCGCCGTCGTCGATTTGATGAAGTTCTTGTAGCCCTTGTAGCCGTTCCACTCGTAACCGAGGTTCAGATGGAAACGGAGCGGCAGGTTGCGCTTGTTGGGATCCACATCGCTCGGCGCGGCGATGTCCCAGGTGCCACCGAGACTCACTTCGTAGGAGGTCTGGCCGAACTTGAGTCCGATATCGTTCGCCAGCGACGGAACCTGCGCGAAAAGGCCCAGATAGCCGGAGAACTCCCGCTTGTGGTCTTCGTTCGGGTTGGTGAACCCGATCTTCAGGTTGGCGTTGAGTCCGGTGATCTGGGTGAGCTGGATAGCCTGCTGGTTGACCTGCGTGGCGTCGGCGCCGTTGACGGTCACCGCCGACCACAGCGGTGCAATCGAGAGTTCCGTGCCGATGCCGTAGTCTTCCCAGCCGACCTCTTTCCAGTAGGGCACCCAGGACAGCTCGAACGTGCTGGCCAGGCGCTTGGTCTTGGCGTTGGGGATCAGGAATCCGTTGGCCACGAAGATCTCGGTCGTAAGACCGAGGGTGAACGTGTCCTTGGGCATGATTTCGGCGGAATGCGTGCGGAACAGGCCGGTGGTGCCGGATATGTCAGGGGCCAGCGGACGGCGCTGGGTCTGCGCGCTGGCGGCGTCCGGCAGGACGGCCGAAATCATCATCGCGGCGAAGATGATTCGGATTACAGCTCGCACATCGCTTCGCACTGGCGTTAAAAACCCCACCCGCTCCGCTGCGGAAGGTTAAAGGCGGCGTGCCACCCGAAACCGCTCCTGCGGTGCCCGATAAATTTCTGCCTGATGAAAGGCAGCCTAGGCCGACAAACGGCAAAAGTCAGACACACTAAATGAATACCCGTAAACTCTAGGAGCCCTGAAACCGGTCCGGCAACGAAAAACTTGTAAATGCGCCACCTTAGGCGTCCTGAGCCCCCGTTTTATCCCCGAAAAGCAGACACCCGGAGGCTCTGGGCACTCCGGGTGTCGGTACGCGGTGCGTCAATCGGCCAAGTGACCGGTTCAGTGACCGGCAGGGGCACCTTCCGCAGGAGGCTGTGCAGCCGGGGCTTCGGCGGGGGCGGCGGGTGCCGCAGGAGCTTCGGCTGCCGGAGCGGCTGCGGCCGGAGCCGCTTCGCCTTCGGCCTTGTGCTCGCTGCCGAGCGTGCCGGCTTCCTTGGCCGCCACCAGCTTGGCGACGACTTCTTCGCCTTCCTGCGTGTGGATGCTGTTGGCGGGCATGTCCTTCGCCTCGAGCACGATCATCACGCTCATGATCGAGAGGAACACGACCGGAGCAACGGCCAGCACAGCCAGCTTCGAAGGCTCGAACTTGAGGTGCATGTAGTAGCGGGCGACCAGCACCGCCTTCAGCGACGCCATGCCGACCAGCAGGAGCACCATGATGGCCCCCCGCATCTCGACGGCGACGCCGATTTCCAGAATCGTGAGGACGCCCAGGGCGGCCCAGATGATCATGTAGATCTTCGTGTGGTCGTGTGCTTCGTGGTTTTCAGACATGTTTCAGTTCCCCTGTGCCTTCATATTTCGGGCAGGCCGTAAAATTCAGATCAGATAAACGAACGTGAAAACGAGGATCCAGACGAGATCGACGAAGTGCCAGAACAGTCCGGCCACTTCCACCGCCTGGTAGTTGTCCTCGGTGAACTTGCCCTGCATGGCGCGCAGCGTGATCACGATCAGGTACGTGACGCCGGAGAACACGTGCATGCCGTGGAATCCGGTCAGCGCGAAGAAGGTCGCGCCGAACAGGTGGCTGTTCAGCGTGATGCCTTCGTGGATGAGGTGCGAGTATTCATAAACCTGGCAGCCCAGGAAGAAGAGTCCGCCGCCGACCGTCGCCCAGAGCCAGCGGACAAGGCCTGCCTGGTCGCCGCGCTGGATGGCGGCGATCGAGAGCACCATGGTGACGCTGGAACAGATGAGGACGAAGGTCATCACCGAGGTCAGCGAGATACCGAGCACCATGTGCGGAACCGGCCAGTTGAAAGGCAGTTCCGTCCAGTTGGCGACTTCCTTGTAGAACTCGACACCCAGCGATTCCGGCAGCGGTACATGCGTAAAGCGCATCAGGAAGTAGGCGGCAATCAGACCGCCGAACCACATGGCATCGGAGCCCAGGTACAGCCACATGCCGAGTTTCAGGTTCCGGACGGGCATGAACCGTTCGAATTTGCTTCCTGGATCTTCGGCCACTTTCGTTGACGACATTGTTTGTTCGTTCCCCTCGGTCAGAAGTGCCCCACTAGCTACAACGCGGAAATCAAAGGGGCAAGAGGGAAAATCGCGGTTCGGAAAGGTCCATATTCAGGCCGGCAGCGGCCCGGTTTTGCGGCGGAGACTCAGGGTATGACTGGAGAGCGGTCAAGGCCCAGTGCCGAAGGTTCCATCACATAAACATTAACGATTTCACCGGGTTTTGGGGTTTCCTGCTGTTCGCCGACCAGAATGAACGCATTGGACCGGGCCAGCACGGAGACCACCGCCGACGACTGCATCCCGGCCGATGACACCACGAAACCGACATCGTCCTGGCGGAGCACCGCCCGCAGGAAATAGGCGATACCGGGTTTCGTTTTCAGCGTCCCTTCGAGGCGGGCTTTCACGAGCGGCGGGAACACGCTGGTCTCACCCTGCATCCGCCGGATCGCCGGGCGGGCATACAGTTCATAACAGACGAGGCTCGACACAGGATTTCCGGGCAGACCGAAAAACGGTTTCGGCTCTCCGGCGCCCTCGATCCAGCCGAAAGTCATCGGTGCGCCTGGGCGCTGCTTCACTTTCCAGAAGTCGAGTTTCAGTCCCGCCTGTACCAGAGCGTCGTGAACCAGATCGTAGTCGCCAACCGACACGCCTGCGGTGGAAATGATCACGTCGACGCTGCCGCGCAGTTCCAGCATCCGGTCGCGGATCGCTTCCACCCTGTCAGGAATGATCCCGCTGAACACCACTTCGCAGCCATCGGCGAGCAGCGCGCTCCGCAGCGCCCAGGTGTTGGAGTTGACCGTCTTCCAGCCCTCGGGATCCTGGTCCGGCTCGATCAGTTCATCGCCGGTCGAGAGGATCATCACCTTGGGCTTTCGGTGCACATTGACGAAACTGCGCCCCAGCAGCGTGAGCAGCGCGACCGAACCCACCGAAATCCGGTTGCCTTCCGGCAGCACGAGATCGCCGGGCTTCACGTCCTCACCGGCCCGCCGGACATTCTCGCCGGGCTTCGGAGCGACTTTGAACCGGATCTGGTCTCCGGAGGCTTCCGTGTTTTCCTGGATGACCACCGCGTCCGCGCCGGCCGGGAAAATACCCCCGGTAAAGATGCGGGCGGTTTCTCCGGCGCCGACTGCGGACGACGGCAGCACGCCGGCCGGAATCTCCGCGGTCCGTCGAAGCGTTTTGGGACTGGTCTCTGAAGCGCCGGCCAGGTCTTCCGACCGCACGGCGTAGCCGTCCATGGCGGAGTTGTCGCGGCCGGGAATCATCCGGGTCGAAAAGACCGGTTCACGGAGTATCCGGGCCAGCGCTTCCGCCACAGGCAGGCTCTCGCCCGAAAGCTTGCGCATCTGCGAGACGATACGGTTCTGGGCTTCCCCGACTGAAAGGCGGCCGTCGGCCATGGCGATTGAACCCCGTTAGTGTTTGGGTGCGAACAGGAAGTCGTTGATCCGGCGCAGGCCGGCGAGATCGTGGATATCGCTCTCGAAATACGGCACGTGCTCGATGAACTCTTCTCCGCGCACGAGATACTGGAGCCGTTCCAGGTTCTTCTCGTCGATTTCGGCGAGCATCTGGTAGTTGGCGAAATTTTCGAGCATCACGGGCGCGAGATCGCCGTAGCCGGAGGCCTTCAGGTCGGCCCCGAAGTGGAGCGCCAGCTCGTCCAGCTTCTTCCGGCCGTGGACCAGATCGCCCAGCGGGCCTTCGGCCCCCTTCAGCGACGCGAGGTAGTTCCGGTGGACCTTGTTCACGACGACGCCCTCGAACGGCATCCCGAACTCTTTCAGCTTGGAGTGGAAATAGACCGCCTCGTCCAGCGTCAGCTTGTTGGGGGAGGTCACCAGCACGAACCCGAGCTTCTGGTCGCGGAAAAGCTTCTGGACCCGCTGGGCGCGCGTCTTGAAGCCGTCGTAAAGGCCGTTCAGCGCCGTGAAAAACTCCGCCCCCGCCGTGAGGAATTCCGACGACAGCACGTTGTTCAGCACCGGCATGAACCGGTCGGACGCCCAGCTCATGATCGAACCTGAAAAACTGCCGGCCTTCACCGTCGGGCGGATCAGCAGGTTCAGCAGCTTGTTGTCGGTGAGAAAATTGACCATCCGGTCCGGCGCCGTGAGGAAATCGAGCGCGTGCTTGGCCGGCGGGGTATCGAGCACCACGAGATCGTAGTCGCCCGATTCGTACAGGTCGTAGAGCGTCTCGACCGCCATGTATTCCGGCGAACCGATCAGCGAGCTGGCGCCCTCCCGGTAGATGACCGAGTTGAACACGCGGTCGGCTTCGCGTTCGGACGGCGTGTAGCGGCGGATGATTCTCTCGAGCGTCTTGCCGCCGTCCAGCATCATCGCATGGAGTTCGCCCTTCACTTCAAAACCCAGCGCCTCGAGCCGTTCCTTCGGCACCTGGCGGGGTTCGTTCACGAGTTCCTTGAGACCCAGCGAATCGGCCAGCCGGTGGGCCGGATCGATCGTGCAGACGACAGCCCGCTTTCCGGAAACCGCCGCATGCAGGGCGATCACGGCAGAGGTCGTCGTCTTGCCGACGCCGCCCGAGCCCACGCAGATGAGCACTTCCTTGCGGCGAACCAGCGCTTCCAGCGATCTCATGCCGCGAGTCCCTTCCGGATGACTTCCGATATACCAATGATCGTGTTCACGTCGAAATTCTTCGAATAGATGTAGGGCAGCTGCAGGAAACCCATCTCTTCTTTCAGCAACTTGTCCACATAGTGGCGGTTCAGCCGCGACCGCTCGCGCTGGAACGCGGCCGCTTCCGTGATGAAGTCGGTGGCCGGCTCGCCACCCAGGAACCCCGATGCCGCCTGCCGGAATTTGGGGTCCTTGATCGCCTCCGTCAGTTTGTCGCCCATGCCATCGGCAAGGGGACTGCGGTTCACCATGTTGATGAAGACGATGCCGAGCGGAACGTCGAGCGTGTCTTTCGCGTTGCGAATGAGCTGCACCGTCTCGTTGACCGGAAGTTCCTCCGCCAGCGTGACGACGTTGAAGGTGGTCGTGTCCTTGCCGACAATGGTGTCGTAGGTGAACCGGGCGTCGTTGGCGAAGGCCCCTACCTTCAGCATGTCGAGGATCATCTTCGGCGCCTGCAGATAGAACAGCGAATGGCCCGTCGTCGGACCGTCGAAGATCACGAGGTCCCAGGCGTGGCGTCCGGCCTTGCGCTCCGCGACGAATTTCGCGATGCGGTTCATGATGAAGAATTCCTTGAGCGCCGGGAAAAAATCCATCGTGTTGCGCACGAACGGGAGCGCGAACGCCAGGTTGTAGATCGACTCGAACCGGACCTTGTTCACGACGTAATATTTGAGCGGGGCGTCGCCGCTCAGGTTGGCGGCGAAGATATTCGGATACACCTCGCGGGGGTGCTCCTGGACCGGCGGGGTGCCGAAGATCTCCGTGATCCGCGCCTTGGAGCCGGACCGGGAGTCGCACTCGATGAGCAGTACGCGCTTGCCCTGCTTGGCAGCCGCCAGCGCCAGCCCGGCGCACACGGTCGATTTGCCCGTTCCACCCTTGCCCGTGATGATGGCGAGCCTTCTGTCGAGAATGTTAATAACTGAAACCTCCCCCGGAACCCATTACACATAGCACCGGTCCACGAGCCGGGAAAACCCCGCCCGGACCCGTTGCTCCTCAAAGAGCCGCTTTTTTGCAGGGCTTTTACCTTTTTACCTCCTTTCCGTATCCGCCGGGCTACTCTTGCCGGACCGGATGAACCCGCCTGCCCGACGAAAACCCTGGTCAGCCACCGACTACCTGCTGACGGCGGGGGCGGCCGTTCCGCTGCTGTTGTTCCTGTGGTGGAGGCTGGACACGCGCGAACCGGGAACCCTGATCCTCGTCGTTCAGCACACCCTCGACTATGCACTGGCCGCTTCGGTGCTGCCCTGCGCGGCGCTTCTGGCCAGGGGCCGGAGCCGCTGCAGCCTGTCACTGACCGCCGCCGTACTGGTTTCGTTTCTGTCGCTGGGCGCCCGCGGCGGGCCTTCGCCCGCTCCGTCCGTTCGGGGAGGCACCGACCTGCGGATTCTTTCGTGGAACCTGATGTTCATTAACCGCCGGCATGACGTCCTGCTCGGTTACGTGAAAAAAACGGACCCCGATGTTCTGGTCCTGCTCGAATGGAGCCAGGACCACGAAGAGACCCTGGCTGGCAGACTCCGCAGGACCTATCCCTATGTTCACTCCGTCCCGAGCCCGCTCGCTTACGGGATAGCGGTCTTCTCGAAAACCCCGCTGCGGTTTCTGGCCGGTAGCGAAGACAGCGTGAACGAAACGAGCTGGGAAGTTGTGGCCCTGGGTGACGGCAACTCGGGTGCCGGCGACACCTGCCTCGCGGCGGTCCATCTGGTCTCCTCCATCCCGCCGCTTATTCTCGACCAGGGGTATTTCAGGCATAGCGACCGGGTCCGCAGACACGAGATCGAACGGATCCGGCAGGCGACGGCCGGATGCCGGCATTCGGTCTGGGCAGGCGACTTCAACGACACGCCCAATTCAGAGCTGTACCGGATGGTACGCAATTCCATGGTGGACGTGTTCGGCGAACTTCAGCGGTTTCCGGAGAAAACCTTCAAGTGGCGGTCCTGGATGCGGCTGTTTCCGATCCGTATCGACTACGTCTTTACCGATCCCGGTATAGAGATCCGGAGCGGGCAGGTCCTGGAAGGAGAGGGAAGCGATCACCGGGCGCTTCTGGCGGCGCTCAGGATTCCCACCAGTCGAGCAGTTCCCGCGGTACCGGAGCGATAACCGGTTCTTTCTCTCCGGAAAGCGTGAGCTTCCAGGCATGGAGCGCGAGTCTGGACGGCGCGTCGGGGAAATCCCCCTTGTAGAGCCGGTCACCCGCCACCGGGAACCCTTCGCCCGAAAGATGCGCCCGGATCTGGTGCCGGGCGCCGGGGCCCGCGAGCTGGACTTCGAGCAGAGAAAAACCGGGCTTCCTGCCGATCACCCGGTAACGGGTTTCGCCCGTGCGTTGCGCCCGCCGTCCGAATCGGGTCACCGTGCCGGAGGCCCGGGACGCCGCGCGCAGCTCGAAATCGATGGAGCCCGAATCGGGCGGTTCGCCGATCACCGCCGTCCAGTATATTTTTTCGGCCGAGGCGATCGAGTCGCGGAGATGATCCCGTATCTTCGCATCCCGCGCCACGAGCACGACACCGGAGGTCTCCTGATCGAGCCGGTTCACAAGCCCGTGCTCCGGCAGTTTTTCCGTGCCGGGCTCGTTGGCGGCCAGCCAGTCTTCCAGCGAATCGCCGCCCCGGTCTTTCAGCCGTACCGAATGCAGACCTGACGGCTTGTTCAGCGCGAACCATCCGCCCGCATCGTGAAGGACCGTCACCTCGTCCCAGAGTTCGGACGACGCGGACGGCTCGGCTGATTCGGGGAGTTCCCAGTCGAACGTCACCGGAGCGTCCAGCGCCTGGCTGGCCTTCACCCGGCGCCCGTTGGCCCGGACCCGGCCGGAGAGGAACAGGGATTTCATCAGCGCGCGGGGCAGATCGGGCGCCGCCTGGCGCAGGAGCCTGTCGGCCCGGCCCGACCCTTCGTCAATCGAGGCAGTCGGCATGGTTCACTGCACCGGCCGGACGGAAGCCGCGCCGGCCCGTTCGGGCAGCGTGGCGCCCACGTCGGCCACCAGTTCCTTGACCAGAGAGAGATAGATCCGGGCGTCATCGCGGCGCTCGGGGTTGTCGAACACCGAACTCGCCTCCACCTGACGGAACACTTCATGTTTCGCCAGCCAGATCACCGGGAATCCGGGCTTTGACCGGAGCCTGAAATCGGCCCCGACCACGACCTGGTCCCGCTCGACGATCCGCGTGCGGCTCCATTCGGTCAGACTCGTATACAGGAGCCCGTCCGCACCGAGCACCTCGCAAAGCGCATCCGGTTCGATGCCCTCGATCTGTTCGCCCGATACCACCCCGAGTTTTTCCTTCAGCAGGGTGTCCACCTGTTCGGCGGGCACCAGTGTAAAACCTTTGGACTCGATCATCTTGCCGGCCTGCTCCCGGACCATCAGGGGGCCTTCTTCATACAGGGTTCCGTTGGCGACGGGCAGAACGGCAATCCGGAGGGGCACCCGTTCGCTGTAGTCGGCGGCCACCACCGTTTCGACCGGACTCGAAAACAGCGCACAGGACGGCGCCACCAGCGCCGCCATCATCGCCACTACCGCTCCCCCGCGTCTCCGCATGGGACCAGTCTAGCGCGAAAGGGCTCCGCCAAGCGAATGCGCCATGGTTTCAAAGGCTTCCGAGGGGGCCATGCCGCCCTGCCAGAGGTAGAAGGCCGGGGGCTGCACCTGGGCCAGCGGCGTGACCGACGCAGATGCGTCGGCATAGATATTGTCGTCGAATTTCTTCTCGTTGCGGTAGGTGACGATCCGGAGTTCCTTGCCGCCCGCCTTCTGGTTCAGCTCGGCAACGACCTCGTCCATATGCCGGATGCCGTCGATCAGGCCTTTTTCGAGCGCCTGATGGGCCGTGTACACGCGGCCGTCGGCCGCCTTCACGATGTCCTCGCGCTTGAGCGAAGGCCTGCCCGCCTGCACCCGGTCGACAAACTGCTGGTAGTAGTCGTTGATGATCGACTGGGCGATCACGCGGTCCTCATCGGTCGGTTCGCGGAACGGGGAAAGCATGTCCTTGTGCGGCCCGCTCTTCACGGTCGTGTCCTTGACGCCGAAGCGGTTCATCAGTCCCGCGAAGTTGATCATGGGGAGAATCACGCCGATGGAACCGGTGGTGGTCGTCGGAAGGGCGTAGACTTTCTCGGCAGCCATCGACAGGTAGTATCCCCCGCTCGCCGCGAGGTCCATCATCAGCACGTAGACGGGAATTTTCCGCTTGTCCCGGAACGCCTTGATCTCGTGGTAGAGCAGTTCGCTGGCGGTCACGGAGCCTCCCGGAGAGTTCACCCGCAGCAGCACCGCCCGGATATCCTCGTCGTCTTCCGCTTTCAGCAGAATCGATTTCAGCTTGGCGACGCTGCTCTGCAGGTTCACGAGCCCCAGAGCCGCGCGGGTATCCTCGTCCAGAAGAATTCCGGAAATGTCGATCAGCAGGAGTTTGTCCCGGCCCGACTTGTCGCCGCCGACGGTCGATTCGGAGAGCGGCTGCGGCTGGGGGAACAGCGTAATACTGCCCACATGGAACAGGCAGCCGCTGATCGTCACCGGGAGGCACAGCAGAAGAAGGACCCGGAACCCATTCATACGCGTCATCACAGAACCGCCTTTCAGATAGTTTCAGCCGGCCGGCGTCAGCGCGGGCGCGCCGTATCGCCGCCAAGTTTCGGGCCGTCGACGTATCGCTCGGGGGCGCCGATTTCCGTCACCCCTCCGATATCGTTCACCGCCAGTTTCACGGATACGGTCTCCGCCGTATCGCTCGAATCACGGTTGTATTTGGACGTCAGCAGGTAATCGAGCTTGAGCATGAGCCCCGTCGTCTCGTCGATAATGATTTCCGCTCCGAGATCCAGACTCGAGGGATTAAAACTGGCGAAGGCGTTAGGCACCTCTCCCGGCTTGCGGTCCACGCGGTAACGGGTTCCCCGGCGTCCCTCGTAAGTGACCGGTGAGGTCTGGAACCGGCCCATGGCGGCCACGCTGCCCAGTATCTTCTCCACGAGTCGCATGTCGAAATAGCGTTCCAGTGTAACCTTGTCGTTGGGCGGGTATTTCCACCAGGGGGCGTCAGCGATCTTGAGATAGTTGGCGCTGGGCAGGTGGATGGCCTTGAGCGACGAGCGGGCGGGCGCCGAGTTCTGAAGGGGCGTCTGGACGATACTCTGCTCGAACAGGAAATCGCCCGTGGCGGTGCGCTTCACCGCCGAATCGATATCCACCATCAGCCGGCTCTGGGACGTGATCCGTTCGTTGCTGACTTTCAGCGAAAGCCGGAAGGCAATGAGCTGGTCGAGATATCCAAGCGCCTTTTTGGCATCAAACGGAAGCGAGCCGGGGGCGATCGAACTGCCGGACTGATAGGGGGGAGAGACTTCCTGGACCTGGGGCATCTTCATGGCGTTGCCGCCGAGAAGGCCTTTGAGAAGATCCTTCGGGACCGCCGAATCCTCCATTTTCGACTCGCGACCCGACGGCTTGTCGATGTCCTTGATCGCCTTTTCCAGGTTATCGAGGGCCTTGCGGTCCTCTTCGCTGATCTTTTCCGGTTCTTTCTTTCCGTCCGGGTGTCCGGCCTCTCCGGCCTCCGGTGCCACCCCGCTCTGCGCCGCGGCGTCCGGGGCCGCGGTATCCGGAGAAGCCCCCTCCGGTGCCACGGGTACCCTGCCTTCTTCCGCCTTGGGCGGCGGCGGGGTTTCCTCCGTCCGCTCGGAACCCGACTTGCAGGCGGCAAAAGCCAGCAGCCCGGCTGCTACCGTCCACAGCAAAACGCTGCGAAACCGCAGCGACCGGGTGACCAGTTGTTCCATCATGCCGGTCCGTCGAATTTCACTTCCGTAATTTCGTATTCCGAGACGCCCTTGGCAGTCTTGATCTCGACCGTGTCGCCCTTCGAACGGCCGATCAGCGCGCGCGCGATCGGCGTGCTGAGCGAGATGCGGCCATGCGTGTGGTCGGACTCCACATCGCCCACAATCGTATACATTTTCTTTTCGTCCGTGTCGGTGTCGACGAGTTTCACTGTCGCGCCGAAGACGACCCGGTTGCCCGAGAGCTTCGACACGTCGATGATCTCGACCCGGGACAGCAGGTCCTCGATCTGGGCGATCCGGCCCTCGATGAAGCCCTGACGCTCACGGGCCGCGTGATATTCGGCGTTTTCCGACAGGTCGCCGTGCGCACGCGCCTCGGCAATCGCCTTGATAACCGCCGGGCGTTCTTCGCCCTTCAGCTTTTTCAGCTCTTCTTCCAGCTTCTGTGCGCCGGACAACGTGACGGGAACACGATCCATGACTTCTTCCCTTTACAAAAAACGAGGACGACCCGCGCCCCCTGTTTTTCAGGAACCGGCACGGACGTCATGAACCACTCGTTTTCAGGCCCGAACTCTCGGGTGATACTCCTGCAACGACATAACGGCAACAGGCGACTGCCTGATAGCCCGAATTGCCGTCACCATCGCTGAAGCGGCCGCCATAGTGGTGGCATAGGGGACATTATACACCAAAGCGGTGCGCCGAATGGAATAGGAATCGGCAATCGACTGGTCCCCCGAGCTGGTATTAATAACCAGGGAAACCTCGCCCTTTTCGAGCCTGTCTACGATATGCGGGCTGCCCTGGGCCACCTTATTGATGGTTTCGCAGGGGACTCCACCCTGTTTCAGGAATTCGGCCGTACCACGGGTAGCGACCAGCTTGAAGCCGTTTTCGTGAAGCCCCCGGCCGGCCTCCAGAGCATCGGTTTTGTCCTCGTTCCGGACGCTGATAAAAGCGGTTCCGGACTTGGGGAGTACCGTTCCGGCCGCCAGTTCGCCCTTCCAGAAGGCGTGGCCGAAATCCCGGTCTATGCCCATGACTTCGCCGGTGGACTTCATCTCGGGCCCGAGCACCGTATCCACGCCGGGGAACTTGATGAACGGGAAGACCGACTCCTTCACCGACACGTGCTTGAACTCGGTGATCTCTTTCAGGCCCAGCTCCCTGATCGTCTTGCCCGACATGACCCGCGCGCCCATCTTGGCCCACGGAACCCCGGTCGCCTTGGCGACAAACGGCACCGTGCGCGAGGCACGGGGGTTCACTTCGAGAATGAAGATCGTCTCGCCCTGAACGGCCCACTGGACGTTCATCAGTCCCACGACCCCGAGTTCCATCGCCAGCTGCCGGGTGAGCCGCTTTATCTCGTCCACGATCTTGGGCGCCAGGTACATTGGCGGGATCGAGCAGGCGGAGTCGCCCGAATGGACGCCGGCCTCTTCAATATGCTCCATCACGCCGCAGATCAGCGCCTCCCTGCCGTCGCAGATGCAGTCCACGTCCACTTCCGTGGCGTCGTTCAGGAACCGGTCGATCAGCACCGGGTGATCCGGCGAGGCGACCACGGCCCGCTCCATGTACGAGAGCAGCGCCGACTGGCTGTGACAGATCTCCATCGCCCGGCCGCCCAGCACGTAGGAGGGCCGCACCACCACCGGATAACCGATACGCTTGGCCGCCTGGAGCGCCTCCTCGGCGCTGCGGGCGGTACCGTTGGGCGGCTGCTTGATCTCTAGCCGCTCGACGAGGGCGGCGAACTTCTCGCGGTCTTCCGCGGTGTCGATCACTTCCGGTGTCGTGCCGATAATCGGCACGCCCGCCTTCCAGAGCGGTACCGACAGTTTCAGCGGCGTCTGGCCGCCGAACTGCACGATCACGCCCCAGGGCTTCTCGACTGCGACGATTTCGAGCACGTCTTCCAGCGTAAGCGGTTCGAAATACAGCCGGTCGGAGGTGTCGTAGTCGGTCGACACGGTCTCCGGGTTGCAGTTCACCATGATGGTCTCGAAGCCGTCTTCCTTGAGCGCCATCGCCGCATGAACGCAGCAGTAGTCGAACTCGATGCCCTGCCCGATGCGGTTCGGCCCGCCGCCGAGGATCATGATCTTCTTCTTGCCGGTGGGCTGCGACTCGCACTCCTGCTCGTAGGTTGAATACATGTAGGGCGTCTTCGCCTCGAACTCGGCCGCGCAGGTATCGACCCGCTTGTAGACGGGCCGGATCCTGTCGGCGTGGCGCGCCTCGCGCACCTGCGTTTCGGTCTGGCCGGTGAGCTTGGCGATCCGGCGGTCGGAAAAGCCCATCTGCTTCAGTTTCCTGAGGTTGCGGCCGCGCGGCGACTCACCGCTCGAGAGCACCTTCTCGGCGTCCACGATCTCGCGGATGTTGCGCAGGAACCACGGGTCAATCTTCGTCAGGCCAAACACCTGATCGTCGGTCATCCCCTGCCGCATCGCCTCGGCCAGGTACCAGAGCCGGTCGGCGCCCGGGATACGCAGTTTTTCCTCGAGAATCTGGCGGTTCAGGGTGCCGCTGGGCACTTCGAACCCGTAACGGTCAATCTCGAGCGAACGGAGCGCCTTCTGGAGGCTCTCCTTGAACGTGCGCCCGATCGCCATGACTTCGCCCACAGACTTCATCTGCGTGTTGAGCGTGGCGTCGGCGGCCGGGAACTTCTCGAACGTAAAACGCGGAACCTTGGTCACCACGTAGTCGATGGTCGGTTCAAACGAGGCGGGTGTCACTTTGGTGATGTCGTTGGGGATTTCGTCCAGTGTGTATCCAACGGCGAGTTTTGCCGCGATCTTGGCAATCGGGAATCCGGTCGCCTTGGAGGCGAGGGCGGAAGACCGCGACACGCGCGGGTTCATCTCGATCACGACCAGGCGGCCGGACTTCGGGTCCACGCCGAACTGCACGTTCGATCCGCCCGTGTCGACGCCGACCTCGCGGATAATCGCCAGCGCGGCGTCCCGCATGATCTGGTATTCCTTGTCGGTGAGCGTCTGGGCCGGAGCGATCGTGATCGAATCGCCCGTGTGGACGCCCATCGGGTCCAGATTCTCGATCGAGCAGATGATGACGACATTATCCTTGGTGTCGCGCATGACCTCGAGCTCGTACTCCTTCCAGCCGAGGATGCTCTCCTCGACGAGGGTCTCCGACACCGGCGACATACGCAGCGCCGTCGCCAGCTTCTCCCTGTATTCCGCCTCGGTATAGGCGATACCGCCGCCGCTCCCGCCCATGGTAAAGGCCGGGCGCAGAACGATGGGGAAGCCGAGATCGGCCGCCGCCTTGAGGCCTTCCTCGACCGTGTGGACGACGTAGCTCTTCGGAAGATCGAGTCCGATCCGCAGCATCGCGTCCTTGAAAAGCTGGCGGTCTTCGGCCGTCTCGATGGCCTTGAGATTCGCGCCGATCAGCTGGCAGTTGTATTTCTCCAGCACGCCGCGCTTGGCGACGGCGACTGCAGTGTTGAGCGCCGTCTGGCCGCCGACCGTGGGCAGCAGCGCGTCCGGGCGCTCGCGGGCGATGATCTGTTCAACGATGTCGGGCGTGATCGGCTCGATATAGGTGCGGTCGGCCAGCTCCGGGTCGGTCATGATCGTGGCCGGATTGGAATTCACGAGAACGATCTCGTAACCCTCTTCGCGCAGCGCCTTGCAGGCCTGGGTGCCCGAGTAGTCGAACTCGCAGGCCTGTCCGATCACAATCGGTCCGGAACCGATGAGCATGATTTTCTTGATGTCGGTACGCTTGGGCATTGGGTTCGTTACGCTCCGTTACTTATTTCGTCAGGACCAGATCGTCGTCAGCACAATATCTTCAGGCCACGAGCTTCGAGAGACCCTCGCGGTAGATCACTTCCGGCGAGAGCTTGCGGTACCGGGCCGCACGGACCCATACCCTTTCGAGTTCGATACGCAGGGGGTCAAACCGCTTGCGGTCCAGGCCATCCTTGCGCTTTTCCTTCTTGGCGAGCTTCAGTTCGCGTTTTCTGAACTTTTTCACAGTGTCCAACACCTGGTCGCGGGTCTCCTTCAGGTGAACGAGCACGCCGTTCAGCATGTAGGAGCCGCCGTTCCAGTCGGCGAAAAAAGCCTGGATCACTTCGCCCTTGTCGAGCCGCGCCACACGGTCCGGAGCCAGGCGGATTTTTGTCTCGTCCCAGAGGTCTTCCAGTTCGACATAATCGTCCTTCACCTTGCTGATCCGGTAGACCGAACGGCGGATATTGCCGATTCCCCGCCAGGGAGCGTCCGCCGGGGCGGAGTCGAGAAGCTTTTCGTACTCCGTGCGGCCGTTCTCGTCGCGCAGCCAGAAGAACAGCTCCTCGAGGAACAGGTTCATCCACTGCTCGAAACCGAACTCGTCGTCGTGCATCTCGCCGGTGCGTTGCGCGAAAGCCTTGCGCGCCTCGGCCATCCGGTTGGTGCCGATGCGGTCCGCCAGGAGGGCCGCGAGGGGCTCCTGGGCTTTCTGGAAGTCGTTCTGGTCGATTGCTTGAGTCACTGCCTGAATCACTGCCGTTCGATCAGCTTCCGGAACCGGCCGAAGAGATAGTTTGAATCGTGCGGCCCCGGAGATGCCTCCGGATGGTACTGCACACAGAACACCGGCAGCGAGGTATGTTCCAGTCCCTCGACAGTCCGGTCGTTCAGGTTGATGTGGGAAACCTTGAAACCCTTTTTCAGCACCGACTCCTCGCGCACCGCGAAGCCGTGGTTCTGGGACGTAATTTCCACCTTGCGGGTGGAGAGGTCCATCACCGGCTGGTTGCCGCCCCGGTGGCCGAACTTGAGTTTGTAGGTCTCGCCGCCCACGGAGAGGCCCAGCATCTGGTGACCGAGACAGATTCCGAAGATCGGCGCCTTGCCGAGCAGCGAACCGACGGTCTCGTAGGCATAAGGGACGGCCTCGGGGTCGCCCGGGCCGTTCGACAGGAATATCCCGTCAGGCTTCATGGCCAGAATCTCCGCCGCCTGCGCCGTCGCCGGTACCACGGTCACGCGCATCCCGCTGTGCACCAGCCCGCGCAGGATGTTTCGCTTGATACCGAAATCGAGCGCCACCACATGGAAATCCGTCTTGGGTTTCCTGAAGCCTTCGCCGCGCGCCCAGATTCCTTCGGTCCATTCGTATTTGGACTTGCAGGTCACTTCCTTCACAAGGTCGCGCCCGACGAGCCCCGGCGCCGCCTTGGCCTTGGCCACGAGCGATTCGCGGTTGCTGTCGGTCGTCGAGATCACGCCCATCTGGGCTCCGACGGTGCGGATGTGCTTCACCAGCGAGCGGGTGTCGATCCCGCTGATGCCGACCACTTTCGACTCCTCCAGGAATTTGCCCAGCGACTGCTTCGCGCGGAAGCTGGACGGCTGGTCGAAGAACTCGCGAACCACGAACCCTTCGCACTGGACCTTCTCCGACTCCATGTCCTCGGGATTCACGCCGACGTTGCCGATCTCGGGGCAGGTCATGGTGATGATCTGTCCCTTGTAGGACGGGTCGGTGAGAATCTCCTGGTATCCCGAGAGCGAGGTGTTGAACACCACTTCGCCGTAGGCTTCGCCCGTGGCCCCGAAATTCTCGCCCTCGAAGAACGTTCCGTCGGCGAGTGCCAGATAAGCGGCCCCCCGTTTCGCGGCTACCATACCTTGCGACCCTCCCGGTACAGGGCCTTGACCCTGCCCTTTACCTGCCAGCCGTCGAACGGACAGTTGCGGCTTTTCGATTGAAACTGGCTCACGTCGATCCTGTAACTCTCGCTCGGGTCCAGCACGACGATGTCGGCGGCGGACCCTTTCTTCAGCGTCCCGCAGTCGAGCCCCAGCGCGCGCGCCGGACCGGTGGAAAGGAGTTCCACGGCGCGGGCGAACTTCAGTTCGCCGTCATGCACGAGCTTCATCACGACCGGGAACGCCGTCTCGAGACCGATCACCCCCGGCGGCGCCAGATCGAAGTCCCGGGCCTTCTCGTCCCGCGAATGCGGGGCGTGGTCGGTGGCGATGCAGTCGATCGTTCCGTCGCGCAGCGCCTCGCGCAGCGCCGCCTGGTCGAGCAGCGTCCGCAGCGGCGGGTTCATCTTCGCGTTGGTGTTGTATCCCACCACCGCCTGCTCATCGAGCACCAGATTGTGCGGGGTCACTTCGGCCGTCACCTTCACACCGCGGTCTTTGGCTTCACGGATGATTTTTACCGCCTGCCCGGTGGTCACATGCGCCACATGGAGCCGTGCGCCGGTCAGTTCGGCAAGGCGCGTGTCCCGGAAGGTCATGATGTTCTCGCCGACGGCGGGCCGCCCGCGCACGCCCAGACGCGTCGAGATGATCCCCTCGTTCATGGACCCTTCGCCGCAGAGGCACTCGTCCTCGGCGTGGGTGATGACGGGGATATTGAATCCTTTGGCGTATTCGAGCGCCCGGCGGAACAGCGCCGCGTCCATCACGCAGCGGCCGTCGTCCGAAATCGCGACCGCACCGGCCGCCACCATGGAGCCGATCTCGGCGAGCTGCTTGCCCTCAAGGCCTACCGTGACCGCGCCGATCGGCTTCACGTTGACCAGGTCCACGAGCCGCGCGCGGTCCTGGATATACCGCGTGATACTGACGCTGTCGTTCACGGGCTTGGTATTCGCCATGCAGCAGACCGTGCCGTAGCCGCCGGCGGCCGCCGAGCGCGAGCCGCTCTCGATATCTTCCTTGTAGGTCTGGCCCGGATCGCGGAAATGCACATGGACATCCACGAAAGCCGGAGCGACCGTGTGACCGCCGAGGTCCACCGCCTCGAATCCGTCCGGCGTCCTGCCGAGGCGGCCCTTCACTATGTCCTTCACGCGGCCGCCTTCGACCAGCAGTTCAAACTCGCCGTCGAGGTTCTGGCTCGGGTCGACCAGCTTCGCGTTCTTCAGATGGAGGTTTTTTGTCATGGTCACGCCTCCACCCGGATCGCGTCCGGACCCCGGTTAAGCAGATAAAGGACAGCCATGCGCGTCGCCACGCCGTTTTCCACCTGCTGCAGAACGACCGAATTTTTTCCGTCCACGACATCGGAAGAAATTTCGAGCCCGCGGTTCACCGGCCCCGGATGCATGACGATGGCGTCTTTCTTCGCCATCGCCAGCCGCTGGGCGTTCAGACAGTAGAAGCGGGCGTATTCCCCTTCGCTCGGGAAGAGCGACTGGCCGATCCGCTCAAGCTGGATGCGGAGCATCATGATCACGTCCGCCTTGGGCAGCGCGTCTTCCAGCCTGTGGTAGATCTCGACCGGATACTCCTTGCTGTCGCCAATCCCTGGGGGGATCAGCGTGCCGGGACCGGCGACCATCACCTTTGCGCCCAGCTTGTTCAGGCCGTAGATGTTCGACCGCGCGACGCGCGAGTGGGCGATGTCGCCGACGATGAGCACGTTCAGCCCGTCGAGTTTTCCGAACTTTTCGCGAATCGTCATGATGTCGAGCAGCGCCTGCGTCGGATGCTCGTGCCAGCCGTCGCCGGCGTTTACCACGCTGGCATCCACCTGCCGGGCGAGCCGCTCCGCCGCGCCCGACTGCGGGTGGCGGAGCACCACATAGTCCACCTGCATCGATTCGAGATTTTTCACCGTATCCAGCAGCGTTTCGCCCTTGGTCAGCGACGAGGCGTCGGCCGTGATAGATACGGTGTCGGCCGAGAGGCGCTTGGCGGCCAGATCGAAGCTCGTCCGGGTGCGCGTGGACGCCTCCAGGAAGAGCGTCACGACGGTCTTGCCCTGCAGCGGCGGGACCTTTTTCCGGTCGCGGCGCAGGATCTGCTTCATCGAATCGGCGGTGTCGAGAATCATGACAATCTCGTCCTTCGACAGGACATCGATCGACACCAGGTCTTTCCGCTGGAAGCTTTTCATGCGCCGCCCTCCCGGCTGACCAGATCGAGCTGGTCGGTGCCTTCGCCTTCCTTGAGGGAGAGCTTCACCGTCTCGTCCTTGCGGGTCGGCTGATTGCGCCCCACATAGTCAGGACGGATCGGGAGTTCGCGGTGTCCCCGGTCGACCAGCACTGCGAGTTCGATCTTCTTGGGACGGCCGATGTCGGAGATCGCGTCCAGGGCTGCGCGGATCGTGCGGCCGGTGTAGAGCACGTCGTCCACCAGCACGATCCGGTGACCCGAGACGTCGAAGTCGATCTTGGTGTCCTGCAGAACCCGGCGATCGGTCCGGCTGTCCAGATCGTCGCGGTAGAGGGTGATGTCCAGTTCGCCCACCGGCACCGGTTTCGGCGAGGCCGTGATCTCGGCAACCAGTTTCGCGAGCCGTGCGGCAAGATAAACCCCGCGGGTCCGGATACCGACGAACGCGAGCGTTCCGCTGCCATTGCCCTGCTCGACAATCTCGTGAGCGATGCGGGTCAGCGCCCGGCGGATACCCTGCTCGTCCAGCAGGAGGGTACGCTTCTCTTCAGGCATCCGAGACTCCTCTTCCGCTGCAGGTTCCGGCGCAGGCCAAAAAAAATCCGGCGCGCGCAGGCGGCCGGTCTTTCACGTTGACGGTCAGTGACATCGGTTTTTGAACCTTCCCGGCCTCGCAGGACCGCGTTAAAGGATTCGACGGAGAGAGATATAAAGAGTCCGGACGTCCGGGTCAAGGAAACCGGCAACTGTTACCGAAACTGGCGCGCGCAAGCCCCGTGCGGCTGGGAAGAAGCTGTGGATAACCGCGATTCGGGAGGTTTCAGAGCATTAACGCGCGTGTCCGGGTCTATTTCCGGGTCGATTCGACCACCCATGCCAGATAGGCCTCGGAAACCGACTCGGCCGCCAGTTCGACGATCTCCGGCGTCTCGTACGGATGAAGGGCCCTGAGCCGGGCCTTGAGGTCGGCAACGCGATCATCCGCCGTCTTGATCACCAGCAGCAGTTCCGGATCTTTCTCGATCCTGCCCTTCCACCGGTAAACCGAGAAGGCGAGCGGCACGACATTCACGCATGCCGCCAGTTTTTCCTCGATGAGTGTCCGGGCGATTTTTTCGGCGTCCGGCTCGTTACCAGCGGTAGTGAGTATCAGTCGAAGTTTCATCGTCACTTCCAGGCCGGACTATCGGCCGGCGCCCAGACGGTTTTCTCTCCCGCCTTCAGGAACAGATCGGCGCGGTAAAACCGGTCGGGCGGGGATCTGAGTTCCAGAGTGTAGGCCCCCTGGGGCAGCTCATAAAGGACCGGGCCCGAGACGAGCCCTTTGGATACTCCGGAAACCAGCAGTTCGCCGTTCACGGCCGGACGAATTTCCAGCGACGCCAGCGGAAGCGGCGGCGCCGGAATAGCCGCTACCGCATTGGCTGCCAGTGTTACTGGCGAAGCAGATGGCGGGGCGATCACCGGTTCCCACGGCATGATCCAGAGGTGATTCTCGTACGTCCACGACAGCACCGCCACGAGAACAATGGTCAGCGCCACCATTATCCGCCCGAGAACAGCCGGTTTCCCGGGGACCGGCGGAGTTTCTGTACTTTGCGGAATAACCGGAGTCGTTTCACCCCAGTAGAGCGAGACCTCCGGAGCAGACGCCCCGGGCTGATGGTGTGCGAGGCAGGCGGCCGCGCGGGCCTTGAGGTCATGCGCGCCGTCACCCGGCAGGGCACCCCGCCCGAGCGCGAGTTCAATCAGGGCAGCGCATTCGGCCGGTGACGCCGGGCGTTTCGCCGGATCGGATTCGAGTATCCGGGCGAACTGCTCGCGGCCGGGCAGCGAATCAGGAAGCTCCGGCGGTCCGCTCCGGTCCCTCAGCGATACGAGCTGTTTTGCCTGATCGGATTCGTAACCCGGCAGCGTGCCCGTCAGCAGTTCCGTCAGAATCAGCCCCAGAGCGTAGAGGTCGCCGGTCGGTCCGAACGGCTGACCGTGCGCCACCTCGGGCGGCAGGTAAGCCAGACGGCCCTTCAGGATTCCGGTTTCGGTCGCCAGCCGGGACGCGCTGCTCTTGGCGATACCGAAATCGATAAGCCGCACACGCCCGCTTGCGTCGATGAGTATATTTTCAGGGGCCAGATCCCGGTGGTACAGCGGCGCGGGGTTTCCGTTCTCGTCGCGCAGGGACGACAGATAACTCAGCACGTCAAGCAGTTCAGCCGCGATCACCCGGACCTCAGCCACGCTGAACGGCGTCGACTTCCCGCTGCGGACTTCGGCCTGCAGTTCCCTCAGCGAAACGCCCCGGACCCACTCCATCGAGAGCGCGGGCGGGTCGAGACTGTCCAGCAGTTCGTAGACGGCCGGAATGGCAGCGTGGCGCAGACTGGCGGCGACGCGGGCTTCTTCCAGGAACAGCGCCCTGTACTGCGGATCCCGGTCGAGCGCCGGGAGCAGTCGTTTCAGGGCCACACGGCGGACGGAATCACCCCACACCTGTTCGGCGAGAAATACTTCGGCCATACCGCCGACATCGAGGCGGGAAATGATCCGGTAACTGGAGGGCTGGGTGATTCGGACCGTCATCTGCTCGCTTTCGCTGGCATCTGCCGGCCGGTTAAAAGATCAGACTTCGTCCACCCGGACGAGGCCGACGGTGATGTTGTCGGGACCGCCGAGCTCGTTCGCACGGTCGATAAGCGTCTTGGTCGCGCGTTCCAGGTTCTTGCCCTGGGCGCCCAGCACTTCGGCGATCTCCGCGTCCTGTACCGGGCCGGTGAGGCCGTCGGAACAGAGCAGGAAAATGTCGTCCTTTTTCACCGTCTCCATGCGGATGTCGGGCTCAATGTCCGGCCGGATGCCGGCCGCCCTGGAGATGACATTCCGGTAAGGGCTGCGGGCCGCCTCTTCAGGGGTGAGAATCCCCTGCCGCACCTGCTCATTGACCAGCGAGTGGTCATCGGTGAGCTGCTCAAGCACGCCGTCGCGGTAGCGGTAGATCCGCGAATCGCCCAGATGCCCCAGGTACGCCTTGTTGTCGTCGCCGAAGAACAGGACGACGACCGTGCTGCCCATGCCCTGGAGCTCGGCCGCCTTGGACGCCTTGCTCAGGATGTTCAGGTTGGCAACCTTGATCGACGCGATCGTCACGTTCGCCGGACGGCTGAGGGATTTGATGTACTCGAACGGCCACGTCATGTCGGGCCGCTCGGCGGAAAGCCGCACGAACCCGGTGATCGTGTCGATGGCGAGCCGCGAGGCGACTTCGCCGCCGTTATGACCGCCCAAGCCGTCAGCGACCACGAACAGGTTCCGGTCGGGTGTCATCGCGATCGCATCTTCGTTGTGCGAACGAAGCCGCCCGACGTCCGTCGCTCCGTGAGAGGATAGTTTCATCCAGAAATGCGGTTCCGCTTGCGGTACCGGTTCAAACCTTTCTGTACGGAGTCTCGGCGATCTCCGAATGATCCGGCAGCCGCCGGATCTTGTAGTCTCCGTATATATTCGGAGATTCCTTCTGGAGCACCTTCAGGACGGCGACGGCGAGCTTGCGGATTTCGACATCCGCCCCTTCGCTGCCACGCATCTCGATAAAGTGCCTCCACGCCCGGGCGTTCGCCGTCACGACAATCTTGGTTTCCGTCGCATTGGGCAGCACGCTGCGCGCCGCCTGGCGGCAGAGTTTGCGGCGCGCGGTCGCCGGCTCGACGGCCGCGTGCTTCTTCATCAGCCCCTCGACCAGCTCCACGTAGGTCTTCTGGCAGGCCTCGACGCATTTCATCCACTTGGCGTGGAGTTCGGGATCGTTGGCGATGTCGTCGGGTTCCACGAATGCCGCGTAGGATTCGTCCACGTAGCGCTGCGACAGCTGCGAATAGGCGAACCCGGCCCGGTGACGGATCAATTCGTGGGTCAGCGAGCGGGAAATACCTTCGAACACGAACGTGAACTGGGCGTGCTCCAGCACGCTGCCATGGCCCGATTCGAGCAGATGCTCGATGTATTCCTTGTTGGTTTTACGGCCCTTGCCGTAGCTCATGTAACAGATACGCCCGCCGAACTCGACCAGCTGCTCGGCCGGAATGCCGGTATCGGTCGACCACTGGATGCCGGGGTGGTCGCTGAACACCTGCCTGGCGACAAGTGTGATCTTGGGTTCGCGGTATATATCCATCGGGATGTCTCCGGAGTAACGGCGCACAGCGTATGCATGGCGAGGGGAGCCGTGCAAGGGCGGTTTCAAATTACGCTGAAACGGGTCTGCCGGGCGCCAGAGGCGTTCCGGAGCCTCCGGTCAGAGCATCTGGTTCATATAGGCGACGATTTTCTGCTTGAGCTGGGGATTGGGGCAGACACGTGCGGAGCGTTCGAAAGCCTCATAGGCCTTGCGCTTGAAGCCCAGCTTCTCATAGGCGACGGCCAGCTTCTTGAGCACCAGGAAGCTGTCCTGCATGCGGTCCACGGCTTTCTCGTAGGCACCCAGCGACTTGTACTTCTGGCCCGCTGCAGTATACGCCTCGGCCAGGTAGTAGTGGATGTTACCGTCGGAATCGTTGTAGTCGGCCGCTTCGGCCAGCAGCGGGATGGCGCGGGCGTAGTCGCCGGCCTCGTACACTTCGAGCGCCGTCTTGACGAGCGTCTGGGCGATTCCCTGCGCTTCCTTTTCGGAACTGGACAGCACGTCCTTGGAACCGTGTTCGAGCAGGCGGCCGGCCGTCACGCGGGCGGTATGCAGGTCCAGCGGCTTGGGCAGGAATGCGGAGGCCTTGGTCAGCTCCATGAGGTCGTCACGGGAACGCCAGTCGGAGAACTGGCCGCTCGTCAGGACGATCGGCACATCGGCGAACGCCTGCGAACTCTTCAGCTTGCGGCACATCTCTATGCCGGCGACGTCCTGCGTCGATAGATCGATGATCAGAAGATTGGGCCGCTGACTCTTGATGAGATCGACGACCTGCAGACCGTCGCCGGTCTCGCTCACCCGGTAACCGTGCCGGCGCAGTTCGAGCCTGAGCATGCGCCGCACGTCGTCGTCGGAATCCACGATCAGCACGAGCTTGCCGCCGGCACCCGCCGCAACGCGCGGGGCGGCCGGGGCCGGCTTCGCCGTTTCCGCCGGAGGATCGTCGTCGGCAATCAGGTCCGGCGGCAGGGATTCCGCCTCGCGCGGGGGCGGCGCGGCCTTGGGACGCGGCGGAGCAGCACGGACGGCAGCCACGGGAGCCGGCGCTGCCTGCGGTACCGGGTTGGGATCGTTGTCAGCGACATCGTCGACTTCCATCTCCGCTTCGAGTTCGCTGTCGCCCTGCTCGAGCGCCCGGTACGCCTGATCGATACGGGCGACCAGACTCTTGGCGTCCGCCAGGAACACGTTCAGCCGCTTGCCGAGCCTGAATTCGATATCGCGGGCGACATCGCCGTTGGTGGGGTCCGCCATGGCGACCACAAAGGACTTGCCGTCGGTCGACACCGGGAGCACCTGCCACTCGAGCGCCTTGGCCCGGGGGAAATTCGCCAGCAGGGTGACGTCGATCCGGGTCCGCCGGATGTCCATCGGCTTCACGCCAAGCTGTTTGGCCAGCACGCGGTTGATCGTTTCGGCGTCGCAGAACTCCAGCGAGACGACGTTCTCGCCGAACTTTCCGCCCCAGCGCTGCTGGCGCGAAAGCGCGGACTTCACCTGCATCTCGTCCAGGATGCCGGCCTGAATCAGCAGATCGCCCAGCTTTGGTCCTTTAGGAGGCGCCATAGTGTCGGATTTCCCTCGCGCGTTCAGTCACAGAAAACACTGCAGACCGCTCTGAATCCGGTCCGCATAACCCTGAAACATCCCTATGCATCGAGAAACTTCACCCCTGAAGTTTCCCTGCCCCGTTAACAAACCTAGAACATCTTAAAGCATCTGGAAACCCGGCTCCCTCAATTCCGGATGGCAGGGCAAACATCTGAAATTACTTCGTTTCTTTCTGAGTCAGGACCGGTCAAATCCGTAAGACAGATCACTTTAAACGGTCTTATCCACAATTGACTGACACGTCAGTCACGATCATAATCCCGGTGATGAGCTTTTATCGCGCTCGCGAAGGAGACTCCCGGTAACATGACCGTCAGCAAGTCCGATCTCGAACATTACCTGGACCGAATCGCGTCACGGGTAGGAAATCCGAACTACGGCCTCTTCGGCCCCGATTCCCTCTTCTGGGAGATCAACAAGGAATCGATCATTTTCCTGGGCGGCGGACGGGCCGCCTATCTGCAGACGGCACATCCGTTTGTCGCCCACGGTGTCGACCAGCACTCCAAGACCAAGACCGATCCGCAAGGCCGCTTCCGGCGGACGTTCACAAATATCTTCTCGATGGTCTACGGGGATCTCAAGAGCGCCACGAAATCGGCGCGCCGGGTCCACACAATCCACGAACGGATCACCGGCCTCATTACGGAACGGGTCGGTGCATTCGATCTCAACTCCCCGTACGAAGCCAACCAGGAAGATGCGCTCCTGTGGGTCCATGCGACCCTGTGGGACACGGCCATCATGATGTACGAAACGATCGTACGGCCGCTCACGCTCGAAGAGAAGAACCGTTACTACGAAGACACCAAGCTTTTTGCTTATCTCTTCGGAATCCCCGATTCGAAGCTTCCGCCCGACTGGACCCAGTTCATGGAGTACAACCGGAAGATGTGGGAATCCGACGTGCTTACGGTCGGACGGCCTGCGTCGGAAATCGGCCATTTCATACTCCAGGCGCCCCGCCCCGAACTCAAACCCGTGTTCGCCTGGTACCGGATCATGACTGCGGGCCTCCTGCCCGAGCGGATCCGTCACCAGTACCAGATGGACTACGGCGCGGCGGAAGAAGCCCTGTTCAAGGCATCGCTACAGACCATCCGGACCACGTACCCGCTGATCCCGGAGCGGCTGCGAAATCTCCCCGCTTACGAGGAAGCGCAGCGCCGTATCCAGGGCAAAACCGGCAAAGATCTTATCGGCAAGCTGGTGGAGAAATCGGTACTGGTCGGGCTCAAGCGCAAGGACGCGCAGGCGGCCTGAACCCGGCCCCTGCCTTCACGACGGTTACAACGGATTACGGAGAGACGAGCGGGATGGAAATCTCGGCAACGACCGGATCCGTATTTGAGCTCGTGTAGCGGATACCCACGTTACCGGTCACGCTTCCGCTGCAGTTGAGGGTCACCGATTCCGCGATACTGGCCAGTTGCGCCGTCGTGCTCGAGTTGACCAGACAACCCGCCCCCGCCGGCTGGGCGATCACCGCGACCGTGACAGGATATTTCAGTTCCGGATCAGTCGCGCCGCCGATACCGACATTAATGCTGCCGGGCACGTGAATCTGCGCCGCCGTCTGGGAGGTCTGCAGCAGCGGCGGCAAACGGACGATACCGACCGCCGTGCTGGCCGTCTCTGCATCCGCTGAAACCGCTTGAATAACGACATATCCGTCGGAGGCGCTGTCATGAGCCGTGCATTCCAGAGTGTCGCTGTCCAGCAGATTCGCCAGCGAGGCGTCGCCTCCGAACTGGCAGTCTATGCCCGATGGCGCCGACAGGATCGAAAGCACCGCCGGACCGGTAAAGGTGCTGGCGGGTCCGGGGGAGACCGGTGTAATCGCCGCATTTCCCGTCACAAAGGAATTTTCCACCGGAAACAGCGTGGCGTCATCCGTCAGCAGGGAGAAGTTCACCGTCGCAACGGACACGGCGATTTCGACCCCGGTCACGGGCCCGGCCGCTGGAGTCACATCGAGGTGAATGACACCCGCCACACTGTTCGAGGCCGCCGTACAGGATAGCTGTGCCGTGTCGACGGCGGAATCGAACTGGCCATCGGGCAGCGTGCAGACGATCCCCGCAGGGAACGAAACCACCGAGACGGTGGCCGGGTAAAACACGTCCGTGTTTGACGACGTCACGGACAGATTGTCGGTGCCGGCCGGACCGCTCCGGGTAAGATTCAGGAGCGTCTGCGCCGGCTGAACCACCAGGGTCGGAGCCTCGGGCGTCACGTCCACCTGCGCACGGCCGATAAACGGCGCGGTGGGATCAGTGGAGGCCGCGGGGCAGGCGGCCACCGCCGCCGCCTTGACCGTCTCGATCGTATCCGAAGGGCTCACCGAGGCGCCGCAGGTGGAGATCGCCTCGATCACGACCGTGCCCGAACTGCTGCCGGTAACCGCGTCGCACGACAGCACGACCGTTCCGGAAGACGCCAGCGAGTCAGGCGCAACAGTACAAGTAAATCCATCAGGTTCGTCCGTAAGGCGGAAAGCCACCGGACCCGAACCGCTGGCAACGAGATTGGCCGAAAGTGTCGCATCGATATTTCGCTGGGCCGTCGCCAGCCCTTCGACGGTAAGTAGCGGGGTGGCCGGATTGGGCGCCAGCTGAAGATCCGTCGAACGGGCGAGCACCTCCAGCGAAACCGTGCCGGACCAGTTGCCGGTGCCGCCCGCACCCGTGCCGGTCAGTGTCATATCCTGCGGGGCCACGGCCGTATCCGACAGCGGCGTGCAGGCAATGTCGAACCGGGACGGCGGCACAAGCGTGGTCTCGCAACCGAACTCGCCCGGCACGGACGGGGGCCCGAGCGTGAGACCGGGGGTCGCCGCCGAGGGCGGAAGCTGGACCGAGAACGACACCGGATCGCCGGTAACCGTACCGAGCCGGAGCTGGAAATCGTCCAGAACTTCGACCGTCACGGTCGAGATATTCGATGTAACCAGCGAGTCGCTGAGCTGGAAAGTAAACGAATCGGTGCCGGTAACGTCGGTATCGGGCGTGTACACGAACTCGCCCGTCAGGGCGTTGGTGACAACCGCCGTTCCGGCCGTGCCGTCAGACACGATGGAAAACACCCGTGTCGGACCGTCCGGATCCCCGCCCGGCAGGTACCCGCCAAACGAAAAATTCATCGCCGTTTCGGCGGCAAGATCGGTTGTTACCGGCGCGGTGTTCGGAGGTGGTATATTACCTCCGCTGGTGCCGGGTTCTCCGCTTCCCGCGCCGCAAGCGGCACAGACCAGAAGCGACGCGGCCAGAAAGATTTTGATCGGTACGGAACGGTTCATGGGCAACCAGCAGCTTATTCTATCTTCCACACATTCCCCATAACCACAGTCCATATCACGTAAAAATGAAAGTTAATCCATCCATTCTGAAACGCTCCGGCGTGATCTAGATTCCCCCCAGCCATGCTGAACTACACAAACCACCGGAATGACCCCGCGCGCTGGGCGCAGCAGCTGGGTATCTCGAGAGAAGCGATCGATCTCTACCTGTCGGCGGAAGTCATCGACCTGCATACCTGCACGTTCATCTGGACCCGTATTTTCGGGTACGACATGGCGAAATACCACCGGTCCCGGATTCCCGGGTCCCCGTTCCTGAACCAGGTGGATTTCCCGCGCGCCCGTGAAGCCTCTATGGGCGGCATGGTCTGGGACATCACGACCAACCCGGTCCGGTTCCCCTGGTCCCGGCCGGAAACCGCTCTTGCGAATATCCGGAAGCTGGCGGATCTGATCCGGCAGCACCCGGACGAACTGGCGCTGGTCCGAACCGAAGCCGACTACCGGGAAGCCAGGCGCAAGGGGCTCACCGCCAGCTGGATTTCCATCCAGGGCGGCCAGGCTCTCGACTGGGAACTCGCCGATCTGGACCGGATACCGGAAGACCTGCTGCACCGGATCACGCTCGTTCACTTCACCGAATCCCGGATCGGCATGTCGAGCGCGGCCGACTACCCGGGCAGAGGGCTCACGGTGTTCGGCCGGGATTTCGTTCGCAAGATGAACGAGCGCCGGATTATCGTCGACCTGTCGCACATCAGCCACCGGGGGTTTTTCGACGCGGTGAAGGCCCACGACCGCTCGCTGCCGTTTATCGTGTCGCACACGGGCGTACGTGCCGTGCGCGATCTGTGGCGGAATGTGGATGACGAGCAGCTGAAAGCGGTGGCCGCGAGCGGCGGTACCGTCGGTATCATCTACCAGCCGGGCTTTCTGGATGCCGCCTGGGCCGACTGCCCGCTCTCGCGGGTGGTGGATCACATGGAACACGTCATCCGGGTTACCGGCGAAGACCACGTTTCGCTGGGTTCCGACTTCGACGGCCTCATTCTGATTCCGCGCGAACTGCACGACATCACGGGTCTGCCCAAACTGGTTCAGATCATGCTCGACCGCGGCTGGAGCGACAGCCGGATCCGGAAAATCCTGGGCGAAAACTACCTGCGGGTCGTCAAAGCCGTCAGACCCTGAACGATCAGCCGCGTCAGGGGTGCGGGCTGCCAGCCGGCGGGCCGCCGGCGGGCTGACCCTGGGCCGTCTGGCTCTCGCGTGCGAGATCCTCCAGCGACAGTCCGTCATGCGGCACTTTCTGGGGCCGGTTCGGGTCGATCCCGCACGCCGTCAGCGCGGCGGCGTCGTTCACGAATACCGGGAAGCCGTCCTTGGCCTTCTGCTCCACCATCTGGAAGCCCTCTTTCATGACGTCCTTGCGGATAAGGGCCTTCGCCGCGGCCGGGTCGTCCGTGTACTGGGGGTCTTCCAGTGCCTTGACAATATGGAGACCGAACTCCGTCTGGATCACGTCGCTGATCTGCCCCTTGCTCAGGTGGCCCAGCGCGTTGGCGAATTCGGGAACCAGTTCCGCATGTGCACGAACGCCCAGGTCGCCGCCATTGGCTCCGCTGTTGGTGTCTTCCGACTGCGCCTTGGCGAGCTTGGCGAAATCCTCGCCGGCCTTCAGGCGCTTCTGGATATCCGCCATTTTCGCCCGGGCCTTCTGCTTGTCCTCTTCGGAGACGGGCTCTTTCATCCGGACAAGGATGTGCGCCACATGATAGCGGGCGTTGCGGTATTCCGGCTGGGTCTTCACCTGTTCGTACTTCTCGTCGACCTTCTTCTCCAAGCCGTTTCCGAGCAGGTCCTTGGCGAGCCGTTCTGCCGCCACGTTCGCGCGCACGTGCTCGGCCGCGGCTATCACTTTCGGATCTTTCACAAGCCCCTGCCGTTTGGCTTCTTCGACCGCCAGGAAGCGGTCACCCATCTGGCGGAGCAGCTTTTCGCGCCCGTCGGGCGAGCGGAGTTCCGCCTGCTGTTCCTCCGGGAATTTTCCGGCCTCTTCCTCGAACTGAACGAGGGTGATCTCCTGCTTCTGGCCGGCGTCGCCTTCGACAGTCGCAATCACCGGACCGTCCCAGTTGGGAGTCGAAATCTTCGCCGCCTTCCGGATCGCTTCCAGGTAGTCGAGAATCTTCTGCCGCCCCATAGCGGTGGGGACCATATCCTTCACCTGATCGTACGGAGCCTTTTCGCCCGACTTGCCGGTGAACCACCGCTTGTCGTCTTCCCAGAACTTGTGCTTTTCCTCTTCGGTGGGTTTCACGTCCATCAGCCGCTTGAACATCTCCGTCACCGCGACCATCTCAAGCTGGTCGCTATAACGCTTCTTGAACTCGGCTGTTTCAAAGACGCCCTGGGACTCGGCGAACTGCATGATCGACTCACGGACGAGCATCTGGCCCAGGAACTGGCGGCAGAAGTTCTCGTCCTGTGCGAGCTGCATCTTGAGCATCTCGGGCGGAGCCTGCATGGTACCGGCCGTCAGCGCAGGGAACACATCCGAGATGAAATAGTCGACGTCACCCTTCTTGATGATCTTCGAACCCACGCTCGCCACATCGTCTGGTC
Source organism: uncultured bacterium (assembly GCA_964565925.1). GTDB lineage: Bacteria > JAGRBM01 > JAGRBM01 > JAGRBM01 > JAHCIT01 > CAZMGV01. Next base: position 128,803 of record CAZMGV010000012.1, read on the forward strand.
CGAGTTTCGGCGCCTTGGTGACCGACGTGCCGCCGCTCTTGTGGGAAAACAGGTAAACCGCCGCCCCGATCAGGACGACGAATAGAACAACTACGGTAATGATCCCGAAATCCTTGCGTCCGCTGATATCGAAAGGATCGGCAGCCTTGGGGGTTTGCGGGGTTTCCGGTGTCTGCGGCGCCTGTTCGGGCGTGTTGTTTTCTTCTGACATGTGTCCTTCTTTCAAATCCGACGGGCGATCTTGAACCGGCCAAAACCAAAAGGGAAGCGCTCCGGACGGGTACGGGCTAGAGGGGTTCTTTGACCAGTTCGTCGAGATAATCGTTCATCTGGGCCAGCCAGGACGTCGGCGCGGAACCGGGGAACATCCGGTTCCAGCGGTCAAGCGAAAGCACCGAATAGCCCGGCCGTTTAGCAGGGGCGGCAAACTCCGAAGATGACACCTTCTCGATCCGCCGCGCCGCCAGCGCTCCGCCCCTCTTCCGGTAACCTTCCACCAGCGCAACCGCAAAACCGTGCCAGGTGCAGTCACCGGAAGCCGTCCAGTGGAAAATGCCCCCCGCGTCAGGCCGCTCCGCAAGTAACCAGAGTGCCCGGGCAAGCTCACGGCTCCAGGTCGGGGAACCACGCTGGTCGTCCACCACCCGGAGAGTCTCCTGGGTCCTGGCCCGGGCAAGAATCTTGCGGGGAAAATTGGCGATCCCCGGTCCGTAGACCCACGCCGTCCTGACGATGGCCGCTCCCGGGTATTCAGCCAATACACGCCGTTCGCCCTCGGCTTTCGTCCGTCCATATTCGGACTGAGGCGCGACCGGATGGTCCTCACGGTACGGAGCGGCGGCCAGTCCGTCGAATACATAGTCCGTTGACAGATGGATAAACCGGGCGCCCCTGCTGCGGGCGGCGGCGGCAAGAATCCCGGGGGCCTCGCCATTAATGTGCATGGCATGATCCTTCTGCGTTTCGCAGGCGTCCACGGCGGTAAATGCCGCACAGTTGACGACCACTTCTGGCCGGTGCGCGTCAAACGCCCTTTTTACCGATGCAGGATCAGAGATATCGAGTGCGTCTTTAGACAGCGGGACCGTCGCCGAACCCGGTGGTGCAGTGCGGACCAGATCGGTCCCCACCTGCCCTCCGGCGCCAGTGACGAGCACTCTCACCGGTGGCCGTGCCTCGCCCGGTGTTCGTCGATCGCCCGGTTGGCAAGCGCGTCTGCCTCCCCGTTCTGTTCGCGGGGGACATGCTTGAATTCGTGCCGGGAAAAGCCCTTGAGCAGGCTCCAGGCCCGGTTGCGGAGCGGGAGTAGATGCGGAACTTTCACCTTCCAGCGGCCGAGCGTCTGCTCCACCACCAGCTTGCTGTCGGCACGGCAGAAGACTGCCGTGGCGCCCAGCTCCCGTGCCTTTTCAAGCGCCAGGATCAGCGCCTCGTATTCGGCTTCGTTATTGGTCCGGTGATCACCCAGATAGGCCGCGACTTCCGCTACAACCTCACCGGACTCGTCCTTGAGCACCGCCCCGGCCCCGCTGGGACCGGGATTGCCTTTTGCCGCACCATCGCAAAATAAATACAGATTCATCTGATCCATTCGTTGCCGTTCCCGGAATAAAAGTCACGGCATGCCGTTGAAGTATCACTAACGGGTGTTAAAATCTGCCTCAAATGCTTGGCAAGTGGACCCGAATCCTGGTGCTCGTCATGGCATTCGCCCTGATTGGTACCGCTACTGCGATCAACAGGAAGATCGATGCCATGTACTATGGCGAACCGCCGGTCACCTACCTGCTCCCCAGACCCGAACTGTTCAAATACATGTCGCTGGGATACGACAAAGCGGTTTCGAGCGTCCTGTTCGTCAATCTGATCGGGAGTCTGACCTGGAAACCTGAACCAGCCGCCTATTCAGACTGGGTATACAATACCGTCAATATCATTATCTCGCTCGATCCCAAGCTGTTCGGGGCGTATCAGGCCGGAGCCTATTTCCTCCGCGACCAGGGACCGAAGGGCGAGGACAGGGCCATTGAGCTCATGACCAAGGCCTCAACTATCTCCGATGCCTTCGAAGCACCGCTCATGGTCGCGATGGTTTATTTCGGTGACAAGCACGACCGCGAAAACGCCGCCAAGTGGTTCGCGATCGCCAGCAAGCGGCAAAAGGCACCCGATTATGCAGCGAGAATCGCTGCCGGAATCATGAACGACTCCGATCCCCAGGCAGCTATGGAGGTTCTCCTTGCGTCATCCTGCGCAACACCATATGCAGCCCGAAAAGAACGTCTTACATACGAGTTTCTCGCCTACTTCGAAAAGAACACGTCTCTGTCCGATGCAGAACGGGGTCAGCTGGTAAATCAGTTTTTGACACGCCTGAACGATCCCAAATGCACAACCTCCCATGAACAGGGGTTCGAATGGGTCGACGAAAAACTCAAGGCCGAAATACAAAGGGTCATTCATAAAGGTATGATCAAGCAATGACTAACGAACCCGCCATTAGCGTCGAGGGCCTTTCCAAGACCTTCCAGATCGGTTTCTGGATGAAACGCCGAAAGGTGCTCAACAACGTCAGCTTCTCGGTCAACGCGGGCGAATGCGTCGGTTTTCTGGGGCCTAACGGCGCCGGCAAGACCACCACGCTGAAATGCCTGCTCGGCCTGCTGACCTGCGAGCAGGGCCGGATCCGGATTCAGGGCCAGGATGCCGCAAAAGCGTCTTCCCGGGCGCGGATCGGCTACATGCCGGACAACCCTTACTTCTACGATCATCTGAAGGGCGAGGAGTTTCTGGACCTGATCGGCCGGCTCCACTCGCTGCCCACCCAGCTGCGGCGCGAGCGCATCAACGAGCTGTTTGCACTGGTGCGGCTTGAGCACGCACGAAAACTGGAACTCCGCAAATATTCCAAAGGCATGCTCCAGCGAATCGGGATCGCGCAGGCGCTGATCAACGATCCGGACATTGCGATCTTTGACGAGCCGATGGAAGGACTCGATCCCATCGGCCGCAAGGAAGTCCGCGATCTTATCCGGGATCTGAACCAGAAACGGGGCAAGACCATATTCTTCAGCACGCACATACTCCCGGACATCGAAGTGATCTGCAACCGAGTCATCATTATTGCGAAGGGGGAGCTCCAGGGCGCGGGTACGCTTTCGGAACTCCTGCCGCCGGGAATCAATTCATGGGAAGTGCGTTTCCACTGCGACAGCGAAGCAACCGCCAGAAAACTGGCTGCCGATTCCATCCCTGACCCTGCGATCCGGGGAAGCTGGATCACGACTGTTCAGACGAGCGACAGCCTGCAGAAGCTGCTCTCGGCTGCGCAGGCCGCCAGCGTAGTCATTGTTTCCGTGACCCCGCAGCGCACGCATATCGAGGATATTTTCTACCAGCGATTCGGAACGCACGAAGAGGTCAAACAGTCGTGATCAACCGCATCTGGGCTATCGCCCTCAATACGATCCGCGAACTGGTCCGGGACCGGGTCCTCGCAGTCGCACTGTTCTTCGGTGTCGCCATCATGATCTTTGCCGGATACGTCGCCGCCAGTACCCCGCTCAACTGGGGCGATATTGTGATGAATGTGAGCCTGGGCGGGATGAACCTGTCACTGGTATTTATCGCCATCATCATGTCGGTGAACCTGCTTGCCAAGGAGATAGAAAAGAAGACTGTCTTTACGATCCTGACCAAGCCGGTCACCCGTGCCGAATTCATTGCCGGAAAATTTGCCGGCATGATGGCGACGCTGTTTATCGCGCTCTGCCTGATGACCGCTGTCGTCTACTGGCTGTGCGCACGCGTCGGCTGGCCGGTCAAACCGCTGTTCTATGAAGCCGTCCTCAGCATTTACGGGGAGTTGATCATCGTGGCGGCCGTGGCCGTGTTCTTTTCGTCGTTTTCGACGCCCTACGTGTCCGGACTGCTCAGTCTCGCCGTCTGGGTCAGCGGCACCCTGGCGGGCGTCCTGAGAAAAATGACCGACGTTCCGGAGATCGACCCTGAAACCGTACATTTCATCAAGACAATATATTATTTCCTGCCCGACTTTTCGCGGCTGAACCTGAAGGACCGCGTACCCTATGATATCCCCCCGCCACAGGGATATTACATCGACGCGCCGCTGTTTGTGGTCACCTGGTCGCTCGGTCTGTTGCTGGTTGCCGTATTCCTGTTCGACCGGCGGGATCTCAAGTAGCGGTTCTCAGGGGACGAACACGAGCTCGAAGCCGACCGCACGGGACGACTCCTTACTTTCGAGCGGCTTATCGTCGACCATGACCTTGGCCGGGTCGACACCCTTCGTAATGAGATAGTTTTTCACGCTCACGGCGCGGCGATTGGCATTACGCGCCTTCAGGTCGGCATCGTTCGCTTCGTCCGAATTCGCCTTCAGCACAACTTTAAGGACCCGCTGGCGTTTGGCGATCAGAGCCGCCAGCTTGTCGAGCGTCGCCATTGCAGACGGAGCCAGTGTGGTCTGACCCTCGCCGAACGGAACGATCTCCTTGAGGGGCTGGATCTTGAGCTGGGCCGGGTTGTAACCGGATTCGGCGGCCAGCGTTTCATAGGCAAGCGCCGCGGCCTGGACCGCCGGCGTCCCGGTAGCTTCGGCAGGCACCGCCGCTGAACCAGCCGGCGAGGCGGCTTCCGGTGCCGCCACCGGAGCCGGTGTTGCGGTTGCCGCACCAGCCGCCGCCGGCGGCGGAAGCGGATTGAGCTTCAGGGTCAGTTTCGCGCGCCGCTTTTCCTTCACGCTGACGTTATACAGGCCGGTCACGAAACCTTCAGCAGAGATCCGCAGCTTGTAATCGCCGGGCAACAGCGACACGGAAAACCCGCCGGACGGATCGACCGGAATGAGCTTGGCGTTTCCCGGCTCGGCGGCCGATTCAATCTGGAGTCTGGCGCCGGCTATCGGGGCTTCGGTCGCGCTGTGCAGCACGCTGCCTGTAAGTTCACCGGTCGCCGAAGCAGGGGCCGGAGCGGCAGCCGCCGCGGGAGGTTCCTGGGCAAATCCGTGACGGACGGATGCCGCCATCAGGAGAAACGCTACCGCCAGCCGTAACTTGATCATTATCGCCTCCCGCCGCGAAACCGGTCGCGGCTCACCATCTTGCGTACCGACTCGGGCGGACGCCTGTCCAGTCGTTCACGGAGCCGGTGATAATACTCGTTGAAATCGCTGATTACAGAGACGCCCAGAATCTCCTCGCCGCTCAGTCCCGGGTATCCCGCCGCCAGCACCGCCACTGCCTTCCAGCCCGGAGGGGCCGAGACGCTGCTCTGGACGACGCCGCCGTCGAATCCGAGGACCGGGCAGGACCCCAGCCCCTCGGCCTGCGCCACAAACGCCATCCGCTCGAATGCCTGGACCAGATCGAACTTCTCCGCATCCAGAGACCGGAGCCTGGAAACCACCGTCCGGCGGGTCAGCGCCACCATAAGCAGAGGCGCCGTTTTCACCCAGAAATTGACCCGGTTCAGTCCTTTGCAGAGCGCCGCCTGAAGCTCCCGGACCACAATCCCGTCGGTCACAAATACCACATGCTGGTGGGCGGGATTGCCCACCCTGGCACCCAGGGTGGCGGCCAGTTCAAGCCGCTCGATAATCTCCTCGGGTACCGGATCAGGCTTGAATGCCCTCATCAGCGCACGGTTCGACATAAGACGGAAGAGTCCGTCGGAACCGTCGCCACTGCCGGAATTTGAGTTCACGCCTCATTGTGACCGCACGAAACGGCATTCAGTCAACCGCCGGGGGCCGTTACCCGGGCCTTTGAAGTCCGGACATCCCCGTGCGAAAAGCGCCCCGATCAGCCAGAATGCCTGACGCAAAGGAAGCCTGTGGGTCCGGGATATTTTGAAAAACTGCGGTTCCGCTATGTGGTGTGGACCGTACTGCTCGCCTTGGGACTCCTCGCCTACGGAGACACTGAGGCCCGCCCGTTTCACCTGCTTGTGCTGGCGGGAACACTCGCGGGACTCTATCTGCCTGACCGCGTACGTCTGGCCGTTCCAGTCATGCTGTGGAATATCGTCGTTGTGACTCTGCTTGCGCTCTCGTTCGTCTGGATACGGCGGGACGTGTCAAAGGTCTTTGAAATCCTCCTCTACTTTCTCGAAGTCCTGCTGATCGTCAAAGCGTTCTCGAGGCGGTCCTCCCGCGACTACTGGCAGATCTATCTGGCCTGCTATTTCGTGGTAATCGCGGGCGTCATCTCCCTGTCGAGCATCTGGATCATTCCGGTTCTGATGGTTTTCGTGGCGCTTCTTTCACTCGCCATGGTTGCCGACACGGTGGCCGAACCGGAGATTCCCCAGGAAGGGTTCTCCCAGCCGGTTCTGGCCGAACGGGCGAAGCGGTTCCCGGATCTCGCCTGGGGGGCGGTTGCGGTAGTCGCCCTGACGGTTGCCGTGGCAGTGATCAATTTCGTCGCCATTCCGCGCCTTTCCCGTGCGTTTTTCGATCTCGGGTTCATGCGTTCAGGCGGAAGTACCCGTACGGGTCTCTCCGGTCAGGTCGATCTCAGCCAGAAGGGGCGGCTCGAACTCGATCCGGAAATTACCGGACGCCTCAAGATTATCGGCCTCGACGGCGATCCGGCAGAACAGCCGACGTCGAACTACCTGATCGCCAAGCGGCTGGACGTCTTCGATGGAACCAGATGGTCGGCATCTGAGGGGGCACTCGCCCGCCTCCCCGTCAGCCAGTCAAAAGTGCACTGGATCACACCGGACGATGTCGGAAAGCCGTCCGTCAAATACAGTCTTCTGCTCAAACCCGCCGGACAGCCCTTTGTCCTCCAGCTTCCCAATACGGCGGCCCTTCATTTTACGACGCCGCTACCGATCCTGCGCGACGAAAAGCTGGGAAACCTCACCTTCGAACAGAACCCGGTCCAGGTCTACCGGTATGAAGGCTGGAGCACCCTGCGCGGACACCCGGATACACTCTCCAGCCGTCGCCTGGCAGAACTGACGTCGGTCCCGGACAGTGTCAGCAGCGGCATCCGGGATCTTTCGAAAACATTCGGCGGCGACGGGCTTGCCCCCCGGGAGATCACCCGCCGAATCGACGATTTCTTCAGCCGGGGCTTCGGCTACTCCCTCGAACGGTCGCAGGGCGGCGGTCCGGATGTACTGGACAAGTTCCTGTTCACCGACCGCCAGGGCCATTGCGAATATTTCGCGTCGGCGGCGGTTCTGCTGGCCCGCCTGAACGGAATCCCCGCACGGCTCGTCACCGGTTATCTCGTCACCGACCGGACGGCGGACAACGAGTGGCTGATCCGCGAGCAGGACGCCCATGCGTGGGTGGAATATTTCGATCCGGCCGAGGGCTGGCTGACGATGGATCCCTCGCCGCGTAATCCGGAGGCCGAGCGCAGCCTCCGTTCAGGCTGGAGAGACCGCCTGGCCACCTGGATGGGACGCATGGAGTTCTGGTGGTTCGATGCCGTGATCGATTTCAGCCTGAGCGACCAGTTCGAACTTCTTCAGGGTCTGCTCCAGCGCCTGAACTCCGACCCTGCCGAAACCGCCGCCAAAAAGACGAGCGAAACTTCCGGTAAAACGCAGCTGCCGTCGTTCGGGAGCCGGGAGTTTTTCAACTGGGCCGCCGGTGCGGTCGGGATACTGGTATTGTGCGGATGGGCCCTCTGGCTGTGGCTCCGCAAGGCAGACGATGCGGCTCTGCATCCCGCGACACGGGAACTCCACCGTCTGCTCCATGCACTGGGGCGTAAAGGTCCTCTGGAAAGCTCCGGACAGACGCCCGCCGCGACGGTCAGGACTGCCGCCCGGCAGCTCGGCCTGGCCGCCCGCCGGGAACGGGATCTCGGGCTCTGGATCGATCTGTACCAACAGTCGAGGTTCGGTCCGCCGGGCCCGGCTGCGGATCTGGCGAAACTGAAAAATCTGACTGACGATCTGATCGCCTCAGCGACGGAAAAGCGTCCTTAGCGGGTAACACCTGTCGGGCGATGCGCTGGATCAATCACAGGATCAGTCAGGCTCTATTTCAGTTATCTCTTCGATGACTTCGGCAACCGGGTGCTGTCCGCTGAGCGGCCGCGCGCCCGGCTTCAGGTTGCCGATCTTGTATACCGGCACGAGCACGTTCTTGCCCTTGAGCTGCAAGTCGCCGGCATGTACCGCTTCGACCATGTCCTTGACGATTTCGTAGGTATTGCCACTGACGGCGATTTCGCCGCGCTTGGCCTGACCTTCGAGACGGGCGGCCGTGTTCACGCCGTCGCCGATCGCGGTATAATCATAGCGTTCGTCCGTGCCGATATTGCCGACGACGACCTCGGCCGTATTGATGCCGATACCGACTTCCACCGGTTTCCAGCCCCAGCCGACGCGCAGGACGTTTTCCGCCTTCACCGCCTCCTGGATCCGCATGGCGGCCCTGACCGCGCGTTCGGCGTGGTCCGGGAAGTAGATCGGTGCTCCGTAGAGCGCCATCACGCAGTCGCCGATGAACTTGTCGAGAGTTCCGAGCTCGTCGCTGATGATCGACGCCATCAGCTTGAAATACTTGTTCAGTATATTGACCACGTCCCGGGGGTTCATCTCTTCCGACATGGTAGTGAACCCGCGGATGTCGATGAACATCACCGTGCACTGCTGGCTGCGGCCGCCCAGCTGGAGCGCCGTCGGGTTGGCGAGCACCTGATCGAGCAGGCCCTTTGAGACGTACCGGCCCAGGGCGTTTGTTTCCTGCTCCTTGCGGAGCAATTTCGCGGCCATCCGGTTGAAGGCGTGGGTGATGGCGCCGATTTCGTCCGAGGTCGTAATCGGGGTGACGTGGTCCAGCTTGCCCCGGCCGACGATTTCGATGCCGCCTCTGAGTGTCCGTAGCGGCCGGACCAGCAGCCGGGCCACGAGCATCGTCAGCATGACGCCGAGGATAAAGACCGGGAGTGCCACGAGTGCCAGCTTCCGGGCGCTCTCCGTAAACGCGGCACGGATCTGGTTTTCAAGATTCACCAGAACGATCAGGCCGCCGATGGTTCGGCCTTTGAACAGCACCGGGTACCAGATCTGCCGCGTATTCAGCACACGGCTGACCGATGGCGTGTCTGTCACCACGAACGGCTGGTGAGTGCCCGGGTCCGAGTAGGCTTCGCCCTGGTAGTTCACTTCAAGCGCGGCGAGCACCTTGGCTTCGTGATCGATAAAGAATGCGCCGACCACTTCCGGCTTGTTGTGGAAAATCTTGAGCGCTTCACCGAGGATCAGTTCGTCGGAGAGAAGAATGGCTTCCTTGGCGAACATGCCGGTCGTCTGGGCGTTATCCTGGTACGATTCCAGAACCGTTTCTTCGATTCTCTGCCGCTGCTGGAACAGCATGAGCCCGGAAACCGATCCGATCGCGAGGATCAGGATGCTGACGACGAGGGTTTCCAGCTTGAGCAGGAGTGTCGCGCGCTGGCGGAACTCGTCTTCTTCATGCCCGTGGTCGTGGCTCTGGCCTGCCGCCGGTGCGGCGGGCGCCGGCGGGCGGACCGGCTTGGCTGCTGCACGCGCCGGTTTCGCGGGAGTGACGGGTTTCTTCCCGGCGACTGTGGCTCCGCCCGAACTCATGCTGGAAATTCGTCCCCCCGGACCGTAAGAAATGGCTGAAGGCTATTAGAGCCGATCCGCCGGTACGGTTCAATAATTCCGGCCTTAATCTGTTCTCTTCCGAGGCAACTCGAACCATCGCGCCAGATCCCGGGCCTGCGCCAATTCGAGTCCCGATCCGAACGATCCGGCCAGCGCAATATCCATCCGGAAAATCCCCTTCGCAACCTTTGGCTTTTCGACGCCCGGCAGTTCCGGAGGGAGCCAGGCGGTCCGGCTGTCAGCGACGACGGTATCGACAGCCGCCAGCCGCTCAATACCGGGCGAGATCTCCGCCAGATAACCCAGAACCGTGAGGGCGAGCCGCTTGTCCAGGGGGTCGGCGGGTAGGCCATCGGTCTGACCCGCAGGCTGGCTTGTGGCGATCCTCCGGATACTGATCACAATCCGCTCTTCACGTTCGGAGAGCGCCTCACGGCCTATCCAGAGGACCCGGGGGCCGCTCTCACGGTTTTCGCTCTCGTGCGAGCGGTACCAGATCGCACGAGGACCGATCGCAGGATCGAGCGCACCGGCCGGCGCCCTGAACACGAACGACACGCTCCGGGTAATCTGGTCCTTGAGGCTGCGGCCGGCCGGAAATCCATCGGGCTCGGAGAGGCCCAATAGTGCGGCACCGGAACTGATCTCCTCTTTACTGCTCAGCGTGGTGCGGACCGTACTGGCTTCGGTGGAAACCCGGACCGGGCAGCCCGCGGCAAACTCCGCCCCCGCTCCGCGCAGGGCCTCTTCCAGCAGTTTCGGTATACCCAGAGCCTGGGGTCCGGTGATCCAGTGGCCGCTTTCGGACACCGACATATGGAGTAGCGCCGCGGCCGGTTCTGGATCGAAGCCGCCCGAGAGCGCCGCCGCCGTCAGGTCCCAGAACCTTTCGAGACCGGATTTTTCCAGATCCTTGCGGGCGGATTTGGGCGCCTCGAAAGTCACCCAGCGGCCGATCCGTGACTTCAGGAAACCAGGAGGGGCCAGCCGTCCCTTGTCGAAGAGCCGCTCTTCGTGCCGGGCCGACTGCTTCGCCAGCGATTCCAGCGAATCCCGCACAGACACCTTGCGGGACACCCGGCCGAGCTCACGGTCGTAGCGGCGTCCGTCCGACCACCAGTGCATCCGGATATCCGGAGCGATCACCTGGACGAGACTCTGAGGGGAGAACTTGAGGCCTGAAAGAAAGGCGGGTTCCGCGCCGGCAAGCGATTCACGAAGGGCGCGGACATTCACCGCCCCGAACCCCGGAAGCAGATAACCCGGCACAGAGCCGCCAGAAGCGCCGCCGCCGCTACCGTTCAGAACGAGTACGGAACGCCCCGCCCGAAGCGCCCTCCAGGCGACAACCAGACGGCCCAGGCCGCCGCCTTCCACTACTAGGTCAGGATTCCGGTTCACCGCAGACAGGTTGTATCACGGGTTGAGGAAAAAATGGATCACGTACGCATCCGGTTGATCCGGGTTTCCAGTTCATGAATGGCCTTCTGGGTGGCCGGGTCCTGGCCGGAAAGCGCCTTGCACTCTTCGAGCACCTTTAGCGCAGCGGGAATATCGCCGTTTTCCACGTACGCCTGGGCCAGCGTATGCAGAAGCGCCGACGACTGGCGCTTAGTCAGCTCCGCTGCACGCTTGGCGAGCTCCAGTGCGCGGGGATAGTCCCGCAACTTCTGGTCCTGGAACGTCAGCAGGTACCAAGCCTGGTTGTTGATCAGCGTCGGGTTCGAGGGGAAAACGGAGAGCCCCTTCTCGAGATCCACGAGCGAGTCGGCCTCGTGCCCGTTCAGCCGGTCGGTTTCGGCCAGGAAGCTGTAATAACCATCAAAATAGGGATGCATGTTGATGCAGATTTTCAGCAGCGGCGACAGATCGCGCCGCAGGCCGCCGAACCCCAGCCGGGTGACGAGCTTGCACGCCTTCAGGGCATCGGTTTCCAGCGGGGCGTACAATTTGGCGGTATCTTCCACGTGCAGGGACCGCGACAGGATTCCCGCCATGCGGCGGTATTCGGTCAGCTCCGATTCGCCGAAGCCCTCGCCGGCCGCGATCATGAAGGTGTTCCCCTTCTGTGCGATAAGGATGAAACTGAGCTGTGCTTCAGCGGACGTCGTGGAACCGCCGGCTCCCGGTGCCGGCGTTAGTCCGGGTGCCGAACCCGGCGCCGACTGTTCATCGCTGCCTGCGGGCGGCGGGGTCGCGCGAACACCATAGATTTTCGCCTTCGCTTCACCGTAGCGGACCGGCCCGACGTCGAACTGCTCCGCCGCCGAATGCAGGAACTGGGGCGTCAGCACCCGGGATTCGAAATCCTTGATGAAATCTTCGAACTTCATCGTCGTATACCGGCGGATAAAACTGATCCGCCGCTTGCCGTCGACGGTAAACAGGGTCGAGTTCTCTTCCGCCGTAGGGACCCGCTCCAGGACTCCCGGCTGCTCGAACTCGAACAGGAAGAACGGGTCACGGAACACCGGGTGGGCGGGTTCGTCCGCAAGCGCCCGGACTTCGGAGCTCTGGCCCGCGCATGCGCACAGGATGAGGAAGAGCGGCAGGAGTGCCGCCAGCCGGCGGAGAGGATGAAACATCATGAAGTGATTCTGGCCGGAGCCCCGGGCGTTTGCCACCACGGGGTTATTCTCTCCTGCAGGTTAACGCGAAGCCAAAAAGAAAACCCCGCACTCTTTCGAGTGCGGGGTTTTGCAAATTGTATCCGGCAACGTCCTACTCTCCCATGAAAACGACATCATAGTACCATCGGCGCTGGAGGGCTTAACTACCGTGTTCGGAATGGGAACGGGTGGAACACCTCCGCCATTGTCACCGGAAATTTTAAATCCTTGATAGGCGATATTTCGAGCATGTTGCGCCACAGAGGGACGATATGCGTCAACGCGATGTGCGTTATGTTAAGCGCCTTTCCATTAAAGTTTCTCGTCCGTGCCTCGAACCCCCGCGGGACCCCCTGAAACCGGACAAATCCGTCTTCAAGGGGTCCCGCCTGAAATTCAGGCGGGACCGGAAATTATATGGTTAAGCCTCACGACCAATTAGTATGGGTACGCTGAGTGCATCACTGCACTTGCACGGCCCACCTATCAACGTTGTAGTCTCCAACGGGTCTTTAGGGACCTTAACAGTCCGCGATACCTTATCTTGAGGTTAGTTTCCCGCTTAGATGCTTTCAGCGGTTATC
>CAZMGV010000013.1:0-137635 GCA_964565925.1 uncultured bacterium
AACGAACAGCGGATCCAGATATTTCGTTCTATAGGCGTCCCCCGCTGCCCGCCAATTCAAACTCCCCTCATTCCCCCGGCGATTCGCATTTCGCAAAGTGACCGCAGTTCAAGCAGCAACCGGGCCCGTCGGGTTTCGACTTCTATTAAAACGTCTGCAAGCATGCCGGTTCGTGCGATGGTTTGGATGAACATCATATAAGGGGATTTTCAATGTACGATTACCGCAAGTTCTACATCAACGGGGAATGGGTGGCGCCGGTCGAAGCCAGGGAGCTCGACGTCATCAATCCGGCGACCGAGAAGCCGATCGGCAAGATCTCGCTGGGGTCCCAGGCGGACGTGGACAAGGCGGTCGCGGCTGCGAAGGCCGCATTCGTCACCTACTCCCAGACCACTGTACAGCAACGTGTGGACCTGCTGCAGGCCATTCTCGCCGCCTATCAGAAACGGATGGGCGAGATCGCCAAGGTTATCAGCGAGGAGATGGGCGCTCCGATGAAGCTGGCCATGACTGCCCAGGCCCCGTCTGGGCTGGCCCATCTCATGACCACGCTAAACGTGCTCAAGAAATTCCCCTTCGAGGAAACGAGAGGAAAGACGATCCTCGTGCGCGAGCCCATCGGCGTGTGCGGACTCATCACGCCCTGGAACTGGCCGATCAACCAGATCGCCTGCAAGGTGGCCCCGGCGCTGGCCGCCGGCTGTACCATGGTGCTCAAGCCCAGCGAAATCGCGCCGTTTAACGCCTGCATCTTCGCCGAAATCCTGCACGAAGCCGGCGTTCCCAGGGGCGTGTTTAACCTCGTAAACGGCGACGGCCCGGGTGTGGGTACGGCGCTGAGCACGCATCCGGATATCGACATGATCTCGTTTACCGGAAGCACCCGCGCCGGAAAGCTCATTTCCAAAGCGGCGGCCGACACGGTGAAGCGCGTCGCCCTCGAACTGGGCGGCAAGTCCGCCAACATCATCGTCGACGACGACGCATTCCCCAAGGCCGTCGCCGGCGGCGTGAAGTCCGTCTTCACCAACAGCGGCCAGTCCTGCAATGCGCCCACGCGCATGCTGGTGCCCGAGCACCGGATGAACGAGGCCGTGGGAATCGCCCGCGAGGCCGCTGCGGGCGTCAAGCCCGGCGCCCCGGGGGACAGCGCCACCACCATCGGTCCGGTCGTGAGCGGGGCGCAGTGGAAGCGGATCGAAGACCTCATCCAGAAAGGGATCGACGAGGGAGCGACGCTCGTCTGCGGCGGCACCGGCAAGCCCGACGGCCTCCCGACCGGCTACTACGTCAAGCCGACGGTCTTCGCCAACGTCCGTAACGACATGACCATCGCCCGCGAGGAAGTCTTCGGCCCCGTGCTGGCAATCATCCCCTACAAGGACGATGCCGACGCCGTCCGTATCGCCAACGATACGCCATACGGTCTCTCCGGATATGTTTCCTCGGCGGACAAGGACCGCGCCCTCAAGATCGCCCGCGCAATCCGTTCGGGCAATGTCCACGTCAACGGTGCGGGGCCCGACTTCGCCAGCCCCTTCGGCGGCTACAAACAGTCCGGCAACGGCCGCGAATGGGGCGAGAAGGGTCTGGAAGAATACCTGGAGATCAAAGCAATTCTGACCTGACCCGGCGCAATTGACCGCCATCATGAACCTGGTGCCTGTAACGCCCAGTCTCTAAAACAGACAGTGATTCCGGAGCTGATGCGGCTCGCCCTGATTGGACCAGCGGGGTTTGTACTTCGTCTCATACAATCCAAACTCCCCATTTCCGGAACCATTCCAGGCATCCAGTAATGCACAAAAAACCGCCCGGCACCTCGAGCGGCGCCGGGCGGCAGACACGATGGAAACGGCACCCGCCGTTTCCGGATGGCCTAGTAGATGTCGTTCTTCGTGTTGTACACGTTGAACTTGCCGGTCGGGGTCACCATCCAGTCACCCTTGATGGTCGTTTTGAGCGTCATGGTCTTGTCGTCATAGACCTGGATCTCGCCCTTCTTGTCCCATACAGACACCCACACTTCGTCGCCGGCCTTGTTGTATTCGAAGTGGACGATACGGCCGCGGTCGGTGGCTTCGAAGCACTTTTCGACAGCTGCCTTTTTCTTGCTGATGACGCAGATCGTCCGGGTCTTGTCAGCTTCGGAGTTGAGCGGCGCGTCGGTCCAGACCCAGGGCGACTTGTCGTGGGTCTTCACGAACAGCCCGCCCTGCCGGCCCTTCAGCTCGATCTGGCGCACCACCTTCCAGGCGTTCTTGGGGTGCTTGACCGGATCGGTGCCGATCAGGCTCATCAGTCCTTCTCCGATGTGCGTGGTCGCCCAGACCGGCCCGAACTCGGGATCGACCCAGTTGGCGCCGCGGCCCGGATGGGGTTTCTTGCCGGTGTCGATATTGGCGACGAGTTTCTTCTCCTTCACGTCGATGACCGACACGCGGTTACGCATGTTGGCCGCCACGAGGAAATAGCGCTTCGTCGAATCCCAGCCGCCGTCGTGCAGGAACCGTTCGGCCTCGATGTTCGTGATCTTGAGATTCTTGAGATCCGAGTAGTCGACGAGCGAGACGAAGCCCGACTCCTTCATGCTCACGACCCAGATCGGATCGAAATGGGAGGCGACGATCGATGCCACCCGGACTTCGGGCAGATATTCGTTGGTGTCGTAGGTGTACCCGGCGGTCCGGACGAGCTTCTTCGGCTCCAGCGTCAGGCCGTCCATGATCGCATAGTGCGGGGGCCAGTAGCAGCCGACGATCGCGAGCTTGTCGTCGAAGTTCATGCTGGGCGTCTTGCCCTTATACTTGCTGGCGTCCACCGAGCGGGCGTCGATACAGGGTTTCACTTCAGCCACGAGCGACGGTTCGACGGTCCAGAGGTCGATGAGCGAGATGCGCCCGTCGCGGCCAACTACATAGAAATACCGGCCGGTGGAACTGCTGCGGAGGATATGCACCGCGTATCCGGTCTTGATCGTCGTCACCAGTTCCTTGGTGTCGCCGTCGATGATCGCCACCTGTCCGGCGTCACGCAGCACGACGCCGAAGTAGTTTTCCCAGTTCCGCTTGTGTAGCGGTTTGGCGGGCCGCGAGTCGACCGGGACATACACCTTCCAGGACTTCTTGATCTCCTCGAGGCCCATTTCCGGCGGCTGCGGAGGAGCCTGCTGGATATACCGGGCGACAATGTCGATCTCCTTTTCGGTAAGGATCTTGTCCTCGCCCCAGGCGGGCATTCCGCCCGGCATACCGAACTGAAGAATGTCTTTCAGCCGTTCGCTGCCCATCTTGATGGTTTTGGCGGGGGAGAGCTCCGGTCCGGTGGCACCCGCACGGAGCGTTCCGTGGCAGCCGGCGCACCGTTCGAAATAGATCTTCTTGCCGGTCTCGAAATCCTCCGGCGTGATGGTCGGGGCGATCTGTGGTGCAGCGGTTCCGGCTGTGACCGTCTCCGCGACAGCGGTCGCCGCCAGATACGCGGCAATGGCCACGCACAGTGTGATGATGAGCCGGAACGATTTGGTTGCCTTGCTGAAGATCGGTTTCACGGTAGCTCCCCTTTGTCTTTCTGGTGCCTGGCCGGTTGCGGGTTTCTTCCGGAACGGCGCGGGTTTTTACTGGGTACTATTTAAGGCCCGCCCCGCCTTTTTACTTATGAGGGCCATCATATCGGCCGCTATTTGCATTAAGGCTTTGCGGTGCCGTCCGGGGGTTCCGCGCCCGTCAGATTCGACAGGTAGTACTGGAGCGCGTCTATTTCGGCCTCGGTCAGGTTCGCGCCGAACCCCTGCGGCATGACGCCCGCCTGGAAGCCGTGCGATATTCGAGCGTCGGGGTCCAGAATCGACTCGCGCACATAGGTGGGATCGGCCGTCCGGACCAGCACATCGAGATTCGGGGCCTTGGTGCCGCCTTTGCCCTCGCGGGTGTGGCACTCGATACATCCCTGTTTCCGGAAAGCGCTGCGGCCCAGTTCGAACAGTGCGGCGTCATTGGCATCTGTAACGACGGCTGTGACCGGTTTGATGGCTGTTTTGGAGGCGCACATGGACCCCGACAGCAACGCACCTGCCGTGCAGAGCGCCAGCAGCCGCCGTCCGGGCTTCATGTTCAGAACCCGATCTGGAACGCCCGCCAGGGGCCGAAGATCCCGGACGGGGAGGGGACTTCAAACTCCCTGACGGTTTTCCGCGTCCGGGCGTCGATCACGAGAAACCGGTTGTCGGCGTTCGCGCTCACATAGACTTCGTCTCCCCGGGGGCTGAACGAGAGGTGATAGATCTTCCGTCCGGCCTCGATCGTCTCCCGGGTCTCGCCGGTTTCGGTGTCGATGATCTGGATAAACCGGTCGTCATCCGCACCCGAAAACGTCACCCAGATCTCCCGGCCCGCCGGAGACATGATCGCGTAGACCGGATTTCCCCGGAGCGGGATCGACTTCTTGAACTCCCATTTTTCGCGGTCCAGAACGGCCAGCCGCTTTTCCCCGACCAGCGGGATGTAGGCCTCGCTGCCGGAGACCGCCCACATGGACATATGGGGCATTTTTACGGGGCGGCTGCGTTCCGCTTCAGAGGAGGTGTCGCGGACCGAGATTTCGCGGACACCCTTTTCGGGATGCCACAGATCCACGAGCGTCAGCCTGTCGCTCTCGAAATGACCGGCGACGTAGTAGCGGCCGTCCGACGACAGAAATGCGTCGAAGGGATTGGGCGCCGGAGTTTCCCAGGTGCGTTCGACGGGGAATCCGGGTTTCGATGCGTCAATTTCCCAGATCTGGTTCCCATCCATCAGGCCGCAGACGAAACGGTTTCCGTCCGTATCGACCAGTCCCGTCACGCGGCTCCGGACCTCTTTGCCGTCGACCGTCACGACGGCGGGTATCTGCTTCAGAATTTTCATGGTCGTGGCATCGACGATTGTGATGCCGCCGGGTTTGTACTCGGCGACGGCGATATACCGGCCGTCCTGCGAGATGGCGATGCCGATGGAGTTGTCGGAGGTCTGGACCTTCGCATCCTGTTCAAGCGTAGATAGATCGATGCGCGACAGCAGCCCATTGCGAGTCGCCAGATAGGCCCACCGGAGGTCCTTCGAGAAAACCATTGTCGCATGGCGCATGTTGCCCAGCCCCGTGACTTTGACGGGGAGTATCTTCTGGTCGACCGAGTCGTAGACCGACAGGGTTTCGGTCTCGCGCTGTACGATGAAAATCCGGGCGCCGACGCCGCTCGTCCTCACCGGAACGGCGCATCCCGATGCAGCCGCGAGGACCACGGCGGCGACTAGTCTCAGGACTGTACGGCTGCGGAGGACCATGACGCCTCCCCCCGGATTTCGGCTTCCGTCAGGTAGCAGGACGGGTCGGGACTCCAGAGGCCGCCGCCTGAAGCCAGCGCTCGTTCGCGGTGGGAGCCCCGGCAGGCAGCCTTGAACCGGCATTCCCGGCATCTCCCTTCCAGGCGGTCTTCGCGCGAACGCAGCTCCGCCACGAGCGGGTGGCGGAGAATTTCGGCGATCGGCTTGTGGCGGACATTCCCGAGGCAGGCCTCGGTCCAGAACTGGTCCGGATGGACATTGCCCCGGTTGTCGATATTGATGACTTTTTCGCCGGCGGAGTTTCCGCCGCGGGCCTTCATCCGATTGAGCACCCGGCGGGCGGCCAGTTCGCCGTACCGCTTCAGGACATAAAAATACAGGAACGGTCCGTCGACATCGTTGCCGCCGGTGACGATCCGCGTGGGCGACCCCTTGTCCATCAGCTCTTCGGCGCGTTCAAAGAGATGTTCGACCATCTCCCGGTTTTCAGCTGCTGTCAGATCGTAACCATGCTCGTCGCGGGCCCGGCCCGAATAGACGAGATGCGACACATAGAACCGGGGGATTTTCAGCGCGGAAGCCACATCCAGCATCGCGTCCACATGGCTGGCGTTGAGCCGCGACACGGTCATGCGGATTCCGACCTTCATGCCCTGTTCGAGACTGAGCGTGGCTCCCCGCAGGGCGCGTTCGTAACCGTGCTCCATACCACGGTATGAATCGTTGAATTCGGGCAGGCCGTCGATGCTGACACCGACATATTCGGTTCCGGCTGCGGCGAGGTCCCGGGCCACCTCGGGGGTGATCATGACGCCGTTGGACGAGAGTTGCGGGTGGTGGCCCAGTTCCTTGGCGTAACGGATGAGCGAGAGCAGATCCCTGCGGAGCAGCGGCTCGCCGCCCGAAAAAATGATCGCGGGCGTGCCGACGGTTTTCAGATCCTCAAGAAGCCGGAAACCTTCCTCGAAGGACAGATCCTGATCGTCCGGTCTGGTGATCGCTGCCGCGTAACAGTGCGGGCAATGCATGTTGCAATGCTTGCAGACGTTCCAGACGACGACCGGACCGACACCGCCCTGGAACCGGCTGCGTGCGGCCGCCGTTGTTTCGCTTCCGCTTTTGGCGGCGCCACGGGCAAGGTCCAGTAGTTCGCTGACGAGTAGCATCCTGCACATACAGATACCTGTATGCGGCGTACAGGGATATGAGACATCTCATATCCCTGTTGGTTCATTACACAGGGTATTAGGACGCTATCCGGTGCAGGTGAGCGTCACGTAGAGCTTCGCGAGCCGTTCGGAGAGGCTCTCCGGGTCGTCGTGTACGGCCCAGTCTCGGCCGAACATGGAGGGCAGGTAGCTTCTGGCTTCATCGCCCAGGGCCAGACAGAACGGCTTTACGCCCATCCGGCGGGCCTCGCGCACCGCCTGCCGGACATCCGCCAGCGCATAGGCGCCGTCGTAGCCATCGTCGTCCTGGGGTTTGGCGTCCGAAAATACGAGCAGAAGCCGCTGGGCGGTCCGCTGGTTCTTCATCTTTGACGCACCATGCCGGATCGCAGCCCCAATCCGGGTGAAACGGCCCGGCCCGACGCTGCCGAACCGCTCCAGAACATCCGGGGTCCAGGGTTCGGAAAACTCCTTGAGCTTTCCGACCCGGACGCCGTCACGCCCCTGCCCCGAAAAACCGTAAACCGAGAACGGGTCACCCAGTTGCCCGAGCGCACCGGCAAACAGGGCGGCCGACTCCTGTCCCAGATCGAATGCACGGGTCCGGCCGATCCAGCGTTCGGTCGAGGCGCTCCAGTCGATCAGCAGTGTCACGGAGACCGACCGTTCGCGAAGCACTTTCCGTTCGAAGATTCTTTCATCGGGCGAGTGGCCGGCAATCAGGTCGCACCGTGACCGCACGTAGGCGTCCAGATCCACGTCGTCGCCGTAGGGTTCGCGGTTCAGCCGTTTCGGCAGCGGCATCAGGGTCAGCAGGATTCGTTCGATCTCGCGCTGGGTATGCCGCTTCTGGGCCAGCCGTGCGCTCCAGTCGCGGCCCGTGTCGGAACCGACGACCGCGTTCTCCGTGACCTTGCAGAACCGGAACCGGTACGAGGTCGCCGCGGCGTCCCACTCGTCATAGACGAATTCGACGGACTGCAGCGGCGCGCCCTGCCGGGGCGCGGCCGTCCCTGCCGATCCGGAACCGGCGGTTTCTGTCGCCTTGGAGTCAGTCACGGGCGACAAGGGCCCATCTCCGGCGTCGGAGGGGTGCGAATCCTCGTCGTCCTCGTTCCGTCCCGGCCCGAAGGGTCTGGTGCCGAATTCGAACTGCATCGCAGTGGGGATACTGATCGGGTCCTTGCGGGTTTTAGGGTCTACCCGTTTCCCCCGTTTGATCAGGACCGGCGGTTCATCCTGCTGCGAGGATGCTTCAGAAGGAGCGACCGGGAGCGGCAGGGCGGTCCGGTCTTCGATCTGCGAAACCTGAATATCGAGTCCTGGTATCAGCTTCCGTTCGGCAGTTTCGAACCGGCTCAGCCGTTTCAGCTGTGAATAGATGCCCGGCAGTTCGTCGGCCAGATAGCTGCCGAGCGCGCTGTCCCGGCTTTCCGATTTTTCCGGCCGGCCGGTTTCGTTCCAGGCATGAATGCAGGCGAGCTGGTAGCGGTGCCACTGAAGCCGGTCTTCTTCGGGAATATCCCGGGACTCCCGGATCGGCAGCCCGATGATATGGACCGGGCCGCCCTCCTGATGGAAGAACAGCGAATTGCCCTGAACGAAAATGACATCAGGCCCGATCAGCGCCCGGCCGAGTGTAACGAGCTTCTGCAGGATGTCGTTGTCGTGAGTCTCCGCTTCATCGACGACGCGTGCGGCTTCCTTGATCTCCGAGAGTTCCCGGTAGAACATCAGGAACCCGACAAAACAGAACGCGAAGAGGCCGATCGATGCCCACGCGCCGTAACCCATGGCGTCAGCCGTCCTGGTCCGGAAACGACATGGTCGCCAGCGTCCGGATCGAGTCGATGAGCTGCGGCTCCTCCGTTAGCGGGATGCCCAGCGCGGCGATGGCCGCATCGACTGGTTTGGTGCCGGCCTTTATCAGGTTCGCTGCGTGTATCAGCGTGCGGGTGCCGGGAATCTCCTCAAGACCCTGCTCCTTGAGCGGTCGGATCTTGCGGGCAAGCCGGACAAGACGGTGCGACGTCTGCGCATCGATACCGGTTTCATGGCAGAGGATCTTCTCCTCCAGTTCCGGTTCCGGCCAGTTAAGGTCGATACCGACGAACCGTTGCCGGGTGGACGGCTTCAGGGTCTTGAGCGGGCTCTGGTAACCGGGGTTGAAGCTCATGACGAGCATGAAGCTGCTCGGCGCCGGAATGACCTCTCCGGTACGTTCCAGGTAGAGCGTGCGCCGGTCGTCCGACAACGGATGGATCACGACGACCGTGTCCTTGCGCGCCTCGATCACCTCGTCGAGGTAGCAGATGGCGCCGGTGCGGACGGCCCGCGTCAGCGGACCGTCCACCCAGACCGTTTCGCCGCCCTTGATCAGGTGCCGTCCGACAAGGTCCGCCGCCGTCAGGTCGTCGTGGCAGGGAACCGTGATCACCGGTACGCCCAGCTTGGCGGCCATGTAGTTTACGAACCGCGTCTTGCCGCAGCCCGTGGGCCCCTTGAGCATCACGGGGACTTTCCGCTGGAAGGCCGACTCGAACACCCCTACTTCACGGCCGGTTGGCACGTAGTAGGGGAGTGCTTCGAGCGTGGTCACAGTGGCGGGTTCCTTCACCATTGAATTTCACCTTTCATCCGGTACGGATTGCGAAGGGCCGGACTTCAGCCGCCTGCGGCAGCCGCCAGTTTTCCCGTCACAGGTTCAGTCTGCTCCACCTTCTGCGGCGCGAAGAAATCCACGATAAAAATAACCGCGCCGACGGTGAAGATCAGGCCGAACAGCAACCAGAGCTGGTAGCCCACCTGCATGGTCGGGTTTTCCTGTGCCGTGATGTAAGGCACGCCGTTGACCCGTTCCTGAACCGTCTGCACGACGCCGGCGATCATCGCGGCCGTGCACAGTCCGACCATCGAGAGCACCATGATCCAGAACGACCAGATATTGCGCGACTGCTTCCATTCTTCGGCCTCGATGCCGTTCAGCATCGGCAGCATGTAGGAGAAGAACGCCAGGTTGATCATCGCGTAGGCGCCGAAGAAGGCATAGTGCCCGTGCGACGCGGTCACCTGGGTGCCGTGCGTGTAAGAATTGATACCCGGCAGCGTCTGGGCGAAACCGATCAGGATGCCCATCGTCGACATGATCGTGCAGCCGATGGTCCACAGCATCGCCCCGCGATTGGGGTGGTTCCGTTTCGACTTCTGCTTCGCATAGACCGCGTAGATAATCATTGCGATGAACGCGAGCGGTTCGAGCGCGCTGAAGAAGGCGCCGATGAACAGCCAGTAGTTGGGTGTGCCGATCCAGTAGTAGTGGTGGCCGATACCCAGGATACCGGTGAAGAAGGTCAGCGAGACGACGACGTACAGCCACTTCTCCATCACCTCTCGGTCCACGCCGGTCATCTTGATCAGCATGAAGGCGAGCATGGAGCCCATGATCAGTTCCCACGTGCCTTCCACCCAGAGGTGAATCGTCCACCACCAGTAGTAGGACTGCATCGCCTCGTTCTTGAAGAACAGGTTTCCGGGAATATAGAGCAGCGCCATCAGCGTGAGGCCCAGCAGCAGAACCATCTCGACGCTGGTGCGGCGGGCGCCGTTCCAGACGGTCATGATCGAGTTGAACAGGAACGTCAGCACGACGATGACGACGGCGACGTCGAGATAGGGCGGCAGTTCAAGGAACTCGCGCCCCTGCCAGTAGTGGAAGAAGATGTAGCCGATGAGACCCGCTACGCCGCCGCCCACGAAGGCCGCCAGCGTAATGAGCGCCAGCTTCGGTGAATACAGTTCGCGCTGGGACTCTTCCGAGACGATATGGTACGTCGCGCCGAAGAACCCGATCAGCAGCCAGACGACCAGCAGATTCGTATGGCAGGTCCGGGAAACCTGGAAATCCAGTATCCCTCCCGCCTGGAAATCCCCTGACACGAAGTGCAGGACCGATACCAGCCCCATGACCAGTTGCAGGGCAAAGAGGGCCAGCGCGATTCCGAAGTGCCAGCGTACGACTTTATTGGTTTCCGGATACATGGTTTAGTTCCCTTTCGTGAAATCTGTGGTTGCGTACATGCTCGCCTCCCGCCTCAGAACGGGCTGTCGGCCGAGGGTGGCGGCGGCGCTTCCGGTTTGGGCGGAGTCGCCAGCGTGATGTGCGCGAGTTTCCCGTTCGGATTCCCGTCCGGTATGCCGCCCGAATGGATGTTGATGTATTCGAGGTACTTGATGATGAGCTCGGTGTCCTCGTCGCTCAGCTGGAAATCCGGCATCTTGGTCTGCGCGTAGTCGGCATTGGGGACCTGAATTTCCTGCTTGATCCACTCGCGCGGCAGGCGGCTGGCCACGAAGGTGAGATCCGGGCTCGTGTTGCTGATGCTCCGCTGGCCGTTGACGCCGTGGCACTGGATGCAGGCCAGCTTCTGGACGATCGCCTCGCCCTTGGCCTCGTCCGTATTGGGGGGGACCGCTACGCCCTTGGGCCACACGCCGGGAGGGGGCCAGTTGTTGCGGTTGATGCCGTCCAGGAAGCGGAGGAATTCGACCGTGTCGGTGATCTCTTCGTCCGTCATCTTGAGGTGCGGCATCTTGCGTCGGCCGACAGCATTTTCAGGCGGACCCCAGTAGGCCGTCTGCGGATCCTTCAGCATATGCTCGATCCAGCCGGAACCCATGCGCTGGTAACTCACCGTGAGGTCGGGTGCGTAATAGGCGCCTTCGCCCAGACGGCCGTGGCAGTTGATGCAATTGTACTTTTCCCAGACGTCTTTTCCGCGGATGGCGGACTCGGTCAGGTTCTTCGTTTCCTGGGTGCGCTCGGCGGCGACGCTGTGAAAGTCGACGGTCATCGAGACCAGTGCGACCGCGCACGCAAGACTTCCCAGGACGAAGATATTTCTCGAGGCGGTTCGGGATATTGCCATGTGACCAGTTCCTCCGGCGCGGTGGCGAGCGTGTGAGATCGACTGCTCTCGGGCGCCTGTGGAACACACTAGGGTTTATGGTCATTAACCATCTATGACAGTTGTCATCAGGGCCGAACGATTGCCTCATCCCGTATGACAGACCTCATAGGGGAGCGTCAGGGCATCGCCGTATCTTCAGTTACAGGATGAGATCACTCGCTGCCCTGACACTCTTCATCGTTGCACTGGCTCTGTCTGCTTGCGCGCCAAGGTCCGTGGCCACGGCCGACAAAAGTCCCGCACCGTTCGCGTCCGCGGAACCGGTCCCGGCAAACGTTCCCGACTCCTTCAGGCGCGGCGAAAAGCTCTTTCGCAAATACGGCTGCCGGGCCTGTCACGGGTTCGGCGAGTTTTTCGGAAAATGCCCCGACCTGGCCGGTGTAACGGTGCGGGATTCTCCGCAGTGGATCCGCGACTGGCTCTCCGATCCGGAGAAGATGCGCCAGACCGACCAGTACGCGCGGGATCTGTCTGCGCGCTTCGAGACCGTCATGCCAAATCTCGGATTGAAGGCTTCCGAGATCGACGATCTGCTGGTCTATCTGAAAGCGGAAGGGTCGGCGGCGCAGGCGGTCCAACCCTAATCGGAAGCCGGATGATGCCTGTCATAAGTGCATTTCTGATAACGCTTTAACTTGAAAGTCAGGAAGTTCACCCGGATTCAACCGGAGGAGACATCGGCATGAGCGAGGCAGCGGTACACGGCGGCACCAAGGCAGTCACCCGGCGCGATTTCCTCGATACCGCAGCCATGGGTTCTGCCGCGACGGCGCTGTTCGCCGGGCTGCTCGGACTTCTCCGGATGCCCAAGCCCAACGTCCACTACGAACCCGATTCGAAGGTGCGCCTGGGATTCCCGGACGAGTTTCCGGAAGGAACCTCCCGGCTCATCGCGCGCCACAACATTCTGGTCACCCGCGACGACAAGGGCCTGCATGCGATGTCGCTGGTCTGCACGCACCTGGGATGTGTCGTCCAGCCGGACGCCGAAGGCTTCAAGTGCCCCTGTCACGGTTCCGTATTCACCGGCGAGGGGAATGTCCGCAGCGGTCCCGCCCCCAAGGCGCTTCCGTGGCTCGAGATTACCCGTGCCGATGACGGAGCGCTGGTCGTGGACCTGAAACGGCCGATCGCTCCGGGAACCGTAACGATCGTCTGAAACACCGGTGCGGGAGAGAAAGCCCGCCCAAAGAGGAGAACCACATGAACAAGAGAGCATCACTGGCGGCCCTGCTGCTTGGTATGGGATTGATTGCTGGAGGGACCGGAGCGCTGGCGGATTCCCCGAAGAAGGAAAAATCCGAAGCGAACGAAGAACTGTTCGAAAAGGGCAAGAAGGTATTCAAGCGCAAACAGTGCTCCGGCTGTCACGCGATCGACTCGACGGAACTGGGCGAAAAGGGCCCGGGACTTAAGGGCGTCTACAAGCGCAAGAGCGAGGAGTGGATCCGCAAGTGGCTCACCAATACGGTCGCCATGGAAAAGACCGATCCGGAAATCATCGAACTGAAGAAGAAGTTCCCCGACGGGATGCCCGACCCGGAACTCTCGCCGGAACAGCTCGACCAGGTGATTTACTTCCTTTCCCAGGACGGGAAAGAGCCGAAATAGGACCAGCGGGGATCAAATGGACGAAGGGCCCAGATACCGAGTCGAGATACCGACGGACGGCTACTACAAGCAGCTGATCGCCTGTCAGTCCGGCTGTCCGGTACATACCGACTCAAGGGCCTACGTCCAGGCGATCGCGCGCGGTGAGTACGAGAAGGCGTATCTCATCGCGCGCGCCCCTAATCCGCTGGCGTCGATCTGCGGCCGTATCTGCGGGGCCCCGTGCGAAGCCGCCTGCCGTCGCGGCAAGATCGACGCACCGGTGGCTATCCGGCCGCTTAAAAGAGTCGTCACCGAACTCTACGGCACCGAGTCGGGCGTTCATACCCGCACGGAACTGCTCGAATGGATCGTCGGCCAGACCCCGCAGACCGAAAACGTCGACCGCGAGGATGTCCGCCAGCTCCGTGCCGACCTCCTGAACCGCCTGAAAAATCCGCCCAAGTCGGCACACTCGGTAGCCATCATCGGGTCGGGCCCGGCCGGGCTCGCCGCCGCACATGACCTGGCCATCTTTGGGATCAAATGCGTCGTATACGAGCGCGAGCCGGTGGCAGGCGGGATGCTGAGCGTCGGGATCCCCGACTACCGCCTGCCGCCGCATCTCATCCAGACCGAAGTGGACGTGATCCGGTCGCTCGGAGTGCAGTTCATCACTAGTGTCGAGGTCGGCAAAGACACGACTGTCGAGAACCTGCTGGAGACCCATTCGGCCCTGATTGTCGCCATCGGTGCCAAGGTCCCCCGGCCGCTCAGGATTCCGGGTGGGGATGCAAAAGGCGTATTCGGCGGAATCGATTTTCTCCGGCAGGTGGCACTTGGTGAGCCGACCGAAATCGGCCGCCGGGTAGTCGTGATCGGTGGCGGCAATGTTGCCTACGACACCGCCCGCACTGCTGTAAGACGTGTGTACGTCGAGCGTGATGCGACACGGATGGCCCGCAAGGTCGCCGCCCCCGGAGCGGAGGTCCACCTCGCCTGTCTGGAAGAACTCCACCAGATGCTGGCCGACCAGGTCGAAATCCTCGAGGGCGAGGAAGAGGGTGTTATCCGTCACAACGGCTGGGGACCGGCCGAAGTGCTGACCGACCCCGAGGGCCGAGTGAAAGGCATCAAGCTCTGCAAGGTCATCTCGCTGTGGGACGAGGCCGGGCGGTTCAGTCCCAAGTACGACACAAACAACGTGCGCACCATTGAATGCGACACGATACTCGTCTGTATCGGACAGTCGGTGAACTGGACGCTTCTGGAAGGGGTCGAGGGACTCACCAAGGACGCCCGCGGGAATATCCCTTGCGACGCGGAGACCGGACGGACAGCGAACCAGAAGGTCTATATCGCCGGCGACGCCGCCTACGGGCCCAAGCTCGCCATCCATGCCATTGCCAACGGGAAGAAGATCGCGCGCCATCTGGCGCTGGATCTGGGCTATGCCGTCCCCCTAAAAAGCGCGACCGAAAGCAGCCACTCCCCCTGCGGACATTACTACCGGGAGGCCGGATACGAACGGCTCGGCCGGCAGTCGCCGCCAGCCCAGAGCGTTGAGGAGCGGCTCAAGTCTGTCCAGTCGCCCGTGGAGCGGACCTTTTCGCTGGAAGACGCGCGGTTCCAGGCCCACCGCTGCCTGTCGTGCGATGTGAATACGGTATTCGATTCGTCGCTCTGCATCCTTTGCGGCGGCTGCGTGGATGTCTGCCCGGAGGACTGTCTCAAGATCATTCCGGTCACCAAACTCGTGCAAACACCGGAGATCGCCGCCCTGGTCCGTGATCTCGGCGACGAGGCGGCCAATACCAGTTCAATCATCAAGGACGAAGACCGGTGCATCCGGTGCGGCCTCTGCGCCGAACGGTGTCCGACCAGTGCGGTCACCATGGAGCGGTTCAGTTTCCGGGAGGTCTATCAACATGGCTGAGCACGGTCAGGAACCGCCGGTCCGGCATGACACGGTGAACGACCCGGAAAAGGATTTTTCCGAATCCGTATCCGGGCTGAAGGCCTTTACCAATAATCTGAAACGGATCGGCACGTCGCTGAAGAACTCCGTCTTCCGGCACGGCTGGCCCCTCGACTCCGAGCGCGAACGTTCCCGAGCTGTCTTTCAGAACTTCTTCCTTCACGTCCACTCGACCCGTACCCACAAGTGGAGCCTCAAGCCGACCTTCACGATGGGCCTCGGTGTGATGGCGCTGGCCTGCTTCCTTATTCTCTGTGTCACCGGCGGTTTTCTGATGATTTACTACCAGCCGGGCGTTCCGGAGGCCTACTCGACCGTGAAGGACCTGAGCTTTGTCTCCAGCGCCGGCAAATACGTCCGCAACATTCACCGCTGGGCGGCGCACCTGATGGTATTCACGGTGCTCCTGCATATGACCCGGGTGTTCTACACGAACAGCTACAAACCTCCGCGGGAAGCTAACTGGCTGATCGGCATGGGTCTGCTGGTCGTGACGCTGGGGCTCTCGTTCACAGGCTATCTGCTTCCCTGGGACCAGCTTGCCTACTGGGCCGTAACGATCGGCGCGAATATCGCCGCCAGCCCCCGCGAAGTGACCGACGCTCTGGGGATCACGCGGGTATTCGACATCGGCGGACTCCAGAAGGAACTGCTGCTGGGCGGCGATATCGTCGGGCAGGGCGCGCTCACGCGGTTCTACCTGCTGCATGTCATCGTGCTTCCGGTCGCCGCGTTCATGCTGGCCGGGCTCCACTTCTGGCGGATCCGCAAGGACGGCGGGCTCACCCGTCCGGATCACGCGACCACTCCGGGAGATACCGGCGTGACCGGCAAGGCGGCTTTTCCGCTGACCAAGACCTACGGCCTGATGGCCATCGTCAAAGGGAAAACCCCCGCTGTCGACCGGGCGCCGGAAGGCACGGTGGCGTCGTTCCCCCATGCGTTCAGGGCGGAGCTCGCGGCCACCATGGTGGTGCTCGCGATCACCTGCATCCTCAGCTATTTCTTCGATGCCCCTCTCAAGGAGCTGGCCAACCCCCTCATTCCCGAAAACCCGGCCAAGGCTCCGTGGTATTTCCTGGGGCTCCAGGAACTGGTCAGTTACTCTGCTTTTGCCGGCGGCATGATGATCCCGATGCTGGTGATGGGCGGCCTGGCCTTCGTGCCGTTCCTGGACCGCGAGCAGGGTATGTCCGGCACTTGGCTCGACGAGGGCCGCGAACGGAAAGTGTTCCTCGTGTCGGTCCTGTACGGTTTCGCCAGCGTCATCTGCCTGGTTGCCTTCACGGTGAAGTTCGGCTGGCTCAGGCAGTGGAAACCCGACATCCCGCAGATCGTTATCACCGTGCTGAACCCGGGCACGATCCTCACCACCTTGTATGCCGCCTATTCGCTTGTCGTGCTGCAGATGACC
This sequence comes from uncultured bacterium, assembly GCA_964565925.1. Classification (GTDB taxonomy): domain Bacteria; phylum JAGRBM01; class JAGRBM01; order JAGRBM01; family JAHCIT01; genus CAZMGV01. The sequence continues at coordinate 16,443 of CAZMGV010000013.1, forward strand.
CGCAGCACCCGCAAGGGAGCTGTCGCCCTGTACACCTGCTTCCTGTGCGGTTTCATCGTTCTCACGATCGTGGGCGTGTACTTCCGCGGTCCCAACTGGCAGTTCTACTGGTCGCCCAGTGACTGGCCGCTCCACTGACGGAGGAGGCTGAAATGCGAAACCGGTTTTACTCGTCAGTGCTGCTCGCAGCTTCGCTTATGACGCTGATCTTCGCCGTCATGTCCGCCCTGGAGGACAACTACTTCCGGGAATGGCGGCAGTACCAGCGGCAGTACGCCGCCCTGACCGAGGGGAAGGCCGCCTTTGAGCAGGGCCCCAAGCAGCACTATCTGACCGGCCTGGACCGGATCGACCGCTGCTCGACCTGCCATACGGGTCTGATGAACAAGGATATGGCCACGGCGGCACAGCCGTTCACCACCCATCCCGGAACCACGCTGTCGGTCCACCAGCCGCAGACCTATGGATGCACGGTCTGTCACCGGGGGCAGGGGCTCGCCACCAATTCGCTCGAGGCGCACGCAAACGATCCCGAGAAGAACGTATTCTGGGACGAGCCGATCTACTCGAAGCACTTCGTGCAGGCCTCCTGCCGGTCCTGCCACGCTTCGGCCTGGCTTGCGGATAATGGCGGGCCGGAGATCGCAAAAGGGGCCGACCTCTTTGTGCAGATGGGCTGCAACTCCTGCCACAAGACCGGCGGAGTGGGTGGTTCACGCGGGCCTGCACTTGACGGCATCGGTTCGCAGCCGATCCATCATTTCCCGATGGCGCACCTGGACAAGCCGCATAACGTCGAAAACTGGCAGGTGCAGCATCTGCTCGATCCCCAGAAGGTCACGCCCGGTTCGGCCATGCGCAACTACAAGTTCGCTCCGGAAGACGCCGAAGCGCTGTCCGTTTATCTCATGTCGCTGCGGGACCTGAATATCCCGGCGGCGATGGTTCATTCCCGGGACTCCATGGACCGGGATAATCCGAACGGCGAACTGCTCTACAAGCGTAACTGCTCGGGCTGTCACGGTAGCGGTCTCAAGAGCCGCTCCGACGAGGTGCTCAACTGGATGATCCCGGCGATCCGGAACCCCCAGATGCTGAAGGCGGCGGGTGCGGACTATATCCGCAAGACCATCCAGAGCGGCCGGCCGGGAACGCCCATGGAGAGCTGGAGTTCGGAATCCAGCGGCCTGAGCCGCAAGGAGACCGATGCCCTGGTGAACTACATCTATTCGAGCGCCGACAAGGAAGATCCGAAGCCCTGGGCGTTCGACAAACAGGCCGATGCCGAAAACGGGAAAGACCTGTTCAAGGAAAGCTGCAAGATGTGCCACGGCGCCAATGGCGAAGGCGGGCCCAAGGGTATCCGGCTGACCACCCAGGTATTGCGGGACATGCCGGATTCGTTCCTCGCCATCACGGTCCGCGATGGGCGTCCCGGTACGAACATGAATTCGTTTGTCGAACAGGCCGATTTCAGCAGCCAGGAGGTGGCTGATGTCGTTGCCTGGGTACGTGAACTTCAGCGGACCGCACTGGAGAGACATTGAGTGACAAGGGTTGCCCGTCGCAGCGGCAGATGAGTGGCTCTGTGCATCCGGCTTCAGCAAGCCGGCATGGCAAACCGTTCTGTACCAGGGTTTTTCCCGCCCGAAATCGCCGATTTCCACCGGTTCTCGCCGTGGCACGGTATTTGTATAGTTGTGACAGCGGCGTGACGGAATTCACGCGGCTGACAAATGAATCAATAGACCGGTCCAAAGACGGGCCGGCCACTATCAGGGACAAAGGCGTCCGTCCGCGCGAAGCAGTTTCGCAGCGGCGGGCGCCTTCAGGTTTTGGGGACATCTGCAAGCTGTCTCCGGGTCCGCTATTGTCCGGAATCATCTGTCAATTGTCATATCGGGAACAAGCGGCTTCCGGCAGCCTGTAGCCGGGAAATGGCCTCGAGGAGGAGGCAAGGAATGAAACTACTCAAAACAGCAGCGTTTCTGGTTCTAACGTCCGGGTTCATGTCGGTAGCGGCGGCACAGGACGCGCCGAAGACGGAAACCGTTCCGCCAGCGGAGGTGGTCCAGGCCCCTACGCCAACCCCGGCCCCCAAAGCCGATCTTGCGGCCGTGTGGAGCAAGATCACTCCGATGCTCCAGGTCCGCACGCGCTATGAATATCGCGACAACTACGATTTCAACCGCAAGATCCAGAAGGCGGACCGTGACAATTTCGTCCTTCTGCGCACCCGGGTTGGCCTGAAAGCGAAACCTGTCGATGAAGTCGAACTATTCGCACAGATCCAGGATTCGCGTGAATTCGGAACATCCAAACTGACCGCCTCTCCCTACGGGCAGGGCAATATCGTACGCGGCGTCAGCCCCGACGACGAAGGGCTTGCGCTCCATCAGGGGTATTTCAAGATCAAGGTTCCGGGTGTCGAAGGGCTCGCCTTCCAGGCCGGCCGCCAGGAGTTCCGGCTCGGTGAAGAGCGCCTTGTCGGTGCACTGGACTGGTCGAACCGCGGCCGCTCGTTCGACGGCGGCATCGCGACGTTCACCCACGACAAGTTCCAGGCCGACGGGTTCTGGTTCGTGGTCGTCCGCGGTGACGCCGGGAGCCCTGCGGCGACATCGAAAAGCGCCGGAACTGCTTCGCCGGTGTCGGCCCTGGGTATCGCCGAAGACACGCGCCTGGGCGGTCTGAACCTGAGGTATGACGACGACCAGATCGGAACGGTCGAGGCCTATTACCTGAACGTGCTGGACCGAGACGGCGGGGCGCTACTCGCTTTCACGCCGCCGGCGCCGCCGCCCAAGCAGAACGACCTGATCCTGCACACGGCAGGGCTACATCTGCTCAAGAAACCGGCGCGGAGTGCGGTGGACTGGAGCCTCGAAGGCGCCGTCCAGTGGGGTCAGGACGGATACCTGAAGCACCGGGCCGGGGCGTTCCATACGGCGCTCGGCTTTACGGCGGACAACGACGCCCAGCCGCGCTTTATGCTCGAATACAACTATGCAACGGGCGGCGACGACTATGCGGCGCACAAGAGCTATGCGTTCCGCAACCTGTTCCCGACCAATCACAACAAGTACGGCGCCATCGATTTCATGACGTGGACGAACATGCATGACATCCATCCCGAACTGTCGGCCACGATCAACAAGGTCAAGCTGATCCTCGGCTACCATGAGTTCCTGGCAGTCGACGACAACGGGGCCATCGGCACCGGGGCAGGCGCGCTTGCCGCCAATGCGGCCCGCACTTCCCGCCAGTTCGGCCGTGAACTGGACCTGATGGCGAGCGGGAAGCTCTATGACCCGGTCGCCGTGCTGGTCGGCTACTCGGCCTTCAATCCGGGCAAGATGTTCCGTCAGACCTATGCACCTGCGCTCAAGACCGACGTAGCGAACTTCGTATACGTCCAGGCGACGATCTCCCTGTAACCAGGGAAACGGAGCCGTTGCGCCAGACGATAACCCGCCGGTACGGTGACGTGCCGGCGGGTTATCATTTGAAAGTGAACTCCAGATGACATTCCGGTACCTGTCTGCCCTGCTGATCTCCGCAGCGCTGCTTCTTGGCAGTACGTCCGGAGCGGGGCCATGCGACTGCCGGGGAGGGTCCCGGCATCTGTGGGCCGACATCACTGTCCATGAACGGGACGTCCGCACGGGGCTTCAGGCAGCACTGGACAAGGCGGAAGCGACGGGACTGGTACGTCTGGCGATGGCCCTCAGCTTTTGCGGCGAGCCACCACCGGGTATCCGGCGGACTGGCCCGGGAGAACTCTCCTGGCCGGCAACGGGATGCATGGCGACCCTGCGGGGGCCTCGCCCGTGGCCGGAGCTGATCGAACTCGAATGTCCGGAAATGATGGAAATCCCGGACCTTCCTGCGGGTTTCCGGCTGGACGGACCGGTTAAATGGGAGGTTTCGGGAGAAGAACTTAACCGTCAGTGGAGATCCCGGATTGCCGTAGTGACCAGCTCATGTGCGGCACCGGCCGATTGAAGCTCTACTCCCGGCCAGCCCGGCTGCCTCCCCCTCCTGCGGACATATGTGGATTGTCATACCTGCGCTTCCTCCGAATGGATGAAAATGGGACCAGTCGAAGGGAGCCCTCTACATGATGAATACCGGCACACCGTCAGGCCCGTCCTGCCACGAACACCTGCTGTCGGGTGAAGCTGTCCGCCAGCGGCTGGCCTCGCTCGCGGACAACCAGATTCTCAAGCTGCTCTATACGGAGCATGTCGTGATTCTGAAAACGCTGGACCGCCTCGAGGAGGAGGCCCGTCTGGTCAGGCGCAACGGCGCAAAGCCGCCGGATGCGGAACAGCTGGCCCGGTTCGGGACAATCGCCCTCGCGCTGCTCGATGCGGAACCGCACCACCAGCGGGAAGAAACCGTGCTGTTTCCCGAACTGGAGGGCCGGGGTGTCTACGGCCCGCCGCACGTCATGCGCGCCGAACATGTGGAGTTGCGCCAGCTCAAGCATGAGCTGCAGGACCTGGCCACCGGGAAGAAATCCACCCCGAACGACCGGATTGCCGCTGTCGCGGAGTCCATTGTCGCGAATCTCCGGATGCACATTCACAAGGAAAATGAGATCCTGTATCCGATGGCGTACGATGTTATTAAGCAACCTGCCGACTGGGACCGGCTGACCGCCGCCAGCGACCGGGTCGGACCCTGCGCGTTCATGCCGCAGAAGTCCTGAAGGAGCCCCGTGACGGAAGCAAAGGTTCGCGAAGCACTCCGGCGGGTCATGGACCCGGAACTCGGGATCAGTGTCGTGGACCTGGGACTGATTTCCGGCATCCGGGTTACCGGTCAGACCGTCGATGTGGATCTCGGAATGACCTCTCCCACCTGTCCGCTGGGGCCGATGATGAAGGCGGACGCGGAAGCGGCTGTTCGTAACGTCGTGTCTGCGGGCACGCAGGTCACGGTGCATATCCGCGACGATCTCAAGTGGGATCCGTCGCTGATGACTCCTGAAGCCAAAACGCTGCTGGGCTGGAAATGAAGAAAGCCCACAGGCGGCTTTCCCGTCTGCCTATGCTGGCTGCGGGCATGACCGGGCTTATCGCCGCTCTCTGGGGCGGTCTGGTGCGCGTCGGCTGGGAGTGGCCGGTGCCGCAGCCGATGTGGGTGGCGATTCACGGCCCGCTGATGATCGCCGGATTTCTGGGAACACTGATCTGCCTGGAACGGGCTGTCGGATACGGTGCCCTGTGGTCGTACCTGGGCCCGGTATTCGCCGCCATCGGATGCCTGCTCATGGTGGCTGGATTCCCGCCTTTTGCGGCGCCGGGTTGGTTCGCCGTCGCTTCCGCGGTCGTCCTGTGCGCGGTCTACGCGGTGGTCTTTTTCCAGAACCCGACCCGCCATATGGCGGTCATGGGGGTGGGGGCCCTGTTCTGGATGACCGGCAATATCCTGCTCGTCCGGACCTGGGCGGTTTATCAGATCGTTCTCTGGTGGGCGGCGTTCCTCATTTTCACGATTGTCGGAGAGCGGCTCGAACTGAACCGTTTCCTCAAACCCGGGCGCTGGTCCTGGCCGCTGTTCCTGACGCCGTCGGTTCTGGTTGGCGGCGGGCTGATCTTGACACTGGCGCAGCCGGATGCCGGCGCACGGATCGTCGGTGCCGGGTTCACAGGACTGGCTGTGTGGCTGGCGTTCAACGATATCGTCCGGCGTACGATCCGGATCGGTGGCCTGCCGAAGTTTGTCGCCTGGTGCCTGCTTGGCGGTTTCGGCTGGCTGGCCGTTTCGGGTCTGATGCTGCTCCGGTATGGCGCTCCCGTTCCCGGCCCCTGGTACGACATCACCCTGCATTCGCTGTTCGTGGGCTTCGTCTTCTCGATGATCTTCGGGCACGCTCCGATCATTTTCCCGGCCGTGCTGGAGCTCAGGATCGAATTCAGCCGGCTGTCGTACGTTCCGCTGGCGCTGCTCAATATCTCGCTGGCGATGCGTCTCACGGGAGATCTGTTGCAGAATGAACACTTGAGGCGCTGCGGGGCACTGCTCAACGCCCTGTCTATCGTCCTGTTCCTGCTGCTGACGGTGAAATCCCTACGCCCGGCCCCAGAGGCCGCGGGGATGCCTTCTCCGCCCCTATGATATCTGTCATTACCTGCGTGGGTCCCTGCGGGCGACAATAACTCCAGATTCCGCCAGTGCTTGAGCCGGCCCAACACCGGTTCCGTGGCGGACAGGGAGACCCCGGATGGCATCGGCAGAACGAATCAGGGCCGCCGCGAACTACGATCAGGCGCCGCTCATTACCATATGGGAACTGACCCGCGCATGCGATCTGACCTGCACCCACTGCCGGGCGGAAGCGGTGCCGTTCAGGAATCCGGAAGAACTCACGACGGAAGAAGGGCGCAAGCTGCTCGACGACATCCGTGCCATGGGCGGAGTCGTGGTCGTGTTCACCGGAGGCGATCCGCTCAAGCGCCCCGACGTGTACGACCTCGTGACCTACGGCAGCTCGATCGGTCTTCAGATGACGATGACTCCGTCGGCGACCCCCCTGCTCAACGAAGGTTCCGTCAACCGGCTGAAAGCCGCCGGGCTGAAGCGTCTGGCCCTTTCACTGGACGGCGCGGACGAGCAGGTCCACGACTCCCGGCGCGGATGGAGTGGCTCCTTCCAGAAAACGCTCGAGATCGCCCGTTTCGCCGGTACCATCGGGTTGTCGCTGCAGATCAACACCGCCCTGGACCGGCGCAACATCCAGAACCTCGACAGTATCGCGAAGCAGGTGGCGGACTTGAAGGTGGCGCTCTGGAGCGTATTCATCTGCGTTCCGACCGGCCGCTCCAAGGCCGGAGACGAACTGAGTGCGGGCGAGATAGAAAAGACCTGCAGACGCCTGGTCCAGCTGTCGGCCGATTACGGGATACCGCTCAAGACGACGGCTGCGCCGCAGTTCCGGCGTGTCGTCATGCAGGCCGAGAAGAACCCGGCAGCCACGGCCAAAACGGAATACTCGAAACGCCTGTCCACATTCGGCGTCAACGACGGCCGCGGTTTCATATTCATTTCCAACAAGGGCGAAGTGTATCCGAGCGGATTCCTGCCGGTTCGCTGCGGAAGCGTCCGGGAACAGCCCATCGGGGATATTTACCGCAACAGCGAGCTGCTGCAGGCGCTACGGGACGCGGACCGTCTCGAAGGCAAGTGCGGTTATTGCGAATACCGGGATGTCTGCGGCGGATCGCGGGCCCGTGCCTACGCGCACAGCGGGAATCCGCTGGGCGAGGACCCCGGCTGTCCGTATCAACCCAAACCGCCGTCCCTGGTGGACGAAAAGGTCGAGGCCGTTATTGCCACCGCGGTTTTGTAACGGGGTCCATTTTACCGCGAGTCAGCTGCCGGTGCCGCGGGACGCGGACACAAGCTGTTCCAGCCGGGCGCGGTTGCGGACGATCAGGTTATCCGGATCGGATTCGAGTATGCCGAGGGTTTCCCACTTGCGGAACACCCGGATCGCTGTTTCGACCGTCGTCCCGACCATCTCGGCCATTTCGCGGCGGGTGAGAATGCGCGGGAGCATGTCCGGATTGCTGCCCGTTTCGTGCATGCGTTCGAGCAGTTCCACGCATAACTGGGCAAGCCGGGATTCGACCGTCGTCGCCGCCAGCATCGTCTGAGATTCTGCCGAATGGCGGAGCCGCCCCGACACCATCGAGAAAAGCTGTTTGGCCAGTTTCGCCGTCGAATCGATAGTCGCAACGATGTCGGCCCTCGGGATGGCGATCATCCGCCCGTCGGTCGCCGGGATGGCAGAGACGGGATACGGGCTGGCGTCATATACGACCGCCACGCCCAGCGCCTCGCCGGGGCCGATCAGTCCGACAATGGCGGGCCGTCCGTTAGGGGCTACCTTGAGCAGTTTCACCCAGCCGTCGAGGACGAAATAGCCGGTCGCGGAGTCGCTGCCCTCATGAAAGATGGGCTCTTCGCGCTTGAAGGGCACTTCCCGGGCGCGTTCCAGCATCCGGTCCCGTAAAACCGGTTCAAGATCTTTGAGAAATGCGACTTTCTCAATTCCGGGAAATCGGATGATTACGGCCACCGGACTGCTCACTCCATATGATGCATCTCATACCGGCAGATAGGGACTACCCCGTATCGTTAGCCATAGAGAATCGCCAACTCGCTAACTAAGCGGTGGCCGGTACGAAATGCAATGAAAACGGAACCTGACACACTGGACCTGAGAGGGATGATCGCAGAAGGCAACGATCCGTTCGAAACGGTCGTGGCGGCCTACGACCGGCTGACCAGCGGTGAATCGATGATCCTCGTCGCTCCTTTTATGCCGGCGCCGCTGGTTTCGTTTCTCGAGCGCCGAGGCGGCAAGACGGCCGTTCTGCAGAATGAGCGCGGCCTGGTGAAAATCTCGGTCCTTTCATGGAAGCGGAACACCGCCGCAAACGGCATCTGTCCGGTGATCGCCGAAACAGGCGCCCTGGATCTCCGGGGCCTGGAACCACCCGAGCCGATGGTCCGGATACTGGAAGCGATTGAAGCCGCCAAAGCGGGTGGGCAGGTCAAGGCACTCCTGAGCCGTCGTCCTGGGCATCTTGTAGACATGCTGACGCGCCGGGGATTTCCGGTGCAGCTGACCAGCGAAGGCGAAAACTACGGCCTGACGGTCAGTATTCCCGCCGGAGAGAGAGCCGCCGATGCGTGAACTGAACCGCGAAGAGATCGACAGGCTTCTGGAGACGGCTCCGATTGCGCGGATCGCGATGGTGGGCCCGGAAGGGCCGTACGTGATCCCGATGCCGTTCTATTTTGACGGTTCCGCCTTCTATATGCGGTTGCCTGACCGGGGCCGCAAGAGTGACTGTCTGGGATACGACCCTCGCGTCTGCATCGAGGTGGACGGCTATACTGACGATCTGCGCGTCTACTGGTCGGTCATCGCCGATTGCCGCCTGGAAAAGGATACTCCAGCAGATCTGATCGAGAATATCCGCGAACTGAATCAGGAAAAGTATGAAAAGCTCCGCGGGGCCGCCCGCAAGGGACACGGGCGTCCGAAAGCCGCACCCGGACAGAGCGGCGTGAGGCGTTTTATGGTGACCTCGCTGGGCGGCCGCAGGTCGGACTCCGGCGAGATCGACTTATCGAACGGTCATACTGCGAAAAATGCTTCCGGAGTGGAACATGCCGTCCGGCACTGACCGCTCCGCTCTTCGGGTCCGGATGCGCGACCCGCTGGCTGAATTTCTGGGTTCTGTCCCGGCCGGGAACGTTATCGACTACTCGCTCGACGGACTGGTTCCCCTTACCGGTCACCTGTGTCCGACCGTGACGGGGGCTTTTCTGGCGGCCCGCGCGGGGGTCGCCGCGCTCTATCCAGACGGCGTCGGCGTGCGCGGGGAGATTTCGGTCGATGTCATGGGCGGGGTCACCGACGGTTCCAACGGCCCCATTTCGCAGGTGCTCACCTACGTGACCGGTGCCGCGGCTGAAAACGGCTTTGCGGGGCTGGGCGGCAAATACAGGCGCCGGGGCCTGCTCCATTTTCATCCGGATACCCTTAAGCCCTGGCAGTTCGTGTTCCGGCGGCTGGACAACGGCACCGGCGTGGTCGTCAGCGTCCGGCTCGACCGGGTGCCTCTGTCGCCCGAGATGGGTACGATGATGCATGGAGCGATGGAGGGCGACCCGGGGAGCCTGCCTCGCTTTCAGGAACTCTGGCGTCAGCGGATCGACGAGATCGTCCGCCGCGAGTTGTCAGAGCCCGGCTCCATTGCGGGTATTGAACCCGGCGGCGGCCAGGCGATGGCGGCGGCGACGCCATGAGCCCACTCTCCAGAGCCTTCATCATCACGGCGATTATTTCGCACCTGTGTGCCTCGCTGATCGGAGCGGGACTCGCCTTCGATAACGTCTACGTGCTGCAGATCCGGTACATCCATACCCACGGCCAGACGCTCGGCTTCGTCGCGTTCCTGATCTACGGCGTCGCGTACCATATTTTCCCGAGGTTCGAGGGCCGCCCGCTCTACTCCATGAAGCTGGGCTGGCTGCACTACTGGCTGGCGCTTACCGGGCTGGTCATCCTGCTGGCGGGCCGCTCGGCGTGGATCCCGTATATGAGCCCGGCGGGCGGGATTGTTTCCGCCTGCGGTGTCTGCACCTTCGCCTTCAACATGCTGATGACCCTGAAAAGGAGCCGCCCATGAGCCAGGAACCGATCGCATCCCAGACGATTAATGCCCTTGTGGCGAAGGAACCGCTCGTGCTCCGGGTACTCGGAAGTTACGGGATAGATACCTGCTGCGGCGGGGCCCGTACGATCGAGCAGGCGGCACGCGAAGGCGGGCTGGATCTGCCCAAGCTGCTCGCCGATCTGGAAGCACTGTTCAGCCAGAAACCGAACTGACCAGAAACCGGATCGGCTTCCGTGTATCAGGTCCCGTATCCCGCTAAATCCCTGCAACCTTGTCGTCGCCCGGTTTTTCCCTGAATCCCACGGGAGTTCCGTCTTCGTCGATCTGGTCGAGGAATTCGGAGATGCCGAAACCCCGCCGTTCTTCCGGGGACTTCTGGCCACCGGCCTGACCAGCGGTCACTTCCCGGCACCGGTATTCGGTCAGCCCCTCGGTAATCCGGGTGAGATAGTTCGTGCCGTCAGGGGCGGATCGGCGGTGGCGCAGCGGGATGAGCGACAGCACGTTGCCCTCGATCTCGTATTCTTTATCTTCTTCGGTCTTCACCCAGACTTTCAGCGACGTCTGGTAGAAGTTGCTGTCCCACGTAGGGGTGACGCTCGCGCGCTCGATCCGTTTGTATTCGTTATTGTCGAACACCATGCCGGTGGCGACTTTCGGGCCGGCCGCCAGTTTCACGATCGAGACCATGGCGCCGAAGCCGGCACCGAAGTTCATCGGCAGCCAGCGGTACCAGTGGATGTTGGACCAGTGGCGCGGCCCCCAGGAGTGATCGCGCAGGCCGTAGCCGCGAAGCGTCCAGGTTTTTTCTCCGACGCGGACAGTCCCCGTACCCGACATGTGCTGTTCCGTGTGGCCCTTGGCGAAGGCGACCATGTCGGGCATCGGCGAGCCGTCGGCCATGACGCGGATGCCGCCGTGCATGGGCGAGAGGCCCGCGAGGTCCAGCCCGATTTCAGCGTCGACGACAGGGTTGTGCTTGAAGGCATGGGACGGCTCGGCCATTTCATGCGGCCGCTCCATCACACAGAGTTTCCCCTGGTAATGGACGGAGAGCCGCTTGAACGGCTCGACCACCTGGAAGCGCATTCCGCCCGCATTGAACGACTTGTTGTCCGTGATCTTCGGCTTCTCGTGCATGAAGGCGATTTTGCCGCCCGGCAGGTAGACGCAGCAGGACATCTCCGCACGGCCTTCGTTCACCCGGTTGCCCAGCCGGAACCAGCCGCCGATCTTCTGATCCGGGTCGATCAGATTGAAATACATGCTCTCGTTGTAGTTCTCTTTCCCCTCGTCGGGGTGCATGAAATCGTCTTCGGGCTTGATGACGAACTTGGTGAAATGCTGGCGGGCCATGCTTAGCTCCTGACGGTTAGCTCCTGGTCGTGGATCCGGTCGGCAACCTGCCGGAGCGCGAGGTCGGCGAGCAGCCGGACCGCGGGGCCGAACATGGCCGCGCGCCCGGAGGCGGCGTTGCCGTCCAGATTCCGCTTGACGATTCCCTGTATGATGGCGGCTCCGCGGAACATGCTGAAAGCCATGAAATACTTGTAGTCAGGTATCGATTCGAGCCCCATCTCGCGGGTGTAGAAATCGATATATTCGGCTTCCGTCGGGATGCCGAGTTGGGCGAACTTGACGCCCATAAGTCCTGATTGGCCGCCCGTCTTGTCGGCCATCGGGTTGTTCGGCACGTAGTAGAGCATGGTGTTGGCCGTGAGGTCGATCAGCGGGTGTCCGAGCGTCGAGAGTTCCCAGTCGAGCACCGCGATGATCCGGGGTTCCGTGGGATGGAAAACCACATTATCGAGCCGGTAATCGCCGTGCATGATCGTCGTCCAGTCGTCCTGGGGCAGGTGATCCGGAAACCACGCCATGAGCTTGTTCATGGATTCGATTTCGTGGGTCTTGGTCTTGGCGTACTGCTCTTTCCAGAGGGCGACCTGGCGTCCGACGTAGTTGGAGGGCTTGCCGTAATCGGCAAGACCGGCCGCCTTCCAGTCGATCTTGTGGAGTTTGGCCAGCGTCCGCACCATATCTGAGTACATATCGCGGCGCTCTTCGGGCGTTTTCACGTCGGGCATTGCCGGATTGCGGAAGATGCGGCCCGCGACCGCCTCCATCACGAAAAACGGTGTGCCAATGACGCTCGTGTCTTCGCACAGGGCGTAGGTCCGGGGCACCGGGACTCCACTCGACTGCAGGGCGGTGATGATCCGGTATTCGCGTTCGACGGCGTGCGCCGATGGCAGCAGCTTGCCGGGCGGCTTCTTGCGGATGACGTAGCGTTTGCCGGGTGTGAGCACGGCGAAGGTCGGGTTCGACTGGCCGCCTTCGAACTGCTGAACCTGAAGGGGGCCCTGATACCCATCGACGTGGGCGGCCATGTAGCGATCGAGCGCGCCGGCATCGAACTTGTGCGCATCGCGCACTTCGATGAGTTCCCCCGGTAACCGGGATTGCGTCTGCGTCATCGTTCCTCGTTTCCCGGCCACGTCAGTCAGGCCGGGGACCCGTGTCCCTGCAATGCTTATCTCACTGACTGACGCGTCAGTCAACAGGAAGCAGGAGCGGCTTATGTGAGGAGCTGCAGCCGTTACCCGGCCGTGGGCGCGAGGCCTGACGATTTCGGTACCCCGAGATAGTCCACCAGCAGACCTGTCTCGGGGTGCGCTTCTTCTATGGAGGTAATGCCGTATTTGCGGCGCACCTGCTCCAGCGGCAGCGGGAAATCCCGTTCGTAATCCACACAGACCAGCGGTTTCGCTTGTTCGCCACGCCGGTGCGCCTGCCGGAGGTAGTTATGCCACCGTCGCCAGCCGACTCTCGGACGCAGCGCGGCCACTCCGGCCATCGCCGGCCACAGAACGGGCATGGGGAACTGTCCGTAGCTGAACCAGATGACCGCGCCTTCGCCGGCGAGATCACTGCCGTAACCTGACAGCACGTGGAACAGGTCGTGACTGTTGCTTTGCCGTTCCACAAACCAGGCGACATCGTCGCCCCATCCGAGCCTCGCACAGATCTCGTCCACCCGGGCGAGCGAGGCAAATGACTTCGCGTCCGACACGTTCATGCGCGACATGAAGTCATGGTAGGCCCGGCCGAAACTTCCCGCCGGCATCGCCGCCAGCTTCTTCGTGTCGGTGAGCAGATCCAGAATTACCGGGCGTTCCTCCAGCATCCGCTGCCCGGCGGAGTCGGCGGCGAACCGGTCGAACTCCTTCTTGACGAGCGGGGCGGCGAGACTGAACACGGCCTCGAAGGCGCGGCTCACGCCTTTCTCGCTCGCCGGGTGCGTCGTCCAGTAAGCGGCGGCTTTCACGCCGTTCACATAGTCGGGTCTGAAGCGTTCCTCGTCGTGCGCCGTCATGTCCGTATTCCTCCCCGCTCGCCTCGTTTCTTGACCAAAGCCGAATAATATTCGACTCTATTTTCGAGGGTATTCAGAAGCGGCTTGTGTGTCAACAGGGTGTTTTCCGGAGTCGGACTGTGGCCTCTAAAACCGGCGACTACGCGCGGCGAAAACCGGTTCAGGACCGGTCGCGGGAGCGGCAGGACCGTATTCTCCGGGCGGGCGCGAAAGTGCTTGCCCGGTACGGCTACGAGGAAGCCACTACCACGAGAATCGCGGCAGCGGCCCGGGTTCCGGTCGGATCGCTTTATGAATATTTCCCGAACCGGGAGGCGGTCTTTCGGGCCCTCCTCGAATCCGAGATGCGGAAAGTGATGCAGGAGGTGATCCGTCTGGCGCCGGAGCAACGGGGGAAGGTGCCGGTGGAGGCGATCCGCGGGCTGGTCGGTGTGGCGGTCCATGCCATGTCGGCAAACCGCGCGACGCTCGGGGTCCTGCTTGCCCAGATGCCGGGTGTGCTGGGGCTTCCCATGCTCCAACAGCTGGAAGGGCATATCCAGAAATTCGCGGGACAGGTCGCCTGGATCAGCCCGAAGGATGCCCGGAGCGATGCATTCGGTCTCAAGATCTATATGCTGACCAACGCGGTCTTCGGATTTCTGATCCGGATGGCGACTACGCCGGATCCCGGCGTGCCGCCGGAGGAGATCACCGAACAGGTCGTGCGGCTGGTCGCCGGGTATCTCGGGCTGCCGGACTGAACTCTACTGCGGCTGGATATACTGCATCTCGGTCCCGGGTATCCGGCGGACCTTCCGCTGGCGGCCGTGCCAGTAGTAGATGCCGTCGGGGTGGGCGACGCTGGACGGGAGCACGTTCAGCTCCCGCTGCACATCGGCAAGCGGGCGCTCCATCAGGGTCTCCCACGGGGCCGAGATGAGATTCCGCGCCCGCCGCCCGCGCCGCCAGGCCTCGATCATGAACGGCTGGATCCCCAGCCGGTGTTTGGGCAGCAGCACCGGGCCGACGACGAACACCGATCCCATCAGCGCCGCCAGACCCTGGTAGTTCAGGAACCCCAGTGTAAAAGAGAGGATCCCGATTTCGCCGCCCAGATCGGCGCCGTATCCGGCGAGCGGGTGCCACACGTCGTGCAGATCGACGATCCGCTTGAACAGGAACGCGAACTCCGGGTTCTGCAGCGCCCTCTGGTCGAACCCTTTTGAAAAGTCGTGGAGCACGTCGGCATCGAGCCGTTCCTGCGCCATGTATCTGCCGTAGGCGTAACCCATCGAGTTTTTCGGGTAGTCCAGGAACTTCTCTTTCGGACGGAGGGCCTCGCCGAGCGGCGGCTTTCGCAGAAGCAGTTCCGGGAGCCCCGGGTCGCGCTTCAGCAGCCTGCTGATCGTGCCCTGATCGTAGCTCTGGCCGACCGCCGAAAAGATCCTGAAGACGTGCGTGACGTCGAGTTCGCCGCTGCCGGTGAACAGCTGCTTCCCGGAAATCAGCGCGCTGCGTACGGCGAGGCCGATGTTGCGGCGGCTGCGGGGCATGGACATATCCGGACTGTTTTCATTGAGGCGCATAGTCTGCTCCTGTTCTGGGATGTTCTCTTCCGGGCACGATTCAGGCTGCCGCGTATTTCTCTCTCCAGCGGATTACTAGTTTCGAATTTTCCAGATCCCACGGCTCGAATCCGGGGCGGAAAAACTGGAGCCACTTGGGGGCGACCCGGGTGACGAAGCCGGGCGAGACCAGGAACCACTTCACGAAGGAGCGGATATTGCGCAGCTTGAACAGTTCGCCGTCTTTCCACAGGAACGAGGCGCAGACCCCGGTCACGACCGGAATCCAGACCGCCGTCCACAGAAGCAGCGCGCCGGTGCGGAGAAAATAGCCTCCGCCCGCCGCGCGGTAGACGTCATGCGCCACCGACTTATGCTCGGTTTCTTCAGCGGCATGCCAGAGCCAGAGGTTGCCGTGTTCGCTGTCCATGGACCGGGCGTAGAGGGGGTTTCTCAGGACTTCGTGAGCCAGAGAAGCGGTAATGTGCTCCATCGCGACCGTGCCGGCGAGCTGGGCCTTCGGGCTCAGGTAGCGTCGGCCCAGTCCCAGAATCGTTGCGCAGATCCGTTCGGCTTTTTCGGCCCGCTTGCCCACGGCGACCAGATTGTATTTGCGGTGCTCGGCGGTGTGGGCGATCTCCTGCGCAGCGAAGGCGGAGATATGCTTTTTCAGAACCGGATCGGTGATCTGGTCCCGGTAGTGAACCACTGAATCGATAAAAAACTTTTCCCCGTCGGGGAACAGCATCGACAGCGTATTCAGAAAATGGGTAACGAGCGGGTCGTTGTCGTACCAGTATTTGCGGTCTTTGGCGAAGTCGAACTTCGGATGGCGAACCTTGATCTCGACACCGGCGGGAAGGGTGGTGGCCTGGGAGACGGTTTCAGACGGCTGCATGCTCGCTCCTTACTCAGTGCGGCCATAGCCGTCACGGGTAATAACAGTTTATACCGAGCGATTGCTCGGTAACTACTCGCGTTGTTTGGATGAGTCCCAGTTATATAAAATATAATAATTACAATGAGTTATAATGTATTTTGGATCGTCTGTGGGCGAACAGGGTCCATTTCACTCGATAAAGACATGGCCGTCTCTACCCTGCGTTGTGGTATCAAGGCTGAAAGTGTCGGCGGGTGGAGATTCGGAGGGCGGCTTGAAGTCCAAAGGCATGAAAAAGAAAGGTTCCGGGCCCCGCCGCCAGCCGGCGCAGGAGCGATCCCGGGAAACGGTCAAGGTGATCGTGCAGGCCGCCGCCGAAGTCCTGATTCTGGAGGGGTACGAAAAGGCAACGACCAACAAGATCGCCGCGCGCGCCGGCATCAGTATCGGATCGCTCTACCACTACTTCCCGAACAAGGAAGCGGTGTTCAAGGCCCTGATCGACTACGCGATCGATGAAACCACCCAGTACGTGATCCGCCGCGGGCTGCCGCTGACAAAAGAAGCGACGCTCGAAGACGTCGTCCGGGGACTGGTCCGGCTCTCCGTTACGCTACTTGAGAAATATGAAGTATACGGCCGCGCGATTCTCACGGGGATTCCGAGTGTCAACCAGATCTCCGCATTGCAGACGGTCGAGGAGCGTATCGTGCGTCTCCTGCCGCTGCTGAAAATGAAGGAACTGGACGAGCTTCGCTTGCGGAAAGGGAAGCGGTTTGATGCCGCCGTTTATCTGGCGTTTACCATGGGAAGCGCGGCGATTGTGCGCATTACGCTCCAGAAACCGGAGCATGTCCTGCGGGAAGACATGATCGATGAACTAACCGATCTGCTCGTCAGCCAGCTGAAAACGGTAGCCGCGTAAGGTGCATTTCGCCGCCCCGCCCGTTCAGGCGCCGGTGTCCGGTCTTCCCAGATAACTGTTCAGCATCTCGCTCTCGGCACTTTCGTGCCGGGCCAGCAACTGCAGGATTGCCTCAAGGGAGTGTTTCAGTTTTCCCAGCGGCATTTTCCAGACGCCATCTTTCAGGTTTGCCAGATCGATTCTCAGGTCTGCGTGCTCGCCCCGCAGGCCTTCGATCCGGGGCCTCAGATCCGGGTGCAGTTCCGCAATCCGGACCATGTACCCGCCGTCCTCTTCGAACAGAAAATGATCGGTCAGGGTTTCCAGCAGGAAGATGATTTCGTATTCGAGGAGACGCCTGAGGCGGCTTTCCGGAATGGTTCCGTCCGGCGCTATCAGAACCATGTGCAGACGGTCGGTTACGATCGTCAGCTCCTGATGCTGAATCAGGGCTTCGTGATACATTTTCTGGACCGGGTCGCTGGCGATATGCATCGGGCCCCCCGTGACTGGCTCAACCGTCAACAGCCAGTGTGGCACCGTTCGGGCCGAAGCCCTTATGACAACGGTCAACCGGGAACCGAACCGGCGGGAAGCGAACCGGAAGCGGGTTGGTTAAAGCCGTAACCTAGCGTGTGAACTGGAGGGTGAGGACGATTCCGGTCGCGACGAGACCCACGGTCTGCGCAATCCCGAGTTTCGGGAATGATACCTTCCGTCCGAACCAGGGCAGCGTGCCCATCATGACGGCACCTTCACAGGCGCCGGGGATCAACGTGTCGGCCGGAAGCCACTTCAGCAGGCAGAACAGTCCGGTGATCCCGATAAACAGTGCATGGGCGGCCAGCGTCTCGGCCAGATATTCGCGGCGTCCCCTGCCGGTGCGGTCAGAGAGCGCCTCGATCCAGAGGCGTACATGAAGTGTCGCTGCTACCTGGACAAATGAATACACGAGTGCCGCCTGCGCGACGCCGAGCGGAATAATCTGCCGTCCAGCCGAACCGGCCACCAGCATTCCGAAGGCGAGCACGAACGAGGCAAGACCTTCAAAGACCGTCGAGCGGCGTTCCTTCGGCGTCGAAAATGCGAAGTGACCGCCCAGGGCGCCGAGCCCCACGAATCCGGACAGGACCAGACCGAGCGGAACCCCTGACCAGGTAAAACAGGCCCAGGCCGCCAGAACGATCAGCGCCAGCGGAGCGGTCAGATGCGCCCGTTTGGACGGGTGGAGCAGCCAGCTGCGGACTCCGGCGCTGGAGAGCGTCAGGAGCGACCACGCCAGACCGGCCATGACGGCGCCTCCGGCATGCTTCCAGTTGAGAGCCGTGCCGATCGCTACCGGCACAATCGTCATCACATAAAATCCGTGTTCCCGGGGGAAGAGGTCTTTCATCTGAAACCGCATGGGGTCCTCCACGCGCGAACGGTAATCGTCCGGCAGGAATGCAGGTATGATGTGTCTCATATCACCGGAAGGCCGGTCTAAATGCATTAAACGAGCTGATTTTACGTGTTCTCAGACTGAAATCAGTTGACGACGCGGCGTGTTAATTTAACGATGATCTCTGTAATTAACCGCAGTTGCCGCCACCGGCCTGCGTACCGGGTTTCTGTTACTCATCGTGAATAGCTACTGGACCATCGCCGCTTTTTCCGCCGCCCTGGCATTTACGATTGCCGTGGTTGCGGCTGTACCGGCTGCCTGGCTCGCCCGGCAGATCGGCGGGATGGCCGGGTTTAACGACCGGTCCATTCACCGGGAACCGGTACCGCTGCTGGGCGGTGTGGCTATTGTGACCGGAGTGATCGCTGGCGGCGTGACCGGGATTCTCGATGGCTGGCTCCATGTTACCCAGCAGATGCATGTGGTCTGGATAGGCTGTGCGGCTGCCACAATTGCGGTCGGTGCGGCCGACGACCTGAAAGGTATCCGTCAGTTCTACCGGCTGATCCTGAGCGCGCTTATGGGGCTGGGGCTCTGGATCGCCGGTCTCAGGGTGGAACTTCTGGGCGGGGTACCGATTGGCGCCCCGCTGTCGATGCTGCTGACCATCCTGTGCGTCTCCGGATACACGACCGCAATCAACTTCATCGACGGTCTGGACGGTCTGGCCGCCGGGCTCTCGATTGTTGCTGCCGCCGCGCTTGGAATCTGCGCAATGAGCATCGGACTTTATCAGGCGGTCGTGCTGTGTGCGCTCGTGGCCGGTGCTTCGGGCGGTTTTCTGGTTCACAACCGCCATCCGGCCCGCCAGTTCATGGGCGAGATCGGCAGTTCCTGGCTCGGATTCTCGCTGGCGACGGCGACGCTGCTCATTGCCCGGCGGACGCCGGAAGGCACGAGACAGGCATCGCTGCTGCTCGCGGGGGCTGTGCCGATTCTGGATACCTTCATCACGCTGATCCGGCGGGCGACCAACGGCCGCGGCCTTTTGAACGGCGCCGACCGTGAACACATGCATCACATGCTGCTGCAGGCGGGGCTTTCCCACCGGGATACGGTCCGGACTCTCTGGAGTGCGGGTGCCGTCTTCGCCGTGCTGGGTGTCTGGGGATATACCGGAGGGGTCAGTGAGGCGCCGGTACTCCTGCTGGTGGCGGTCCTGGGCGGCTGGATGCTCATCCGTTCCTTGGGTTACGGCGTTTACCTCCGGATCGCCGTGTCCCCGGATCACAAGATCCACACCGCCGATAGTGACCGCCGGAACCGGTTCCATCTGTCGCTGCAGGAACTGCTTGGCGCTTCGGACAGCGCGCAGCTGTGGATCGCGTTCGAACGCGTGATGACCAGTTGCGACGTGGAAGCGGCAGCGGTGATCGGTCCTTCCGCATCCGGTGCTGGGCGGCTCATCTGGTCCCGGCCGTCCGGGACCGGCGGAATGGAGATTTCGGAAATAGCGTCGGCACTCTGGAACGATCTGGTTCGCGAAACCGGCGGGCGGGCAACTCCTGCGGAACTGCGTGAGTTCTGCCGGCGGTGGGAGAATGCCCATTCCAACGGCCGGCAGTATGGCGCACGCCTTGTCTACGGCCGGGCGCTGCTTCCGTTTGCCGTGTTGCTCACCGTACGGCGGTCAGTCCCGGAAGGGCTCTGCCCGGAGGCGCTCACGCTGGCGTCGTCGCGGCTTGGGATGGCGCTCAGCCGGTTCCAGCAGCCGGTCCGGACCTCGCTCGGGTTCGCCCCGGTCGTGTGGGCCACGTTCCGTAATACGCTGAAACCGCCCCGCGGGTTCGCCTCCGGGTTCGATGAAATCACCGGAACAGGCGTCTCTTTTTCACGGGAACACGCCGTTCAGTCGCCCCAATTGCCGAAGACGTCCTGAGGTTTCGCCGGACGTGAACCGTTTCCGTACCTGGTGGCTCCCGTCTGTTATTGCCGCTTTCTCGGCTGTGCTCTGGGCTGCGCCGTTACAGGCGCAGGTGTGGGTGCCGCTCGACGATCCCGCCTACCATGAACTGGCGGTCCTTGAAGCCCGCGGGCTCGTGAGTCCGCTCAACTGGAGCCAGCGCCCCTTCACGCGGTACGAGTTCGCCAGACGGGCGGCGGAAGCGACAGAATCAATCGACCGGGAAGCAGCCGTCGGGAATCGGCCTTCCTGGCTTGCCGATATCGCACGAGGTCTCGCGCGCCGGTTCGGCCCGACAGGCAGACCGCTGGCGATTCAGATTCTGGAGAAAGCAGACGGCAGGTTCCGGTGGCTTCGTTCCGGCTTCACAGTCATTCCGTCACCGGGGGTAACATCCGCGCTCGACAGGATTAACGCCCATGTGGACCCGCTTGCCGGGCACACGGAAGGACAGCCGTCCGAAGACGGCCCGCAGGGTTTCCTGCGGACGGCACACTGGGCGGAGGCCGCCGGCGGTATGGTTTCCGCCGAACTGAGAGCCTCGTTCTATCTCTCCGACGACCGGGTGCGGTTCGATCCGGTCACCTACGGAGCCCGTTTCGCGTGGGGCGGCGCCGAGATTTCGGGTGGCCGCATTCCGCTGGCGCTCGGACCCGGCGAACACGGCGGCCTGTTCATGTCCGACAATGCCC
This sequence comes from uncultured bacterium, assembly GCA_964565925.1. Classification (GTDB taxonomy): domain Bacteria; phylum JAGRBM01; class JAGRBM01; order JAGRBM01; family JAHCIT01; genus CAZMGV01. The sequence continues at coordinate 37,388 of CAZMGV010000013.1, forward strand.
GGTCGTTCGAGCAGATCCGTGCCGGGACCGACGGGCCCAGACGCCTGCCGGGAATCGCCGGAAAGCTGGGGACGTGGCAGCCACTTCTGTGGTTCGGCACACTGGGTCCGGAGCAGCATTTCCGTAACACGCGAATGCTTGGCGGACGCCTGGGCTATCTGCCGTCCCGCTACTTTTCGATGGCGTTCGGGATGCTCACGATCTTTGGCGGCAGCGGAGCGCCTCACGTATCGGCAGGTGATGTGGCGCGGGATTTCTTCGGCTTTCTTCCCGGCGTCAGTGAAACCGGCAAGCCGATCAGCAACCGGATCGGATCGGCCGAATTTCGCCTGACCATTCCCCAGCTCCGGGGATTCCAGATCTATTACGAAACCGTATTCGAGGACACCAACTCGAACCTGAAGATCCTGTACAAGGACGACGTCAGTGTCCTGATCGGGCTGTATGCGCCGGATGTCACCGGCGACGGTACCCTGGGACTGCGGCTGGACTACTTCCGGACCGGCCCCCGGGCATTCACGCACGGGATATTCACCGACGGCTATTCGCTGAACCGGCGGCTGCTCAGCGACGATCTCGGGCCGCAGGCCCACCGGCTTGCGCTGTCGGCCCGGATCAATCCGCGAAGTAACTGGCGGGCCACGGCGAAGATCGCCGCCGAGGTCCGCGACAGCGACACCTACACGACGGACGACCCCGGTAGCGGACGGGTAGTCTTTCTCGCCCGCGGACCGTCGGAATACCGGCTCCGGGGCGAAGCGGAATATCTCCACGATCTGCCGCTCAAGGGTGCCTCGGGACTTCTCAGATTCGGGGCCGAACGTATCCGGAACTGGCAGTTTGTCCCGGGCCGCTCCCGCACCGGAGTGGTCATTGAAGCGGGTTTGACAATCGAACCGGGCGCGGCAACCCTCATCGGCCTTCCGGAGGCCGTAAAGGCGCCGGAACCGCCAGAACCGGGTGAAGGCGGTCAGGCTTTATGAACAGATTTTTCCGACAGTTGAGGGCCTTCGGCCGTCCGAAGGTGTTGTCCCTGACGCTCGTGCTGGCGGCAGCGATGGGCTATCTGCCGGTCCGGGCACAGTCCTCGTCGGGTGTGGTCTCGGCGGCCTCCGCGAATACCTCGGACCGCAACCTGTTCAACTCGCTCCCGTCGGAAGTCCAGCAGACGATCATGCAGAACTTTTCTCCTGACGAGCTTCTGCAGCTCAGCCAGATGCCACGGGACCAGGCGGCGGTGAAAATCATCACCCGGCTGCGGGAGCGGGGTGTAGATATACCGAAACTCCTGTCGATGATTCCGCCGGAAATCCTGGACGTATTCGATCCGCAGGGGGTCTATACGTCCCAGATCAATCCCTCCGCCGCGCCGAAAGCGGCGAAACAGGCGGCGGCGGTGGCTTCGGAAACCGCGGCGGCGGCGGCTGCGCCGCGGAACAAGACTCCGCTCGCGCTTTACCTCGAAAACAGTACGGATCTTCCGGTGCCGTCCAGGGCCGTCGAACCGTTCGGATATTCGTTCTTCCGGAGCGGTGCGGCGATGCCGCCCGCCAGCGATCTTGTCGCCGTTCCGGACAGCTACCGTGTGGGGCCGGGCGACGCGCTGATGATTTACCTGTGGGGGCGGCTCACGCTCCGCCAGCTGGCGACGGTCGACCGTAATGGCGGCGTGACGCTGCCGGTCGTCGGGCGGCTTTCGCTGGCCGGCATGACCTTTGACGACGCGACGAAAGCTATCGAGCGCGCCTACGCCGGTACCGAAGGCGTGTCGGTCTCGGTCAGTCTCGACCGGCTTCGCAGCATTCAGGTGACCGTGCTGGGCGAGGCCGAAAAACCGGGGTCCTACACGGTCTCGTCGCTGGATACGCTTCTGAACCTGCTCATTCAGTCCGGAGGGCCGACTCCGATCGGCAGTCTCCGCAAGATCGAGCACCGCCGGGGCCGCCGGGTGATCGAAACCTTCGATTTCTACGACAGCATGCTGAAGGGCGAAGTCCGCAACGACTTCCGTCTTCAGGAAGGCGACGTCCTGTTCATCCCGTCCTCCGGAGCGCGCGCGGCGGTCATCGGCTATGTCCAGCGTCCGGCTATCTACGAACTGAAGGGCGGCGAGACGATTCAGGATCTGATCGGTCTTGCGGGCGGGGTTCTACCGTCGGGCGATTCGTCCAAGGTCACGCTTGAACGCATCGGCAAGGACCAGCGGCGCGAATTCCGGATTATTACGGCGGCTGAACTGAAGGGCGCCGCGATACCGGTGACACCCGAAGACGTTATCACTATCGATCCGGTGCTCCCCAATCCGGACCGCTTCGTGGAGGTCTCCGGGAGTGTGTTCCGGCCGGGCCGGCTCACGCTGACACCGGGGCTTAGGGTTGCCGACGCCATCCGGCTCGCCGGCGGGCTCAACTCGAAGGCGTCGGAGATCGAAGGAGAACTCCTGATTCCCGTGACTGTCGGCGGCCGCGAGGTGAAATACGAGTCCCGCCGGTTCAGCCCCCGTCAGGCGTTGGACGGCGATCCCGACCAGAATATCGAACTGCTGCCCCGCTCGGTGGTGACGATTCAGCCCATGGCCGGTATCCGGACCGCCGCAAGCGTCGAACTGACGGGCGAATTCCTGCACCCCGGGGTCTACCAGATACTGCCGGGTGAAACGCTCGCCAGCGTCCTCAAGCGTGCGGGCGGACTGAGCTCCGTCGGCGACGGGAATATCTCGTTCTTTACCCGGGAATCGGCCAAGGCCGTGGAGCGCGCCCGTATCGATCAGCTGGTTCGGCTCCTGCAGGGCCAGCTCCTCAGCGAGGGGTCCTATTTCGTCGGCGACCAGGCGTCGAGCACTAACCGGGCGTTCGTGCAGGATATGCGCCAGAAGCTGGTAGATGACCTGAAGTCGGTCGAACCGATGGGCCGTGTCGTTGTCGATCTCCCGTCTATTCTGGGTGGAAATGCGGATGCTGACCTTCCGCTGGAAAACGGAGACAAGCTGTTTGTGGGCCAGAAGACGAAGGTCGTGTTCGTGGTGGGCGAGGTCTACAACCCGGGCGCAATGATCAGCCGGCCCGGTCTCAATGTCCCGACCCTCCTGCACACCACGGGCGGACCGACGTCGATTGCCGATGACGAGGCGATCTATGTCGTGCGGGCCAACGGCCTGACGATTCCTCCGGAAGACTCGTACTACGATCCCTGGTACGGCTCACCGCGTGGAGTCGATGTGGCGGCTGGCGACACTGTCGTCGTGCCCCGGTACATTCCGCCGTCGATGGTGGGCTGGCAGATATTCAAGGACGCCATCGGTGTCGTCTACCAGGCGTCTCTTTCGGCGGCGGCCGTCAACGCGCTCAGGAAATGACCGTTTCATGAGCACTGAGTCCGAACCCAGAACCTCCGTTCCTCCGGCGTCCGTCCCGGTTCCGGTGTACCTGCCGGGTTTCAGCCAGCCGTCCGGTGAAGAACTGGAACTCTCCGACTACCTGCGTGCCATCTCGGCCCGTAAATGGCTGGTGATCGCCCTGACGCTTCTATGCACGGGCGCAGCCGCGTCGCTGGCTTGGCTGATGCCGAAGAAGTGGGAGTCCCGGGTAGTCATGGTGCTCACCCAGCAGCAGAGTCCGATCGGCGGGTCGTCACTGCTCGGCAAGCTGGGCGATCTGGGTTCCTTCGCCGGACTGAGCCTGGGCAGCGATACGCGCAAGTCGGAAGCGGTGGCCATTCTGGGTTCACGGGCGTTTACGTACGAATTCATCAAGGATGAGAATATCATGCCGGTCCTGTTCGCGAAGCGGTGGGACGCGGCCGGCAAAAAATGGAATGTGGACAACCCCGCGGACGTCCCCACCATCGACGAGGCTTACCGTTACTTCCAGAAGAAGGTCTGCTCGGTCGACGAGGACAAGAAGAGCGGTGTGATCACTCTGAAGATCCGATGGAAAGACCGCGAACTGGCCGCCGATTGGGCGAACAAGCTCGTGAAGCGGCTCAACGCAAGGATGAAGGACGATGCGATCGGCGAGGCACAACGCTCCATTGATTACCTCAAGAGCGAGCTCTCCAGGGTGAGCGACCTTCAGATGCGCGAATCGGTTTACAAGCTGATGGAGAATCGGCTCCAGGCGGTCATGGCGGTTAGTGTCCGCGACGATTTCGCTTTCAAGGTCGTTGACCCTGCGTTCCCGGCCGACCTCAAGGATTATGCCCAGCCCCAGTGGATACTGATGATCGTGATGGGGTTTGTATCCGGCCTGTTCGGCGGAATTTTTATCGCGCTGCTTCAGCCGTCGCGCGACACCGACCGGAAGTAGGTTCCCGAGACGGCTATCTGGCTCAAACTCGCCAGCAGGAACACGGCGCCGGCACCGTTCAGCCCGTACCCGGTATAAGCCCAGTACCCCAGTCCGATCACGCAGACTGATGATGCCAGCAGCCCGGCAAAGACTCCTCGCGAGGTGTTTGTCGCCCGGAGCCCGGCGTTCACTACGCACGACATGCTGAGCACAAGGGTTCCGAACGAGAACCAGAGGATCAGGTTTGCCGCATCCAGATACCGGGCGCCATAGACAATCCCGACGATCTGCTGCCGGAAGACGACAATCACACCAAGGATGACCGTGTAGACCGCACCGATGACAAGCAGGGCGGTCCGGATGTATCGCCGCAGTCCGGAGTTCCCCTCCGCCAGCAGTGTCCGGCTGGCCTCGGTCGGAACGATGTTTTCGATCGCCTGCATGACGGGATTCAGAAGTCCGGCCACGTTCTGGGCGATCTTGATCGTACCGGCAACCGCGGCGCCGCCGATCCAGCCCGCACCGATGGTGATCAGATTGTAGCTGGACCAGTTGAGCATCTGGGAGCCGACGAGCCACCGGCCTTCCCGCCAGTAGCGGCGGACGGTTTCGCCGCGGAAACGGGGTGCCTGCGCAACCGGCAAAGCGCCGGGCAGGCACATCGACAGGGTGAACGTGGCTGCCTGGGCGGCGAATACCCTTGGCACGGTGATCTCGATTCCCGCCGCCGCCATTCCGCCGACGGCTCCGAGGAAACCCAGATAAGCGACGGCATCGAGGGTAAAACTCGTACGTGGCGAACCGGTGGCGAACCGGTAGCGCCGGATGAAATCCTGCAGAATGAACGCGAGCGCCGCCGCCCCGAATGCGGCCGCCGGGGAACCGTGCTGGGCACCGGGCATGAAGATGTGCGCGGCAACCGCTCCGGCCGTGCATACAAATGCTGTCACGGCAGCGAGACCCAGAAGTTCGGACGTATAGCTGGCGAGCGAGTCGCCCTCGTGTTCCGGAGCCATCACCATCATCGGGCCGGTGATAAAGCCCATGAACATGCCCTGAACGAACAGGATGATCAGGGTTTCGAGGACAAACCGTCCGTACCGTTCCGGCCCGAGTGTGCGCGCCAGCAGGATGCCGTTCGAGAAATTGGCGCCGCTCACCAGCGCTTGGTCGAGCAGCGCCCAGCCGGTGAGCCGGTGCCGCATCCATTCGGATTTCAGGCGCCCAGTCATGACGCCGCTTCCCGTCTGGCATCTTCGTAGATTCCCATCAGGAGTTCGTAATTCCGGCCGGGCATATGCGCCTGTTCGTAACGGCGGCGGGCGGCGGTTCCAGCGACCTGCAGTTTTGCGGGATCGTTCCAGAGGGTTTCGGCCAGAGCGACCAGAGTCCCCGGTTCACGGTCGTCCGACAGGAATACCGCTCCACTGCGGACAGGCTCGGCCATCGCCTCGTTCCGGCTGGCGATCACCGGAACTCCGTGGGCAAATGATTCGATGGCAACGAGCGGATACTCGTTCCAGACGGACGGTACAACGAGCACGCGGGCGCCGCGCAGCAGCTCCGAGATTTCACCCGGATCCCGCCAGCCGAGAATTTCCACGTGCTCCGAACCTTTTGCATCCGCCCGGATTTTATCCAGCAGGGGGCCGTCGCCCGCGACTTTCAGGGGGATGGGCGTTTTCCGCCTGATCCATTCGCTCGCGAGCGGCCCGATCCCTTTTTCTGCGGATAGCCGTCCGACGAACAATGCGTACGGCCGCCTGACGGTTGTCGCCGGTCCCGGCGGTCCGGGATCGGCTGCCAGATTGGGCTTTACGGTAATGCGGGCGGCAGGGAAACCGCCTCGTATATACTGCTCGCGCATGTATCCATTGACTGCGATATAGCGATGGACGGACCGCTCCCAGGTGTTCCGCAAATGATGAAAGCCGATCATTCCGGCGAGCAGGGCGGTGGCCGGTATGCTGTCCCGGTAGCACCGGTGCTCGATCGCCGGTATCGGCAGCTTCCGCCCGACACACAGGTCACAGGGTTTCCCGTCGCGGAGCAGGAATCCGTTCGGACAGATCAGCCGGAAGTTGTGGAGCGTCTGGACGACGGCAGTGCGGCTGCGGGCGGCCGCAGCGTATACCGACGGTGACCAGAGCGGAAAGAAGTTGTGAACGTGCATGACATCGGGGCGGAATCCGGCAATCGCCGAACGGACGGTGCGCCAGGAGGCTTGCGAGTAAATCGTTCCGGCACCTGCTTCCAGAACCGACCGGGGATCGTGAATATCCGCGTTCGTCTTTTCGAGAAGCTTCACTTCGTGACCGTGCGACCTGAGCAGGGACAGTTCGGCCTCGACGGCTGTGTCCTCGCCGCCTCGCATCTGATAGCGGTTGTGAAGAATCAGGACTCGCACGGCTTGCCGGTCCCATCCGTCCTGCCGGCGCCCGTCTGGAGCGAATCCAGATGGCTGGAAAGCCTCAGCATGACTCCGCCCAGAAAATAGTAAGGGATGGTGTCGTAAGGTTTTTCCAGCGCGTCTTCGGCCAGAGCCGCCAGCAGCACAAAGATAAAAAAGCAGAGACAGATGAAGGCGAAACGGCGCAGCGTCTCGTTTCCGCGAAGCCGCCGGACGGCTTTCATCGTCCGCCACAGGAGTGCCGACTGGAAGGCGAAAAATCCGGCGAGACCGGCCAGGCCGAGCCGGGCCAGTGTCGACATGAACGAATTGTGGGGTTCCCGGACCAGCTGTCCGGTTTCGTCATAACCGGCGCCGATGGCCACGAAATCCACGAGTGGAAACCCGTAGCCGCGCCCCACGAAAAAGTTCTTCCAGCTCGAGAGCCACTGGCTGACGATATCGGCCCACCAGACAAGCCTGAGCAGGATTCCGCTGCTCGCCTCGCCGGTTCCCGCCGAAGAGAGGTTCTGGCTGCCGGTGCTGGATTTGACATGTTCCATCAGGAACTCGATGGAGAACGACTCCCCGAGGCGCCCCGTCAGGAAGGGACCGACCGAAACGGCAGCGACCAGCGCAGCCGTTCCCAGTGCCATCAGCTTGATCAGCTCGATTTTCCACCGTCTGCCCGCGTACCAGAGCATCAGGCAGACGCCGGCGGCTATCTGTCCGTAAGCCGTCCGCGCCTGAAAGAATACGAGCACGTAGCCGACTGCCAGTACGGCCATCAGGTAACCCAGGTAGCCAAACCGCCTGCGGTCGTTGATCGCCATCATCGCTCCCAGGACCATCACCCAGGCGCTGTTCTGCATCTGCAGGATCTCCAGACTGTATCCGGCGGCGGTGGTGAGCTCCGGCAGAATCCCGTTCAGGAAGTCGTTCAGGGGGTAGAGCAGCGCATAGACGAACATCACCATACCCGCCGCCGGCAGATGACGGAGCAGGCGGTTCATGTTCACCAGCGAGCCGGCAAAGACGAAACCAACCACGAGATAGAGCGATTCGATGGCGTTGGTCGCATCCCGAAGGGCCCAGAGTCCGTCACGGGGAACCGATACGACCAGCTGTCCCAGGGCCACGATCCAGAACACCGATAGCCCGGCGGCACCTGCGGTTCCAAGCGCCTTGAACAGACGAGGCAGTACCCCGGGAAGGCTGATAGTCAGAAGCGAAAAGAGCAGGAACAGTTCGCCAAACGGGATGATTTTCCCGCCGGCGGGAATCCCCATCTGCATGAACGTGTTGTTCAGCACGATAAAGAGGAAAACGAGGACCGGGGCCAGGAAATCGCGGAGATTGCCGGCCGTGATGACCGGCCGGCGGAGGGCGGGCGCGCGGCCGCCTGTGCGGCCGGGCGCATTGCCGGGCAAACGGCCGGCGTAGTCCACAGTGCTCATTCCGGATTCACCGAAAACGGTCCCTGTGCTGCATGAACCAGGCGCAGGTTTCGCGGATTCCGTCTGCCAGGGTTGTGGATGGCTGCCAGCCGAGCGAGGTCACTCTGGAAACATCCAGCAGTTTTCTCGGAGTGCCGTCTGGCTTTGACGTGTCCCACCGGATGTCGCCGCGAAAGCCGGTCGCTTCGCGGACCAGTTCCGCCAGATCCCGGATCATGAGGTCCTTGCCGCATCCGATATTGATGAGCGGCGGCTGGTCCGCGGGGATGGCCCGGGATATCCGCTCCGGATCGAGTGAGGCGAGATGCACGGCGGCTCCGGCCATATCGTCGGCGTACAGGAACTCCCGGCGTGGAGTGCCGGTGCCCCAAAGGGTCACCTCCGGACGGCCGTCCTCTTTCGCCTGAACCATCTTGCGGATCAGGGCCGGGAGCACATGTGAGGTCTGGGTGTCGAAGTTGTCGCCGGTGCCGTAAAGATTAGTCGGCATGAGTGCGAGGTACGACGTGCCGTACTGGCGGTTATACGCCCAGCACATCTCGACGCCGGAAATCTTCGCGATCGCGTAGGGCCGGTTCGTGAACTCGAGCGGGCCGGTCAGAAGATATTCCTCCCGGATCGGCTGCAGGCAGTCTCTGGGATAAATGCACGACGAACCCAGGAAGACGAGATGCTTCACGCCGGCGCGCCAGGCCTCGTGGATGATGTTCGTCTGGATGGCGATATTGTCCCGGATGAATTCGGCCGGCTGGTCGCGGTTGGCGAGAATGCCGCCCACCCGGGCGGCGCACAGGAAGACCGAGTCCGGCCGTTCCGTCTGGAAATAGTCCCGTACCGCTATTGTATCGGTCAGGTCGAGTTTCGCCCGCACGCGGGTGAGCACGTTCCGGAAGCCTCTGGCTTCCAGCTGCCGCTGCACGGCTGCGCCCACCATCCCGCGGTGACCGGCCACGAAGATGCGGGAATCGGCATTCAGTACCGGTGCGGATGACACTTCTGGCGGCGCTCCTATCTGGTCTCTCGGCGGGCGGTTTCGAGATCCGACCGCACCATATCCTGAACGAGTTCGTCGAAGGTGAACGTCGGGCTCCAGCCCAGCCTCGATTTCGCCTTGGACGGATCGCCGAGCAGCGTGTCGACTTCAGCGGGACGGAAATACCGGGAATCGATCCTGACGACCGTCTTTTCGGTGCTGTCCTCGCGTCCGGGCAGCGGGGCACGGGTGACCCCGGTCTCGTCGGCGCCCTTGCCGTGCCATTCGACCGGGATATTCAGGACGGCGAACGCCTTCTCTGCGAACTCGCGCACCGTGTGCTGGACGCCGGTGGCGATGACGTAGTCTTCGGGTTCGGGCTGCTGGAGGATGCGCCACTGCGCTTCGACGAAATCCTTCGCGTGTCCCCAGTCGCGGCGGGCCCCCAGATTGCCGAGGTAGAGGCAGTCCTCCAGTCCGAGCGAGATTCGGGCCGCCGACCGGGTGATCTTGCGGGTGACGAAGGTTTCGCCGCGCAGGGGCGATTCGTGGTTGAACAGGATTCCGTTACAGGCATACAGGCCGTACGCCTCGCGGTAGTTGACGGTGATCCAGTAGCCGTAGACCTTGGCGACGCCGTAGGGCGATCTCGGGTGGAACGGAGTCGTTTCGTTCTGCGGGGTTTCCTTCACCCGGCCGAACATCTCGGAGGTGGAGGCCTGATAGATACGGGTCTTCTGCGCGAGGCCGAGCATGCGCACGGCTTCCAGGATTCTCAGCGTGCCCAGACCGTCCACATTGGCCGTGTATTCCGGCAGTTCGAACGAGACGGCCACATGGCTCTGGGCGGCGAGATTGTAGATTTCGTCGGGCTGCACCTGTTCGATGATGCGGACCAGGTTGGTGGAATCGGTCATGTCACCATAGTGAAGAATAAAGCGGCGGCCCTGTTCGTGCGGATCCTGATAGAGATGGTCCACGCGGCCGGTATTGAAGATTGACGACCGGCGCTTGATGCCGTGGACCTCATACCCCTTTTGGAGCAGCAGTTCGGAGAGATAAGCTCCGTCCTGTCCTGTCACACCGGTAATCAGCGCCCGTTTCATTCGGACTCCCCGCAGACCGCGCTCAGGCGGCCCGCCGGCTCCTTCCGGAACCGCTGAACAGCTCCGTCAGCCAGTACCACACGAACAGCGTATTCGTCGTGAGGTAGCGCCGCCAGAGCCGCCCGGGTTCACTGCCCAGACGGAACAGCCACTCAAGCCCGGCTTTCTGCATCCAGACCGGCGCGCGGCTCTTGCTGCCCGACAGAAAGTCGAACGCGGCGCCCACGCCGACGAATACAGGGCCCGGCACATCGGAGTTGGCTGCCATCCAGAACTCCTGCTTGGGGCAGCCGATACCGGCGAACACGATCGATGCTTCGGTTTCGCGGATCCGGCGAAGGGCCTCCGGATCGCGGGGCGGTTTTTGCGGGAGCATCGGCGCGGCAATGGCCGAGGCTTTCAGCCGCGGGAACCGCCCGTGTATCCATTCAAGGAGGTCCCGGTTGCCGGGTTCGCTGCCACCGTAAAAGCAGACGCCGAGATTCTCCCGCTGGGCGGCTTCGAGGAGCGTCACAGTGAGGTCCGGGCCCGCACATCGCTCTGCGCCGGAAACGCCTCTGCGCCGGTTTTCCCAGACGAGCGGCATTCCGTCGCAGACGGTCAGCGCCGCGCTCTCCATCACCCGGCGGAAATCCGGTTCCCGGCGGGCGGTCACGAGCATATGCACATTCGCCACGCAAACGTATCCGCCCGCCCGCGCTTTGCCGCGCTGGAAAACTGCGCCGGCGGCCTCTGCGAAGGGTACGGCCAGAACTGGAATGCCGATGACTGGGGAGTACTGGAGCATCAGGAAAACCCGGAAACCCACCCTATAACACTCTAACGGCGGTTTCCACGAAGGCGGCTACCCGACCTCCGGAGCGCTTACAAGCCGGGTTGAATCGGGGGTGTTTCCCCGCAATACCATCGGCCAGAATGCCGCCCCTGGACAGGTGCGGACCAGGCCGTACCAGGAGAAAGGGCTGCAGGGCATGCGGATCGTCAACGTGTTCACGCGGTTTGGCCTAGGCGGTCTGGAACGGATCGTGTCGGTGATCTCCGCGGAGATGGCCCGGCAGGGGCACGAGGTCCATCAGGCGGCCGTTTACCCGGACGACCGGGAGTCCGGTCTGGGTGCCGAGCTGGTCGAACTGTGCCGGGATGCCGGCGTGAAATTCCACCGTCTCGGACTGCGGGGCGGGCGAACCATAAATGCGGTCGCTGGTCCGCCGCGTCTGGCCCGGCTGCTCGGACGGTTGCAGCCCGATATCGCCGTCTCCCACGGCGATCCGGCCAGCTACATGCTTTCGACCTCCGCGCGGATACTCTCCGCACTGGGACGCCCGGTTCCTGTTGGCCGCCTCATCCACAGCACCCAGCACTGGCCGACCCATCCGTTCATCGGCAGGTGGACGGAATCCGGTTTCAGGGATGAGCTCACTGTCTATCCGGGCAAAGCGACCAGGCAGTCGTATCTCGAACTGCGCGAGCGGTTCGGACTGCAACCGTCGCGCTTTCAGGAGTCTGTGCGATACGGACTGATACCTCCGGCAATCCGCCATACACGCGACGAACTCGTCAGGGAGTTCGGCGCGAAGGGCGAACGTGTCCTGCTTGGTTACGTCGGCCGGTTTGTCAGCCAGAAGGGTGTGGACATTCTTCTGGAGGCGCTTGGGCGGCTTCCGGCACGCCTTCGTGACCGTTACGAACTCCACCTCGTCGGCGCGGGCGCCGATGAAGAGGCCATGCGGCAACTGGCGAAATCGCACGGACTTCCGGCCGTATTCCACGCAGCCCGGGCGGATATCGTGGAATGGCTCTCCGGCTTCGATGCCGTTGTTATGCCCAGCCGGTTTGAAGGGTACGGTCTGGTTTCCATCGAGGCTTTTCTCGCCGGGACGCCGCTTGTCGCGACGCTGGTGCCTGGGCTCGCCGAAACGCTACCGCCGGGCTGGCCGCTCAGCGTGCCGGGTGAAAATCCGGCCGCGATGTCGCAGCTGCTGACAGAATTCATCGAAGGCAAATTCAATCGTCGCGAGTTGATGGAGCCCGCCGTCGCCTGGATCGAACAGCACAACAGCGCCCCGGCGATGGGCCGCAGCTTCGCCGCCGCCTGCGAAAAGTATCTCGCAGACAGGCAGGGCAGCCGGCGGCGGGCGGCATGAGAATTCTCGAGCTGATCGACCGCCTGCATCTGGGCGGGTCCGAGCAGGTGGCACTGCACCTGTCGCGATCATTGAGCGGACGGGGACACCGGCTCTGGGCGGCGGCGCTCCGGCCGGGAGACGCCGATCCGGCTGTGCGGGCTTCCATTGAGAACGCTTTTAGAGAAAAGGGTACTGAACTGTTCGAACTGGGGATCTCGGGTAATCGCCTGATCAACGCAGCCGCCGTCCCGGTCCGGCTGGCAGCCCTGATCCGCCGGCTTCAGCCCGATCTGGTGCATTCCCATACGGATATCCCCGATTTCATGCTGGCGGGGGCGCTGCGGCTGCCCGGCTTCGGCGGAAAACCGCCGAAGATCGTCCGCACAATTCACAACACGCAGCTCTGGCCGACGCGGTCCCTGCCGGCGGCCTTTACCGAACGGGCATTCCGGGACGATCTCGTCATCGCCGTCAGCGAAGACGCCGCCGCCGCGTACCGGGAGTTACGCCGGAGGACCGGCCGGCAGCCGTCCCGATATATCCATGTGGTGCCCAACGGCGTCGAACTCCCGCCAGATCCCCAGTCACGCGAAGCCGCCGTGCAGAAGTTCGGCGGCGATCCCTCCCGTATCCGGATCCTTTTTGCCGGGCGATTTGTAGCGCAGAAGGGGCTCGACGTCCTGCTGGCAGCGATTGCACGGATGCCGGAATCCGAATGGGGCCGTCTGGAATTCCATTTCGCGGGTTCGGGCGAACTGGAAGAGAGCCTCAAGGCACAGGCGACGGCCGGGCGCCTTCCGGTTCATTTCCACCCGCCGGTACCCCGGATCTCGCGCTGGTTCACCGGGTTTGACTATACGGTGCTGCCGAGCCGCTTCGAGGGAATGCCGCTCGCGGCTCTGGAGAGTCTGATACTTGGAGTTCCGGTGATCGCCACGAACGCGCCGGGACTTCGGGAGGTGCTTCCCCCCGGATGGCCATTGAGCGGCGAGGCGGATGATCCCGGCTCCCTGTCGCAACTCCTCATGCGCGTCGCCCGGGGCGAGTTCGACCGCTCGCGGCTGTCGGCCCAGGCGGCCGGCTGGGCCGCACCCCGCTACCGGCTGGAATCCATGGTGGACCGGTATGAAAAACTAATGACGGAGTTCGCCGCCGGCTGATTCCGGCGCCGGACCTGGCGGATTTCCGGAAGGCGGCGGACAGTCCCGGAACTCGATCCATCCCATGCCGGGGGCCTCGTCCGGCGCGGAGAAAACCAGCGGGCAGTGGTCTCTGGTATAAGCCGCCTCGGTCGGGTTCAGGCAGATGGGCTCGGCGAGAAACGGGTGAAGCGCCACCCGGATATTCCCCTGCCGCAGCCTTTTCATGACTTCTTCGGATGAGCCCGGCACGTGGTATCCGCAGTAGTTGTGGAACGTCCGGTTTACGGGCCTGCTGACGCCGTTCACGAGCAGCGGCGGGTAGCCGTTGGAGAGCAGCGACAGCCACTCGCGGCCGCCCAGCCAGTCGCGGTAGATCCCGGCCATGCGCAGCGCCGAGGCTCTTGCCTGGGGCCGCCACTGTGTCTCGTACCGGGATCGTTTAAGCACGGGGTCCGCCGCCAGCCAGAGCAGCGCTGTCCCGCAGACAAAAACCGTCAGGTAACCGGCCCGGTGCGCCGGGAGCCGGGCGAGCGCCAGCGCCACCAGCACGGCGTAAAACGGGAACAGCTGGTAGTAGGTATGGGTGAAGATCAGGTGCTGGCTCAGCGCGAGCCACGACAGGCCGAAGGCGGCCGCCATCCCCGGCAGTTTCCTCAAACCCCAGAGGAGCAGGGCGATCACCGGCAGGCCGGTAATCAGGGTCAGAACCGGCGGCGGGATAAACCCGCCCGCGACCTTCTGGAGCGGATAGTTGAGCAGCGACTGAAACCCGTGGTCGCAGCCCAGCATGAAACATTCGCCGGACTGGATGCCGAACCGTTCCGCCAGGGTCAGGGAGGCCACTGACGATCCGAACGGAACCATGAACAGGCTCCGGTACGCGGCCGCGTCGGTGCCGATACTGGCGAAAAGAACGATGGCGGAAAAGAGCGCACAGGCGGCGGCGTCCCGTCCGAAGCGCCGCCACGAGAGGCCCTTCAGAGTGAAGTAGAGCCCCCCCAGCGCCGCGAACTTGAAGTTCACCCAGAGCGCCGCGAATACCGAAAGCGCCAGAACGAGCGACGTCCAGTTACCGGTCTCGCCGCCGGTCCCGGCGCCGGTCCCGGCCCGGTGTTCCCGCAGCCGGCGGTTCCGGAGCCAGGCGGCCAGCGCCAGAAACGCGAAACCGCACGCGATGCTTTCCGAGAAAAGGAACTCGTTCCAGCGGGGGTTCAGCATCACCGCCGCCGCGAACAGTCCGAACACCGCCGCTTTCAGGCGCGGGAGTTCCAGCTCCGCGGCGGCCCAGGCCACCCCGGCCGCCAGCAGCCCGTGCGTCATGATCCAGAAGACCGTGAGCTCGTAGCCGATCGCCAGATTACCAAGCAGGTCCGGTGACGGCGGCACCAGACACATCGGGCGCAACCAGAGGAAGAACAGCGGTCCCTTGTTCTCCCACAGCTCGGAGTAAAGCCGCCCGCCGCCGCACCAGCCCCGCAGAATGGACATCCAGACGCCGTCGTCGCTGTAGAGCGCCCACGGCCCGGCCGGGAAATGGCGGAACGCGGCGGTAATGACCGTCGCCGCCAGGTAGGCGGCGACGGCGGAAATAAAGGCCGTGCGAAACAGGCCGGGCCGGCCGGGTGGGGATTCCGTCATCACGGCGGGGGACCCTAGTGGAGACACTGCCCAATGGCGAGGCGGCAGATTAGGGTGTGCCGCCATGACCGCCGGACGGACCGTCAACTCGAAGAGCCAGCACTGGGGGACACCCCCGCACTACGTCGAGGCCGTCCGGGCGGTGTTCGGCGGGGAGATCGACCTCGATCCCTGCTCCAACGGACAGTCGGTCGTCGGCGCGAAGACCGAATACCGGCTGCCTGGCAAAGATGGTCTGAAAGAGCCGTGGGACTTCCGGACCATCTACGTGAATCCGCCCTACGGCGCCGACCGGGAGCGGGGCACGACGATCAAGCACTGGATCGCAAAATGCCTCTCCGCCCACACGGAGCACGGCGCCGAAGTGATCGCGCTGATCCCGGTCGCCACCAACACCCGCCACTGGAAAGAGTGCGTGTGGGGCAAGGCGTCGGCGATCTGTTTTCTGTACGACACCCGCCTGCGCTTTCTCGTGGACGGAAAGGACCAGGGCAAGGGCGCCCCCATGTCCTGCGCCGCCGTCTACTGGGGCCCGAGGCCGGACAGGTTCGGAGACGTGTTCCAGCCCTACGGCGCGGTGGTGACCGGAATCCGCACGGGTTGAATACTGCCCCGCAGGAACAGACTCACCCGCCCCTCCGGGGCACCCTCTCTATGAAATAGAGAGGGCCGCCTCAGTGGGCCTTCCCTGTTTATAGGGAAGGTGGCCGAAGGCCGGATGAGTCCGTCCCCGAAGGGCCATTACCGTAAACCCCTGTTGGCAGCAGCGGGTTTAAGGCTATTCAGTTTTCAAACATCTATCGCGGCATGCGGGGTTTCAGGCCACCGAGCCGCCTTTGCGGTTTCCACCACTCGCCTTCCGCCGGTCGCGGGCGCCTTGTCTGTTCACCCCGGCTCGACGAGCGAGAAGGGGGGTGCGACAGCCGTAGCGGCGCTAAACCGGTGGACCATCGAATGGCGGGAACCTGCCCTCTCCGGGGAGTTCCGCCCCTGCTCACGCGGTGGACCCACGCGACAAGGACGCGACCGGGAGGGACTTCACTGGATCCAGGGCCCGCTCATCACGGTCGCCCGGACCTGAGCTCACCTCCGGCTTCGTACTACCTCACGCCCTTTGGGGCCCTCGGTTTCCGGCTCCGGATGGAGACTTATCTTCACCCACTATTAATAGCGGCTATAAAAACGCGATCCAGTATTAACGTGAAAACGGCGCGCAACTTCGCGGAAGGGTTCAGGATAAATATTTTGCTTGGTCCATTTCCGGGTGCGCCTGAAAGGGCTGATTTTCGAGTCAACTGCGAAACCCGCAATCCCAGGCCCAGCTTGGGCCGGCTTGGTCCATTTAGGTCCAAAGCGGCGGTTTTATCCGGAGGGAGGTGTTGATATAGATGGTATTATCGAGGGGCGGGAGAATGGTCGTAAATACCCTTACTGGGCTCGTGTGTCAGTTGAATCTCGTCGTACGCAACGGTTCGCCCATTCCCGCACATGTGGATCAGCATCAGCTGTGCTGTCGCTTAACATTTTGGCGAGGTCTGGATCGAGATTCTTTTTACGGCATAGTCTTTCAAGAGTTCGTCGCCTCACCAAGGGTGATTCGTCTCGAATAGTGTCCTTGGCTACATCTGCAAATTTGTTCTCCGATAACTCGTCAAGACCAGAAAGTGATTCCGCCCGGACATAGGCGTCAGAATCTTTAACGTGGGCCAACATTACTTTCACAGCCTCGTTACGCTCATTTTCTGACAAGTTAGTCGTCGAGTACATTCCGGAAATGGCCTGCATTCTGATGTAGCCATCTGGAGACGTTGAAAGCACCTTTAGTACCTTGAACGCGCCATCATAGTTTGACCCGAGGCTCCGAATCGCTTCTTGAGCGGCGTATGATATTTTAGGGTCGTCGCATCTGGCGGCCTCAATCAATACAGGAATCAGAGCCGAATCAGCGATATAAATAGCTTCCTTAAAAGCGTCCATTCGCACTGCAACATCCGGGCTACGACTGCCTTTCGTAATCTCTTCTACCGTTCTCCGGTTTCGGTAGGCACTCTCAGCCGATTGAATGATACGGATGAGATCCGACAGGGACTCCTTAACGCAGTCATCGGATAAATCACCAGCTTCAGCTTTTATGCCCTCTATTCCTGGCAGTAGCCTTCTCTTGTAATCGAGGGTGAGAAAACCGATCACTTCTCTGGTCTGGTATTCAACGCTGCCATCTCCATCGCACAACAATCTGGCAAGCGGGATTATAATACGAGGGTCGTCGAAACGACTGAGAGCAATTCCCGATCTCAAGCGGCGGGCGGGCTCAATACTCCGGCTTTCACTGATCCAATAATTTAGGTCATGAATTCTCTGAAAATTTCGTTGATATACAAGGTAACCAAATACAGTTATCAGTGTCAGCAACACACCATAAATTCCTATTCTTGCGAATTTGCTAACCATATCTGACCATTTCTCGTGACACCCCGGAGAGGTAAAAGGGCGACAAATTCAAAGCGGCAGCGCCCCGCCACGATATATTCGATAATAGTTCCGCCATGGCCCCATTCTGCCGCTTTCCCACCGGCGGGACCACCAGGACTCATCACCCTTCGAGACGGCTTGCAACGAGCGTCCTCAGGGCGACCCTTCGACAGGCTCAGCGTGAGCGGTTCATGGTTCCCTTCGACTTGCTCAGGGTAAACTCAGCTCACCACGAAACGGTTCCGGCCCCTCCCCCCAACTTTTTATTCCCCAATTAAATCATGGCCTTAACCCATCTATGTAACTGACTGATGTCATTTTTATTTTGACACTGGCTGACCGGCCAGTCTAAATTGACGGGGATGGTTGAGCCCCACCCGTACTCCGAGATTGAAACCACGACCGGCACCGACTCCCACAACGAGTCGGTGGGCCGGATTGTCGAGGCGGCGATTCACTGCTTCGCGCGGCTGGGTTACGAAGGCGCCTCCACCAAGGAGATCGCGCAGGCGGCGGGGGTTTCCAAAAGTCTCCTGCACTATCACTTCGATTCGAAGGAAGACATCCTGATCGAAGCGGTGACGAGTATGAGCATGCGCCTGGCGCGCGAGGTCCAGTCGCGGATCGAGTCGCAGACGCCGTCGGTGGAGCGGGCGCTGAACGCCGCCGAGGCGCTGTTCGACCTGCTCATTACGAACAAGGAGCGGGTGTCGTTCCTGCTCGAGATGTTTGCCACCGCCAACCACAACGAACGGCTGCGGGTGCGGCTGGACGAATTCGACCGCGTCCAGAGCCGGCTGGTCAGGGACACGCTCGAATCGGCGCTGGGACCGGTGAAGGAGAGTCTCGCCATTCCGGTGGACCGGATGGTGCTGCTTGTCCAGTCGATCATCAGCGGGCTGGCGGTGCAGAGCCGCTTTGTGGACCGCCCGGCCGAGATGCGGGCGCTGTTCGACGACGTTAAACAGGTTCTGATCCGGGGCGTGTTCGCCCTGAAGCCAGACTAAATTGGCAGATTGATACAGGAGAAGAGACCCATGGGAATCGCAGGTTACGGCAAGACACAGATCCGCTACGACATGTTCGACCTGGAGCTGGACGCCGACGCGGCCAAGCGTTACGCGCGGTGCGAGAACATCTACCACAAGGGCCAGGACCTGGCGTGGGACGGCAAGGAGATCCTCCAGTCGCTGCTGAAAGAGCACGGCGGTATAAAGCTCGATCCGGAGAAGACCCACGCCATCCAGCGGATTTTTGCGATCATCCTCTGGGGCGAGCTCGCCGCGTGGAAGATCAGCGCGCAACTGGCCGACGGACTGGTGCCGCTCGAGGCGAAGATGGCGGCCACCAGCCAGGCTTTTGATGAGGCCCGCCACTTCTACGTCATGCACGACTACCTGAAAGAGACGGGATACGTGCCGGAGCGCATGGACCGCGCCCCGCAGGCGCTGCTTGACCTCGTGCTCGACACGCCGAACCTCGCCTACAAGCTGCTCGGCATGCAACTCATGATCGAGGGCATGGCGCTCACGATCTTCCAGACGATTCGCGAGCTGAAGCCCGAGCCCGTCATCGCCGAGCTGATGAAATATTACGAGCGCGACGAGGCCCGCCACGTGGGACTCGGCATGCAGTTCGTGCCCGAGATGATCAAGGACATGAGCCAGGCCGAAGTGTCCCGCATGATGCTGTTCCAGTGCCAGATCATGTTCTGGGCGATGGCCGAGACGAAGCTGCTCGAAAACGATTTCAAGACGCTGGGGATCGACCCCCGCAAGGTGATGGAACTGGGCCGCGGCAAGCAGATGATGGCGATGCGCCAGGCGTTCGAGGTGCTGGGCGTCGATTTCGAGAAGGACCGCAACCCGGTCATGACGCTGCTCAACATGTCGAACGAGTTCCTTTTCCCCACGGACGAGACCAAGGGCGATCTCTGGGCCCAGTGCAAGGCGGCGGTCGAGGCGGCCAAATACCAGGCCGACTACGACAAGCACGCGCTGGACGTGCATCTCTCGCACGAGATCCGTCTCGCCAAGGGCGGCGTGGCCGGCCCTGATTCCGGCATGTTCGGCTGAGAGCCGGTTAAGCGGCCGGCAGGTGCAGGGGAGGGGTTCCCGAATCCTACCCCGAAACATCAACCCGACAGACGTCGCCGTCTGGCCGTTCGTCCTGAGGAGCTTTGCAGCGCAAAGCGTCTCGAAGGATGAGCGGCCTAACTTTGCCGTTCGGCCCTTCGAGACGGCCCTTGCGGGCCTCCTCAGGGCGAACGGATAGCCGGGATCTCCGGGCTTTAACACTGCGCACACTTTTCATCGGTTTTTAAGAATCCCTCGCCTATGATGGCGGGGTGATGAAACCGGTCCTGTTCGCCATCCTGTTCCTGGCCGCCGCTTCCGCGGCGGCTGCGACGAAACGCCCGAAACTCCCCGACCGCTGGTGGGACGTGCCCAGCTGTCCGACGCAGTTCCAGCAGACGGCGACGCCGCTCGTCTCGACGGTGCGGCTCAACAGCACCGAATCCATCCAGTGGTACCGGATCGTGTGGCTCAAGATTCAGCGCCGCCTGAACGGCATCAAGGTGGAAGGTCCCTACGTGGTGCCCTGCCGGAACAACTGCGTGATCGGCCCCGGCGAACAGGTGGAGATCTGGATCGACCCGGCCGACTTCCCCGACGTGCAGGTGTATGAAGAAGCCGACCGCCGGGAACTGGGCTGCGTGCCCGTGGACCCGCCGAAGAAAAAGCAGAAAACCTGAGTGCGCCGCCAGCCGCGCGAGTTGTTCCCGCCGGAGGCCTTTTGCCGAATCTCTATTCGCTGAACTAGGGTTCAGCGAACAGGAGGGCAGCCATGCGCCCCGACGCCCCCAGAGCCCAGCAGAAGAAGGAAACCCGCCACCATGTGCTGACCAGCGCGCAGAAGGTGTTCGCGGCCAAGGGTTACGGCGCGACGCAGGTGCGCGACATCGTGAAGAGCGCGGGCGTCTCGATCGGCACCTTCTATCACTACTTCGATTCGAAAGAGGAAGCGTTCAACGAGCTGGTGCTGGCCGGCAGCCGCACGCTGCGCGAGGCGATCCGCGCGGGCCGTCACCGCCGGGGGTCGAACCTGATGGACCAGACCCGGGCGTCCATTTATACGTTTCTGAAATTCACCCGCGACCACGAGGATCTGTTCCGGATCCTTATCCGCGAGCGGTCCCGCTCCAACGCCTGGCAGCTTCCGCTGGGCGACCAGCTGTTCCGCGAAGCGGTCGCGGACCTCGTCGCCGACATGGCGCGGTCGTTCAAGGGCGCGCCGCTCACCCCGAAGCAGATCGAGACGCTCGCCTGGGCGACGGTGTCGACCTGCGTGGGTGTCGTGATGCGCAAGCTGGAGAGCCGCGAGACGATCGACCCCGAGTCCGAGAGCGAACTGCTCACGCGCCTGCTGACGGGCGGGCTCGTGGCCTGTATCCGGGGCGGGCCGATCGACCTGCCGCCGCAGCCGGGACGGTCACTGGTGGCGGGTTAGTTCGGCCTGTTTCACGCGGGCGAAATAAAGCCCGGCCTTTTCCGTGTGGCCGAACTTCTCGTAGAGCGCGCCCATGAGGCGCATGCATTCCAGGAACTTCGGGTCGGTGTTGGAATCGGCGCCCAGCTGGCGGCGCGTCACCGACATGCCGCTCACGTCCACCTTCACGTTGTGTTCGAGTTCGTAGCGGACCCGTTCGTAGTAGCCGTTGCGGACGTAGTCGGTCTGCAGGATCTTGAAGGCGGGGTCGACGTCCGACGGGTCGGCGGCGGCCGCCTTCAGGATCTGGATCGCCTTGTCGTACTTGCCGACGCTGATCATCACCGTGGCGAACTGGAGCCGCAGCTGCCCCGCCTGTTTGGGGCGGAGCTGGATGAGGCGCTGGTAGGCGATGTCGACGGCCTCCCAGTCGTTGCGGTCCAGCGCGTAAATCGCCTGCGTCGTGAAATCGAGATAGCCGCCCGGCTCGTTTTTCACGATCGCCCGGACCTGGTTCTGCGCCTTGTCCTTGCCGCCGCCGGCGAGCCCCGGCGCGAACAGGTAGTACTGAAAAAGGTCCACGCGGGCGGGGTTGTTCTTTCCGTCCAGCTCGACGGCGCGCTCGAAGTGCGCCTTCACCTTCCAGACCGGGCCGAAGGCGGCGGCGACGATGTTGGAATGCTCGATCTTCACGCCATAGGCGCGCGCCAGCCACAGGTGATAGTCGGAGCTGTTGTCGTTGCGGTCGACCGCCTTCTCGAGTTCCGAGATCGAGCCCTCAAAGTCGGGATCATCGAGCGCGAGCAGATACTTGCCGTATTCGTAGTGCGCGTCGCCGCTGTTCGGATCGGCCTGCGCGAGCTGCCTGAAGATTTTCCCGGCGGCGTCGAATTCGCCCAGTTCGAGCAGCGCTTTTGCACCGGCGAGCGTGTTCTGGGCGGGGGCCGCCACCAGCGGTTTGGCCTGAACGATGGCGCAGACGAGCAGCAGGGCGAGCCCGGCGGCGTGTCCCAGCCGGCGTCCCGAGGGCGTCCGTCCGGCGGATTTAGTAGAGAAATTCGTGGGCATTTAGGTCGTAAACCGCAGGGCAGTCGGCGAGCCTAACACCAGACCGGTTTGTTTCAAAAAACGGGCTGGTAACGGATTGTGAGTGTGATCCGAATCATATTCAGCCCACTTCGTCGTATTCGCGGGCCCGGAACACCACGCCAAGCTCGTTTTCCGCGATTTTCCGGCAGGCCTCCACGTCGATGCCGGGCACGGTCACGACCGTCGCCTGGACATAGGGAATCGTTTTCTTCGCCTCGGCGATAAACTCTTTCACCTTGGGCCAGGCCTCGGTGCCGTACGGCGACCGGGTGACGCGGGCGAACTCCTCGGCGTTCTGCGCGTTCAGCGAAACGCTCACGGCGTCGATCAGCCCGGCGAGTTCCGGCGCGACGTTGCGGCCGTAGACGAGGTTCGCCATGCCGTCGGTGTCGAGGCGGACCTTCCGGGCGCCGTTGGACTTCAGCCAGCGGGCGACTTCCTTCAGCGTCTCGAGCCGGTTGGTCGCTTCGCCCAGACCCACGAACACCACCTCGTCCCACTTCGACGGATCGCCCACGGCGGTCTTGATCTCGTCCACGGACGGTTCGCGGCCGAGCCGCAGGTAGTGCCCCTTCACCGTCCAGTCGCTGAACTTGGGGCAGAAGAAGCACGGGTTCGAGCAGCGGTTGGTGATGTTCAGGTAGAGCGAGTTGCGGATCGAGTAGGCGATCTGCGGTTTCTCCACGTCCGGGCGGTAGGCCTTGAGGTCGAACAGCTCGACGGCGTTGTGGGTCGTGATCCGCTCGATGTCCTGCACCGTGAGCGGGGCTTTCAGCTCGGCGATCTTTTCGGCCACCTTCACCACGTACGACGGTTCGTTACGCTTGCCGCGGAACGGGATCGGCGCGAGAAACGGCGAGTCGGTTTCGATGACGAGGCTCTCCACCGGAACGCGTTTCACGACGTCGCGCAGTGAGTCGGCGTTCTTGAACGTCACGATGCCGGGGATCGATATAAGAAAGCCGAGATCGAGCACCTTGCGGGCGACGGCGTAGTCGCCGGTGAAGCAGTGCCACACGCCGCCCACCTTGTCGGCGCCGTGAACACGGAGCATGTCGATGCACTCGTCGTGGGCGTCACGGTCGTGAATGACTATCGGCAGGTTCACTTCCAGCGCGAGATCGATCATCCGGCCGAACACCCTGCGCTGGGTCTCGCGGTCCGAGTGGTCGTAGAAGTAGTCCAGCCCGATCTCGCCCCAGCCGACGACGAGGCCGGGGTTGTCTTTCGCCATCTTCACGAGATCGGCGTAGACCGACTCGCTGGCTTCCTTCGCCTCGTGCGGGTGGATGCCCACGACGGCATAAACACCCTCGTGGGATTTCGCGAACTCCACCGCTCTGGCGTTACCGTCGGTCCCGTAACCGGCGCCGATCGCCACCATGGCTCCGACACCGGCGTCGCGTGCGCGTTTGTACGCTTCCTCGCGGTCGTCGTCGAAGGCTTTTGAAGAGAGGTGGCAGTGCGTATCGATGAACATGGGCTACTTCACGCGGGAACCCGCCTTGGGCGGCTTCTCGAATCCGGCCAATACTAGGCCGTCTTCGGTCTCCGCGGCGAGGATCATGCCCTGTGACTCGAGACCCATCAGTTTCGCCGGTTTCAGGTTGGCGACGACCACCACCTGGCGGCCCACGAGCTGTTCCGGCTGATAGCTCTTGGCGATCCCCGCCAGCACCTGCCGCTGCTCGTCGCCGATCTTCACCTGCAGTTTCAGCAGCTTGTCGGACTTCTCCACCTTCACCGCCTCGATGACCGTGGCGACTTTGAGTTCCACGTTCATGAAGTCGTCGATGGTGATGATGCCGGGGACGGCCGCTTCCTTGGCCGGTTTTTTCTCGCCGGTTTTTGTGTCTGGAGCGGGCTTGGCGGACTTCGCCGCAGCCGCTTCACCGGCGACGGCGCCCTTCGCCTCGGCCAGGAACCGGTCGCGGATTTCGCCAATCGCGTCTTTGCTCGGGAACAGCGGCTGACCGCGCTTGATCTTCGGGGCGAGCGAGAGGTCGAGACTGTCTTTCGTCGCCCGGAAGTCGGCCACCTTGCCGTCATAACCGAGCTGTTCCCACATCTCCTGCATCTTCACCGGCATGAACGGCGAGAGCATGACGCAGATGGCTTTGAGGCCTTGAAGCAAGAACCCGATAAGCCGTCGCGTGTCGGCATCAGCAGTATCGAGGCCCCACGGTTTTTCCCGCTGAACGATTCCGTCAAGTGCGGTAATCGTTTCGACGATAATCGCCGATGCTTCATAGAACTTCATTTCCGACATCAACGGCGAGTATTTCGACCATTGCTGGATCAGGAATTCATCGGTCACGCCAGGGAATAGCTTTGATTGCCCGGTGACCGCTGATTTTGCGGGATTTTCAGCGGGGTATTTCTTCTCCACCACCGCAAGCACTCTTGCCAGCAGATTACCGACGCCGTTGGAGAGTTCCGCGAGCACCCGGTTCGCCATCTCGTCGTGCGAGAAGTTTCCGTCCTGACCGAATGGCGTGGCACGCATCAGGTAGTAGCGGGTGAGGTCGGCGCCGTAGGCGTCAACCAAGCGGTTCGGGTCCACCACGTTGCGCAGCGATTTCGACATCTTCTGGCCTTCGACCGTCCACCAGCCGTGGGCGTAGACCGTCTTGGGCAGCGGCACGCCGGCCGACAGCAGAAACGTCGGCCAGTAGACCGTGTGGAACCGGATGATGTCCTTGCCGATCAGGTGCAGGACTTCGGCCCCGTCAGACGCCCAGAACTTTTTGAACTTGTCGTCCTGTTTCGCCGGATCGGGGTCCCAGCCCAGCGCCGAGATGTAGTTCACCAGCGCGTCCATCCAGACGTAGGTGACGTGCTTCTCGTCGCCGTCCACCGGAATGCCCCACGTGAATGTGGAACGTGAAACCGACAGGTCGCGCAGCTCGTTCTCCAGGAACGAGCGGATTTCGTTGAACCGCTCCGGCGGCTGGATGAACTTCTGGTTGTCGGGCAAATCCTTCTGTCTGTCCAGCAGGGCGGGCAGTTCGCCGCCTTTGCCTTTCCCGAACCGGCTCATGCGGAAGAAGTAGGACTCTTCCGCCAGTTTCGTGGCCGGTTTCTTGTGGATCGGGCAGTTGCCGTTTTCCAGTTCCTTCTCGGTGTAGAACTCCTCGCAGGCGGTGCAGTAGAGACCTTCGTACCGGTCCTTGTAGATGTCGCCCCTGGCCTGGACGGTTTTCCAGAACTTGCGGACGACGGTCTTGTGCCGCTCCTGCGTGGTCCGGATGAAGTCGTCGTTGGAGATGACGAGCCGCTGCCACAGTTTCTGGAAGTTCGGCACCACTTCGTCGCAGAACTTGAGCACGTCGGCGTCGGATCTGGCGCCCTTGGCCTCGGCCGCCTCCTGCATCTTCTTGCCGTGCTCGTCGGTGCCGGTGAGGAAATAGACCTCGTAGCCCATCATCCGCTTGTACCGGGCGATCACGTCGGCGGCGACGGTCGTATAGGCGTGTCCCAGATGGGGCACGTCGTTCGCGTAGTAGATGGGGGTCGTGACGTAGAAGGTCTTCGGCATGACGGTGGTTTAGCGGGCAGTTGGTTAGAGGTAAAGGGAGGACAGTTTCGCCGTTTGCCCCTGTGCGAGTAAGCTATTCATGCAGGTATCAGGCGGTGGGGGAGGGGTTCCCGAACCCTACCCCTTATTGCCTGGGTTGTATCGAGTCAGTCCGGCTGACGCAGGTTCGGGGTACGGGTTCGGGAACCCCTCCCCTCGCCGCCCAACTGGACTCACTCATATTCCCGTAGAAAGGAGCCACCCATGCAACCCGCCATCGAACGTCCGCCGTTCTGGACCGTCACCGGGCGGGCGCTCAAGCTCCGGTGTCCGCGCTGCGGGCAGGGGAAGCTCTATAAATCCTGGCTGGAGATGCACCCGGAATGCCCCGAGTGCGGGCTGGAGGTCTCCCACGAGCACGGGTTTTTCATCGGGTCGATCTATCTGAACTACGGCGCGACCGCCGGGCTTGTGATGATCTCTTACTATCTGATGCGCGTGCATACGGACTGGCCGCTGCCGGCGATGATCGGAATACTGCTGGTCATCGGCAGTGCCGTACCGGCAGTGGCAACCCGGTGGTCCCGTGCGCTGTGGCTCAATTGGGACTACTATCTGGGACCATTCCGGGAGCCCAACGCCTGACCATGTCGACGGATCACGACCATCATCACGATCATCACGGACACGAGCATGGCCACGACCATCATCATGGTCATGGGCACGGCCATCCAAATGCGTTCGCGTTCGGAACGGGGGTCAATCTCCTGTTCGTCGTGGTCGAAGGCGCGGCCGGGTTCTGGGCCGGGTCGATGGCGCTGCTCGCCGATGCCGGGCACAACCTGGGCGACGCGGCCGGGCTGCTGCTCGCCTGGGTGGCGGTGGTGCTGGCCAGACGCCGGCCGACGGCCCGCCATTCGTACGGTCTGAAGCGCCTGACGATTCTGGCCGCTTTCGCCAACGCGTTTATTATCGCCTCGACCGCGGGGGCGCTGATGGTCGAATCGGCCACCCATTTGATGAACCCGCACCCGGTGCCCGCCAAGATCGTCCTCTGGGTGTCGGCGGCGGGCGTCGTCGTGAACGGCGGTTCGGCGCTGCTGTTCCTGCGGGGGCGCAAGAACGACCTGAACATCCGGGCCGCCTACCTGCATCTGGCCGCCGACGCGGCGATCTCGCTGGGCGTCGTCGTGACCGGCGTGATCATGCTGTATACCGGGTGGTACTGGCTGGACCCGCTGGCCGGTGTGCTGGTGACGGCGTTCATCTTCTGGAACGCATGGGCGCTGCTCAAGGAGTCGTTCGCGCTGTCACTGGACGCTGTTCCCGCCGGGGTGGACCCGGAGGCCGTGAAAACGTTTCTGCTCGGGATGAAAGGCGTCGCCGGTATCCACGACCTGCACATCTGGGCGCTCAGTACCACGGAGACGGCGCTGACCGCGCATCTCGTGGTACCGGAACCCGCCGGCGCGCCGGACCGGTTCATCTCGGAGGTCCGGCGCGCGCTCCATACCGAGTTCGACATCAATCACACGACCATTCAGGTCGAGTGCGAGAGCTGCCCGGTCGAGTGCAGCAACGGGTCACACGAGTTTTAACACTTCGTCGACATGCCCTTCGATCTGGACCTTGGGCCAGATCTTCTCGATCCGGCCGTCTTCGCCGATCAGCACCGTCGTGCGCTCGATCCCCTTTACCTTCTTGCCGTACATCATCTTGTCCTTGAGGATCCCCCAGGAGGTGACGACGTCCAGGTCGGCATCCGCCAGCAGCGGGTAGTTGAGCTTGTGCTTGTCGCGGAATTTCGCTTTCGATTTCGCGTCGAGCTTGGAGACGCCGAAGACGGCGACGCCTTTTTTCTTGAATTTGGAGTAGTTGTCCCTGAAGTCGCAGGCTTCGATCGTGCAGCCCGGGGTCATGTCCTTGGGATAGAAAAACAGGACCACTTTCTGGCCCTTGAGTTTCGAGAGGGTGACCTTGTCGCCGGAGTCGCTCTCCAGCGTGAAATCGGGGGCTTTCTGGCCTTCCTTGATTGCGGCGGCGGCTGCCATGTTCGTATCGAACCTCCGGGAAACTGAATGGCGCCCATTCGAGCCCGGAATTCCGCGTCCGTCAACGCGTTTCGCGTGGACCTGCCTCGTGAAAAACGGCTAGATTCGGAACGAAATGCTGCTCAACCCCAATACCAACGATATCGACAAGATCATCCAGTATCGCGCCGACAAGATGGAACCCGGCAAGGCGGTGTATTCTTTTGAATGCACCCACAACATGCACAGTCCGGCGAACCGCCTGCACGGCGGCGTGATTTTCTACGTCTGCGACCATGCCATGGGGGCGGCTCTGGCGGGCATGCTCAACTTCAAGGAAGGGGAGCTGCCGGCCACCCTCGACATGTCGATCCACTACTTCCGGTCGGTGAAAGAGGGAAAGATCACCGTTGACGCCCGTGTGGTGGTGAAGCAGCGCACGGTGGCCTACACCGAATGCGACGTTCACGATGCCGAAGGCCGGATGCTCGCCAAGTGCACGGCCACTTACTACATCCAGAACGTGAACCGCGCGAAGCAGGGCTGACCGCCGGACCGATGGGCAAACCGATGGGCGATCTCAAACCGATCGAGAACCTGGTGTTCATCGGGTTCATGACCAGCGGAAAATCGACGCAGGCGCGACTCTTTGCCAAAGCGTGGGGCTGGACGCTGGTCGACACGGACGACCTGATTGCCGAAAAAACAGGCCGCACCCCCGGGGAAATTATCGCAGCCGATGGGGAAGAATCGTTCCGCCGCATCGAAACGGAGACGCTCCGGGCACTCGTATCGACGTCTCCGAAACACCACGTTGTCTCCACCGGCGGAGGTATGGCCGCCCGCGAGGAGAACTGGCCGTTGCTGAAGGCACTGGGGCCGATCGTCGCGCTGTGGGTCTCTCCGGAGACGGCCGTGTACCGGCACAATAACGCCTCCCGGAAGGTGAAGCGGCCGCTCCTCGAGACGGAGGACCCGGTTAACCGTGCGAAAGAACTCCTCGAAAAGCGGATGCCGTTCTATGAACGGGCGGAGATTCAGCTGAAGACCGACGGCAAGGTAAAGGATGCGGTCCAGAATGAACTGACGGAAAAACTTGCGCGGCTGTACGAACTGCCTCCACCGAAACGTAACTAGCTCAGCTAGTTTACGGCTAAATCATTTCGGGCACTTAGCGGATAAATATCACAACCGGGATAATGGTATTGGAATTGCATTCCTGGAGGGGTGGGCCGTTGCGTTCGTACCAGAATGCAATGGGCGGGGGCGGCTTGGAGCGCAAAAATGCCGGCAACGAGTCTTAAATTGAACACAGCTGATAACCGACGGGCTCCCCGTCATAAGGCCCGTCTGAAGGTGCGTTTCAAGACGCCGCGGGCGTTCATCCAGGAATACTCCGTCAATATCTCCAAGGGCGGCATCTTCATACAGACGAATCTGAAGCTGGACCGCGAAGATCCGGTGGAACTGATCATTCATCTCCCCCATACGGGCCGCGACATTACCCTTCAGGCCCGCGTTGCCTGGGTGCTGTCGGAAGAGCAGGCCAAGCCGGCTGGCAAACATGCGGGCCTCGGACTCGAAATTATTAACCTCGCAAAAGAAGAGCGGGAGCTGTTCGAGCTCTATATCGACCGCATTACCGAGACCGGTTCACTCGACGAATAATTGACACCTGGTAGATATTTTGACGATCTGGGCGGTGACGGTAACCGTCCAGAGGGTCATTTTTGACCGTAATTGCCACGCAAAAATGGCATTTCAGACCCGGTTCGATCCAGATTAAAACGGTTTCGGGTTTCTGACGGCCGTTCAGGCCGCCAAATTCCAGACAGGTCCTGTTTTCCCGGAAGTTGGCATTCTCCTTGCGTAAGAGGGCCTGTTCCGGGAGAACTCATGGACACAGCGTGGAACCAGCCAGTTGAGAAAGATGGAAACAGTTGCGCCGCCGCACCGCGCCATCTGGCTCCGCTTCTGGCCGGGTTCAGCGCGGCCGTCCTGATCCTGGTGGCGGGAGGCGCCGCCTATCAGGCAAATGCGCGTCTGGGCGCCGCGGCTCGCGACTACCGCTCGCGCGGGGTGGTGTCGGGGCTGGTCCAGCGCCTCTCGAAACTCTCGCACGAAACGAATGCGGCCGCCCGGGAGTTCGTCCTGGACGGGCATGCCGAAGCGAAAGCGAAACTCGCGGCGCTCAGCCGTGACCTTAAGGAACTTGCCGCCGACGCGGAACGCGTACCGGTGATCGACGGTGAACGGCGGGCGCAACTCGGCCGTCTCGCCGCCTCGGTGCGTGAACTGTCCGACTGTGCCGCAATGCTGGGCGCGTGGAGCCAGGCTTCGGGCGATGGCGGCAACAGCAGTGACAACCTCGCCCGGGAAGCGGGCGCCACCTATCTGCTCATCGACGGATACGTGGAGCAGCTCAACACGCTTTCCGCCAGCCTCGATCTCTCCGCCCGCACGACCAGCCGCCAGACCGCCGCGCTGTAAACGCCGCGCTTGCGGGTACCCCGCAAAAACCCCTCCCGTACTACTGCCCTTGACACCCGCCTTGGGGTATGGTCTTTACGGCGGAACGGAAAAGCGTGCCAACGGACGGCGTTTCCGCCGAAAACCCAATGAATAAACCGGCTTACAAGCGAGTTCTTCTCAAACTGTCGGGCGAGGCGCTGCAGGGAACGACGGGCTACGGCCTGGACCCCGAGACGCTCGAGCGTATTTCCAAGGAGATCGCCGAGATCGTCGCCATGGGCGTCGAACTGTCGGTCGTCATCGGCGGCGGCAATATCTTCCGCGGCCTGTCGGGGGCGTCCAAGGGTATGGACCGCTCGACCGCCGACTACATGGGCATGATGGCCACGGTCATCAACGCGCTGGCGCTCCAGGACTCGTTCGAGCGAGCCGGGGTTCCCACCCGCGTTCAGTCGGCGATCCGCATGGACGCCGTGGCCGAGCCCTACATCCGCCGCCGGGCCATGCGTCACCTCGAGAAGCGCCGCGTGGTGATCTTCGCCGCCGGCACGGGCAATCCGTATTTCACGACCGACACGACGGCCGCGCTGCGCGCGAACGAGGTCGGCGCGGAAGTGATCCTGAAAGCCACCAAAGTGGACGGGATCTACGATTCCGACCCGATGAAGAACAAGAACGCGGTGCGGTTCGACCGGGTGTCGTTCCGGGACGCGCTGCACAAGGATCTGAAGGTGATGGACGCCACGGCCTTCGCCATGGCGATGGATACCAAGCTGCCGATCATTGTTTTCGACCTTCACAAGTCGGGTAATATCCGCAAGGTGATCATGGGCGAGAAGGTCGGCACACTGGTGTGCGAAACGGTCTGACCAGGGCCGTCATAACGGGAGACAGGCGATGAGCCAGGACAAGATTTTCAAGGACCTCAACGACGGCATCAAGACCGCCATGGACGTGATGGGGCGCGAGTTCTCGGGCCTGCGGACCGGACGCGCCCACCCGTCGCTGGTCGACAACCTCAAGATCGAGGTCTACGGGCAGCACATGCCGCTGAAAGCGGTTGCGACGATCACCGTCTCCGACGCCCGGACCATCGCCATCACCCCGTTCGATCCGTCGCAGACGGCGATCATCGAAAAGGGGATCATGACGAGCGAACTGGGTATCACGCCGACCAACGACGGCAAGCTGCTCCGGGTGATCCTGCCGGAACTGACCGTCGACCGGCGCAAGGAACTGGCCAAGCTCGCCAAGCAGATGGCCGAGAACTGCAAGGTGTCGATCCGTCAGCACCGCCAGAAGGCGAACGACGCCTTGAAGGCGATGGAAAAGAACAAAGAGCTGTCCCAGGACGACGTGAAGAAGAGCACCGCCAAGGTGCAGACGGTCGTCGACGACGCCACCAAGAAGGTGGACGCGAACCTGAAGAACAAGGACGCCGAGATCACCGGCGGGTAACCGGACGGCCCTACGGCGGTTCAGGGGTGCAGTCCGGACCGGCCTGCACCCCTTTGTTTTTCCGTTTCCATCAGGGAGAATGCCCGCATGGCCTTTGGAAAGTCGAAAGCGAAACCGGCGGCGGAAGAGCCGGAAGTCCGCATCCCGCGCCATGTCGCCATTATCATGGACGGCAACGGCCGCTGGGCCCAGAACCGCGGACTGCCGCGCGTGCTGGGACACCGTGAAGGGGTCAAGGCCGTCCGGGCGACCGTGCAGTCGTGCGCCGAGCTGGGCGTCAAGTATCTCACTCTCTATGCCTTCTCGACCGAGAACTGGAGCCGCCCCCGGCCGGAAGTCTCGGCCCTCATGCACATGCTGGACGAATACCTGCTGATCGAAGAGAAAGAGCTGATCGAGCAGGGGATCCGGCTCAACGCCATCGGCGAACTGGACCTTCTTCCCAAGGGGGTGCGTAATCACCTCCAGTCGGTGATGTCCGCGACCGCCGGCTGCAAGGGGATGGTGCTGACGCTGGCGGTTTCGTACGGCTCGCGCAGCGAGATCGTCCGGGGGATCCAGGTGATCGCCCGCAAGGCGCAGAACGGTTCCATCAAGCCCGAAGACATCGACGACAGGATGATCTCGGCGCATCTCTACACCGCCGACATGCCCGATCCCGACCTGCTCATCCGCACGAGCGGCGAGCAGCGCATCTCGAACTTCCTGCTCTGGCAGCTCGCCTACGCGGAGATCTATTTTTCAAAGACCTTCTGGCCCGACTTCCGCAAGCGCCACATCGTGGAAGCGTTCGAGAGCTACACCGCCCGCCAGCGCCGCTTCGGCAAGACCGGCGAGCAGCTCAAGGACGAGAAAAAGAAGTAAGTTCTTGCATCAGGTGCGTCGGGCCATCCGGTTTGCCGCTGAAACCCCTTCCGGTTAGTTTCCCGTTTGTCAGTCGGTCCCTGGCGGTCTGACTTTACTTGACCCCTATGACGACGGACGTTTCCACAAACGGCGATCCCG
Organism: uncultured bacterium; assembly: GCA_964565925.1. GTDB lineage: Bacteria > JAGRBM01 > JAGRBM01 > JAGRBM01 > JAHCIT01 > CAZMGV01. Next base: position 70,037 of record CAZMGV010000013.1, read on the forward strand.
ATTCCCTCTTCGGATACCGGAACTACCGGCTCTTTCTGGCGGCGCGCCTGCTCATGTCCATGGCGATCCAGATGCAGACGGTGGCAGTGGGCTGGCACGTCTACAGCGTCACCCACAGCGCGCTGTACCTGGGCTATATCGGGCTCGTGCAATTCCTGCCGGCGGGCGGTTTCATCCTGTTCACCGGTCACGCCGCCGACCGGTTCGACCGCCGCAAGCTGGTAGTCACCTGTTACCTGGGCGAAGTGCTCTGCTCGTCGCTGCTGGCGCTCACCGTGTTTTTCCCGCAGTGGGGCGTGCTGCCGATCTTCGCCTGCGTCTTCCTGATCGGAACGGCGAACGCGTTCGCGGCGCCGGCGAGCCAGTCGCTCATGCCGCATCTGGTGCCGGACAGGATCTTCGGTAAAGCAGTGGTCGCCGGTTCCACGGCATTCCAGGTCTCGTGCATCGCCGGCCCCGCCCTGGGCGGTGCACTCTACGCGCTCACCGGCGGACCGCAGGCAATCTATATCCTGGCCGCCTGCATGGGAGTGGCTGCGGCCTCGCTCATGTTCTCGCTGTCGGTCCGCACCGGCCGCCTCGAGAAGCGGGCGGCGTCCCTCGAAACCCTGTTCGCGGGCGTGAAGTTCGTCATGAACCAGCGGGTCGTACTGGGTGCGATCACGCTCGACCTGTTTGCCGTGCTGCTGGGCGGCGCCGTGGCGCTGCTTCCGGTCTATGCGAAGGATATTCTCGACGTCGGTCCAACGGGCCTCGGCCTCCTGCGCTGCGCGCCGGCCGCCGGGGCGGCTCTCATTGCCGTCTATCTTCACCGGTTTCCGCTGGAGCGCCAGATCGGCCGCAACATGTTCGCCTGCGTGGTGATCTTCGGGCTGGCGACGATCGCCTTCGGCCTGTCGAAACACTTCGCGTTTTCCCTGATCTTTCTCGTGATCCTCGGCGCCGCCGACATGATCAGCGTCGTCGTGCGGCAGACGCTCGTGCAGCTCTCGACGCCCGACGAGATGCGGGGCCGTGTGAGCGCCGTGAACATGATTTTTATCGGGGCGTCCAACCAGCTCGGCGAATTCGAGTCGGGTCTCACCGCCTCGTGGTGGGGGGCTGTTCCTGCCGTCGTCATCGGCGGAATCGGGACGCTCTGTGTGGTGGCGTTCTTCGCCTGGCGGTTCCCGGAACTGCGCAAGGTCGACCGTTACGACGATGTGAAACCGGCCGACGCCGACGAGACCGAAGCCGCCGTTCCCGCCTGAACGAGATCGCTGCCGCCGGGCAGGGTGTGGCGTCCGCCGGGGAAATGGGCTGGCGGTATATCGCTGTTTCCGGCGAGCGGATTACTCAGGAGGGAACGCGACGGCTCTGGCCGTAGTTGTAGTAGCCGACGATGATGTTCACGAGCTCATCGATCAGTTTTTCGGTGGTGAGCCCGTCCGGTTTCTCAAGGACAATCTGCAGGACCGCGGCCCGGATCATTCCGGCGATCAGGAACATCGACGCTTCCAGGTTTTCGTTCGGGTACTGGTTGCCGGGATGCCAGGCGAGCGATCGGGTGAAGCCGATCATCTGCTGCTCGACTTCCCGGACCGCGTCGATCGTGCCCCACCGGGGCACCTGCTCGACGATGACCCTGAGCAGCTTGGAATGTTCCTGCATCATTTCCACGACCATGCGGAGCCATTTCCGCGCGACCGCCTCGAACGGTTCTCCGGCCATCGTCGTCATCGGTTTCTGGAGCTGTCCGATGGTTTCCTTGACGATGGCTTCCAGCAGCGCCTGAATGGCGGCCTCCTTGTTCGGGAAATATTCATAGACCGTTCCGATGCTCACCCCGGCACGCGCGGCGATCTTGTTCGTCGACGCATGGGCGTATCCGTGGTCCACAAGAACCCGAGCAGTTGCTTCAAGGATGATATTGACGGTCTCGCGCGACCGTTTCTGAACCGGGTTCCGGCGGCGGGATTTCCGCCTTTTGGGGGTTTTCGGCATCTCTGGCGCCTTCTGGTCCAAATCCGAGTAGAACTGAGTAGTAGCTCAGTTTATTGTGGAGAGGTCGGATGGCCGTTTCAAGACCTTTTCGGAAAGGCGGACGCGACATGAACCTCGATCTGGATCGTATGCTCGAAGCCGTCAGCAAGGGGCAGTGGTCGGTTGACGATTTCGACTGGGACCGTCCGGTGGAGGGCGAGGACCGGCTGCCCGCGAACGAACGGAAACTGCTCGGAAAGCTGCTGCTTTTTACGGCCGGTATCGAACGTCTGGGTGCCGACGCTTTCCGGGCCCACGCCAACCAGGTGTCCGATCCGAGGGCGAAGGCCATCTTCGAACTGATCGCTCTGGATGAAGAACGCCATGCCGCTGCCGAGGTCCGGATGGCGAAGCGGCTCGGGTTCCGGTGGAACGAACTGCCGTGGGTGACACGGCTGGCGTTCCGGGAGGTGGGGCAGGATCTGCGGTATCCGTCCCCCGGCGCGCAGCAGTACATCCACGAGAATATCTCCATGCTGATCCTGCTGTTCGAGCTGGCGCTGGATACTGTCCTGATTCCGACCATCAAAAACCGGCTGAACGGGGACCCGGTCCACGAAGAGGTGTTCCGCCTTCTCGACAAGGACGAGTCGCGCCACCTGTCGATGGACTACTGGCTGCTTGAACTGAAGGGCTCCGCGCCGCGGGAGAAGTCCAGGGGCCGCCTGTGGTACCTCAGGAACGATCCCATCCGCCTGCGGTCGCTCGCGGCGCTGCTGGCCGGATTCGCCGCGATGACACCGGTGACACGGAAACTGTTCACGCCGGAGCAGATGGCCGACTACTGGAAACGGGTGGAGGCGATTCCGAAAAAGTCGCCCCACGCCGGTAACGTGCCGGGCCACCGGCGCGGTGTCCGCCTGTTCCGGACCCTGATCGGCATGTATCCCGGCGTGCCGCCCTTGCGGCCGCCGTCAATGGAATCACCGGTGGAGTCACCGGTTCCCCAGCCCGCCGTCTGATCCACGGCCCAGACTTTACGAAAGAGAGACACCATGAAGTTCGGACTGATTTACGAGATGAACCTGCCCACGCCGCACACGGCGCAGCGGGAATACGACGTTTACTGGCAGGCGCTCGAGCAGATCTCGCTCGCTGAAGACGTGGGCTTCGATTACGTGTGGGAGGTCGAGCACCACTTCCTGACGGAATATTCCCACTCATCGGCGCCGGAAGTGTTCCTGGGCGCCGTCACGCAGCGCACGAAGCGGATCCGCATCGGGCAGGGGATCGCGCAGCTCCCGCACCGGTTCAACCATCCGGCAAAAGTCGCCGAACGTTCGGCCGTGTTCGACATCATGTCGAACGGCCGTTTTGATCTGGGCACCGGCCGCTCCATCACGGAGGCCGAACTGGGCGGGTTCGAGATCAACCCGGGCGATTCCAAGGCCCAGTGGGAAGAGTACATCGAGATCATTCCGAAGATGTGGAAGTCGACGGCGGCAAAGCCGTTCGAGTTCAAGGGGAAGTTTATCGATTTCCCTGCGCGCAACATCGTTCCGAAACCGATCCAGTCGCCGCATCCGCCGCTCTGGGTGGCGGCCAGCCAGCCGGTCACGTTCGAACAGGCCGGCGACCGGGGCCTGGGCGCCCTCTGTTTCGGATTCAACGCGCCGGTGGATTTGCGCGACTGCTGCGACATCTACTGGAAGCATCTGAAGGATCACAAGAAACTGGTGGGTGATTTCGTGAACGCCAATATCGGCGCGAGCACGCCCATGTTCTGCCATTCGGACCAGAGAACCGCCCGCATGGCCGGTTTCCCGGCGGCGGCGTATTTCGCCATCAAGGCGCTCGCGCTGTTCTCGCCGTGGTATGGCAAGGACGTTCCCGGCTACGAGTTCTATACGAACATGGCGAAACAGGGGAACAACAACTTCGGCGTGGGCAAGGACGGCAAGCCGATGGACATGAACCGGCTGGTGAGCGACGGCACGATGCTGGTCGGCACGCCGGAGGAGATCATCGCCGGCATCGAGAAGTACGAGGAGGCGGGCGTCACCCAGATGGTGTTCCTCGTCCAGATGGGAAATCTCGCCCACCGCGAGATTCTCCGGTCGATCGAGCTGTTCGGCCGCGAGGTAATCCCGTATTTCGAGGCGAAGGGCCACAAGATCCCGCACGGGTTCAAGGAGTTCCGCACGACGGTGGCGGCCCGGACGGGTGAGTTCGGAAGCCGGGGCCTCGACGAGGTGACCGCTGGGGAAAAACCGCTTGGCGAGACAAAGATCGCCTGAAAGATCCCGGCTGCAGCCGGTCACAGGGCGGGAAAACGGCCATTCCCGGGGCGGATGAATGCCCTTCATTACCGGTAGAACGGCGATTCCGTTCCCGCCCCTTGCACTTGCGGCAGTTCCGGCTACTTTTGCGCTCCCGAAGCCGAGACGACTGGTCGCCAAAACGATAGGAAGAACCGGCACGGAACACCGGCAGCGGTCCGGTACACGGGTGCCCTTTATAGTGGTGCCGGTGTACTTGGCACGCGGCGCGTCATTACGATAGACTGTTTTTCCGGGTGGGACTGCGGCCACTCCCTCTTCTCAGGTGAGTCCCGATTGGTAATCCCGTCGAATGAGTCAGTGGTGAAGCCCCCGGAGGCCCGCCGCGGGGACAAGTGCCCCCGCAGCGGGTGTATACAGTATACGGCCCAGGACCCCTATATAAGCGGTGCTCGACACCGGACTATAAGGCGGCCCGGAGCCAGGGAGCAGGGTTGAACGATGCGTAATCTATCCCCCAATGAGTTTGCGGGAGAGGGACTGCACAGCGAGGCGTTTGAAAGCGACGGCTGTGGTGTCGGCTTTATCGCCCATCTGAAGGGCAAGAAGTCGCACGCGATCCTGAAAGATGCGCTCACGATCCTGAAGCGTCTCGCGCACCGCGGCGCCTGCGGCTGCGAAACCAACACGGGCGACGGCGCCGGTGTGCTGCTCCAGGTTCCGCACGCGTTTTTCGTGAAGGTCACGAAGAGCCTCAACCTCGCGCTCCCGGCCGAAGGCCAGTACGCCGTCGGCATGGTGTCGCTGCCGCGCGACGAGAACGAGCGCGAGAACTGCCGCGGCATCGTGAACCGCGAGATGGCCCGCGCCGGCATGCAGGTGATCGGCTGGCGCAGAATCCCGGTCGACAACTCGATGATCGGCCCCTCCGCGAAGTCCGCCGAACCGCTCATGGAGCAGGTGTTCGTGGGCCGCCCGGCGGAATTGAAGGAAGAGCTGGCCTACGAGCGCCGCCTGTACCTGGCGCGCCGCCGCAGCGAGAACGCCGCCAACAAGATCGATCTCCGTAACCGCAAGGACTTCTACTTCGCCAGCCTCTCGGCGCGCCTGTGCATCTACAAAGGCATGCTCGCGAGCGAACAGGTGGACGCCTACTTCCCGGACCTGCTCGACCCCGACATGGTGACGGCGCTGGCGCTCGTGCACAGCCGCTTCTCCACCAACACGTTCCCGTCGTGGGATCTGGCGCACCCGTTCCGCATGCTCGCCCACAACGGCGAGATCAACACGCTGCGGGGCAACATCAACTGGATGCACGCGCGCGAATCGCTGGCCCGCAGCCCGCATTTCACCGACGCCGAAATGCTGGACCTCTTCCCGGTGATCCAGACGGGCGGCTCCGACTCGGCGTGCCTCGACAACGTGCTCGAGTTCCTCGTGATGAGCGGCTACCCGCTGCCCCACGCGGTGATGATGCTGATCCCGGAAGCCTGGCAGCAGCACACGTCGATGCCGCAGTTCAAGAAAGACTTCTATGCCTTTCACGAGTGCCTGATGGAACCGTGGGACGGCCCGGCGTCCATCGCGTTCACCGACGGCCACCAGATCGGCGCCGTGCTGGACCGCAACGGACTGCGTCCGTCCCGCTACTACGTGACCGACGACGACCTCGTGATCATGGCCTCCGAAGTGGGCGTCTATGACGTCGCCCCGGAGAAGGTCCGCATCAAGGGCCGCCTGCAGCCGGGCCGCATGTTCCTCGTGGACATGAAGGAAGGCCGCATCGTCGCCGACGAGGAGCTGAAGGAACGGATCAGCAAGCAGAACCCCTACGGCGACTGGCTGAAGACCCATCTGCACACGCTGGAGCAGCTGCCGCCGCCGCCGAGCGTTCCGGAGCCCGATCACCAGACGGTCGTGCAGCGCAACATTATCTTCGGGTACACGCACGAAGACCGTAAAATCCTGCTCACCCCCATGGCGAAGAACGGCGAAGAGGCCATCGGCTCCATGGGTACGGACACGCCGCTCGCGGTGCTCAGTAACCGCCCGCGCATGCTGTACGACTACTTCAAGCAGCTGTTCGCGCAGGTGACCAACCCGCCGCTCGACGCCATCCGCGAAGAGCTGGTGACGAGCGTTTTCACGAACATCGGCTCCGAGCGGAACCAGCTGAAGCCGGAAGCCGAAAGCTGCCACCAGATCCGCTTGAAGGGCCCGATCCTGGACAACGAGCAGATGGCGCAGATCGCGCATCTGAACGCCAAGGGGTTCAAGGCCAAGCGGCTCCCGATGCTGTTCCCCAAGGGTAAGGACGGCGTCGCCATGGTGCAGGCGCTGGACGACCTGTGCGTCGCCGCCGAGCAGGCGATCGCCGACGGCTACAACATCATCATCCTCTCGGACCGGGGCGCCAGCGAAAGCCTCGTCCCGATCCCGGCGCTGCTGGCGACGGCGGGCGTGCACCATCACATGGTGCGCGCGGAAACCCGCACGCGCTGCGGTCTTGTAATCGAAACCGGCGAGGCGCGCGAAGTACACCACTTCGGCCTGCTGCTCGGTTTCGGCGCGAGCGCGGTGAATCCGTACCTGGCGTTCGAGACGCTGGACGACATGATCCGCACCGGCGAGCTTGAAGGCATCGATCATCACAAGGCGGTCAAGAACTACATCAAGGCGGCGCAGAAAGGGATCGTGAAGGTCATGTCCAAGATGGGCATCTCCACGATCCAGAGCTACCGCGGCGCGCAGATCTTCGAGGCCGTGGGGCTCTCCAAGGCGTTCGTCGACAAGTATTTCACCTGGACCGCCACCCGCATCGAAGGCGTGGGCGCGAAGGAGATCGCGGCCGAAGTGGAGCGGCGTCACAGCCGCGCCTTCGCGGATCGCCTCAGCGCCACGCCCGAACTCGACTGGGGCGGTGAGTACAAGTGGCGCCGGGACGGCGAATACCATCTCTTCAATCCGGAGACGGTGTGGCGGCTCCAGCACGCGACGCGCCAGAAGAAGTACGACATCTTCAAGCAGTACACGAAGTATGTCGACGACCAGGCGCGCCACCTGTGCACGCTGCGCGGGCTCTTTGAGCTGGACACCCAGAGCCGCAAGCCCGTGCCGATCGAGGAAGTGGAACCCGCCGAGAAGATCATGAAGCGCTTCGCGACAGGCGCCATGAGCTTCGGCTCCATCAGCAAGGAAGCGCACGAGAACCTCGCCATCGCCATGAACCGGATCGGCGGCAAGTCGAACACGGGCGAAGGCGGCGAGGACCCGGTGCGTTTCAAGAAAGACCCGAACGGCGACTGGCGCCGCAGCGCCATCAAGCAGGTGGCGTCGGGCCGGTTCGGCGTCACGAGCCACTACCTGACGAACGCCGAGGAGCTGCAGATCAAGATGGCCCAGGGCGCCAAGCCCGGCGAAGGCGGCCAGCTGCCCGGCCACAAGGTGGACGAGGTCATCGCGCGCGTGCGGTGCTCGACCCCCGGCGTGGGGCTCATCAGCCCGCCGCCGCACCATGACATCTACTCGATCGAAGACCTCGCGCAGCTGATCTTCGACCTCAAGAACTCGAACCCCGGCGCCCGGGTGAGCGTGAAGCTCGTGGCCGAAGTGGGTGTCGGCACGGTGGCGGCCGGCGTGGCGAAGGCCCACGCCGACCACATCCTGATCTCCGGCCATGACGGCGGAACCGGTGCCTCGCCGCTCACCTCCATCAAGCACGCCGGCGCGCCCTGGGAACTGGGCCTCGCGGAAACGCAGCAGGTGCTCGTGGAGCAGGGGCTGCGCGGACGGGTGTTCGTGCAGACGGACGGTTCACTCAAGACCGGCCGCGACGTGATCGTCGCCGCGCTGCTGGGCGCCGAAGAGTACGGCTTCGCGACGGCGCCGCTCGTCGTCTCGGGCTGCATCATGATGCGCGTGTGCCACCTGAACACCTGCCCGGTGGGCGTGGCGACGCAGGACCCGGTGCTGCGCGCCCGGTTCAACGGCAAGCCCGAATACGTCGTGAACTTCTTCGAATACATCGCCGCGGAAGTGCGCGAATACATGGCCCAGCTCGGCTTCCGCACGGTCGCCGAGATGGTGGGCCATGGCGAACTGCTCAAGATGCGCAGCGCCATCGACCACTGGAAGGCCCGTGGCGTGGACCTGTCCCGTATCCTGGCGCGCCCGAAGGCGGACGCCTCGGCTCCGCGTATCAACGTGGAGAAGCAGGACCACGGCCTGGACAAGGTGCTCGACAACCAGCTGATCCAGCTGGCCCGTCCGGCCATCGACAAGGGCCAGAAGGTCCGTCACGAACTCCCGATCAAGAACGTGGACCGCGCCACCGGCACGTGGCTCGGGCACGAGATCACGAAGAAGTACGAGGACAAGGGTCTTCCCGAAGACACCATCCACTTCAAGTTCACCGGCTCCGCCGGGCAGAGCTTCGGCGCGTTCGTTCCGAACGGCGTCACGCTGGAACTCGAAGGCGACGCCAACGACTACTGCGGCAAGGGACTCTCGGGCGGGCGGATCGTCGTCTATCCGCCGAAGGGCTCGAAGTTCAAAGCCGAAGAGAACATCGTCATCGGCAACGTGGCGCTCTACGGCGCCACGGGCGGCGAGGCGTTCTTCCGCGGCGTCGCGGGCGAGCGGTTCTGCGTGCGCAACTCCGGCGTGAAGGCCGTGGTGGAAGGCACCGGCGATCACGGCTGCGAATACATGACCAAGGGGCTCGCCATTGTGCTGGGCCGTACGGGGCGCAACTTCGCCGCAGGCATGTCGGGCGGCGTCGCCTATGTGCTGGACGAGGCCGGGGACTTCCCGAGCCGCTGCAACCAGGAGATGGTCGGGCTCTCGGGCTTCGAATCGGCCGCCGAAGAGGCGGACGTGAAGGCGCAGATCGAGAAGCACGCCAGCTACACGGGCAGCGATGTCGCCGCCCGGGTCATCAAGGACTGGGCGCAGCTCAAGGGCAGGTTCGTGAAGATCATGCCGACCGACTACCGCCGCGTCATGGAACAGCAGAAGAAAGCCAGTTGAGAGAGTAGAAGTACATGGCCGATCCGACCGGATTCCTGAAGATCACCGAGCGCCAGCTCCCGGGCTACCGTCCCGTCGAGGAGCGCATTCACGACTACGAAGAGTGCTACGTGCCGTTTCCGGAGGAGACGCTGCAGAAGCAGGCGTCACGCTGCATGGACTGCGGCATCCCCTTCTGCCACAACGGCTGCCCGCTCGGTAACATCATCCCCGACTGGAACGACCTCGTGTACAAGGGCCGCTGGAAGGACGCGATCGACCGCCTCCACGCGACCAACAACTTCCCCGAGTTCACGGGCCGCATCTGCCCCGCTCCGTGCGAGGCCTCCTGCGTGCTGGGCATCAACCAGCCGGCGGTGACCATCAAGCAGATCGAAGTGACGATCATCGACCACGCCTGGCGCGAAGGCTGGATCCGGCCGCAGCCGCCCAAGGCGCGGACCGGCAAGACCGTCGCCGTCGTGGGCTCGGGCCCCGCCGGGCTCGCCGCCGCGCAGCAGCTCGCCCGCTCGGGCCACGAGGTGACGCTGTTCGAGCGCGCCGACCGTATCGGCGGCCTGCTCCGTTACGGGATTCCGGACTTCAAGATGCGCAAGCACCTGATCGACCGGCGCATGGAGCAGATGAAGGCGGAGGGCGTCACGTTCCGTACGAAAGTGAACGTCGGCGTGGATATCACCGCCGCCGAGCTGCGCAAGCAGTTCAACGCTGTTGTGCTCACCGTGGGCGCCACGCTGCCGCGCGACCTTCAGGTACCTGGCCGGGAACTCAAGGGCGTCCATTTCGCCATGGATTTCCTGACGCCGTCCAACAAGCGGCAGGCGGGCGACAAGATCGCCCCCGAGGACTTCCCCTCGGCCGAAGGCAAGGACGTGGTGATCCTTGGCGGCGGCGACACGGGAGCCGACTGTCTCGGCACCTCGCACCGGCAGGGGGCGAAGTCGATCAAGCAGTTCGAGCTGATGCCGCGTCCGCCTGATAGCCGCGCCGAAGACAACGCGTGGCCGCTCTGGCCGCTCATTTACCGGACCTCATCGGCCCACCTGGAAGGCGGCGAGCGCGACTACGCGATCTCGACCAAGTCCCTGTCGGGCAAAAACGGCCAGCTCGAAAAGCTGCACTGCGTACGGCTCAACTGGAAGAAACTTCCGGACGGCCGCCAGACGTTCGAGGAGATCCCCGGCTCCGAGTTCGAGGTCAAATGCGACATGCTGTTCCTGGCGCTCGGGTTCCTGGGGCCGGAGAAGAGCAAGCTCGTGCAGGATCTGGGTGTCGAGCTGGACGCGCGCGGCAACATCAAGTCGACACCTAACAAGCGGACCAGCGTGGACGGCGTGTTCACCGCCGGCGACGCCACCCGCGGCCAGTCGCTGGTCGTCTGGGCGCTCGCCGAGGGCCGCACCGCCGCCCACCACGTGGATATCTATCTGCAGGGCGGAACCCAGCTCCCCGCGCCGCTGTAAGTTTCACTCAGGGATTTAAAAACGGAAGGGACGGGCGAAGACCCGTCCCTTTTTACTTTCGGGTGGTCCGCCAACTCCGCCAAATCCGGCCCATTTTCAGGGCTTTCCCACTGCCCTTGCCCTTTACCCCCTGAAGGGCTACAGACCGGGCCGCCTTGCCCCCGGGGCCTAGCGACCAAGCCATTAACGGCCGCTGGCATTTATCCCGGGGGACGTTGTCCGGACTAAACCAAATCCGCCGGACGATGCCCGAAAGGAGTCCTTTTCATGGCAAAGAACCTCTATGAGTGTCTGGTCATCTCCCCGCCCGACCAGAACGAAGCAGCCCGCGCCCCTCTGCGGGAAAAAATCGAAGCGGCACTGAAGAAGTTCGATTCCTCCATCGTCCACTGGGACGACTGGGGAACGCGCAAGCTCACGTTCCGCATCAACAAGACCTGGCGCGGCCACTACACGCTGTTCTTCTTCGAAGGACCGGCGGCGGCCGTGACGGAACTGGACCGCACCCTGAAGATCGCGGAAGACGCCTGGCGGCACCTGATTATCCGCCCGGAAGAGCGTCCGGACTTCGCCGATCTCGAGCGCCGTGCGATTGCGCGCGCCGAGGCGGAGAAGAACCGTCCGCCGCGTGAATTCGGCGACGACGACGAAGGCGGCGACTTCGACCGTGGCGACCGCGGCCGTGACCGTGGCGACCGCGAGTTCCGCGGACGCGGCGATCGTGGAGACCGGGATGACCGGCCGCCCCGTGGCGACCGCGACGACCGTCCTCCGCGCGGTGACCGGGACGACCGGCCGCCACGTGGCGACGCACCACCGGCGGCTTCCGAGCCGTCCGAAGCGTGAGGCGAGGCCAGAGGCCCGCTTAAACCTTTAACCGAATTCAGACAGACCAGAGGAAATTCAGATCATGGGTGACGAACACAACAGGGATTCAAGAGACGACGGCGAAGGCCGTGGCAGGGGCGGAGACCGGGGCGACCGCGGCGGTGACCGTGGCGGTGACCGTGGCGGTGACCGCGGCAAGGGCGGCCCCGGAGGCCCGAAGAAGGGCGGCCGGCGCGGTTTCGGACGCCGCAAGGTGTGCCGTTTCTGCATGGAAAAGACCCGCTACATCGACTGGAAAGACACCCGCACGACCCGCATGTTCGTGGGCGAGCGCGGCAAGATCGTTCCGCGCCGCATCTCGGGCACCTGCTCGGGCCACCAGCGGCAGCTGAAGGTCGCCGTGGAGCGCGCCCGCAACATGGCGCTGCTGCCGGTGGGCGAAGCCAACCGCCGCTAGTTTTTCGCGGTCCATTCAAGTGACTGAAAGAGCCGGCGGTTTCCCTGAAGAAGGGGGCCGCCGGTTCCGTTTCCGGGGCCGGATCCACACATGACCATCCTGTTCGCACTGCTTGTCTCGTTCGTCCACCTGGTGCTGCTCGTGGCGCTGCCGGTCGTGGGCGCGGTGAACGTGATCCGGCGCCCGCGCCGCACGGGATATATCTTCCTTTGCATCCTGAGCGTCGTGGCGGGCCTTGCGGGCGCGCTCGGGTTCGGAGCCGGCGTGGGACTCTACGCCGGTCTCACGATGTCGGCGATGACCTTCCTGTTCGGCTCGGTGGCGGGCGAATACGGCCGCCGCCGGGTGCCCTTCAGCGAGGCGGCGTTCCGGACGCTCGTGACCGCCGTCGCGCCGCTCGCCTTTACGCTGGCCGCCTACGCGGCTTTTGCGGGCGGCGATTTTTACCCCTCCATACGGCAGTTCATGGAGTCGATGATCACGCAGGCGATCGATCTCCAGAAGCAGCAGGGGGCGCTGGACGATGCGACGCTCAAGGCGCTCGAGGCGGCGGCGCCCGAACAGGCGGTGTTCCTCACGACCCGCGCCTACATGATGCCCGGCACGCTGCTCGCGGCGGCCACGGGGTGGTTCGCGATCTGCCTGATGCAGGTGGCGAAATTTTCCGGCGTCTGGACCCGCGACGACCTGTACAACTTCCGGCTGCCGGAGTGGCTCATGGTTCCGGCGCTGCTGGGCGGCCTGGCGACCGGCGCGTTCGGCCTGTCGGCGGTATGGACCAATCACTACCATGTGGCGATGGGGTTCCTGTACGTGGGCGGTGTGCTGTACGCCGCGCAGGGGGTGGCCGTTACGGCGACCTTCTTCCGGCATCTCGGGGTCCCGGCGTGGCTCGCGGTGTTCGCGCTCATCACGTTGTTCCCGGCGGTGCTCGCCGCCGGGGTCATGGACATGTGGGCGGACTTCCGGGGCCGGATGGCCAAATGGGGGACGGCGTCGGGGCCGCCGGGTTCAAAGGGAACAGAGGGCGAATAGGCCGGCGATTAAGTTTGGTCAGTGGCCCGGCCGCAAAGTTGACGGGTGCTCGGTTTTTCGGGCTTTTTCGCCCCCGAATGCCCCTCAAAAACTGCTATTAACTAGCTGATATCAGATAGGATTTGACGCCCCGCCCCCGAGTGGCTAATAGGGGTCCTTCCGGAACGGCCCTGTTGGGCCTTTCGCCCGGCAACCGGCCGGACTTTGGAGACAGATCATGCGCGTTATTCTGAGAGACACGATCGATACGCTGGGCCAGATCGGCACCGTTGTGGACGTCCGCGACGGCTACGCCCGCAACTACCTCCTGCCGCGCGGCCTGGCCGTGCTGGCGAACGAGGGCAACGTGGCCCAGATGAAGCACGAGATGAAGGTGGCCGAGGACAAGGCCCGCAAGATCCGCGCGGCCCGCGAAGTGATCGCCAAGCAGCTCAAGGATCTCCACGTGCAGATCAAGGCGAAGGCCGGAGAGGGCGGCAAGCTGTTCGGCTCCATCGGCGCCAACGACGTCGCCGCGGCCGTCCATGCCAAGGGTTACACCGCGATCGACCGCCGCGACATCAAGCTCGCGCACCCGATCAAGGCGCTGGGCGATTTCCGCGTGCCGGTGAAGCTCCACCAGGACCTCACTGTCGAGATCGTCGTCACCGTGACGGCCGAGGAAGTCCCGCAGGCCTGAGCCATCTGCGGAGAGGCAACGCGAGGGGGCGGACTGAAAAGTTCGCCCTTTTGCTTTTAACGTCCCCCGCGTGTGCTAATTTTCCGTCCTGTCCCGGAGGTGGGTGCTGTGGCTGACGAAAAGATCAAGACCGGATACGAGAACGTGCTCGTCACGGGCGGCGCGGGGTTCATCGGCTCGAACCTGATCCGGGCGCTGTTCGAAGAGAATCTCATCCCCGATCTCGACTTTGTCGCCAACCTGGACGCGCTCACCTACGCCGGCAACCGCAAGAACCTCGGCGATCTCGAAGGCGACAACAAATACCGTCTGATCCACGACGACATCTGCGACACGGAGCGGCTGGAAAACATCTTCCGGTTCGGCCACTTCGACGCCGTCCTGCATCTGGCGGCCGAGAGCCATGTCGACCGCTCGCTCCAGGGGCCGCAGGCGTTCTTTAAAACCAACGTGATCGGCACCACCGCGCTGCTCGACGCCGCGAGACGCCACGGCGTCAAACGCTTTGTGCTGGTATCGACCGACGAGGTGTACGGCTCGCTCCCCGACGACGGCCACTCCAAGTTCAGGGAGACGACGCCCTTGGACCCCACGAGCCCCTACGCCGCCAGCAAGGCGGCAGCCGATCTGGCGGCGCTGTCGTACCACAAGAGCTTCGGCATGGACGTGGTCGTCACCCGCTGCTCGAACAACTTCGGCCCCTACCAGTTCCCCGAGAAGATGATCCCGCTGATGATCATCAACGCGATGAACGACAAGCCGCTGCCCGTCTACGGTGACGGCCGCAACGTGCGCGACTGGATCCACGCCCGCGACCACGCGCGCGGGATTGTCGCGGCGCTGCTGCGCGGCAAGGCGGGCCGGGTGTACAACATCGGGGCCAACTGCGAACGGCGGAACCTCGAGATCGTGGACCGGATTCTGGAGCAGCTCGGCAAGCCCAAATCGCTCATCAAGTTCGTCACCGACCGCCCGGCGCACGACCTGCGCTACGCGACCGAGTCGCTGCGCGCCCGCGAGGAGCTGGGCTGGGAGCCGCGCGTCGCATTCGAGGAAGGCCTCAAACAGACCATCCAGTGGTACGTGGACAACCGCACCTGGTGGGAAGAGATCATCTTCGGCCCCTACCGGGCCTACTACGAGCGGCTCTACGGCCAGCGGCTGGCGGGGTGAGCGGCGATCATAGTCCCGCGAAACGGAATTCAGACGGCCGGCAGATACCCCCGGCCGGGATGCCGGCGTAAATTCGTCATTACCTCTTTCAGGGTGTAGACGTCGCCCCGTTCATAATCTCCCCAGCCCGCCATGAGGGCTGCGTCGATCTCCTTGAGCTGTGCGGGAGTGAACTTCACCGGGTTCGTGCTGCGGCGGTATTCGGCCATGGTTTCGTCGAGCGAATACGTCCGGCCTTTACGAATATCTTCGAGCGAGGCCTCAATCGATTCGTTGATCCTGGAAATTTCTTCTGGAGAAAAGCCGTCGGACGTTACCGGGCGGAGTTCGAACTCCATCCCTTCCGGAAGTTTCCGGCGGCCTTTCATGACCAGCTTGCCGTTACGGACCGTGGCGGTGAGGCGCTTCATAGTTGTTAATTATACGCGAGGTGGGTTCCGGACGCCACCGGGGTAGCTTACCGGGCCGCGAGCAGCGGGGCTTCGCGGGACGGGTTGGGCGACCCGTAGAGGCGCGTGACTTCGTCCGCCATCCTGCCGCGCAGGGCATACGACAGCATCTTGAAGTCCGCCATGAACGACCACTTGGGGTAGGTAAACGTCGCGGGGCGGTTACCTTCGATGAAGAAGTGGCCGATCCAGGCCGGGCCGTAGCCCAGCACCGGCGCGACGCCGATGAGAACGGGGTTGAGGGTCAGGAGCCCGGCCAGCATCGACGAGACGGCCAGGCTCGTGCCGAAGTAGTGCAGCCCGCGGCAGACGGGACTTCTGTGCTCGCCCACGTAGAAGGGCCAGAACGCTTCGAACGATTCGATACGGGGTGCGCTCATGGGTCCGGCGCCTCAGACCTGCTTGGGTTCGATCTTGGCGGCCACGACCGGCGGCTCGGCTTCCACGGTCTTGACCGAGGTGTTGTCGCCCGGGCGGGATTCCAGTTCCCTGAAGATCCACTGCATACGGTCGATCCAGGAGATGGTCGTGAAGATCGCCATGACGATGATGACGAGAATGAGCAGGTAGTGGACGTCCGTGCGCCAGCCGAACATCGGGGCGATGAACTCCTTGAACATCGGGTCGAACAGCGACGCCGTCGAGAGATACATGATCCGCTCCGGGCGCTGCATCATGCCGATGTTGCACTCGACGCCCATGCCCTCGCCGCGGGCCTTCGTGTACGAAACCAGCAGGGAGCCCATCATGGCGACGGCGGTGAGCCAGAACATCCAGTGGTCCATGAAGTAGCCCATGATACCGATGAGCACGACCGACTCGCCGACCCGGTCCATGACGCTGTCGTAGTAGGCGCCGGACTTCGTCTGCTGCCCGGTGGCGCGCGCCACGCGGCCGTCGAACATGTCGCAGGTGCCGCCGACGATGACGAGGTAGCCGGCCGTGCCGACATGCCCGAGATAGTAGGCCAGACCGGCCCCGATCGACAGCAGAACGCCGATGGTGGTGATCCAGTTCGGTGTCGCGTGGATACGGATCAGGAACTTTTCGACCGGCTCCGTCAGCCAGTACCAGAAGTCGCGCCAGAAGCTCGACAGCATGGCGCTTTCCACACGTTTGCCGGCGGAAGTACGGGCGGCTTTTGCCTCGCGGTTCAGCAAATACCGTTTTATCCCGTAGATGCAGCACATCAGGATAATGAATCCGTTGGCGGCCAGTAGTGGAATCAGGGAGAGGGCGGCTTCGCTCTTGAAGTTCATCTGCGGGGGGTGACCTCGACCCGGGAGGGGCCTATCGGGGGTTCGGGAACAACACCTGGGTATCCTGCCGGATTCCCCTCAAGCCCCCTGTGTCTCAGCTCACCCGATAGCCACGGAAGAACCGATAACGCGGTCACAATTTAGTGGTATTGAAACATGAGGTCAATGCAGAAGTTGGCCCTGGAAAACCGGATGTAATTTCAATGAGTTAACTGTTTCCGGAGTGTTGCTGAACCTGCATGAAAATAGACATCGATGTCTACTTTGACACGTTTCAGCAACTCTATTTTTCGCCGTCCGTATGCACTTTGCCCGACACGGTCCGGGCGGAAATCTGAAGCGGGTTGTGCAGTGCCCGGTAGGCGATACTGGCGCCCCCTTCGGGAAATGCCGGATAGGAGGCCATGTTGATTACGAAACGGTACCACTTGGCCTTGAGGTTTTCCCAGCCGGTGAACTCATACCCGACCTCGGGCGAGCCGCCGACGGTCTCCTCCGGCGGGTCGGCCAGATTCGGGTCGTCTATGAAGCGGGCCCTCGGGGTCACGCTGAAGTCGGCGTCAAGATCGATCCAGGCGGTGAGATTGAGACCTTTGCCGCGGGCCAGAAACCAGTTCTCCCTGCCGAAGGAGATCGATTTTTCAGAGTCGAGCATCTGGCCGTCGATCAGCACGCCGCCGGGAACGGCTTCGGTATAGAGCGAAATGCCGTTCTGTCCCTTGCTGAAGTCCAGCGTCGCGATCATGTCCATGGAACTGGTAAACAGCGCGGCGGCCTTGGGTACTTTAAATCGTACATCGCCCAGCCACAGCCGGTCGTAATGGTAGTAGGTGGCGACCGCCTTGATGGTCAGGCCGGGGACCGGCGTCACCTCGGCATCCACCTCCCGGATCACCCGGACCGGTCCGGCGCGGACCGACTGCAGGTTCGAATGGTAGTCGCTTTCATCGATGGAGATCGTCATCAGGTTGCCGAGCGTCTTGGCCTTGAAGCGCGCTTTCTGGTGGTCGAGGATGTCGGTGTTCTTCATCCCCTCGATGTCGCGGAACATGAGCCGGTCGAGCAGGATCGGCTGGTTCCGGAAATATCCGAAACCGAACGCCGGCGTGTCGGTGAAATCGGTTTCGCGGTCGTACTTCACATAGGTTTGCGGGAGCGCCATGCCCCGGTCGGACGCCAGGAAATACACATAGGCGGGTCCGTTCAGGAAAAACGCATTCGCTGCGATTTCGACCAGCAGCCCGTTGGCACGGGCGAGCAGCTCCGGCGCGCACTGTGCGCCGGTATCCCGCAGCATCAGCACGAGCTGATCGTTGTCGTCCAGCACGCCGGGGGTCTGGTCCTTTTTGAACGCGGCGGCACCCGGCGAGACCGCCCGGTCGTTCTCGTCGAACTCGTCCATCTGGAACAGGACCGGCTCGATCCGGTTCTCGCGGCAGCGGAAGGCCGACAGCCGGGTCGCGTTCTGCCCGATGAGATCCGGCGCCTGCGAGCCGTGGATCACGACCGGAGCGACCGATGTCACCGTCGGATATTTCGTATCGGGGCCGGTTGCAGCGGCCGTCACGGGAATGCACAAGGCGGTGGCTGCAAGGACGACCCCACGGAACGCCGTCACGGACTGTGAAGCAAGTGATAAGAGCCGTCTCACCGCCTCATTATACGTCCTGGCGGCACTTCGTGAACCGGAAATCTGCCGGGTGCCGGACAAATTCCGCACCGTGCCGGTTCAATGCGGGCGGATACGGATTTCAGTCTTCTTCCGGCGGTGCGTCGTCGTATTCGCCCTTGGCGCGGTTGGTGAACTTCGTGATCTCCTTGAGATACGTCAGCTTCACTTCGCCGGTGGGGCCGTGGCGGTTCTTGGCCACGATGATCTGGGCGAGCCCCAGCCACTTCTTGTCCTTGGCCACTTCGTAGGGGACGAACATTTCCGGACGGTGAATCAGCAGCACCAGGTCGGCGTCCTGCTCGATGGCGCCCGATTCACGCAGGTCCGAGAGCTGGGGCTTCAGGTCGTTCCGTTCGGTCGACTTGCGGTTGAGCTGCGAGAGCGCCACGACCGGCCACTGGAGCTCCTTGGCGAGCATCTTCAGGTCGCGGGAGATCTGGCCGACGATATCGTTCCGGTTGGCGTTACGTGAACTGCCCGGCGGACCGTCCATGAGCTGGAGATAGTCGATCACCACCATGCCGATCGGATCGTACTTGCCGGTGCGTTCCAGTTCCCGTTTGATGCGGCGGGCGCGGGCGCGGATGTCGAGCGTCGAAACACGCCCGCTATCGTCCACGTAGAGCGGCGACTTCGAGATGACGTTGGCGCTGTTCACAAGCCGTGCGCGCTCCGAATCGGTGAGGCCGCCGCGCCGGACGATATTCTTCGTCGACATGCCGGTGTCGGAGGAGAACATGCGGAGCATGAGTTCGTTGGAACTCATTTCGAGCGAGAACACGATGATAGGATGCGGCTTTCGTTCCTCGTAACCCGGCTTGTCGGGGTCGAGCCCTATCGCTGACGCGTGGGCCGCGATGTTCATCACGATCGAGGTTTTTCCGGAGCCCGGACGTCCGGCAACGACGACGAACGCGCCCGGCTGGAAAGCCGTGACCATCTCGTCAAGGTCGGTGTAGCCCGTCGGCACCCCGAGCGAGCCCTCGTGCTCCCACCGCTTGACGAGATCGTTGAACAGGACCGGGACGATCGCCTCGGCGTGGGGGACGTTTTCCTTGTTCCGCTTCTGGCGGATTTCGAGGATCGTCTCTTCCGCCTCGTCCAGAAGGGCACCGGCGTCGGTATCGGGCTGGTAGGCCTTCTCGCGCAGATCGCCGCTCACCCCCGCCACGGCCCGCTTGACGGAATTGTCGCGGATCAGGTTCGCGTGGTACCGGATATCCACGACCGTCACGGCGCGTTCAAGCAGCGACTGAAGCTGCAGACGCCCGCCCACCTGCTGTAGAACGCCCTGGTTCTCGAGCTTGGTGGCCAGCGACACGAGATCGACTGGCGACAGTTCGCGGGTCAGTTCCCGCATCGCCTCGAATATGCGCTGGTTGAAGGCGGAGTAGAAGTCCGCAGGCTCCAGGAAATCGACCTGGTCCATGGCGGAATTGTCGAGCAGGACGGCACCCAGCACGGCCTCTTCGGCTTCAACGTTGGCCGGCGCCTGCATCGGCAGATCGCCGCCTTCGCCCCTGCGCGCGCGGTTCGAGATGAGCTTCAGTTCGTCCACGGTATTCCCCACCCGGATTCGAGTGGCGCGACTCTATCGCCACCGGTCTGATCGGGTTGCAGATAGGCTGGGGATAACCTGTCCAGAAATAATTTTTTCTGTGAAATCATCCGCGCCTCTGTTCGTGTCTGAAGTGGGCCCTCACCACCCGCGCTCACCTGATATGAGTATAAATGGGGCGCGTGTCATGGAGTGTCACACACCTGAAGACCGCACTGGGTGCAGGGAATAAGGCCGTCGAAGGTGCATTCTGTGAGAGGCTAGCGGCGGATAATTGGAAGGATCGCCGTAGATTGATCGGTGCCCGGGGGAGGGGTTCCCGAACCCTGCCCCTTATTGCCTGAGTTGCATCGAGTCAGTCCTGCTGACGCAGGTTCGGGGTACGGGTTCGGGAACCCTTCCCCCGGCCGACCTC
The DNA here is from genome assembly GCA_964565925.1 of uncultured bacterium. GTDB lineage: Bacteria > JAGRBM01 > JAGRBM01 > JAGRBM01 > JAHCIT01 > CAZMGV01. The sequence continues at coordinate 90,294 of CAZMGV010000013.1, forward strand.
ACCTGCACAAGTTCCAGTTCGATAATAAACTACGCGTCCAGGAACCGGTTCACTTCCTTGACCGCCTTTACGGCACTCACGACGGCCGATTCCATCGTCGAGGGGAGCTGTGTGTCGGTCCAGTCGCCGGCGAGGAACAGGTTCTTGACCGGCGTCCGCTGCTTGCAGCGCAGGTCCTTGAACCCCGGCACGCCCGAAAAGGTCGCCGTGGGCTCCCGGACGACGCTCGAATGGAGCAGCTTGAAGTTGCGGCTCTCGGGGTAGTGCTCGTGCATCTCCTCCAGGGCCGTCTCCATGATCTGGGAGTTTTTGCGGTCCATCATGTCCCAGGAGGCGCTGACGATCAGCGTATAGAAGTAACGCCCCGGGCCGCTCTCTTTGCCGTGCATGGCGGTGCGGTCGAACACCCACTCGATCGGGCTCTCGAGAATTCCTTCATACGAGTTCGTCATGTGGAGCCGCTGGTCGTACCAGAGGTTGATTCCGACAATCGGGGCTTCCTCGATCCGGGTGACCTTGGCGAAGAACGGGTCCTCTTTCAGCACCGTGTCTTTCACCAGTTTGGACATCCCCTGCGGCGCGAGCGCCAGCACGTAGGCGTCGGCTTTGAGTTCCTTGCCGCTCTTCAGCTTGATTCCATTAATCGCCCGGCTTTCCATCGACAGCTCTATGTCCGCCACACCGTCGCCGGTGATGATCGTGCCGCCGTGCTTTTCCAGGTATTTTGCCGCGGGGCTCACATACAGTTCGTCCAGCGACACGGTCGGATAGCCGAGCGAGGCCGGGCGGTCCTTGCGGGCGATGAAACCCCACCGGAGCAGTTGCGCCAGCAGGTAGGCGCTCACGCGCCAGGGCTTCTCGTTGAGCGTCGAGATCGTAAAGGTGTCCCAGAACGCCCGGCGCATCCCCTTGGTGAATCCCATCTCGTCGAACCACTCCTCCGCCGTCAGCGTGTCCAGACGCGCGGGGATCTCTTTTGCGCGGACCACGGCGCCCAGTTTGGGCAGCGACCGCAGGATGGCGACCTTGTCCTTCAGGGTCAGGCTTTTGAGGCCGAGCATGGCGATCATCCCGCCCAGCGGTTCCAGCGGGCCGGGGAGCTTGGGTCCCTTGAGCCAGTGGTCGCCGAAACTCGAATCCTTGAAGAACGTGGCCAGCTGGTCCGGGAAATAGAGCTTGTTCTCGGTGCCGATCAGGCGCAGGTATTCGAAAGTCGCGTGATAGGTGGTGGTGAGCACATGCTGGCCGTTGTCGACCATATCGCCTGTCGTCTTGTCCTTGAACGAATAGGTGCGCCCGCCCAGAAACGGCTTCGCCTCGACGAGCGTGACCTCGCGGCCCTGGTTCGCCAGATGCACCGCCGCGGCCAGACCCGCGAGCCCCGATCCCGCCACCACTACCTTGTGCTTGTCCATTGAGTGAGTCCCTCCCGGATCGCCCTGTCGTCAGCCGCTGACAGACACTGACACCGGCGTCAGCGGCTAATGCTGCAGTCTCCAGACTGGCTTTGCAACCATTGGAACCCCGGAACCCGCTGCGCGGGTAACCCTCAAGAATCATTGGCGGATTCAGAGTGAAATCCTTTTGAATGTTCGCATTTGACGAACAGTTTTATAAATAAGTGACTGAAATAACAGGATAAATTTGATATATATAAGGCGCAATGTCTGAAAAAGAGCGAACACTTGAACGGCCCAGCCCCGATGAGTTCGGTCACTACCGTGACTACCTCCGGGCGATGGTCGACTACCTGAAAAAGGAGAAGCGCGCTTTTTCGTCCCGCAGTTTCGCCCGCCGTGCGGGATATTCGTCCGCCGGGTTCCTGCACGACGTGATCGACGGGCGCCGGGGGCTGGCGACGGGAGCGATTGAAAAATTCGCGCACGGTCTGGGTCTGAGCGCCCGGGAAACGGAAGCATTCGAATCGCTCGTCCTGATGAACCAGGCGACGACCGACGACCAGCGCAACCGTCATTACGAACGGCTCCGCCGCAACGGCCATTCAAAGAACCCCCACGTCCAGTTCACCTCCGACCAGTACGATGTGCTGAGTCTCTGGTACGCCTTCCCGATCCGCGAGATGGTCATGCTGCCGGATTTCCAGGAAGACCCGGACTGGATCGCCGGGCGGTTGTTCCCGCCGGTCAGGCCGTCGGAGGCCAAGAAGGCACTCGAACTGCTTGAGCGGACCGGATTCGTGGTGCGGGATGAGGGCGGCCGCCTCAAGACGGCGGACCCGAAGGTGAGCACGCCGGCGCAGCTGACCGATCCGGCCCACGCGCTGGCCGCCCGTAACTTCCACCGGGGAACCCTTGAACATGCATCGAAGAGTCTCGAAGCCCTCCCGGCCGATCAGCGGAACGCGGTTTCACTGACCGTACGGCTGACCCATGCCCAGTACGAGGAGTTGTGCAGACGGAACATGGAATACCTGAGAGAAATCCTCGATCAGACCGAACACGAAACGTCCGCAGACGCCGCTACGCCGGAAGTTTTCATGCTGGGGATGCAACTGGTTCCCGTGACGCGCAAGGCCCCGGAGCCAAAGCCGGTTGGGCTGAAGCCAGTCGCACCGAAGGAGGACAAGCCATGAGAAAAATGCTTATCGCTGTTCTGTTTGCCCTTGTTACGGCGTCCGCCTGCAACCAGCCCAACGGCGGTATCGTGGGCAACGGCCTCAAGCCGGTGCCGACATCTGTGGAAGTCCGTGTGGTGAACGCAGCGACGGGGCGTCCCTTCGGGCTGGACGAGGTCCGGCCGGTGACCGTGACGGTTATTCCCGATGAAGGGATTCCCGTGACGGATCTGAACGGGACGGCGCAGACCGTGTTCCAGACCACGACCGGATCGGCGCTGTTTACCTTCGGAAACGGGACCGCTCCCAGCGCCGACGCGCCGGTCGCGCTCACAATTACGGCCGAGGGACCGAACCTGATTTCGAGCGGTACGACCGCGCACATAGATTCGACCGGCAACCACGTCGTTGTGATCCGCATGGTCACGTTCGAAAACCCGCCCGAGGGTGTGATGATCGCGCAACTCGACGCCGGTGACGCCGATGTGGACGGCACCTTGAGCGACGGCCTTGGCCTGAATACGCCCCCCGACGAAGGCGCCGGTGCCTCGCTGGTCATACCTCCGGGTGCCGTGCTCACCGACCGCGATGGAATTCCGCTCGCGGGCCATCTCACAGCCTATCTCGCCTATTTCAACAACACCCGGCCCGGATCGCTGCGGGCATTCCCGGGAGGACTGGGTGTTGAAATTGCGAAAGACGAACTGGGTGCCCCTCAACTGGACGCGGCCTTCATCAGCGGCGGATTCCTGGCAGTCGAGATACAGGACGAAACCGGCCGCCGGGTGAAGGAGTTCAGCGAGCCGGTGACCCTGTCTATCCAGGTCCCCGGATCGACAAAGAATCCTGAAACCGGAGACCCGGTGAAAAACGGCGATACGATTCCGGTCTGGAGTTACGACGTGGTGACCGGCGTCTGGACCTTCGAGGCGGGCGGCGTAATCGCCGGACCTGACAGTCATGGAAACTATGAGGTCGACTTCCAGGCGACCCACTTCTCATACTGGAACCTGGACTGGAAGCTGGACGTGTGCGGGCCTTTGGGGCCGCCGGCTGTGCCCCTGGCTATCAATCTCGCGCGCAGTGCCCGCACCGCCGGTTTGCCCTTGTCGGCGTCAGTGACCCTTCCGGTCCAATCCGGAGGATATATCTGGAAGAGTCCATATCTCCTCACAGATAACCAGATCCTGATGTACAGGGTCCCTCGTGGCGTACCCATACATTTCCTGTTTAAATACGGGGACGTCACTGCGGGGGAATATTCGACGACCCTTGACGACTCGTGCTCACCCCTCACGATTCCGATCGACGTGCCCCCGAAGGAATTCGAAAATGTGCCCATCTCGGTCCAGGGCAAGTGCGTCGAAGACGGAACTGCGTTCAAACTTCCCGAGTTCTCCTATGAACTATGGCCGGCAACGGGGGACGACCCGTTGCGGGGTTCACTGGTCAACGGTACCGGCACTATTCCGAAGGTTACGCCCGGTACCTATGACATCGTCTACCGGCCGCTCTGTTCCGGCGGCGAAGACGATGGCGAGGAGGGAGATGACGACGACGGCGGGCTGGGTCCGCTGACCCTTCGGGGGACCATGATCAGCTCCAGCAATCCCATTCAGGCGGACTACCTGTTCGAGTGCAAGAAGGGACGTCCCGCGAATGTGCAGATCAAGTCGTTCAAGGCCGCCCCGGCGGTGGTCGCTCCCGGCGGACAGACGGTGCTGACCTGGGAAAGCGCCTATGCCTCAAGCTGCAGTATTGACGGCACCGAGGTGGCGGTCTCCGGCAACCGGACGGACATCATATTCGCCGCGCACAGTTATGTCCTGTCGTGCAAGGGCCAGCAGGGTGTGAATGTATCGGCGGTTGCGAAGGTAGAGGTCTACCCGCCGACACTGATCAATACGTTTACGACCGACAAGAGCGTGATCCTGTCGGGCCAGAAGGCGACGCTCGCCTGGACGACTACCAACTCGACCGCGTGTTCGATCTCGGGTATCGGAACCGTCGACCGGAACGGCTCGAAACAGGTGTCCCCGGACAAGTCCCGGACGTTCATCCTGAGCTGTCAGGGCAAGGCTGGGCCGGTTTCGTCATCGGTATACATCCAGGTAGGTCACCTGCCGGTGGCGAACCCGGACGCACTGACTCTCGATGAAGATACCTCGGGAGTTATAAATGTTCTGTCTAACGACACGGACGCCGACCATAACCCGTTGTCCATCAACAGCTTTACCCAGCCTGCACACGGTGCGGTCGTGACCGATTCGGGGGGGCTCCGTTATACCCCGAGCGCCAACTATAACGGCCCGGACTCCTTCACCTATGATGTGACCGATAACGTCGCGGGTGCGGTAACCGGTACAGTCTCTGTCACGGTCAGTCCGGTGAACGATCCGCCGGTAGCGGTTTCGGTCGGGACGGTATCCGCGGTCCTTAACCACCCGTCGGCGCCGATTGTCCTGAGCGGTGCCGATACCATTGACCAACAGACCGTATTTACCGTGAACGTGACGAGCGGTCCCGCGCATGGATTGCTGGACTTCCTGTCGGGCAGTTCTCCGTTGTCTGTGATCTATATGCCGGTGACTGACTATCTGGGCCCTGATTCCTTCTCGTTCACCGTGACGGATGCAGGGAACCTGACCTCGGCGCCGGTCACCGTAAACCTGTCGGTGGTGGCTCCTGCACTTGCACAATTCGTTGTTCAGCCTGGGAGCCAGGAGCTTGCCGGTGCCACCTTTAATTTCTTCGTGATTGAGGTGATCGACGGTGACGGCAATCGGGTCACGACAGACCAGACTTCGGTGATAACCATAGGTGTTGATAGTGGTCCGGGAGCACTCAAGGGGACGTTGTCCCAGACTGTCCGGGACGGTGTCGCTGTTTTCGAAGACGTCACAGCCACTGCGGCGGGAACCATCCGGATATCCGCTTCAGTCGGAGGGATGTTTGCTGATGTGTCAAACCAGGTCGTCGTCAGTCCGGAATTTGTTGGGGAGGCGACGATTACCCGGTTGAAGCATTCCACGGGAGGTCCGTGTGCGGAGGTCAATTTTAACAACATTGTTCTTCTGTCACAGACCGGCAGATATGTGCTGTTCCATTCCAACTGCGTAAACCTTCCGGGGGTTTTGCCGGATGCGGGAGTGTACCGTCTTGACCGGGTAACTGGCGAAATCGTGGCAATCGGAGCCTCGCTATCGGCCAGCGCGGCTACATTTTATGGCGGCAGCATGTCCATATCTGCTGATGGGCGACTGGCGACATATTATACAGATTCGAGTGCATTGTTTCCGGAGACCGGCGCTCAAGATCAAGATATATTTGTACACGATCTGGATACAGGCTTATTTCTCCCGGTTAGTGTCACGCCGGCCGGAACGGAAGCGATCTGCAGTGATAGTTATTGTAACAGAGGGGGCGTGATGACGCCCTCCGGGCGATACGTCACCTTTACATCGGCTTCGGATGCGCTGATTGCGGGCGATACCAACTCACGTTTTGACATTTTTATTCGGGACCGTTGGACAGGTACGACACGAAGAGTGAGCACCGGCCAAGCGGGGGAACAGTTGAATTTGGGTGCGTCAACCAGTGGCATCGTTATGCGTTCGACAAGTTCCAATGGCCGCTACGTATTGATGTACATATTTGCCGGGCTGGTTCCTGCCGATACTTTCTACAGCAACCTTTATCTCAAGGATACTTGGACGAATAGTGCGGAGTTGATTGAAGTCAATAATGTGGGAGTTGGTGCTGATTACGGGGCGTTTTACGGTGAAATGTTCCCGGCGAGCTATGCTCAGATATCCACTGATGGACGATATGTTGCGTTCAGTTCACCCGCAACCAATCTGGTCGTCAACGATACGAATGGCGCAAGCATTCTTGGCAATGATGTGTTCCTGCGCGATCGTCTCCTTGGGACCACGACCCGGATAAGTGTGTCGTCGACTGGCGCGGAAATCACCAGCTCGGCATTTTGTGGTATGTCGGGCAACGGCCGCTGGATCCTGTTCAGCTCAAAAGATTCGTCGGTTGTTCCAGGCGACATGAACGGAGCTCGGGATATTTTCGTCTACGACCGGATCAGTCGTGAGGTTCGGCGCGTGAGTGTCGATGCCACAGGCAACGAAGCCAATGCCATGAGCGGTGCCGCAATTGCCACGGATGGGACTGAAGCCATTGGTGGATCCAGTGGGATTACCGGGGACGGGCGTTTCATCTGGTTCCAGTCGTTCGCGACGAACCTCGATCCGCCGACGCCACCCGCGATGGGAGGGTTCGGTTACACCTACATCGCCCCCAACCCGCTATGGGTGCCCGAATGACCGTCTGACCAGTCTTATTGCTCCTGACCACTCCCAGCGGTTATGAACATGGACGGCTTCAGTACATGCCTTCCTTCGATCTGGGCCGCCCGGAGTTATGCGAGCGTTCTTTACCTCTGTTTTTCTCGTGATCGTGATGACGATCGAGCTGGTCCGTTACGGCTGGGAGCGGCTCTGGATCTTCTTCAAGCCGGCGCCCGAGCGCCGTTCGGCGCTGCTGCACGCCCGGGGGCAGGCGTTCGCCCGGTTCTGCGCGAACACCGGCCCGACGTTCACCAAGATCGGCCAGATTCTGTCCAGCCGTCCCGACATCCTGGAACCGGAGATCATCGCCGAGCTGGAGATGCTCCAGGACCGCGTGCCGGAAGTGTCGTTCGCGTCGATCCGCAAGATCATTGAAGGGGACCTGGGCAGGCGGCTGGCCGACGTGTTCGACCGGTTCGAAGAACAGCCCATCGCCGCCGCCAGTGTGGCGCAGGTCCACCGGGCCTGGCTCGCCGACGGGACGGCGCTGGCCATAAAGGTCCAGCGCCCCGGCATGGCCAAAAAGTTCGAGAGCGACATCTCGATCCTCGGGTTTTTCGCCTGGCTGGTGTCGCTTATCCCGGGCGCCCATAACCTGAAACCGCGCGAGCAGGTGGAGGAGTTCGGCAAGGCCCTTCACAGCCAGCTCGACTTCAAGGGCGAGCGCGACAACAACCGGCTGTTCGCCGAGACGTTCAAGGATATCCCGTGGGTCCGGCTGCCGGACGTCTATGAGGAATTCTCAGGGCCGCGGGTCATCACGATGGAGTTCGTCGTGGGCAAGAAGGTCCCCGACTATATCCGCACCCGCGGGACGCCGGACAACGAGCTGGCCCAGCGCCTCTACACGCTCTATCTGCTCATGTGCATCGAGCGGCACGTCATGCACGCCGACCTGCACCCCGGCAACCTGCTGATCGACGGCGACCGGCGGATCGTGGTGCTGGATACGGGGCTCGTCTACAAGATCCCGCGTCACTACGCGCAAAAATACCTGCAGCTTCTGCTCGCCTTTGGCACGTACGACGGCCATTTGCTGTCGAAAGTCTATCTGGCCGACCGGCCGGACATCGGACCGGAGCAGCGGCTCTACATCGCCGAGCAGACGCACAAGCTGACCCAGAGCGTGATGGAGAGCGACGTCACCAAGATGGACCTCTCGGCGGTGTGGCAGGACATCATGGCGCTGCTGCGCGATCAGGGGGTGACCTTCGACCGGGAGCTGACGCTGATCGCCGTCACCGATTCGACCTTTTCGGGCATGGCCCGCCAGCTCGACCCCGGGTTCGACTTCTTCGACTTCATGGTGAAAAAAACCGCCAACCTGATCTTCGAGAAGAAGATCCTTCCGATGGACGACCCGTATCTGAAGGAAGCGCTCCGCATCCAGGGGCTGGGCGGCGGCCGCAAATACTGGGCTGAAAAGAAGAAGGGCGCGGCGTAACAGGCCTCAGTACTCCGCCTTTCAGCCACCGGCTCACTCCGCCAGAAAATCCCCGATCGTTTTCGCCAGCAGCGCCGGCTGGTCGTAGTGGAGCATGTGGCCCGCACCGGGCACGACCGTGTATTTGCCGTTGGGGAACAGGACCACGCGGTCCTCGTAGAGTTTCCGGATGAACTCGCTGTCGCCGCCCCGGATGCAGAGTACCGGGCAGGTGACCCGCTGCCAGAACGATTTTGCCTGCTCCAGGTTGAACGGATTGGGGTTCATCACCTTGTGGACCGGATCGTGCGCGAAATGCACGGTGCCGTCGGGGGCTTTCTCGCCGATCTCCTGCGCCAGAAACAGCGCGAACTCCCTATCCAGCTTCGGATACATCTTGCCCAGCCGCTCGGCGATGTCGGCGTAGCCCGGATAGGGCTTGGGTTTCTTCGCGCGGAACTTGCGGTATTCGCCGATCCACTGCTTGTAGCGTTCGGGCACCGCCTGCGGTCCGTGGGGCGGCGGTCCCATCCCCTCGATGTTTACGTATTTGATGATCCGCTCCGGCCAGGCGCCGGCATAGAGCGACGTCACCATGCCGCCCATCGAGTGGCCGACGAGATAAAACCTCTCGCCATTGGGCATCAGGTGGTCGGCGACCTCGGCGATATCCTGCACGTAGTCGGGGAAGTGATAGTCCCCGCCCCTGAGCCAAGACGAGCGGCCCATCCCCCGGAAGTCGAATGAGAACACCCGGTACTTGTCCGTAAAGTGCGGGGCGACCCGCGCCCACGCGGCGCCGAGGTCCAGCCAGCCGTGGCAGAAGAGCAGCACCGGTGCGTCCTTGGGTGCCGTGCCGGGCCACTCGAGGATCTGGAGTTTCAGCCCCGGAAGCTCGAGCCAGGAGTGTTTGGGAGGGTGGGTTTTTTCGTTGAAGGAGTCAGTCATCGCGGGGCAGCTTAGCGGATGAGGTCAAGGTTGGCCTATACTGATGCCATGTCCCTTGAAATCCTCCAGCTGCCGCAGTGGCAGGATAACTACGCCTACCTGATCGCCGACGCCGCGACGGGGGAGGCCGCCGTGGTGGACGCGCCGGAGCCGGGCCGTATCCCGGAACTGCTCAAAGAGAAACACTGGCGGCTCGCGGCGATCTTCAACACCCACCATCACCCGGATCACATCGGGGCGAACGCGGCGCTGCTCAAGCTGTATCCGGGCCTGCGAGTGTACGGGCATACCTCGGACGAGAAACGGATTCCCGGGATTACGGACAAACTGAACGACGGCGACACGGTAAAGCTCGGGAACGAAACGGCCAGGGTCGTGTTCGTGCCCGGCCATACGTCCGGGCATATCGCCTACCGGTTCGGCAATAATCTGTTTATCGGAGACACGCTGTTTGCCGGGGGCTGCGGGCGGCTGTTCGAAGGCACCGCCGCCCAGATGCAGGGTTCGCTGGCGAAAATCCGGCAGCTTCCGGACGACACGAAGATCTGGTGCGCCCACGAATACACCCAGAGCAACCTCAGGTTCGCCGTCACGGTCGAGCCGGGTAACCGGGAGCTGCAGGAGCGGGTGAAAGAGGTGGCGGACAAGCGGGCGCGTAATGTCTCCACCGTCCCGCCGGACCTTGTCACCGAGAAGAATACCAACCCCTTTCTGCGCTGGGACTCGCCGGAGATCATCGAATCGGCAAAGAAGGCCGACCCGTCGGCGGGTGATTCAGTCAGTGTGTTCGCGGCGATCCGGAAGCTGAAGGACCGGTTCTGATGGCGGGGTAATCAGCCGGGTCGGGGGTCCCTTCCGGAACCCGTACCCCGAACCTGCGTCAGCAGCACCGACTCGATGCAGCTCAGGCAATAAGGGGTAGGGTTCGGGAACCCCTCCCCGTCCGGCCTACACCTGCCGGGCTTGTCTGTGCTCCCACACGATCATCAGGCCGAAGAAGATCGCGCACATGAGATAACCCGCCGCCCACTTCCAGCCAGTGCCCAGTCCGATCTCGTAAACGCCACCGGCGGGGCCAAGGTGTCCGGCGTGGATGAATCCGAAAAAGCTTAATACCGCGCCGATGAACGCCCAGATCGCCGCCCGGCGGAAGTTCCGGCCGATCAGTTCGGCGCTCATGGCCGACCAGATCATGCAGGTGAGCATGAACCCCTGCGAAATGGCGACGAGCCCCTTCAGATGCAGTCCGGCCGCCTCGAACGACAGGGGTGCTTCAAGAACTTTTTCCACCAATGACATATTACCGGTGGCGATCGAGGCGGCGCTCAGTGTCTGGCTGAGGATCAGCAGGCCCCACGCGGCGATCGCCGGAAACAGGCCGATGGCGACGGCAGGGGAGTGCTCGGGCGGCGTCGCCTCGAACGCCTGCGCGGTGATGATGATACCGATCCAGAGCACGATCGCCATGCCAGCTTCCATGGGGATAAACGCGTTCACGACATACGTTAGACCCGACAGCGCCAGCACCGTGAAGAAGACGCCGTTGAGTACCGAATAGCCCGCCCTCGCGCCCATCTTCTTCCAGCCCGGGTGGCCGATATAGATGGTCGTCGGGAAGCACGATCCGAAGGCGGCCGCCGCGATACTGCCGAGGCCGTTGGCCAGCATGCTCGGCTTCGTGGCGAACCGGTCGCCGGCGGCTTCGGCGGATTCGAGGTTCTGGAGCGACCCCAGCACGTTGAACAGCCCCATCGGCACCATCACGGGGACGAGGTATTCCCACGTCACCCGGTGAGTCATTCCGGCCACGAGATCGCCCAGCACCGGAACCGGCAGGTGAACACCCGCGGACGTGAAGGCGGCGTGTATATGCGCGGCCGACACGGGCGATTCGGCCCAGCCCGTGGCGGCGAGTATCCACGCGGAGACGGAACCCAGCCCCACGGCCCAAGCTCCGCCCGGAATATGAAACGGCATCTTCGCATGCGAAAAATAGGTGGTGAGAATGATGCCGAGCGGTAGCAGCGCCACGAGCGGCGCCTGGAACGTCCTGACCGCGAAGTCGATGGAGATGAAGCTGATGGCGATCCCGGCCAGGGTCGAGAGCAGCGCCGCCCGCGGCGTATGCTTGCGGACGAAGTCGCCCACGAACGCACCGGCGATCTCGATCAGCGCCGCCACGAAGCAGGAGGCGATGCCGATCTGCCACGCCAGATGCGCGGCCGCTTTCGTGTCCATTCCGGCCTGCACCGCGCCGAGCTTCACCGGAAGCATCACCAGGAAAACATAGGCGAACAGCGACACGGTGTTGATGCCGTAGGGGAGCGCCGTCACGTCCGTGCGGCCCGTCTCGGCGGACAGCTGCTGCGCCTGCCAGGCGTAAAAGAGATTGCCGACGAGGATCGAGATCGCCGCACCGGGCAGGATCGTGCCCAGCACGAAATCGAGCTCGATCCCGACGACACCGGTGCAGAGCCCGAGAATCAGGATGAACTGGATCAGGTTGTCGACGGCGAGCCCGAAAAAGCCGTCGAGATCCCCGGCCACGAACCAGGGCTGACGGGGACGGGGAGCCGCCTCAGTCATTGTTGTCACTCCGCCTCCGGCAGCTTGTCGCGGGGAATATCCTTGAGGCGCGGATAGTTCTTGTCCTTGTCGGAGAGCTGCGGGTCCTTGAGCTGCCAGTCGATCCCGATATCCGGGTCGTTCCACAGCACGCCGCCCTCGTCCTCGGGGTGGTAGTAGTCGGTGCATTTGTACAGGAAGTCGGCGGTCTCGGAGAGCACGGCGAACCCGTGGGCGAACCCGGCGGGCACCCAGAGCTGGCGGTGGTTCGCTTCGCTTAAGACCGCGCCATACCACTTGCCGAAGGTGGCCGAACCCGGCCGGATGTCCACGGCGACGTCCAGCACCTCTCCCTGCGTCACGCGCACCAGTTTCCCCTGCGGGTGTTTCACCTGGAAATGCAGCCCGCGCAGCACCCCCTTGCGGGAGCGCGACTGGTTGTCCTGAACGAAGGGGCCTTTTATTCCGGCCTCCGCGTAGCGCGCGGCATGAAAACTTTCCAGAAAAAACCCCCGCTGGTCGCCGAACACTTTGGGTTCCAGCAGGAGCACACCCTTGAGCGGCGTTTGGGTGACTTTCATGAGCCGCGCACATCCGCCTTCAGCATGTCGAGCAGGTACTGCCCATAGCCGCTTTTGGCCAGCGGCGCGGCGAGCTTTTCGAGCTGCGCGCCGGTGATGAAGCTCATGCGGTAGGCGATCTCCTCGGGGCAGGAGATTTTCAGCCCCTGTCTGGCTTCCACGACTTCCACGAAGTTCGACGCCTGAAGCATCGACTCGTGCGTGCCGGTGTCGAGCCAGGCGGTGCCGCGGCCCAGCAGTTCCACCTTCAGGCTGCCGCGCTTGAGATACTCGCGGTTCACGTCGGTAATTTCGTATTCGCCGCGTGCCGACGGCTTCAGGTTCTTCGAGATGCCGATCACGCTGTTGTCGTAGAAATAAAGTCCCACGACGGCGTAACGGGATTTCGGTGCCTTGGGCTTCTCCTCTATATCGATCGCGTTGCCCGCCTTGTCGAAGCTCACCACGCCGTAGCGCTCCGGGTCACGGACGTAGTAGCCGAATACGACGGCGCCCTTGTCGAGTGTCGCGCACCGCTGAAGGGTCTTGGCGAGTCCGTGGCCGTAAAAAATATTATCGCCCAGCACAAGGCAGACGCTGTCGCCGTTGATAAATTGTTCGGCGATCACGAACGCCTGGGCGATGCCTTCGGGTTTCGGCTGGACGGCGTAGACGAACTTCATCCCCCACTGGGAGCCGTCGCCCAGCAGCTTCTCGAACTGCGGCAGGTCCTGCGGCGTCGAGATGATCATCACCTCGCGGATCCCCGCCAGCATCAGCATCGAGATCGGATAGTAGATGAGCGGCTTGTCGTAGACGGGCAGCAGCTGCTTGCTCACGGAAAGCGTCAGCGGGTAGAGCCGCGTGCCGGAGCCTCCGGCGAGTACAATGCCTTTCATTCGGGCCTTTCCATACGGACAATCGGGTCGGTACGGCCGATTATGACCGCTCCGGGGCGGCGAGTCGATTTAACTCAAGTAGTCTTTCTTCGGGGCTGCGGGCGGTGTTTCGCCGGGTGTTCCGGCCGGCGTTTCCGGCTTCGGGGCCGCCTTTCGCCACAGGGCGTCGGCACTGAACGACTCCCAGCCCCACTTGAGCCAGCCGATCAGCGACAGGGCGAGCCACAGCGCCCAGCCGAGCATCGCCACCCGGTAGACCCACATGGGGAGCGAGACGATTGTGGCGGAGGGCAGCGCCGACAGGCTCCGGTCGGCGAACCAGTTGAGATCCCAGCCCGCCGACCCGTTGCCGGTGATGTGCATCTCGGGCGGGCCGAGCAGCCCCTGTTCAATCGAGCCGAACAGCACACCGAAGGCGGCCAGTGTCATCAGTACGATCAGCACCTGGAGCCCGTTGAACGCCCAGTTGCGGGCGATCTCTTTCCCGTTGTCTCGGCGCCAGCCGAGCAGAACCAGCCAGACCGGTACAATGGCGGCGACAACCATCGGCGTCTGGGTGAGCCCGATGCCGAGCAGGAACCACTGGTAGTGCTTTACCGGCACGAAGCTGACGAGGCCGAGCGCCGCCGATACAAGCGCCATCACCAGCAGTAGGCTCCAGAACAGCACGGCGGGCCCGAGCCTCGGACCGGTCAGAAACAGGATCCAGCGGTTCTCCGGCACCTGGACCTTGAGCGAATGGTTGACGGAACCGGCGCCGGGGTCCGGCGCAGCGGTCGTGTAGCTTGTGCCGATCCCCGACGGGGCCCGCCAGTCGAGTTTCACCGAGTGGGTCCCGGGCGTGACCGGGATCTGGAGATTCCGACCGTCGGGCCGCAGCGGCTGGATCATGCCGTCGATGGCGACGGACAGAAGCTCGCTGCCGTCGGGCAGCGCGACCGTGTGCTGGCCGCCCCGGCTGCTCCGGTAGGTGAAGGCGAGCGAACCGTCGGCCGAGCGGTCGCCCGGTTTCAGGACGGCGCTGGAGTTGTCGATGGTGAAGGTCTGTCCGGAGACGCCTTCGGGGCGGGTGATCTCCAGTTCGACCTTCTCGCCGGGCCAGGGCCGCCACTCGGGAATCCACATTCCGGACGGATCGTGGTGGTGGATCGCCGGAATACCGGTCATCTCGACGTGCCAGATCGGGCTGGCGTTGAGCCGCCAGCTTTCGGTCCAGGAAACGCCGTCCGGCGCCGTCAGCGTCAGCTTGTCCGTCATCGGCAGGGTCGACTCCCAGACCACTTCCGGAGTCTGCGGCCCCAGGCTCACGATCACCTTTCCGTTCTTCACGGTGATACCGGGGGTCGTCACCTGTTCGCCCGCGAGCAGCGGGACCTCGACGATCACGGCGGAACCACCGGGGGTCGCCCGCGACGCGCGGTTCGACACCCGCCAGTCGAGACCCAGTTCAAGGGTCCGTTCGATCAGCAGGAACGGCGGGAGCTGGCTGCCGTCGAATCCGGCCGTGTCCTTGCCGGTCTTCTGCGTGTGCTCGCGGGTGAGCTGCAGGTTGCTGCTGGAGGTTCCGTCCTCGTTGACCCCGTCCACGGTCCAGCCCTGCGCACGGACATCCGTGTGACGGGGCGGGGACGGCAGCGGCAACTGCACCTGTTCGCGGGCGGGCAGGCGGCCCTCGATCTGGATCTGGTGCGCGCCCGGCTGGAGCTGAACCCACAGCACCCCGTCGTCCGTCCGCAACAGCGGCGCGCTTGCACCGCCGTCCAGAAGCACCCTGTCGGGGGACCACTGGGACTGGCCCCCGGGAAGCGCCACGGCCGACGGCGCGGCGGACGAGGCTTCGAGCCTGATCCGGAGCGTGTCGCCGCTGACGTCGATCTGCATCCGCGAAACCACCGCGCACTCGGGGTTGCAGTCCCACGGTTCCAGCAGTTTTTCGCGCAGGCTGTTGAGCAGTTCGTCCGGCGGGAAACCCGACGGAGAGTCGGCCGCCCGCACGGGGCCAGCCGCCAGCAGGACCAGAAGCAGCAGCGCAGCGGCTGCGTGGGCGGCCGCTGCGGGACCATTCGTGCCGGAACTCGAAGCAGCGCTGCGGAGCCGGTCGAGGCCGTCCCTGCCGCCCAGAATGCAGAAGAGGAGCATCGAGATCAGCGTCACGCGCGTGCAGGCGAGAATGAAGTTTATCCAGGGCGGCAGGATATAGAGCCGCAGGTCCTGTGCCTTGGTGACCGGGCCGTTCCATCCGAGCTGGATGGTCGTCCAGTTCCAGTTGGGCAGTCCCGGTCCGGTGTTGATTGATGCCTTGGGGTCGTACTGGGGCAGGC
Organism: uncultured bacterium; assembly: GCA_964565925.1. Classification (GTDB taxonomy): domain Bacteria; phylum JAGRBM01; class JAGRBM01; order JAGRBM01; family JAHCIT01; genus CAZMGV01. The sequence goes on from CAZMGV010000013.1 coordinate 105,943, forward strand.
GCTGTGGAGTGCGCTGCGCCGGTTCATATACAACGGCGGAGGATTTAGCCTTGCTCGCGACAATACCAGCGATCCCTCCGCTGGCCCCTAGCGTGCCGGCCAGCTCCTGTTTCAGTTCAGTCTGGAACTTGCCGCGTTTGAACACCCTGCCTTCAGCGCGGGGGACCGCCTCGTCCGCAGCGTAGTTCTCGGCGGGTGCACCGGCCCCTGCGCCGGCGGCCTGAGAGGCCGGTGGAGAGGCTGGGGCCGCCGCAGGTGAACCCATCGTCTGTTCCGGAGCCCGCATCCCGGCGAGTCCGGGGAACGACGGGACGTCTTCGGTTTTGCGCAGCGACGGATACATGGCCGAGCGGAGCTGCCTGACGAAGAACGGCAGCGAGATCATCAGGAGCGCGGCCAGGGCGCCGACCCGGGCGGCGGCGACGAGCTTGCGGAAGCCGTTGTCCGGCAGCGCCCGGTGGAGCGCCTCGGCTCCGGCGATGACGATCCAGATCCAGACGGGCGCGTCGGCTTCGGTGAAGGTGATCGTGAACGCCGCGAACGCCAGCGCGCCCCACCTTCTGCCCCAGAGTTTCAGGAACGCCAGCGCCGTCACCAGCACGCCGAAGAAGTCGAGCAGCGACCACCGCTCGATCCACGAGTTCGACACCTTGTCGGCGCCGCCCGCGTGCAGGAGCCGGAAGCCGGGCGGAAGTTCCAGAGTGGCCGACAGGTTCGACACGTCGTGGTCCCAGCCCACGGCAGGCAGGGAGACCGGCCGGCCTGCGAAGCGGCTGTCCGCCTCCAGATAGACCTGGCCCTGGCGGATCTCGACGCCCGCATTCGGGGAACCGGAGCGGCGGCTCACGACCTGGTCTTCGCCGTTTACGGCGGCGCGGCCCAGTTCGAAGGGCGGGGCGATCTCGAGCCGTGAGCTGCGCTTCACGGTTCCGTTAAGAATATCCCGGAACGTGTAACCGCCGCCGTCGAAGTCGAGCCAGATCCGGCGGGTGAGGCCGATCTGGTCCGGGGCGGGGTCCGAGTCGCCGCGGCGGATCTCGGTGAGTTTCATCGTGTCGCCCGGCGCCAGCCGGTAGGCCGGCAGGTGCCGCCATTCGGGCGGGAGCGTCGTCTGCGTCGGATCGATGGAGGCAAGCCCTTCCACATTGGCGAGCCGCAGGTCGCTGCGGGCCTCGAAAGCCCAGAGCTCTTCGGCGGGCCACGGGGGTTTGGCCTCGGGCAGTTTCAGCTCGTTCGTCACGCCGCCGCCGTGCCGCGCCGTCACGGTCACCTGCCAGTTGCCGGGGCGAATCTGCACTTTCAGCGTGCCGTCCTTCTCGATTCGCGCCGGCACCCCGCTCGACACGTCCATCGGAATGAAACCGGGAAGCAGCGGCCCGGCCAGCACGATCTCGCGGCCCTTGCCGGCCACGTTCAGGTCGAGGCGCGTAGTCACCCTGAGCGGGATGTCGTCGGAGACGAGCCGGTAGGCGCGTATGTCGAGGTAGTCGGCGGTGGGGCCTTCCGTTTCCGCCTTCTGGAGCCACACGCGGCCTTCCTCGTCGCGGACCGGGAAGGCGACCGGTTTGCCGTTGAGCTGCAGGGTCACGAGACCGACACCGGACGGTACCGGCAGTGAGTCGGGTTGCGCGGGCCAGGCGAACTCGCCCGTGACCGTGTGAGTGCCGGGCTGGAGGGTGAGTTGCGGCAGTTCGTCTACGGCGGTGACGGCGGCCGGTTTGCCGTCCGACTTCACGCCGACGGGCCAGTACTGCCCGTCGCCGGGGAGTTCGACCCGGGCCTCCTTATAGACAGTCCAGGTCTGGCTGAAGGTGCCGCCCTTTGCGTCCAGTTTCAGGTCCAGCCGTGACGGCCATGCGCACCGGGTCTCGCCGTTTCCGGAAAGGAAGGGGCAGGTCTCCGCCTCGTGGCCGCGCATCACCCAGCCGGTCCAGGACCTCAGCGGTTCCGGAACTTCGGCGGGTTTCAGCGGATCGGCGTGCGCCGTCGTTGAGGCAATCAGGAGAGTCAGGAGTGCAAAAGCGTGAAAGGCAGATCGCATAGGGGCTCCATCTGATTCGGCGGTAATGGAAAAGGACCGGGTCGTATTTGCCAAATCTGGCGCAAAGCGGCGGCGGGTTCCAACAGCCGTGAACGAACTTTCACCGGAATTTATTGACAGGTCCGTTACCGGGCCGGGCGATCGTCCCCGGTCACAATCCGCGCACCCCGGCGGAACGTGAGATACGCCCACGCCCAGTTGATCATCACGATGATCCGGTTGCGGAAACCGATCAGGAAGAAGATGTGGATCGCCAGCCACGCGAACCACGCGGTGAAGCCGGTGAGTTTCATCCCCTGAATGTCGGCGACCGCCGACTTGCGCCCGATGGTGGCTAATGACCCCTTGTCGAAATAGCGGAACGGTTCGGTTCGATGGCCCCCGATCAGCTTCAGGATGTTCCGTGCCGCGTGCGGCCCTTCCTGCATGGCGGCGGGGGCGACGCCGGGGACCGGTTTTCCGTCCTGCTCGAAGGCGACGATGTCTCCGGCGGCGAAAATCTCCGGGTAGCCGGGGACCGACAGGTCTTTCTCGACGATAATCCGCCCGGCGCGGTCCAGCGGGACGCCGAGCGACTTCGCGATGGGTGACGCCTGCACACCGGCGGCCCACAGCACCGTTTTTGTGGCGATCCGCTCGGTGCCGGAGCCGCTAGAGACGCCTGAGCCAGCCGTCAGCAGTTCGACACCGTGTCCGTCGATACCGGTCACCTTCGCGCCGGTGCGGACCTCGACGCCCAGTGCCTTGAGCTGCCGCACGGCGCTCTCCGACAGCTCCGGCACGAAGGGCGGGAGCACGCGCGGGGCGCCTTCGATCAGGATCACCCGTGCATCGGCCGGGTTGATGCGGCGGAAGTCGCCCTTGAGCGTGTGCTTTGCGATTTCGCTTAAAGCCCCCGCGAGTTCGACACCCGTGGGGCCCGCGCCGATCACGGCGAACGTCAGCCACTCGGTCCGTTTCACCGGGTCGGATTCCCGTTCCGCCTCTTCGTAGGCCATGAACACCCGGCGGCGTATCTCGAACGCGTCGTCCAGGGTCTTGAGTCCCGGCGCGAACGGCGCCCATTGGTCGTTGCCGAAATAGGAGTGCGTCGCCCCGGTGGCAATCAGCAGGTAGTCGTAATCCAGCGTGCCGTCCTTGAGATTTATCCGCTTCGCCTTCGGGTCGATGCCGGTGACATCGCCGAGCAGCACGGTCGTGTTCTTCTGGCTGGAAAGCACTTCGCGGATCGGTGCGGCGATATCGGGTGCGCCAAGGCCCGCTGTCGCCACCTGGTAGAGTAGCGGCTGGAACAGGTGGTGGTTCTTGCGGTCCAGTACGGTCACGTCCGCACGGGTGTGCCTGAGCACCCGGGCCGCATAGAGTCCCCCGAATCCGCCGCCCAGAATGACGATGCGGGGAAGGCGGTCAGCGGCCGGCTGCATCTTTGGGTGACTCCGGGGGCGGCGCCGGTTCGGGCTTGGGATCAGTGAGCCAGCCCTTTCTCCAGAAATAGACGACCAGCCCCATGGAGACGGCGAACATGACCGACAGGGTAAACATATATCCGTATTTCCACTCGAGTTCCGGCATGTTCCACGGGGACGAGTGCGGATCGAAGTTCATACCGTAGACACCGGCGATGAAGTTGAGCGGAATGAAGATGGTCGAGATGATCGTGAGCACCTTCATGATCTCGTTCATCCGGTTGCTGACGCTCGAGAGATAGATGTCCATGAGGTCGGAACCCAGTTCGCGGTAGGTCTCCGTGAGATCGAGCGCCTGTACCGTGTGGTCGGCGCAGTCGCGCAGGTAGACGCGGGTCTGCGGACTGATGAGCGCGTGATCCTCCCGGAGCAGCGTGCTCATGGCGTCGCGCATCGGCCACAGCACGCGCCGCAGGGTCATCAGGTCCCGCTTCTCGGAGTGGATCCGTTCGACCGTTCGCCGGGTGGGTTTCATGACGACCTCGTCCTCCAGGGTGTCGAGCCGTTCGCCTAACTGCTCGAGCAGCGGAAAGTAGCGGTCGATGGCCGTGTCGAGGATCGAGTAGGCGAGGTAGTCGGGACCGTTCAGCCGGTGCCGGTTGCCGGGGGCGCGGATCCGGTTGCGCAGCGACTCGAGACTATCGGGGCTGCGCTCCTCGAACGAGACCACGAAGCCGTTGCCGAGAAAAACGCTGAGCTGTTCGGTTTCGAACGTGCCCGCGCGGCCGGGAAGGCGGACGACCATGAAGACCAGATCGCCGTAATGCTCTACCTTCGGGCGCTGGTTGCCGTCGGCGACGTCTTCGAGCGCCAGCGGATGGAGACCGAACTGTTCGCCCATTGCCTGCAGCGTTTTCGTGTCCCGCGTGCCGATGACGTGCGCCCAGGTGACCCGGTGGGACGCCGAAAGCGGCTTCACCTCGCGCGGGTCGGCGACGTCCTTTTCGACGATGCCGTCCGGACCGTAGGCCGTGACGATAATTCGGGATGTCTCGGCGTCGGGATAGGGGATCAGCACGCCGGGCGAGGTGCCCGGCGCCGTCCTGATCAGGCGCTTGCGCTCGCGGCGGCGCTGCCGTGCGTTTCTGGCGGTTTTGCCGTTGAGATCGGACATGCACACTCCGCCGCCTCTGGGGCCGGCCGGAAGCCGTCAAGCCGCAAATATTGGCATTAATGTGACTGGCGGTTGATTTGGTTCCAGAGCGTTAATTACTTGGACCGGGCGAGGATTTCCACATGGACGGACTGCTGACGGCCGAGAACCTGATCGCCCTGGTCACCCTGACGACGCTCGAGATCGTGCTGGGCATCGACAATATCGTGTTTATCGCGATCCTGACGGGCCGGCTGCCGGAGGCCGAGCGGCCACGCGCGCGCAGCATCGGGCTGTCGGTCGCCATGGGGACCCGGATCCTGCTCCTGCTGGGCATCGGCTGGGTGGCCCGGCTGACCACGCCGCTGTTCACGCTGCTGGATCACGGTGTCTCGGGCCGCGACCTGATCCTGCTGATCGGGGGGCTGTTTCTGCTGGGCAAGGCGACCCACGAGATTCATGAAAAGATGGAAGGCCCCAAGGGGCACATCTCCGGGCAGAACCTGGCTGCGAGCTTTTCCGGCGTGATCGCCCAGATCGCCGTGATCGACATGGTGTTCTCGCTGGACTCGGTTATCACGGCCGTCGGCATGGCGAAACATCTCTACGTGATGATCGCCGCCGTCGTGATCGCCGTCGCCGTCATGATGGTGTTCTCGGGCCGCATCAGCGACTTCATCGAACACCACCCGACGCTGAAAGTGCTGGCGCTGTCGTTCCTGCTCATGATCGGCGTGATGCTGGTCATGGAAGGGCTCGGCAAGCACGTCGAGAAGGGGTACGTCTACTTCGCCATGGCGTTCTCGCTGGGCGTCGAGATCGTCAACATCCGCGTGAAACTGGCCCACGAGAAGAAGGCGATGGCGGGGTAGACATGCAGGCGGCGGCTGATCTTGGATTGAGGGGGCATGACTTCTCTCCCGCCTTTTCAGGCACTGGGGTGGACCCATTTCCACTGCAAAAGCGTGCCACAGGTGTGTGCCGGGTAGTGACAGAGTAAAATTCAGGGCGGGAAACCGGGAAAGGAAGGGGTTTAGATAATCTGATCTCTACCGCGTGATCGACCTGTACACCCTCGGCAGCACGACGGGCAGGTCGCGGATCCGGTCGATGACGAGATAGGCGTCCTCGGGGCACATCTGTTTCAGGTAGTCGTAACCGGCCTTGTCCACGGTGATGCAGAAGGTGTGGACGCCGGCGCGGGTGGCTTCTTCAAGGGCCAGCCGAGTGTCCAGTAACGAATAGTTCTCGTCGGTGCGGTCCTCGCCGTAGTCGGAGTCCTGCGGGTAGCCGTCCGAGAGCATGATTAAAGTCCGGTACCGCGCCTCCATGCCGCGCAGCTTCTCGATCGAGTGGCGGATCGCCGCGCCCATGCGGGTCGACTGCTGCGGCTTGATGCCGCCGATCTTGCCTTTCACCTTCTCGGAATACGCCTCGCCGAACTCCTTCACCTTGTAGACGTCCACGCGGTCGCGGCCGTAGCCGGAAAAGCCGTAAATGGCGTAGTCGTCGCCCAGATAGTTGAGCGCCTGGCTCATGACGACCAGCGCTTCCTTTTGAAGATCAAGGACGGTTTTCTTCGCCGCGAAGGCCCCTTCCTGAACGGGACTGGCGGGCAAATTCCCGAACCGGGGATCGCTCCAGAGGCCGGTCGTGGCCTCTTTCGAATCCGGTTTCGGCGCCGCTGCGCTGGCAGCCATGGTGGGGGCGGGCGGTTGCTCGTCGTCGGGGACTTTCTCACCGGTGGACGCGCTCATGTCGATCAGAAAAAGCGCGGCGACCTCGCGCTCCTGCTTGCGCCGCTGCGTGTAGATGCGCTCCGGCATGGGGAGCCCCTGCCGCTTGTCGGCGATGGCCTCGACCACCGTGTTCAGGTCGATCTCCTCGCCGTCGGGCAGGCGGTATTCCTTCTTGAGCAGTTCGGGACGGATCGCCTCGAACTGCCGGATCACCTTGGAAATCAGTCCGGCGTTTTCGGCCAGCGCCCGGTCCACGAACTCGGTGTTCTCGTTATCGACGGTCTTTTCGCGCACCGTGCACCAGGCGTGCCGGTAGTCGGACAACTTGTGGTCCCACTCGTCGTAACGGAACGCGTCGTCGTACCGCTCGTCCAGCGTGTCCAGCCGCGCCATGCGCTTGATCTCCTGCTGGAACTCCTGCAGGAGCTCGGGGATCTGGTCCGGGTGCTCGCGGGCGGTCTGCTTCACACGGTCCATGTCGAACATGGACGCGAACAGCCCCTGTCCGCCGGCTTCTTCGTCGGGACCCATCGGCAGGAAACTCAGCTCGTCGTCGCCCAGCCATGAGGCGATCTCCTCGGGCTTCATCATCTCGATGGTGCCCATGAGCCGCTTCACGATGTCGATGGCGCCGTCCGCCTGGAATCGGCGCTGGATCTCCTCGGGGTTCAGCTCGCCGTGAAAGCGCACCGGCTCGGCCTTGTCGTAGTCGCCGTCGAAGTCGGGAGCCTTGCGGTCCGGACCCTTGCCGGAGCGGGGCGGAGCGTTCGCCATGGGCTGATCGGGATCGGGTTCGCCTGCCTCACCCGCTTCCTCTGTCATTTCGCCGGTAGCCTCTTCGCCCTCGGCCAGTTCGTCCTCGATCTGCTGGCTGACGCGGGTATCGAGCAGCATGGAAAACAGCCGGTAGATCTCGGCCGTCTTCACGGCGCTGTGCTCGACGGTGGTGTCGGGGCGTTTCAGTTCCACGAACATCGCCCGCAGGTTCTGGAACTGTTCCTCGATCTCCATCCGTTCGGGCGTCATGGTCTCGTCGGTCTCGCCTTCGGCGACCAGCGTCTCGCGCCCCAGCGACAGATGGACTGCCAGTTCGACCAGCGCGCCCACGGGGGTGAACCGCCGCTCGCCCACTCCTCCGGTCAGCGACCGGCGCGCGAGTTCGGTTGTGCGGAGCCAGCCGATGTCGTCGCGCAGTCCCGGATAGTTTGCGATTATCGCTTCGTCGATCCGGTAGTTCTCGAGCAGCAAAAAGAGATCTTTGGCCAGCTGCATGCGCGGGAACTGGACGAAAAACTTGTCGAGGTCGCTGCCGCCTATAGGTCCGCCCTTCGAATAGTCGGTCACCTTGATGATCCAGCTCCGCAGTTTCGCCATCTTCTGGAGCTGGAACTCGAACGTGCCGAACTCGAAGAACCCGCACTGGTGTGCGCACATGACCCGGAACACCCGCCGGTTGGCGTCGCGGGAGCCGTGCTCGAACACCAGCGCTGGCAGATAGATCTTCTCGCCGTCGGTCGTGGGAAGGAGCTTGCCCTTCTGCCAGTCGAGCGGCACGAGCGGGATTTCGCGGCCGGTCAGACCTTGCGCGTAAAGCCGGAGCGACCGGGTGATCTCCTCGAACCTGACCCCCTGAACATACGCTTCCAGCGAGGCCCGGGCCGATTTGGAGGACAGCTTGAAATGCGCCTCGGCGCGGACGGGACTTCCGGCCAGCAGCCGCTCGCCGTCTTCCACCCACTGGGTGAACTCGTCCGGGCCGACCAGACGCAGCACTTCGGCCATCGATTCAAGCAGTCCCAGCGCCGCCTGCGGAGACACCTGCATGATCCGCCGTGCGGCGGCGGCGACCTGCTCGTAGCGCTGGTCGCCCGGGCCGGCCAGGTCCGAGTCGTCGGCGGTGGCGAGCATCTTGCGCATCACCGACGCGCAGCCCTCCGACGAGGTCAGCACGAGCTGCGCGAGAATCGGCGCGATCACCCGGAACTTTCCGGACAGCCGTCTGATGCAGTCGGCGGTGAGCCGCCGGTATTCCATGAATTTTTCCGGATGATGCGTGGCGACGGCGGCGAGCAGTTCGAGTCGCGCGCTCTGGATTGTTTCCGGCAGTTTTGTGTCGAGCGGCTCGCCGCAGAAATCCTGTGCGAGGCTTCCGGCCCGGAACGCGAGGCGCGACGCCGTCTCGCACCAGAACTGGAAGCTCCGGTCGGGCAGGAACGATGCCGCCTCGGCCGCGCCATCGAGGATCATTTCGAGCATCCCGTAGGTCTGCCAGCCGAGCTGCCAGGTACGCCGCCCGCCCGCGATCCAGTTGTCCAGCGTCACGCGCCGGGGGAACTGGTAGAAGTGGCGGCTGCACCGGAGCACGGCCACCGCCGCGCGCGGAAGTTCCTCGGTCACCTTGACGACCGATGCCGACCATTCACGGAACTGGGCCGGGGTGATCTCTTCCGAGAGTTCCGACGCCGCGTTCACCACGTGGACGGCGATGTCGGAGTTCAGTTTGCCGGTATCGGCCGCCACCTGTGCGATGAGCGGCAGCATGTCGGCCGGGATATTCAGGTGCGGGGCACGGGCGAGGTATTCAAAGGCCGCCCGGCGCGACGTGGCGTCGATCTTCTCGGCGCCGGCGAGGATCGCCGAGACTTTCGGCTCGGAAGGATCCAGATACGGGATCTCGATCCCCGACACGGTCTCCGACCGCGCCACGAGTATCTTCAGCCACTTGGAGTAGAGGAAGTCGTTCACTCGGTTACCGTTTCGCCCGTCCCTTGTGGTTCGACAGGCTCACCACGAACGAAGGTCAACCCATCACGGCGGCGGCGAGGTCTTCAAGCGCCGTCTGCACATCGGGGTCGTCCGTCAGCGCTTCGGTGAGCGCCATCCGCACGGCGCGCCGCGCGCTGATGCCGCCCGCCATGAGCTTGCCGGCATAGATAAGGAGGCGGGTGGATACGCCTTCTTCGAGACCCTGGTGCTTGAGGTTCCTGACCTTGGCGCCCAGCCGGGCGAGCCGCTCGGCGTCGGCTTTCGGGACACCCGTCTCGTGGGCTATGATCTCGGTCTCGGCACCCTCCGGCGGGAAGCCGAACTCGATAGCCACGAACCGCTGGCGGGTGGACTGCTTCAGATTCTTGAACACCGACTGGTAGCCCGGGTTGTAGGAGACCACGAGCAGGAAGTCGGGGTGCGCCTCGATGATCGTGCCCTTCTTGTCCAGCGGGAGCATCCGGCGGTGGTCGGTGAGCGGATGGATGAGGACCGTCGTGTCCTTGCGGGCCTCGACCACCTCGTCGAGGTAGCAGATGGCGCCCATCTCGACCGCCTTGGTGAGCGGGCCGGGAGCCCAGACCGTCTCGTCCCCCTTCATGAGGAACTTGCCGACCAGGTCGCTCGCCGTGAGGTCTTCGTGGCAGGCGACGGTGATGAGCGGGACGTTCTTGCCCTTGGACGCCTGCTGGAGCTTCCACGCCATGTACTCGACGAAGCGGGTCTTGCCGCAGCCGGTGGGGCCCTTGAGAAGTACCGGGAGTTTCGCCTTGTAGGCGGCCTCGAACAGCTGCACCTCGTCGCCGATGGCGCGGTAGTACGGCTCTTCGGCGAAGGAGTATTCCTTGTAGTCGATTTCGGCGGCGGACCGGGAAGTGGACAGCGGCGTGGGCATCGGGGTGGTTTCCTTACGGGCTGCTGTCTCGGACCGGGGGCGAACCCGGCGCGGAGTACGGCGCCCTGGGATCCAGCGTAGGGCGCACGGGCCATACGCGGCAAGCGGACAGGACAGTAGAACGTCAGCCGGAAGGTGACAGGAGATCACCCCAGTAGAACAGTGAGTTTTGTCCTTTACCTTTGGGCTGACAGTAAATATACTATCACACGTGCGGATCATTCAGCTCGATCAGTTCCGGAAAGAGATTATGGAGTTCCCGGTGGAGACCCGCGAGGATATCTTCTCGCTGATTTCGCGATTTGCACAGGGCGGGACGATGAGCCGGAAGGAATTCAAGACGTTCGCTATTGATCGCCAGACAAAGATTCAGGAATTCCGGGTGAAGGACCACCGGGGTAACTGGAGAGCGATCTCGACAATTATCCGGAACGGAGACCTCGTGCTGGTCCATGCCTTCCACAAGAAGTCGCAGGAGCTTCAGGGTCGCGAGAAGGAAACCATCCGGCTCAGGATACGGAGAATCAAACCATGAAGAAAGAGAAACTGGTACCGCAGAATCTGGAAGAAGTCGCCCGAGACTGGGGGATCGACTACCAGGTATTCCGGGTGAAATCGGAACTGGTCGGTACGATCAAACATTACTGTTCGGAACACGGAATCAGCCAGCGCAAGCTGGCTGGCATGGTGCCCGGTCTCACGCAGGACCGCGTTTCCCGGATATTTTCCGGGCAAGTGGGGCATATGACCGTGGACAAGCTGATCGAGATCTGTTCGGCGCTTCAGTTCAAGATTTCACTCAAGGCGAAGGCGGCCTGACAGTCCCCGCCGTTTGACCCTTCCGCCCGATGGGGTATGAATAACGGCTCATTCCCGCGCGGCACGGCTTGAGGGCTACCAGGCACCGCCGGGAGAGACCCATCCGTCATGGCTAAAAAGAAGAAAACCGACACCGGAACGATCACCGCCAGCACGCGGCCCAAAAAGCCGACGCCTGAAGGCAAGAAGATGATCGCGCAGATGGAGGACAAGAGCCAGGGGATCTACCAGACGATCCTGAAAAACCGCGCGCCCAAGATGAAGTTTCCCATGCGGTCGCTCTCCAACGTCTCGTTCAGCAAGAAGATGGGCCACTTCGTCATGAAGGGCAAAGAGATCGAGCGGACCATGTCCGTCAACACGATCAAGACCTTCGCCCAGACGCTGCGCATGCTGGCGCTCTCCAAGGAACTGATCGAGACCCGCGACTTCGCCACCAAACGAGACGCCTACTACCAGACCAAGAACTGGGGCGAGGCCGGCTGCCACGAGCAGTCCGAGTCCGACACGATCATGGACGACCTCGAAGGGCTGTTCGGGGTGAACAAGGAACAGCTCGGGTTCCGCCCGGACGAGCACGGCGGCAGCGTGAGCGGCCAGCTGACGGTCATCGAGACGGACGCTGAAACCGGCCGCCAGAACCGGATCGACTGCACGCAGTACATCAAGGGTTCCTACGCGATCCCCAGTTCCGTGGAGGACCTCGGTTTCGAGTCCGACGCCAAGTTCATTCTCGCCATCGAGACGTCCGGTATGTTCGAGCGCCTCAACGAGCACAAGTTCTGGCAGAAGCGCAAATGCATCCTCGTCTCCATGCAGGGCGTGCCGTCGCGCTCGGTCCGCCGGTTTACCCGCCGGGTGGCCGACAAGTTCAAGCTGCCCGTCTACGTGTTCACCGACGGCGATCCCTACGGTTATGCCAACATCTACCGGACCCTGAAGGTGGGCTCGGGCAACAACGCGCACCTGAACGAATATTTCTGCGTGCCGAATGCGAGCTACCTCGGTGTCACGCCGGACGACATCGACACCTACAAGCTGCCGACGCACCCGCTAAAGGAAGTCGACATCAAGCGCGCCCGCGACGCCATCAAGAACGACCCGTTCTTCCAGGAGCACAAGGACTGGGCGGCCGCCGTCGAGAAGATGCTCAAGAAGGGCCAGCGCGTCGAGCAGCAGGCGCTCTCCAAGCACGGCCTCAACTTCGTGATCGACACCTACCTGCCGGAGAAGCTGGAACACCCGAAGAAGTTTTTGTCGTAGGTTTCCGGGCGTTTATCCCCGCGCTTCCACAGTCCCGGTCGTAACCACTGGCGCCGCCACCGGCTTGAGCAGGGCGGCGGGGGTGCGCGGGGCGTTGCGGCGGTTCTCGGTTTCAAAGAGATATTTGAGCAGCTTCGAGCGGTAGCCGTTGAACTCCGGGTTCGAGGCCAGTTCGAGCCGGGGGCGGGGGCGGGCGAGTCCGACCGTCAGGATGTCGGCGATCGTGGCCGACGGGCCGTTGCTCATCATGATCACGCGGTCGGAGAGCAGCACCGCCTCTTCCACGTCGTGGGTGATCATGACGGCGGTGTTGCCCAGCCGGGCGTGAATTTCCATCACCGTGTCCTGCAGGTGGGCGCGGGTGAGCGCGTCCAGCGCGCCGAACGGCTCGTCCATCAGAAGCACCTTGGGCTCCATCGACAGTGCCCTTGCTATTCCCACCCGCTGCTTCATGCCGCCCGAGATCTCGCCCGGTTTCTTGTGAGCGGCTTCGAGCATGTGGACCAGATCGAGGTTGTGCAGCGTCCACTCGTCACGTTCCGCCGGCGATTTTTTCCGGGCGAACACCGTATCGACCGCGAGCCGGACGTTTTCGTAGACCGTCAGCCAGGGCAGCAGCGAATGGTTCTGGAAGACGATCGCCCGCTCGGGGCCGGGGGAGGTCACTTCGCGGTCTTCGAGCAGCACGCCGCCCCGGGTCACCGGCGAGAGTCCGGCGATGGCGTGCAGGATCGTCGTCTTGCCGCAGCCCGAATGGCCGATGATCGAGACGAATTCGCCCTTCTTGATATGGAACGTGACGTCGTCGACGGCGAGGTAGTTCCCCTGCGGCGTCTCGAAACTCACCTGCAGGTTCTCGACACTCAGGTATTTGTCCGGGTTGAGCATGCTTGGACTCCTTTACGTTTGTGCGCCGGAAGTGTCAGTAGGCGAAACGCCGGGCCACCAGCAGCAGCGCCTGTTCCAGCAGCAGCCCGATGGATCCGACGATGAAGATCGCGATGATGATGTGCTCGACGTTCAGGTTGTTCCACTCGTCCCAGACCCAGAACCCCAGCCCCACGCCGCCCGTGAGCATCTCGGAGGCGACGATCACGAGCCAGGCGACGCCGATCGACAGCCGCACGCCCGTGATGATGTGCGGCAGCACCGCCGGGAACAGGATTTTCCGGGTGACCTGCCATTCCGAAAGGTTCAGGATCTTCGCGACGTTCAGATAGTCCTGCGGGACCAGTTTCACGCCCATCGAGGTGTTCAGGATCATCGGCCAGATGCTCGAGATGAAAATCACCCAGATGGCGGCGGGCTGCGCCGCCTTGAAAACGAGCAGCCCGATGGGGAGCCACGCGAGCGGCGACACCGGGCGTAAAAGCCCTATTACCGGTGCCGCCAGCCGGCTGAGCGCGTCCGAACGGCCGAGAATGAATCCGGCCGGAATCCCGACGAGCGCCGCCATGCCGAAACCCATCCCGACACGCCGGAGCGAGTTCAGGATGTTCCAGAAAATCCCCTGATCGTTGGGGCCCTTGCGGTAAAACGGATCGCTGAACAGTTCGACGGCCGAGTGCCAGGTCTTGAGCGGCCCCGGAAGTTCGTGGCGTCCGGCGGAGACGGCGCCCCAGACGCAGACGAATAGGAAAAGCCCCGCGGCCGGCAGGACGAGCGATCCGGCGAACTCCCGCAGGATACCGAAGGCCCGTTTCACCGGGGCCGGGAAATCCGGGGGCGGCGCGTAGACGGGAGGCAAGGTCTTGAGCGCCGGGGCAGGGCGGGTGCTGCCCCGGTCTGTATCGGTTTCGATCGCTGCGAGTGCCGGTTTCATGAAATTACCTCCTGGGTCGCTCATGGTTGCCGGGGTTTTACCCGTGGACGGGGAACCCGGCCGCGTAGGCCGCGGGGTTCTTGCCGTCCCATACGACGCCGTCCATCAGTTTCGAGCTGCGCATCGGGTCCTTGGGCACCGCGATCTTGAGCTGCGTGGCGGCCTGCGTGTACAGGTCGATCTGGTTCACCTTCTTGGCGACAGCCAGATAGTCCGGATCGGCCTTGAGCAGTCCCCAGCGCTTGTGCTGCGTGAGGAACCACATGCCGTCGGAGAGCCACGGGAAGCTGACCGCTCCCTCGTCGAAGAACTTCATGTAGTCGGGGTCCTTGCGTACCGGTGCGCCCAGCCCGTCGTCGTATTCGCCCTGGAACCGGCCGGTGATCGCTTCCTTGTCGGTGTTCACATACGATTTGGCGGAGATGATCTCGGCTACCTTGGCGCGGTTTGCCATCGTGTCGATGTAACGGGCCGCATCCAGCACCGCCATGATCAGCGCCCGCGTGCTGTTGGGGTTCTTCTTCACAAAGTCTGCGGATGTGCCGAGGACTTTCTCGGGATGGTCCTTCCAGATCCCCTGCGTCGTCGTCGCCGTGAAGCCGATCTTGTCGATCACCGCGCGGGCGTTCCACGGCTCGCCGACGCAGAAGCCGTCCATATTGCCAATGCGCATGTTGGCCACCATCTGGGGCGGCGGGACGACGATCGCCTTGACGTCGGTGAAGGGATTAATCCCGTTGGCCGCGAGCCAGTAGTAGAGCCACATGGCGTGCGTGCCGGTGGGGAAGGTCTGCGCGAAGGTGTATTCGCGGTCCTTCTTCATCACGGCGGTTTTCAGTTTCGCGCCGTCGGTGACTCCGGCGTCTTTGAGCTGGCTGGAGAGGGTGATCGCCTGCCCGTTGCGGTTCAGGCTCATCAGGACGGCCATGTCCTTCTGGGGACCTCCGATCCCCACCGTGAGGCCATACACCATTCCATAAAGCACATGAGCGGCGTCCAGCTCCCCGTTGGTGAGCTTGTCGCGTACTGCGGCCCAGGAGGCTTCCTTCGACGGCGTGATCTTGATGCCGTATTTCTTGTCGAACCCGAGTTCCGACGCGATCACCACGGACGCGCAGTCGGTGAGCGGAATGAAGCCGACGGTGAGATCGGTTTTCTCGGGCGCGTCGCTGCCGGCGGCCCACGCCTTCGAGCGTATCCCGGCCGGCACGAGCGACAGGATCGCCGCGCCCTGCAGGGCCGTGCCGGCCGCCTTCATGAACTTGCGGCGGCTGAAACCCGAGGGGCTGCCTGCTGATCTGCCTGCTGATCTGGTGGTGTGTTTTTTGCGCATCGGTAGTTCTCCTGGTTTCATCCAAAATCTGAAGGCGCCCGTCGCAGCGAAACTGTTTCGCGCGTCCGGACGCCTTTGTCCTTCGACCTGGAGGCCCGTCATTGGACCTCGCGGTTTGATCTGCTGGTTACCGTCGCGCCTGCGCGAGCGGCTTACCGGTCTAAGAGCAATAGGTGTGCCAACAGGTTTGTGTGCGATATTCGCGGGGATTCCGGCCGAAATGGCGGTGGAAACAATGTTTGCGGGACAGACCGAATGATGAAGCTGCGGGCAGGCGGTGTGTCAGATGCTTGAACCAGCGGCAAGGATAGGGCCGCCGTCACAACCGGATTGCCTTATTAAGCAGCTACTGCTGGGGGCCGCCGGAACCGCCCGGGCCCCGGTTGCCGCCGCGACCGCGGCCGCGTCCGCGACGCCGGCCCCGGTTCTGACCCGGTTGGCCCTGGCCCGGCTGGCTCTGGCCGCCTTGTCCCTGAGGACGGTTGCCGCCGTCGCGCGACTGCCCTTGCCGGATGTCACGGTTCTGCCGGGGTTGACCGTGGCTTTGGTTGCGGACGGGCTGGCCGCTTTCACCGCCCTGATCTTCACGCTCGTCATCGCGGACGGTGCCGGGCGACTGGAACTCCACCTGCGCGGGTGCCGGACCCCGGTGTTCCGCTGACTTGTCGTGGTGCTCGGCCGCCACGTCGTCGTCTTCCATGTCGGTCACGTCCTGCACAGGAGCGTGCTGATGATGGTGGGCGGCGTCGGCGGCGGTGCCTTCGGGCGGGAACACTTCCGAGGCCGCACGTGCCTGGGCGGCGGTTTTGGCTTCGCCGACCAGGTAGTTGGGCTGCGAGATCAGCTTCACGCCCTGTTTCATGATGACGGCGTCGAACGCTTCGGCGTCGATCAAATGGGCTTTGCGCTCGGCGCTCTCCACGAGCACCTTGCGGAGCAGCGGGTTGGTCGAGATGACCATGTAGTTCATGCCGTCCAGCACGAACTTGAACCCGCGCTTGGGCAGCGTCTTGTTGAGCTGCTTGTACTGCTCGTCCTCGTAGGAGAGACAGCACAAAAGTCGTCCGCACTGGCCGGTGATTTTCGACTGGTCGAGAGCGAGGTTCTGGTTCTTGGCCTGCTTCACCGAGACGGCCGGGAACCCGCCCAGCCAGCTCGAACAGCAAAGTTCGCGCCCGCAGAGGCCGTAGCCGCCCGCCAGAGCGGCGCGGTCGCGGGGGCCCACCTGCCGCATCTCGACGCGCATGTGGAACCGGTGGCCCAGCACCCGCACCAGATCGCGGAAATCCACGCGCTCTTCGGCGGCGAAATAGAGCCGCGCACCGGCGCCGTCGTAGTTGATCTCGAGGGTGACGGGCTTCATCACGTCGTCGAGTTTCATTTCGGCGAGCTGTTCCAGCGCGATCTTGAAAAAATCGGCTTCGCGCTGCGTGCGCCGCTCGTTGTGGGCGGCGTCCTCGGGAAGGGCTTTCTTGAGAACCTTGCGGCCGCCGGTGTTCTCGCGCCAGCCGTAGCGGACCATGTTCACCACCCGGCCCAGCTCGTGGCCGTTGGCGGTGTTGACGACCACGAGGTCGCCGATCTCCACGTCGATCTGGTTGCGGAAGAACTCCTCGACACGGTGGCTGCCGGGCAGCCGCACGCCGACGATCTCCCCCTTGCGGAGAATACCTTCCGGGATGATTTCCGACGGTTTCGGGCCGGCCTCGAAGGCCGAGATGTCCAGTTCGATAGGCATGGTCGTTATTCGCGAAGGTCGATCATGAGCTTGTCGATGGAGATTTCCAAGTGGGAGGCGACGTCGATGGCCCGACGTATTTTAAGGATCGCGTCGATCCGGTCGGCCAGGTCGTCCGGGCCGTAGTGCCCGGCGAGGCGGTCGGCGTCCCGGCCGAGGCCGCCCGGGAGCGTCCCGCCGCGTTGGCCCGCGCCCAGAGCAGCCCGGTGGATCAGAATCAGCAGGTCCAGCCACTCCATAAACACCTGGCGGCTTCCCTTGAACTCCCCCGCGATCCGGCCGCTCCAGTCGCCGAGATCCGATTTCCGGGTGATTTCCTCTTCTATAGCGTCGTGGGCCAGCGCTTCGAGGCGCGGGAACTCGCCGTCCAGCAGTTTCAGCGCCCGGCCGAGGCTCCCCTGCGCCAGCGTGGCGGCCCAGCGGGCCTGCTCCGGCGTCACAGTGATTCCCTCAGGCGGCTTGGCGAGGATCTGTTTCACGACCAGTTCGGTATCGAGCGGCCTGAAACGCACCGGGATGCAGCGCGAAAGGATGGTGGGAAGTATTTGCGACCGGCTCTCGCCGATCAGCAGGATCATGGTGTTCTCGGGTGGTTCCTCGATGGTTTTCAGCAGGATGTTGGCGTGCTCGGCCCGCATGTCGTCGGCCGGGTCGAGAATCATCCCTTTGGCGCCGCCCGCGAACGTCCGCATGGAGAGCGAACGGATGATCTCGCGGATATTGTCGATCGTTCCCTTGCCGCCCGGTTCCAGCAGATGCAGGTCGGGGTAGGAGCCTGCGCCCGCCTCGCCGCTCACATGCAGCGCGATCCGGTGGCAGGAGTTGCAGGCGCCGCAGGCGTCGTCCGCCGGAAATCCGTCCCGGCCCCGCTTCTCGCAGGCGAACGCCTGGAACATCCGGGACGCCGCGAGCCGCCGTCCGGTGCCGTCAGGGCCCAGGAACAGGAGCGCGTGCGGCACCCGCCCGCCGCGGAGAAAACTCCGCAGCTGCGAGACGGCCGGTTCCTGGCCGAGGATTTCAATAAGCGGCATTCGTCTTATTCCGCCATCATCTCGCGGGCGATGATCATGCGCATGATTTCGCTGGTTCCCGCGCCGATTTCCATCAGCTTGGCGTCGCGGGCGAACCGCTCCACCGGGAACTCCTTGATGTAGCCGTAGCCGCCCAGAATCTGCACGGCGTTCATGGCCGCGCGGGTGCCGGCCTCCGAGGCGAACAGCTTCGCCATGGCAGCCTCCTTGGCAATCTTCCGGCCCGAGGCGACCGCCTCGGCGGCGGCGTAGACAAGCGCGCGGGCCGCTTCGGTCTCGGTGAGCATGTCGGCGAGCATCTTCTGCACCATCTGGAACTCGCCGATGGCCTTGCCGAACTGCTTGCGGTCGAGGGCGTATTTCTTCGCCTCGTCGACCGACGCCTGCGCGATGCCGACGGAGATACCGGCCAGCGTGACGCGCTCGATGTCGAGGCCGCGCATGAGCTGTGCAACGCCCTGGTTCTCTTCGCCCATGCGGTTGGCGACCGGCACTTCCATGTCTTCGAAGATCAGCTCGGAGGTTGGGGACGCGCGCATCCCCATCTTGTTCAGCTTCTTGCCGACGCGGAATCCGGGGAAGCCGCTCTCGACGATAAACGTCGACAGGTTCTTGGAGTCCGCCTCGCCGGTTTTGGCGTACACCACGAACGTGCTGCCGATGGGGCCGTTCGTGATGAACATCTTGGTGCCGTTCAGGATATATTTGTCGCCCTTTTTGACGGCCCGGGTCTTCATGCCCACGGCGTCACTGCCCGCGCCCGGTTCCGTGATCGCCACGCCGCCGTATTTGGCGCCGGTGCAGAGATCCGGGAGGTATTTCTTGCGCTGAACGTCGCTGGCGTTGCGGTACAGGTTGTTGGTGCAGAGTACCGAGTGGGCACCCAGGGACAGCGCCGTCGCCGCGCAGCCCCGGGCGACCTCTTCAAGGATCATGGTGACCGCGACCGGGTCCATGCCCGAACCGCCGAACTGGGTGGGCACCATCATGCCCAGGATGCCCATCTCGCCGAATTGCTTGAACACCTTGCCGGGGAACTCCTGCCGCTCGTCCCAGTCGCCCGCATGGGGGACGATCTCGCGGTCCACGAGGTCTTTGACGGCTTGGCGGAGGAGCTTCTGTTCTTCGGTGAGGGTGCGCAGCATGGCCCTGTTCATAGGACGGGCGGCGGGGCGGCGCAAGGAGGGAGTGGGGACAGTTTCCGCCAAACTGGACATGGATTTGAACCCGCGTCCGTTAATGCCAGAATGATCTCCATGTCATCCACCCACACCGCCGCGATTCTCCAGTACGACGTCATCCGGGGCGACGTGGCGAAGAACACGGCCACGATTTTCCGGCTGCTGGACCAGCTCCCCGGCGAGCGGCCGCTGGTAGCGCTGCTGCCGGAAGCGGCGACCTCCAACTTCTCGCAGACCGAGGGCGACCGGATCGCGGCGGAGACCGCCCGGGTGATCGAGAGGCTCGCGAGGCGCGCGCAGGATCAGGGAATTTCCATCTACGGATCGTTCGTCGTGAAGGACGCCGGGGGCGCCGGCGCC
The DNA here is from genome assembly GCA_964565925.1 of uncultured bacterium. Taxonomy (GTDB): domain Bacteria; phylum JAGRBM01; class JAGRBM01; order JAGRBM01; family JAHCIT01; genus CAZMGV01. The sequence goes on from CAZMGV010000013.1 coordinate 125,490, forward strand.
GGTTTCTATAACGAAGGCGTGCTGCTGAAACCGGACGGCGCCCGGCTCACCTATCGCAAGGTGCATCTGTTCGAACCGGCAGGGGAGCACACCTTCTATAAGGAAGGCTCCGGGCAGGTGATCGCCGATATGGGCGATGGCCTGAAAGCGGGACTGACCATCTGTTACGACCTCCGGTTTCCGGAATGGATTGGCCGCCTGGTGCAGGGCGGGGCGAACGCGATCTTCTGCGTGGCCCAGTGGCCGGCACCCAGACGCGAGCACTGGGACGCGCTGCTCCGGGCCCGGGCGATCGAAAACCTGTCGTGGGTGGTCGCCGTGAACCGGATCGGCGACGGCCCCAGGGACAAGTTCTCCGGCGGTAGCGCCATCTTCAGCCCGTGGGGAGAACGCGCGGCGTATATTCCCGACCACGAAGAGGGGGTCGTCTGGGCCGCACTGGACCTGGGGCTGGTGGATGAGGCCCGCACCCGGTTGCCGACCCTCGCCCGGCGGTTCCGGAACGGCTAAACGGTACCGATTGAACCGTTCATCCTTCGAGACGCCCGCGCTGCGGGCTCCTCAGGACGAACGGTTTTGCCCGCTCCGTTCGCCCTGAGGAGCATCCGAAGGATGCGTCTCGAAGGGTCGAACGGCTGGATGTAATGCACTGAATGTCTTCCGAACCCTTTCCACCAGATAGTCCCGATCCCCAGGCCTCCGGCCCGGTGAACCGGGACGCCGCGCCGCCTCCCGAACCCGAGGCGAGCGAAGGGCCGCTCCATCTGCCGCACATCCCGGTGCCGCGGATGCCGAAGCTCAACCTGTTTTCGACGCTGATCCTGCTGGTGCTGACCGTGCTGGCGATCGCGTTCTTCCCGATGGTGCTGAACCTGGAACGCTACCGCCACGAGGTGGAAGAGCGGGCGTCGCTCACGCTCGGGTTCCCCGTCCGGATGAAACACCTCTCGCTCGACTTCACGCGCGGGCTCGGCGTCCGGGCGCAGACGATCTCGATCCTGAGCGCCGACGGGCGGCGCACGCTGCTCCGGGTCGGCGCCGTGACCGTGGCGTTCGACGTGGCGGACCTGATGAACCGCAAGTTCACGCCGAGATCGCTGCGGGTCGACGCGCCGTATTTCACGGTCGAGCACCGGGGCGGCCACTGGTATCTGGAGGGGCTCGAAACCCCGCTGGACGGCGACGAGACGCCCCGGGATATCGACGCCATCAACCGGACGGTGGAGAAGATCCTGCACGAACTCACGTTCCGGACCATCGAGATCACGGGCGGTGTCGCCCGCCTGTCGCTCACCGACGGCAAGCGGCCCGCCCGGTACAGCTTCCGCCGTATCGAGATCGGCCTTCTGGACCCCGTGGCCGGAATGCCCATGACCATGTCGCTCTCGGCGTCGCTGTACTTGAGCAACTCGCATGTGGGCGACGTCGAGACGAAAGTAACCACGGTCCTGCCGGCTTCGGGGCTCGACCTGCGGACCCTGCCGCTGAATGTCGAGACGGCGATCCGGTCGCTCGACATCCCCAGTATCGGCGCCGTGCGCAACGCCGGGATCGACTCGGGCCGTGGCGACATCACGCTCAGTGCCGGCGGCCGCTGGAACGACGTCAAGGGCTCGGTCTCGCTGGACCTGCACGAGGTGGCGGGCGACATGCCCTATGTGTTCAAGGACCGGTTCAGGCCGGGGGAAGTGGGCGGCAAGTTCGGATTCGCCTGGGACGGCCGGTTCCTCAAGGCCGAGAGCTTCGCCTTCCAGATCGGGCCGACGGACCTTACCTATCTGCGCTGGCTGTCGGATTCGCAGCCGCCCGATCCCAACAGCATCCAGGACCTCGAGGTCGAGTTCCATATCCGGGACGTGGATCTGGACGCGGAGTGGAACCACATCCCTTGGCCGCTCATGGGCGGCAAGGTGGCCGACTACTGCAACTCGCATATCAAACATCAGGGGCACGCGACCTACTACCGGAACTTCCTGCCGCTTCGCCTGACGCGGAGCCTGGACGGCAGCGTCGAGGCCTGGCTCGATTTCGACCGGTTCTGGATCGACACCGAGGTGAAGGACCTCGACATGTTCGTGCTGCCGCAGGACCGGCTCCGCTACAGCGGGATCAACGGGCGGTTCTACATCTCCAAGGCGAACTTCATCTTCGATCATCTGCGCGGGCGCGTGGACGACGCGCTGGACGTGGACGTGACGGGACGGTTCGACCAGATCGACCGGCAGGCGAAACTCCACCTCGACATCACGGGCGAGTTCCCGTACCCGGCGCTGCTCAACATCCTGCCCAACTACGGCTTTAGGGCGGTGCAGAAGGTCGTGGCGCCGCTCTCGGGCGGCAAGGGTACGCTCTCCGGCAGCGCGGCGGTGGACTACGACATCACGGCCGATATCTACAGCTACGGCGGCGAACTCCGGCTCTCCGACGGCAGCCTGCAGATGGCGAACTACCCGGTTGCGCTCGCGGGCCTGTCGGGGCCGATCAAGTTCACGCAGGATTCCCTGGATCTGGGACCCATCACCGGCAAGTTCGGCACCGGGGATCTCTCGATACGGATGAACGTGTCCGATCCGAACGGTGCGACGCCCGAATTCGAGCTGCGGGTGGGCGGCGACGATCTGGCGCTGGAGCAGGTGCTGCCCTCCACCAGCCGCATCAAGGGCAGGGGAATCGTGAGCGGAAACTACTCCACGAGCGGCCGCATGGGCGGCACCGGCGCCCAGCTCAAACGCACCGCGTTCTTCAAGTCGAAGGGCGTCGAGATCCGCACGCCGGAGATCAGGCTCCCGGTCCGCGACCTGGACTGCACGCTCAAGTACGCCACCGGCGAGCGGTCCAGCTTCAGCTGCGGCATTTCGTACGGAGAGAGCATCGCGAAGATCAGCGCGGGGTTCGCCGACACGCCGCAGGGGCCCCGCGGCGACTTCACGATCGACGCGCCCAACGCCAACCTGGACGACCTGATGGCGGCCTTTACCGGAGCGCGCGAAGGCGTCAACGCGTCGCGCCCGCAGAAGCCGGCCGAGATCTCGATCGTCGAGCCGCCGCTCCCCGATCTCGAGGACTCCTGGAGGCGCGGCCGGTTCACCGGCATCGTCAAGGTGGATCAGGGCGTGTTCCAGCGTACGCCGTTCGAGGAACTCAATACGCAGGCGGTCACCGGCGGCGGCGCGTTCACCTTCAACACGCTGATGTTCGCCGGCCCCGGGGGCCGGTACGATTTCGACACGCTCACGATCGGCGCCGAGGACAGGAACGGCGGCCGGCGCATACGGATGGCTCCGAAGCTGGACGGCGTCTGGCTGAAGCCGATGCTGGAGGCGCTGGGCAATCCGACGGACCTGATCGACGGAACCATGTCGGTCCGGGGCGTGCTCGAGTTCGTCGCGTCGGGAAAGAACGACTTCTGCCGGACGGCCGACGGCAACCTGATCCTCCAGTTCGAAAACGGGAAGATCAGCAAGGACTACCGGGCTTTCGCGCAGGTGGCGAGCCTCGTGAACCTGAGGCTCTCGGCCTATCCGCAGGGAATACCGTTCAAGACGCTGCGCGCCGACGTCGGGATCGGAAACGGCGTCGCGACCGGGCGCGGCTTCGTGCTCGATACCGCCGACTTCGACATCAAGGCCGACGCCGTCGAGATCAAGCTGTGCGACAAGTGGGTGAAAACCAACGCCACGGTCAGCGTCTTCCGCCGGGAGTTCTTCAGCCGCCTGCCCGTGGATCTGAACAAGATTCTCCGCGTCCCGGTGTCAATCGACCAGTCCTACGCCGACAAAGGCGACTGAAGCCGTGCGACCAGAATCACCAATCGAGCTGGAATAGAAACCGGGCGGATATTTCACCTGTTAACCGTCTGCCGGCTGGCTCGTGCGCATTAAGTTTGGGCAAGCCGTTGGACGCCGCCGCCCGCGCAGGAGGGATCGTCCGGAGTGACGTCGCAGTCGACGCCGTCCGCCGGTGCGGTGGTGGTTCCGCAGGCGTAGAGGCCGACAATGATTCCGCCCGTGACGGTGCGTCCGATAGCTTTCAGAAAAGTGCGCCGTTCCATACGTGGGACAAACTCCTTCATGTCCTAACAAATTCGCGGTGCGCGCGGATAACCCAGAAGAAGTTTTATAGCGGATATAGTGGATGAATTCGACCGAATTTAATGTGCATCATCTGTGTTCAAGGTGCTTCAGATCATACGGTAAATGACGGACAGGCAAACCGGCCTTTTCAGGGGCCGGTTCGCGTGCGTTGAGGGGACGAAAGAAGGCTGTTCAAGAGAGCGCCGCCTATTACAGCGATGCGCTCTGGGGGTTCATCCCGACCGGATCGGGGTAGGCGAACCGGTAACCGTCGGGCATGACGGCCCGGTTCAGGTTCACGTTATCGAGCGCCGCGTGTTCGTCCAGCAGCGCACCGCGCAGATCCGCCCCGCCCAGGTTGGCTCCCGTCAGTTTCGCATGGCGCAGGTCCGCGCCGCGCAGGTCCGCGAACGACAGGTCGGCATACTGGAGATTGGCGCCGGTGAGGTCGGCCTTCATCAGGTTCGAGCGGACCAGGTTGGCGTTTTCGAAGTTCGCGTTCTTTCCGTCGATACCCGTCAGCACCGAGTAGCGCATGTCGGCCGACGAGAAATCCCCGCCCGCCAGAGTGATCCCGCTCAGGTTCGCCGCCGACAGGCGGCCGCCCCGGCAGGAGAGCGCCGCCTTGTCCTTCAGGCACGGCGGCGCATCGGACGGCGACTCCCAGGTGGCGAACGCCGCGTCGCCCTTCATGGCGCAGCCGGTGCCGAACAGGGCACAGGCCAGGACCAGACAGACGGTCAGGGCGAGGTTCAGGACGATTCCGGTTTCAAGGTTTTTCATTGCGTTGCTCCTCCGCGGGGGGAGTAAAGCAAACCCGGTGCCAAGCCGCTGAAACCCGTCCAGAGCCGGAATATCGTCATAAATGTAACGGAAATCGTCCGTTTTTGCGGGTGAAGGGCCGGATCATCGGCCGCAACCGGGTATGCGGATACCCGCCGGGTCGAGGGTGACCGGCAGTTGAGGGGTCCATGTCACAGTGCGCCGGCAGGGCGGACGCGGTCTACGGTTATCTACTTCCAGTTGATATAAATGGTAAAAACCTGAAAAGGGTAAAAATGGCTTTTCCTATGTGCCAAAGCGGCACATTTGGCGTTTCCGCGAGGCTTGTTTTCGGCGCGCAGTAGAGATAATTGAGCATCAGGAAATTCAATCAGTGCGACGCATGCGAAAGGCCGGAAGGCCGAAAAAGAACGAATCGCATCCGGCGACCCGGGATCTGATCCTGAAGTCGGCCCGGACCATCTTTGCCCGGCACGGCTACCATCGGGCTTCGCTCGATGAAGTCGCCGAAGCCGTGGATATCCGCGTTCCCTCGCTCCTTTATCATTTCCCGACCAAGCAGGCGCTCTTTGAGGGCGTGGTTCACGACCTCGCGGTCGAAGTGACGGCCGTGCTCGACAGGGTGTACGCGGTTCAGGGGAGTCCGGGCGAAAAGTTCCGGCAGGCGCTTCAGGAGCTGATTGCCTTCGAGAAACGGGAGTCGGTGCTCCTGCCTATCGTGGTCAGCGAAACCTTCACGAAGGATCCGGCCACGCAAGACGTGCTGGTGAAAGCTATCGCCCCGATGCTCGACCGGGTCGACAGCTATTTCCGCGATAACGTGGAACCGCCCATCGGCAAAAGGGCGCCGCTGCGGGAAGTGGTCGTGATGCTGCTGCTCGCCTATTCGGCCCGCTCTGTACTCGGCAAGAACGCCCAGAAGATCTGGGGGCCCCACGACAATCTGCTACCGCTGGCGACGACCCTTATCCAGTCGCTCCAGAAATGGCCGATGCCGTAACGGCGATCCCGGGACGGCTCAGCCTTCCAGCAGATCCTCGGCGGTCAGGTCCGGGGCGGATTTTCCGTGTTCGTAAACGAGCAACCCGAGTTTTTCGTAATGAGGCCGGATCCGGTCGCTCATCAGGTTGATCCGCTTCAGGTTGGGAACCATCCGGCGGAACATCGTCTGACGGAAAAAATCCATCAGCGGGGATTCCATGACCAGCTTGTCCCAGGCCTTCCGGGTCATCGCGTGGCCGTAGTGCTCCTCGTAGACCTCGTGCAGCAGGAACCGTTCGCGCAGCAGCAGCGCCACTTCGAAGGCCCAGTCCTCGCGCTCACGGCGCGCCTTCTCGTCGAGTTCGCTCCGGTAGAACTTCTCGAGTGCGAGGACGCCGAAATGGACGTGCCGGGCCTCGTCCGCGATCACGTATTTGAGCAGGTCGCGGAGCATGGGTTCCTTCGTGATCTGGCGGATCGTTCCGAAGGCGCCCAGCGCCAGCCCCTCGATCATGATCTGCATGCCGAGGAACTTGATGTCCCAGCGCGAATCCCCCATGAGCGCGTCGATCACGACGTAGAGGTTGTCGTCGATGATGTAGAGCTTCTCCAGTTTTTGCGTCAGATAGCGGTGGAACACCTCCACATGCCGGCCTTCGTCGACCACCTGGGTGCTTCCGTAGAGCTTGGCGTCCATCCAGGGCGAGGCCTCGGTCACCTGTGCCGCCGCGAACAGCGCACCCTGCTCGCCGTGGAGAAACTGGCTGAGAATGAAACTGATGACGGAATGGCGCTGGATATTCTGCTCGCGGCGGGAAAGCGTCTTCCAGGACGGCAGTGACGCCATCGGCAGGTAGCTGTCGGGCAGGACGGGGAGTTCGTCGCTCAGCGGATCGACCGGCGTCGACCAGTCGAGGGCGTCGGTCGCGTTCCACTGGCTCGTCTTCGCCGCCTCATAGAGTTTCGACATCTCGGGGAATTCCCGGCGGTAGTTCAGGTCGAAATGGGCGCTGTAGTTGAGCGGCATCCCCACGTCGCCGGACGTCCGGGCCTTCTGTTCGATGAGCCCCCGGTAGGCCGGACCCAGCATCGAGCGGAGCACCGCCACGTTTCCGCGCTGGATGGCGCCCGACAGCATCGGGCCTGTCTGCATCAGGTTGTACCAGAGGCGTCCCAGTCTGTTGTCCTCGTATGCTGCTCTCCGGGTCGCGGCGCGGGTATCGGTGGCGGTCATTCGGTGACTCCTTCTTCCTTCGTGTCTGCCGGGCGTCTGTATTTTGGCGGGTCAGGAAGTCCTCTGGGCTCCGCGCGGCGCCTGTACCCAGTCGTCGCGGATCATGCGTTTGCGGAGCGAGTCGAGCTCCCCTGCGTTGTCCGTGAACTTCCACGGGTGAAAATCCGGCCGGGCGAACGCCAGCATCCGTTTGGCAAAAGTCCGGAAGTAACCGGGTTCCAGAAACATCCAATTTAGCAGGCTGCGCCATTCGCGCCTCACACGGGCGGAATCGTGCAGTTCCGCCCGCATGAACCGGCCGATGGAGGGAACCAGAAAGGAATAGAGGGCGGAGAGGGTGATCGGTACGGCCCGCATCCGGTTCGCGTAGGCGTCCAGGCCGTCGCCGTACACTTCGCGGTAGGCGTCCATGACGACCGACTTGTGTTCCTGCTCCTCGTAGAGATGCCACTCGAACATGTTCCGGATGACCGGGTCGGCGTCTTTCATCATGTCCGGATTCTCGATGATGGGCATGCCGAGTTCCGCGAGGATATGTTCGCCGGCGATGACGACCGCGATCCGGGTCTGCAGGCTGGTGGTCTTGCCGAGACGGCCCAGTACCTTCTGAACGGCTCTCCGGGTCTCTTCCACCGGATACCCGCGATCCGTCAGCAGCCGGTTGTACCGGGCATGAATCAGCGAATGGTTGGCCTCCTGCCTGAGAAACTCCTGCATCTCCCGCCGCAGGACCGGGTTTTTCACCTCTTTGAGCAGTTCCCTGCCGTCGCGGATGAAGAAGGTTTCGACTTCGGTCGCGATCACCGACATCACATTGTACAGGGCGGTGGGGCCGATGAGGCCGCCGAACCACAGGCGCGGGGTCGAATCGAGGAATTCGAAGTCGGGCAGGCGGGGGACGACAGTGACCCCACGCGATGAAGTCGGTGTTTGAGCGGATGCGGCATTGGAACGCACGGCGGTCACTCCTCTCGCGGCGCCAAGGGGATGGCGGCCGCACGCGTCAGGCAGCGTTCAATCAAAATATCTATTTACACTAGATATGTCAACCGAAATAATGTGTCCCCCGCGCCGGCCCGCGTTTTACGGTCCCGTCGGCCGGTTTACCGAGTCTGCTTCATGAAACCGGCGACCACTTCCGCCAGTTCCTCCCCCTTGTCCTCCTGCAGGAAATGCCCGCCGCCCCGGATGGTCGTGTGCGGCTGGCCTCTGGCGCCGGGGACGAGCGCCGGGAAAATCCCCGCCAGCGACGACATGATCGGGTCCTTGTCGCTGAAGGCGCACAGGAAAGGCTTGTCCCATTTCATCAGCTGCTCCCACGCGGCGCGGTTGTTCGCGCCGTCGCTCGGCACAAGGCGGGGGAACACCCGGGCTCCGGCCATGTAGGTGCGGTCGGGGAAGGGCGCGTCGTAAGCGGCCTTTATTTCGGGCGGCATTTTGCGGACACAGCCCAGGGCGACCACCTGCCCAGCCGTCCAGAACGGATAGAGCTGCGAGAACAGGTACCACGCGCCGAACCCCAGGACCCCTTTCACCATATCCGTGCCGGTCGCAGCCAGGCCGACTTTGCCCCGCGGGAAATCGGGGACCAGGGTGTTGGCGGCGACCACACGTGCGAAGTCGTGCCCCCGTTCGGCGACCAGTCTCAGGCCGATCAGGCCGCCCCAGTCCTGGCAGACGAGGGTCACGTCCTTGAGATCCAGCTGGCGGATCAGGTCGCCGGTCCAGTCCACGTGGCGGACATGACTGTAGTCCTTCTGCGACACCGGCTTGTCGGAGCGGCCGAACCCGATGAGGTCCGGTGCGATCGCCCGGTAGCCCTGTGCCGTGAGCACGGGGATCATCTTCCGGTAGAGGTAAGACCAGCTCGGCTCGCCGTGGAGCATCAGGATGACGGGGCCGTTGCGCGGGCCTTCGTCCACGTAGTGCATCCGGAGTCCGGTGCTGTCGCCGTTCTCCGATTTCACCGTCACATAGTGCGGCTGGAACGGATAGCCGGGCAGATTCGCAAACCGTTCGTCGGGGGTTCTGAGGAATTTCATCGTCTTCTCCTGACTTGAATGGCTGTTCAACTAGGACCTAAAAATAAGACCTAAAAAATATCACGGGACTTTATCCGGCGATCTCTCCCAGCAGTCCGTTGGCGTAGTCGCGCAGCGCCTTGCGGTCGCTGACGACCCGGCTCATGACGAGCAGCCCCTGGAATCCGGTCAGCAGCCGTCCGGCGAGCGCGCGGGCGTCAGTGGAGGCGGGCAGGTCGCCCAGTTCGACCGCCCGTTCCAGCTCTCCGGTGACCGCCTTCTCGATCCGTTTCACGGCGGCGGTGATCCTGCCCAGGATTTCCGGGTCGCTGCGGCCCATCTCCACCGCCGTGTTCACGACGAGGCACGAATAGCCCGGGACGTCCGGCTGGACATAGTCCACCGCCGACCGGACGAACCGGCGCAGGCCGTCCAGCGGTTTCTGCTTTCCCGACAGGTAGAGACGGATCCGGGTGTAGATGATCTTCTCGATATAGTGGTCGAGTACGCGGAGAAACAGTTCGCGCTTGTCCCCGAAGGCGAGGTACAGGCTCCCGGGTTTCAGCCCCGTCGCCTTCTCGATGTCTTTCATCGAGGTGGCGCCGTAGCCCTGCCGCCAGAAGACGGGCATGGCCCGGTCCAGCACGGCTTCTTCTTCAAATTCGCGGGGTCGTGACAAGTGCGGCGCCTCTCTCCGGACCGGAACCTATCATATTTGAACGGATGTTCAAGAATAAAAGGCGAAACGGCGCCGTAACGGGCGCAGGGCGGTTTATCCGGGCGTTTCCTTCTTCGGCCGGGTGCGGGCGGCCTGCGTGATCTTCTCGCCCATGAGCGCGATCTTGTTGTCGCGCAGCCGCTTCTCGTTCAGCCAGTAGGGGCTCGAGATCTCCTTGAAGGCGTGGATCGCCGCCTGGATCCCTTCCGCCCACGCGACGGCGATCAGCTTGATATCGCCGTGGACGTCGCCGACGGCGAAGATCCCCCGGCGGCTGGTCTCGAAGTACGGATCGATGGAGATGCTGCCGTCCTCGTTCAGCCGCAGCGCCAGCCGCTCGAAGGTGTCCTTCGCCGACAGGAATCCGATCTGGACGACGGCCAACGAGCAGGGAATCTGCGCGCCGGTGTTCAGCGTCAGCCGGATGTCTTCACCCGCGAACTCCGCCGCGGTGATCTCGGCCGAGGTATGGACGGCGCCGCCCGAGTCGCGCACCCGCGCCAGCGAGTCCGCCTTGCCGATCGGTTCGGCTTCGCGCACCAGCAGATCGACCTTGCCGCCCCGGCCCAGGATCATCAGCGCGGCATCGAGCGCCGAGTCGCCGCCGCCCACCACGGCGACGTTACGGCCCTCGTAGTCGCCGATCTTGGGCATCTTGTAATGGACATTGCGGGAGTTCAGCCGGTCCAGCACGGGCAGCTTGCGCGGATAGTGAAGCAGGCCGCAGGCGATGATCACCTTGCGGCACAGATAGCTGCCATGGGTCGTGATGACCCGCTTCAGCGGGTCTTCGGCAACGATCTCCCCTGTATCTTCGATGGAGAGCAGCTCTACGCCGAAGCGGAACTGCACCAGCGCGTCGGCCGCCTGCCGGTAGGTTCTCTGCGACAGCTCTTCGCCGGTGATACCTTCGGGGAATCCGGGGACGTCGACGATCCGCTTGTCCGCGTAGAGGAACTGCGGCTGTCCGCCCGCGGACGCTTTGGCCTCGATCACCAGGGTCGTGAGCGCGCGGTGGGCTGTCGTGAGACTGGCGGCGAGCCCGGCCGGTCCCGCGCCGATAATCACCACATCCCAGTAGGGCAGGTTTTCAAAATCGAGATTGGCCTCGAGGCCTTTGACGCTGTAGTCGGGCATCGGTCCGGCTCCTTGGTGAAGGGTCGCGGTAATATATAACGAAACCGCCGCCGGGGAACTTGGCGGGTGGAAACTTGCGGGCAGGGTGGAATATTACCCGATGACGCGGTCCGGCAGCACCCGCAGCGGTTGCGGCGAAACCGTTCCAGTTGGCGTCAGTTACCGCGAATTGTCGTCCGCTGGCGACGGTGTGCTCCAAATATCCCGGAATTCGCCGGAGGCTTCCTGATTAATGACGGCGATATCCCCCGAATCAGGCGCTTTTCCTGCCCGGATGCCGGCGGAAACCGGTTCGCCGGAGATGCTTTGGGTTGGTCCGGGAATTGCTTGGTAACCGGTGAGTCCGAGGAGGTCATTCCCATGAGCAGCTTCACCCTATTCGCCATCGGTTTCGTAACGGGAATTCTCAGCCTCCCCGCCGCCTGCGCCGGCATGGTCTGGATGGACTGGAAGCAGAGCAAATCGGACCGCCACTGAATTTCCGTTTATCCGCCTGACGGAATCGTGACGGGAACGTCGCTGGGGCCCGGAGGCCGTGCAGGGATCGAATTAGAGCCGGGGTGAATCCCCGTAATTAATTTTCAGCCTCGTGATTCCGCCGGGTTACAGACCGGTCGTTTCGGGTCCGTATGCTAAAATGGCTGCAAGGTCTCTCAGTGACCGCCAGCCACTTGCGCAGAAGGAACCTCCCCCCATGTCTGACTCCGTTCATCCCGCTGCCGGTCACCGGTACAGCGGCCAGTTCAAAAGTGGCCTCCGCTGGCACCAGCCGCGGGTGCGCCCCGCGCCCGAGTGGGGTTCGCCGCGCACGCCCGGCCGGATCTGGCCGGACACCAACGGCGGCGTCACTTGCCGCACAATTCAGTCGCCCGTCGAGCGCGACACGGTGAGCCGGGCGCTGGGCGCGCTGTTCGGCGGGATGGCGAAAGCGCTGCGCCGGGCGGTGGACCGCCGCCGTCCGCGCCGGCACGGAACTCACCCCGCCAGCTGAAAATATTTATTCCACTGTCATATCCATGCCTTAGTAAGCCATCTAAGCCACCTTATTTGATTATACCGTTTATATATTCTATCCTTTGAACTGTAGGTAAGTCTCCGTCCGGAGCCGGAAACCGAGGGCCCCAAAGGTCCCCCGGGAGTACGGAGCCGGAAGTGAGCTCAGGTCCGGGCGACCGTGATGAGCGGGCCCTGGATCCAGT
>CAZMGV010000014.1:0-137241 GCA_964565925.1 uncultured bacterium
CCCCCCCCCCCCCCCCCCAACCAATTTTTTTGGGAAATTTCCGGTGGTGTGTTAAAATGGGCGCAACCGGGTTTCCCGTCTACCCCCCCGGGCTTTACCCCCCCCCCACCCCATCGCACCTATACGCTGCCTGGCGCACCCTGCAGCCTCACCCGCCCGTTACCGGGGGCATGGCACCACCCTCCCCCCTGATGGCGACCTCAAGGCCCGCCATCACCACTTCGTCGAATGTCTTCCCTCGGACCGATTTTACTAATGCCAATACACGCTCCCGCTCGGCCTTCGTGGCGTCCCCCCCGACGGCGGCGAACTCGGCGGCGAGCAACGGCACCGCTACGTCCCGGTCAAGTTCGCCAGCGTGGTTGGCGTGGATGGCATCCTCAAGAGCCGGGATGAACGCCTCGGCCCTCTCCCTGTCCGACTGAGCGGGCGCCTCAACCCCGAACGTATACGGCTCGACCCGCCACTTGTGCCCGCAATGCTCGCACAGGTGGGTATGGTGCGGTTTCGTCGCCCACTCGCCCCGGTCAACGTGAGGCTTGCCGCACTCCGGGCAGTTCAGCGGCTTGCGTTCCGGAGCGGGCGGGGCGGCGCGGCGGTTCCATGCGGCACGAAGTTCGTCCAGCGTGTCGGCGATCATCCCAGCGGGGCATTTCGGGCACTCGGCCACGAAACTGCCGTGATGATCTGGAAATCCCACGATAGCGTGACGGTGAGCCGGGTATTCATCACAGCCAACGGGCGAGCCACAATAGGGACAGTCGCTTAGGCCGTGATTCTTCACAGGTCGCGGTTCGTGTTCGCACGGCAGCAGTTCAGGTGCTTCCGGGTCGCACGGCTCAGGTGGCGTCAGGTCGTTGTTCCATGCCGTCACTGCATCAGTATACGATTGGAAACTGAAGTTGTGCGCGAGGTGATCACAAAACGAACACTTGGCCCAGTGTGCTTTGTGGCTCGACAGCGGAAGCACCTCCATCGTCTGATGGCACTTGGGGCACGGTTTCAGTTCAGTCGTCATGGCTCGGCTCCTTCGCGGTTGGGGGCTCAGCTTTGTGCTCTCCGCACGTTTCCAATTTGCTAACTGTCGGGCGATGCGAATAAGCGGGGCCGTGGTTCGCTACTACCTGCGGCGGGAATCGGTAACACCTGCCTTCGCTCGAATAAGGATCATTGAGCCTGAAATAAACACACGTTCCGCAAGTCTCGCGGCTCATTTCCCCCGCCCCCCGCGCCGCTGACCGGCCTTCGGATTATCAGCGCCTCTTTTCGCATAGAACGCCAGCGCCCGGTTGTCGTCGTTTATTCGTTCCTTCAGGTGTTTCAGTTCGCTCTCGTAGTTCTCGCACCGCTTCTCATACCGCCAGATGCTATTAGATAGTTCGCCGTAGCGGCTGATATACGCACCCACAGTAATCCCGCCGCCGATGAAACCCGCCAAGATCGCTACAATGTATTCGAGCATCACTTCCTCCCTCTCGACTGCTTCTTGGGCTGGTCAGGCCGCTTCGACGCCACCCGGACGCGCCCGGTGCCCTTGCGTTCGCGCCACAAAGCTGCACATCCATTAATCACCGGATACCAAGGGGAGGATATGACGCAAAGCGCAAAAACAACACCACACGCGAACAAAGGGAATAACCCCACTGCAATCGTCCACCGAACGACTGTCGCTATTAATTCGCAACCCGTCATATCAATTCCCCTTCTGGCTTCATCGGTTCCGGCATCCTGTCTGGCGTCAGTTGTAGCGCGAGTAGTCCGCCTTTCGTGGTGCCTACCGGGACAAACCCAGCGCGTCGGTAACACCTGCCGAAGTCCCGTTTCCGTCGCACCTTTGAGCGGTCAACGAAAGTAATCATCCCAAGCGGCGGCACGTTCGGCCACTTCCAGCGTGTGATCGCCACGGCCTCGATAATCAGTTCGGAACTCCGCTCGGTCCCTTCGTTGCGGAAGGCCGAACAAACCCAGGCACCGGCCCAGGCGTGTTTGACGTATTCATCGAACGGCCATGACGTGACCCAAAAGGCCGTTGGGGTCTTGAGAACAAGGCAGCGACCGGGCGGGACGAACTGCGGTGACCCGCCCTTCTGCCGGTTGTAGTGCCGGTCCGCAATCACGCGGGCCTCTTGGTCGGCTCGGTGGGATAGCCGCCAGCCCATCACTTCCCCCTCGCCCGGGCCAGCGCGGAACGGAAGCGTTCAATTTCGCAATCGTCACGATGTGTTATGGAGCCTTTCCATTCAATTGCGTTGCAGAACTCACAGGCTTCCGCACAATCACCGCTTCGGAATGAAATAAAAGACCGCTCGGCTATCGCTTCCGCCGCCTCCCTGACCGACTCCAAAGCGGCGCACCGGGCGCGGAGGGACGTGTCTTTGCCCCTCAACTCCGTCATCTCCACTGCGATTTCGGCCAGTTCTTCGAGAGCGTTCTCGACGGGATCATTACAGTTGGAATGTTCGCCCAGTTCGATGCCGCGAATCGCCGCAATCTTCTCGGCAATTTCATCCAGCTTTTCTTCCCGCTGGTCACGTTCCGCGATCAGTTCACAGCATTCTTTGTCGTGAGCCGCTTTCAGCCGCTCGATCTCCTTATCCCGCTCGCGCACGGCGTCCAGAAGCTCGTCGGCCATGCCAGCTTTCACATACGGGTCCGCGTGCCGGTCGGTGCACATCCGTTCGATCTCGTCCAGGCGTTCCTTGTTCATAATCTCCGTTCCTTTCCTTCCTGTTCACTCTTTCCGTTCCGTCCCGGATCCGGCCGGAGGCGCCTTGCTTCCCCGGTTCGCATTGCATCCCTTGTGCGCCAGCTTCAGGTTCCCAATATGTCCGTTCCCGCCGCGCGACCGGGGCACCACATGATCGAGCGAAGCCCGCCGGTTCGTATCCGGATCGAACGGATTGATCCGGCCGCCGCATAGCCAGCAGCAGCCGCCATCACGTTCCCAGATCAGGCCCATCAGTATTTTCCGGTGCGCCAGATTGTTATAGGTCAGCGGCCGGGGCCGGTCGTGCTTCGCCATCAGGTCGCCTTCTTTCTATGCCCAAAGCCCCCGTCCTCCGTCGCCGTCTTCCTGTCATGGCAGCGCTTGCACAAGGCCTGCAGGTTGTCCCTGGCCTCCGGCTCGAGACCGCGCGCGAGGCACTCCCGTCTCGGCACGATATGATCCACACACTCCGACGCCGCGCCGCTACCCGCTGACCTGTGAATCCCGAACGGATCCCGGCAGAGCGGCTCCTCCCGCCTCACCTGCCTCGCCAGCCGCGCCCACCCCGCCCCGTACCCCCGGCTCGCCGCCGACCCCCGGAACCGGTCGTAAGACCGGGACCGGGCGGACTGTTCCCCCCTCGACGGGGGGACCGGACCTGAGAAGTCAGGTCCAGGGGGGTGCCCATTCCCGGCCCCGGTCGCCCTATGCACTTTCAGTCTCCTGGGCATCAGGCCACCGCCTTCTTCACAGTCTTGGCACTCTTCGCAGCCCGGGCACTCCTGGCCGCCGGCGTCGCCGTCGCAGCCTGGGCCGCCGTCACATCCCCCAGCCGCTTCACCCACCCGGGCCTCACCGCCAGCGCGTACATCGTCGGCCCGAACCCCCCCAGCGGCGACCCCTGAAGCCGCCGCCGCGTCACCGGCAGCACCCGCTCGGCCGCCGACAGGTACCGGTAAGCCGTCCGCACGCTCACCCCCAGCTCCGCCGCCACCTCCCGCGCCCCCACCCCGAACCACCGCCGCCCGAGCAGCTCCACCAGCCGGAAACACCGCTCCAGCTCCACCGGCGTCCCCACCCGGCTCGTGCCCGGCGTCCTGAGCGGCCGCGCCACCCGCCGGAAAGGTCTTGATCTCCGCCGTCCCATCAGCTGATCCCCCTTAACTGCCCCAGCGTCTCCGACGCCTCCTGCCACGCCCGCCCCCACGTCATCCCCCACCAGAAGTTATTCAGCGCCCGCAGGATCACCTGCTCCCGGAACTCCCGGCCGCTCCACCCCCGTACCCGCCGCCGGAACTCCCGCGTCCGCGCCGCCTGCGCCCGCGTATAGGCCGCCGCCTGCGCCCGGTGATACGCCTTCACCTCCGGTCTGGCCTCCCGCGCCCGCACCCAGGCCCGCCGCGACGCCGACTTCCACCTGGATTTTTTGACCGGCACCTCTGCCGCCACCGGCCCGCCGCCGTACCCCCCGGCCATGAATGAACTGCCCGTCATAACAGCACCCCCTGCCGAGGCGTTGCCACCGGCACCCCGTCCACATATTCCCGGCCGTCCAGCTTCCCGTTCACCAGATTCGGGTATTGCGACAGCTCCAGCGGATCCACCCCGGCAAACCCCACCAGCAGCATCGCGTCCCGCTCCGCCAGCTCCTCCACCGGCACGAACTCCTGGCACCGCATCAGGCGGCCCCGTTCATCCCCGGCCTCGAAACACCAGCCGGTCTTCACCGGCTCCTTGCTGCCCGTCCTCTTCGAGACGGTGACCCGCGGCCAGAAGTGACGGCAGTTCCCGCACCGGTACAGGTCGTCGAACTCCCGGGCGAACCGCTTCCACGTCAGCAGATGACAGCACCGCACCACCACCCAGACCGTCAGCTTCCCCAGCAGCCCGAGGTCGTGCAGCCACTCCAGCTGGTTCTCCGCCTCCGGTTCTGGACCGGGCGACAATCCGTCACCGTCGGCACCCCGGGGGGCTGTTCCGCCGGGCGAGGGTATGATTGGCCCCTGCTCGAGCAGAGACGGTTCGTACGGCCGCCCTGAGGAACAGCCCCCCGGAGTGCCGGTTAACTCCCGCCCGCACTTGGGGCACCGGTCCACCGGCTTGAAATAAAGGTAGCTGCAGCCCCCGCACCTCATGCCGTATCCCCCCCGGGCCCCAGCACCCGCCGCTGCGCGGCGAGCGGATCAGTGGACGGGTTTGGGGGCAGGTCTGGAGATGCCCCGGCAGGGTCCCAGGGCGTCTCGTCCCACGTCCGGCCGTCCAGCACCCGGCCCGTTTTCTTCTTGTCCGTTCCGCCCCACTGCTTGAAGAAAAACGCCGCGCCGGTCTCCTGACACCGGTCACGGACCAGCCGCACCCAATCCGGATCCATCGGCCGGGCGCCGGGGCCCGACTCCCCGCCCACGATGATCCAGTCGATCACGAACGCCGACGCCAGCGCGATTTTCACCGGCCCGAGCAGCGGTTCAACCGACAGAAACACCCCCGGGATATTCAGCTTGTGCTGGAGCCGGTGCAGCTCCGGGATCCGCGTATCCGCCGCCTCCTGGTTCTCCACACTCACCCCCAGCCAGGCGTTCTTCGGCCAGCCGCTGGAACCGCCCCAGGCCACGTCATACGTCCCCGCGGACAGCGCACGGGACATTGCGCCGCCCACCAGCTTCCCGACGTTCTCCGGCCTTTTGGTCAGCAGCAGCCAGACGAGATTCGGCGTCATCTCCATCAGCCGCCACAGCCGGGCCCGGGGTTCCTCCAGTTCTGGCCGGTCCTCGAACACGTCCGCCATGCTCGCGCAGAACACCCGCGCCGGCCTGCCCGCCGCCTTGGCCGCCCGGTCCCATTTGAGCGGCTCCCGCCACATGGACTCCCCGGCGACGACTCTCGTCCCCGAATCCCCCCAGATGCCCAGCACCCCGGGGTTTCTTTTCGCCTGCGCCTCGGCGTAGCAGTTCGCGCACCCGGCGCTCACCTTCGTGCAGCCCCGCCAGGGGTTGAACGTGTGGTCCGTCCATTCGATCTTCGAATCAGCTCCCATGATTTTCCGCCTCCTCCTTCTCGACCGGTTTTTCCGCCTCCGGCTCTTTCCTTTTCTCTTTCGCCAGCTCGCCCGCCAGCGCCTGCACGTCGTCGAACCGGCGGTCCAGCAGCGCCTCCAGCATCGACTGGAACTTCCCGCTCCCGCCCGCCGATTTGAGCCGTGCCGCGTCCGAACGGATCCGGTTCCTCAGTTGCACCTCGTCCAGCGTTCCCTGCGCCGGCAGCTGCCTGGACGGGTCCAGGGGCCGCGCCGGGCGGCGCTCGTCCTGGATCCGGCGGAACCGCTCGATCAGCACCACCGGCGCGGGCCACTTTCGCAGCTCCCCCGACAGCCCGTTCACCGCCCGGACCATCA
This sequence comes from uncultured bacterium, assembly GCA_964565925.1. Taxonomy (GTDB): domain Bacteria; phylum JAGRBM01; class JAGRBM01; order JAGRBM01; family JAHCIT01; genus CAZMGV01. Next base: position 6,099 of record CAZMGV010000014.1, read on the forward strand.
GCCCCTCGTCCGCCGGGTCCCAGTTGCCGCCCCGGGCGTCCCACAGCGTCTGCGCCCAGGAGTCCGCCACCGTGTCCAGCGTGTCCTGCGCCGGACGGCCCTCCAGCCCCAGCGCGTGAAACCGGGTGATCACGTCATGGACCATCACGCCGAACCAGGCGGGAATCCGGACGTGCTGGACGTCATCGCCCGAGGGCGTGTCGAACGGCCCCCGGCACTCGGGCGCGTAGGGCCCTGCCAGGAGGTGTGCCGGATTATTCGCCGGGTTGTTTTCCGGGTTATTCACTGGTCACGTCCTTTCGGGTTCGTCCGGGCCCGCCCGTAAAACTCAGCCGCCGGGGATTTGGCCCGCTGGCCTTGCCCGATCACCTGCCGGCCGCCCTGGCCGCTCCCCGGCGTGTTCTCCCCCTTCGCCGCGAACTCGCCGCGCCGCTGCAGCATCACCAGCGACAGCAGCCGCTCCCGCGCCGCCTTCATCTTCAGCGCGTTCTGGAACGTTTTCTGCCAGTCGAGTTTCTTGCTGCGGGCGGTCCTGGGCTGCGACTCCCAGTAGTTCCTGAACTCCGCCACCTCGCCACCCAGGCGGGCCTCGAAGGCGGCCAGATCGGAGGGGTCCACGTCCGCCGCCGCACCGAACATCCAGCGCCGCACCAGCCGGGGGTTCACGTCCTGCCCGAAGTGCAGTTGCGCCTCGGCATAGGCCACCTGCTCCGACCGGACACTGGGCATGAACCGCGCCCCGATGAACGTGCCCCGCAGGCTGTCGCCCGGGGCGATGTCGGGCATTCCTGTCCCGGCCTCCGGCGTATCCTGCGGCCTTTGGCCTTGGGCCCCTTCGGCCGGGCCGGTGGAGGCACCGGTCGCGCCAGCGGCCGCGTGCTCCCCCTCCCCCTCTGGTTCATGATTCTGGTTCTCATGAATCTTGTTAGGGTGAGATTTTCTAACAGCGCCGGCCGGGTTTTTCTCACACCCCTTGTTAGAATTTTTCACAGCGCCTGTGAGATTTTCCGTCACCTTCGGGCCCGGCGGGTTAGAAATTCCGTCACCCCCTGTTAGAATTTCCGACAGGTCCAGCAGCTCATAAACCAGCCGCCCCCGCTCTTCAGCCACCCGGATCAGCCCGAGACCCCCCTCGGCCACCGGCGATTTGAGCAGCCCGAGCTGGATATTCACCGTCTCCCGCGTGAGCCCGGCCAGCTCCCCCAGCCGCTCCTGCCCCGGCCAGCACCGGCCCGAGGCGTCGGCGTGCCGGAGCAGCGCCGCGTACACCTTCCAGCCGGCGCCAGACAGGCGCCGCAGCTTCTGGTCCAGGAACTCCCAGCTCACCATCACGAACGGCATCCGCCGCCGGTCCACCACCTGGAACCGGTCCGCCTGGGACCGGTCAGCCGACGCTTTTGTTTTCGGTTCCGTCATCGCCTGAACTTCCTTCCTGAACCCCTCACCGCTTCATCAGACCCGCCGCGTTTCCCTGGCTCCCGGCGCCCTTCCCCTTTGTGCCCCCTTGACGGGGGAACCCGAACGGCAAGGGCCGTTCGATGGGGGTGCGGACAACGGAACCCGCGCTACTTGAACACCTTCCCGACCCACTCCCACGGCCCGGGCGGGAACGACTGGAGGTCGATCGACGCCCGGATCTTCGCCACCCGCGCCATCAGCTCCCCGGGCCGCTGGCCCTCTGCCAGCGCCGTGAACTCCTTCAGCTTCGCCCGCCGCTTCTCCGGGTCGGCGATCACCGCCGCCCCCTTAACCAGGTCCGTAAACCCCGCCGTCGGCCGGCCGTCGTGCGTCATCTGCAGATCCCGGGCGCACGCCACCGACAGCCCCCGGATGTCCTGCGCCTCCGGCCACGCCCTAAACGGCAGGAGCTTCGGCCCGCGCGACGCGGACTCCCCGGCTTTCACTGCTGCGCCTCCTCGTCCAGGCGGCCGAGCAGCGATTCCGGGTTGTCCCCCCTCGACGGGGGGACCGAATCGGCAAGGGCCGATTCAGGGGGGTGCGGACAAGACCGCGCGAAACCGCTGGAGGGCGGAACAGGTCCCTCCGTCCGCCCATAATCCCGGCACAGTTCCGCCACATGCGCCTCCGGCGGACTCAGCACCAGATCGATCCGGATGAGCAGCAGCTCCAGCCGCAGCGTCTCCGGCTCCCGGTGCCGCCCGTCCAGCTTGCGGGGCTGGATCAGGTTCGCCAGCTCGTGCCGCACCTGCTCGAGATCGCGCCGTTGTTCGGGTGTCATTTGGTTTTCCCTTCCAGCCTTTTCACCGTTCTCACCGCCAGCTCGGCGCGGACCACCTCGGCCAGCGCCGCCTCGAACTGGGCGGCCGTCACCGCCTGGAGCCCCGCCGGGCCGCCGCAGCTCCCGAAGATCATCGCCAGCACCGGCAGCTCCGCCGGCTGGCGCCTCGTCTCCCCCGGTGTCTCATGCGACCAGTTCCGGCCCGAGGCGTCGGACCCGGTTCCGGCATCGGCGGGATCATTCGAGCCGCCGTCATTTTCCAAGCCCTGCTCCAGCGCCGGGCCCCGCCAGCTCTTCCGCCACCAATTCGATCTGCAGCGCGGCCATCCGCTGCCCGTCCGCCAGGTGCTTCAAGCCCTTCTTCCGGCTGCGCGCCGCCGAGGCGCGTATCTCTTTCGCAGCCCCCCGCAGCGTCGCCACCTGGACCAGCCGCACCGCTGTCACGTCGATTTCCACCGTCGCCTTGATTGGACCCGCCATCCGCACCCTCGCCCTTCCCGTTTGCCGCTCACCTGTTGGTGTATGAATCCGCCCCGGACCCGGGAACCCGCCGGGCCCGGAGCGGCGTGAATCAGGCCGCGATCGCCACGCCCGGCAGTTCCGCCGCGAGCCATTCCTTCACAGCCAGCATCGCGTCGTGTTTCCACTTGCCGCCGTCGGCTTCGAACAAGGCGCACTGCGGAAGGCCCTGGCCGTTCTGCTGGAGCCGGAAAACAAACTCCGAGACCGGGCTGTTTACTTCCCGGAACGTCCGGTACGGCGCGAGCTTGACCCGGCGGGGCAGATCGACATTCGTCCGCAGCGCGCCCGAGACGCCCTTTTTCAGCGTCGCCGACTGGCCAACGCCGTCGTCGGCGATATTCACCGAGTTGTCGGCGGTCAGGTTCCCGGCGATCTGGAGCACCTTTTCGAGATCAGCCGTCGGGTCGAACCGGCTCTGCAGGGCGATGATGAACTTCTCGGAGCCCATGAAATCACCGAACGGGAACCGCTCGATGTCCGCATAACTCGCCCGCACGAACTGGGTCCGGCGTTTCCAGGCATCGGACCCGGTAGTCGTCACGTCGACCCGGTCGTGCCCGAGGACATGAACGACGATCTTGTCGGCCGTGATCCCCTCTACGCCCAGCTTCACCAGGTCCCGCAGGCCGGCCAGGGTATGAACCTCGAACGGCTTGATTTCAGGGCCGCGCACCTCGTCCAGTTCGCGGTCGCTGTAGGTCAGCCCCGCGATCTCCTTGAGCTGCACAGGCGACATCTCGACAATCTTCTCGACAAATTCCTTCAGCATGACTCTTCCCTTCCTTCTCGGGTTTAAGATCGGTTTTTGGTTTGGACCGGCGACGTTCCCGCCCCGTGGCGCCCGGTCCTGTGCGCCCCTCCGGACCGTTTGACGCGCCAGCGTCCGGGTCCGGAGTTTTTCCTGCTTATAGGGTCAGCGTTTGGTGGACTGGCCGCCGGGCAGCGCCGTCAGCTTCTTCGCCTCGGCGTCCTCGGCCATCTCCTGCAGCGTCATCTGCAGGGGATTCTGCGGATAGGCGACGATCGCGGTCCCCTCTTTCACGAGGAACGCCTCGCCCGTCACCTTGCGGATCGGCTGGATCATCGAGCGGCAGCCGAAGCCCACACTCATCCCCTGCCGGTTCGCGCCGGGCTTGAACTCCAGCGTCAGCACGATTTTGCGGGTCTTCTCCGCCTCCGTGTTCACGTCGGCGATATTGTCCAGCACCTTGTCCAGTTCCGCCTGGAACACCTCCGCAATGGCCCCGTTGCAGAGGTTCGACAGCGCCAGTTTCTCCGGCTTGTTGGTTGACTCGATCATCGTCTTTCCTTCCTTCTGGCCCGGGCCTTCACCGCTCCGGGAATTTTTAAATCTGCGTCACCGTCACCGACATCGCCCCGCCCAGCCGGTACCCGGCCCGCCGGATCCGCAGGTCGTCCACCAGCCCGTCGTCGAAGATCACGCCCGCGTGGACCAGCGCGTCCAGCGTGGCTTTCAGCAGGTTGTCGAGGTCTCTCCGCCGGTGGTCCGGCATCCAGGCGAGCACCGAGACCGCGACCCGCCCGTCGATCTGCGGCGCCCGGCCGGACTTGCCGCCCGCCGCCCGCGCCAGAATCTGCACCGACTGCCGGAACCGCAGCCCCTCTTTCGCAATCCGGTGGATACCGTTCTCGTGGCGCCAGTAGTGGTTCACCGACGGCGGATACGGCAGGTCGAGGGTTAAAAACGCCGGGCTGCCCGGGGGCAGTTCAATAGCGGGGGCTATGGGTTTAACATCTGCACCCCGGGCCTCCCGGCGAAGTTTCTGGCTGTTCGGAAAATGAACCGGACGGGCGGCCGAAGGAGAGGCGGCCGTCCCTTTCGGGGAAACCCGCGCGGCAGGAGCCGCAGGATGCACTTTGGACTTGGCTCTGCGGAGGCTGTCCGCAGGGGTCCCCGCCCGGTTCGAGAGAGACTGTTTCAATGGGCACCGCCGCTTGTGGACGCGATCGGGTCCGCTTCCAGCTGCGCCTTGAGAACCGCCGCCTTTGCGTCGATCTCGGCCAGATCCACCACCCGGGGCTCCTCCGGGTTCTTCGCCGCCTCCAGCTCCATCGCCAGCTGCAGCGCCAGAATCCGGTACAGGTTGTCGTCGTCGATCACCGGCCGGGCTGGGGGGCGGGGACTGTCCCCCCTCGACGGGGGGACCGGATCGGCAAGGGCCGATCCAGGGGGGTGCGGATAACGCGCGAACCGTTCCGGCCTCGCCCGCCCGAGGCCGCCCTGGCCGTCATCGGTAAACGTCGCCTTCGTCTCCGCGATCACGCTGGCGAACCTGAACGCCCCCAGCGGCCGCAGGAAAAACTCCCGGATCGCCAGCAGAACCACCAGCAGCCCCGCCCCGATCAAAAACAGCGGCCAGGCGTCATGCAGGACCACCGGCCAGACCCCGGCGAAAGGGTTCTCGGGCTGCTCCGACACCACCAGCCACGACGGGTTCAGCGGGACCGCCGACGCCATCGCCGCCGCGACAAACGCTGTCATGCCGCACCGCCCGGAGTGCCAGAGGCGGCCGTGCCGTTTGAAGGGCTGGACGAATTACGCGCCGTGGCCTTCGGCCCCCGGCTGAATGCCCGGGCCGAACGGATAAACGCCGCCGCCTGGCCGGGCGACTGCACCGGGACCAGCCGGTAGTGCTGGCGCGTATCGCCCGCGATCTTCACCGGCTGCACCGGAATCCCCCAGCGCAGCCGGATATTCTCCACCAGCCGGGAAACCGTCCGGGCCGAAACGCCGAACGCCGCGGCCACCGCCTCCCGGGAAGGCGCCACCGGATCGGCCTCGATCAGCAGATCCACCAGCCGGCCGGGCGTCAGAACCGGCGCATTCACTTCAATCGGAAATTGGTCGTGAAGTTTATGAACAGGCGCGGATTTAGCCCCCCGCGCTGTCCCCTGATTCTGCTGCGATCCCAAGAGGTTAGGCCTTTCGGCCCGAACCGGTCATCCCTCGCTACACCAATATAAATTGGATGGAATTCAGTATTGGGCCACACCCGAGCAGGTAACCTGCATTAATCTCGTCTGAACCGTGCTTTAAAGCTCCGCCATAGTTGCTCTACATCACACACCCGGCAGTTCTGCGCCCGTTATACCGGGAACTATGAGACCCCACCGCCGCTTCCGACGTTACTTCCAGCTCTCGCTGCTCGGCCCGGTCTGCTTGCTGGCCGGATGCGGTTTTTATTCCACCGCACCTGTCTATTCATCCGCCTATACGCACGCGGCCGATCCCACCGAACCGTCCTGTGTCTGTCCGGTGAAGCCCGCCGGTACATGTGAAGCTGACGCCGAGACCGCCAGTCCCGGCGACTCTTCCACGGAACACCTGGCCGAAACACCGATGGCGACCGCAAGCCCCAATCCGGCTCCGGTCACTTCACCGGACTGCTGTCCGCAGTACTGCTGTCGCTACACCTGTTATACGACTCCACAGATCTGTCCCCGAATCTACATATCGTATTATGACAATTCGCTGGGATACGACCCCTGGTGGCCGTACCGGCTGCATCCCGATGCCCGTCGCCATGCGATATACGGCGGCGGCACCTGGGCGGACGCCTTTCAGCACCTGCCGTCTCCTCCGGGCGACAGCGGCGGTTCCTCGCATTCGGGCTGGCACCCGAATCCTCCGTCACACCCCGATCATCCCCCCGGTCACTCCGGAGGTCATACCGGTCATCCGGGCGGTTCCCATCATTCGGGCGGCTCACATTCCGGTGGACATCATTCGGGTTCTCATTCGTCGGGTTTTCATTCCAGCGGTTCCCACCACAGTAGCTTCCATTCGAGTTCGCACTCATCGGGTTTCCACGGGCATTCGGGCGGCGGATTTCATTCCGGCGGCCGCCATCATTAGCGACTATCGATGCTGAGACGGGATTGCCGCCGGTAACCCGGCCTGCTCCACTTATGGAGCCGGTGGAGGAGATAGCGGAGGGACGGGCTGGCCCAGCCGCTCGACCTTGAACACGTAGACAGTGCCCTTGTTGTCCACGGCCGCGACGATTCCGCGTTCCGCATCGCTGCCGAGCGAACCCCATACATTCGAGCGGGTGGCCCGGCGGGCGACCAGTTCGCCCGTCGCCGGATCGTAGAACCGTACCTGTCCGTCGCTCCGGGGTACGGCAAAAAGGCCCTGCGTGGCGACCGGCTGTCCGAACAGCCCGGCCGGCGTCTGGTTACAGTCGAGTCCCCACGTGAAGACCATGAGGAAATAGTCCATGCCGCTGCACGGCCGGAAGGTAAACTTCTCCGCCACCCATTTTTCGGCGCCCTCAGCATTATAGGCGCGCAGTTCGCCGTCCTGGTTTCCCGCCGCGACAATACCCGCGGACGGTTCCAGTGCGGCGCCGTTGGAAGCCTTCAGATCCTTCTGCCACAGCACGATCCCGTCGTCGTCGCGGATCCGGCCGATCGACCGGCTCGCCACCGTGAAATAGGAAGACCCCTGATAGTTCGCCAGCCGGAAATCGTCGTCGTACAGGTCCACACCCCGGGACGTGACGCTCCGCTTGGCCGCTTCACGGGTCCACAGAATCTTGCCGGTCGACAGCTGGACGGCCGTCAGGCGGGAATCCCACCGCCCGAACACCGCCCTGTCCGGCCCGGCCGGCGTCACACCGGCCGCCCCCTGCAGGAACGGCTTGCCGTCCAGCGGGTTTTCACCGGGCAGGTTCCACAGGATGCCGCCGGCGGCGGGATCGAAGGCATAGAGCGACCCGTCAACACACGGGACGATCGCCCGCCCGTCGATCACTTCAATCCGGCTGCCTACGGTCGAACTGAGCTGGTATTTCCAGATCGTCTCGCCGGTTTCGCGCTTGAGGCCCGCGACCCATCCGGTCAGCGTGCCGATCACGATTTCCTTGTCCGTCGCGCCGGGTTTGCCGGCAATGGGTCCGAGCCCCGGCCAGACGGTCCAGATCGCCCGGCCCGACTCCAGGTCGAAGGCCCGCAACTCCCCGCGGGAACTTCCCGCAAAGACGCTGTCGGCGGTGATCAGAGGCTCGGCGGTTTCACCGGCGGCTCGCCACCGGTATTTCAGGTCGGTGGGGACGACGTGCTTCCAGGTCTCTTCGACCTGCAGGCCGTCGTCGGTGGAAAGCTGAGCCGTCCACATCAGATCGATACGGTAGCGGCGGTCCCAGCCGCGCTGGTAACCGACCCCGTACAGGCTTTCCTTCGCCGCACATGCGCCCAGGAATACGAGGGCGAATGCCGCCGGAAAAAGAAGCCGCTTCGGCATCATTTATTTCTGCGGGGCGGGCGCCTGCGCGGCCGCGTTCATTTCGTCGAGAATGAGCGGCACGCCGTTCTGGTCGGCATAGGCCGAGTCCATGTCTTTCAGCTGCTCGAGCACCGAACGGGCGTCGGTCGTCTTGCCGGCGGCCCGCAGGTTCAGCGCCGCCTGGAGCAGAGACTGGTTGCGGAGGATGTCATCGTTGGCGTCCTTGGCGATCGCACGGAACGCGATACCGGCCTCCTCGAACTTGCCCGCTTCCGACAGGATGATCGCCTTGTTGTAGGCGGCCAGCCGGCCGACCGGTTCCCAGACAGGCTTGGCGGCCGTGATCTGTTCGAACGTTTTCCCGGCCTCATCCAGCTTGTTCGCATCCGACTGGGCGAAGGCGACATAGAAGCTCCTGATCAGGTCCGCACCCTTGGCCTTCGGCACGGCCGCGTCGGAACCCAGCTCCTTGAATAGCGCGCTGGCGCGGGCCTCGCGGTTTTCATACCGCTTGGCGTCGGCACCCGCCTCGGCGTTCTTCTTCAGGTCTTCCAGGCTGGTCTCGCCGCCGCCTTCGGTGTTCAGCGGCTTGTGGTAGATGCCCACGAGCTTGTCGACCTGGGTGAACTCGGAACGGGACATCGACGAGGTCACCTTGTTGTAGACGATCCAGCCGAGGGTAATCGCAATCACGCCGACCAGCGCAGCCGCCGTCACCACGAAATTCTTCTCGAGCCAGATCAGCGCGTCATCGGCAAGGTTTCCCGTGCTCAGTTCGGTGCGCACTTCTTTTTTGACAGTCTGGGTATCAGCCACGATCTTTATCTCTTCCTTGGCGGGTTCTGTCCGGAACCCGAAACGGACCGGTTCTTATTCGGAAAAACCGGCCAAGTTCAAATGGTTTATGTAAGCCTGCCGGCCGCCCGGTCAGAAGGTGGATCCGAGAATGACCCGGGTTTCAGTACCCCCGCCGTTGTCGAAGCCTTTCGCCACTGAAACCCTAAGTCGCATCGGCAGGTAGTAAAGCAGCCGTCCGTCGATCCAGGTCTCTCCCCCTGCCCCTTTCAGGAAGTTGGAGGAACTGAAATTGCGGCTCCAGACCTGCCCCGCATCGAAAAATCCGACCAGCCCCAGCGTATCCAGATGCAGCGGCAGCAGCCACAGACCCCGGTGTATCGACAGAACATTAATCCGGTATTCGGAGTTGAAGGCGAGCAGCTTGTCGCCGCCGAACGCGCTGTCCGGGTAGCCGCGAAGCAGCGGGATTCGTCCGCTGGTGAGCACCGCCGGGCCTTCGCCGATGGCGCCGCCCAGCGTATAGGTGCTCACCATGATCCGGGGGTTGAACGTCGTCCCGGCGGCCGCCCGCAAGGCGATCGTGTTCCGGGCGACATTCGGGACCGGCAGGTAAATTCGCGCGTCCACCGACAGGTTCGCTCCCGTCCGGTCGGAGCCGACCTCTTTCAGGACGCCTTCCCCCAGCACGCTGACATCCAGACCCATGCGAGGACCGAGGCTTGTCGGCGCGAAGCGGAGCCAGGAGTAACCCGCCACCGCCGTTGCACCCACAAGGTCGAGCGACTTGTACGTACCGGGATCGAGCCCTCCCCGGGAGGCCGCGTAAGCAGTGAGCGCACCGTCCAGATCCCTGCGGCGTTCGTAGAACCCGGCGAACATGAACGTGAACCCCTGACGGGTATCTTCGAGGAAAGGCAGTTGCGCCACCGTGAGGGCCGAACTGGTCGTAAATCCGGCGGACGCCCGGATACGGTCGTTCCAGAGATCACGGGTTTCGATCACCGCCGCGCCGGTGGAGGAAACCCGCGGGATGTCCGCCCGCCCGAAGGAGGCGAGATTGCGGGAGAACTGGACGAAGGGAATCGGCTGGCCCCATATCGAGCCGATCCGGTGCCCGCCCACGGTCGCGAACACCCGGGGAGTCTGGCTGTTCAACCCCCAGTAGGCGGCGGTGCTCCAGAACCCGCGCCGAAGCGCATCCTGTCCGCCGGTGAACGCGCCGAGCAGGAAATCGTTGGGTGCCTGTGCATAGAGCGGAATCCAGAACCGGGGCAGATACATCGGCCAGGGCGAATACGGCTTCTTCCCGGCCGCGACCTCGGCAGGACGGACAAACGGCTCCATGGGCTGTGCCGATTCGACTGCGAATTTCGGTGCAAAGGTGTCAGCGATCTTTGCGGTGCCGACGCCCTGCCCCTGACCCAGCTGTTCGCGGTACGCCACCCGGAGCCCGTCAGGGGAGATTTCAGGGTCGAACGCGCCGCCAATGGTATCGGTCAGCTGCTGGATTGCGCCCGTGGCCGGATCGAGAACATACAGGTTGTAGATTCCGCCCAGATCGCTGCTGAAGACGACCCTGCCGTCAGCCATGAACCTGGGATCGATATTGCGGGTGTTGGCGAACCCGAACACCGCGGTTTCGGCGTAACCATTCTTTGCGTCCAGCATCACCAGCCGGACTTCGCCGTTCCGGCGCCGGGCGGCGATCAGGCGGCTGCCATCCGCCGAGAAACGCGGCGACGACCACGACACGCCGGACTCCGCCGCCCGGATCACCTCCGGCGGCGAGACGCCGTCTCCGACGAGCAGTTCCGTCACCGGCGGCCGGTTACGCACAAAGGCCCAGCGCGATCCATCCGGATGCACGCCCGCATCGAAGCCCCGGAATCCGCCTTCAAACGGCAACGATTTGCCGTGCTGCCAGCGCTTGAGTTCGAAATACTGCGTTCCGGGCCGGGGAACGGCAATCTGCTCGAACACCCATATTCCGTCCGGATTCGGCGGCTCGACCACCGCGCGGCGCTTGTACGGAATCCGGTCGGCAAAATCCCCCGTGTCGAGTTTCGTGCCGTCGTCCGGCGACAGCAGCGCGCTCTGCAGCCCGAAATCCGGGTCCAGCGAACGCACCAGCAGTCCGTCGCGAAGCCACCGGACCGAGGTCACCGGCCCCTTGAGCGTAAAGACCGGCGCGGCGGCGGGCACGGCCCGCGAAGCGGCCGCCTGCTGCGCTTCTTTCCGGAGTTCCGCCTTCCAGTCGTCCCACAGCCCGTAGAACGGCCGTCCGCAGGCGTCCGAGACGCTCTGCTGGATCAGGAACGGAACCAGTTTGCGCGAATGCCGCTTCACGATCTCGTTCAGCGTGCCTGCGGGACAGGTCCGGTCCACGAAATCCCAGAACGCCGCGCCGTAGAGGTAAGGTCCGAGCCCGCCCGGATACGGGACCCCGAGCACAGACACCTCGTCGGGTTGCGGAAGCGAATCGTTGAGAGCAGCCGCCCGGAGCAGTCCCCGCGTGGCAGATTCCGCGGTGCGGCCGATCTTCGCCCGGTTTCCGGAATCGGGGTGGGACTCCTCCCACACGGCGAGCCCCTCGATCAGAAAGATCGGAACCGACGCGCCAGGCGACCCCAGATCCGGGGCGTTACCGAAGATATATCTCGGGATCGACGCGAATCCTTCGTTACGGTCCAGATGGTGAATGTGGGTCAGTTCGTGACGGACCAGAATATCCAGCCAGTCATCGTAGCTGGCGAGATAGTCGCCCTCTCTGGGCGCCGATACATACACCTGGATCTGCGGATAGGGGAACGGCAGCGCGAGCCCGTTGGGGTCGTCGCTCGAATCGTTCACGACGATCCGTATGGGCTGGGACGGCGTCCACTCGAACCGGTCCGATACCGTTTTGGCGGCGCGCTCGGCCCGCGAGAGAATCTCCCTGCCCAGTGCCTCGTCGGCCTCGGGGACATATATCCACACCCGCTCGCCGCGCAGTTCGATCCAGCCTTTCGAGCTGTCGGGCGCTTCCATGACGTCCATCTCCTGGGCAGCGGCGAACCGGGGGCCCCAGAGCAGGAAGAGGCACAGCAGAAGCTGCACGGCCGGGATGGAAGTGAATCGGGATTGGTATGGCACTGCGGGAACCTACCGAGGACGTTCACATACGGTCAACGGCAGGGAGTGTGCCAGAGCGGGACAATTTTCAGAACGATTACCGAAAATCTTATAAAGGATTACCATTCGTCACTTGTCCTTAAGGCCCCGGAACTATTAATGTTTGTTTATAGTCAGGGCATCTGGGGAGAGCTTTCATTTCCAGCATTCGCGCCAGCCGCAGAGTAGTCGCGTGGGCCGTTGGCATTGCATTGGCTGCGGGTGCGGCGCTGCCCTCTTTTGCGGTCGCACAGGCCATCCATCTGTCGGCGGATCCCGAGCCGGCGAAACCCAGACCGGCGAAGCCGCCAGCGCCTAAACCGGCGGCGCCCGCTCCTGCTCCCGTCGCGCCGCCCCCTGCACCGGTTCCCGCCGCAGCCCCCGTTGCCGCGCCTGCGAAACCGGCGCCGGTCGCCCCCGTTGCCGCGCCGCCGCCCGCTACACCGGCAGCACCGGTCGCACCCACTGTGCCGCAGGCAGCCGCACCGGCAGCCGCAGCTCCGGCGGCCGTCGCACCTGCCGATTCCGGACAGATCAAGGTCCAGCTCACCCGTCAGGCGGTCCGCGAAAAAGCCCGCGTGCAGATCGACACCGGCCAGGCCGACCAGGCGATCAAGAACCTGAACGCGGTGCTGTCAAAATTCTCCGACGACGAAGAGGCCCGCTACCTCATGGGCCGCGCCTACGAAGCGAAGGGGAATATCGAAGAAGCGCTGATGAACTACGAGCGGGCCCGTACCGTTCGCGAATCCTACGCCGCACGCGCACGGGTCCACCGTGAAATCAGGAAAGACGCCGCCGCCTCCGAGAAGGCCATCGACGCGGGCATCAAGAGATTCCCCGACTACGTTCCGCTCCTGAACGAAAAGGTGATCGCGCTCATCAATCGTGAAGCGTTCAGCGACGCCGAGCCGGTCGCCCGGAAAGTGCTCACGCTGCCCACCGGCAATACGGTTCAGAACCGTTTCTACCTGGCGCAAGCGATCTACGGGTTGAAGAAATACGCCGAAGCCAGGGATCTCTTGACACCGATCGCCGAGCAGACGCAGCTCAAAGGGTACGCCAAGGCGGCAAAGGAATATCTGGAATCCATCACATTCGATGAAGCCCGCGCCAAGGCGGACGCCGCCCAGAGTACGGGAGCGAAGCTCCCCTACTCTTTCATGGCCCGGTTACGCGGCGAGTACGACAGCAACGTCGCCCTCTACCCGGATGGTGAACTCGTCAAACTCCCCACAGGCAACAAGCGGCGTGACGATTTCCACCTGGTCGTCGAGGCGAGCGGTTCCTATAAATTCATCAGCAACGACGTAGGCAGTTTCGGAGCAAGCGCCAACCTGTTTCACAGCAACGGCTTCAAGCTGAAGCCGTTCCAGTCGGCCGCCGGCGGCGTGGGACTGTTCGCCCAGTTCAGCGGCGGACAGGGTTCGGGCGAATGGCTGGTTCGAAACTCGCTGGATGCTTCTTATGGCTTCTTCGGTAACTACGGCAGCGACCCCGACGGCTCGCTCAACAAGACCTTCCGCAACTTCAGTCTCTTCTCCCAGAGTTACGCCCTGAACAGCAGGGGCCTCTATCGCTTTGCCGACCAATGGCTGCTCGCCGGGACGTTCCAGTTTTCGGGGACCCGGTTTGCGTCAGACGGTGACGCGCGCAGCAACTACCTGTTTGCTCTGAACGTCGGCCCCGCTTACGAGACCTCCCGCGACGTCGGAGGCCTGCGCATAGATCTCGCCCCCGGATTCAAATACCGGATGGCCGAATCCCGCGACTACACCATGTTCGGCTATGGCGGCGCGCTGAACCTCTCCTACCAGGCAACCAACGAGATCACCTGTACGGCCGGTACCGCCTTTGAGAGACGCAATCACTTCAAATCCATCGATTCGGTCGCTGGCGCGCTGACGCCGGGCGGGCAGACGGGCCCCGGCAATTATAGCGGTAAACGCATGGACAATAACCTGACCTGGTTCGCGGGGACGAACTGGTTTGTCCTCAACGACGGCGATCTGAAGGGCAGTCTCCTGCTTACTTACACAGGCGAGAAAAACCTCTCCAATCAGAAAGGCGGAACCAGCGGCGGTCCGGACCTCCGATACTCCAAGCACGTGATATCATTGGGCTTTGGAATATTAATGTAGAAATTAATCTTCGTGACTGGAGTCACGGACTTCTGCGAACGAATTTGCTAGTATTTTCAAACACTTTCACGTTCCCGGGCGAGGAACCGGCAATCCAGATGATCAACAGTTCAAATCGGTGGAATCGAGCGGGCGTTCCAATACTGCTGGCGATGGCGTTGATTGCCGTCGGCGGCGTTCGGAACGCGCACGCGATTCTGGCCGGCCGGGTCAGTTCGCTCCAGGGGGATGTGACGGTCACCCGGCTGGGCGAGCTCAATGCCCGCTCCGTCGCCCCGATGATGGAGATCCACGTCAACGACCAGATCATGACCGGCTCCGACGGTCGTATCCGGATCCTGTTCACCGACGACAGCGTCGTCAGCCTCGCGGAAAACTCCAAGCTGCGGATCAGCAAGCAGGTGTACAACCCGGCCGCCCGGCAGCGCGAATCGGTGATCGACCTGTTCCGCGGTCGCGTGCGTTCGGTCGTCTCGCGTTTTCTGAACACGCAGATCAACCGGTTCGAGATCCGCACCCCCACCGCCGTCGCCGGCGTGCGCGGCTCGGAAATCATCACGGAACACGACGACCAGACCAATCAGACCACCGCAACGATGATCGCCGGTCAGGGGTATATGCAGGGACATGGCGGCGAGAACTTCACGAACCTGAACGCCGGCACCCAGGGCACCGGCACCGGCACCTCGGGTTTTTCGACCACGCAACTGAGCAACAGCGAACTGCAGAATCAGCAGGGCGGATTCGAGACCGACCAGTCCGGCAATACAACGCCGCAGACGAATAACGGCGGCGGTGGCAGCGGCGGCAGTTCGGACGGCAGCAGCGGTGACGGTTCTTCCGGAACCGGTGGAACCGGCGACACCGGTACCGGCGGGGGATCCGGGTCAGGCTCCGATTCAGGTCCGCTGACCAACACCACTACGACCACGGGGGCCGGTGACGACGGCACTAGCGGCCAGACGGGCGGCGGCACCGGCACTGACGGGTCCGGATCGACGAATACACTCACGGACAACGACCTGCAGAACAACAACGGGGCTCCGATCTCGACTCCCATCCAGCTTGAACCGCCCCCCTCGTTCTCGAACGTCAGGGCCGTCATCACCCTGCACTGATCTTTCCGCCGATTTGGGCTATATTCGAGGCGGTCCGAGGGGCCGCCTTGATCGTTTTCAGGTGCGTCCTTTGTCCCTTGACTCCCGGATCAATTTCGCGGATTAAAGACCCGTGGCCGCCGTAAACCCTATGGACGGTCAACTACCTGGAGGAGCACCCTCGCCCCATGACGAAGCCCGCCGACGTTGAACTCTGGAAGAAACTCGCCGCGAAAGAACTGAAAGACGTTCCCGTGAGCGATCTGGAACGGGAGACGCCGGAAGGCATCCGTATCAAGCCGCTCTACACGGCCGAGGATCTGGAAAAACTCGAAGACACCAACACGCTGCCGGGCGTGTTCCCATTTATCCGGGGCCCCCGCGCGACGATGTACTCCTACCGGCCCTGGACGATCCGCCAGTACGCCGGCTTCTCCACCGCCGAAGAGTCGAACGCCTTCTACCGCCGCAATCTGGCCGCCGGGCAGATGGGCCTCTCCGTCGCGTTCGATCTGGCCACCCACCGGGGCTACGACTCCGACCACCCCCGCGTGTCCGGGGATGTCGGCAAGGCCGGCGTGGCGATCGATTCGGTCGAGGATTCCAAGATCCTTTTTGACGGCATCCCGCTCGACAAGATGTCGGTCTCGATGACCATGAACGGCGCCGTGCTGCCGATCCTCGCCAACTACATCGTTGCCGCCGAGGAACAGGGCGTCAGCCAGGACAAGCTCTCCGGGACCATCCAGAACGACATCCTCAAGGAGTTCATGGTCCGGAACACGTATATCTATCCGCCGCTGCCCTCCATGCGGATCATCGCCGACATTATCGAATACACGTCGAAGAACATGCCGAAGTTCAACTCGATCTCGATCTCCGGCTACCACATGCAGGAGGCCGGTGCGACGGCCGTTCAGGAACTGGCCTTCACCATCGCCGACGGACTGGAATACGTCCGCGCGGCGTCGTCCAAGGGCCAGAACGTCGACGAGTTCGCCGGCCGCCTCTCGTTCTTCTTCGGCATCGGCATGAACTTCTTCATGGAGATCGCCAAGCTGCGAGCCGCCCGCTACCTCTGGGCGAAGCTGATGAAGAAAAACTTCTCGCCGAAGAAAGACGGCTCCCTGATGCTGCGCACCCACTGCCAGACGTCGGGCTGGTCGCTCGCCGAAAAAGACCCGTACAACAACGTCGTCCGCACGACGATCGAGGCCCTGGCCGCCGTACTGGGCGGCACCCAGTCGCTCCACACGAACGCCCTCGACGAGGCCATCGCGCTGCCCACTGACTTCTCCGCGCGCATCGCCCGCAACACGCAGCTCATCATCCAGGAAGAGTCGCATGTGTGCGAGGTGGTGGACCCGCTGGCCGGCAGCTACTTCGTCGAATCGCTCACCCACTCGCTGGCTTCCCACGCCGAGGCGCTTATCAACGAGGTCGAGGCGCTGGGCGGGATGGCGAAGGCCATCGAGAGCGGCATGCCGAAGATGAAGATCGAGGAAGCCGCCGCCCGCCGTCAGGCCCGGATCGACTCCGCCGAAGAGACCATTGTCGGCGTCAACAAATACGTGCTCGCCAAGGAAGATCCGGTCGACACGCTGGACATCGACAACGAGAAGGTCCGCGCGTCGCAGATCGCCCGGATCGAGAAGACCCGGAAGTCGCGCAACGAAGCGGCCGCACAGGCGGCGCTGGACGACCTGACGAAATGCGCCCAGTCGGGTCAGGGAAACCTGCTCGACCTGGCCGTGAAGGCGTCCCGTGCCCGCGCCACGGTCGGCGAAATCTCCTACGCGCTTGAGAAGTCCTGGGGCCGCTACAACGCGACGATCCGGACCATCTCCGGCGTTTACGGCGCCTCCTACAAGGAAGGCGACGACTTCACGAAGGCGAAGGCTGCCGTCGACGGATTCGCCAAGGACGAAGGACGCCGCCCGCGCATCCTCGTCTGCAAGCTGGGCCAGGACGGCCATGACCGCGGCGCCAAGGTGATTGCCACGGCGTTCGCCGACCTCGGTTTCGACGTGGACATCGGCCCGCTGTTCCAGACCCCGGCCGAGGCCGCCCGCCAGGCGGTGGAAAACGACGTCCATGTGGTGGGTGTGTCGTCCCAGGCCGCCGGACACAAGACGCTGGTGCCGGAACTGATCCAGGAACTGAAGAAGGCCGGTGCCAAGGAAGTGCTGGTCGTCTGCGGCGGAGTGATCCCGCAGAAGGATTACGATTTCCTCTACAAGTCCGGAGTCGCCGCGGTGTTCGGACCGGGAACCAACATTCCGAAGGCGGCCGACACGGTGATCGAGGCGATCCGCAAGCACCGCCAGAAACTCGCCAGCTGACCCGTGCCGGAGAACCATGCCGGAGTTTGATCTCGACACCTACGCGAACGGGGTTCTCTCCGGAAACCGGCGGCTGCTCGCCAAGGCGATTACGCTGGTGGAGAGCACCCGGACGGATGACGCCCGGGTGGCCCGCAAGCTCCTCGACCGGGTTCACTCGAAAACCGGCAACGCCGTCCGGGTCGGCATCACGGGTGTGCCGGGGGCCGGCAAAAGCACCTTTATCGATTCGTTCGGAACCTATCTGACCGGACTCGGCCACAAGGTGGCGGTGCTGGCCGTGGACCCGTCGAGCACCGTCTCGGGCGGTTCGATCCTGGGCGACAAGACTCGCATGGAAGCACTCACCGTCGATCCGAACGCCTTTATCCGCCCCTCCCCTTCGGGCGGGGCCCTTGGCGGCGTGGCGCGCAAGACCCGTGAAACGATGATGCTGTGCGAGGCCTCCGGTTTTGACGTCATCCTCGTGGAGACGGTCGGCGTCGGGCAGTCGGAGACCACCGTCGCCTCGATGGTCGACTTCTTTCTGGTGCTGATGATCGCGGGCGCCGGGGACGAGCTGCAGGGCATCAAGAAGGGCATCATCGAGATCGCCGATGCGCTGGTTATCAACAAGGCGGACGGCGACAACGTCGAGCGCGCCGCCCGGGCGAAATCCGATTACGAGAACGCCCTGCACATGCTGCGCCCGGTCAGCCTCAACTGGCACCCGCCGGTGCTCGCCGCCAGTGCGCTGCAGAAAACCGGCATCGATGAGGTCTGGAAAACCGTTCTCGCCCAGCGGGCCGCGTTCACCGAGAGCGGCGAATTCTCGCTCAAGCGCCGCCAGCAGTCGCTCGACTGGATGTGGGCCGTGATCGACGATGGCCTCAAGCGCTCGTTCCGCGAAGACGAGAAACTCGCCCCGCTCATCGCGGCGGCCGAAAAAGACATCCTTGCCGGCGACCGCTCGCCGACCTCGTCCGCCATCGAACTGCTCGAAAAGTTCCGCCCCGGTTCGGGCGAAAAGTAACTGCCAGCGCACGCCGCCCGGCTTCCACCCTGTCAGGTTCCGGCCGGCACCCGTGTCCGGATCGCCAGCGCGTGAATAACTCCGCCGGCGAACTCCGCCCGCAGTGCATCGTTCACCATCCGGTGCTGCTCCACCAGCGATTTCCCGCGGAACTGCTCGCTCTCGATCACCACTTCATAGTGACCGCCGCCGGACTTGCGGGCTCCCTTGTGCGAGGCATGTTTGGCCGAGTCGTCGTGAATATCGACCGACACCGGCTTCAGGATTTCGGTCAGTCGCTTGCGGATCAGTTCAACGGTATCCATCGCTCGCCACTCCTGTTACTCCGCACCCGGTTCAAAGCTGCCCGCCGGGTAGTTCACCTGCTTCAGATACAGCCCCCACGCAGGCGCCGTTCGGCCGGCCGCCTGCCTGTCTCTGACCGAGAGCACCTCGGCGATCCAGTGCGGCGGACGGTGCCCCCTGCCCACATCGATCAGGCTGCCCACGATCGTGCGGACCATCTGCTTGAGGAAACCGGTACCCTCGACCTCGATCCTGAGTTCCGGCGCAACGGTGCCCTGTGCTTCCTGAATATCGATCCGGGTCACGGTCTTGATGCGGTTCGGTTCGGCGTCGGCCGCGGCGTAGCTGGTGAAGTCGTGCGTCCCGATCAGCGCCCCGGCCGCCTGCCGCATCTGCCCGACGTTTGCGTCCTCGCCCAGCTTCCAGGCCCGGAAATGTTCCAGTGCCGACCCCGTCTCGCGGAGCAGTATCCGGTAGAGATAGATTTTCGACTCTGCTGAATGAAGGGCGTGGAACCCCGGCTTCGCCTCGCGGGCCTCGATCACCCGGATATCCGGCGGCAGCAGGACGTTCACGCCCTCCCGGAAGGCCGACAGCGGCAGATCCCGGTCGGTCGGGAACGAACAGACCTGCCCCAGCGCATGCACGCCCGAATCGGTCCGCCCGGCACCCATCACCTTGACCGGGACGCCGAGACGCTTTTCCAGCGCCTCGTTGATCGTGGACTGCACGGTCGGACCGTTCGCCTGAGTCTGCCAGCCGACATAGTTCGTACCGTCGTACTCGAGTGTAAGGGCGATAGTTCTCGCCATGGCATCCAGTCTAGCGGAACTGGAACCCGATGCCCGCATCGAGCAGCCAGCCGGTGAAACGGATACCTTCGGAGGAAGTCCCGGCCACGGCCTTGCCGCCCGGCGTCTGGGCCATGCGCCAGCGGGCCCGGGTAAACAGGAAGGTGTCCGAGAGCCCCGTCCGGCGGGCCGTGGAGGCCGCATGCCGGTCGAACCGGTTCATGGAGACGTTCAGTTGCGTCTCCACATGCCAGCCGTATTTCATGCCCTTGGTCGTATCGTTGAGCGCCGGGTGCGACGCATCGGTCACCTTGTTCACGTAGATATCGAAATCCGGACCGGCGCCGATCGACGGCCAGATCCACTGTTTCGGGGAGTACCGCATGTGATAGGCGAGCGTGAGATCCAGCGGGATCGAGTGGATCTTGTCCTTGAGGTCGGGGAGCACCGGATATTTCTCGCGGCTTGAGTAGTTGTACCCGGCGCCCAGCGAGAACTGCAGAACACCGCCCTCCGATTTATAGAGCCCGAAGGCATCCCGCAGGATCGACGCCGAACTGATGCCCAGCCGCAGCGTAGCGCCGGGATTCAGCGCGCCGTAGTTGTCGGAGTAGATCTTCTGCGACGGTATGAAGTTCGAGAACCCGGCCTCGACAAGCAGGTTGTATTTCCTGCCGCGGCCTACCCGCCCTACGTCTACGCCGTCCCTGACGTCGGCAAAGGCGGCGGCCGGCCCGAGCAGTGCCCAGACGCCGATGGCCAGCAGAAGCCGTCTCAAAGCGGTAGCGGTCATGACGCTTCCGGTTTCCGCCTTCTGAAGTGGATAAGTGCGGCGGCCAGCAGCATGACCAGCGGGACCATCAGCGGCGCGCTGGTGTCACCGGCCGTGCAGCCGAAGCCGCCCGGCTCGCCGAACAGTGCCTGGCTGCCCACCCGGAGCAGCGTCGAAGGGGTCTGGTACGAATAGGTGAGGCTCCGGTTGCCGGCCGTGTCGCGGGTGGCGACGGCGGCGAGCCACGATTCCGTCAGCCCCAGCCCCGCCGACGAGACGTCGACCACCGCCTGCGAAGCCGTCGAATCGACGGAGGTGATGAACACTTTTGCCGGATCGGTCGAGGACTGCACCCGGACGATATAGGTCGAGACGCCGGAGATAATCTGCTCGGTGCCCGATTCGAGCGACGTGCAGTCGGCCGGCGGCGCCAGCGGGCAGGTGTCGTCGGTCTTGGGTATGTCCACCGCGACGAACAGGCCCGTCGAGATGGCCTTGGGCGCCTGCGGGACGGCCGGACGGTCGATGTCGAGTCTGGCCACCCGCAGGAGCTGGGTGGTCGGTTCCGTGGTGTTCGAGCTGGCGACGACCTTGATCTCGATCACCTGCGATTCGGAGAGCCCCGCAAGATCGGAGCTGTTGATCACGATGCTTCCGCCGTCGACCGTTGCCCCCGGACTGAGGCTGATCGGGTCGCCGGTGGGGTACAGCGTCAGGACCACACTCCCCAGATTCAGGTTGGAGGAGGCGGCCAGCGTGAAATTGCTGGTGACCGTGGTGAACGGCTTGTCGCCGTCGATACCCGTCGGGTCCGCCACCGGATCACTGCCGATCAGGTTGTTGTAGGTGACCATCGGGAGCGCCGTCGTGTCGTTCACAAACAGCGGCGCCGACGACACGCTGTAGAGGTATCCGTGACGGGACGGAACGACCATCAGGCCGCTGCTGTAGGCGGTCTTGCGCCGCCCGGTGTCCGTGGGGGATTCCGCCGGCAGTGTCAGGACGGCCGTCAGCAGGCCGGGCGGGCCCGGAGCCGGACACGCTCCTGCCTCGACCGCATTCACGGTGACGTAGACCATCGAGGTCACTGCGCCGGAAATCGTCAGGAATCCCAGAAGATCGTCTGGGGAGTTGTCCAGATCCGCAAAGGCCGTCATGGACGAGGCGCCCGCCCCCACCGTCTGGCGGTTGGAGCAGAGCGTGTTGTCGCTGGTTTTGATCACGACAAAGCCGGTGTCGGTGCCGGCCGCGTTCGAATAGGCGACGTACAGATAGTCGCCCGCCAGCGCCGTTATTTCGTAGGGAATAAACCCGTTCAGCACAAAGCCGTTTCCGGCGGCCGGCGTAATCGTCGTCAGGTAGGCCGGAGCGGCCGGCAGCCCGTCGATCACGTCGATGTTGCTGTTTCCGCAGGTGACATACACCCGGCCCGCGGGACCGGAAGCGGCGCCGATACCGTTGCGGCTCGCGCCCGTGCAGACCGGAACGTCGTCCGTCTTGATGGGCGTGGCGAGCGAGTTGTCGACAACCGACGCGGTGTTGGTCGTGCCCTGATTGGCCACCAGCACCCGGTCGGTGCCGCCGTGGTAGGCAAGCGGACCCGGAGAATCCCCGACCAGAAGGCCGGTCGTGATCACACGGGTGAGCACCGGCGCGTCGCCGGTGACTCCGGAAGCGTCCAGAATTTCGAGCTTGTCGATTCCGGGGCAGGAGACATACAGGCGGTCCTGATCGGCATTGGCTGCCACCGCCGGAACGAACACGAGGTCCGACGGCTGGCAGCCCGACAGCAGGTTGAAGGTCGAACGAACCTCGTAGCGCCAGCGGTCGAGAATGCTGACCTGGTTGCCGACCGAATCGGTGACGAACACGAAGCGGTCGTCGGTCGTATCGAACGCGGTCGCGTTCGCCACCGAACCGGTGGTTCCGATCGTGATCGTGTTTCTCAAAATTCCCGGAGCGGCCGCCGCCGAAGACGGCCATCCGGCGAATAATGCCACGGCAAAAACGGCCCGCAAAAGGGCCGGAACGGCCGGCAGGCCGGAGGAAAATGAAAATAAAGTGCGCCGCTTCATTCTTTCGAGAAAGTTAACCGATCCACTACAGGAAAAATACTAAAATCCCCTTAATTTACGGAGGTTTCCAGCCCGAGCGCCCGTTCCAGAAGCTGGACCGCATTGCGGGCGACGGTCCGGATATTATCGGCCGCCACCCAGAACTGGAGACCGGTCGGGCTGGCCTTGAACCGGCCGACACCGATTTCATCGTTACCCGCAAACTGGGAGGCCATGGGCGCCCTGCCGGCTTCGGGTCCGGTACCGGACACTTCGAGCAGGTCTTCTTCTTCGAAGATGGCAGCGGCCTTTTCCGGGGTCAGACGCGGGGTTGTCTCGATCTCCACCGCGTAGGTGTGCCCGAAAAAAACCGGCACGAAAGAGAACATGACGGCGATCCGGACCTTGTCCAGCCTGAGCAGTTCGGAGAGTTCCGACACCGCCCGCTGTTCGGGATCGATAACCGCCTGGGTGAACGCGCCCGCCACGACATTGAACGCAAGCCGCCCGCCGTACGCGATCTCGTCCACCGCCTGCATGGTCAGCAGCTGGCGGGTTTCGTCCGACAGCACCTTGATACCGGTGCGGCCCGCCTCGCTGACCGACAGCATTCCGGTCACGCGCAGCCGTTCGATCTTGTACCCGTGCTTCTGCAGCGGCGCGATCACGACGGAGAGAATGGTCGCCGACGACGACGGTACGCGGATGGTCCCTTCCGTTTCGCGGACCACCCCGATCGCCGGGACCTGGGCGGCACCCGCGCGCGGAGGCTCGGAATAGTCGAGAGTCTTCAGACCCAGCTCGTTCGCCACGGGCAGCCACTGCGCCGAGACTTCCGGCGGACCGGCGAAAATCACCACGTCCAGTTCGTCCATCGCCCCGTCGGAGAGCGTGTCCACCGGAAGCGACGAGTTGCCGAACTCGATTTCCGACCCGATCCGGTCGTCCGACTCGAACAGTTTCAGGGACGAGACCGGAATCTCGCGCAGCGCGAGCACCCGCAGCGTCTCTTCTCCGAGCACGCCGGCGCCGCCCACGATTCCGACACGGATTTTCCGGCTGGTGTCTGCCACGGTCACGCCTTCAGGTTGTCCAGAATCGCTTTGGTCATGTCGGCGGTGCTGACCACCGGCTTGCCCGCTTCGGCGATGTCCGGCGTGCGCACTCCGGCCGCCAGCGTGTTCTGGACGGCGCGTTCGATGGCCCGGGCCGCCTTGGGCTGGTTCAGCGAGTAGTCGAGCATCATCACGAGCGAGAGCACGGTGGCGATCGGATTCGCCTTGCCCTGCCCGGCGATGTCCGGCGCCGAGCCGTGAACCGGTTCGTAGAGGCCGTACCGGATTCCGGTGCCGCTGGCGGCGCCCAGCGACGCGCTGGGCAGCAGGCCGATCGAGCCGGTCAGCATGGCGGCTTCGTCCGAGAGAATGTCGCCGAAGAGGTTTTCCGTCACCAGCACGTCGAACTGCCGGGGGTTGCGGATGAGCTGCATCGCCGCGTTGTCCACGTACATGTGCTCGAGCGCCACATCTGAGTAGTCCTTGTGGATCTCGATAGCGACGTTGCGCCACAGCTCCGATACTTCCAGCACGTTCGCCTTGTCGACGCTCGTCACCTTCTTGCGGCGCAGGCGCGCCAGATCGAACGCGAGCTTCACGATGCGGCGGATCTCGCTCTCCGAGTAGGCCATCGTGTTCACGCCGTAGCGCTCGCCCTTCTCGTTCTTCGAGACGCCCTTGGGCTTGGCGAAGTAGACGCCGCCCGTCAGTTCGCGCAGCACCAGGATGTCGACGCCTTCGACAACCTCGCGCTTGAGCGCCGAGGCGCCGGTCAGCTCCTTGAAAACCGTCGCCGGACGGAGATTGGCGAACAGGCCCAGCTCCGCACGCAGCCTGAGCAGCGCGCGCTCCGGCCGGACTTCGTATTTCAGGCCCTCCCACTTGGGGCCGCCGACCGCGCCGAGCAGCGCCAGATCGGCCCTGGCGATATCCGCCATGGCGGCGTCCGTGAGCGGAACGCCGTGGGCGTCGATCGAACAGCCGCCCACGAGATAGTTCTTCTTCTCGATCTGGAAGCCGAACAGTTTTTCGGCCTTTTCCAGGACCTGGAGCGCGGCTCCGACCACTTCGGGACCGATACCGTCGCCTGCCAGCACCGCCAGTTTGATCGCCATGAACAGAATCCTCGTTTCGACTGTGATTGCCGGAAACTCCGGCCGCGCCGGTCCTCAAAGAAACCGGGCGCGGCGGAGAGTAGCCGAACGCACCGGCCTGTAAAGGGCCGCACCGGCATGGGAAGCAAGAAAAAGGAAAAGCGCGGGTCCTTTGGGGGACCCGCGCCTTTCGTGTTGACCGTTAAGGTCAGCCGGTCAGGAAACCGGGAAGCTACTTAGTAGCCGCCGCGATCGCCGCCACGGCCGCCGCGGTCACGTCCGCCGCCGCCGTAGCCGCCGCGATCACCGCCGCGTCCGCCGCCGCCGAAGCCGCCGCGATCGCCGCCACGGCCGCCACGGTCGCCGCCGCGGAATCCGCCGCCGCCACCGCCGCCGCCCTGGGGACGTTCACGCGCTTCGTTGATCGTCAGCGCGCGGCCGTTCAGGTCCTTGCCATTCAGGCCGTCAACGACGGTGCGAATGTTTTCGGTGTCGTTGACTTCCACGAAGCCGAAGCCGCGCGAGCGGCCCGTTTCACGGTCCGTCACGAGCTTGACGCCCGTCACTTCGCAGCCGTTGTTTTCGAAGAAGCCACGCACGTCCTCAGACGTTGCGCTGTAGGGAAGATTCCCAACGAATACTCTCATCACGATAGAACTCCGATATCACGCAGGCCCTGTATATGTGCCCCCGTCAGCAATGGCCTGCACAAGCATTGCCCGTAAGGTTCGCGTTACCCCGGCTGGATGAGTCGAAAGGGGTCCCACGAAATCACACTCTTTCACAGGGTCTTCAGTAACCGGGACATCGGACTCAGGAGTTCACGTCGAACGCGCGAGTCGGCAGCACAGATTCATCAGGCCCCATCCAGCCAAACCGGCAATACAATAACCGTTCTCCCCGCAAATAACGAACGGAATTTATTAAGAGTTCACGATTTTCACAAAGGGGGTTTTCAAGCGGAAACGACCCGATTTGCGTCAGAATCCGGTGAGAAACGGGGGCAAATTCCGATACTGGAGTAAAACAGTGGTATTTTTATGTTGACAGGCTGCGGCAATACCGGATAAAAACAATCGTGTTCTTGTTGGGAGGAGAAGCCGACATGAGACCGAACCGAATCATCCGCAGTCCCGGTGAACTCGCAGATAACTCATTAAATTCAAATAGTTATGGCGCACACAGGCCGCCTCCTCCCCCCGCCCCGGGCCCGGAGATGAACCCGGCGACGGAGAAGGCCCTTCCCCGCGGACGCTACCGCCGGGATCTCACCCCCCAGGACCGGTCCGAACGCCAGCGGATGCAGCTGCTGACGGCGGCGGCCAAGGTTTTCGCCTCCAAAGGATTCGCCAATACCGCCGTTGAAGACGTCGTGAAGGAGGCCGGCATGAGCCGCGCCACCTTCTATATCCATTTCCAGGACAAGGACGATCTGCTGGGCGAGCTCTACGACACCGGCGCCAACGCGCTCATCCGCAACATCAAGTGCGCGGTCCAGAACATCAAGGACCCGCTCAAGCGTCTGGAAAAATCGTTCGAAGCTTACGTCTTCATGCTCACCCACGGCGGCGATGTCGCCCGTGTGGTCGTGAGCGAAGTGGCCGCCGGCGGCCCGAAGATGCTGGAGCGCCGCGACCGCGTGCACCGCGAGTTCATGGAGATGTTCCGCAAGCTGGGCAGCGAAGTGATGCCCGCCGCGAAGCTGCAGAAGATCCAGTACAGCGACGTCACCCTGCGGGCGATGATCGCCGGCATCGAGGCCGTGGTGTTCAACTACCTCTGGCGCGGCGAATCCAGAAAACTGATCACCGAGGCAAAGCCCGAACTGTTCAAGTTCATGCTGAACTCGCTCGGCCACCACTGACCCGGAGGCCGGGAATTCCTGATTTAGGTCATTGTCCACAAACTGGACGGTGTTAGTTTACTGAAGGCGAAACCGGCCCCGCAAAGGCCGTCGCCCGGGGAGACCTGCCTATGACCGACATCCCGCTTCTGCCCGTCACCGGCAAAGACGTCCTGAAACTGTTTCCCGCCGGTAGCGCCGCAAGTGACGAAGTCCGCGACCGCATCGACAGCCTCATCGGCACCGCCGCGCGCCTGAATGCTCACCTCATCGTGGACCGCGACCTCCACGACCCGGACGGCCCGCTCCGGTTCATCGTCGTCCGTGGCGACACCCGCTACGGGCCGCTCTCTGTCACCCGCGCCGAACTCGAAACCCCCGCGACCGCTCAGCGCCTGCGCGAATGGATCGAGTCGGTGAAAGAGACGCACTGAGCCTTCTTTAAAACCCCTTCTTTCGCCCCGCAGCATACGTTTAATAACTGTGTCACTACCTGACACACACCTCTGTTACGTTCCTCGCTGGAAACGAGGTTCGCGGACTCATGCCCGGGTCCGCACAGACATTCCCCCGCCGTCCAACGGCATGGGAAAGAGGTGATGGCTATGCAGGTTGAAACACGGATTGATTCGAGGCTGAAAGGTCCGTTCGCGGACCAGTCGATCAGCGACCCCGTCCAGGCGGTCGGTCTGGCCAGACGGGCGGTGGATATCGCCGACCGGCTGCTGCTGCTCGACGACGCGCGGGCGCAGATCGCGCAGGAACTCCTGCTCATGTACGACGAGAGCGGAAACGAGCGGGTCCGCCTGGACGCGCTGAAATCGGGCGTCCGGGAACTCCGGCTGCTCAGGGACGACTGGCTGAAGGACGCCGCGCGGCTGGAGAAGACCGGCAAGGCGGCCCCAACAACCCAGTCCACCGACGACGCCGACCTGAAACTTCCGGACAAGGTTACGCCGGAAAACGCCGCACAGGCGGCCGAGGCGCTCCGGGCCGGAGTGGCGGACGCCCGGGAGAAAATAGTTAGCCAGTTAAAGGAACGAAAAAGCGCGTGTGAGGAATCTCACGCAACAGGTGAAACCGGCAATGAGGGGTTCACTACCGAAATGAACCCGCCGCCGCACTCGCAGGCCCACCGGGCCGGACAGAATCCCGGTCTCACAGGCGGAAAGCGCCCGAGGGGGTCGAGAAGGCTGGCCTGAAAAGGGTCTTTACACCACGAGATACGGCCGGACGATTTCCGACCAGAACGGCACGCCCTTGCGCTCGTAACAGTCGACGAACGACTCGCCCGAATGGCGTTCCTTCATGAAGGTGTCGAGAACGGATTTCACCAGATCCACGCACTTTTCGGGATAAACCGCCTTGGCGGCGACATCACCCACGCGGCCGGCGCCTTCGAGGTGCCCGCCAAGCGCCACCTGATAGGCTTCGCGCTTCACGTTGTCGA
This sequence comes from uncultured bacterium, assembly GCA_964565925.1. Classification (GTDB taxonomy): domain Bacteria; phylum JAGRBM01; class JAGRBM01; order JAGRBM01; family JAHCIT01; genus CAZMGV01. Next base: position 33,992 of record CAZMGV010000014.1, read on the forward strand.
TGTTCTTCACGATGCCCTGGAAGCCGATGTCGGCCGTGTGGTGCTGGGCGCAGGCGTTCGGACAGCCGTTGATATGAATCCGGAAGTTGCGGAACACGACCGAATAGCGCTGGTCGGCTCCGAACTTCGCCATGATCTGGTGCGCGAGCTGCGGGCTCTCGGAGACCGCCTTCGTGCAGAGTGTCGTTCCGACGCAGGCCACCACGTCGGCGAGGTGCGAATGCCCGTTCACGTCGAAACCGACCCAGCGCAGCTGGGCGACCAGTTCGTTCACGTCCGTCGTGTGGACGTAGTGCAGCTCGAAGTTCTGCCGGTTGGTGAAGGTGACCGAGCTGTCGCCGTATTTGTCGGCCAGATCGGCCGCCCGGTAGAGCTGCGACGCCGAGAGGTCGCCCCGGGGCACCAGCGCCCGGACGATCATCCGGTCCCGCTGTTTCTGCGGATAGATGCCCGTGAACTCGTCCGGCGGCTGGACGGCCCCCGTCTGCACGACCGGCGAGGCCGGCAGGATCTCGTTCACGTCGACCGACTCTTCCTGTTTGATGTAGTCGAGTAGCGTCTCGCGGAACTTCTCGACGCCCCACTCCATGACGATGAACTTCATGCGCGCCTTGGTGCGCACCCGGCGGTTGCCATGGTCGCGGAACAGCTTCACGAACGCGCGGCTCACCGGCACGACCGTTTCGGCCGGAATGAAATCAAATATCGGCTTGGAGAGGTGCGGCTTGGCGCCGAGCCCGCCGCCCGCGATCACGCGGAAACCGTTCTGGGTAACCCCTTCGGTGACCTTGCGGGTCGCGATATAGCCGATGTCGTTGATCTGCGGCTGGGCGCAGGAACTGGAGCAGCCGTTGAACGAGATCTTGAACTTGCGCGGCAGGTTGCGCAGTTCCTCGCGCAGGATGAAGTCGTCGTGGACGGCCTTCACGTACGGGTTCACGTCGAACGCCTCGTGCGAGCAGAGACCCGCCCACGGACAGGCGACGACGTTGCGGACGCAGTCGCCGCAGGCGTTCTTGGTCGTGAGGCCGATCTTCTCGAGTTCCGTCATCACCTTGTGGACGTTCTCGATCGTGACCCAGTGGTACTGGATATCCTGGCGGGTGGTGAGGTTCATGACGCCGCGGCAGTACCGGTCGGCGATGTGCGCGATTCCGCGCGCCTGGTGCGCCGTCACGCGGCCTCCGGGGATCTTCACCCGGATCATGTAACTGCCCTTCTGGAGCTGGTGATAGACGCCGTCCCACTTGAAGAGATTCCAGTCCTCTTCAGTGATGCCTTCGCCCTTCTTCTCGGCCCAGCCGGGGAAGTTGTTGTTGAAACCCTTGAGTTTAGCCCGTTCGACTTCGTTCATTACCGTTCACCAGTGAGGATGTGGGTCATCCGGAATGTCAGGCATGGAAACCTAACTAATTTAGTTATATATGGCCGGATCACCGGCTGCAACCCTCGTCTAGCAGAATTTGGACAAATGGGGACAGCCCGAAGCCTCTGTTAACGAAGAAAACTTGTTTCACTGATCCCGATACACCTAAATCCAGCACGAGCGAGAGACGATTCCCGTGGCAGACCGCACCAAGGCATATCCTGAAAACAGACCCGGCAGGTTTTTTGTCGATGAAAACTGCATCGCCTGCGATGCCTGCGTGAATACGGCGCCCGAGTTTTTCGAGATGCACGACAAGGGATACTCCTTCGTCCGCAAGCAGCCCAAAACCAAGGAAGAACTGGCTCTCTGCCAGGAAGCCCTGGAAGGCTGCCCCACGGAAGCGATCGGCGACGAACCGGACAAGTGAAGCAGTAAAGGACGATATGAAAGCCCGAATCTATGCCCTCTTCTTCCTCGGCTGGCGGTTCTTCATCCATGTGCTGAAGATGGTCTCCCCGTTCCACAAGTCGCCCGGCCTCGACCATTACCGCCGGAACTACGAAGCCGACGGGCTCACGACCATCTCGCCTGTCGAACGCAACCGGATGCTGGGCTTCGAAAAATGCATCGCCTGCGACGCCTGCGTGCACAGCTACTTCGTCGCCAATCATTACGACGCCCGCCAGCCCACGCCGCGCGATCTGGCGCTCTGTCTATCCCGCTCGATGCCCGACTACCCCTCGGCCCGCAAGGTCGTGGACTCCTGGAAGGGGATGGACCGGTTCGAGGCCGTCTGCCCGCGGGGCGTGGACCTGCCGGGCATTGTCGAGATGATGAAGCACCATATCGACGCCTACGACCGTTCGATCAAGAGTGCTCCGGCCATGGTGAAGAAAGCCGCCGCCGCCGCCGCCGCCTCCGCCCCGGCCCCAATCCCCTCAAGGGCCTCCTGATACCGACCGTATGCCGCTCCCGCGTTTCCCCGCTCTGACCGCCCGGCATGCCGATGCCCTGCGCCGGATCTGCGGAGACACACACGTCTTCACCGACGACGAACGCCGGGCAGACTACGGTCACGACGAAACCGAGGATCTGGTGTTCAGCCCGGATGTGGTCGTGGAACCGGGAACGACCGCCGAAGTCGCCGCCGTGATGAAGTTCGCGAGCGACGAGAAGCTGCCGGTCACCCCGCGAGCGGCCGGCACCGGTCTTTCCGGCGGCGCGCTTCCGGTACACGGCGGCATCCTGCTCTCCATGAAACGGTTCAACCGGATCCTCGAGATCGACCGGGCCAACGTCATGGCGGTCGTCGAACCGGGTGTCATCACCGAAGTTTTTCAGAACGCCGTCGAGGAGCTGGGCCTGTTCTACCCGCCCGACCCGGCCTCCCGGGGTTCCTGCCACCTGGGCGGAAACCTCGCGGAATGCTCCGGCGGTCCGAGGGCGGTGAAATACGGCGTGACGAAGGACTACGTGCTCGGTCTCGAAGCCGTACTGCCGTCGGGCGAGATCATCCGGACGGGCGGAAAGCTCCTCAAAAACGTCACCGGCTACAATCTCACCCAGCTGATCGTGGGCAGCGAGGGCACGCTCGCCGTGATCACGAAAATCATCTTCCGGCTGATCCCGCTGCCCAGGTACCGGGAAACCCTGATGGCCGCCTACGACTCGCCGGAAGCGGCCTGCCGGACCGTACCGGCGCTGTTCTTCGGCGGACTCGTGCCGTCGGCCTGCGAATTCATGGAACGGGACGCCGTGGAGAGCGCCTGCCGCCATCTGAACAAGACGATCCCGCACCGCGACGCCGCCGCGCACCTCCTGATCGAAGTGGACGGTAGCAACCCGGCCCAGGTCCGCGCCCAGGCTGAACAGATCTGCGAGATCGCCCTCGAAGGCGGCGCGAAGGACGTCGTGCTGGCCGACGGCCCCTCCAAGCAGAAAGACCTCTGGACCATCCGCCGGACTGTCGGGGAAGCCGTAAAGTCCCGGGCCGTCTACAAGGAAGAAGACACCGTCGTGCCCCGCGCCGCCCTTCCGGAGCTGCTCTCGGGGGTGAAAGCCATCTGCGCCCGGCACGGGGTCGTGAGCGTCTGTTACGGACACGCGGGCGACGGGAACCTGCACGTCAATCTGCTCAAGGAGAACGTGAGCGACCAGGACTGGGACGAGAAGCTCCCGGTCTGCATCGACGAGATCTTCCGCCATACCTGCGCCCTGGGCGGAACAATCTCGGGCGAGCACGGGATCGGCTACGTCCAGAAGCGATACCTGGCGATCGCCTTCAGTCGGGCCGAACTGAGGATACTCAAGGCGGTCAAGGCGGCCTTCGACCCGGACGGCATTCTGAACCCCGGAAAGATTTTTCCGGAAGCAACCTGACCGGTCCCGAAAACGCTTCGACGATTGCGTGAAAATGGCCGCTTCGCCTTGCCCTATTCCCGGGCCGTGGCTAAATGTTCACGCGGTTCCGAGCGATAGCGCCGGACCACAAGCCTTAAGAAATTTGTCGATACCGAGAAGGATCCGAGCGGCATGGAAACAGCGTCTCTCTGGTCCCGTTTTTCGCCTGCGCGCCGGTCGGCCGGAGCCGACCTGCTGGTGGTCGCGATTATCTTCGGCGTCATCTACCAGATCTCGCTGCTCGCCTCTCGCGTGCAGGCCCCGCCGCAGATCGCCGTCTCGATCGACCTGTCCATCGGTTCGCTTCCGGGCTACGCGGCCCTCTCCCTCGCCCGCGCGACGATCAGCTACCTCCTGTGCATCGTGTTCATGCTGACCTACGGATACGCGGCCGCGAAGATGCCCCGCGCCGAGCGCATCCTCATCCCCCTCGTCGACATCCTCCAGTCGATCCCGCTGCTGGGTTTTATGCCCGGTATCATCCTCGGCTTGACGCTGCTCTTCCCGAACTCGACGCTCGGGCTGGAGCTGGCGGCCATTCTGTTCATGTTCAGCTCGCAGGCCTGGAACATGACCTTCGACTACTACCGGTCTCTGAAAACCGTCCCGACGGAACTGGACGAACTGGCCCGGCTCCAGAACTACGGCTGGTACCGCCGGCTCACCCGGGTCGAGATGCCCGTCGCGATGCTCTCGTTCGTCTGGAACTCGATGATGTCGGTGGCGGGCGGCTGGTTCTTCCTGATGGTCAGCGAGGCGTTCGTTCTGCAGAACAAGGACTTCCGTCTGCCGGGACTTGGCGCCTACATGTCGGTGGCCATCCAGAACAACGACGGCAAGGCGATGTTTGCCGCAGTCATCACCATGCTTCTGATGATCGTCCTGCTCGATCTCTTCATCTGGCGGCCGATGATCACCTGGGCCCAGCGCTTCCGCCTCGAAGAGCACACGGGGGAAACCCCCCGCAGTGCCGTGCTCGATATGTATCGCAGAAGCCGGCTCATTCTGGCGATCCGCGAACGGTTTCTGGATCCGCTCATGCATCGTATCGATACCTGGATGCTGGAGAAGGTCGAGAAGCCCAAAGAGCCGTTCGAACAGCTTGCTCCCCGGATCCGCCAGCGGTTGTCCCCGCTGGAACCGTTCCTCTGGATACTCATCGGGTTCCTTGCCGCCCACTCACTGGACAAGATTCGCGAGATCGCCAGCAGCCTGCGCGGCGAGGACTGGGGCGAGGTTTTCAGGGAATCCGTCCTGACGACCGGCCGTGTGTTCCTCGCGACCGTTCTTTCGACTCTCTGGACCGTTCCGGTTGGGGTCAAGATCGGCAGCAGTCCGGTCTGGTCAAAGCGCCTTCAGCCGGTCGTCCAGATTCTGGCCGCCTTCCCGGCGCCCATGATCTTCCCGGTCGCCATTATCGCATGCGACCTGGTCGGGATTCCGACAACGCTCAGTGCGGTGCTTCTGATGATGCTGGGTGCGCAGTGGTACATCCTGTTCAACGTGATTGCCGGCGCCTCGACGATCCCGAGCGAACTCCGGGAGCTGTCGAAATCAAGCGGCTTCTCGCGGATGACGCGCTGGAAGGTCCTGGTCCTCCCGGCCATCTTCCCCTATCTCGTCACCGGCTGGATCACCGCCGCCGGCGGTTCCTGGAACGCAACCATCGTGACGGAATATTTTGTCCTCAAGAACCGCGTGATCCGCGCGACCGGTCTCGGTGCGGCCATTAATGACGCCGCCTCTACGGGGGATATTTATCACCTGACGGTCGTGGTCGGGATCATGGTCGCCATCGTGATCATACTGAACCGCTATCTCTGGAAGCCGCTGCAGATGCTGGCGGAATCCAAATACGCCCTCAACCGCTAGGAATTGTTCAGGAAGCTGGATAGGTAGACACCCGTATGGCCGAACACATCACGACGCCAGCGCCGCACGCCCCCGGGACCAATGGCAAAAGCATTGTTCCGGGCGGCGACGTGCTGCTGGGCCTGAAGGATGTGGCTGTCTCCTACGAACAGCCCGACGGCCGGCGGATACTCGTGCTTGAAGGTATCGATCTCGAGATCCACGAAAAGGAAGTCGTCGCCATCATGGGACCTTCCGGTTGCGGAAAGTCGACGATCGTCCGTCTCCTTTCGGGGCTCATCACCCCCGTCGCCGGACAGGTGTCCTACCGGGGGAACCAGATCCCCGGGATCAACCAGCACGTCTCGATCGTGTTCCAGAACTTCGCCCTTTTCCCCTGGCTGACCGCGCGCGAGAATATCGAAACCGTTCTTCTGGACCGTATCACCGACCCGGAAGTCCGCCGGGAAAAGGTGAACCAGAAGATCAAGGTTGTCGGGCTGGAAGGCTTCGAGGATGTCTATCCGCGCGAACTGTCGGGCGGCATGCGCCAGCGGATCGGTATGGCGCGCGGGCTCGCCGTCGAGCCGGAAATCCTGCTGCTCGACGAACCGTTCAGCCAGGTCGACCTGCTCACCCGCGAGAACCTCCGCGCGGAACTGATGGAAATCTGGATGGACAAGGGGAAGAACCCCGTCTCCATGGTATTCGTGTCTAACGACATCAAGGAGATCGCGCTGCTGGCGTCGCGGGTCTACTTCATGGATTCGGGCCCCGGCCGTATCCGGGAAGTCGTGCAGATTCCGCTGCCTTACCCTCGCGATCCTCGCACCCGCGAATTCGAGAAAATGGTCGACCTGCTCCATGAACGGGCGACCCACGCCATCATTCCGGATGAAGGCCCCGGCGCCATTCTGCCCGACAGCGTGACCTCACAGCTTCCGGCGCAGGCGCCGCTCGGCTCCGGCAAGTTCGAGCCCCTGCCCCGCGTCTACATGGGAGAGATCAACGGTCTTCTCGAAATACTCTGGGATCTCAAAGGCCGGGTGAACGTTTTCGAACTGAACGACCTGATCGCCAAGGACTTTACCAAGACGATGCGCGTGGTGAAGTCGGCCGAACTGCTCGATTTCGTCGACACGCCCAGGCAGCAGGTCGAACTTACGCCGCGCGGGACGGAATACGTGAGCGCGGGTGTCGACGACCGCTCGGGCCTTCTGAAGGCATCGCTGCTGCAGCTCGAAATATTCAAGCACCTCGTCAACATGCTCGAACGGGCCGACGACAAATCGGTCAGCAAGGACGTCGTGCTGGAGATGCTCGCGATCAAGCTGCCCTACGAGCACCCGGAGCGGCTGTTCCAGACTGTGCTGAACTGGGGCCGGACGGCGAAGCTGCTGGCTTATGAATCAGGATCCAATGTTCTCTCCCTGCACACGACCATGGGAGGCCCGCGCAAGACACGGGCACGCAAGAACAAGAACGCGGTCGCGGAACCGGTCACAGAGGAAACCGCCGACGAGGCGACGAACACCGACCAGCCGGATGCGGGCTGACGATCCGGTTCACTTTACGTCGATGGCGAATACGACTTTCTGTTTCCGGCTCGCGCAGTAACCGGCATCGTCTGCGGATGTACAGTAGAAGTAGAAAACCGTTCCCTCCACCGGATAACGGCCGGGCCTGCTTCCGGCAGGTATCGCGATGGATCCCTTTATCGGCGGAACGTCCGTGTAGTAGCTGGTGCCGAGTCCCTTGGAGTCGGCCTCCGCGCGGGTAATCTCCATCACCTTGATCTTGGTTCCGTCGGCAACACCGAGCGCCGGAGCACCGTTCAGCCTGATATAGGCTGACGGATATTTGGGTACTTTTACGTGGGCGTCGGATTTCTGGAATCCGACTACGAGGCTGACCGTGCCGCCGGGAGCAGATTCGGCCGGCTCGGTTCTCGCATCCAGCTTGAGCGGCTCGGTTTCCGGAACCGCTTCTTCGAGCTTTCCGCCAGGCTTGTTCGTGGTCCCGCCGAGCATCTTCAACGCATCATCCAGACCGGCGGGATCTTCATTTGCAGCATCGTCCGAATCGGTCGGTGTGGCGGCTCGGGGATCGGCCGGGACGGATATGGACGGCTCCGCGGCCCTGGCGACCGCCTGCGCTGCTGCCGTCCGGCCATCCGGTTGAGCCACCGCCGGCACCGGCCACACCAGTGGTTCTGTATATTCGCCCGCAAACTGCGTATAGAGATTGTTCGGACCTGAGCTGTCGAGGCGCGGCATCTTCATGTCAGGCCCCTGCCGCCAGACGAGTCCGGTGGACTGAAGGTCGCCGACCATCAGCCGCCCGAAACCCGGACTACCCACAACGACGACGATTCGCCCCGACGGCCGAAGCAGCTCGATCCAGGCACCGGGTATCCAGTCCACTGAATAGGGAACGATAATCCGATCGAACCCCTCACCGGACGAACCCGCAGGCTTCAGGCTCTTGTCCAGGCTGAATGGCGGTTTGCAGACGTATTCCAGGGCTCCCTTTGAGGCCACGTTTGCCAGATCCAGGAACCGCTCCGCCGCTTTCCGCGAAGCCGAGACATATCCGCAATCGCCATCGACCGCCGTGATGAATGCGGGCGTAAGCCGGAGAAGGGACTCCAGATATCCGCCCATCGATCCCAGGACCAGAACGTTGTTGTACTGCGCGACGTCCGACATGATGAGCAGTTTCGCCAGCTCGGACGGAGCCCAATTGATACGGTCCTTGCCGGAAGTGAGCTGGATATCGCTGTTGGCGACTTCCCTCTCCCGTTCAATCACGAACATCTCGCGGGGTACCTGCCTGAACAGGAGCGCCACCCGTTCGGGTATCCCGGTTGAAGTGAGGCGCTCGAACACCAGCTGTTCGCGGTCCTTACGGTGAGTCTCAATCCCAGTTGGCCGTCCGGAGTGACAGGCGCTTGCCGTCAGGAAAGCAAAGCCGGCAAGAACCGTAACGATCCAGTGCCGTGCCGGCGGCACGCCGGCGGGCCACCGTGAGTTCAGTCCGGAACCGTTACTTCTTGTCTGGCTTGGCTGTTTTCTTGGACTTAGCATTAACGGCATATTGCCTGTTGGCGATTTCAAACGGCGCATCGGTTACCTGATCATTTTCATCGAAATAGGTGAGTGTCACGCGGCTGGGAAGCATGAACCCTTCGGCAAGTCCGTAAAAGGGTTCGATCCGGTACCGCAGGTCGACCGTCCCGACCCGGACCTTGAAATTCAGTTCCCTGAATACCCGCTTCCCCTGCAGCATCTGGAACTGGGCGTCGGTTTCGAAAATGGCCTGAGGCCCGGCGCCTTTCAGGTTGGATTTCATAAAATCTTTTGAAAAGGTCTTCGTAAACGAATCGACTTTTGAATACGCGACCTTCTTGCGGCCGGTGACGACCAGTCCGTCCGATTTGCGGTCGACCTGCAGATCAAAATCCTTGAAAAAGTAGGCGTGTTCGTCAGGGACGATGATTTCCGCCATCTGCTGATGCACACCCTGATGCCGCTTCAGCTCCAGCGGATCGTAACCTTTCGGCCAGCCATCGATGGCAAAACGGGTCCGCCTATCGGCATCCCACGAATAGAGTCCTTCCAGCTTCAAGCCGTTGGACCGGATCGGAAACTGCGGATTTCCCGCGATTTCACTATCCAGGGAGTTCTTCAGGCGCTTCTGGAGTTCCTCGACGTCGAACTCGCCAAGCAGTGTTTTCAGGCCATGTTTCTGCGGGAGATAGTAGTTTTCGTCGATTTCCGCGCCTATATCGCTGGCCTTCTGGGCAGATGCACGCCGGACGGGCGGGATCAAAATTCCCAAACTCGCTCCGGCCGTGAAAACCAGCCATTCTCGCCTGGTGAGACGCGTCACTCTAACCTCCTGTAATTCTTATTAAAAGCGTAGCCTATTGGCTGGACAGGCCCAACAGAAACTTCCTACAATTTTGCTAGCCAATGAAGATACTTAACCGCTGTTCAGAATCGCCCTGCGGCCGCCGGGCTCGTACCCACGCCGCCGCTCTGCTTGTCGTTGTGCTTTTTATCACCGTTCTTTCCGGTTGTTTCGGAAAAGGCTCCGGAAATTCATCGAGTTATTGCCAGCAGCACCCTGAAGACACGGCACGCTGCGATCATAACCCGCCGCCGCCCCCCTCCAATATTCCGTTGACCGGGGAAATCCTGAATACCCCGGCGCCGGACCCCACCCTGATCAATACGCCGCTTGCCATTCGCTTCAGCCGCGCAGTTGATCAGGCCACTCTCGCCGCCAACGTCACCGTGGAACCGCTGACTCTGGGAACCGTTTCCGGAGCAGCCATACCGATTACTCTCAACGCTACCTTGTTTTCCGACTCCAGCGGAACGCTGGCCATGTTTGTCCCCACCGGAGGAACCTGGCCTTTCCTGGGTACGCAGGATGTCAGGGTCACTGTCACGCAAGGCATTAAGGCCGCCGATGACAACCGGTCGCTCGAAACCGTACTGACGGAAGACCTGACCATTTCGACGGATTCGGACACCTCCATATCGCTTCCGACAAACATCACGGTCGACAGCCACCTCGTTCCCGATACGAATCCGGTTTATTCCAATGTCTCCACACCTGCCTATTCGCTGAATCTCGGAGAGCAGCTTCTCTTCAGGGTGATCGGATCGGGAACGGACCCGATCTGTAACAACCAGAGCGCGACGATCGCGCTGGTCGGGTTCAATTCCAACGGTTTGCTCGAGGGACTTCTCTTCGAGCCTTCAACGGAAGTCCAATGCACGATCACCCTCAGGTTCTGGGATCTGGCAGGCAATACATCCGATGTCGTGTTCGATTTCGTTTTCGACCAGGTCTCGCCGTCCGCACCGACGGTTGTTCCTGAAAATCTTCTGGCGGGCAACTACACGGCGAATGACAGCGTCGTTCTTGATGTGACTCCGGTCTCCGACCCCTATAACGACAAGATTCGAGTCACGGGCGGCGCCCTGCTCGCAACCCAGACGATCACGCTGTCCACTGAAAACGTGTCCGTCTCCCTGTCCACCGGAGCCAATAATCTCTCGGTCTATGTGCTGGACAAGGCCGGTAATCTGAGCAGCCCGACAACGCTCACGGTCACCCGCGACGTGACGGCACCCGTCATTACGACTCTTGCCATCCAGAGTCTCGGATCCGTCCCGCGCCAGCTGACCACGCCCGGCGTGAACGTGGTGAACGGCACCGAACTGGATGCGCTGGTCGTACCGTTCAGCGTTTCCCTGAATCTGGACGAAAGTGCCGACATACAGGTTATCGATGTGACCAACCCGCTTTCGCCCGTCGTGCTTGCCGAGGAGCAACGCCCGGCCGGAAATATCGCGCCCGTGGACTTCACGATTGACGCCGGACTGACACTGACCATCAAAGTGACTGCAACGAATGCCGTCAATCTGACCACCGAGACTGACCAATATACGGTGACGGCAGATACTTCACTGACCCCGGACTTCCAGGTCACCGATGTCCTTGACGGTCTGATTTCGGCCTACTCTGTCGCGGCCGACACATTCCGCACCGGCTCGATTGAGCCGGATATTGAGGGCGTCGCGGAACGGGGAGCTACGATCACATTCAACGCGATTGGTCTGCAGTCCCAGACCACAGCCGCGTCCGGATCGGATGTTTTCCCGGCATCGGGCAGCTTTTCCTTAAGGATAACGGCCGACGGAACGACCAATGTCTCTGCAACCATTGCCGATACCGCCGGCAATCAGGCGACGGTAAATCCGGCCATTGCGATCACGAGCGACCAGATCCCGCCGGACGCTCCGACACTGACCGGGTCTACCGTGTCCGGCGGCTGTACCGCGTCAGTGACCACACTCAGCTCAGGAGACGTCCTGGTTCAGCTGACCGGTTCTATCGCAAGCTGCGATCCGGCAACACTCGACGGAACGGTCACCGAGGATCTGCCCGGTCCGCTTGCGGGAGGTGCGACCTACGTACAGGCGGATATGGACGGTTCGTTATACCCGGCCAGCCCTTTGCTGGTTCAGGAAAACGAGGACGCCTCAGGCGGACCGTTTGACTACTCGCTACAGTTAACGGGGCTTTCAGCCAATAGTGCCGTTCAGGGGACGCTTTACGCGATCGATAGAGTCGGTCAGGTCAGTACATCCGTTTCCTTTATCGTGGTGACACAGGATGATGCGACCTCTGCCGTATCCCCGGTAATAATCAAAGCGAAGAACGACAATACCGGCGGCCGGCCGGATGCGGTGCTGGGATTATCCTCACTGGCGGGGCCCATATTCAAAACCTCGCCGACAAACGCCACTCACGTAGTGATCTCCGGCATCACCGCTCCGGGAGCCATTGTCGACCTTTTCGCCGGTGCCCCGCCCGCGACCCCTCCATCCCTGTTCTCTCTGGTACCCCAGTCCGCCGTAACCGCAAATGCGCTGACCGGAGAGTTCCAGATCACGATTCGTCCTGACAGCACCGCTTTTGCATGGTCGGGCAGCTCCGATTCGGAAACCCAGTCGTTCACAGTCAGAAGTTCGATTAATTCCACCGACACCGATGTCGAGGTCCAGATAGTCCGGGACGAGGGCGTGCCGCAGACGGACAACGTAAACTGCGCTGCTGATCTGTCACCCGTGTTCCCGGTCGGGAACTTGCTGAAGGCGCAGATCACCGTTGCAGGCGCCTGCTATACCGCTCTTCAGCGTACGGAACTGGTCGCCCAGAACCTTGGGGCCGGATTGCCTGCCTGCCCGGTCTCCAGTGTGGTCGCCGCAGCTTCCACCCCGTTGCTCAACGGAGGAGTGACGACGCTTCAGATTGACGCTGTTGCCGGCGACCGTCTCCAGATCTTCTTCCGCGACGAAGCAGGGAACCAGACGCCCGTTGGAAACCGGACCTGCAGCACCGTACCTAATAACCGCGTTGCGCTGTTTCATACAGGTGTTTCCGAAACCGTCACGGACCCGACACTGCAGATCATCGACCTCGATGCAGCCAGTCCGCAGTTTTTCGATGTCGAGATTCAGCCTTCCGGCGCCCCGCTCCAGCCAAGTGGCACGATCTTCTTCGCTGGCCCGGACCGGCTGATAGGGTTTGGCCGTCCGGATTCTACCCATACACAAATCGACACTTTCGGTTTCGCCCTGCTCCCTTCACCGGTCGCCACTCTGACCGACTCCCAGCTGTTCACATTCCCTGGGGTTGCCGTCCATGGGCGCAGCGACGTCTCCCTGGCAACGATAGCGGCGCCGGGGTCAGTCAACTCCATTCTCAAGAAACTGTCTGTGAATTCGCTGGATGGCACAATCACCAACGCAACCGACATCACGTTCCCCGGCATGTCCACATCGAACAATCTGTTTCCGGTCGACTTGAAACTTCTGCCCCTTATGGGCGGACGCCACCGCCGGGTTCTCATCCTCCGGTTCTCGCTATCCTTCACTATTGACCAGCCGGGCGACGTACTACTGTTCGATCTGGACACCGACAGTTCAATATTCCCGGCAGAACCCTATGTTGGTACAGTCAATGGATCCAAGCGCGGATTCGCCACCTGCGATGCCCCAAGCCAGATTTCGGTCACGGCTGACGGCCTCTGGGCATACATCATCTGTAACAATTCAGTACCATCCTCTACGGATCTGACGACGATCAACCTCTCGCCGACCACTCCAACGCAGGGAAATGCGGCCTCGTTCCCTTTGGTATATCAGTCCAACCTGCTGATGGGCTTTACCCGAATCGTTGCGCTTCCTGCAGGCGGCATGGCCGTCGCGTCCGATGTGAACGGAACCCTGTATCTTCTTTCGGGACTCGACACATTCACGCCCATCGTTGTGACAACTACCGCCAACGAAGGCCATACGTATACCAGCCTGAGCATGACGGGTGACGGCACGAGACTGCTGGCGGGCAACGGAGACCTGGTCGACACCTATATAGTCGGACCCGCAACGCTGACGTACGACCAGACCCTCACGACACCGGTGGCTGGGGCGCCGATCAATTACGTGGCGCCGCTTCCCTGATCGGTAAACACCATGAAACTCCGACGGGCCGGCCTGAATGCACTCTTTCTGAAACCCGGCCGGGTTGGCGGGACCGAACGTTACACCCGTGAACTGACGGCTCACCTTGCCAGGCTTGCTCCGGAAATTACCTGGACACTATTTGTAAGCCGGGATGCGGCCGGATGGGCCGCCGGACTTCCTGCTTCTGTTCGTATCGTCGCCGCCCCGGTATCGGCGGATAACCGGGCCGCCCGCGTAATGACCGAGCAATCTTGGCTTCCGGCGGTTTCCCGCCAGACCGGGCTGGATATTCTATTGAACCTGGGCGGCACGGGACCGCTTTTGTCCCACTGCCCCCAGATCACGATGGTCCACGATCTCCAGTACAGGTTCTATCCGGAATATTTCTCACCTGCCGAACGACTCGCACTGGACAGCCTCACGCATATGTCCATCTTGAGGTCAGCGGGAGTTCTGGTCCCCTCTGAAAAAGTGAAACGGGACATAGTCGCGGTTTACGACACGCGTCCGGAAAAGATCACGGTAACCGCACTGGGAGTGGACCCGTCGTTTCGTCCGGCCAGACCTGAAGATCTCCCGGAACGGAATTCGCTCTGGAAATCCCTCGACCTCAAACGCCCCTACCTTCTTTCGGTTGGAGCCGCCCGCCCCAACAAGGGTCTGGATGTGCTTCTCGACGCCCTGGCTCAACTCCCGGAGAGTTCCGGTTTCGAAACGATTCTGATAGGTGCTCCGGGAACCGGGCTTGCCGGAGTCCGTCGACATCCTGCCGTCCTGAGCGGACGCGCCCGCTGGCTCGGATGGATCGGTGACGATCTCGTACCGCCCCTCTACCGGCATGCGACAGCTGCTGTGATCAGCACGAGGTTCGAAGGATTCTGCATGCCTGCCGTGGAAGCTCTGGCTTCAGGCACGCCTCTGCTGGCTACCCAGATCAGTCCTGTCGACGAACTGCTTGACGGAAGTGCGCTTCTGGTAGCTCCCGATTCTCCCGGGCTGTTTTCAGCCGGGATCGACCGGATTCTTCACGAACAGCAACTACGCCGGACGCTTTCCGTCACCGGGCCCGCTGTTGCGAGCCGTTACACCTGGGAACGGACCGCAACCGTAACGATCGCAGCTATGGAACAGGCCATTGCGTGAACTTCGCATTCGATACCCTGCACTTTCGTGCAGGCTCCGGCGGACCTGCGCGAGTGACCGAAGAACTTATTGCAGCCCTGAATGCATCAGGGGATTCCGTCTACACAATCGGGCCGGAACATCCTGAACCCTCACGGTCAAAACTGCTGCCCGCACTTGTGCGCAGAGCGGTATTCGGAATTCGCTTCCCCCATTCCGGTCACAGCGGAAAGCCAGTTCATATCGCCGGAGAAATCTGGCCCGTAATCGTACCCGAAGCCGCCCAGGTCATACTCCTTCACGACACGTTCGCACTTGATCGTCGTGACTGGGCCAAACCGGTTGAACGGTATCTCCAGAAGAGAAGGATCGGTTGGGCCAAACAGCATGCCGATCTGGTCGTGACTCCGTCGGAGGAAGTGAAGCATCGCCTGCTTGATCTGGTACCCCGGCTACGCAACCGGATTGCGGTCATACCGTGGGGAATCTCACAGGTGTTCAAGGACGCAGCTGCTCCTGCGACCAGAGGAGAGCCTTATTGGATCGCGTCCGGAGACATGACTCCGCGCAAAGGCTTGGGTGATCTGCTCTCCTGGTATGCGGACCGAAGCCGGCCGCCGAGACTGCTGCTGACCGGACGAATACCGTCCGCAGCGCTACCGTCAGGTGTTGAATCTACCGGCACACTTGGATTGAGTGAGCTGGCGCGACTGATTGCAGGCGCCCGCGCATATCTTTCGTTCAGTTTTGATGAAGGTTTCGGACTCGCTATTGCGGAAGCCGCCGCGACCGGCACTCCTGTCGTTGCGCGCAGTTTTCCCGGTGGCGAGAACCGGTTTCCGGAAGGCATTCACTGGTTCAAGGCTCCTTCCGAGGCCGGAACAGCCCTACAACAGGCGCTCGCCGGACCGCGAACCCCTCCGTCCTGGGCCCGCGACTTGTCGTGGAGCCGGACCGCCGACCAGTTGAGAGAGGCTGTCTTCCGTATCCGGTAACGCTCCCCCTTGCAGAAAAGCTCTCTGTTGGCCAGTTTGCCGCCTCTCCGGCCGGGACGTTCGGCCGAAAACTACAGGAAAGCCCCCTTACCGACGAATGGATCACCCGGTTCTCCGCTTCGGCCTGTTCGAACTGGCCATTCTCATCCCCCTCGTCGCCGGCTTCATGTGGCGCAAACGCCGCAATGTTAGTCCCGAAACTCCGCGCCGGATCTTCTGGATCTCCCTGCTCGGTTTCGAAACGCCCATTTATACCTTTCTCGGCTGGGGGCTGTCTCTCAACCGCGAACTCATGTTCCTTCCGCTGATCGGCATCATTATCGCCGGGACCGGCCTTCTGGCGCTCTTCGCCGCCGGCAAAAAGTGGGGGTACGACCGCCAGTCACTGGGGACTCTGGCCGCCTGCGGCGCTCTATCGAACCAGGGGTATTTCCTGGGAGGTTATCTCTGCCTGCTGCTCGTCGGAGAACGGGGGCTGGCACTGGCGGTCCTGTTTATCTTCTACTGGAACTTCTTCATCTACGGGTTCCTGTTTCCCATCGCACGATGGTCGAGTGGTGAAGCCGAGCACATCACTTTTGAGCCGATCAGTGCTTTCCGGCAGCTGATCACCGACCTCCGTGCTGTCCCGTTGCCTGGTTTTTTGCTCGGTATTTCACTGAACTACTACGGTATCACCCGGCCTGAATGGATCCGCATCTATCTGAAGTTTGCGCCCCCCGTGTCCAGTATTCTCGTCCTGCTCGGAGTCGGGCTGACCATACAAGCCTCCGCGCTCCGTTCACATCCGAAAATGGTGGCCGCCGTCAGCGGAGTTAAATTTCTGCTGATGCCGGCTGCCGGGATCGGCCTTGCACTGCTCCTGGGTCTGGATCGCGAATCCCTTACGGTCGTCGCCATTGAGTCGGCCTGTCCGACCGCCGTCTTTTCCGTCGTCATTTCGACGCTCTTCGCGATGAACGCCGAACTGGCCGCCACTCTGCTCGTCTGGACAACGGCCGTATTCCTCGCCGTCGTCTGTCCGCTATTGACCTTCCTGTTTACCGGACCGCTCAAACCTTGAAGACGACGTTTATTAGGCCTAAACAACTGCCTGAACGGAGTGCCATCAGTGCTGGACGAGTTCCTGTATTCAATCGCTAGGCGGCCGTACGTATTCGTCTTCTTCGCCGTTTACCTGTTTGTGGCGATTTCGCATCTGGGACTGAACCGGACTCTGGTCTGGACCGCTGCCGGCTGGGTCGTGGCCTTCGTCTGTGAAGCGAGTTCGATCCGGAACGGCTTCCCCTTCGGCCTTTACTACTACCGCGAAGAGGCGCTGAAAGGTGAGCTCCTGATCGCGGGGGTGCCGTTCTGGGACAGCCTCTCGTTCACCTTCCTTTCCTATTTTTCCTGGACGACCGCACTGCTTTTCTGGGCCCCGCTCTACCGAAAAGGAGATTTTCAGCGGCTGGAAAGCCGCGCCTTGCGGCGCTCTCCCGGCGTTATTCTGACTGCGGCATGGCTGATGATGATGCTGGATGTGGTGATCGACCCGGTCACCCTTCAGGGGAACAAATGGTTTCTCGGAAACATCTATTTCTACCCGAACGGCGGCGAGCACTTCGGTATCACCATTATCAACTACGTCGGCTGGTTCTTCGTCGCGCTCACCTCCCTGCTCGCCTTCACGCTGATCGAGCGGTATGCCATGCCACCCGCCCGGGGCAAGGAACTCGGTATCCTTTGGCTTCCTTTCGGCGGATTGCTCGGCCCGATGGTCTTCATCGGTGTGATCGTGTTCAACCTGTCGATCACCCATATGATCGGCGACATCACACTCTTCTGGGCGGGTGTATTCATCTGGGTCACACCGGCCATCCTCTATGTCATCAGGCTCACCCGGCCCGAGGCGTGCGCAACCCGCGCGCAGATCGCCGCCGCCATCGACTCTTATCCGGACTCTCCGATTGTGCGCCGGCTGTTCCCGAACGGTCCTTATTCGGACATGGCCGGCTCGAAAGAATGAACCCGACCGGCTAGACTTGCCGGATCAGCCGTGAAGTTCATTAACAGAGATTTATCCCACGTATTCGTTTTCTGCGTTGCGCTTGCGTCCGCCGCAGGCGCCTGCGTCCCCGAAAAATCCAAAAGTGCGGACGGACCGATCCGTCTGGTCATCGATATCACCGGTAATGTGGCCGGAACCGTCGAGCCCTGTGGATGCGTTAAAGGCCAGCTTGGCGGTCTCGCCCGCCGGGCCACGGCGATTCAGGACGCCCGCTCGAAGATCGGAGACGGGTATATCTATCTCGACTACGGAAACCTCCTCTACCCGGCCGAACCGTCCAACGGATTCGATATGAGCCAGCGCCGGCTTCGTGCCCGCACGCTCGCACAGGATACGGGGCGGATGAAACCCGACGCCTACAACCTGACCATCGATGATCTTGAAGACAATGTGGAAGAAACCGTCACCATGCTCCGCGCTGCCGGGCTTCCCCTCGTGTCGGCGAATCTCCGGGACCGCCAGGGGCGTCCACTCGCCCCTGCCTCCATGAGCCTGAAGCGCAATGGCATCCGGATTGCCGTTACCGGAATCTCCGAGCCCGCCGACGGACAGTCGGTCCTTCCGGATGGCCTGCGCGTTTTGCCGGTAAAGGACGTGCTTAAAGACGTCATCCCGGCACTCAAGGAGACCCACGACATCGTGATTGTTCTTTCCCATAGCGGAAGCCTGTTGCAGTCCTATATCGCCGATACCTTCGGGCCCGTTATCGTCCTTGGAGCCCGGTACGACACGGCCGGTGTACCCGTCACTCTTCCCAGAGGATCGGCGGGTGCCGGAGCAACGACGCTGGGCCGGCATATCGGCAGGCTGGTCCTCGACTATTCCAGAGAATCACCGGCTTTCTTCAATGCGACCCCGCAGAAACCTCAGGCCAATGCTCCGACCGACACGACTGCTGACCATGCCAAAACCGTCCTGCCTGCAAGCCCCCAGGGAACGAGCCCGTACCGACTTTTTTTATTGCCGATCGACGCTCGCATTGCCGAGAACCCAGAGGCGCGGCGTGACATCGACCGCATGAAGCAGGCGATGGTGGAACAGGCGACCACGGACTACGGCTCGTCGGCAGCTCAGGCGGTAGCGGACGAACGGCCGGTTTATGCGGGCAGCCAGACCTGCCAGAAGTGTCATCAGATCCAGTACGAATACTGGGCCAATCATCCTCACGCACATGCAATGGAAACGCTCAGGAAAACCAACAACCAGAACGATGCGACCTGTATCGGCTGCCATAGTCTCGGCTTCAACGAAACCAGCGGTTACCGGGGTACGGTCGTGCCGAAGTTCTTTGAAAACGTCCAGTGCGAGAGCTGCCACACGGCCGCCGTCCGGCACATTTCCGACGTCCTCTCCTATAAACCGAGCAGGACCGTTCCCAAGGAGACTTGCCTGAAATGCCATGGGGCATTCCACGAAGAGAAGCCGTTCAGTTATGAAAAGATGATACCGCTGGCGAGCTGCCCCTCGGCGACTCCTGCCGAACCTGTCACGCCGTCACCGGATCAGGAACCAGGAACCGGAGAGAGCCCTGCAAAGGCCGGACCGGCCCAGCGGAAACGGCATTAATCGGATATCCAGGCCGGGTTTCCGCCCTGCTTGCGTATCTCTGAGGCCAGTGAATCGAGATTCTGCTTTGCCCGGGCCAGTCCGTCGCACTGCTTGAGCCCTCGGTCGCGTGTGGCGCTCGCTGCCGCTGACAGCGTACCGGATGGAGCCGGAACCGTCCGCCAGTATTCACAATCGCCCTTCAGATTACGGATTTTTTCTTCAAGCAGATGCCGGCGGCGTTTCCAGAACTCGGGGCTGTTTGGCCGTGCAGCGTTCGCCACGGGTAAAGATTCGGGCGAATCAGAAGCGACAACTCTGGCTTCTCCGGAGATGCCGGTTCCGGAGATTTCGTTTAACCCGGCCCGGCCCGGTTCCGGCCGCTCGGTTTCAGTCCGAATGGCATTCCCTTTCGGTGTATGGGCTATCGCCGCCCGCCTGTATTTCTCAGGAATTTTGCTCTCGGAATCCACATAGTGAAGCACTCCTGAATCGTCCGTGTACTGATACATCCCGGAACGGACCGGGAATGGCGCCACGACGAGCAGTATGACTAGAACTCCCAGTAATACCCTGCTGTCATGCCATAGCGCTGTAAGCGACATACGTTTAGCGGAACCACACAGGAGGAGCATTCTTACGACGGGCTTCTTCTTTGATGTCGCCGATCTTTTTAGGGATTTCCACGAGCTCCTTTTCCAGAGCTTCCTTCTCCTGCCCGAGATCATAAGTGAGCTTGATCGCCCCCGGAGTCGCATTCCCGACAAATCCGGCGCCCTCGATCTCCTTCAGCCGCTTTTCGATGGCGGCTTGCCGGTCCTGCAGCACCTTGATCTTAGCCATCCAGAACTCTTTGTTATTTCCGTCCGCATCGACATCGATACCGACCTTGCCCTTGGATTCCGCGCCGTCCTTTCCGGACGAAGCAGCCTTGGGCGCAGCAGTCGGTGAGGGAACAACCGGAGCGTTGGATTCGATGGGCTTCACTTCAGTCGCACTGTCCCGATACTGCTCCGGGATCCTGGACTTCGAATCCGAGTAATGGACCTTCCCGTCGCCCGATTTGTATTTATAAACCGCCGCACCGGCCGGAACGGCCCATCCGGTAAGGGAAATAAATACGCCTGCCAATATGCCCGTCGAGAGTTTCCAGTTGGAATTCATGGCTTCAATTTACCTCTTTTCGCCAAACTCCGCAAAACCGGTGCATATCGGTGGAATTGTCAATTGACTCACCGAAACTGGCCCGGATACAAATGGTCGACCGAACTTATGCCTAAGAAAGCGCTCATCATCGACGATGATCCGTCCCTGCGGATGCTTCTCAACATGACACTCAAGTCGAAAGGCTTTGAATGCGTTGAAGCAAGCGACGGCCAGGAGGGATTTCGTCAGGCGCTGAAGACCCTGCCCGACCTGATCGTGATGGATTTGTCGATGCCGAACATGAACGGTTTCGAGGCATGCGATAAGCTCAAGGGCCATGAAAAAACGGCCAAGATACCGATCCTCATACTATCAGGGGAATCCACCGGGCTGAACCGCGATCTGCTGGGCGGTACACTCAAGGCCAACGGATTCCTGGCCAAGCCGTTCGACCGTGCCCGCCTGCTCGAAGCGCTTGGAAAGATTGTGCCTGACCTGCTCTGATCGGCCGGGCTCAGGCGACCGATTTTGCCTTAAGCGCTTCCGGCAGCTTCCTGTAAATCCCGCCAAACCCGCCGTTCGACATGATCAGGATGACATCTCCGGACTTCGTCTCGGCCGCGAGCGCGCTGAC
The DNA here is from genome assembly GCA_964565925.1 of uncultured bacterium. Taxonomy (GTDB): domain Bacteria; phylum JAGRBM01; class JAGRBM01; order JAGRBM01; family JAHCIT01; genus CAZMGV01. The sequence goes on from CAZMGV010000014.1 coordinate 55,149, forward strand.
AATCGCATCCACACTGGCGAAAGTCCGCGCATCGGATTTGCCGGCCGATAGATCCGCAACAAGCTGTTCCACCGAAAACCGTTCGTGTTCATCCACTTTCCCGGGGTTGTCGACCGGCGCAACAATGATCCGGTCCGCCAGCTTCAATGCCTTCACGTAATCCTGCTGGAATACTTTCCGGCGCGACGTGTTTGTACGCGGTTCAAACACCGCCCATAACCGTTGTGACGGATAGCGCATCCGGATGCAGGCGATGGTTTCCCTCACTGCCGTCGGATGATGGGCAAAATCGTCTATCACGACCACCCCGTTGACGTCGGCGATGATCTCCTGCCGGCGCCGGACGCTCTCGAACGATTCGAGCGCCTTCTGGAAAACTTCCGGAGTGACACCGATCGAATCGGCGACAGCGGCCACCGCGATAATGTTCTTGAGATTGTGCGTACCGAACAGCGGAGAAGATATCCGTACCCACAGCTTTTCCCGGAGATAGATTTCAATGCGGCAACTGACCGGACTCGCCGAAACGATCCGCCCCCACCACTCCTGCTTGTGATCGTCGGTCGAATAGTAACGGATACGGCCCCGGCAACCCTGGGCAATCTCACGAACGTTCGCCTCGTCGTAGTGAGCGACCAGTGTCCCGTCCGGCGGAATCAGCGCCACGAACTTTCGGAACGCCGCCTTTACCGCATCCAGATCCTTGAAAATATCGGCATGATCGAACTCGCAGGAGGTGAATATCGCCGTCCTCGGTGCATAATGGAGAAACTTCGACTCCTTGTCGAAGAACGCCGTGTCATATTCATCGCCTTCCACCACAAACCAGGGCCCCTTGCCCGTACGGTAACTGGTGCCGAAATTCCTCAACACGCCGCCCACGAGAAACGCCGGATCGAGTCCCGCACTGACCGTCATCCATGCAGCCAGCCCGCTGGTGGTCGTCTTTCCGTGAGTGCCAGCCACGACGATTGAATGCCGCCCCTGTATGAAAAACCGGTGAAGTGCCTGAGGCATGGAACAATACTCGAGACCCGAAGCGAGCAGCGCTTCTACCTCAGGGTTGGTCTTGGGTACCGCATTCCCCACAACAACAAGGTCCGGCTTCCATGACAGGTTCTCCGGCTTGTACCCCTGAAAAACCTCGATCTTCTGGTCGGCAAGCTGCGTGCTCATCGGGGGGTACAGGTTCTGGTCGGACCCTCTCACGTCATGACCGACGGCCTTGAGCATTCCGGCGAGCGACCCCATGGCGGTGCCGCCGATGGCGATGATGTGAATCTTCACGTGTATCTCCTCGGGCGTAACTCGGTGATGGATAGCGTCTCCATCATGGCGTCATGGATCCGGGCCCGGAACGGATTGAATTTTGTATTCGAGCGGACCGGATTAACCCGGTTGGAAAGCACAACCGCAATAACGTCATTCTTGCGGTCATACCAGATTGAGGTGCCGACAAATCCGAGGTGTCCGACCGAACTTAGCGAAAAATACCTGCCCGCAGTCGAAACTCCGTCAGAGGGAGTATCCCATCCGCAGGTCCAGGTATTGCCCGCCGGTTGCGGGACAACCTGCCACATGGAATCCAGAGTCTTCCGGGTGAATAATCCGCCGTCCCCCGACCACGCTTTTCTGAATTCGAGCAGCAGCGCCCCCACCTGCTCAATATTGCCAAAGAGCCCGGCGGCACCGCTCACACCGCCCAGAAACCGCGTGTTCTCGTCTTCGACCACGCCGCTGAGCGGCCGGAGGAAGCCTTCCGGTGTCGAGGTCGAAGCAATTCCTTCCGGTACCCCCGGGCCGACTCCGTTCGGACGAAAGGCCGGAGCCCGGATACCGAGCGGGCCGGCAATTTCATTGCTGAAAAGTTCATCGAGCCGCTTTCCGCTGGTCTTTTCAAGCAAATGACCGAGCACAAGGTAGCCAACATCCGAATAGCGGCTGACAGTACCGGGCCTGGCCTCTAGTTTCGTGAATTTGGTCAGGTGGTAGGCGCCCTCGGCACCGTTTGCGCCCATCTGCTCCATATGGACCACGGCGGGATACCCGGAACAGTGGGACAATAACTGCCCCAGAGTGATACCACCCTGCGATTCGGATCGCAGCTCGGGAAAAAACTTGTACAGCGAATCCGACGGGGTCCATTCCCCTTTCTGAAATCGCAGCCAGAGCAGCGGTGCCGTGCAAAGTGCTTTCGTCAGAGAGGCGAGATCGAATACCGTCCCCATCTCCACAGGACGTTCGGACGGTTCCGAACTCAGGCGTCCGGCTTTGCCCTGATAAACCTGACGGCCGCGCGCCCAGCAACCCGCAGCCACCCCCGGAGACGCTCCAGTCGATACGATCTCGTCCAGCAGCCGGTCCACCGGCGACCAGTCCATCAGAAGGAACTCCATGGGTATGAAACCAGCACAAGACGTCCGCCGGACAGTTCGACCTGTGCACCCATCGGAAGCGCCAGGTTCCGCTTGCCGTGGCCTGCAGGGAAACCACTGAACACCGGAACGTCCAGATCTTTCGAAATGGCCTGCCAGAGTGCTGTCAACTGCGTCCTGAACTTCTTCGCGTCTTTGGGAGGCGTAAAGTCACCCAGCACAATGGCCTTCACCCGGGTAATCGCCCGGCTGTTTTTCAGCTGCGTGAGAAACGCGTCCAGCCGGTATGGCTGTTCATTGATATCTTCGAGGAACAGTATCTCGCCGGTGTCGGGTTTCAGGCTCGATCCGCAGAGCGACGCCAGCACCGCAAGGTTTCCACCTTGCAGTTTGCCTCTAAGGCGAACGGGGGCTTTACCCGCAACGAGTCGGGCCGGACCCAGCGCGGCTCCGGGCCTCACTTTCCCGAACAGGAACGCCTCGTATCTATTGCGGGTGGGACCATGTTCCGGCTTCCCGAAACTGCCGGGATGTGGCCCGTGCAAGGTTCCTGTGAACCCCTCGGCGGCCAGAAGCTGGTGAATAACGGTATTGTCGGAAAAACCGGCAAACAGTTTGGCCTTGTTTCCCAGCCTGCCTTGGAGGTCCTCCACGATCCGGGTGCAGCCGAAACCGCCACGAACGGAAAGGAGCCCGGCTATTCGGGGATCGTGCCAGTATTCGAGAAATTCATTTGCCCGTTGCTGATCAGATCCGGACAGATACCGGTCTGCTTTGCGAGGCAACTTGGTAACGGGCCTGAGGCCAAGTCCTTCGAGATAACGGATTTCTGTCGCGAGACGCTCAGGCGACACCGTTCCGGCCGGGGCGATCAGGGCAACCCGGTCACCCGGCTTCAGTGGTTTTGGGAATTTTGAGGTTTTCGTTTTCAAACCATTAAAAGGCGCGCTTTTGACGCACCTTGATCCGCATCTCGCGGCCCCCGTCGCTCGAAACGGGTATATCGTATAGAATAGACCTGTTGGCAACAACTCTTTAGCAAACCAGGCCGTCCACGGCCGGGAGAAAGTCCGTTGATCCACGTTACCGACCGCCGGTACATGCGGATGAAGGTGCTCAAATCCTGCACTTTCACGTACGCTGGCGAGTTACTGGAGGGTAACCTCCGGGACATCTCCCTGTGCGGAGCCCTGATCCTTTCGCCGAAAGCGGTTTTGGCCGGCGAACGCATCCAGCTTGACGTCACGCTTCCCGGTACCTCGGAGCCGATCCACCTGAATGGCAAGATCGTCAGGTCTCTGGCCGAAGGTGGCCAGCTGGGGACCGGTTTCGGTGTCGATTTTACGGTCGTCTCCCTGCACAACCGGGAGGCTATCGATAACTACGTCCGGTCCACGTTCCGCCACTTCCGCCGTCTTCAGTTCGAACTCAGCAAGTTCGATGTGGACTGGGAGACGGTCAACGAACTCTTACAGCATACCTATCTGCCGGCCCGGACCTATTCGGCGGAAGCCCTCAGGAGTCTGGTCACCCTGGAACTGGACAGTTTCCGGCTGCGAAAAGTGGTTTCCACGTCGACAACCGGCTAAGAACGCGCCGCATGACGCCCAAACACAGTACCCGCAAGAAGATAGTCCTCACCGGCGGCCCCTGTGCCGGCAAGAGCACGATTGCAGAGGTGCTCTCCCGGGCGTTTGAAGGCGATCTTGTCGTCGTACCCGAATCGGCCTCTACCCTGTTTAACGGCGGTTTCCCGAGATGGCCTGAACGGGACAGCAAAGCATCGCTGCAGCGGGCGATCTTCGGCCTTCAATGCGAACTCGAGACCGTTTACCGGGTGCACTACCCCGACCAGCTTCTGATTCTGGACCGGGGCACTATCGACGGGGCCGCCTATTGGCCGGAAGGTCCCGAGGATTTCTTTAAATCGCTGGATACGACTCTCGAGAAGGAACTCGCCCGGTACGACCAGGTGATCTATCTGGAGAGCGCCGGCGAGGAAGCTTACGAAATTCACGGCAAACGAAACCCGAACCGGTCAGAGACCTGGGACGAGGCAAAGAAACTCGATGAACTGACACGGGCCCTGTGGAACAAGCACAAGTCGGTCACATTTATCGAAAATCAGCGCGCCTTCAGTGAAAAGATCTCATCCGTCCTGAGAATCGTCGAACAGACACTGGGCAACTAACTCTGGCTAAACAGGCCGATACCGGTTGGCAGCGCCGCCAATTCCGAGCCGCCGGATTCCCCGGTAAATCTCCTTGAAACGATCTACTCCGCGGTCCAGCAGCAGAATGGGGAACAGACTCCGTGGCCCAGCGGGCAACGGACGCAATCCTTTCGCGCACCGGTCTACCCACATGTTTTCCGGACCGTTTGGCGGAACCAGCCCGTCCACAGGGGTCTCAAACAACCGGTTCGCCACTCGAAGTGCCAGGCGAACGAGTTCCGACTCGCCACTTCGTTCGATCAAACCGGTAAATCTGTCCGGACGGAGTTGCCGCGCCCTCGTCCGGACAAACCGGTCCAGGTCATAGATAAACAGGAGCCGTTCGGAGAACCCGTGCCAGGCTGCATTCCTGGCGAGCCAGTAAAGAGCGGCTTCGTCAGTCAACAGAGTTCCAGTTTCATCGGCGAAATCGGAGAACCGGAGAGGTGAGTCGGGATAGGATCGGTCATGAATTTCTACGGTGGACGGAAACTCTCCCACCTGCCGGCAATAACGCCAGGCGCCGCCCTGTTCCCGGTCTAGCCGGTCTGCCTGCCCTTCCAACCGAACATATCCTGCACGTGTCAATACCAGACCTGCTTCGGCCCGGCTGTCCGTAGGAATCAGAAAATCCAGGTCACTCATGGGTCTGGTCCCCGGATCGAGCCCGAGCCGTGATATGAGATCGGCGCCTTTCAGCAGGACCGCAGGGATCCGCATTTCATTAAACTTTGAAACAAGCAGGTCAGCATCGGAGAGCTGAAGTACGGTTCTTGCACGAATATGCCTGAGACGCGGGTCTTCACCGGCATACTGTTTCAATAAGGAACCAAGGAGTCCATGTTGGGTAGCGTATTGATACAAATCCGGCGAGGACCGACTACAATCGCCCCCAACCCTCAGCAGGGATACCAGAGCGTTAAAATGCTCGTTGTCGCGCGGGGTATTTGAAGAGTGGATCATCTCGAAACTATTATTGAAATCAACATGTTAGCACGCGTCATTGTGAGCCCAATCATCGACGGAACGCAACATTCAGACTATCATGGTTAAGTTAATCCGGTGAGAGAATCCAAGGACCCAATCGACTTGATCCCTACGCCACGAAATCCAGTTCCAGCTATGCGGCTACGCGGCACAGCCAACCGGTGGATCGTGGCCGCATTACTTGCCGTCCTCTTCATCATCTCCGAAAAACCTGTGGATGCGTTCATCAACGGGTTTGATACGACATTAACCCCGCCGGCACCGAACAGTTCGCTCGTCGTTGAGGTTCCGACCGGGCGGCGTGGCGGCATTTCCGGGCTGGTATTCCCTTACAGCGGAGGGACTCCGTTTGCTGCAGATGATCATTTCGGCGGCAATAACGACGGCAACTTCGCCTGGGACATCGACGATTGCGCCGGCGCGAAATACTCGGTGCTCTGGAATCCGACCGGAGCCGACAACACCAATGCAGGACGTATCAGGCACTACGGCATTACGAGCTGCAGCAGCAACACCGGCAACACCGGGACCTTCACGGAAAACTCCCGCACCCAGACCAACTTCAACGTGACGCCGTTCGGTGATCTTGAAGCCGTTATCTACATGAACATGTCGACGACCGGGAATTCGGGCGGCACGAACCGGCCACTTACGGTGGAAGAAAAAACCGTCATCAGGAATAACAGCCAGTGGTTCGGCCAGACCTACCGCATGACCAATACAAGTGCGGCCAACTACAATGAAGGTTTTTACTTCTTCGACGGAGTCGACTGGAATTTTTGCAATAGCTATAACAATGATTCGTCCGTTTACTATACGACCGGCGGGGCCGACACGGTTATCGGGTACAAAACGGATACTGGCGGCGCAGCCCGGGCTGAGTGTCACAATCTGAGAGTCGCCGGAGGGTTCTCCGCGGCCTGCACGACGGGCGGTTGCGCGCCCTCGACCGTATCCGACGTTCGCCGGTGCAACGACTACAACAGTATCTGGGACGACATGAATGCCAACTCGGCCACCGGAGGGTGCCCGTATAACGGCGATGCCGGTGCCTATCTGCGCTGGAACCTGGGCACTTTGAACGCGGGCGCCAGCAGGGTCTTTCCTGTCATCTGGTCTTTCCAAACCAGTAACGTCAGCGTCGCCAATGCACAATCACTTGTTGCCAGCACAATCGAGAGCGGAATGCCCCAGCGCTATAATGCGTCGGCGATTTCGCTCACTCTTTCCCCGGTCAAGGCGAGCAACCGCTACAATGCCCTCTTCAGCCCGAATATTACCTTCAGCGGTACAGTCGGCCTTCGCGGATTTGTCGATGCCGACAGCATGCAATCGAGGATAACGATCACGGGCCCCGCAGGATGTACGACTGCACTGCCCACTAATGTATCCGTCGGAAATGTGAACTTGTCGATACCGAGTGCCGAGTCTGCGGCTGTCCCAACCCCCTACGTCATGCCGCTCGCGGGATGTCCGGCAGGGACCTACACAGCAACTCTCTGCACAAATCTGACAAATGATTCGACACCCGCTGACAATTGTGTCTCACAGAGTTTTGACATAGTCAGCTTCCTGATCGAACCGGATGCCACCCTAACGGCGGCACCAGGAGCGACGCTCACATACACCGGCAATGCTTACCGTGTTACGGCAGGATCTGCGCGCTATAATTTCGCTGCCAGCGCATCGACACAAGGCTGGCCATCGCAGTTATGGTACAGCGGCCCGGCCGTCCCCATACTGTGCCCGGCGAGTCCGGGCACTCCGTGCCTGATTGCCAGCGATACAAACGGGGACGGAGCCTGGGATACGATTGCAGCCGGTTGGGACACCGATACGAACAATCAGCCGGACATTTCGGTTCCCAACGGGACCTCCGCCGGGCTCTTCCAGTTCAAGAAGCTGATTCCGGCCGGTGAAGCGCTGGGCGTTCAGGATACAACGGTCTTGACGGGCACGATTGTCGGAGGAGTTGTCGGCGGATCCCAAAGCGACAACATGACCTTGATATCGAATACGACCGCGCCGACTCCGGTGACCAAAACGCTCCATCTGCATCCAGCCAATCAGCTGACCACCACGCCCGATGCGCAAACAGTAACCAGCACTACCGACGTTGCCGCCAACTCGACCCTGTTCTGGCAACAAGCGACCGCCTTTGCGACACCCTTCAATATTCTGGGTGCCGGCAACATTGTCGGTTCCATGTATATCGGGACCGGAGGTGTGGCGCGAACCGTCACCTTTACTTTACTGACTGTCGGTCCGTCGGGCTGCCCGGCAAATATCGGTTCGGTAACCCCTCCGGCCATCAATCAGCCCACTGCAAATCCAGCAGTCACTAATGTGGTTTTTGTGGGCATACCGACGCTGACCATCCCCGCAGGCTGCCGTATTACGTTGGCAATCGCCAACGGATCCGCAACTGGCTCAATTACGGTCTACCACGACAATCAGGGAACCGGTCACCGTAGCCTGATCAATTTTACGACGACCAGCTTCGTAAAGATAGTGACGCAAGGCCTCTACACCGGCGCCTGCCCTGGAACCACAATGGTTTCGTCCATCGCCCCGACTGGAGCCCCGGGACCCACGGGCCTCACCGCTTGCGTGAAAATCACCGTTTCCGATCCATTCGGCGCGGCGGATATAGGTACTGCCGCCAATCAGGCGAAAGTGACAATTACCGATCCGTTCGGCAGCAATATCTGTTATCAGGGAGTCGGTAACCCGTCGACGAACTGTACCCGCATCAATGCCCTGGCGATGACACTTACGTCGTCGACTGCGTCGACGAATACGTACACGTTCGCCGTACCGATCCAGTCGCATCATCCGACGTCTGTCAGTCAGACAGCTCAGGCGAAGACAGGGACGTATACCGTCGCACTGACTGCATGGGAGTCCAACAACGTCACTACAACGAGGTCGTTCACATACTTTGTGACGGCCGCGACCGCAGCGAAACTTCTGTCGTTCGACGGCAGCGGCTATGAAAACCGCATCGACATCCGGTGGCTAACGGGACAGGAAGTTTCGACGCTCGGCTATAACGTCTATCGGAGCGATCTGGCCGACCGTGGCTACGTCTCGGTCAATCCGTATCTTATCAAGGGGCTTGGTTACTCCGCTGTCGGAGGTTCTTACCAGTATTCGGATTCCACGGTATCAGCCGACAAGGGCTACTACTACATCCTCGAAGAAGTCGAAGAGTCTGGAAATACCCACCAGTACGGTCCGATTTACCTGGAGACGCACTCCGGTTCGGTCGCACCTGCGGTGGATGTGACGCTGACAAACAACTACCTCATCGATCTCATTCCGCCGACGACTCTGGATCCGCAGGACCCATGGGACGATCTGCCGCCCGTTCAACCCGAAGCCGCGACGCTTCGCACCGAGATCACTACGCCCGATCCGGTCCAGACGCCTGAAGACCGGACGGTGGATGTGGAAATCATCCTTCCGGATCCGGTCTGGTCGGCTGCGACAATCGGGCCGGATACCTATGACCGTCTCACGATGGCGGGACTCGATTATATTTCGCCGGCCGGTTCGCCGGAGATCCCCGGCGCGACCTATCTGATCAAAGTTCCCCAAGGGACTTTTACGGGCTCCGACATTACCGGTATCGACACAGTTGCCGTGCTCGGCAAAAAGCTGCCGCCGGTCGCCTCTCAGGGCCTGCCTGCTAGCGGTTTGAACTCACTGGCCGGAGCCGATACCTCTGCACCCGGCCTGGCGACCAAAGACGCGATTGTGTACGGCGAGAATGCGCCCTTCCCGTCCGATATCGTTATCGTCAATCCGCCTGTCGATATAGGCGGGCAACGATTCGTGCCCATCCAGGTCGCGGGTTTCCAATGGAACCCCATTTCCGAAAATGGTCTTGCGGTCCAGCGAATCACTGCCAAGCTGCACTTCTCGGACGTCAACGAAACCAATGCTCTGCCCGATACCGATGCCGCGCTTGAAAGACAGTGGTCTCTGGCCGGCCGCGCCGACGCCGTGAAGGTCCTGGTTCAGAATACCGGAATCCAGCAAATTGCCGGTTCAACACTCTCGGCTGCGGGCCTGCAGATGAACGGTCCCGCCGCCAATATCAGGTGCTTCCGGAAGGGCAAGGAAATCGCTATCGATGTGGTCGATGCCGACGTAAACGGCACCTTTGAAGATCCAGACGGGATTGTTTTTTACGCCGAAAACGACGCCGATGAATACCGGATGACGTCTGCCTACTGGTGCATCGCCGACAGCGTGCCGGGCCTCCGCCCAGTGAATGTCAATGCACAGACGGATCTGGCCGCAGCGGTTCCTGCCGGCTCGTATTTCCTTTCCAGCGTGAATTACGAACAGGACTTGCAGTATTTCGATACGCTGGACGCGCCTGGCTACGACCACTGGTTCTGGAAAGCTATATCGGCAAGCGCCGGCGCCACTGGCAGCATGAATACGGTCACGGTTCAGGCGGACGATCTCAACACGAATGGCCCCCTGTCAGCAATCAGCTATCAGCTGCGCGGGCAGACAACCAGTGACACCGTTCCGGTGAACAATCATCACGTCCGGATATTTGTGAACGGCACGCAGGTGGACGACGTAATGTTCTCCGGCAGGGAGCTCGCCAGCCGCCGCGTCTCATTCAGCACGAACCTGCTGGTCGCAGGAGCGAATACCATCGGCTTCCAGGTGATCGGGGACCGGATTTCAAGCGGCTTCGACACCAGTTGGATGAACTGGGTGCAGATCATTTACCCGCGGTCATATGTCATGGAAAACGGCCGCCTGGATCTGACGACCCAGATTGCCGGCAAATACACAATCTCCAACGTGGCCGGTACCCCGGTGCTTTATGACGTCTCGAATCCGACACGCATGCGAAAGCTCACGGGAGGCGTGGCCTTCGGCGGTGCTTTCGAATTCGCCGTTGGAGCGGATGCTGGAAAGCTGATTCTGGCTGCCGCGACGCCATCGGGGGCCTATTCGCCACAGGTCATCGCCAACACCGTATCCAGCCTGAATAACCCGCAGAACAAGGCGGATTACATAGCCATCGGCCCGCAGGATTTCCTCACGGCCGCCTCGCCGTTACTCGACTACCGTCAGCGGGAAGGACTCTGGGTAATCCGGGCCACGGTAGACGACGTGATGGACGAGTTCGGCTGGGGCGACAGCAATCCGCAGGCAATCCAGACATTCCTTCAGCACGCTTACCATCGGTTCGCCGTGCAGCCCCGCTACACGCTTCTGCTTGGCGATGCGACACAGGACGCCCGCGGCATTACCGCACTTCCCCCGCAATCGCCGACGGGCCAGAACCAGGTACCTGCCTATCTGCGTGATACGCCCTATTTCCGGGCTCCATCAGACGCCTATTTCGGACTCATAACCGGATTCGACATCGTTCCGGATATCGCTATTGGACGCCTGCCCGGATCATCGGTGGACGACATTACAACCTACGTGACGAAGATCCTCGCTTATGAGGCCACCCCCATGAACGCCGCGTATCTGTCGAACATCACGCTCGCTGCAGACAATGCGACGAACCACGTTGAAGACGCACTGATCCGTTCCCAGACTGAAGCCGACGTCGCTCCGGTTGTCGCAGGCGCCGGACTTAATGTCACAAAGCTATATCTCCAGGACGGCGGGAGCCCTGCAAACCGCGCCGACGTGACAAACGGGATTCTCAACGGTCTCAACAACGGTAACCTCTTCCTCTATTACAGAGGCCATGGATCGACGCTATTGTGGGCGGACGAGCAGATATTCCGTACGGCCAGCCCTTTCCTGCCGGTCTCAGCCAGTAACCGGGAAGACTTTACCAGCATCTCGAATTCACAAAACCTGTCCGTCGTAACCACCTTCGGCTGTCTGGACGGAAACTTTGTGAACCCCTTTATCCGGACCATTGCCGAGATCGCCATGAACCGGCCCGATTCCGGTGTGGCGGCCTATATTGGCAGCGGCGGGCTCTCCTCGCCGCCGGCACAGAACGCTGCTGCCAGAGCCTTCTACCAGGCCGTATTTAAAACGGGTCTGACGAGACTGGGGGATGCCATGCGCGCCGCCATCAATTCGGCAGCCGGTGTGGCCGATTCCGAGAGTTTCCTGCTGTCCTGGACACTGTTCGGCGACCCGGCCATGAGAGTCCGCGTCAATCACGCACCCGTCATTTCGGCAACTGTCCCGGTTTCCTGGGCCGGGAACTCCGGCATCCGTCTGGACGCGACCGGGACCACCGATCCGAACGGCGATCCTGTTTCGCTCAAATGGTCGCTGATCGAGCAGCCAATGGGAACGGCCGGAGTCACCATCCGAGGCGATACCTCGGCACGCGCCCTGCTGGCGCAAGGTGGTCCGGGCCGTTACCGGCTGCGTCTTACCGCCACCGATTCATGGGGCGCCGTGACCGGTTCGGATTACACGATTATGGTCCGTTCGCTGGATGCCGATTCCGATCTGGACGGCCTGACGGATACGGTGGAAAGCCTCATCGGGACGCTGATCAACTCGGCTGATTCCGACGGCGACGGTATCGACGATCTGACCGAGGTCGAAGACGTCACCCATCCACTCGATACGGACCATGACGGATTAATAGACGCGATGGATGGTGACTCCGATGGCGACGGGATCCTGGACAGAACCGAAGGCGTCGATGACACGGATCATGACGGAATTCCAAACTACCGGGACGACGACTCCGATGGTGATGGCAATATAGACCGGACGGAAGGTATCGCCGATGCCGATGGGGATGAGATTCCGAACTACCTCGATGCCAATGACGTCGACGGTCCATTGGGTGACCCCGACTTCGATCACCTGAATAACGCACAGGAGGTCGCCTACAGCAGCGAACCCTACCGGTCCGACAGCGATGGCGACGGTATTCCCGATACGCTGGAAGCAACCGTAACCGTTTCTGGCGGCGCCGATATCGACGGTTATCCTTCGGGTGCGATTCTGGCGGCTTCAGGAGCGCTGGACAGGGACGGAGACGGAACACCAGACCTGCTCGACGACGATTCGGACGGTGACGGGCTCCTCGATGCATCCGAAGGCGTGATGGATATCGATGGCGACGGAATTCCCAACTACCGGGATATGGATTCCGACAACGACGGGACGCCAGATGCTCCGTTGCCGTCCGGATTGGCCAACTACAGCGATCCGGTCACCATCCGCTAACTCAGAACATCAGTTGAAGCTGTGCCCGAATCTGCTCCGGTTTCGGGTCGCCCGAGAGTGTGAACTTCTGGACCTGTGAACCGCCGGTTGGCGGTAAACCGATCAGCGACGTGTCGGTCGCCTTGTAATAGACGGTTCCGCCCGGAACCGGGTTGTTCTGAATGCCGGCTCTCCACGGCAGCTGGTAATGGAGATAGTCCACCGTGAACTTGAGACGGTGATTCCAGAACAGGTAACTCGCCGCGATTCCCCAGGACGAGAGGTCCTTGAACACGGTATTTCCGGGAGCGCCCGGAATGCCCTTCGGGCAATCGGCCACGGCGGAAGTTCCCTCCGGAGGTATCGTGGCCGTCATGCAGGACGGATCCCGCCCGGCCAACAGCGCCTGCGTAATGCCATTCGAATAAAGCACCTGCTCCCAGCGGAAACCGATATTAAACCGGGGAGTGACCATGTAGCTCGCTTCCAGAAGGTACATGAAATCGCCAAAGCCGCGGCTGGAGTGCGAAAATTCATACCGGCGGTAGTTGGCCTCCGCCAGAAGCGACGCGCCGCCCAGCTTGCCCAGAACCGCGCCGCCATAGCTGGACTGGACCATCCCGATTCCCTGCCCGTAAAACCGATCCCACAGGTTCTCGGTAAAATTCATCCCGCTGCATTGCTGCACCCCGGTCATCAGGCCTGACAGATAGGTGTACGGTCCATGCCCGCAACTGGGACTGATCGGCGTCCCTGAGCTGTCAATTCCCAGCTCGCCGCGGAGATTGATGATCCGTCCGCCGCCGAAGTCGACAGACGGGATATTTTTCCCTGTCACCGGCTCGGCAGATATCCAGCCCCTGACGAACAGCTGCGGACCGCCTCGTTCCTGATCCATCTGATCCCAGTCGAACTGATCGCCCAGGATACGAGCGTCCACGCCTAACGTATAGTTAAACCGGCTCAGGTCGTTGTTGATCTGGTTGGGTCCGCCGGTAAACTGGCTGTCATTCATGATCTCAGCGCTGATGACAGCTCGACCCATATCCCAGTACGGCCGAATCCCGATACCAAGCCCCGACCCGGCCGCCCGGCTATAGGCAGACTCATCCGCGAATACCAGGTTCGTCGGTGCCAGCGAATGCTGAAGCGTTATGGCCCGCTTCATCTGGCCGAAATCCACTCCGACATCGTGCCAGATCTGCCAGTCTCCCCACATCTGGTCGGCATGACAGTCGCTACCGGAGGCGCACTCGAAGTAGAACCGGTATTTGAGATCCTCGATCAGTTGGCCGGACATCATGAACCGTCCGCGGGCTTCGCCGAAAGAGAACAGGTTGCCGTCCGCGTTGACCCCGGAAAGCCCCGTAGGCACGTTTCCAAGCTGTCCTTTATGCGCAAACAGGCCTGTAAACCGGAACTGCACAAGAAGGTTCAGGTTCAGTTCCTGCTTGCCGTCTGCAGACTGGCATTTGAGCCCTAAACGGTACGTGCATTTGCCGTCCGATGATTCCTGCCTGACGGGAACCGGGGGTTCCCCGGCCGGCTCTGCATGCGGCACCCCCGGGAACACAAATACGAGCCAGAGTAAAATCGGAGCGAACAGATTTGCGGGACGGCAATCCCGAAGAAATGTCCGCCCTGCCAAATTCATCTGACTTCTGAAAGACTCAGTTGATGGCCGGACGGCCGTCTATAAACTCTTTGATACGTTCAGCCAGCAGCTTGATCGCCGCGTCTTTATCCGTATCGGATGCGGGTGGAATCTGATGCGGTGGCGCGGTCACCCAGAGCTTACGACCCTGCGGGTCCATCATCTCCGGACAATGAGCGACGTATCCGCTGATTTTAACGAGTTTGCGTGTCGCGGGATCGACCGAGCTGATCTCTTCCGCTTTTACCTTGATAACGAACTGGTGGCCTTTGTACGTCGGCACCTTTGAATTTCCCGTTCCGAGCGAACCGTTACCGCCGGCGCGAGCTCAGCAGCTCATCCCTCAGCTCTTCTGCCTCTTCCGCGAAATTGGCCAGCTCATCCGAATAGGCATCTACTTCGCCCGAATCATGATCCCAAAGAAGCAGGTCCGGCAACAGCCGGTCATCTTCCTTTTCCAGAACCAGGTGATTGCCGTCCTGCTCTGCAATTGTGATCCACTCATCGGGCATGTCTTCCGGCCGGTGATCGGTATTCGCGGCAATAATATCGCCTTTAGGGACGACGCCGGACGCCGGCTCCCTCAACGGATGGAACTTCCAGTCGTTGATTTCGCCGCCGTTGATGGCCTTCCAGATGCGGATGGCCATCTTGGGGAAAACGACCCCCAACGCTTCACCCGCCTCTTCGACAGCCTCGTCGCTCGCTCCGTAGGGGTTAACGAGCGGCTCTTCGCCGCCTACGCCACCATCTGCACCTTTAGCATCGCTGCCACCGGAGGCTGATCCATGGGGAGGCTTTTTGCCCCCGGCGGCCGGACCTGGCTTGGCAGGAGGCATGGCGGCAGCTTTGGGGCTGGCCGGGGCCTTGGCAACCGGTTTGGTCACCGCAGCCTTTTTACCCGACTGGACCTCCGGTCTAGCCGCAGTTTTCTTTGCCGGTTTAACCGCAGCTTTTTTCGTTGCGGCCTTCGCCTTTGACGGCTTGGAAGGCTTTTTCGCGGATTTCGCGACAACAGCCTTCTTCGCCTTCTGGGCTTTCTTTTCCTTCTTCTTCGCCTTGGAACCGCTCACTGGACAATTATCCCCTGTGTACAGACCCTTAACCTGATTCTGTGTCTCTCGTCTTAGGAAGCAACGGCGGAAAAGTAAAGTGGAGGCCCCCGTTTCCCGGAACCTGCCCCGGACCCTCGCCGACTCCCATATCCTCAAATGGGCACCCTTAAGCTTTTAACACCCTCCGGGGCGGCATACGGTAAAACTGTCCGGCAGAATACCTGTCCGAAAGGAACCGACTGTGAACTTCCATGAATTCGAACTGAAATCCCTGCAGGGCAAACCGCTCAAGCTTTCGGCTTATAAAGGCCACCCGGTTCTGGTCGTGAATGTGGCCAGCAAGTGCGGCCTTACCCCTCAATACGCCCAGCTTCAGGGAATGCACGAAATTCTCGGCCCCAAAGGGCTGAAAGTCCTTGGCCTGCCCTGCAATGACTTCGGCGCACAGGAGCCCGGGTCGGCCCAGCAGATCGAAGAGTTCTGCACAAAGAACTACGGCGTTGAATTCGATATCACCGAGAAGATCCATGTGAACGGACCGGAAACGCACCCGCTTTACGACAAATTCCTCAAGTCCAAGGAGAACAACAGGTTCAATCCTGGCAACGTGCAGTGGAATTTCCAGAAATATCTGATCTCCAAGGACGGCCAGATTATCGGTGGCTGGAGTCCCCAGACCAAGCCTAATGCGCCGGAGATAGTGGAAGCGATCGAAGCGGCGTTGAAGTGAGCGTTCAGGTCGCCGGCTGCTTGCGATTACGGATCGCTTCTGCTGCAAGATCAATCGCCTGGATCATGCTGGACGGATTGGCACGGCCCTGCCAGGCAAGGTCGAATGCGGTGCCATGATCCGGAGATGTCCGGATAAACGGCAATCCGAGTGTTGAATTCACGCCCTCATCGAATCCCAGCACCTTGATGGGTATAAGCCCCTGATCGTGATAGAGCGCGATCACGGCATCGAACTCTCCACATACCGCCCGGTGAAATACCGTGTCGGGTGAATACGGTCCCGACACCGGCAGCCCTTCTCCGGCAAGGCGCTTTACCAGCGGACCGATCCATTCGGTTTCCTCCCGGCCCAGCAGGCCGTCCTCGCCAGCGTGGGGGTTCAGACCGGCCACGGCGATGCGAAACGCTGCCCGGCCCGAGAACCATCCAGGCAGTGTCCGGGCCGACAACCTGATCACTCTTTCCAGAACGGCCGGAGTCAGTTCGTCGACTACTTTTCGAAGCGGAATATGGATCGTCGCCAGCACCACCCGGAGTTTCGAGCAGGACAGCATCATGGCGAAATCGGTCGTACGGGCGCGCTCTGCGAGCAGTTCGGTGTGACCCGGGAAATCGATCCCGGCGGTTTTAAATGCGGTTTTGGCGATCGGAGCCGTAACCACTGCATCCACCTGACCTGCCAGGGCAAGGTCGGCTGCCCGCACAATCCATTCATGTATCTGCCGCCCGAACAGTTTCCCCGCTTTGAGCGGTTCCAGCGCGCTGAACATCAGCTGCCCTGCATCAGGTTCAACGACATAAATGGTTCCGGGCTCGCGAACCTGTTCCGGCGTGACGATCTTTTCGACGCGGATACCCGGCGCGTACCGAGCGGCAGCCTCCCGGAGAATATCGAACGCTCCTGTGGCCAGGTACCGGAACTCCGGTCGGGCAGAAACCGCTTTTACCGAGACTTCAGGACCGATTCCGTGAGGATCACCGGGAGTGATCGCCAGTAGTGGAGACCGGTCAGCCATATCCGTATTTCACGAACCGCTTTCGGGGGCGCCGTTTTTCTGCACCCGGGCGGAAGCAACCAGCTCTTCGACATAATGAGTGAAGGCTTCTTCTATTTTCTGGCCCTCAATTCCTGACTTGATCTGGTTGTACAGCTGATCGAAGGCAGGCGCTTCCCCGCCGGTCCTGTCCACGATTTTGAGCAGATAAGCGCCCCGCTCGTCCGTCAGCACCTGGGAGATTTCACCTTTCGGGGTCGAGAAGATCGCTTCCTCGAGAAAAGGCAGGATAGAGCCCTTCTTGATACTGCCAATATCGCCGCCCCGGCTTGCATTGGGTCCGCTGGAATACAGCCGTACGAGTTCTGAAAATTCGGCGCCGCGAACCCCCTGCTCCCGGATCCGTCCTGCCTGCTCCGTCACCTTCTTGCGGCCGGCCGGCGAGGGGTCGGCAAAGGGCAGAAACAGCATCTGCACCCGCGCCTCTTCAACTGTATTCTTGAAACTGACGTCATACTGGGCCCTGACTTCGGCCTCGGTGACCGACACCCGCGGCCTGATGAGCGACATCTTGATGCGGTCGAACAGCATCGCGTAGCGGACTTCCCGGCGGTAGCGCTCCCAGGTCATTCCCTGTGCGGCTGCATCGCTCCCCAGCTGCTCCCTGGTCACACCCCGACCCTTACGGATCCGGTCGATGGCGTCCTCAACCTCGAAATCCGTAACGCCCAGTCCGTACCGCTTCGCGTCCTGTTCGATAAGCGACAGCCGGACCAGTTCGTCTACGGCCCGGTCGCTGCCACCACCAAGGGCTTTCCGCAAATCCTGTTCGGACACGCCCGGATTCAGCTTCTGGAACTTCAGATATTCCTGATCCCGGGCGTCCCGGATATCGCTGAGAAGGATCGGGTCATCGTTTACGACAATTGCAATCGCATCCACGGTATTTGAGCCGTAAAGCTCTTCTGACCTGACACGGGATCCGCCAGCCATCACCAGAAGGACAGCGGCCCCGAGCATCGGAAATTTGTTCAGTCTGGTCTTCATTTGCGCGTCTCAGGAGCCTCATGTAACAGGTCGTCTACCAGTTCGATTCTAGCCGCACGCCGGTGAGAGTCGAGCCACGCATTCAACGTATCCCGCTCCCGCTCCGCCCTGATTTCAGCCGCGATCTGGTCGTGAGCATCGGCCAGGCTCTTCTGGACCGCAGGCCGCATCTCGTTGAGCCGGAACACATGATAACCATATGAGGTCCTGACGACGTCCGATATGGTTCCGGGGATCAGCGTCCGGACGGGTTCCTCGAGTTCCGGAGGCAGCTCGCCCGGCGCAAAAGTCCCGATATACCCGCCTTTTGAGGCCTCGGGGGCAATCGATTTATCCCTGGCGACCTGCTCGAACGGAACCGATTTCTTTTTCAGAAGTCCCACGACCTCGGAGGCGTCCGATTCAGTACGAACGAGTATCTGGGATACCGACAGCATCTCCGGCTGGCTGTATTTCTCGGGCGCGGCGTTGTACCGGATTGCGATCTCGGACTCGGTAGGGGACGGTGCTTCAGAGGCAATCTGGGCCGATATCCGGTCCAGAAGCAGACGCCGGGCAACCGATTCCCTCCACTGATCCATCGTCTGGTAGCGGCGGGACATCTCCCGCTCAAGTTCCTGTTCTTCATACTGGCCGAGCAGCCGTTCCACCTCCCGGTCAACTTCGCCCGGATCAAGCGTCACACCGCGCTTGCGGGCTTCGGCAAGCAGCAACTGTTCATCGATCTGCTCGCGCACGAGCAGCTGGACTTCACTCTCGTAGGCAGAAGAGTTTGGGGCAGGATTGCCGCGGGCTGCGAGGCGGGGCGCCAGATTCCGGTCAAATTCGCGGCGGGTGATGGATCGGTCGTCCACGCGAAGAACGATCGGTTCCGTACGCTTCTGCCCGCCGCGGCAGCCGGCGACAGCCAGCACAATCAACAAGACCGCAAATAAAAGGCGGTCAGGACGCATTCGCATCCTGACCGCCCTGATTGAACCAGTTACGGGCGAGGTGATTACCTCTTTCCCTCAGCCGGCGCAGGAGCGCCAGCCGGCGGGGGCGGAGGAGGAGGCGTTCCGCCGGGCGCCGGAGGCTGCATCTGCCCAGGCGCACCGCCAGCGGGAGCGCCGCCGTTCGGGTTAACTATGTTCGGGGGAAGCGAGAAGTCGACTTTCGCCAGAACCGAATCCTCGATCTTGAGGTCTGCCTTGCCCATGAGCTGCTGCTTGAAGTCGTCGAACTTCTTCACGCGCAGCTTGTTCATGATCTGGCGCTTGACCTGGGGATTGTCGAATTCCTTGGTGGTGACGGACTTTTCGCCGGTCACCTTCACGATTTCCCAGCCTTCCGGAGTTTCGAAAGGTTCGGTGTACTGGCCGACCTTCAGGCTCTGGATACGCTGTCCCGTCGGAGACTGAGCGTTGGCCGGCACCGGGCCGCGGTCGCCGCCCTTGTCCTTCACGGGAGCCGGGTCGTCGCTCGCCTGCTTTACAACGCTGTCCCAGCTCTTTCCGCTCTTCAGGGACTGATAGGCCTTCTTGATCTCTTTCTCGGCCTCGGCGCGCTTGGTGACCGTGTCGGGCATGCCCGGAGGCGGAGCACGCTTCAGGATGCGGGAGACCGCAACCGTTTCTTCCTTGAACTCTTCCTTGTTGGAATCGTAATAGGTCTTGAGTTCTTCGTCCGTCGGAGTCTCGTTCATGAGCTTGCGGCGAAGCATGTTCGAAGCGATCTGCTTCGTGTAGTTCTCGATCTTCGCCTGGACTTCCGGATCATCCGTAATGCCGCGCTTCTTGGCCTCGACGTACACGGCCTCTTCCGCGAGGAAGGAGTTCACGTACTCTTTCAGCTTGGCCTGATCCTGCGACATCTGCACGCGCTGCTGGAAAGGCACCCGGCGCAGGGACTCCTCCAGTGCGCTCAGACGAACGGGTTCGCCGTTCACTTTGGCTACGACGGGCGAGTCTTCCTTGCTTCCGCCTTCGGCGCCCTTTTTCCCCTTGTTGCAGGCGCTTGTCAGCGCCATTACAGCCATTGCGGCCGCCGCGAGCAGTTTACGAGATGAATACATTGACCTGTTGTCTCCTTATTTTAACTTTCCGGTCTTCCGGGTTCCGGTCCCTGTCGGGCCATTCCCGGCAGTCCCTTCAACTAGTTTGATGACTGAATCCGCAATCCTGAAAACCTCCGTAGGCCGGATCTCGTCGAATCGCACCACAAACCGGTTATCGGGCGTTACCCGGTATATCACCGGATCGGTACGAATCAAGTTAATCAGACGATCAGGGTCAGGGGAGCCTCCAGCACCATCAGGGTTTAGCGCGAACCGGAGGGAAACGTCACGCGTTCCAACCTTAAGTTCTGCAATATTGAGATTTCTTAATCTGATTTTAAGGCCTATCAGAAGCAGTAAATTCTCGGTTTCCGCCGGCAAGGGTCCAAAACAGTCGATCAGTTCGTCACGTTCAGCCTCAAGGGCCTCTTTGGTCCGGACTGCCGACAGTTTTTTGTAATATATAAGTTTTTCAGTAAGGTCTGGAATATAGCTGGCCGGGAAAAGTGTAGCGACCGGAACCTTTACCTCCGGTTCGATTTCTTCCCGGTAGGGCTGGCCCTTCAGATCGTGAACCGCACGGTCGAGCAGTTCCAGATAGTGGTCCATACCGACAGCGGCGATATGGCCCGACTGGGCGTCCCCCAGAACATTTCCGCCACCACGCAGCTCCAGATCGAAACTTGCGACTTTGAACCCCGAACCCAGGTCGCTGTATTCCTGCAGCACCTTCAGCCGTTTCTCCGCATCCGGGTGGAGCCGTTCGCCCGGCGGAAGCAGCAGATAACAGTATCCGCGCCGGTTGGAACGCCCCACCCGGCCCCTCAACTGATATAGCTGTGCCAGACCGAACCGGTCCGCCCGCTCAATCACCATCGTATTGGCGTTGGTAATATCCAGACCGCTTTCGACAATCGTTGTACAGAGCAGCACCTGGAATTCGTTGTGCAGGAAACCGAGCATCACTTTCTCGAGTTTCGCCGGTTCCATCTGTCCGTGCGCGACTTCGATTCTGACGTTCGGGAGCAGTTCCCTGAGCGTCCGTGCGCGTTCTTCAATGCCCTGAACCCGATTGAACAGATAGAAAACCTGGCCGCCGCGGTTTACCTCCGCCATGACGGCTTCCTTGATCGTGCGGTCGGAGTACCGGCTCACGATCGTCCGGATCGAGAGCCGGTCCTGCGGCGGTGTGGCAATCAGCGAAAAATCCCGCAGCCCCGTGAGCGACATCTGAAGCGTACGCGGAATGGGGGTGGCCGACAGGGTCAGAAAGTGCGCAATCACCCGGAGCTTCTTCAGCCGCTCCTTGTGCTTGACGCCGAACCGGTGCTCCTCGTCAACAATAACGAGGCCCAGATCCTTGAAAGCGACGTCGTTCTGAAGAAGCCGGTGGGTTCCAATCACAATATCCACCTGCCCGGCCGCCGCTCTGGCCAGTATATCCCGCTGCTCCGTAGCACTCCTGAACCGGCTGATAACCTCGGTCCGCACGCTGTGCTGCGTAAGTCGCCGGGCGAACGTTTCGTAATGCTGCTGGGCCAGAATGGTCGTCGGCACCAGTACTGCCACCTGCTTGCCGTCGAGCACCGCCTTATAGGCGGCCCGGAGCGCCACTTCCGTCTTGCCGTATCCCACGTCACCGCAAACGAGGCGGTCCATCGGCTTTCCGGATCCGAGGTCTTTCAGGACCTCTTCAATCGCGTTCTCCTGATCCGGCGTCTCGTCGTATTCGAATTCCGCTTCGAACTGGCGGTATTCATCCTGCGGCGGCGAGCCGGGGTAAGCAGGGTGCACCTGCCGCTGGGCATATAGATCCAGCAGTTCGGCGGCAAGCTTGTAGACCGCTTCCTTGGCCTTCTTCTTGGTGTTCGCCCACTGGGTTCCGCCCAGCCGGTCCAGAACCGGTTCGTGCCCTTCGGCGGACGAATACCTGGCTACCAGGTGGAACCGGTCGACCGGAACGAGCAGTTTGTCGCTGTTCTGGTATTCGATCTCCATCACGTCATAGGGGATCTGGTCCACCATAACGGTCTTGAGCCCCAGATACCGGCCGACGCCGTAGTCCGTATGCACGACAAAGTCGCCGGGCTTGAGGTCCTGAATGGACGTGAGGAAGTTATCGAGGCTGCGTTTGGGCGCCCGGACCGGTTTGTGCTGGCCGGTATGGAAGAAATCCGCCTCGGTAATAACGGCCAGCCGTTCGTCCGGCATGACGAAACCGTCCGAAAAATGTGCGAGGACGATTCTCGGTGGCTCGGACGATGGGCGGTGCCGCTCCGAATCCGTAAGCGGTTTTGTCAGATCGCCGATAATATTCACGTCAATCGGCAGCGGACTCAGTCCATGCGGCTCCAGCAAGGTGCGGATACGCTCGAGGCTGGACCTGTTCTGGACCGAGAACAGAACCCGGTACCCCTCGGCCTTCCAGCCGGCTACACACCGGACCGCCGGCTCGAGCGGTGACACCTGCTCACCGGGAATTTCCGGCGACGGCGGATGCAGCTCCCTGTCGGTGTTCAGCACTTTGACGTTGACATGTTCCCGGTCATCGAACTTCTCATAAACTTCCAGCCCTGACAGCGCGAGGCTGCCATGGCGCTCAAGCATCGCCTTGATTTCATCGGGCTCGACAAACCGTTCGGAGTATCGGGAGAGCGGGAGCTTTTCTTCCAGCCGTCTCGCGTAGGACTCTTTCAGGCGAACCGCCGCATCCTCGATCTGCCGGTCACAGGCGATCGGTTCGCAGACTACAATCGGCCCTTTGATAAACGCCTCGATGGTCGGAAGCGGGCCGTAAAACGCAGGTAAAAGGAACTCCAACCCTGACACCTGTATTCCGTTCGCAACGTCGTCCCGGACACGTGTCACCGTCTGGTAATCGACCTCGTCACGGTCCCGCTCCCGATTCAGGAACTCCACGGCCTTTGAGCGGTAGGGCTCCTTCAGCAGCAGCTCGCTCGAAGGGAGCAGGACGAAATCCTCCACGCCGCGTTCCCTGCCCGGCAGGTGTACCGCCCGCTGAGAGGTCGGATCGAACGGCCGGATGGTCGCCAGCCTGTCGGTATCAAAATCAAGCCGTAGCGGATTCTCGTAACCGGCAGGGAAGATGTCGATAATCGCGCCTTTGACGGCGAATTCGCCCCGGTCTTCGACCCTGGCCGACCGGCGGTAACCCAGTTCGGCAAATCGGGTGCTCAACTCTTCGAAATCGTAGGTCTCGCCTGCGGCAATGAGGTCGTATTCCGACCGGAGCGCTTGCGGCGGAAACGGCCTCAGCAGCAGTGCCTCCGCCGAAGCGATCACCACCGCCTCCCGGTTACGTGCAAACAGTTGATAGAGCGCGGAAACCCGGCTGGCTTCAACGGCGACCGAAGGGGACCGGTCATCCTCTGGCCTTGCCTCCCAGACATCGAGAATCTGGAACTTGCGGGATGTCAGCGAGTTAGGGGCATCGTCATCCGGATCGATGCCCAGAAAACGCAGCCAGTCCGATCTCAGCCGTTCGGCGGCGAGCTGGTCCGGCACGACAACCAGCCCGGGCCTGAATCCTTCGCGGTATAGAGCGGCCAGATGCCACGCCGCGGAAGCTCCATGCGGACCACCAAGCACAAACGGACCCGGCCGGCCGAGGCGTGCGGCCAACTCTTTGAGTGAAAAAGGCTTTAGAACCTCTGAGTCCAAGACGAACCGGCGCGGACCCTAGAGGTACCGCGCCGCCCGTTCAAATACTTGACGAATCGCAATCAGTGGCCAGATTTTCTGGACACCGGCGGGAAGGTTTGACGGCTTTCCTGCCATCAGTGACAATGACTCCGTTCGGTCCTGGAGGTCCGATTTTCATGGCAAAGCCCACAGACATTACCGATGCAACCTTTGAAGCCGAAGTGCTGAAGTCGACCGTCCCGGTTCTTCTGGACTTCTGGGCCCCCTGGTGCGGCCCCTGCAAGGCGATCGCCCCCGCGCTGGAAGAACTGAATGGTCAGTTCGCCGGCAAGGCCAAGATCGTCAAGATGAATATCGACGAAAACCCCAACACCCCGGGGCAGTTCGGTGTACGGGCTATCCCGACCCTGATCGTATTCAAGGGCGGAAAGGCCGTGGATCAGATCATGGGTGCACAGCCCAAGGCATCCATTGCCAACGTGCTAAACAAGCACATCTAGATTTTCCAGACCGGTGCCGCTCTGCGGCAATCAACACAGGACGCCCGCCTGATCCAAATCACGGCGGGCGTTTCCATTCCGGTCGTTATTCGCAAAAAGGAGCGTCCCGGCCTTCGACTTTAACGTGTGACACGCTATTAATGGCGGACGCGTTTAAAACCCGCCGGAGCCGACCTTGCCGACGAAACCCAGCGCTTCCAATCGGAACATCCTGCTCGTGGATGACGTGGAGCTGTTTCTCGAAATCGAGAAACGGTTTCTGGAGGGGAAAGGCCTGTCCGTTCATGTCGCCCGGGACGGCCAGCAGGCGATCGACGCGGCCAAATCGATACTGCCCGCCATTATCATCATGGACAATCTGATGCCGCGGAAAAACGGCGACCAGGCCTGCCGGGAGCTGAAGGCGCTGCCATCCACGCGCGATATTCCGATCCTCATGGTCACGGCGGAAGGCAACAAGGACTCGATAGACGAATGTTTCCGTTGCGGCGCCGATATGGTGATCACCAAGCCGATCCGCCGTGACGAACTCCTGACCGCCATCGACCAGCTCACCGATCTGAAACTCAATCCCGGGTCGAACGTGCCCAACGAGAAACCCAGAGTTCTCGTTATCGAGGATTCCGAATTCTTTGTCACCCTGATCAAGGAGGCATTGACCTCGCGAGGTTATGACGTGGTCACGGCCATGACAGGCGACGAAGCCTGCGAAAGTCTGAGAATCCACGGCGAGTTTATTCAGCTGGTTCTGCTGGATCTGATCATGCCGAAAGAAACCGGTCTGGACGTCCTCAAGAAGATCCGGGCGCTGCCCGGTGGCGACAACTTTCTGGTCGCGGCACTGACGTCTCTCGGTCCGCTGGACCCGATGGCGTCGGACGTCCGGAAATTCGGGGTTCTCGAGTTTATCAACAAGTCCATTCCACCGCTCGATCTGGTTTACCGGATCGACGAGCTCATGTTCGCGGAGAGTTCCGATACACGCCGGGATCCACGTTACAGCATGCACGTGCCGGTGCAGTTCAAGACCGACAAATTCTGGATCATGGGCGAGACGGTGAATATCTCGAAAAACGGCCTGTGCATCCGCTCTCTCGAACTGCCCGAACTCGGCTCGGAGATCGTCCTGCGCTTCTCCTTCCCCGGCTCGCCGCAGGTTTGCGAGGAACAGGCGAAGGTGGTCTGGGAATCGGTGGCCGAACCACACCGCTCTCAAAAGCTCGTCGTGCTCGATTCCGGTTTCGGTGTACAGATCGAGTTCCGTTCCGAAGAGTTCCGGGACGGTTTCATGGCGCTGGAAGCCAAATACAAACACCTCTGAGCGAACCCAGTGCCCAAACCTCAGGCTTTAAATCCTTCCCTGAAAGAGTGCCTTGAGTCGCTTCTGGTCTGGCCTGCCACCACGACCTACGAACGATATACCCATTCAGCCGCCCGCCGGCTGCTGACGGAGCGGCGCATTCCATGGCGTCTCGACCGGTACGGAAACATCCATGCCGGTGATCTCAAATCCAGACAGCCCGTCGTTTTTGCCGCCCACCTGGATCACCCCGGCTTCAGTTTCACGGCGGCGGGCAAACGTGTCGAGACTCTCCGGTGGTGGGGAAGCGTCCGGAAAGAGTATTTTCCCAAAAGCCGGGTCCGGGTTTATCCCTACGACGAACGGGAGCTGAAACGCCTCCGCAGCCAGGCGATCGAAGGCACCATCCGGAGCGTTCACACGGAAAAGGGCACCATCCGTCCAAACTCGGCCACCGCCGTCTTTGACGAACCGCTGGAAAAAGGACGCACCTACATCGGCAACTGGGCGCTGATGGAACTCAAGATGGCGGGCGGTTGGGTCGAGAGCATCCGGATCGACGATCTGGTCGGCTCCGCCTGCATCGCCGAACTCCTGACCCGCCTGCGCGGTCAGCCCCATGTACGCGCGATGTTCACCCGCGCCGAAGAGGACGGATTCCACGGCGCACTCGCGGGTGCCCGGTTCATTCCGGAAAAAGCGCTGATTGTCTCTGTGGAGACCAGCTCCGAGCGGGCCGGGGCAGTGCCCGGCAAGGGCCCGATTGTCCGGCTGGGAGATGCTTCGAGTGTGTTCGATCCGTACTGGACCCGGTTACTGGACGAAACGGCCTCCGCCCTCGCGAAAACGGACCCTTCCTTTTACTACCAGAAACGGGTGATGGACGGGGGCTCGTGTGAAGCGACGGCGTTCCTGGCGCTCGGGTTTCGCGCGACGGGCGTCGCCGTGTCGCTCGTCAATTACCACAATATGGGGAAGCGGAAACTCGCTGCCGAGAAGATCGCCAAGTCCGACACCGAGCAGCTTCTGCAGCTGATGGAAGCGTTCGCCCGGAACTACCACGGCGGCAAAGGCGAACCGGTTCTCGTAAAGCGCATCCGGGAACGGGTTAAGGTCTCTTCCCGGCTGCTCGATACCCGCGTAATTCCCGGCCGCTAGAGCGTCTCGCCGCCGTCGGCGACCATGACCGTACCTGTCGTGAACGACGACGCGTCCGACGCCAGAAACAGAACCATATCCGCGATCTCTTCCGGCAGTCCGATCCGCTTCATTGGCTGGTTGACGAGAGCGTTGTTGAGCATCGCCGGGTTTTCCCAGATCGCGCGCGACATGGCGGTTTTGACGATCCCGGGGGCGATCGCATTCACCCGGATCTTAGCGGCCGCCCATTCGACAGCGAGCACTTTCGTCAGCATGATGACGGCCGCCTTCGACACGCTGTAGACGCCCAGGCCCATCGCCGGTTTCAGACCCGCGATCGACCCGACGTTCACGATCGAGCCCCGTCCGCTTTTCGCCAGCGCCGGCTGAACCATTTTCGACAGCAGGAACGGGCCTTTCACGTTCACGTCCATGGTTTTGTCCCAGGCCTTCAGGTCCGCCATCAGTGTCGGACCGATATACGGATTGGTGGCCGCGTTGTTGACGAGTATGTCGAGGCCGCCGAGTTTATCGAGCGCCGTCTTTGCCAGCCGGTCGATATCTTCAGGCGACGACATATTCGCCAGCTGCACGGTCACCTGCCGGCCCATCTTTCGGCATTCGGCCGCCACCCGCTCCAGTTCTTCGGGCTTGCGCGAAGCGATCACGAGATCGGCGCCGGCCTCGGCGAGTTTCAGGACCGATGACTCCCCGATACCGCGGGAGGCTCCGGTTACCAGTGCTTTGCGGCCTTTCAGATCACGGCTGCGGCCGCTGTCCATAGTGGCAGACATCTATAGCGATTCCTTTCAGACAGTAATGGGTTCTAGTTCTTCATGGCGTTGCGGATCTGAGTGAGCCGGTAGGCGGGCAGACGCGAGATTTCCGCATTGACGATCTTCCGTACATCGGCGGCGCTCGAACATTCCAGGGAATGGGCCGCCAGTTCGCGGCAGGTCTGGGCCGAAAGCGACTTCACCAGATAGCGGATCATGGGCAGATGCGGCGGAGCGATCGAGAAATTCGTGAGCCCGAGACCCAGCAGCACGGGCAGCGCCGACATGTCGGCTCCCATTTCACCGCAGAGCGACACCGGTTTTCCGGCCCGCTCGCCCGCTTCCACCGTCCATTTAATCAGCTTGAGCACCGCCGGATGAAGGCTGTCGAACATCTTGGCAACCCGCTGGTTATTTCGGTCGACCGCCAGCGTGTACTGCGTGAGATCGTTACTGCCGATGCTCAGGAAGTCGCATTCGGCCAGAAGCGCGTCGGCAATCAGTACGGCCGTGGGGACTTCGATCATCACACCCATCTGGATGGTCTTGTCGAAAGCATGTCCCTCCTGGCGGAGTTCCTGCTTTACCTCTTCGATGATCGCTTTTGACTTACGGATCTCTTCCACACTCGTCACCATCGGCAGCAGCATCGAGAGTTTCCCGTGTGCGGACGCCCGCAGGATTGCCCGAAGCTGCGTCTTGAACACGTGGACGAGATCGAGGAGCACGCGGATCGACCGCCAGCCCAGATAGGGGTTATCCTCTTTCCGGTCGTTCAGGCCCTGCAGGAACTTGTCACCGCCCACATCCAGGATACGGATCACCGCCCCCTGGGTTTTCAGATCCTTGGCGACACGCGTATAGGTCCTGAACTGCTCCTCTTCCGTCGGGAAGGTCTTCTGCATCAGGAACAGGAACTCGGTTCGGTACAGCCCGACGCCTTCGGCCCCGTAGTGCTTGACCAGCTTCAGGTCCGCCGCGAGGTTGAGGTTCCCCATCAACTTGACCTTCAGACCGTCGGTGGTTTTCGCCTTGCCGGTCCCGGCCTCGTCCAGCTCCTTGCGGCTTACCTCGAGTTCTCGCTTGACGCGTCTGAACTCTTTCAGGATGGCCGGGCGCGGATTTACATGAACATTACCGGTGTTGCCGTCCAGAATGACGTAATCGCCCGTCCGGATCGAACGGTACTGGTCTTCGATACCCACCACCGCCGGGATCTCGAAACTGCGCGCCAGAATCGCCGCGTGGGACGTCGGGCCGCCGTGGCCCGAGATCATGCCGACAACACGTTCGGTATCCATTTCAACGGCGTCCGATGGCGTGATCATGTGGGACACGAGGATAAACCGGTCGTTGAACGGCACCTCGACGCGGGGCTTGTTAACGATCTTGTTGATGAGCCGGCGGCCCACGTCCTCGATATCGACCACTTTCTCGCGTGCGTACGGGTCCTTGGCATCGCTGAGAATCTTCACATAGGCGCCGACGACATCGCGGATCGCCAGCGGGGCGCTCTTTCCCTCGCCGATCTTCTGTCCGATCTTCCCGATGAAGCCGGGGTCTTCCAGAAACATCAGGTGCGTGGAGAATATCTTGGCCTCTTCGTCGGACAGCTTTTCCGCGATCCGGGCCTCGGCGTCCTTGATATCGCTCTCCGCGGCTTTCACGGCCGTCTGGAGGCGTGCCATTTCCTGCTTCTCGCCGAGAAACACATCGTCCAGGAACAGGGCATCGTGCTCTTCGGTCATCACGACGGCCCGCCCCATGGCGATACCGGCCGAGGCCGGAAGCCCCCGGATCAATGCACCTTCGAGAGAACCCGGCGGGGGCTGCCCTTCGGCCAGCCGTTTTGCCTCGCCCTTGTCCGCCTTTTTGCCTTTTGCGGTTTCTTCCGCACTGGACTTGTACTTGTCAATTGAATCCAGAAGGCGGCTGTTCTGAATGATGGTTCCCACAAGGCTGGCGATGGTCGTGACCATCCGGGTGTCGTCCAGCGTGAAGTCGTAGGCTTCCTTCGTCTGGATCGTCAGAACGCCGATGGCCATCTCGCGGAGGATGACCGGCGTAGCGAGGAACGAGGTGTATTTCTCTTCCTGCGTTTCCGGGAAATATTTGTACCGGGGATGGAGTGTCGCATTGCGAACCGCAACGGTCTGCATCTTTTCAATCGCCAGACCGGTGAGGCCCTCATGGATCGAGAGCTTCACAGTGCCGACCGAATTCGGATCCAGGCCCTTCGTGGCGTTCAGCGTCAGGTAGTTACCGGTTTCATCCAGCAGGTAGACCGAGCAGACGTCCATCTCCATCGTCTCGGCGACGGAGACGACCACGCTCGCCAGGATGTCCTGGACGCCGTGCGACTTCGCGATCAGGGTCGCGATCTTGTCAAGCAGCGCCAGTTTCTTGGAGGTCTGGTCTGGGGGACGTTCAACCACTCGGAACACTTCCTTTCCCGAACGCTGGAACAATTCAGGCCTGCGAGTCCATTATATTTCATTTCCGGACCGAAAACGGCCTGTTTCAATAGTTGCCGGCGGTTTTTGATTTCGGACAGCCGATGCCTTAACTGAACAGCCGCGTTCGATGGCTACCACTTCAGCCCAGCCTGATTCCCCCCTCAACTCCGGTGAACTCACCGCCAAACGGCGGTTCGGAAATCCCGTGAGCCGTTTTCTGGCCGGCCGCGGCGTCTACTACGGCTGGGTCATGACCGCCGTGGCGTTTGTCTGCAGCCTGTGGTCCATCGGGTTCATTTTCTACACCTACGGCCTGTTCCGGGAACCGATCCGCCAGGACATGGGCTGGAGCGTCTCGACCATGACCAACGCTTACGCCACCTATACGCTGGCGATGGCGCTCTGGGGACCGCTGTCATCCCGGATGACGGAGCGGTTCGGCCCCCGGGCGGTGGTCACCTTCGGCGCGGGCGTGCTGCCCGTCGCGCTGCTGGCCCTCTCGTGCGCCCATACGAAGTGGCAGTTCTTCGTTGGCTTCGGCGTGTTCGCCTCGTTCGGGACGAGCATGCTGGGCACGATTCCAACCTTTGCGGCGCTGAACCACTGGTTTACGACGAACAAGGCTCAGTCCTTTTCATGGGCGTCGGCCGGGCTCTCCAGCGCCGGACTGGTTCTGGTCCCGCTCACGCAATACCTGATCGGCCATTACGGCTGGCGGACGGCCTACCAGATCAACGCCGTCCTGCTGGTCGTCACGATCTACCCGCTTATCGCGGTGCTTTTTTACAACCGGCCCGACGATCTGGGCGTTCCGGAAGAGGCGCCGCCCGCGCCCGATCTCGAGGCCGCCCCCGACCGCCTGCTCGAATACCGGGAGATCATGTTCGACATGCGGTTCGTCCTCACGGTCGCATCGCTGGCGCTGGCATCCGCCTGCTGGTCGGTGATCCTGCAGTCGTTCGTGAGCGATCTCAGCACCCGCAGCACGGGCTACCGGTGGGAGCCCACCGCGGCCGCCAGCCTGTTCGCGTTCCTGGCGATGCTCTGCGGTATCGGGAAACCGATCTTCGGCGCCGTGGGCGACCGGATGGAACGGCGCCGCGCTATCATCCTGGCGGTCACCATGCAGCTCGTGGGCTTCCTGTGCATGGTCGCCACCCGGTGGTACGAATTCGCCCCGTTCCAGGTGGGCAGCGTCCATACGGACCTGCTGCTGACCGTGGGGATCCTCCTGTACGGTCTCGGAGTGGGCGGTTGCCTGCCGCTTTTCAGCGCCCTGCACGCCGACCAGTTCGGCCGCCTGTCGTTCCCCCGCGTGTCGGGCACCGCGACGCCGTTCAACGTCGCCGTCGTGTTCTGCATGTATCTGCTGACCGGGGCCTTGTACGACCATTACCAGTCGTACCTGCCGCAGAGCTGGATCTTCATCTGCGGCTACCTCGTGTCGCTGCTCTGCATCGTGATCCTGATGGTCCGCGTGAAGCGCCCGCGCAATCCAAGAAAGACCTTCGACACGCCGCTGGAACAGGCCGAACCGGTCTGAGTGGCGCCGCAGAAAGCGAAAAAGGAAAGGGCGCCCGGAGGCGCCCTTTCCTTTTATCTCAACCGGCTCCGGAGCCGGCCGCCACGATCGACCGCAATCAGTCGATCGAGTTCACTTCCGGCTTTCCGGCCTTCTCGTACATCCAGTAGACGAAGCCCCAGCCCGCCAGGATCGTCAGCGCGACCGGGATTACGTCCAGCCCCTTGCCCACGCCGAAGATGAACGACATGTGCTGATTGAGCATCATGGCGACGAGCGGCACGGACATATAGGTGTTGTGCTTGGAACGAAGGCCCGCGCGTGCGACATCGGCCGCGTCCGGGGCGGTTCCGCCCTTGATCGCACCGATGATCCGCTTCTGGGCCGGCCAGATCCGCATCCACACGTTGAACGCCATCGTCGTGCCGAACAACGCGCCGATGTGAATCCAGATCGCCCGTTCCTTCATCTCGGCGACGCAGCTGAACAGTCCGGCGATAAGAATCACCACCACGAAGCTCGTCCAGATGCCGATCTTGTGCTGTTCCGGCTTCAGCTTGCCCCAGAGCTGGTCGTAGACGACCGGGCCGAGAACGATAGCGGCGATACCGATACCCATCGCCAGAGCCGGCTTCGAGTCGGAGGTCAGGCCCACCATGTAGAACGCCAGCACCAGCAGCAGAACGCCGGTGATCCAGGTCCAGGCGGCGCCCCAGCGGAACATGTAGAGGGCGCGCGGCATCAGCTCCGGCACGACCTTTTTCTTGGTGTCGGCATCGTAGGTCTTCGCGAGGTTCGCGTTGACGAAGTTGAAGAAGTAAAGATGCCCGATCCACATGATACCTGCGATGACGTGCATCCAGCGGATCAGCGAGTGAGCGATTTCATGCGGTCCCATTAAAGTTTTCTCCCTGTGTGGTGTGCAGAACCTTTTCCCCGGTTCTGACAGTTGCGTCGCTGGTGAAGATATTGTATTTTCCAAGCGACCTCTTGGAAATATACCTGTAGCCGCACAATGTCAAGCAACTTTTCAGATACCCCTCCCCCCCTCTCCGCCCGATCCGCGGACCGGATCCTTGTGCTCCTGAAAACCCGGGGGCCGCAGACCGCTGCCGATCTCGGAGACGCCCTTGGTACCACCGGCGAGGCGGCCCGCCAGCAGCTCGTGAAGCTGGCCGCCGACGGACTCGTCGAGGCGGAGGCGGAGAACCGGGGCGTCGGCCGCCCATCGCAGCTCTGGAGCCTAACGTCTGCCGGCCACAGCCGGTTCCCCGATACCCACGCGGAACTCACCGTGCAGCTCATCGGCTCGGTACGCGAGGTGCTGGGCGAAGCGGCGCTCACGAAACTGCTCGCCGCCCGCGAACAGAATCAGCGCGGAACCTACACCAACGCGCGCGCGGATTCCGGCGACCTCGAATCCCGCATCGCCCGGCTCGCAGAGATCCGAAGCACCGAGGGCTACATGGCGGAGTGGAAAGCGGACGGCGACGGTTACCTCCTGATCGAGAACCACTGTCCGGTCTGCGCAGCGGCCACCGCCTGCCAGGACCTCTGTCAGAGCGAACTCCGGACGTTCCAGAACCTTCTCGGCTCCGACGTCACCGTCAGCCGCACGGAACATATCGTGAGCGGCGCCCGCCGGTGCGTGTACCGGATCGCCAAAGCCGCCTGAGCGAATCCACATTGCTTTTGCCACCGGTTAACTCCGGTGTTACCGACAGCGATCAGACGCCGGTGGCAAAGAATAAACCCACAACCCGACACGGGGAGCCCTTCATGAAGTTCGCACGTTACCTTGGCCTTTCTTCATTACTTTTCCTCAGCGCCTGCAAGGGCGGTGAACTTCCCGTCGAAGCGCCGCCGAAGCCGGCGGCGGCTCCGGTCACCATGGAAATCATCAACCCCGAGACCGCCGGACAGATCCAGGTGACCGTGAAACTGAACGGCCCGGTTCCGGAGCGTAAGCCCGAGCCGGTGAACGCCGAGGCGAGCTGCGGAGCCCACTGGGGCGGCAACCCGCCGCTCTCGCAGGCGGTGCTGGTGGCGGACGGCCTCGTTCAGAACAGCTTCGTCTACATCAGGCAGGGCCTTAAAAATTACCAGTATCCGGCACCTGAAGGTACCGTGAAGCTGGATCAGGTGGGCTGCCTGTACACCCCCCGCGTGATCGGCGCCCGGGTGAACCAGCCGGTCGAGATCGCCAACGGCGACGACCTGCTGCACAACGTCCATTCGGTCACCCACGCCAATATCCCGTTCAACGTCGCGCAGCCGTTCAAGGGCAAGTCCGATACCAAGCTGTTCGGCAAGCCTGAAGTAATGGTGAAGACGAAGTGCGACATCCACCCCTGGATGGCCGCCTACATCGGCGTCCTGGACCATCCGTTCTTCGGCGTCTCCGACGACAAGGGCACGCTGACCCTCAAGGGGGTCCCCCCCGGGGACTACGTGATCGAGGCCTGGCACGAGGTGTTCGGCACCGTCACCCAGAACGTCACCCTTGGGGCCAAGGAACAGAAGGCGGTCGAGTTCGCCTTCACCTCCGCCGCCAAGTAGCGCCTTTCATTAAAAATCTGAGCCGGAGGGCCCCCCCCTCTGTCCATAACGCGCCGTTCGCCCTGAGCCTGTCGAAGGGTTGAACGGCCGTTGTGGTTCGACAGGCTCACCACGAACGGGGTTCGTTCTGTGTTTTTCCGTGTTTATCCGTGTCGAAGCGGGCGGTACCCCCTCCCCCCTCTCTGTCACTTCATCCGTGTGATCTTCCGCACAACCAGTTTTTCATCTGTTTAATACCTTAACCAGCGGACTCACCCGCCCCTCCACTAACCCCCGGCAATCGAGCAACGTCCGCGCCGCTTTTCCTAACAACTCCTCTTTTCCAGACAAGGCCCTGAAACGCAGGTGGACCTAAATGAGCCTAAATGGACCAAGCTGAGTGAATTGGTTTTGAGGAATTACGCGCAGTTAGGGCCTGAGATTTTACAAATTAACGTGACTTTTAATCTCACCCAACCGACCGTCTGAAAATTTCCACGGGAGAAACGGTCTTCACGCCGGGCACGCACTCCTCGATCTGGAGACGGCAGCGGGCGCAGTCGGTGGCAACGGTTGTGGCGCCTGATTTCGTGACCATTTCGGCCAGACGCTTGCCGGACTTGAGCGAGTCGTCGTGATTTTCCGTGAGCAGGCCCCACACGGCGCCCGAACCGCAGCAGTCGGAGTCGAGCCGCTGGCAGTCGGTGCCCGGCACGACTTTGAGCAGGTTCGATCCGGCGCTGTCGGACCTGAGTGACCGCGACGCGCACGAGGCGTGGTAGACGATTTTCTCTGTCACTTCGCTTACCGGCGGCGGCAGATCGCCCGCCGTCCGGAGCTTCCAGAGGTACGGCAACAGTTCCGCCGATTTTTCAGCCGCCGCCAGCAGTGCGGAATCCGCCCCTGTGCCCAGAACTGTTTTTGAGTGCTGCTTCACCATCAGCGCGCAGTGCGGGTCGCCGGTCACGACCGTCATTCCCTGCTGCTGGTACCGATCGAAGGCGGCGAGCAGCGTTTTCAGTTCAGCCGATGCGCCGCTCGCCAAACCCAATTCGTACTGCGTGTGGCCGCAGTTCTGGGGTTCCATGACAACCACTTCGTAACCGGCTTTCTCAAGCAGCTCGATGGCGGCCCTGGAATCTCCGGTCGCGTAGTAGTGGCCGCCGCAACCGGCGTAGTAGGCGATCTTCCCTTTCGATCCTGACGTTACCGATTTCGGACGCGACTTGAACCAGTTGCCCAGCGTCTCAGTCGTGAACGGCGGCAGCTTCGCACGCCGGTCGATTCCGCTGAACTTTTCCAGCAATGCCCGGAACCAGCCCATCCGGGCGAGGAAGTTCATGACCGGCGCAAACAGACGGGCGAGCCGCCCCGCCTTGCCCGGATCGATGAGCCAACTGCTGGATTGTTTCGCGTCCGGCTTTGCAGCAGCTTCCACCTTCCGGCTCCAGCTGATGGCCGACCAGTCGAACCCGATCGGGCAGGCGGTCACGCACCGCTGGCACTGGAAGCACCGGTCGAGGAACCGCCCGGTTTCCGCGGCCGGTACCGCACCATCGCGGAACACGTCGCGCCGGTCCAGCAGTTCGAACAGGTTCACGAACGCCGGGCAGAAGTCGCGGCAGATCGTGCAGCCCGAGCATGTCTCGGCCATCTCGGTGACGTCACCGTAGCGGCGGCCGAACTCCGGGTCGCCTTCGGCAGGCGACTGGACAGGTTCCAGACTCATAAGGGGGAGTATAGCGCGGAAATACCGGAGAATGTCATGCCGAGCGCAGCCGAGGCATCTCCTTCAGGAGACCCCTCCGCTGCGCGCTACGCGCTCCGGTCGGGGTGACAAGTATTTTCTTTATTTCCCGTTCGCGGGCGGAACAGGGTCTTCGTCGACATCATCGTCGTCGAACTCGTCGTCGTCCGGCGGGTCCGGAACGGCGTCGGCGCCCTCGGGCAGTACTTCCTTGCGGGGCCGGACGCCGGAGATCAGCCAGGTGAAGATCTGCGTGAGCGCATAGGCATAGCCGATGCTCAGCATCATGATTTCCGGATAGAGATAGAGCGTCGCCAGCACGACGATAAAGAGCGGAAGCACGATGAACGGCTTCTTGTCGCGGAAGTTGATGTCCTTGTAGGTCCGGAACGGGACCTCGCTCACCATCAGGAACCCGGCGAAGAACACGAGCCCGACGAAGAACGGGTGGCGGACGGTGCCTTCGATGGAGGTGAGCCCCAGCGTCTGCTCGAAAAACTCCGGGTAGCGCTGGTGAACGATGATCGGCGTCATGACGAGCCCGGCGGCGGCCGGCGACGGAACGCCCAGGAAATACGTGGATTCAGCCTTGTCCGTGGCGCCGACGTTGAACCGGGCGAGCCGGATCGCCGCGCAGGCGACATAGATGAACGCCGCCACCCAGCCCCACTGTCCGTAAGAGCGGAGCACCCAGTGGTAGGCGAGCAGCGCCGGAGCGACGCCGAAACTGAGCAGATCAGCCAGGGAATCGAAGTTCATGCCGAAAGCGCTGGTCGTCTTCGTCATGCGGGCGACGCGGCCGTCCAGCCCGTCGAACACCATCGCGATCACGATCGCCCAGCAGGCCTCCTTAAACCGGAGGTCCATGGACGACATGATGGAATAGAAACCGGCGAACATCGCCGTCGTGGTGAAGGCGGCCGGAAGGATATAGATGCCGCGCTTGCGCGCGACGGAACCGAGCCGCCTGCGCCGCTCGCGCAGCGCTCGAAATGGTCCTCTGGGTGTCGCTCCGGCCGGTTCAGCCACAGAACTGCTCCGTTTCCCGATCAAAGGGTTGGATCAAGTGGCTATTATACGGTCAGTTCTTGGTCTTATCGACAATTTTCTTTTTGGCGATCCAGCCCATCATCGAGCGGAGCTTGCCGCCCACTTCCTCAATCGGGTGCTGCTCGCCCTTCTTGAGGAGCGCCTTGAAGCTCGGCTGGCCGGCCTGGCACTCGAGGATCCACTCCTTCGCGAAGCGGCCTTCCTGGATCTCCTGAAGGATCTTCTTCATCTCCTTCTTGGTCTCGTCGGTGACGATCCGCGGTCCGCGGGTCACGTCGCCGTACTTGGCCGTGTTGGAGATGGAGTAGCGCATGTTGGCGATGCCGCCTTCATAGATGAGGTCGACGATCAGCTTCACTTCGTGGAGGCACTCGAAGTAGGCCATCTCGGGCGAGTAGCCGGCTTCCACCAGCGTCTCGAACCCGGCCTGGATCAGGTGCGACACGCCGCCGCAGAGCACCGCCTGCTCGCCGAACAGATCGGTCTCGCATTCCTCGCGGAAGCTCGTCTCGATGATGCCCGCGCGGCCCGCGCCGATGGCGCTGGCGTAGGCGAGCGCCGTGGCTTTCGTCTGGCCCGACGGATCCTGATGCACGGAGATGAGCGCCGGCACGCCGCCGCCCGAGGTGAACTCGCTGCGGACGAGATGTCCCGGGCCCTTGGGGGCGACCATGAATACGTTGATGTCCTTGTGCGGGGTGACGGTGCCGAAGTGGACCGAGAAGCCGTGGCCCACCGACAGGGCCGCGCCTTTTTTAAGGTTCGGCTCGATCTCCGCCTTGAACACGCTGCCGTGCTGTTCGTCGGGCAGGAGCACCATGACGATGTCGGCGTCCTTCACGGCGCGCGGCACCGTGGTGACTTCGAGGCCGGCACCCTGGGCCTTGGCCCAGCTCGGCGATCCTTCGCGCAGGCCGACAACGACCTTGCAGCCGGAGTCTTTCAGGTTCTGGGCGTGGGCGTGGCCCTGCGAGCCGTAGCCGATAATCGCGACTTTCTTGTTCTTGATGTTGGAAAGGTCGCAGTCCTTATCGTAGTAAATCTTCATTTTGGGTCTCTCCATGCACGCCCGTTTATTCCGTCAGCGTGTGACTATTCGGCCCTCCCCTTTGCCACAGCCCACCGGCTGCGGGCAAGGGAGCCCTTAACTCTTTTGTGAGGCCGGTCTGGGCCGGTCCGGCTTGCGGGATTTGAGGTCCATGTCCTGGACCATCTTGCTGAGCAGGCCGTTCACGAACGACGCCGTCTCGCTGTCGCCGAACAGGGCGGCCAGATCGATCGCCTCGTTCATTGTTACGTCGACCGGAATGTCCGGCATGAACATCATTTCGTAGGCCGCGAGCCGCAGGATGTTGCGGTCGATGACGGCCATGCGGTCCAGCCGCTGGCGGCTCGCGTATTTCACCACGGCCTCGTCGATCTCGTCGCGGTGATCGACCACGCCCTGGGTCAGCTGGACGGCGAACGCCCTCACGGTGCCCGAGATTTTCTGCTCCCCGGTGCGGGGACGGTTCACGATCTCCGCCACCGGGGCCGGATTCAGGTCAAGTTCGTAGAGCGCCTTCACCGCTTCTTCGCGGGCGCGCCTGCGTTTACTGATGCGGAAATAGGGGCGCTGGGCGGGTTCGGACGGCTTCACCATGGATGGGTGTTTCAGGAGGGAAGGGATTTGTAGAGGTCGGCCATCTCGATAGCCGTGACCGCCGCTTCCCATCCCTTGTTGCCCGCCTTGGACCCGGCGCGCTCGATGGCCTGTTCGATATTGTCGGTGGTCAGCACGCCGATAGAGACGGGCACCTTCGAGCTGGACGCCTGGCTGGCGACACCCTTGAACACTTCGCCCGCGATGAGGTCGAAATGGATCGTTCCGCCCCGGATCAGCGCCCCGAGCACGATCACGGCCGACGGCTTGATCCCCTTGGATTCCAGCA
This sequence comes from uncultured bacterium, assembly GCA_964565925.1. Taxonomy (GTDB): domain Bacteria; phylum JAGRBM01; class JAGRBM01; order JAGRBM01; family JAHCIT01; genus CAZMGV01. Next base: position 94,040 of record CAZMGV010000014.1, read on the forward strand.
CCCGGCCCAGCGCGATCGGGAGTTCATAGGCGCCCGGCACCCGGACGATGGTGATCTTGTCTTCGCTGGCGCCGTGGCGCACGAGCGCGTCGATGGCGCCCTCCAGCAGCCGTTCCGTGATAAAGCTGTTCCAGCGGCTCACGAGGATCACGAAAGACATCCCCGTCGCAACCAGCTTTCCTTCGTAGACTTTCGGCATATTCCAGACTCCCGCTCGAACCGGCTTCAAAACCGGCCCAGACGCGACACTAACCTATCTTCTTTGGCCTTGCATGGGCGCCACCACGGGCCCCGCATGACCGAAGTGCGACTTTATATGGTCAGGGGTTCCGGAAGGCAAGAACCGGTTTTGGCGAAAAACAGTTGCCCGGTTCCGCTTCCGTCCTCTACCCTCGGATCGTTCGGCACCCGAATCCTGTTTCAAACCGCTGGAGAAACTCCTGTTATGCGTCGTTCCTCTAATAAATCCGCTCTCGCATCTGCCTCCGTTCTCGCAACCCTGATGCTCGCCGCCCCGGCCCTTACACCGGCGGTCACGGCCGTCCGGGCCCAGCTCAGCCTGCAGGCCACGCCCGAGGGCATGGCGGCGGACATCCGCGCCAACAACATGGAAACGGCTCCGGGAATCATCAAGGACGCGCCGAAAATGGCCGATTCCACTGCATCCACCGTCCTGATTGCGGCCCTTCAGCCGGGCGTGGACAAGTCGCTCCGGTCGGCGGCCATCGATGCGGCTTATAAATCGAAACCGTCAGTGACCGAGAAGGTGCTCGGCGAAGTGATGGCCAACGGCGAAACAGACGAAAAGACCGACATCCTGAAGAAGATCAATAAGCTCCAGCAGGACACGCAGATCACCCTGCTGGCACGCGCCTTTAAAGACCGGGCGGCCCGGGTGAAGGAAGAAGCGGTTAAAGCGGCCGCCAAGATGCCCGACAAGATCAAGGTCGAACTCTACCGCTCCGCAGCCAAGATCGAGGAGAGCATGATCCGTGTAAAGGTCATGGAAGACACGATTAACCTCGACCGGGCGGGTGCCTACACGGTTCTGGATGCGTTCAAATCGGAGCGCGACCCCAAGGTCACGGCCGTCATGGAGAAGGTCCGCACCAAGCACAAGATCGATAAATAGCGGCCGGGGAAACCGGTCACCGCCATGATCCGGTCACATTAAGCTCATTTCATCTTAAACCTGATTTAACCTATTGAAATTGTTTGACTTATCCATCACTGAGTCTTTAGGTTAAGTAAATTACTTTCATTCGGAGTCCGGCCTAAAGTATGCCGATTGAATTCACGGCGGTTGAGCTAAACCACTGGGGTATCCGGTGGGTGAAAGTCGGCGCCACGCTCCGAACGCTCGAACTCGTCGAAGCGGCGCAGGTCGCGCTCGATCCCCTGCCCCAGTCCGGCGAGGTCATCGAAGAAGCGGCCGCACCCGTCGAAGGCGAGGAAGCGGCCGGTACCGGCACGGACGAAGATAAAGAAGAAAACGAAGAGACCGAAGGCGAAGAAGCCGAAGCGCCCGAACCGGTGCCGGCCAGCGCTCGCCCCGACGACGACGGAATGGCTCCGTGGAGCGAGATCGAACGGCGCCAGATCGCCACGCTCCGCCGGCTCGTCGCCGAAGGACATATCCCGCACGAGTTCGTGATCACGGCGATCCCGGGCGCGGCCGTCACCGCGCGCCTGGCGAGTTTCCCCTTCGACAAGCGCGCGAAGATCGAGCAGGTTCTCAAGACCGAGGTCGACAGCCGGCTTCCCTATGACATCGACGACGTCATCACGGATTTCGTGATGATCGGCAAGCTGGGCGCCGAACCCGCCGACGAGGACGACACCACGACGGCGGTACTCGCTTTCGCGGCCTTCAAGGGTGCTGTCGGCCGCACCCTGCGCCTGTTCCGCGCGGCCGGGATCGAACTCCGCCAGATCGACACGCAGCCGGTGGCGCTGGCCGCCCTGCCCGGTTCCGCCATACCCGATGGCCCGCAGCTGCGCGTGTTCCTGGGCGAGCGCGAAACCACCGCGTCGGTGGTCGACAAGGGACTCCCCATTTTCGTCCGCACCGTTCCGATGGGTTTCCTGCATTCGGTCAGCAAGTGGGAAGCGCCGGAAGAAAAGCGCGAGCAGTATGTCCGGTCGCTGGAGGACCCGTCGTTCCAGCTTCCGCCGGAAGAGCCCCGGCCCGACCTCACGGCCTTCCTGACCCGGATCCGCAAGGACCTCACCGCCACGGCGCGGGGATTCGAGGCTCAGTATTCGGCCACGCTCAGTTCCGTCATCTGGTTCGGACCCGGTGCGCGGGACCCGCACATCCTGGAACGGCTATCGGAGAATTTCCCGGTTCCGGCGGGAGCCTTTACCCCCGACGCCGAATCGCTCGGCGCGCTCGCCTTCCCCTACGACCGCCCGGTTGAGCTCTGGTCCGGCGTGAATGCGATGGCGCTGCGGCTTGCGCGGCCGGACAAATGCCCGGTCGGCATCAACCTCAGACGTGAAGAGTTTTCCTACCGTTCCCGCTTCCGCGACCTCGGCGAGAAGCTGCTGCCGGCGACCTATTTCCTCGTCGCCGTGGTGCTCATGTACGTGATCTCGACGATGGTCGAGATCCGTTCGCTCCAGGAGAAACTGGCCGAGAGCCGTATCCGGGTGGCGGACGCCTACCGGCAGAGTACGGGCAAGGACCTCGCCGACTACAGCACGGCGACGAGCGGTCTGCAGTCCGAACTCGCGGTGAAAGAGCGCCTCCTCGAAGTGATGAGCGAGATCAGCGGCGTCTCCATCCTGAATCACCTGGCGGAGATTTCCCGTACGGTGAAACCCGAGGTCACGATCGACACCGACAGCCTGTCGGTGGAAAAAGACCGTGTGATCCTCGACGCGCGCACGGCCGACTACAACACGCTGGGCCTTATCGAGGGCTACTTCACGAAACATCCGTTCTACCGGAAGTCGGAAGTCCGGAACACGCGCCGCCTGCCGGACGGCAAGGTCGGGTTCCGGATGGAACTCTATATGAGTTCGGAAGAGGAACAGGCCAAAGCCCTCGAGCAGCAGAAGAAGTCCGGAGCCGCGTCCGGCACCGGGACTGACGCCGCCGGAGACCAGCCGGGCGCAGGACAGCCGTCCGGCACCGGGACGGGAGATGCTTCGCCGGAAGACCAGGCCGACAAGGACGTCCCGGCCGACGCCAGGACCCAGCCCTCGCTGGCTCCGGTACCCCAGCCACCGGCGCCTCAGGCTCCCGTAGAACCGCCGGTGCCTCAGGGCGTGCCGGTTACCCAGCCCGCGGCACCGCCGGCACCACCCGTGCCTCCGTCCCGCCCCATGCCGCCCCCGCCGCCTCAGCGGCCCGGCGGGATGGCGCCCGGGCAGCCGTGGAACCCGCGTACCCCCGCCAGAGGGAGCCGCTGAGCCATGTTTGACCGCCTGCAGCCCCGCGAGAAAGCGCTGATCATCGGCATGATGGTGCTGATGCTCGTGACCATGTTCGCACTGTTCATTTTCTTCACCGGCAAGAAGCGCTCGCAGCTTCAGGACAAGATCGATGCGGCCAACAGCGACGTGGAGATGATCCGCAAGACCGGCCAGCGGATGAAGGAGATCGACGCCTCGCTCGGGTCCGTCAAGCTGCCGACCGGGGCGACGTGCGACCGGAACCTGTACGGCTCGATCGAAAGCCTTGCGCGCCGCGAGGGGATCAACGATCTCACGATCCGGCCGCTGCAGACCCAGGACAACGAGTATCTGGACGAGCAGTCGGTGGAAATCGAAGTCCGCAAGGTGGCCGTGCTCAACCTCGTCAACTTCCTTTATGCGATCGACAAGGCCCCGCAGGCCTACCGCTCATGGCGTTTCAACGTCCGGCGCCGCTTCGACGACGCCAACATGCTCGACGCCCGGTTCCAGGTGTCCCTCTTCTGCGGCAAGCAGGCCGCCGAAACGGAGAGCCAGTAAGCCGTGAACTGGTCGTCACTATCCAGCCGCCAGAGGACCGCGATCAAGATCACGGGCTATGTCCTGTGGGGTCTTTTCCTGACGGTCATTTTCATCGCGCTGCGGTTTCCCTCCGGCCGGGTGAAGGAGCTTTCCCAGGCGGAACTCTCTTTCGCCCTGAACAAGGACGTGAAGATCGAAGACGCCGGCGTGTACCGGCTGAGCGGCGTGGACCTGAGGGGAGTCGACTTCTACTCGCGCGGCGGATTCGCCCAGCCCCTGCTCCGCTTGAAACGGCAGCGCATCCGGCTCTCCCTCCTGCCCTATCTGCTGGGGCGGCGGGACCTGTTTGCCATCACGGAACCGGAAGGCGGCGGGGATCTGGAAACGCATTTCGTCGCCTCGTCGTCCCGGGTAAAGATCAACATGGAGTTTGACGGCGCCCGGATCGAGCAGGGCCGCTTCGAACCCAAGGATCCCGAAAAGCCGCCCGCCGAGTTCGATGCGACGTTCAACGGTACGGTCGACTACACGGTCGAGCCCAAAGACGGAGTGGCACTGGACGAACTGGGCAAGGAACTGGCCCGGCTGCAGGATTCGGAAGCGAAGATCGACCTCGAGATGAAGGGCGTGCGCTTTGCGAACTTCGAGGCCGGCGGGTTCCCGATCCCCGAGCTCAAGTTCGACGTGCTGACCTTCAAGGGCGCCATTGAGGCCGAGAGCCCCGGCCAGAAGAAATTCTCCATCACCGAGATCAAGGGCAGCGGCCCCATGGGCAATCTCGACATCATCGGCAGCATCCGGCTGGTGGATCCGCTGAAACAGTCCGGCCTGTCGCTCCAGATCCGCTACACCCCCGATCCGGAAACGAAAAAGACGCTCGGCCCCATTATCGGGATGAAACTGAAGGACGACGGGCGCGGCACCTATACCGGGTTCCTCGTCGGCCAGCTGGGCTCCCCTCAGATCAACAAGTAAGCAGTCAGGTCCGCAAGTAACGCTTGGGTTTTCCGGTCAAGGGCGGTTATGATCGCCCCATCAGGTGAGAAAAGCCCTTTTCCGCGAGGTTATCCGTGCCGCGTCTTGTTTTTGTCAGCGACCCTACCCGCGTTCTGGAAATCGCCAAGGATCTCATTTCGATCGGCCGCATGCCGGACAACGACATCGAGATCCCCGATTCCATGATCTCCAGACGGCATGTCGAAATCCGCAAGGAAAACGGCGGATATGTCGTCTATGACAACAACTCGCTGAACGGCACTTTCGTCAACGGCGAACGCATCCAGAAGATCGCCCTGAAAAACGGCGATGTCCTGCTGGTGGGCCGCGAAAAGCTGACCTTCGAGGACGGCGCTGGCGCTGCACCCGCCGTCAAGGTCCCCGACGGCCTGTTCGACCAGACCGGCTCCGGCGCCAAACCGGGCGTGCCCAAGGGCGAGGTCGTGCTCTCGCTCGACCAGATGCAGAACCTGTACGGTCTGGACAAGGACGCCCTGTCCGGAAGGAAACAGGCGGTCCAGAGCGGCGGAGACAAGTCCCGCCAGTTCTACATCCTCTACCAGATCGGCCGCCTGATTAACGGCAACAACGACCTGAACGACCTCCTCTCGACGGCACTGGGGCTGATTTTCGAAGTCATCCAGGCCGAGCGCGGGGCCGTGTTCCTGCTGGACCCGCGCGGCGAGCCGCAACTGATGAACTGGCGGACCCGTTCGGAAGGGAATTCGGGCGATGCCTTCCGCGTCAGCCGGACCATCCTGGACAAGGTGGTGAAAGAGAGAGTCAGCATCCTGACCTCCGACGCCAAATACGATCCCCGCTTCGAGGCCGGCGAATCGATCGCCCGCTTCAGCATCCGCTCGGCGCTCTGCGTCCCGGTATGGGAACGGACGGAGATTTCAGGGGCGATCTATCTGGACAATGTGGCCGCCAGCGCCTTCAGCGAAAACGATCTCGAGCTTCTGACCGCCATCGCGAACCAGGTCGCCATCGGCGTCTCGAACGTGCGGCTGACCGAAAAGCTGGCCAAGGAAGCGGTCGTCCGTACGAAACTCGAGATGTACCACTCGCCCGACGTGGTCGAGATGCTGCTCGAGCAGAACAACAACCTGCAGATGGCCTCCCTCGATGCGCAGGAAAAGGAAGCGACGATCCTGTTCAGCGACATCTCCGGCTTCACCAACATGTCGACCAAGTTCCGGCCGGCGGAGATCGCCTTCCTGCTGAACGGCTACTTCGAAGAGATGACGAAGGTGATCTTCCGGCACCGGGGGTCGATCAACAAGTTCATCGGCGACGCCATCATGGCCCTCTGGGGCGCACCGATCAGCCACCAGGGCGACGCGGCACTAGCGGTGGCAGCGGCCATCGAGATGCTCAAGCGGCTCGACAGCTACATGATGAACGTCGACGAATCGAAGCGGTTCAAGATCCGCATCGGCGTCAACACGGGCCCGGTGATCGCGGGCAACATCGGTTCAACGAAGCGCATGGAATACACCGTGATCGGCGACACTGTGAACACGGCCCAGCGGCTGGAGAGCGTCGCGCCGAAGAACGGCGTCCTGATCGGCGAGAGCACCGCGCAGAAGGTGAAACATCTGTACCGCTTGAAAGACGTGGGCCTGCTCAAGCTCAAGGGGAAAGAGGGCGGCACCCGCGCCTACGAAGTGCTGTTCCAGGAGATGGATCAGCTTCCGGATGTCCTGAAGGACCCGCAGATCCTCAAGCGGATGTGAGCCGCGACGTCCGGACGTCCGCGCCGAATCAGCCGAACGTCAGTACGGATTTCCCCAGCACCTTGCGGCCGCCCAGATCGGCGAGTCCCTTCACGGCGTCTTCCAGCCGGTAGCTGCTTTTCACAACCGGTTTGATCTTGCCGGCCGAATACAGGTCGAACAGTTCCTTCTGGGCCTGCGCGATCAGCGCGGTGTTGTGCTTGCGGTATTCGCCCCAGTGGAGCCCGACAATGGCGATATTCTTGAGCAGGATCCGGTTCGCCTGGATCGACGGGATCTTTCCGCCCGCAAATCCGATCACGAGCAGGCGCCCCTCGAAGGCAATGCACTTGGTGGACAGATCGAAAATCTCTCCGCCGACCGGATCGTAGATGACATCGGCGCCGTGGCCGCCGGTAATCTCTTTCACCTTGTCGACCCAGCCGGCGTTGCGGTAGTCGAGGCAGTAGTCGGCGCCCTGCTCCTTGCAGAAGGCGAACTTGTCCTCACCACCCACGGCCGCGATCACCTTCGCGCCCATCGCCTTGCCGATCTGGACGGCGGCCGAGCCGACGCCGCCCGCCGCCGCATGAACCAGCAGCCACTCTCCCGCCTTCAGCGCCGCGCGGTATTTCAGCGCGAAATAGGACGTCTGGTAGACGATCGGCATGGCGGCCGCCTCGACAAAACTCATCTTCTCGGGAATCCGGTAACAGGCGGCGGCGCTGGCCACCGTCTGCTCGGCGTATCCGCCGGTGTTGACCATCGCCATCACGCGGTCGCCCGCCTTGAAGCCGGTCACGTCCGCGCCCACCGCATCGATGGTCCCCGACACTTCGCCTCCCGGGGTGAACGGGAACGGCGGCTTGATCTGGTATTTCCCCTGGACCTGGAGGATGTCGAAAAAGTTGAGCGCGGCGGCGCCGGTTTTGATACGCACTTCACCCGGACCGGGCATCGGCGGCGGAATATCGACCAGCTTCATCTGTGAAGGTTCGCACCATTCGGTCACTTGCCAGGCTTTCATCTGTCGGTCCCCGATCTTCCGGATTGTGATTGGCGGACTTCAGCCGCCGGATCATTTTCAGCAGGCCCGAGCCTAACCGTTTGAATCCGGTCTGCCGAGGGGGAATCCGGCACTGCCAGGGCAGGAAAAAACGGCCCGGAACCCTCTTGCCACGCCCCTAACTTCTGGCTACTAGAGGGGTCCCGGCGGTTCCCCGCGGACCGCCTTCTTACGCCACTCCGGTGTAGCTCAGTTGGTAGAGCAGCGGACTGTTAATCCGCGTGTCCCTGGTTCGAGCCCAGGCACCGGAGCCACTTTTCCCCGGGGCGTTGAACCCGCTTCCACCACCCAAAAATGAACGAACAGGCAGCTTCCCGGCCGGGCAGCTCAGAACTTCTCGCGCAGGATTTCCCGTTTCAGGTAAGGAATCTCTTTGGCCGTATCGAGCGGCCTGCCGTCGCGGCCGGTAACGGTGAACAGGTCGTGTGCCCGGCCTTGCACGGTGGAGATTTCGGCGTTCACGATCTTGATCCCCTGGAGCGCGAACGCCCGGGTAATCCGGAACAGCAGACCTCGGCTGTCGGCGGCGCCGATTTCGAGGACGGTCGCGCCGGATACCTCACGTCCTTCGATGGTCAGATCGCGGGGCTGGTCGCACGGCGGATCGCGGGTCGTGTTCCCGAGGCTGCCGAAGCGGTCGGCCAGTGTACGTCCGAAGGCGGCAAGCGCCGCATCCGAGGGAACCCGGAATTCGGTGTCGATCAGGATCGTTCCGTCGCTGCGCGGATACAGTCCCGCCTTCTGGATGGAACCGGTATGCAGGGCGACAGCGGCCGTGACATTCGGCATCGACCAGGGACCGTTCATCGAAAACGTGGTGAGGTGGTAGCCGAGCCCCTGCCGGGTGAGTTCCCAGCCAACGGGATTCTGGACAAAATTCTTGAGCGGATAGCCGGGGTGATTGAGGATCAGGTTCAGGTGGCGTGTGCGGCGCTCCGCTTCGACCCGCGAGTCGTAACCGCCGGGCATCCGGTCCAGCTCATGCCGCCTGAACTTTTCCAGCTCCGGATGTGCGCCCGCGCTGACGGTTCCACTGGTTTCCATGTTCTCTGTTCTCTGCCCCGTGCCCGGTTAATGGACTCGCTCGATGCGCCCGATCCTATACACATCTGTTAACGGTGACGACGGCATCTGCCCCTACCAGTAATAAATTTACACCGCTGATTCCCGTTCACGGACAGGCTGCACCCCTTTTGTTCAGCTTGTGCCGCCGCTGTCACAGACATGCCCGATTCGCAGTCACAGCTGTCCACAACCGTTCAGTTCCGGAACAGCCCTCTGCCCCTTTTGGTTCCCGGTTGCCCGGAGATTCCCAAAAGGTTTATGAACCTTCTGAATCATGGAGATCTTCAAGGAGTTCACGCTCGAGTCCGCCCACCGGCTGCCCAACGTTCCGGACGGGCACAAGTGCGCACGCCTGCACGGCCATTCGTTCCGGATCGGCGTGCATGTGTCGGGTCCGGTCGGGAAAGAGTCGGGATGGATCATGGATTTCGCCGACGTGAAGGAGGCGTTCCAGCCGATTCACGATCAGCTCGACCATCGCTATCTGAACGACGTCGAAGGGCTCGCGAACCCGACCAGCGAACACCTGTCCAGGTGGATCTGGAAGCGGCTGAAACCCCGGCTGCCCAATCTTTCAAAGATCGTGATTCACGAAACCTGCACGTCAGGGTGTGTTTACTGCGGCGAAGACGGCTGACCCGTTTCCTTCTGCAGCGCCATCAGCGCTTCCACCAGCTTTTCCGTTCTCGGCTTTCCCGGCGAAAGCCGCCGGAGATTTTCCAGAATCTGCCAGACCCGGCATCCGAACCCGACTGTCTCTGCGACCTGCGTCGGCAGGTCGTGTCCACGAGTATGCCGTGCACTGCCAGCAGTCTTGCCGCCAGCCTTGGCAATCGCGGTCCGGATCGCTTCCGGCACTTTGTTCAAATTATCCACCGTCGCAAAACCGGGAGTGAGCCCGATCAGCATGGAGTTGTCGATACCGGCGAACGCCGAACGGTCGTCGCGCTTATAGATGACAAGCGGCACGCCGGCCGTAAAGGCGACGGCGGTCTCCACCACTCCGCCCTCGTCCGGCACCCGTCCGTTCATGTTGAAGACGAGCCCGTCCGAGAGTTCGAGAATCTGATAAAGGTCGAGCGCGAATACGGCCCGGCTGACGAACTGGTTTATCGGTTTCAGCAGCGGCCCGCCGTAGTCGGCATCGCCCGCAAACTTCATGACGTAGGCTTCGAGGCCGTCCCGGTGGGGCAGAAAGGTCCGGAAGCCGGCCGCCTCCAGGGTCCGGGCGAGCAGTTCCATACCGGCAATCTCTTCGGGGCAGAACAGCGGCCCCGAACAGTAAATGAGCTTTTTCGGGTTCTCGGTCGAGCGGTTTCCGGCCATAAAGCTCCTGTCCAGTTTTCAAGGAGTTACAGCTTCACCAGCATTTGCATCTGAAACAAACGGACGAATATCCTTTTTGACATAACGAAGGAACGGCCCCGGAGCCCCGCGCCGGGTACACAGGTGAGGACGCTTTCCCATGGCGACGGATGTGAATCTCAAGCATCAGCAGCTTCAGAACGCGGTCCGCTACCTGAAGACGAATCATCCGTACGACGCGCTCAAGCACCTGCGCCAGCTACAGGCCACCTATCCCAAGGACGCCGTCATCCAGTCGTACCTGGGGCTCGCGCTGGTGCTCACCAAGGCCGACACCGAAAAGGGAATGGTCCTGTGCGCCGATGCGGCGGAAGCGTCCATGCACCGGCCCGAATGCATCGCCAACTTCGTCCGCGTATGCCTGAAAACCGGCGACCGCGAGCGGGCGGCCTCGGCCATGAACGAGGGGCTGGCGCTGCACTCCGACCACAGGGAACTCAACCAGCTCGCCTGGCAGATGGGGATCCGGCGCAAGCCGTTTTTCAGTTTCCTGCCGCGCAGCAACTTCATGAACCGCATGACCGGCCGGATCACCTGGTGGCTGGGCGTCGGCAGATCGAACGACCCCAAGCGCGCCCTGCCCCGCTAGTAACGAATATCAGACAGATCTCTTTCTTCTATGCTGCTTCCTGGCGCAGCGGCCGGTCGAGCGAGCGGTACTGGACCGCCTCGGCCAGATGCGCGGGGCCGATCACCTGTGCGCCATCGAGGTCCGCGATAGTCCGGCCCACCTTGATGATCCGGTCATAGGCCCGGGCCGAGAGCCCCAGCCGGTCCACCACCCGCTCGAGCAACCGTTCGGCCTCTTTGTCCAGCGGGCAGTATTCGCGCCTGAGTTGCGGTGTCATCCGGGCGTTGACGTGAATGCCGTGCTTCTGGAACCGGCGGGACTGGATCTCGCGAAGGGCGAGCACCCGTTTACGAAGTTCGGCTGACCCCTCTCCTTTGCGAGTATCGGCGAGATCCCGGTAGCGGACGGCACCCACCTCGACCTGGATGTCGATCCGGTCGAGCAGCGGGCCGGAGATGCGCGAACGGTAGCGCCGGATCTGTTCCACCGAACAGGAACATTCGTGGTACGGATCGCCGAGATAGCCGCATGGGCACGGGTTCATCGCCGCCACGAGCATGAACCGGGCCGGATAGGTGAGCGAAATCGCCGCCCGGGCGATGGTGACGTGGCCTTCTTCGAGCGGCTGGCGGAGCACTTCGAGCACGTTGCGCTGGAACTCCGGCAGTTCGTCCAGAAACAGGACGCCGTTGGTGGCCAGCGAGACTTCGCCGGGCTTTGGAATCGCACCGCCGCCAATCAGCCCCGCGTCGGACAGCGTGTGGTGCGGGGCCCGGAACGGCCGCTCGCGAAGCAGCCCGCTCTTTTTCGGCAGAAGCCCCATGACCGAATGGACCTTGGAAGTCTCCAGCGCCTCGTCGAAGTTAAGCGGCGGCAGAATGGTCGGCAGGCGTCTGGCCAGCATCGTCTTGCCGGCCCCCGGCGGTCCGATCAGCAGGATGTTGTGCCCGCCGGCGGCGGCCACTTCGAGAGCGCGCTTGGCGTGCTCCTGTCCGCGGATGTCCTGCAGGTCGATGGGGCTCGTGGCGCGGGTTTCGGATTCTGTCACCGGCACCGCCGGTTCGATCTGGATCTCCCCGCCGATGAACTTGACCACTTCCGTGAGGGTCTCGACCGGGATCACCGTCACCCGGTCCACGACGGCGGCCTCGGGCGCGTTCTCGCGCGGGACGATCAGCGCCCGGACTTTCTCCCGGGCCGCCAGCGCCGCAACGGAGAGCACGCCGCGCACCGGACGCAGGCTTCCGTCCAGCGACAGTTCACCGACGACCATGAAGTCTTTCAGTTTTTCCACGTCCGCCTGACCGCTCGCCGCCAGCACCGCCAGCGCGATCGGCAGGTCGAGGGCGGAGCCGTCCTTGCGGATGTCGGCCGGAGCCAGACTGATCGTGATGTGACGGCCGGGAAAATCGAAACCGCTGTTCTTGATGGCCGACTTCACCCGGTCGGTGCCCTCGCGAACGGCGGTATCGGCCAGCCCCACCGTGGCGACTTTCGGCATCCCCATCTGGAGGTCAACCTCCACACAGACCGGGTAGGCGTCGATACCGAGAACGGCGGCGCTTCGGGTGACTGCAAGCATCTTAAAGTGGGTCCTTCCCGCACCTGGAAGTTCAACTTCCGGGCCGTCCGGCACGCCCCTCTCAATTCAGTCATTTCAATAACTTAGGCCGGACAGGCCATGACAATTTACGGCTCGCGTTCGGATTCCGAACATCATAGAGTGGCCCGGAATGAACGGATTGCACCTCACCACCCGTTGGCGGGCCCGGTGGTTCCGGTCTCTGGTGACCGGACTGGGAGCCGGTTTCTGCTTATGGCTCAGCCCGATTCCAGCTCATGCACAGGTGAGTGATCCTTCAGGCGGCCTGCCCAGCGGCAAGCCCGATACACCGCAGGAGCAGAACCCCACCGACCTGCCCGACCTGCCCAGCGGCGAAAGTTTCCGCCCCAAAGACCGGCCCTTCACGGCAGAACCGGAAAAACCCGCGCCCGCTGCAGACGCAACGGCCGATGTTTCCGCAAAACCGGCGGTGCCCCCGTTCAGGTTCACCCAGATCACTCACGATGGCCTGTCGCACACACCCTGCTGGGTCGCCGGCGGCAGACTGGTCTTTATCCGGTCGGAGGCCGACTATGACCCGGCCGGGGCAGACGCCGCGTTCTGGAAAAAGTTCGACACCGGTGGCGAGGGACCGGACGCCGCAGCGGTCCACCCGATCAGCTACGCACGCGGGCAACTCGTGCTGCGCCAGCCCGACGGTTCCGAGCGGACGATCACGCACTTCGAAGGCAAGCACCTGCGCGGGCTCCAGTGCGCGCCCTCGGGCGACTACGTTGCGGTGCTCGTCGGCACGCCCGGCGACAGGCCTTCGGAGCTGGCCATCGTCAACTGGCTGGTGGCGTCCGTATCCGCAGCCGATACGCCGCCACCCGGCCCGCCGCTGCTGATCGGGACCGACGATATCGAGGACTATACCTGGGCAGAAACGGGCGAGCGTCTTTACGTGCTGAAAGACGGCCAGCCGTGGGCAATCGATTCGGCTACCTATTCAGCCGCCGGATCAACCAACGGCGGCATCGCAAAGGTAAGGCTCCCGCCGTTCATCCGTAACCTCGAGTTTATGGCGCTCTGGGGCGGCCCCCGGACATCCGATCTCGTGCTCGCCGGGCTCGACCACGACCGCAAGGGGAAACCGTTCGGCAACTCGCTCTATGTCGTGAACGTGAAGGCCGCCACGGCCGTGAAACTCCCGCCGCCGAAAAAGGGACTCGGCACCCGGTTCGAGCAGTGGCTGCCCGCAACAAATCCTGGCGACGGCAAGGCGGTTCTTTACAGTTCCACCGACTTCACGCGGTTCAGGCTTTTCCGCAAGGACCTCAAATCCGGCCAGCAGACGGAGTTACGGCCGCTGCCCGGCGACGCCGACGGCATCTGGAGATGGACCGGGACCGGCGGCGCCTCCCGGCCCGGCACCGTCAGGGGTCTTTGGGCCCGCTGGAACGGCGCGGCCTACGACCAGCTTTCGCTACTGGGCGAATCGGCCGACCCGCTCGCCGTGATCCGCGACGGCAACTTCCGCAGCGTGCAGCTGTCGCCGTCGGGCACTGAAGCCGTCGTCGATTTGGGCACCGGCGGCTCCGCCATCAACGGCCTGCAGATCCGGCGGGACCTGGGACTGGTTGAACTGGGGAACTGAACACTCGGCCCGGCCAGACGCAAAACCGGCGCCCTCCCCTTGGGAACGGCGCCGGTCCTGTTTTCAGATAATCAGTTAAGCGCGGTCAGTTCTGGATCGTCAGCTTGTTGATGACGATGGGCGTTTTGGGGCGGTCGCCTGCGCCGACCGGGGCTTTGCCGATCTTGAGCACCACGTCGAGGCCCTCAGTCACTTCGCCGAAGATGGCGTGCTTGCCGTCCAGCCACGGGGTCGGGACCACGGTGATGAAGAACTGCGATCCGTTGGTGTTGGGGCCGGCGTTCGCCATCGACAGGATACCCGGCTTCGAGTGCTTGAGGCCGGGGGCGAACTCGTCGGCGAACTTGTAACCCGGGCCGCCGCGGCCGGAGCCTTCGGGGCAGCCACCCTGGATCATGAAATTGTCGATGACCCGGTGGAAAACGAGGCCATCGTAAAACGGCTTCTTCTGCTTCTGGCCCTTCGAATCGGTCCACTCCTTGGCGCCGGTGGCGAGACCGGTGAAGTTCTCGACCGTTTTCGGCGCCTTGTCGTTGAAAAGGGTGATGGTGAAATTGCCCATGGAGGTTTCAAAAATGGCTTTCATGGGAGCGAGATTAAACACGGAAGCGCTCCGGGGGCAACCTTAAATTTCGCCGTTAATTTCTGGCGTTGGCGGCGTTGACATCCGAGGGGTGCGCTGGATAGCGTCGGGTGCCCTCGTGTAGCCCTTTTCGCCATTTGTTCACCATCTGGCGGGTCTGGCGGCGCCGGGGCGCGGCCCGTCCAGAGGGCAAATCCCCAGGCATTACGGCAGCTTGGAGGTTCGGACGGACTGCGGGGAGCCGTCGTGAGAAGCAGCTACCTTAACGAAGGCCGCTTCTGACAGGGGAAGTGCAGTCCGTGGAAATGTACTATCAGTTCGGGCATGTGCTCGTGTTCATCGCCCTGGGCGCGGGCTTTATCGCCATCGCGCTCACCGCCAGTCATCTGGTGGCTCCGCACAAAGAGTCCGTCATCAAGCACACCGCCTACGAATGCGGCGAGCTGCCCATCGGCAATTCGTGGGCGCAGTTCAACGTGCGGTTCTATTCCATCGCCATCGACTTCCTGATTTTCGACGTGGAAGTGACGCTCCTTTATCCGACGGCCGCCGTCTTCAAGAGCTGGGTGATCAAGGGGTTCGGCCCGACCCTGTTCGTCTGGGTAGGCACCTTCGTGACAATCCTCGCCATCGGCCTGTTCTACGTGTGGGGCAAAGGCGACCTCAAGTGGATCAAAACACTGGGCACCGAGGCACCGAAGCCGCGCCCTGTCCGCTAGAATGATCTGTTGAATCGCAACCCTGATTAACCCGACCGGGAGTTCCAGATGACCGAAGCCAAAACCACCGTCGCCGTACCGGCCACCATCGATACGAGCTACTACAGCCCGAAGGACGGCGGCGTCGTGACCGCCAGCGTGGACGATTTCCTGAACTGGACCCGCGCGAACAGCATGTGGTACATGCTGTTCGGCCTCGCCTGCTGCGCCATCGAGCTGATGCAGACGGGCGGCCCCCGAGCCGACCTCGACCGCTTCGGCGCCGTGTTCCGCGCCTCCCCCCGCCAGTCGGACCTGATCATCGTCGCCGGCACGCTTACCTACAAGATGGCGAGCCGCGTGAAGATCCTCTACGACCAGATGCCCGAACCGAAGTACGTGATCTCGATGGGCTCCTGCAGCAACTGCGGCGGCCTGTTCGAACAGGGCTATTCGGTGTGCAAGGGCGTGGACAAGATCATCCCCGTGGACGTCTACGTGCCCGGCTGCCCGCCGCGCCCGGAAGCGCTCACCGAAGGAGTCATGAAGCTGCAGGAGATCGTCAAACGCGAACGGTTCCTGAGCCGCAAGACCGCCTAGGATTTACCGGCGACTGCCGGCAGAGAAGTTCTCCTAATAAAGATAAAGAAAGCGACCGGATAGACACAGAGATATGGACAAGAAGGCGCTACTCGAACAGTGCTCGGCCAGATTCGGTGACAAGATCGAAATCGGCCCGGAGACCAATCCGACTCCCTTTATCACCGTGAAGAACCCGCAGAAGGATCTTCTCGACATCGTGAAGACGCTGCGCGACGACCCGGCGCTCTCCTTCAAGTATCTGGCTGCCGTTGCCGCGACGGACCACGTGCCGCTCGCGCCCAAGCCCGGCGTGCCCCCGCCCGACGGACCCAAGTGGCTCCAGTCGACGGCCATCCTGAAAAGCTACGAGCACGGCCACCAGCTTCTGGTGAAGTGCAAGCTTGACCGCGAGAACCCGCATGTGCCGTCGCTGTGCCCGCTCTACGGCGCCGCAAACTGGCAGGAACGCGAACAGTTCGACCTGCTCGGCGTGATCTACGACGGCCACCCGGACCTGCGCCGTATCATGCTGCCGGATGACTGGATCGGCCATCCGCTCCGCAAGGATTTCACCGAACAGGACAACTACCGCGGAATCCAGACGACCCGCGAATCGATGCATGACGTGTTCGCCCGCCATGTGCTTGAGACCGAGGGCATCAAGCTGAGCCGCGGCGGATCCGAAGCCAGCGAGGAGGCGGCCGAATCATGAGTAACCTCGCAGTCCAGATGAAGTCTGACGAAATGCTCATCAACATGGGGCCGCAGCACCCGTCGACGCACGGCGTGCTCCGCTTCATTCTCAAGACCGACGGCGAAATCGTGAAGGCGTGCGAGCCCGACGTGGGCTTCCTGCACCGCTCGATCGAGAAGATCGGCGAGAAGGTCGACTACCCGGGCTTCATGCCCTACACCGACCGCGTCGACTACCTGGCGGCGATGAACGCCAACCACGCCTACGCGCTGGCGGTGGAACGGCTCGCCGGGATCGAAGTCCCCCGCCGGGCGCTGATCATCCGGGTGCTCACGGACGAGCTGAACCGCATCATCTGCCACGGCGCTATCGGCGTCGGCGCGCTGGGCATGGACCTCGGCGCCGCCACGCCGTTCCTGCACGCCATGCGTGAACGCGAAACGGTGAACGACATCATCGAAGAACTGTGCGGCGCACGGCTCACCTACAATTTCGTCCGCATCGGCGGCGTGTGGTTCGATCTCCCCGACGGTTTCGTCGAGAAAGTCACGGCGTTCCTCGACCACTTCGAGCACGCCTGGGAAGAGATCAACAAGCTGCTTACCGACTCGGTGATCTTCCGGACGCGCCTTATCAACGTCGCCCCGATCACGCCCGAAGACGCGGTGTCGTTCGGCCTTGTGGGCCCCGTGCTGCGCGCGACCGGCGTCAAGAAAGACGTCCGCCGCGACCAGCCCTATTCGATCTATCCGGAACTCGATTTCGACATCCCGGTGGGCAGCGGCCGCTACGGCACGCTGGGCGACTGCTTCGACCGTCACTCGGTGCGTGTCGAGGAAGTCCGCCAGTCGGTAAAGATCGTCCGGCAGGCGCTCAAGATGCTCGAGCCCGGCCCGGTCATCGCCAAGGTCCCCAAGAACATCAAGCCGCCGGCATGGACCGACGTCTACTCGGCCGTCGAGGCCCCGCGCGGCGAGATGGGCGTCTATCTGATGTCGAACGGCACGAACAGGTCCCACCGCGTCAAGGTGCGCACAGGTTCGTTCGCGGCCATGAGCATCATCAGCAAGATGGCTCCCGGCATGATGATCGCCGATCTCGTCGCCTTCATCGCGTCGCTGGACGTGGTGGCGCCGGAGATCGACAGGTAAGCAGTTTTTACTGACGACAGTTCCCCGAGGGTTTTGAAGAGGAAGCAATGCAGGAAATCGCAGACAAGTGGATCGCCGGAGAAGGACTCCTGGGCGGCATCTTCAAGGGTGCAAGCCCGCTGGCCGTTTACCCTGTCACCATGCTGATCGCCGCCATCCTGGCGCTCGTGATCGCCGCGCACCTGGCCGGTATTTACTCCTGGGCCGAGCGCCGCATCGCCGGCCGCATCCAGTCCCGCGTAGGCCCCAACCGCGTGGGTCCGCAGGGGTTCCTGCAGTGGGCCGTCGACGGCCTCAAGACCTTCCAGAAGGAAGACCTGATCCCGCAGGACGCCGACGGCGTCGTGTTCCGGATCGCCCCGTACCTCTCGTTCTGCGGAATGTTCCTCGTGTTCGTCGTGCTGCCGTTCTCGAACACGCTGGTGGTGGCGAACCTGAACATCGGTATCGTCTATATCCTCGCCGTCAGCTCCATCGAAGTGCTCGGCATCATGCTCGCGGGCTACGGATCGAACTCGAAGTGGGCGTTCTACGGCGGCATGCGCTCGGCCGCGCAGCTCGTCTCGTATGAAATCCCGGTGGGCCTGTCGCTGCTGGCGATGGTGGTGCTCTCGGGCTCGCTCAACCTGAACGAGATCGTTGCCGTGCAGGCCAACGACGGGTTCTGGAGGGGCCTCCTTTCCTGGAACTTCTTCACCAACCCCTTCACCGTCGTCGCGTTCTTCACGTATTTCACGGCGGCCATCGCCGAGATCAACCGCGCCCCGTTCGACCTTCCCGAAGCGGAATCCGAACTGGTCGCCGGTTTCTGCACCGAATATTCGGGCATGCGCTTCCTGTTCTTCTTCTTCGCCGAATGGGCGAACATCTTCGTTATCAGTATGATCGCCGTCGTGGTGTTCTTCGGCGGCTGGAACGTCCCGGGCATCAGCACGCCGGAACAGTTCGCCACGATCACTCCCTACGTCATCTACGGTGCGCTCGCGCTGACGGCCGCCGGTGCCACCTGGGTCGGCTACAAGATGGGCGCCCGCGCCGACGAACCGGCGCGGCTCACCAAGCCGCAGGGCGATTTCGGCACGACGCTGCTGGCGGTGGTGCTGGGCTGGGGCCCGGCGTTCTCGGCGCTCGTGGTGCTGGGCCTGGCGATCGCGTTCGGTCTGCCTGAGGCCGCTCCCGCGATCGTCCGCAACGCCGCGCAGTTCGGCGTCATCTTCATCAAGGCGCACGTGCTGGTGTTCCTCGTGATCCAGCTCCGCTGGACCGTCCCGCGCCTGCGCGTGGACCAGCTGATGATGCTCTGCTGGAAATATCTCATGCCGATCTGCTTCGTCTGCATCCTCGGAAACATGGCCTGGATCTCGTTTGTCGAGATCGGCGGCCGCGTGGACGGCGGAATGCGCGTCATCATGCTGCTGGCGAGCGTGCTGGTGGTCATGATCTATATCTCGATGGTGAGGGAAAACCTGAAGAAGGCCGGCGCCAAGTTCGACTTCAAGCTGGCCGTCTGATCCGCGAGACCGATTCGTACTCAGCAAGGGAAACCGATCATGTCAGAAACACAGCGCTACGAAATCGCCGACTACAAGGAAGGCTATTTCTCCGACATCTGGAACACGGCGAAGTCGCTCTTCTACGGCTTCTCCAACACGATGTCGCATCTCTTCCGTGCGCCGTCGACGGTGCAGTATCCGGAAGTGGACGTGAAGGCGACGCTGCCGGACCGCTACCGCGGCTTCCTCACGGTCGACATGGATGTCTGCATCTCGTGCCGCAACTGCGAGAAGGCCTGCCCGATCGACTGCATCTGGATCGAGGACGAGAAGCTCGACCGCATCGACATCATCGGCAACAACGGCAAGCCCAGCAAGAAGATGCTCTACCCGACGGTGTTCAACATCGATCTGGGCAAGTGCATGTACTGCGGCCTGTGCACGGAGCCCTGCCCCACGGGTGCCATCCACTTCACCAAGGAGTTCGAGCGCGCCACGACCGACTTCCACAATCTCTACTTTGAATTCGTGACGCCCGAAGAGCGCAAGGACGTCCTCGCCAAGTCCGAGAAGTTCAAGGCGAAGGACGCCGAGGCGAAGGCGAAAAAGGCGGCGGCGGCAGCCGCTGCAGCCGCCGCCAAGGCAGCTGAAACCGCCGCCCCGGCCGCCCCCGCGACCGAGCCGCCGAAGGCCTGATTCCGCTCCCGGTTCGACCGCTCCATAAGTCCCCGAAAAACCCCCGTTTACGGACGCCGTAACGGGGGTTTTCAGTTGAGCTAATCAGCTGAAATCATTTGGTTAAAGCGGACGGCCCTCTGTATACAAAAAACATAGAGATGCCCCTTGACCCACCCCCCTCTCACGGGCAATAGAGGGGGGCCTCCAAACACACGGTTGCGAGGGCTGCTCCGTGTCTTGGGCGTTGCCGATTTCCTAATAGAGCTCTGACCGGGAAAACGAGCCGTCGAGGCCGGTTTCCCAACCAGGAATCGGGGATTCAGGGGAAGATGAAGAACAAGCTCTTCGCAGGCATCGCTTTTCTGGCCGCGGTCGCTGCGTCCGTCCTTCTGACCACCGGCGAACACATCTTTTTCCGCATCGTAGCGGTCAGCTCGGTCACGGCCGCCCTGGGCGTCGTGCTGCTGCCCAACATCGTCCGCGCCGCCCTGTGCCTGATGATCACCTTCTTCGGCATCGCCATCTGCTACGTCATGCTGGGCGCCGACCTGCTCGCCGCCTTCCAGGTGCTCGTCTACATCGGCGGCATCCTGGTGATGATCCTGTTCGCGGTCATGTTCACCCAGCGCCGGGGCGAGCAAAGTTATCTGAACCCGTCCAAGGGCTTCCTGTCGCTGGGCGGATCCGCAGTGCTTTCGGCCGCGCTCTACTTGATCATGCGGAAAGTGATCTACTCGACCCAGTTCAAGATCCTCGACCAGCGGCCGATCCAGTCCACCGTGACGGCGATCGGCGACCGCATCGTCACGACGCATGTGCTTCCGTTTGAAGTCATCGCGGTGCTGCTGCTGATGACGCTCGTGGGCACGGTGATCATGATCAAGAAAGAGATCAACGCCGAAGGAGACCAGCTGTCATGACCGGTCTCCAGCTGACGGACTATCTCAACCTCGCCGCCCTGCTCTTCTGCCTGGGCATGTTCGCCATCATCTCCCGCCGCAACACGGTCGCCGTGCTGATGGGGGTGGAGCTGATTCTCAACGCGGCCAATCTGAACTTTATCGCGTTCAGCCACTACGTCACAGGCGTAGTGACCGGACATATCTTTGCGGCATTCGTGATCATGCTCGCGGCGGCCGAAGCCGCCGTGGGCCTGGCGATCGTGCTGGTGGTTTACCGGAACTTCCGGAACATCAACATCGATTCCGTGAGCACGCTGCGGAACTGAACGAGACGGGGAGCGCTTAACAGAACGTCATGGAAGGCCACGAAGCCACGCACGCCGCCGCCCAGCTCGCCGAAGCGAGTTACCTCTGGCTCGTCCCGGCGATCCCCGCTGCCGGGGCCGCCGTCATTGGCCTGTTCGGCCGCAAGCTGGAATACCCGGGCAAGGACTCCCACTGGGGCAATGACCCGGCCAAGTGGGACTGGCACGCCCATGACCACCACGGTCACGGCTCTCACGGACATGACGGTCACGATTCGCACGGCCACGGAGATCATGGGCACGATGCCCACGGGCATGACGATCATGGCCACGACGACCACGCGCACCACGGCCTGACGCCCGGCCAGAGCCAGGGCGGTATGAACGTCGTGAACGTGATCGCGAACCTCGCAATCTGGATCCCGTTCCTGATCGTTTGCTACACGGCCTTCGGACTGATGCATCAGGAAGAAGGCTTCGTCGGCTTCCATAACCACCTCTACCAGTGGCTGTTCGTGGGCGAGTTCAAGGCCGACATGGCGTTTGTCGCCGACCGGCTCTCGATCATCCCGATGTTCCTGGTCACGGGCGTCGGCGGGCTCATTCACCTGTATGCCACCGGCTACATGGCGACGGACGAGAACCACTGGCGGTTCATGGCCTATCTGAACATGTTCTGTTTCGCCATGCTGCTGCTCGTGATGGGCGACAACCTGTTCATCATGTTTATCGGCTGGGAAGGCGTGGGTCTCGCCAGCTACTGCCTGATCGGCTTCTGGCACAAGGAAATCGGTAACGCGACGGCCGCCATGAAGGCCTTTATTACGAACCGCGTGGGCGACTTCTGCTTCGTGATCGGCGTCGGCCTGATCTGGTGGAACACCAAGTCCCTTAATTTCGTCGACATCAACGCGCAGGCAGAGCACCTCGCCTCGCTGCCCGCGGGCATTGGCACGATCTCGATCGCGACGCTGGCGACGCTGTTCCTCTTCGGCGCCGCCACCGGCAAGTCGGCCCAGATTCCCCTTTATGTCTGGCTGCCGGACGCGATGGCCGGCCCGACCCCGGTCTCCGCGCTCATCCACGCCGCGACCATGGTTACCGCCGGCGTGTTCATGATCGGACGTCTGAACATGCTGTTCGCAGTCTCGCCGACGACGCTTACCGTTGTCGCACTCGTAGCGACCGCGACCGCCTTCTTCTCGGCGACCATCGGCATTACCCAGTACGACATCAAGAAAGTCCTGGCCTATTCGACCGTTTCGCAGCTCGGCTTCATGTTCATGGGTATGGCGACCGGCGCCTTCTGGGCGGGGCTCTTCCACCTGATGACCCACGCTTTCTTCAAGGCCTGCCTGTTCCTGGGCTCCGGCTCGGTGATCATGGGCAACCATCACGAGCAGGACATGCGCAAGTACGGCGGGCTGCGGAAGCTGATGCCGGTCACCTTCGCGACCTTCGCACTGGCGACACTGGCTATCGCCGGTATCCCGCCGTTCGCTGGCTTCTTCTCGAAGGACGAGATCCTCCACAAGATGTGGAGTTCGACGCACTTCGGCTTCGGCCCCGATATGCCGCTCCCGAACCTGGGCAAGATCCTGTTCCTGGTCGGCATGGCGTCGGCCGCCATGACCGCGTTCTACATGACCCGCCAGGTCTGCATGACTTTCCTCGGCGAGAACCGCGCCGATCCGAAGGTCCGCGAGCACATCCACGAATCGCCCTGGAACGTGACGACGCCGCTGATCGTGCTGGCGTTCCTTTCAACCGTGGGCGGGTTCATGGGCTTCATCTTCAGCGAGCACCACAACATGCTCGAACATTTCCTGGCTCCCGTGCTGACCGGCACCGAGCACATCTGGGGCGAGCCCGCGTTCAACCTGAACGAGGTGATCCTGTTCGCCGCCGTTTCGGTGGGCGTTGCCAGCCTGTCGATCTTCGCCGCTTACACGGTCTACACGAAGAAACAGGAAGTTGCCGACAACTTCGTGAAGCAGTTCCCGAACCTGCACAGCGTCGTTTACCAGAAGTATCTGGTGGACGAGGCCTACTTCGCCACGGCAGTGGACGGCACGGTGGCCCTTTCGAAGGCCGCAGGCTGGTTCGACTCAACCGTGGTTGACGGTCTCGTGAACCTGGTGGGCCGTTCCGTACGCGGGCTGCGCCAGATCGCGGGCTGGTTCGACCGCGTCATCGTCGACAAGATCGGTGTCGAGGGGACAGCCTGGACTACGCAGCTGTTCAGCTCGATGTTCAGACAGTTCCAGTCCGGCCGGATTCAGACCTATCTCGTACTTGTGATGGCATGCCTGATTCTGGCGCTCGCTTACCTCGTGGTCGGACTCGGCCACGCGGTGACGGGAACCGCCACCGGCATGCTGCACTAAGAGATTTTCGGAGAGACAAGGCCCATGGTACCACACGCACTATCCCTCATCACCTTCGCACCGCTCGTCGGCGCGCTGGTCATTCTCATGCTGCCTTCGTCGAACAAGGCCCTGATCCGCTACACCGCGGTCTTCTTCACCGCCATTCCGTTCATTATCTCGCTGCTGATGCTCCAGGGGTTCAACTTCGAGATGGGCACGACGATGCAGGACGGGATGCAGTTCATCGAGAAGGCGGACTGGATCGCCACCTTCAACATCCAGTACCACCTGGGGGTCGACGGCCTGTCGATGCCGCTCGTGGTGCTCACCGGCCTCGTTTCGGTGTTCGCCGTGATC
Source organism: uncultured bacterium (assembly GCA_964565925.1). Taxonomy (GTDB): domain Bacteria; phylum JAGRBM01; class JAGRBM01; order JAGRBM01; family JAHCIT01; genus CAZMGV01. The sequence goes on from CAZMGV010000014.1 coordinate 117,775, forward strand.
GCCTCCTTCGGCATCGAGAAGCAGATCAAGGCCTACTTCGCGCTCCTGCTGTTCCTCACGACCGGCATGTTCGGCGTGTTCGTCGCCCTCGATTTCTTCCTGTTCTACGTGTTCTGGGAAGTGATGCTGCTGCCGATGTATTTCCTCATCGGCCTGTGGGGCGGTCCGCGCAAGGAGTACGCCGCGATCAAGTTCTTCCTGTATACGCTGGCGGGCTCGGTGCTCATGCTGCTGGCGCTGATCGCGCTCTACCTCACGAGCCAGCCCAGCACGTTCAACCTGCTGGAGCTGATGTCCCAGCACGCGTCGTTCACCCGTGATTTCACGCTGTTCGGCCATGTGTTCCCGCTCAGCAAGCTGCTGTTCGTGGCGCTCTTTATCGGCTTTGCCATCAAGGTGCCGTGCTTCCCGTTCCATACGTGGCTGCCCGATGCCCACGTCGAGGCGCCGACCCCGATCTCCGTGATCCTGGCCGCCGTGCTCCTCAAGATGGGAACCTACGGCATCATGCGCATCTGCCTGCCGCTGCTGCCCGACGCCGCCGTCTGGTTCGCGCCGACGATGGCGACCCTCGGAGTCATCAACATCGTTTACGGTGCGCTCTGCGCCATGGCGCAGACCGACATGAAGAAGCTCGTCGCCTATTCGTCGGTGTCGCACATGGGCTACTGCCTGCTGGCGATTTCGGCCAATAACGCCGTCGGCATGACCGCCGCGTCGTTCCAGATGTTCTCGCACGGGATCGTGAGCGCCCAGCTCTTCCTCCTCGTGGGCGTGATCTACGACCGCGCCCACCACCGCCAGATCGACGGCTTCGGCGGTATCGCCCAGCAGATGCCGGTCTACACGGCGTTCGCCGGGCTCGCGTTCTTCGCGAACGTGGGTCTGCCGGGACTGATCGGGTTCCCGGGCGAAGCGATGACGTTCCTGGGCGCCTTCAAGGCCCACACGGGAATGACCGTTATCGCCATCACGGGCGTGATCCTCACCGCCGCATTCTGCCTCTGGATGTTCCAGCGGGTCTTCCTGGGTGCCAAGAACGCCAAATACGACACGCTTCCGGAAATCTCGTTCCGCGAGAAGTTCACCCTCGTCCCGTTCGCGATCCTCACGATCGTGTTCGGCTTCTATCCGACGCCGCTTTTCAGGCTGATGAACCACTCGATGGTGAGCCTCGCCACCTGGGTCAAACCCTGAGCGGGAGCCGCCCATACCCATGGAACTGATACCCGTCAGCAACATCCTCGGTGGAACGATGTTCATCTGGACAGAGATCTGGCTGACCGCCGGAATCCTCGTCCTTCTCCTGATGAGCATGTCCCCGAAGCTCGAACAGCAGCGCGAACTGGTCGGCGCCGTCGCCCTCGTGTTCATGATCTCGGCGGCGGGAATCCTCTACTACACGAACGTGATCCAGCGTCCGCTCTACTTCCCGAAGGTAAGCGCCGGCCCCATGGACATGGGCAACGACAACCAGATGCTGTTCGTCGACGGGCTGGGGACGTTCTTCAAGTTCCTGCTGCTCTTCTCGGGCGCGGCGGCGATCGTCATCACCTCGCGGTCGAAGCAGATCCTGAAGAATTTCCACGCCGAGGTTCACGCGCTCATCATCACGCTCGTGATCGGCGGCATGCTGATGGTCTCCTCGATGGACCTGCTGATGATCTATCTGGCCATCGAGTTCGTCTCGATCATCTCCTACATCATGCCGGGCATGCAGAAGGCGAGCCCCAAGGCTTCTGAAGCCAGCGCCAAATACATGCTATACGGCGGCGTGACGTCGGGCCTGATGATCTTCGGGATGAGTTACCTGTACGGCATCACCGGCACGACCAACATTTTCGACATCAAGGCCGCGCTTCTGGCGGGATCCGACCAGCAGGCTGCGCTGCTGGGAATCATCCTGTTTATCGCCGGTCTGGGCTACAAGATTTCCATCGTCCCGTTCCACTTCTGGGCTCCGGACGTTTACCAGGGCGCACCCACGCCGGTAACCGCGTTCTTCAGCGTCGCCCCGAAGGCGGCCGGGTTCGGACTGCTCATCCGCATTGTCGATTCGATGCTCTCGACCACCAACCCGCTGAACAGTATCGGCATCCCGACGATGGCGCTGGTGCAGAATCCGCTCCCGTCCGCGATCTCCCTTCCGGGAATCAACTGGGAACCGGTCATCTACTGGAGCGCCATCGCCACCATGCTGGTCGGCAACCTGGCCGCCATGGGCCAGAAGTCTGCCAAGCGCATGCTGGCCTACTCCTCGATCGCTCATGCCGGGTACATGCTGATGGGCGTGCTGGCGATGACGCCCAAGGGCTATTCGTCGATCACCTTCTACCTCGCCATCTATACCGTGATGAACCTCGGCGCGTTCTTCGTTGTCCAGATGGTCGAAGAAACCAAGGGCACGGACGACATCAGCGCGTTCCGCGGGCTGCTCAAGACGACCCCCTGGATGGCCGTCGCCATGTGTATCCTGCTGTTCTCGCTCACCGGACTGCCGCCCTTCTCCGGGTTCCTCGGGAAGTATTTCGTCTTCTCGGCCGTCGTGGACAACTACATCCGGTTCAAGGATACCCGTTTCCTGGTTCTGGCCGTGGTGGGCGTGCTGACCTCGGTCGTCTCGCTTTTCTATTACGCCCGGATCGTCGTTTCGATGATGCAGGGGGTGATGACGGATACCGCCGAAGAGGCCGCCGCCCACGGCCACGACGATCACGGCCATGCTCCTGCGAAAAGCGCCGAACCGGAGCCGGAACTGACAACGGTCAATGCCAGCCTGTTCGACTATGGAGTATTGTACGTTCTGTTCGTTCTGCCGACGCTCGGCCTGATTCTCAAGTTCGATCTGCTCAAGCACTGGACCGATTCAGCGGTCTACATTTTTGGACAATAGCCCGGGGACAATAGCTGGAATGGAAATGTGGACGACATACATCCCGGTTCTGATCCTGCTCGGTATCGCCACCGTGTTCGTGACGGTATTCGCGGTGGGTCTGCCGTGGGTCGCCCGCAAGCTGCGCATGCGCATCCAGGCGCCTGACCTCGAGAAGACCTCCACCTACGAGTGCGGCGTGGATCCGGGCGCACCGGCCCGTACCCGCTACTCGGTCCATTTCTATATGGTGGCGATCGTTTTCATCCTGTTCGATCTCGAAGCCGTGTTTCTCTACCCATGGGCATCCCAGTACCGGGCGCTTGTTCGCGAATACGGGATCATCATCCTGCTACAGGCGGTGGTGTTCGTCGCGATCCTGTTTGTCGGTTTCTTCTACGTCCTGAGCAAGGGCGTCCTTGAATGGTCCCAGCAGGCCACCTCCCGCGCAGTCAAAGACAAGCTGCTCGCCCGGGACCCCCGGCACGTCGTGATCGACCCGCCCCGTTCCGCCAAACCGGCGGTTGCGGCTGCCGTGGCGATTCCGGAGGTCCGCTGAATCATGGGCTCCCTGCAGAACCCCAAACTGAAGCACCTGCCCGGCGTCACACCCGCGCAGGAAGGCGACGAGAGCTACGTCCTCACCAAGCTATCCGACGTGGTGAACTGGGGACGCAAGTATTCCCTGTGGCCCTACCCGTTCGGCACCGCCTGCTGCGGTATCGAGATGATGTCGGTGCTGGGCGGCCGGTTCGACATGTCCCGCTACGGCGCGGAACTCGTCCGGTTCTCCCCCCGCCAGGCGGACATGATGATCGTGGCCGGCACCATCAGCCTCAAGATGGCCCCCATCATCAAGAAGATCTACGACCAGATGGCCGAGCCCAAGTGGGTGATCTCCATGGGTGCCTGCGCGTCGTCGGGCGGTTTCTATAACAACTACTGCACGCTTCAGGGCGTGGACGAAGTGATCCCTGTGGACGTGTATGTCCCCGGCTGCCCGCCGCATCCCCAGGCGCTGCTCCACAGCGTGCTGGCGCTGGGCGAGAAGATCAGTTCGGGCCAGGAGTTCAACCGCGGGAAGAAGCAGATTCTGGTCGAGGGCCTCACGCACGTTCCAGCCCGCCCGCCGATGGTCTGCCGTTAAGGATTGAGAGAAGAGAACCGTTGAGCGCGACTGTAGAGCACATCCGGAAACTGGCCGCTGGAAAGGTGGTCTCTGAATCCGCCGCCGCCAACGGACAGGTTGTGCTGACGCTCGACCGGGAGTTCATTGTGGAAGCCGCCCGGGTGCTCCGCGACGACCTCGGTTTTTCCGTCCTTCTGGACATGGTCGGGCTGGACCTCTCCGGGTACGACCCCAAGGGGCCCCGGTTCGGAATCGACTACGTTTTCCTGAATCCCTCCAGCCCCGAGCGCATTCGCCTCAGCATCCGGATCACGGAAGCCGACTGCACTGCGCCCACGCTGACCCGCCTCTACAAGTCGGCCAACTGGCTGGAGCGCGAAGTGTTCGACCAGTTCGGCGTGACCTTTACCGGCCACCCGGACCTGCGCCGCATTCTCAACCATTCGGAATTTACCGGTCACCCGCTGCGGAAAGACTTCCCCGTGGACGGCCGCGTTCCGCTCAGCCGCGCCGATACGCTGGAGATCGACTGAGAACCCATGGCTGATCCCACGCACCACGCGCCGACCAGGGAAGACTACCAGCTCGATCCGATCGAGAACCTGGTCGAGGTCAATATCGGCCCGGCGCACCCGGCCACGCATGGCACGCTCCGTGCCAAGTGCCTGCTGGACGGCGAAGTGATCGTCCGCGCCATTACGGAAATCGGCTACCTGCACCGCGGTTTCGAGAAGATGTCGGAGAACGTCACCTACAACCAGGTGATCCCGTATACCGACCGGCTCAACTACCTCTCGGCCCCGATGAACAACGCCTGTTACGCGAAGGCCGTTGAGGACCTGTTCGGCATCCAGATTCCCGACCGCGCCGTCTATATCCGCATGATGATCGACGAACTGTCGCGCATCATGGACCACCTGGTCTGCAACGCCGTAGGCGCGATGGACCTGGGCGGCATGACCAACTTCTGGTACGGCGTGTACCCCCGCGAGCGGATTTACGACATCATCGTCAAGATGACCGGCGCCCGGCTCACCAACAGCTACACCCGCGTGGGCGGTGTGGTTCACGACCTTTACGACGGCTTCGAGGACGATCTTGAGGCGACGCTGAAGGAAGTCGACCGCGGCGTCACAATGATGATGAAGCTGCTCCGCAAGAACCGGATCTTCAACGACCGCATCCGCGATGTGGGCGTTGTGTCGAAGGAGACCGCGCTCTCCTACGGTTACACCGGACCCATCCTGCGGGCGAGCGGTGTCCCCTACGACGTCCGCAAGGATTTCCCGTACTACCGCTACGACGAGTTCGACTTCGAGGTGCCGGTCGGCGAAAAAGGCGACTGCTGGGACCGCTTCTTTGTCCGATTCGAGGAGATCAACCAGTCGGTCCGGATTCTGCGCCAGGCCGTCAAGCGCATCCCCGACGGCCCGATCCGCATCCAGGACCCGCGCATTACGCCGCCGCCCAAGTCGGAAGTGTACAGCAACATCGAGGCGCTCATTAACCACTTCAAGCTGGTGTTCGAAGGCATCAAGCCCCCCAGGGGCCACGTCTACTCGGCCAGCGAGTGCGCCAACGGTGAAGTGGGTTTCACGATCTATTCCGACGGAACGAAGAATGCCTACCGTGTGAAGGTGCGCTCGCCCTCCTTCGCCGCGTTCAGTTCCTTCGCCGAAATCGCCACGGGCCATTATATCGCCGACGCCATAGCGATCCTGGGATCGCTCAACATCATTGCAGGAGAACTGGACCGCTAAGACGCCCAGTCTTTCCGGAAACGAACGTATGTCCGAGTTCAGCGACCAGACACTCCAGCAGATGAAAGCCGCGCTCGACGAGTATCCGAGCAAGGCTTCGGCGATCCTGCCGGTCCTGCAGCTCGCCCAGAAGGAAAAGGGCTGGATCAGCCCGGAGACTATCCGGTTCGCCGCCCAGTTTATCGGCGTGCCGGAATCCCGCATCCAGGAATGCGTGACCTTCTACACGATGTTCAACCAGCAGCCGATCGGTAAGTACGAGATCAACGTCTGCACGAACATCAGCTGCGCGCTCGTGGGCGGCGAAGAGATCTACGACCACTTCTGCAAGAAGCTCCACCTCAAGAACAACGAAACCTCCAAGGACGGCCTTTTCACCGTCCGGCACGTGGAGTGCCTGGCTTCGTGCGGCACCGGCCCGATGGCGCTTGTGAACGATGAATACGTCGAGAACCTGACCCCCGAGAAGGTGGATCAGCTGATCGAGAACTGGCGGCGGAAAGGCTGATGGAAAAGGTCATCACCAGAAACTGGGGCAAGCCCGGCTCAAGCACCCTCGAGGGCGCCCTCGCCAACGGCGCCTACAAGGCGGCCGAGAAGGCCGTGAAGGAACTCGATTCCAAGTTCCTGATCGAGGAAGTGAAGAAGTCCGGCCTGCGCGGACGCGGCGGCGCGGGATTCCCCACGGGTCTCAAGTGGAGCTTTGTCCCCCAGGACACCGGCAAGCCGATCTACCTGTGCGTGAACGCGGACGAATCCGAACCCGGCACGTTCAAGGACCGCTACATCATGGAGAACGACCCCCACATGCTCGTGGAAGGGGTCATTATCGCGTCGAAGGCGCTCAACTGCCACCACGCCTTCATCTATATCCGCGGCGAATTCTTCCAGCAGACCAAGATCGTCAAGCGCGCCGTGAAGGAAGCCTACGACAAGGGCTACCTCGGCAAGAAGATCTTCGGCAGCGACTACGACCTCAAGGTCACGGTCCACAACGGATTCGGCGCGTATATCTGCGGCGAAGAGACCGGCCTGATCAATTCGCTGGAGGGCAAGAAGGGCCAGCCCCGCATCAAGCCGCCCTTCCCGGCGGTTTCGGGCCTCTACAACTGCCCGACGGTGGTCAATAACGTTGAATCGATCTGTGCCGTTCCGTGGATCATCAACCACGGCGCGGACGCCTACAAGACGAATGCGGGCACCGAAAAGAGCCCCGGCACCAAGCTGTTCTCGGTCTCGGGGCACGTGAACAAGCCCGGCGTCTACGAGATTCCGCTTGGCCTGCCGCTCATGACCTTTATTAACGAATGGGCGGGCGGAATCCGGGGCGGCAAGAAACTCAAAGCCTGCATCCCCGGCGGTTCGAGCGTGCCTATACTCACGGCCCCCGAATGCGAGAAAGCGAACCTCGACTACGAGTCGCTGGCCGCCAACGGCACGATGCTCGGCTCGGGCGGAATGATCGTCATCGAGGAGGGGACCGACATGGTCCACCTGCTCAAGATCCTCGCGCACTTCTATTCGCATGAGTCCTGCGGACAGTGCACCCCGTGCCGCACCGGTACCCACTGGGCCTACGAGGTCATGTGCCGGATCGATGCCGGCGAAGGCCGCCCGGGCGACCTGGAGCTGCTGGTCCGGATCGCCGACGGCATGGCCGGGCAGACGATCTGCGTGCTGTCGGACGCGCTGGCGATGCCGATCAAGAGTTTTGTCCCGAAGTTCCGTGCCGAGTTTGAAGCCAAGATCCGCAAGAAGGCGGCCTGAGAACCATGCCGAAACTGACCATTGATGGCCGTGAACTGGAAGTGAAGGCGGGGACGTCCGTCATCAAGGCGTGCCACGACAACGGCATCGACGTCCCGCACTACTGCTACCACGAAGGGCTCTCGCCCGAGGGTAACTGCCGCCTGTGCCTCGTCGAAGTCGAGAAAATGCCCAAGCTCGCGCCCAGCTGCACGACCATCGCCGGCGAAGGCATGGTGGTCAAAACCAACACCGACAAGGTGAAGAAGGCCCGCGCCGACGTGATGGAGTTCCTGCTGGTCGATCACCCCATCGACTGTCCGATCTGCGACCAGGTCGGCGAGTGCAAGCTCCAGGACTACTACATGGAGCACGACCGGCGGCCGTCACATGTGCCGCTGGATTCCAAGATCCTGAAACCCAAGCGCGTGCACTTCTCGGACAACGTCGTGTACGACGCCGAGCGCTGCATCCTCTGCACGCGCTGCGTCCGGTTCTGCCGCGAGGTATCCCACACGGACGAACTGGGCATGTTCAACCGCGGCGCCGTGAGCCTGATCGGGCTTACCGAAGGCCGCACGCTGGACAATGCCTACTCGATGAACGTCGTCGACGTCTGCCCCGTGGGCGCGCTGACCTCGAACGACTTCCGGTTCAAGAAACGCGTCTACTTCATGAAGACCACCCCGTCGGTCTGTAACGGCTGTTCGCGCGGCTGCAATATCAATATCGACTGGGACATCGAGAAGATCTTCCGCTACCGCCCGCGCGCCAATGCGGACGTGAACAAGTTCTGGATGTGCGACGAGGGCCGTCTTTCCTACGCGAACCAGCAGGCGGAGGGCCGGCTGCTGCGCCCGAAGGCGAAACAGGGCGACGAGATGAAACCCGCCCCCTGGACCCGCATTGTGGACCGTGTGGCCGACGCGCTGAAGGCCGCCGGCAGCGACGGCATCGCGCTGCTGCTCTCCGCAAAAGCGACGACCGAAGAGAATTTCCTCTGGAAGGATCTGGTGAAGGGCCGCTTCCCGAACGCGCGCGTGGCCTTTACGCCGGCCGATTTCTATAACCGCGGAACGTCCGACAAGATTCTCATTACCGCCGACAAGAGCCCCAATCAGGCCGCTGCCGACGTGCTGAAGCTGCGCTCCGGCGCGACGCTCGAATCGGTCGTCGCCGACATGGAAGCGGGCAAGGTGAAAACGCTGGTTGTTCTCGACGACGACTACGCGTCCGAGAAGAACCCGAACAACAAGCTTGCCAGCCGGTTCCGCACGGCCCTGTCGAAAGTCACTGAAGTGATCGCCGTGACTCCGCATGAGAGCGAGACGACCCGGCTCGCGACCGTGATCGTGTCGAAGGCCGGTTTCGCCGAAACTTCCGGGACGTTCATCAACGTGGACCGCCGGATTCAGCGGATAGTCCGCAGCGTGCCACCCCCGGGCGAGGCGCTGGAGGGCATCGAGATCATCGCGCGGCTCGCCGCGTCGCTGGGCGCGGAAGTCCCGGCGCTCAACGCCGCGACGGCGTTCGCCCTGCTCGCAAAGAAGGAAGCCGCCTTTAACGGGCTGACCTGGGAAGGACTGGGTGGGACGGGTGCCGTACTGGCGTCCGCCGCCGGCTGAGAGGCCGGAAAGCCAAAGAAGATGAACCTTACCCCTGTCATCAAGATCATCGAGATCGTCATTACGCTTCTCGTCGTCCTCCAGACGCTGCCCATCCTGATCTGGATGGAGCGCAAGGCTTCGTCCTATATTCAGAACCGCCGCGGTCCGGCCTACGCCCACATCGGCCCGGTACGGGCGTTCGGAATGGTCCACACCCTTACCGACGTGCTCAAGCTGATCGGCAAGGAAGATATCGTCCCGCGCGCGGCCAACCGGTTCTTCCACGCGCTGGCCCCCTGCATCAGCATGTTCCTGGCGCTGCTCACCTTCGCGGTGATTCCGTTCGCCGACTATATCGAGATCGGCGGCGTCCGCTACCACCTGCAGGTGGCCGAGCTGAACGTCGGTATCCTGTATATCCTCGCGTTCAGCTCGCTCAGCGTCTACGGCATCATCCTCGCGGCGTGGTCCTCCAACAACAAGTACTCGATGCTGGGCGGCCTTCGGTCGTCGGCCCAGATGATCTCCTACGAACTGGCGATGGGTTTCGCGCTGATCGCGGTGCTCCTGTGGTTCGGCTCGGTGCGCCTGGGCGACATCGTCCATGCCCAGGGAATCCTGCTGTTCGGCGGACTCCCGCACTGGGGCGTGATCGTGCAGCCGGTCGCCTTCATCGTCTTTATCACGAGCGCGTTCGCCGAGACGAACCGCAACCCGTTCGATCTTCCCGAGGGCGAAGCGGAAATCGTCGCCGGGTTCCATACCGAATACTCGTCGCTCAAGTTCGCCATGTTCTTCATGGCCGAATACGCGCATATTGTGGTGGCCTCGGCCCTGATTACGACGCTGTTCTTCGGAGGCTACCAGATTCCGTTCGTCTCCACGGAACTGCTGGTGAGCCACGCGTCGCCGGTGCTTGAAGTGATCCTCAAGGCGACCGCCGTGCTTGCCACCGGGTTCGGGATCTTCCTGGCCGTCATGGCGGCCAGGTTCCGCGACGATAACGACGGCATCAACAGGGAAACGCTCTTCTACGCGACCGTGCTGGGCCTGGCGCCGGGTCTGGCCTGTGCCGGCGTCCTCGGCCTGCTGGGGGGCCATGTCGAACTCGGCCACTCCGCCTCGACCATCGTGGCCGCCGTAATCCAGTTCGCCTGCTTCATGGCGAAAACCCTGTTCTTCTGCTTCACCTTCATCTGGGTCCGCTGGACGCTGCCGCGCTTCCGGTACGACCAGCTGATGAAACTGGGATGGAAATACCTGATCGGCATCTCCATCGTCTGGATCCTGATCACGGCGATTGCCGCCTACCTGACGGAGCAGCCTCACACGCTGCCGGGGGTCTGACCCATGGACCCGACCTTCGCCATATTCTGCGTGTTCGCCCTGATGGCCATCGGGTCCGCCGTGGCGGTCGTGATTTCCAGCGACCCGCTGGAGGCGGTCATGGCTCTCATCGTCACGTTCTTCTCGCTGGCCGGGATCTTCGTCCTTCTGGATGCGCATTTCCTGGCCGCCGCCCAGATCATCGTTTATGCCGGGGCGATTCTGGTGCTGATCACCTTCGTCATCATGCTTCTGGATCTGCGCGCCGGAGATATCCAGGCGCCCACGCGCAATATCGCCGGGCGGTTTCTCGGCGTGGCCGCCGCCGTGGCGACCTTCGCGCTGGTCGCGTCCAAGATCGTCCAGCTCAAGATGGACGCTTTTCCCGTGGCCGCCGAAGGACACGGCACCATCGAAGCGATCGCCAAAACCATTATCGTGGACTTCTCCCTGCCCTTTGAAGTCGCCTCCGTGCTCCTGCTCGTGGCGACCATCGGCGCGGTCTGGATCGCGCGCCGGGAGGACACATGACGCTTCACCTGACCCCGCAGTGGGTACTCCTGCTGTCTCTGACGCTGTTCTGCATCGGCGCGTTCGGCGTGGTGACCCGCCGCAACGCCATCCTGATGCTCGTCTCCGTCGAACTGATGCTGAATGCCGTCAACCTGGCGCTCGTCTGCTTCAGCCGGCTCCATAACGACATGACCGGCCAGGGACTGGTCGTCATCGTCATGGCCGTGGCCGCCGCCGAAGCCGCCCTGGGTCTCGCCGTGCTGATCGCCTACTACCGCATCCGCCAGACCCTCGACATCGAGAATATCCGTTCGCTGGAGGAGCCTGCCTAAGCCATGCACGAACACGCTGCACAGGTTCTCTCCTCGGTTCAGTCAACGGAAGTGGGCTGGCTTATCCTCGTGCCGCTGCTGCCCCTGCTCGGCGCGGCCTTTAACGGCTTTGCCGTCATCGCCAAGGCGGATGTGCCGCACAGCCGGGCGTCGAACATCGCCTGCTCCGCCGTGGGGCTCGCCTTCTTCGTCTCGCTCGTCGCGTTCTTCAAGATCTATCCGGCCACGGGGCCTGCCCAGCTCACCCAGCACGTCTACAGCTGGATGCAGCTCGGGAACCTGACCATCGACTTCACGCTTCTCGCCGACCGGATGAGCATTCTGGTGATGCTGATCATCACCGGCGTGGGCTCGCTGATCCATATCTACGCCACCGGCTACATGCACGGCGACAAGGGCTACAACCGGTTCTTCACCTATCTGAACCTGTTCGTGTTCTTCATGCTCATCCTGGTGATGGGCAGCTCGCTCCCGGTGCTGTTCGTGGGCTGGGAAGGTGTCGGCCTCTGCTCATACCTCCTGATCGGGTTCTGGTTCGAGAACATGGCCAACGCCGATGCCGGCAAGAAGGCGTTCATCGTGAACCGCGTGGGCGACCTGGGCTTTATCCTCGGCATGTTCACGTTGGCCTATGCGCTGATGAAGTCCGGAACGCCGACGCTGGAGATCGCCGAGATCAAGGCGCGGCTGCCCGAGATCCTCAAAGTCAGCGTCCACCTGTTCGGAATCGAGTTCCGGGCCGTGACGCTCGCCTGCCTGCTCCTCTTCGTCGGAGCAACCGGCAAGTCGGCCCAGATCCCGCTGTATGTGTGGCTCCCGGACGCCATGGCCGGCCCGACCCCGGTGTCGGCGCTCATCCATGCCGCCACGATGGTCACCGCCGGTGTCTACATGGTCGCGAGACTCTCGCCCGTGTTCCAGGCGAGCCCCGTCGCCATGACCGTGATCGCCACGACCGGAGCCCTGACGGCCTTCTTTGCCGCGACCATCGCGACGGTCCAGAACGACATCAAGAAGGTTCTCGCCTACTCGACCGTCTCGCAGCTCGGTTACATGTTCCTGGGCCTTGGCTCCGGGGTCATGTGGGCGGCGGTGTTCCACCTGATGACCCACGCGTTCTTCAAGGCCTGTCTCTTTTTGGGCGCCGGATCGGTCATTCACGGCATGCATCACGAGCAGGATATGCGGAAAATGGGCGGCCTCAAGAAGTTCATGCCGATCACCCGCATGACCTTCCTGCTGGCGACGCTCGCCATCGCCGGGTTCCCGTTCCTGTCGGCATTCTTCTCGAAGGATGCGATTCTCTTCGGCGCGCTCAACGCCCACTTCTACCTGCCGGGCAAATGCGTCGAGGGGCTGGTCCATGCCCTTCCGTATATCCTGACGGGGCTTGGCCTAGTGACGGCGCTCATGACCGCCTTCTACATGGGCCGCTGCTACGTGCTGACCTTTGAAGGCGAATGCCGCGCGGATCACCATACGCAGGAGCATATCCACGAATCCCCGGCCTCCATGACCATGGCGCTGGGTATTCTGGCCGCCCTGTCGGTTGTCGCCGGGTTCATCGGCATTCCGGAGCTCTGGAACTGGGTTCCCAACGGTATCGAGAACTGGCTCTCGCCGCTGCTCGCCGCCGACCCCCGCGTGCCCGGCATCGAGGAGAGCCTCGGCCACTTCTTCCCCGTGTACGAACACGAGGCGCACTCGCTGGCGGCCGAACTGGCCTTCACGTGCCTGGCGTCGGGTCTCGGGCTGGTCGGCCTTTTTTCGGCCTTCGACCTGTTCCTGCACCGGCCGAAACCCTCCGGTTCGCCAAACCCGTTTGCGGGTGTCGTGAAGACCCTTTCCAACAAGTATTACATCGACGAACTGTACGATGCCGCGATCGTCATGCCGATCAAGCGGACTTCCGAGTTCTTCCTCTGGAAATTCATCGACGTCGAGATCGTGGACGGTCTGGTAAACGCGGCCGGCGGGGTATCCCGCTGGGTGTCGCGCCAGTTCGCCCGCGCGCAGAACGGGCTCGCCCCCCAGTATGCCGCCGTCATGCTGGCGGGCGCCTTCGTCCTGATCATGTATCTGGCGGGGAGGTAACCGATGGGACTGCTTACCTCGCTACTTGTTATTCCGGTCATCGGCGCCGTCGCCGTCGTTGCCGTGGGCAAGATCTTCGACGATCAGGGCCCGGCGCGGCTGACGGGTCTGGCGTTTACGGCCGCTGAATTCCTCGTGTCGCTGCTGCTCTGGGTCCGGTTCGACAACAACGCCCCCGGGCTCCAGTTCGTCGAGGCGTTCCACTGGATCGACCCGATCGGCGTGAAATACCTGGTCGGCATTGACGGGCTGTCGCTGCTGCTGGTCATCCTGACGACTTTCCTCATGCCGCTCATTCTGCTGTCCGCCTGGAGCGGCGTCGAGAAGCGCCCGGCCGGCTACTACGCCTCCATGCTGCTGCTCGAAACCGGCATGCTGGGCGCGTTCTTCGCGCAGGACCTGTTCCTTTTCTATATCTTCTGGGAAGTGATGCTCGTCCCCATGTTCCTCCTGATCGGAATCTGGGGCGGCGAGCGACGTATCTACGCCGCCGTGAAGTTCTTCCTCTACACGATGGCCGGATCGGTGCTGATGCTGGTCGCTATCCTGGCGACGGTTTACTACCACCACCAGGCGACCGGAAAGATCACCTTCGAACTGGCGGCGCTGATGAACGGCCAGCTGCCGCTCTCCACGCAGCGCTGGCTGTTCGCCGCCTACGCGCTCGCCTTCGCCATCAAGGTGCCGGTGTTCCCGCTGCATACGTGGCTGCCCGACGCCCACGTCGAGGCCCCCACGGGCGGTTCCGTCATTCTGGCTGGCGTGCTGCTCAAGCTGGGCACCTACGGGTTCCTCCGCTACGCGATGCCGCTCTATCCGGCCGCCGCCCTTGAGGCCGCCCCGGTGTTCATGGGCCTGGCGGTGGTCGGGATCGTCTACGGCGCGCTCGTTGCGCTCGTGCAGCCCGACATCAAGAAACTGGTCGCCTATTCGTCCGTGTCGCACCTCGGGTTCGTGGTGCTGGGACTTTTTGCCTTCACGAAGGCGTCCACCGACGGCGCCCTCTACCAGATGCTCAACCACGGTATCTCGACCGGCATGCTCTTCTTCCTGGTCGGCGTCGTCTACGAGCGCCGCCACACGCGCCAGATCCGCGACTACGGCGGACTCGCCACGGTCGTCCCGGTCTATGCGTTCTTCCTGATCGTCGCGACGCTGGCGTCGGTCGGCCTGCCGGGCACGAACGGGTTCGTCGGCGAATTCTCGATCCTCTACGGAACGTTTATCTCGGACATCGCCCACGCGAAGGTGCTCACCGCCGTCGCCGGAACGGGCGTGATCCTCGGCGCCGTCTACATGCTCTGGATGGTCCAGCGGGTGCTCTACGGCCCGGTGACCAACGCCGCGAACCGCTCGCTCAAGGACCTGAACGGCCGCGAACTGGGCTACCTCGTTCCGCTGGCCGCGATGATCGTCGTGATGGGCCTGTTCCCGAACTGCTTCATGAACACCTTCAAGGGCGCCTCCGACCGCCACCTCGCCCGTTTCGGCCGCGAGGCGGTCGCCGCCACCCTGCCCGCAAACGACGCCGAAGGGCACCGGTTCGTGGCGCAGCACTTTGCGAACGAGACGGCCGTAACGGTCGCCGGAATCACAGGAGCCCGCCAGTGAAGGACCTCTACTACTGGACCATCGCTCCGCAGATCGTCGTGCTCGGCACCGCGATTCTCGTGCTGATGGCGTCCATGCTGATCCCGTCCCGCCAGTCGCCGGTCTATGCGGCCATCGGTGCGGCCGGGCTTGCCGTGTCCGGCGTGTGGCTCACGAAACTCCTGAACTTCCAGGCGACCGCTTTCCACTCGATGGTGATCGTCGACGGATTCTCGACGGTGCTCCAGATGGCGATTGTGACCGGCGGCTTCCTGTCGCTGCTGATCGCCACAGGCCACCTGAGCAGGAATCCGAACGAGCACTCGGGCGAGTTCGTCTCCGTCATGCTGTTCGCTGTCTACGGCATGATGCTGCTCGCCACCGCCGGCGATCTTGTGCTCGTGTTCCTCGCCATCGAGGTGATGTCGATTTCCGTCTACATACTCACCGGCTTTGCCCGCAAGCGGGAAACCTCCGTCGAAGCGGCGCTCAAGTATCTGATCACGGGCGGCTTCGCCTCGGCGTTCCTGCTCTACGGCGTGGCGCTGCTCTACGGCGCCACCGGCGCGACCAACATCGGCGCCATCCGGACGGCGCTGGCGAGCGGCGGATTCGGCTCGGAAACGTTCCTGGCGCTGCTCGGGACGGCGTTCCTGCTGGTCGGCCTGTCGTTCAAGATCGGCGCCGTTCCGTTCCACATGTGGGCGCCCGACGTTTATCAGGGTGCACCGACCCCGGTGACCTCGTTCATGAGCACCGGCGTGAAGGCGGCCGCCATCGGCGCCCTCTCCCGCGTGATACTGGACGGCCTCGCCCCGCTGACCGCCCAGTGGTATCCGGCGCTGCAGGCCATCGCCATCCTCACCATGGCGCTCGGCAACCTGCTGGCGCTCAACCAGAAGGATCTGAAGCGCCTCTTGGCCTATTCGTCCATCGCCCACGCCGGTTACCTCCTGGTGGGCCTGTGCGCGGCATCCCAGCCCGGCGCCGGCAACCACGGCACGGCCGGAATCCTGTTCTATCTGATCTCCTACGCCGCCACGAACGCGGGCGCGTTTGCCGTCATTATCGCGATCCAGCCGGACGGCCAGTCGAGCGTCACGTTCGACGACCTGAAGGGGCTGAACCGCCGCCACCCGGTGCTCGCGTTCCTGCTGTCGGTCTTCATCCTGTCCCTGGCCGGCATCCCGCCGCTCGCGGGTTTTGCCGGGAAGTTCTACCTGTTCGCGGCGGCCGTGCAGTCGAAGCTCTACACGCTGGCGATTGCCGGCATACTCTCGTCCGTGATCGGCGTTTACTATTACCTGAAGGTCGTCTCGACGATCTACTTCGACGACGCCGAAGCGGCCACGGCACATGACTCAACGGCGGTCACCCCCGCACTGGCGGCGGGCCTCGTCATTGCACTGCTGCTCTGCGTGGAACTGGGCGTCTCGGCGGTCCCGTCCACCGGGGCGCTGCACGCCAGCTACTTCGAGGCGATCCGCTCAAAGCTGCAGGTCCTGTTCTAAGCCCCTTACTGGGCCACTCACTCACATTCTCTTGACGAGTTCTTCGACTTCGCGCCGCATCGTGCAGGCGGGCAGCTTCTGGCGCGCCCCGTGGCCGGGCAGCACCCACTCGAACCGGTAATCCAGCAGCTTCTCCATCGATGCCTTCTGCTCGTCCCAGGAATACCAGCAGACGCCCTTGGAAGCGCCGAGCCGGTTCTCGTCCGTATCCCACCAGAGGTGGTCGCCGGTAAAGAGGAACTTCTCCCGGTACAGCAGAGCCACATGACCGGCGGAGTGACCCGGCACCGGAATCAGCAGAAAGTCAGAACCCCGGCGGACCGGCTCGCCGCCGTCCAGCACATCTTCCGCGCCGGG
Source organism: uncultured bacterium (assembly GCA_964565925.1). GTDB lineage: Bacteria > JAGRBM01 > JAGRBM01 > JAGRBM01 > JAHCIT01 > CAZMGV01. The sequence goes on from CAZMGV010000014.1 coordinate 134,612, forward strand.
GGCGGCGGAGAGATCGCGGCGGTGGATGATCCGGCCGGCGCCGAAATGCTCCGCGTATTTGGCGGCGTCCGCCACGTCGTCCCGGTGGGTGAGGAAGATCCGGCTGATGCCGCCCAGCGCCTCGAACTGTTTCACGAGGTGCGGGATGAAGCGCGGCGAATCGACCAGCCAGTTCCCGTCCGGGTGTCTGATGAAATAGCTGCTCCCGCCGTAGGAACTCGCCGCCGTAAACCCGCAGTAGTGAACGCCGTCCTCGATTGCTTCCGGAAAGTCGCCGATGAACTCGCGGCTCCGGTTCAGGCCGGCGGTGCCGATCGAGCCCGTCGGACAGGCGAGTATCGCCTGCGTCGCCTTGCGGACGAGCGGTTCGGTGGACGGCTGCTCGTGGACGAAGGAAAACTCCCGCCCCTCGGCGAACACTTCGGGTGCGATATGGCGGCAGGTGCCGCAGTCGATACAGGTGGAGTCGACGAAAAAGTCGCCGGCGGCGTTCTCGGGAAGCCGCTTTGCCGGACGTGCCATGGGGGTCAGCCTCCCTTGGTCGGTGCAGGTGGGACGGCGGGTATATTCGCGGGAACGGTGGCCGGAGAAGCAGCGGTGATCACCAGATCCTGGCTCGCTACCCGCTCTTCACCCAGCCAGAACTCGATCCGGTAGCGGCCGGGCGACTTGATGCCGAACTGCTTCGGCGTGAGCTTGGGACCGGCGGCGCAGAAGACGGACTGGGCCGGGTCGATGTCCATGATGAGCCGGTCGATTTCGTCCTTCTCCAGGCGTCCGCCGGGGCCTTCGCTCAGAGTCGAGAGGTACAGCGTGTAGCGGAGCTGCGAGGCGAAGGGCCGGTCGCTGGTCACCGCCATGCTCATGCCCTCGTCAATGGCGAACTCGCCGCGCGGGTTCTCGATCTCGCACCGGGGCGACTTGAAGGTCCCGAAATGCATTTCGATCACGGCCGCTTCGGGCTTCTTCGGCCCGCAGCCGGACACAGCGCCCAGCAGAGCGGCGAGCAGTAGTGACGTAGATTGCGCGACTCTCATGGCTGGTTCAGGCGCGGCCCGGTTTCACGGCGCCGGTCTCAAGCCCCTTCAGCATCCCGCAGGCGGCGGAAATATCGCGGCCGCGGGGGGTCCGCACCCGGGCGTTCATGCCGTGCTCGATCAGGTAGTTCTGGAACTCCGACACGCGGGAGGGTTCCGGTGTCTCCAGGTCCGCCCCCGGGAACGGGTTCCAGGGCAGCAGGTTTATCTTGCACGGCAGGTCATGGAGCATCTCGACCAGCCGCTTCGCGTCGTCCGGCGTGTCGTTCAGGTCTTTGAGCATCACGTATTCGATCGTGAGCTTGCGCCGGCCCTGCAGCGGAACGCCGCGCAGCGCTTCCATCAGCTTGGCGATGGGCCACTTGCGGTTGATCGGCATGATCCGGTCGCGGACGGCGTCGGTCGTGGCGTTGAGCGAGACGGCCAGGTTCACATCCGCGATCTCGCCGAACTTCCTGATCTGCGGCACCAGCCCCACGGTCGAGACCGTCACCCGGCGCGCCGACATCTTGAAGCCGTAGTCGCTGGTCAGCACGTCGCAGGCTTTCAGCACCCGGTCCAGATTCTGGAGCGGCTCGCCCATGCCCATGAAGACGATGTTGGAGAGGCGCCGCTCGGGGAACAGCTCGCGCATGGCGAGCTTCACATGCAGCACCTGCCCCAGTATCTCCCACACCTTCAGGTTGCGGCGCAGCCCCATCCGGGCCGTGAGGCAGAACTCGCACGCCATGGCGCAGCCCGCCTGCGCCGACACACAGAGCGTCATCCGGTCGTCTTCGGGGATCAGCACCGACTCGATAAACTCGCCGTCGTCCAGCTTGAACAGGAACTTCGTCGTCCCGTCCACCGACTGCTCGCGCCGGGCCTCCGTGGGCATCCGGACCTCGGCCGTGTCCTCCAGGTACTTGCGGAACTCCTTGGAGATATTGCTCATCGTGTCGAAACCGGTCTCGCCCCGGTCGTAGATCCAGAGCATCAGCTGCTGGGTGCGGAATTTCTCCTTGCCCAGCTTGCCCAGAAACGCCTCGAGGTCCGCCGGCGACAGGTCGAGCAGGTTCGTCCGGGCCTCCTTTTTGGGGGCCTCGTCGGCTTTCTCCACGATTTCGTTCAGAAACGTGGCTTCTTCGGGCTGCGGGGCGGTCAGAGTCTCGCTCACGGCACTTTCCTGCGGATTCCGGCAGATTCCTGCCGTTCCAGCGGAGTTATTTTGTCCACTCCCGGCCGGAAAACAACCGCTGAAAAGAGGTGCCCCCGGAGCCCAAAAGCACGAGTTAAATACTCACCACACCCCCGGCCGCGCCGCCATCCCTGTGACCTTGCGGTCACGGTCCCTTCCGGAGGAAGGGACTTTCAGAGCCCTCTTCCTCTGGAAGAGGGTGCCGCCAAAGGCGGCGGGAGATGGCACCGGGGAGTGGTGCGGTACCGTAAACCCCTGTTGCCAGCAGCGGGTTTAAGGCTATTCAGTTTTCAAGGACCTATCGCGGCATGCGGGGTTTCAGGCCTCGAGCCGCCTTTTCGGTTTCCACCACTCGCCTTCTGCCGGTCGCGGGCGCCTTGTCTGTTCACCCCGGCTCGACGAGCGAGAAGGGGGGT
>CAZMGV010000015.1:0-126048 GCA_964565925.1 uncultured bacterium
GCAGCGCTTCAGCGGAGCTCTACTGGCCGAGCTTTGGTCAGGTGACCACCCAGGTGCAGATCTCGGCGCCCGGAGTGCCGGCCGCTACCTATCAGCGCACGATCGTGTGTCCTGCAGGCGGATGCCCGCCCTGACAATGTGGACCTCTCAAGGAAAAGCTGAAACGCCGGTCGTAAGGCCGGCGTTTCAGCTTTTTAACCACGTCTGTTGACCGGGCCATTCCCGTGCTACCTTGTTTTCCGATGGGTGAGATCGTTGCAGTCGTCAATCAGAAGGGCGGAGTGGGAAAGACCACAACCGCCATGAATCTTGCTGCCTGCCTGGCGGCGGCGGAGCATCCCACCCTTGTGATAGATATGGACCCGCAGGCAAATGCGACCAGCGGGCTCGGGGTTCAGGGCACGGAGGGCAAGGATTCCTACGCCCTCATTCTGGGGGAATGCGGATGGAAGGAAGCGATCCATCCGTCCGAAATCCCGCATTTGTCGATTATCCCGGCTCTCAAGTCCCTGGCCGGTGCCAATGTGGAACTGGTCGGTGAAATTGCGCGTGAGCTCAAGCTCAGAGATGCCCTGAGTGGCGTTCTGGATGTCTATGAGTTCGTCTTTATCGACTGTCCTCCATCACTGGAACTGCTAACCATTAACGCCATGGTGGCCGCCGGCTCACTGCTTGTACCTCTCCAGTGCGAATACTTCGCGCTGGAGGGTCTGGGTCACCTGCTCGAAACCCAGAAGTTGATCCGCAAGAGCATTAACAAGGATCTCCAGCTGGAAGGGATCGTACTGACGATGTACGACGCCCGGAACCGTCTGTCTGTCGATATTGAAAAGGAAGTCCGGGATCATTTCCCGCAGGCCGCGTACCGGACCGTTATTCCTCGTAACGTACGGCTGTCGGAAGCTCCGAGCCACGGCAAACCCATTATTGCGTACGATATTACCTGCCGGGGCGCCGAGGCCTATATGAATCTGGCTGGTGAGTTCCTGGACCGCCGCGGGCTCGGCGGCGGATCACGGCGGAAGGCGAGCGCCCACGGATGAAGCCCGGTCTGAAGAAACCGCTGGGACGAGGGCTGGGGTCTCTGATCCCCGGTGCCGGGCGGGGCGACGACGCAGGTCAGCCCGGTAATGCGCAGGAAATCGAACTCAAGCTGCTTTCCGGCAATCCGCGCCAGATGCGGGTTCATTTTGACGAGACGGCCCTTCAGTCGCTTGCCGAATCAATCCGTAAAAAAGGTGTGCTGGAACCGGTTCTCGTCAGGCCGCTGGCTGGAGGCAAATACGAGCTGATTGCAGGCGAGCGCCGGATGCGAGCAGCCCGTCTCGCGGGGCTCGAAAAGATTCCAGTCGTCGTCAAGGAGCTGAGCGACCGGGAGTCGCTCGAGATCGCGCTGCTTGAAAACGTGATGCGCGAAGACCTTACGGCGGTGGAGGAAGCGCGCGGTTACCAGAAACTTGTCGATGAGTTCGGCTATACCCACGAGCAGATCGCCTCGCGTACCGGACTGGACCGGGCGACTGTCACAAATGCGCTCCGGCTGCTCAAGCTTCCGGCCCGCGTTCTTGAAACGGTCGAAAAGGGGGATCTCACCGCCGGACACGCAAAGGTCCTGCTGGGGCTGGATCACGCGGATCAGATACTGTCAGCTTCCATGATAGCTGTCCGCAAAGGCCTGTCCGTCCGCGAGACAGAGGCTCTGGTCCAGAAGATCAAAGCAGGAATTCGTTCACCGGATTCTAAAAAGGGACCGGGGCGGATCGATCCGAATATCCGTCAGCTGGTTGAAGACTTGAGCCGGCAGCTGGGTACCCGGGTGGAGCTTCAGCCTCGTACTGCCGTCAAAGGCAAGCTCATTATTCACTACTCGAGTCTCGATTCGCTCGATACGGTCCTTTCGCGGCTCAAAAAGCGATAACACTTGTTTTGTGTCACAGCCGATGCTGCCTCTACGAGAACAGCGTTGCGACCGCGCCCGGGCTTGTAGGTGCGGCTTTCCGGATCAAATGATTCATTCGCTTTTCGGCGAAGCGAACCGCTTGGACAACGTCCTGGCGGGACGCGAGGCGGGACGCGATCAGTGAAGCCAGAACGCAACCTGTACCATGTATGTCCACGTTTACGTGCGGCCGGGAGTGTACAAAAACAAGTTTTCCACTCTGATATAAGCAGTCTTTCACTGTTCCAGTTGTAGACGATTCTTGAGCACGCTTCTGGTGTCCGCCCTTGAGCAATAGTGCAAAAGGCAGATCCCGGCTTATCTCCTCGGGTGAAAGCCCTTCAAAAAGCCAATCGTACTCCAGCCGGTTGGGCGTGATCAGGGAGAGGCAGGGGTACAGATGGGCGGCAAGCGCTTTACGGAACTTCCGCCGCTCTGACACAGGTATGAACGGTATCCCGCGTGTGGGTGCCGCGACCGGATCATAGACGGCCGGCACCGGATATCGCTTCAAGAACCGCGCGAGAATCTGGATCTGGCTGGTCTCCGTAAGGGCACCGATCTTGAGTGCACCTGGTGGCCCGTCGTCGCCAACCAGCCGTCTCAACTGCCGGTCCAGAAGCGCAGCTGAAAACGGCACCACGCGTTCCAAGTGGCGGCTGGACTGGATCGTGAGTGCGGTGAGACATGCAGACACCGGCGTCCCCGTTGAGGCCGCCGCACGGCAGTCGGCAAGTACGCCCGCGCCGCCAGAGGGGTCATAGGCGGCGACGACTAATAACCGGGGTTTTTGCAGACGGTTCATCCGGTTGATCCGATAATCGGTCCTAGTGCACGTGCCAAATTGAAAGATATTGCGTCCTGTAGGCCCCCAGATGTGCCGGCATGTCGAGCTTTCCTGAAAACAAATTCAGTGTCTGTTTCAAAAGAGAATAGAAAAATAATCGCCTTAACCAGTTTCACGTGTTTTGGATATTAATTGTGAAACGGAACACTTATTTGTTTGTCTAGGTTTTGCTTCCCGAAGGAATTTACGCCGGAGAGTACCGGTTTGCGGCGGTGAAACTACGGATCGATTTGATGCACCCGGGTGGCTTAAGGAGCCCTGTACGAAAGGATTTGGAGGGTTTCTCCGGGGCCAGATCCCAACCAGGTCCAGTCCCATTTTTGAGTTTCTATGAATAGAATTGTGTCGAGTGAAAGCGGAAAATCTGATATTTTATAAAGCGGAAAGGGAAAGTCTGAGAGAACCTTTATCACTTTAAAGACTTTACAAGAGACAGCGTCCAGATATAACACTGAAACATATGCATACGGACTTTGAAGGTTTGAATGGCCTTGAGAAGCGGTGCAGAGCGCAAACGGACCTGTAGACAGGGCAAGGTTCGGACGCGTTGCGAATGAAGAACTGGAGTACGGAAGTTTCATGGTTACCGAAGCACAATTGAAGAACAGCTTGAAGCTGCTGCTGAAGGGTGGTTCTCTCCCGGCGGAAGCCGACGAGGTCGAAAAGATCTTCAAGGCCTTGGCCCGGATCGCTCCGAACTGCATGGTGGATCCCGCTGTGGCGCTCGGCTTTATTTCGACGGTTCTCAAGGACAAGGGCCAGCTGGGCCCCAAGGTCCTGGCCGAAGTGGCTCTGGCAGAAAAGCTTCTCAGAGAGTTGCGTATCCAGCCGGTAGGTTTTGACGAAAGTCTCAAGCTTCCTGAGCAGCTGGACGCGCTAGAGAAGCATCTGATCGAGCGGTCATTGGAGCTGCACCGCCGAAAGGGCGACGCTGCCAAGGCGTTGGGGATCCCCCAGAGCACGCTCTCGACGAAGCTGAAAAAGTTCGGTCTCCGGGAGTGACGTTTTGCCCGAGAGGGGCGATATTGTGGAAACGGGGAGGGCGGATGCGCCCTCCCTTTTCATTTGCGGGCTGATCCGGAGCGGCGCCGTCAGTCAGTGAACCAGCGGACTTGGGGAACGATAAAGATGGGGTGAGTGACCGGTCTCGAACCGGCAGCCTTCAGAGTCACAATCTGACGCTCTAACCAATTGAGCTACACCCACCACGGGGTTGCCGGGAAACCATTCAGAGTGTCCGAAGGGCTTCCGGCGGGCCCCTATGTAGGTACTCCGGCAGGCCGTTTCAAGGGAGGCGGATGGCATTGGTCTCTTTTTGATAATGGTAACGGATCTGGTTCTCCGTATACCGGGACGCGTGGCCCAGTGGGCAGGCGTCCCGAACGGCCACCCAGTCGGCCCAGTTGGGCAGGCCGCCGTCGGGGACCATTCTGCCGGTCAGCCCGCTGCGTGCCTTTTCAAGTGCTGCCATGCAGGGAGCACTGCAACCTGCGCAGGTATCGAGCGGCGAAGGCCCCCCGGCTGCCGCAGGTCCGTCTATATCCAGTACCACTACCCCTCGGAAGGCGATCCAGGGGCCGTGTACGGGATGAACGCTCAGATGGCTAGGTGATGTCTTGGCGAGTCCGGCCGCCTCGGCAACTGTCTGGATGGCCACCTTTTGCCCGTCCCGGTGATGCGGCCAGCGGCAGTTGAAGGCCGCTCCGGCGGCAGACGCGGCGTCGCGGATATGCCCCTCAGACCAGGTGTCTACAGGGTGCGCATCGGCCTTCAGCGCTGGTGTTTCCAGATAGGCCTTCACAAAAGGTTTCCAGAAGGCATGCGTACAGGCTACCAGTACGCCGAGTGTCGCTCCGCCCCGGAACTCCGGCAGCCGATAGTCCGGCTTGGCATGGCTGTTGTACCAGCCTGTCGCAAACGGCACGACCAGATCGAATCCGTGGCGCATCAGCCGTTCCTGCATGTCGCAAGTCACGCTTCGCCAGTCGTCGGTAGATCCCATATTGTCAATTGTGGCACAGATTCACCGGGTGCGGTATTGAGTTGGCGCGCCCGGCGGGAATCGAACCCACAACCTACGGCTTAGAAGGCCGTTGCTCTATCCAGTTGAGCTACGGGCGCCTTTGAAGACTCCTTGACCGGGAGGTCACGGGGCCGCACCCTAGCCAAAGGGCGGGGGGGCGTCCATGCGAAGTATACCATGCGGGAAGAAACCAGAGCCCTTATAGAGTCGCGCTTGAAAAGCAGGCCTGCCAAACCGGTCGATGACCCGGTGCTGGTCCCTGCTTCGGTGCTAATCCCGGTATTTGAGCACGACTCGTCCACAAACCTTCTGTTTACCCGCCGGTCTGGTGGGCTTAACAAGCATGCCGGGGAGGTGAGCTTCCCCGGCGGCCGGCAGGACCCTACTGACCCCTCCCAGCTCGCCACGGCGTTGCGCGAAACCGACGAAGAACTCGGAATTGCCGCCGGACTGGTCTCGGTGCTCGGGGACCTCGACGAAATTACCACTGTCACCAACTACCGGGTTCATCCCTTTGTCGGCGTGATCCCCTGGCCGGTCGAACTGCGTCCCTCGGCTGGCGAGGTCAGCACGGTATTTTACGTTTCAGTCGAAGAGTTGATGGACCCCCGGGTTTACACCCTTCACCGGTCCCACCAGTGGAAGGGGCGTCCGTATCCGGTCCACCAGTTCAAGGTACGGGGGGAGAATATCTGGGGGGCCACGGGCAAGATCCTCGCCCAGTTTCTGCACGTCATTTATGGATGGGGTGATGCGGAAACGGTACTCGCCGGAAGATCGTAAGCGATGCGTTCCGCTTATTCCTCGCGCTCCCGGCGGGTGCGGGCCTCGGTAAGTGCGGCGGCGAGGTCGCCAAATAGACGTTCGTTTTTCACCCACGCGTCGATCTTGGCGCCGAGCTTCTCGTCCATGACGCCGAATTTCACGCCATAACCCCACTTTTTGGCGATACGGGCATCGTCGGTGGTGGTGCGCTTGTAGACGATCTCGGCAGGCACCTCGATGACTTCCGGTATTGCCTTGATACGGAATCCGAGGATAACAGGTTCCAGCGGGTCAATGTCTTCGTCGCTGTCGATGAGCGCGCCGCCCTTGGACAGTTCCCGCATGTGGGCTTCGCCCGCCTTGCCATCGCGGATAATCATGAGCGGTAGATTGACCGGCGCACGCTTGTGGGACCGGATCCGGAAGTTGCGTTTAATGGTCACAGCCTCGTCCTCCCCGAAAGTTTCTCCATGAAACCTTGCACGGCCGCGCGGAACTCCTGCGGTTTCTCCAGATGTCCCATATGGCCGGCCCCGGAGAGGATAACCCTTTCCGCGCCGGGAATCCTATCGGCCAGATAGGCCTGGTATTTGGCCGGGGTGAGGGCATCCGAATCGCCCCCTATCACGAGGGTGGGCAGGACGATCTTTCCAACGTCGGCCATGCGGTCGAACCGGTCCGCCGCCCGGAAATCGTTCAGCACCTGGACGTTGGTCGGATGGCGGGGGAGTTTCAGATAGCTGTCCAGAATTTCGTCGGTGACGGCGCTTCCAAATGACGTACGGGCCGACTGTCGGGTATGCACGTCGTAGTGCTTTTCGAGGCTCTCGAAGATCATTGGGCCGACCCTGAGCCGTGCACCCGTTGAATAGAGGATGAGCCCGGAGAGCTTGACCTTGCGGCGGAGCGCCACCTCGATCGCCACGCCGCCTCCCATGGAGTGTCCAAGTAGGACAATCGGCCGTCCGGTCGTTGTGCCGAGGGCATTGATCGCTCCCTCGACAGCCTCGGCCATCTGTTCAATGGTGGTGAGCAGCGCACCCGAATGGGTGGCGTGCCCCGGCAGGTTGAGGGCTGACGCGGGAACCGTGAGGGATTTAACCGTGGTCCGGAAATTATAGGCCTGTCCGCCAGCGCCCGGCTGGAGCAGGAGCTCAGGCGAGGGGTTCCCCCACGCCTCCATTACGCCCAGTAAATGTCGCTTCCAGTCGTTCATAAAGAATATGCTACACACTGTAGAGACAAATGAGTGAATTTCGCAAAATCGTTTTCTGGCTGCCCGCCGCCGTATTGCTGGCGTCAGTGTCGGGGGCCGTGTCCTGTGCACAGGAGATGAAACCCCCGGATATGTCGGTCCCCCGGGCGGAATCATCCGAACGGCCGGCCGCGCCGACCGACATCCCCGACCTTGCCGGTGCGTACGATCTGCCGTTCCTGACGCTCCTGAAATCGATCAGCACGACCAGCTCGCTGCCGGACCCGGTCTGGGGACCTGATGGGAACGCAGCCTGGCATCTGGCCGATGGCGATCCGGAACTTGCCTGGTGTGCCGGAAACCGGCTGCTCGGCATTGGCGAGGAGATTCAGATCGAGTTCCTTCACCCGGTGAGTATAAACTCTCTGACGCTCCTCTACCCGGAAAGTCTGCCCGGTCCCCGCGTGGCCGAGTTCGAACTGGTGACCGGCGACAACGAATCCCGGATGGTGACCCTGCCGTCCGGCGGCAACAGCAGCCGGATGAACTTCATCCCGGTGAACGGCCGGCGGTTCAGATTAGTGGTCCGAAAGGTCGCCTCGGGCGACGCGGCGACGCTGTGCGTAGGCGAACTGAAACTGGGCGGCCGCGCCGATGTGGTCGACACGAAGTTCCCGGCTGACGCTGAACCTGTGGCGGTCTCCCAGATCCGTTCCACGTTTGCCGACATTGAAACCTTCCGTCAGCCGTCGCTCGGGCGGCCGAAGCTGGTCCGCTCGTTGTCGGACTTCTTCTCGCGCTGGACGGGGCCGGGTGAGCTGGCCTCAGCCAAGCTGCTTTATGACTACCAGTTCCAGACCGCCGGCGACGCACGTCTGTCCGAAGACAATCTGTGCGTCGTGGCGACCCGTGCCGTGATCGAAGCCAATGGAACGGCGGAACGGCTATTTCGTGAGCGCTACCTCGCCCGCCGGGCGGTGCCTCTGCTCGATGGCTGCGCGCCGGGCGTGGATCTCTCCTACTGGGTGCTGCGGCAGAACCGGCTGGCGGTCGTCCTGTTTAATACCCGGGGTGACAGCTACGGTGCGCTTGAGGCGGGTGACCCCAGGGCATTGCCGAAGTTACTTGGCACCTACCGCAAGAACCCCAAAATAGGCTGGTGGCGCGAACCGATCCCCGGATACGGCGAGAAATCCAAGAGCCCCGAAAACCTTGCCGTCTCCATGCCGCGCGAAACAGTGCGCCGCATACTGACCGACCTGCTCACGTTCGAGGACAAGCCCAACTACTACCGCGACGGTCTGGAAGAACTCCGCCGCCGCGTGGGGCCCTGAACCGGCCCCTCTGCGGGCTATCCACCGGCCATGCGGGTTCTGTTCGTCATCCATAATTTTCCGCCGGCGCATAACGCGGGTTCTGAAACCTACGCGCTGCATCTGGCAGAGCACCTGCTGACGAGTGGTGAGGTTGAAGCCGTCCGGGTGTTCACGACCGATACCCGCCCCGGCGAACCGCCTTACGGTGTGCGCCGCTACACGATCGGCAGGGTCGAGGTGGCCGAGGTGAACCAGCTCCAGGACCACCGGCGGTTCTCGGAGAGTTTCAACGATCCCAAGATAGACGACCTGTTCGACGCCGAACTGCGGCTGTTCCGGCCGGATGCCGTCCACATCCATCATCTTATGCACCTGTCGGCCGGGATCGTTCCCCGGATTCCCGCGAACGTGCCGCGGGTGATGCATCTGCACGACTACTGGCTGAGCTGCCCCCGGGGCGGTCAGCGACTGGACGAGAAGGGCCGGATCTGCGAGACGGTGGATCTCAAAAAATGCGCCGGTTGTGTGGCCGGACTCTACGCGGATATTTCCGTGGCTGGCCGCACCGCCGAGCGGCTCGAGAAATACGCCGCTGATCCGTACGATGCCATATCCCCCGGCGGCAGCCTGCTCAGGGCGGCGGTGCGGGCGCTGGCGCCGAAGATGCCGGACGGTCTGGGGCTGCCGCCTAAATACCTGCCGAGCGAGGTGCGCGCGGATCTCGAACTGCGCGAATCGGTCCTGAAAGGTCTGTGCAGTGCTGGTATCGGCGGAAATATCGACAGGTTTATTGCCCCATCGGAGTTCCTGCGCGGCCAGCTGATTCGGTGGGGCCTGCCGGAAAAGTCGGTCGTCTATTCGGACTACGGGTTTACCGCCGCCGGGGCGGCAGGCCTGGCCACTCACGAGAAGGGCGGCGTATTCACGGTCGGGTTCGTGGGCACTCTGTCGCCGCACAAGGGCGTGCATGTGCTGATCGACGCCTTCCGGAGCCTGCAGAAGTCGGTCCGCCGCCCGGTGGCGCTCAGGGTTTATGGCAACCGGAGCCATTTCCCCTCGTACGTCGCGCAGCTCGACCGCCTCTCCGACGGGCTGCCAGTCGAATGGGCCGGGGCGTTCGACGACTCGGGCCGGGATGCGGCATACGGGGCATTGGATGTGCTGGTGGTCCCCAGTATCTGGTGGGAAAACTCCCCGCTTACGATCCACGAGGCTTTCCAGCGGACTCTGCCGGTGGTCGTTTCGGATATGGGTGGCATGCGTGAACTGGTCGCGGACAGCCGGCTGAGGTTCAAGGCGGGAGATTCCGAGGCTCTGGCGGGTTGTCTCAAGGCGCTGGTTACCGACGAGATGATCGGCAGGGATACCGTCCGTCTCGCCCCGAAGGTAAAGCCGATGGAAGCTGACGTCCGCTGGACACTCAATCTGTACCGTGAGCTTTCGGCCGCGAGGCAGGTACACTGAAAACGATGGCTGCGCAGAAACCCAAGCTCTCGGTTGTCATCCCGACACTGAACGGCGAGCGGACGCTTCCCGATCTGCTCGATGCATTGGCCCGTCAATCCGGGGTGGAGATTATCGAGAAGGTTGTCATCGATTCGGGTTCCACCGACCGGACGCGAAATATTCTCGAACGCGGTGGTTTCCGGGTCACGCAGATACCGAAATCCGAATTCAACCATGGACTCACCCGCAACCGGTTGGTGGAACTGACCGAAGCGCCATTTGTCGCGCTGTTCTCGCAGGATGCAGTACCGGCCCGGTGCGATATGCTCCACGAACTCGTAATGCCGCTGCTCCTGTCGCCCAATGTGGCGGGCGCCTATGCCCGGCAAGCACCCTGGCCTCGAGCAAGCCGGCTGGACGCGCTTCGGGTGAAGCGCTCCCGTGCCGCTCGCAAGGAGGCTCGCCGGGTGAAGGGCAGCGATCTGTCGATTCTGAATCCTGCGGCCCTGATCGAGCGGTGTGATTTCCACAACGGCGCGTCGATGATCCGTCGTAGCGGCTTCGTGCCGTTTCCCCGGACGGAGATCGCCGAGGATCTGCTCTGGGCGCGGGAAAATATAAGGTGTGGACGTGAGATCGCGTTCGTACCGTCGGCGCTGGTTTACCATTCGGTGGAACGGCCGCTCGCGGATGAATGGCGGCGGCTGGGTGAAGAAGCCCGGGTGCTGTCGAGCGAGTTCCACTACCGGCCGGTCAGGTCGCTGCCCGATGCCGTTCTGAAAGGAATGGTCTGGGGCGTCGGAGATGCTGCCAGCGTCTGGTTGACTCCGGGCACGCGCCCTGTGCAAAGCACCGGCCGGGCGATCGTCATGGGAATGTTGAGATCGCTATCCTTCTGGAGAGAGTCCCGTTAACGCGAACCTGAACAACGAATTGGCCGACGAGGAACCGGGGACGGATATGAAGCCGTCACTGAGAGTCCGTATTTCGGCATGGACGCCGTCCATCCGGGTGTTTGGGCTTGCGACGGCCGCCGGCCTCCTGCAGGCAGTATCGTACGCTCCGTTTCACATTATCTTTGCGAGTCTGGCGACAATTGGCTTTCTGCACGTCGCCACCGACGGGCTTACGGTCCGCAAGGTTTTTTCGACCGGCTGGTGGGCTGGGTTCGTCTGCCACATGTTCATCTACTGGTGGCTGATTGGTACGGTGGTCGTGTTCGGCAACCTGCCGACCGCCGTCGGGATTCTCGCCTACACGCTCTATTCGCTTGGCATGGGAGTCTATTTCGCACTGGTGTCAGTCATCGCGGTGCAGCTCATGCAGAGGGCGAAGCTGAAACCGGTCGAGGCGTGGCCGGTCGCCTATGTGGCCGTCTACATCTTCATGCCGCAGCTGTTCCCGTTCTATCTGGGTGTCGAGTACTACTCACTCTCGGCACCTTGGCGTCTCAATCCTCCCGACATCCGTGTCGTGTCTGCGATAATCGCCATGATCGGTGCCTTCGGGGGCGAATGGTACCTGCGGCGGCGCCGAACCGGCGACGAGCAGTCTCAGGCGCATCCGCTGCGGGTAGCCGCTTGGGCTTTCGGATTCCTCGTGCTGTTCATACTGTCTTGGCCGCGAAGCCTTCCGGCGGCGCCGAGGAAGCTCCGCGTGGCGCTGGCACAGGCGGACTTCCCGCTCCATTATGCCCTGCGCCAGGGTGATACGTTGAATCGGTACCAGAAGCTGGTGGAGCAGTACCGTGAAGGGGTCGAGCGGGGCGCCGAGATAGTGATTTTCTCGGAGAGCACGATTCCGTTCCCGTACCTGGTCGAAGGCCAGGAAATACCCGAGGGGCGTACTTACGGACGGCGCATGACCGACCGGCTCAACGAGGTCGTTCTGGAAGCCAAAGTACCGATGATCGCCAGCGGTGTCGGCTTTGATGGTGACAGGGTTACCAACCGGTCGGTCTTCATCGAGCCCACGCCCGACGGCAAGATCCGCAACCAGATTTACGACAAGCGCAGGCTTTTGTGGTTTGGCGAGTATGTCCCCTACCGGAACTACTGGCCCATGCACGAAAAACTGTTCGCAGGTGTCTCTCAGTTCGATCCGGGCCCCGGCCCGGTGCTCTGGACCTGGAACGGACTCACGCTGCTTCCCTCCATCTGCTACGAGGCGATTCTTCCGTATTTTACCCGGTCGATCATCCCGTCCGGCCGCAAGGTCGATCTCATCGTCAACATGACCAATGACAAATGGTTCGGACTTACGAACGAGCAGGAGCAGCACCTGATGCTCGCCACCTGGCGCTCGGCCGAGACCGGTATCCCGATGGTCCGCGCGACGCTGAACGGAATCTCCGCGGTCGTGGACGGGCGGGGCGAGACCCTTATGCGCACCGAGAAGGGCAAATCGGGCGTCTGGATGGCGGAGGTGCCGCTCAATATGCCGGCCGATGCGCTGCCGAATACCTCACCACCTGCCCCGCCAGCAGGTCCGTGATGGCCGGCCTCTATATCCACATCCCATTCTGCGCGAAGAAGTGCCACTACTGCGACTTCAACTCGTGGCCGGACGGCTCGCTTCCGTCGGACGCTGAGAAAACCTACTTCAAACGTCTGCGGCGGGAGGCCGAACTGCTGGTCCCGCTGGCCGTGGAGGAATGTGCCTCCGGGAAAAGCCGGGATGGAAGGCACACCGGTTTTGAGACGGTATATCTGGGCGGCGGCACGCCGTCGTCGGTGGATCCGTCGGAAATTGCGCGGCTGTTCGACGTCCTCTCTCGCTGGATCGATTTCGGCAAACTTCGCGAAGTGACGATCGAGGCCAATCCGGAGTCGATCTCGCCCGACAAGATCGCTGCTTACAAACGGATCGGGATCGGCCGGATCAGTCTCGGCGTGCAGACATTCGAGCCAAAGATACTGGAGACCCTCGGGCGCATTCACTCGCTGGACCGCGCGTACGCGGCCATCAGGGAAGTGAAGGGCGCGGGCCTAAAGAGCTGGACCTTTGATCTCATGTACGGCCTTCCGGGGCAGACGGTCGGGTCGTTTCTGGACGGGGTGAAGCGGGCGATCGATTTCGAGCCGCCGCATATTTCCACGTATGGCCTTACAATCGAGACCGGCACCGAGTTCGGCCGCTGGCAGCGCGAAGGCTCACTGAACGCCCCGGATGGCGACTTCCAGGCGGACTGCTTTGAAGGGGCGCGCGAACTTTTTCTGAAATCCGGCTACGGGCACTACGAAATTTCCAATTTCGCGAAACCGGGCCACGAGGCGGTGCATAACTCGCTCTACTGGCGGCGTATCCCGTACCTTTCGCTCGGGGCGGGGGCGCACGGGTGCTGGCCCCAAGCGACCGGTGGCGACCTCCGGTGGTCGATTCCTCGTCCGTTCGACCGGTACGCAAAGTACGTGGACGCACTTGAGATCGGTGGGGGTGCAGTTACCGAACGGCTATCTGCGGCCCGCGCCGTCTGTCCGGAGTGGAATGTCGTGGGCCGGTCCGGTGCGCTCGAAGAGTCCGTCTTTCTGGGAATCCGGCTGCTCGAAGAAGGTGTGTCGATCGAGTCGCTCACGGCCGAGTTTGGCGTAGCGGCGGTCGCTCCGCTGGTCCCCCGATTCGAATCCGCCATGAACAAGGGCTGGCTCGAGCGGCGCGATGGCCGTTACCTGCTCGCGCCACGGTCGGTTCTCGTGTCGAACCGCGTGATCGGCGAGATACTGGCCGCTTGACACTCCCGGCCCGCGACTTAGAATCACATGGATAAGGCGCTTATAAGCACCTGAAATTACTGGATATTTTCATATATAAATGGCCACCAAACTGAAACCTGACCGGCGTCTTACTGTCCTCGGGACGCTCGTGAAGATGTTTGTGAAAAGTGGCGAGCCCGTCGCCTCTTCCCAGCTCGTGCGGGAAGGCGGCCTGGACTGCTCGTCGGCGACGGTTCGCAACATCATGGTACAGCTCACCGAAGAAGGGCTTCTTCATCAGCCGCATGCGTCTGCCGGCCGGGTTCCGACGGATGAAGGGTTCCGCCTGTTCGTGCGGGATCTCATGGAGCCGGCGGACGTGGAAAGCCGCGACCGCCAGCTGATCGAATCGGGCCTCTCCGACGCCGGCAGTTTCCGGGACTGTCTGCCGCAGGGTTCGAGACTCGCGGCGTTTTTCTCGAACCATGCGGGCGTGGTACTGACGCCACCGCCCCGGGTTGAGCGGCTCAGCCGGTTCGAGTTCTTGAGGCTCAAGCGCAACGAGATCGTGGCTATTCTCGTCACCGAGTCGGGCGACGTGCGCCACCGCCATATCGTCTCGGCGGAAGACCACGACGCGCCCGAGATCGAGCGCTACAACAACTTCCTGAACTCGCTGCTGCACGGCCTTACGCTTCCGGAGCTGCGGGACTGCGTGGAACACGAACTGAAAAAAGCCCGCGATGAGTACGACCGGTTGCGGACGGGCGCACTGACGCTCGCCGGACAGACGCTGCCCGAGATGGATGCGGGCGGTTCGGCCGGACGGCTGATTATCGAAGGGATGCGCAGCCTGTTGTCGGCGCCAGAGCTTTCGAACGACGAAACCCGGCTGCGTTCCGCGCTCGAACTGATGGAAGAGCGCGAGCGGCTGGCGAAGCTGCTTGACCGGGTGATGCGGTCCACCGGCGGCCGGCTGGCGGGCGGACGGGCGGCGGCGCTGATCGGGTCGGAAACCGGGATCGAGTCGTTCCCGGTGGCGTTGGTCGTGGCGGGGTACGGCCCGGAAGGCGGCCAGCCGCTCGGAATGATCGGTGTGCTGGGCACTACACGGCTCGACTATGAGCGGATCGTGCCGATCGTGGGATATCTGGCGTCCCGGCTATCCCGTGCGGCGGGCGATGCCGGATTGGCATAAAACAGCCCCAAAGTTGCCGAGAACGGGCCCGGACACTGGCCGGAAGCCCGCGAAATCGGTTACACAGAACGCACACCGCGAAAGGTGGATTCAAAGCCCGTGTCTAAGCCCGTGGACCCAGAACAGCTGATGCGTGAGGCGCTGGAAAGCGTCGAGCGGATTAAGCGCGAACATGGCGGCGGTAGCCCGTCGGCTAGTCCGGCCGGCGGCCCGGCCGTTGATCCATCGGCGGGAGTCGAGATGGATATCGACCCGCCGTCGAGCGGCGGTGAAGGCATCGGCAGCGAACAGGCTCGGGCCATGGAGATCCAGATCGAGACGCTGTCGAAGGAACTGGAAGCGGCCCAGGCCCAGATCAAGGATGCCGACGAGAAGTACAAGCGTTCGCTTGCTGACCAGGAGAATTTCCGCAAACGGACCCAGAAGGAGCGGCTGGATATTATCCGCTTCGGCCACGAAAAATTCGCCAACGAGGTGCTTCAGGTGCTCGATAATTTCGAGCGGGCACTGTCGCATACGCAGGGGCTGCCCGTTGATCCGGCCGTGGATCAATTTGTGACGGGTATCCGCATGACGGCCACCATGTTCCAGCAGGCGCTGGAAAAATACGGGATCAAGCAGGTTCCGGGCATTGGATCGGGGTTTGATCCGGCGATTCATCAGGCCATGCAGCAGGCCGAAAGAACGGACGTACCCCCCGGTCAGGTGGTTGATTTGTATCAAAAAGGATACATGATTTACGAAAGGTTGCTGCGACCGGCTTTGGTAAGTGTCTCCAAGGCACCGGTCGAAGGGCAGGTTCCGCCGTCAGGGGCGGCGCCTGAAGGAGCGGTATCTGGCGATACTGCCCCCGCCCAGTCTTCGGATTCCGGAAACGGCTCCGAAGGTAACCAGTAGCTAGTTTTTGCAGGGAACAGGACGGAAATCCCCGGATGGGCGAAAAAGTCATCGGAATTGACCTCGGGACGACCAACTCGTGCGTAGCCATCATGGAAGGCTCCGGACCGGTTGTGATCGCCAATTCGGAAGGCGCACGCACGACGCCGTCGATCGTTGGGTTCACCGAGTCCGGCGAGCGGCTGGTGGGCCAGGTGGCCAAACGCCAGGGCGTGACCAATTCCGAACACACAATTTATGTTTCGAAGCGGCTTATCGGCCGCCGGTTCACCGACGACGAAGTGCAGAAGACCAAGTCGGTTGTTCCGTTCAAGATCGTTGAGCACGAAAACGGCGACGCCTGGGTCGAGGCCCGCGGCCGTAAATACGCCCCGGCCGAGATTGCGGCGATGGTGCTCCAGAAAATGAAATCCACGGCCGAGGACTATCTCGGCGAAGAGATCACCAAGGCGGTCATTACCTGCCCGGCGTACTTTAACGACGCCCAGCGGCAGGCGACCAAGGACGCCGGTAAGATTTCCGGCCTCGACGTACTCCGCGTGATCAACGAACCGACGGCGGCTGCGCTCGCCTACGGACTCGACAAAAAAGGCAAGGAAGAGAAAGTCGCGGTGTTCGACCTTGGCGGCGGCACCTTCGATATTTCCATCCTCGAGCTTTCCGAGGGCGTCTTCAACGTGAAGGCAACCCACGGCGATACGTTCCTGGGCGGCGAGGACTTCGACCTCCGTATCATCGACTGGTTGATCGCCAAATTCCAGAAAGACAACGGTATCGATCTGCGCAAGGACCGGATGGCGCTCCAGCGGCTTTCGGAAGCGGCGGAAAAATCCAAGCACGAGCTTTCCACCGCTAACGAGGCGATTATCAACCTGCCTTTCATCTGCGCCGACGCCACGGGTCCCAAGCATCTCAACTACACGCTGGAACGCGGCGAGTACGAGAAGATGGTGAGCGACCTGATCGATCGCCTGATCCCGCCGTGCGAAATGGCGATGAAGGATGCGGGCCTCAAGGCCAGCGAGATTGACACCGTACTGCTCGTGGGCGGCATGACCCGCATGCCCAAGGTGCAGGCTCGGGTAAAGGAAATCTTCGGCAAGGAACCCAATCGCAGCGTGAACCCGGACGAAGCCGTCGCCGTGGGCGCGGCGGTCCAGGGCGCAGTGCTTACGGGTGCCGTGAAGGACGTGCTGCTGCTCGACGTGACGCCGCTATCGCTTGGCGTTGAGACCGCCGGCGGCGTGTTTACGAAGATCATCGAAAAGAACACCACCGTTCCGACCAAGAAGGGCCAGATCTTCTCGACGGCGCAGGACAACCAGCCGGTTGTGACCGTGAAGGTGTTCCAGGGCGAGCGCCCGCTGGCTGCCGACAATAAGCTGCTTGGGAATTTTGAACTTGTTGGCATCCCGCCGGCTCCCCGCGGCGTGCCGCAGATCGAGGTTGCTTTTGACATCGACGCCAACGGGATTGTGCAGGTGTCAGCCGCCGACCTGGGCACCGGCAAAAAGCAGTCGATCCGCATTACTGCAGCGTCGGGGCTTTCCGGGGCCGAAATCGACAGTCTTGTGAAAGAGGCCGAGCAGGCGAAGAAGAGCGACGAAGACCGTGTGAAATACGTCGAGCTCAAGAACGAGGCCGACGGGCTCCTTTACCAGGCCGACAAGCTGGTGAAGGAGGCGGGCGATGTGATCAACGCTGCCGACGCCTCGCACCTCAAGGATCTGATTATCAAGCTTGAGGCGGCCCGGGAGTCGGGCGACATGGCAAAGCTGAAACAGGCTTTCGAGGCGCTCCAGACGGCTTCCCACAAGATCACGGAAGCGCTGTACGAAGCAGTTTCGAAACAGTCATAAGCCGAAAACCGCATTATTTCCCGCCCGCGGGCCCCTTGACCCGGCCGCGTTAATGGTTTGATTGTCCTTGCCCCGTGGCTGGCGGCCGGTACGGTTGCGCCCGGGACGGTGATGACTGCATGAGCAAGCGTGATTTTTACGAGGTGCTGGGGGTTGCCCGGGGCGCCAGCGACTCTGACATCAAGAGCGCTTACCGCAAGCTCGCGCTCAAATATCATCCCGACAAGAATCCCGGTGACAAGGCGGCCGAGGAAAAGTTCAAAGAGATCCAGGAAGCCTACGCGATACTTTCGGATCAGGAAAAAAAAGCTCAGTACGACCAGTTCGGCCATGCGGCATTTGACCGTGGCGCGGGTGGAGGGCCGGGCGGCTTTGGAGGCTTCGATCCCAGGGCGGGCGGTTTTAACGATATTTTTGGCGACATATTCGGTGACCTGTTCGGTGGCGCCGGCGGCGGTGGACGGGGCGGGCGCCAGCAGCGGGTCCGACGTGGACAGGATCTGCGCTACCGGCTCACCATTCCGTTCGAGAAGGCCGCGTTCGGTGGTACAGAGACGCTGGAGATTCCGCGTGCCGTCTCGTGCGAACAGTGCGATGGGTCGGGCGCCAAGGCCGGCACCAAGCCGGAGACCTGCCCTACCTGCCACGGCTCCGGCCAGCTCCGCTTCCAGCAGGGCTTTTTCACCATGCAGCGCACCTGCACCACCTGCGGGGGTGAAGGGCAAACCATCAAGGAAAAATGCCCCAACTGTCGTGGTCATGGCATGGTCGAAACACGCCGCAAGCTGGAAGTGAAAATTCCGGCCGGTGTCGACAGTGGGACCCATCTGAAACTTTCGGGCGAAGGCGACCTGCCGCCCGGCAAGGGTGGGTATCCGGGCGATCTGTACGTCGTGCTGGACGTCCAGCCGCATCCGGAGTTCGAACGCGACGGCTACGACCTGATCCTGCACCGAATGGTCAGCTTCCCCATGGCAGCTATGGGCGGTGAAATTGAAGTGCCGACCCTGGAAGGCAAGGCCCAGCTTAAGGTCCCCTCCGGAACGACATCCGGGCAGACTTTCCGGCTGAAGGGCAAGGGACTTCCCAGGCTCAACGAATACGGCAAGGGCGACCTGCTGGTGAATGTCGAGATCGATGTGCCCAGGAAGCTCAATGCAAAGCAGAAGAAGGCCTTGAAGGATTTTGCTGAAGCCAGCGGCGAGACCGTCGACGAAGACAAGGGATTCTTCGGCTTCAAGGCCTGACCACGCTTGAGCGCGTCCTGGCCCCGCTTCCCCTCGCTTGACACCCCCCGGCAGCCGGGAAGATCATGGCCAGTCAGGTCTGCGGGGAAATATGCGGCTTTATCAGAAAAATTTCGGAGTTATCGGAGCGGCGACTGTGCTGGGGATACTTGCGCTCTCGGCACCGGTTCACGCACGCTGGCGTTATTACGATGAACGCGGGAAGTCCCACGTCGTTGATCTGTTCAGTCAGATCCCCGAGCAGTACCGCGGGCAGGCTGTGGATTTGGAACGTCGGGGGATGGGGAAAGATCAGCGTAACCTGGAAGAAGCCCGGCTTGTGGAAGCGAAACCGGTTCCGGTACCCGCACCGGCGGCAGAGCCCCCCAAAACCGTGAATGGTTTTCAGCCGGCCTTCGCGTTCAGGCTGCCGCGCCTGCCGACTCCAACAGAACTGTTCGCACTGGACGTCGCGTCCCGGACCCCCCATTTTTCGTGGGGATTGCTGGATATGTACCAGAACGTGGGCGGCGGGACCTGGAATTTCAGTACCGTTCTGCTTGGCCTCGTGATCGGCGGCGTGGCCTTTTTCCTGATCGACAAGTTCAAGTCCGCCGGGGCTCCTGCGAAAGCCGGGATTGTGGTCGCGGCGATCGGCCTCATTGTCGCCAACACCCTGATCGGGACATACGCCGACAAGCTCGACAGCGCCGTCAGCCTGTTCAATACGAGCCGGAACATGAATGGCGGTCGGGTCGCGGTGGCAAGTGTCTCGACAGCCGGACCTGCGCCCGAGCGCGGCGGGGTCCGGATTACCGGTACCGGCAATTCGGGCGCGTCGGGGGAGTCCGGCGGGATCGCGGAACAGCCGGCGAATCCCGGCAATAACCCGTTCATTCAGCGTCCCACCGGCAACGCGAAAACGGACTTTGAGGAAATGAAGCGGGCGATGCAGGAACAGATGGAAAGTGCGTCACACAGCCGGGATGCCGTTCTTGATCAGGTGGCAAAGTAGCTGCCTGGAACCCTCGCAGCTGGACAACAGCCCTCGCCACTGTTCTGTTTGTCAGTCTGCCTGTCGACTGACTTGCTCGTCACAGCCGCTTTCCCGTTGGTCCAGGTCTGAAAACGGGCTATAGGGTTCCGCACGCCTCGGCTGCCGTTCTCCGGCGGTGAGGAAACGGAGACAAACCCCCGATGACCAAACGCACCAGGACTGTCCGCGAGGAAACCACCTACGCGGCCAAGAAGCAGAACCTCGACGACCTGACCCGGACGGTCGAGGCCGGCGGCGGTGAGAAAAATATCAAGCGCCAGCACGAGCGCGGAAAGTTGCTTGCGCTCGAGCGCGCACACCTGCTGTTCGACCCCGGTACGTTCAATGAGATGAACAAATACATGGCCTCGCTACGGGATATTCCGAGGGCGGGTGTGCTCACGGGCTGGGGGATGGTCGAGGGCCGTCCGGCGGTAGTTATTGCGAATCTGAACGACGTGAAAGCGGGCGCCTGGTACCCGGAGACCATCCAGAAAATCATCAAGGCCCAGGACTATGCCCACCGTCAGCGGATTCCCACCGTTTTTCTGGTGGACTGCGCGGGGGCATTCCTGCCGGAGCAGGATCAGGTTTTCCCGGACCACAATCATGCGGGCGATATTTTCAACCGCATGGCGCTCTATTCCGGGATTTTTCCGCAGGTGGCCGGCGTGTTCGGCCCGTGCGTCGCGGGTGGCGGCTACGTACCGGGGCTCGCTGATTTTGCGCTGTTCGTGAAGGAGCGTTCCTCCGCATTCCTCGCCGGTCCCAAGCTCGCCAAGGCGGCTGTTGGCGAAGACATCAGCGAGCAGGGTCTGGGGGGCTCGCGCATTCATTGCGAGGTTTCCGGTGTCGGCGACCTCGAAGTGGAAAGCGATGAGGCCTGTATTGCGGCGATCCGGAAGTTCTTGTCGTATCTGCCGACGAACTTCACGAAACCGGCGCCGCACGTCGTCTCAACCGACGATTCGAACCGCCAGTCGGTGGAGATCGCTGCTACCGTGCCGGAGGACCCTCGAAAGGTCTACGACATGCGCAAGGTCATCCAGTCGGCCATGGATCGTGAAAGCTTTTTTGAACTTCGCCCACGATACGCCCGGCAGATGCTGACGGGGTTTGCGAGAATCGGCGGTCACCCGGTCGGCGTTGTGGCAAACCAGCCGAATTTTTACGGCGGCGTGATAGACACGGCGGCGGCTGACAAGGCGGCCTGGTTTATCTCCGTCTGCGACGCGTTCAACATTCCGCTGGTCTTTTTCCAGGACGTACCGGGCTTCATGGTCGGCTCCAAGGCCGAACACCGGGCGATCATTCACGCGGGCGCGCGTATGATCCAGAACCTCGCCCGCGCCACGGTTCCGAAGTTCTCGATCATTGTCCGCAAGGCCTACGGGGCCGGATACTATGCCATGTGCGGTGTCGCCTTCGGTCCGCGCCGGACATTTGCGCTGCCGTGGGCGGAGATCGCCGTCATGGCATCATCCCAGGTGGGGCAGGTCGTTTACGGCGAGAAACTTGCCAATACGACCGGCGATGAGCGCGCGAAGGTCGAGAAAGAAATGCAGGACGTCGTCCAGCGTCACGACAAGACCGTGACGGTCGAATATGCCGCCTCCCGGGGCTGGGTGGATGAAATCCTCCAGCCGGAGCATTTGCGTCCCCGCCTGGCGGCTGAGCTGGTTCTGGCGCTCGATTCCCCGGTCGTTGGCCGGGAGGGCAAGCGACCGGTTACGCTGGTCTGATGCATAATGAACTGACTGTTCGGCGTCACCCGGTTCCTTTATTCCTGCTGGCGTTGCTTGTGCTGCCGTCGGTTCTGGCGCCCCGGATCGCCCGGGCATCTCCCGGCCCTCAGTTCGAGATCACCGATCACCGCACCCGTGGGGAAGTCCGTAACTGCCTCTTCGGTGACCTCAATGGTGACGGCTTTATCGATATCGTGTCGATTTCGAATGTCGTCTCCGACGCCAACAATACGCTGACGAGATGGGTGAATGTGTTCGTGGGGTCGGCGTCCGGAAAATTTCCGACGGCGGCGAATCAAACTTTCGCAGTATCCGACGATGCGGTGGTCGTGGATCTGGGCGAGGTTGATCCGGCGTCCAGAGGCGTCGAGCTGGTGTTCGCCACCGGGGATGGTGTGGTTTACCACTCCTGGCAGGGCGGCGGTCTCTCGGAAACACCCCGGAAACTTTTTGACGAGCAGAGCATTTTTCAGCGGGTAGATGAATCGCTCGCGGTCTCCTGGGATTTCGTGAAGGACTGGAACGGTGACGGCGTCGAGGACGTGCTGCTCCCGGGTTTCAAGAAGACGGCGCTATGGACGCAAGATACGAAGGACCCGAAAAAGGGCTGGAACCGGCTCCAATATCTCGACATGCCGCTCCGGACGTTGTGGGGTTCGCATTGGGAAAACGATGTCATCATTAACCGGGTGTCGCAGCTGGCCGTCCGGGGGACGATCGATGTACCTGATATCAACTACGGAGACATGACCGGTGACGGGATACCGGACCTGACGGCGGTGCGGTTCGACTGGCTATCGGTGTTCAGGGGGAAGGGCGGGGGCCGGTTCGAGGAGAGCCCGGTAGAGATAGACATGCATCTCTTTACCTTCACGAGTATCCTTAAATATTCGCGGTTACAGGCGGTGACGCGATCGTTCCTCGTCGATTTCAACCGGGATGGCCAGCTGGACGTTCTGGCGACCCGACTCAAGATCACGAACTTGGCCAGTTTCGAACTCGGGATGGAGACTTCTGTTTTCTTCAATCATGGGGGTAAGTTCTCTAAAGAGCCCGAGCGCCGTTGGGTCACGGGGGGGTTCTCCGAAACGGCCCGGACGGGCGACTTCAACGGGGACGGCTATCCGGACGTGGCTATCCAGTATTTTCCGTTCGGGATCACGCAGCTCATCCGGTTCTTCGCGCTCGGGTCGCTGAGTATCCAATACAATTACTACTATTTCGACAAGGCGGCCGGGACGTTTCCCCAGAAGCCGACACTGACGGACAACTGGAGCTTCTCGTTCCAGTCGAAACAGACAAACTCGTCCTTCGGAGCGAGCTACCTGTTCAATAACGATTTTAACGGGGATGGCCGGCGCGATTTCATGCAGGCTAGAGGTCCGGATGAACTCACCATCGCCCTCTCGTCGCCGTCGAAATACGGCGCCGATTCATACAGCTACAAGGTGCCGTGCTCGTTCTTCACGTATGCAACGGACCTCAACCATGACACGCACGACGATATTATCATTCGCTATGAAAACATGCCGTCACGGAACAATGTTTTCACGATCATGAGTTCCGTGACGGCGGAGCTGAAGCCCGCGAAATGAATATCGACCGCGGCATCCGTGCCGTGACTATGGCTTGGGTGCTTGCCTTGCTCGCAGGCGCTGTCGGGTGCTCACGCACGACGCTGGATGATCTCAAGCGGGCATTGGATGTTACGGAAGGGCCTGGAGAGGCTCCACCCGGCACACCGCCTTCAAATGGTACGGCAGATACACCTTCTGGCATCCAGAGACCTGTTCCGGGTGGTGTCGCACCGGCCGGCAAACCGTCTGTGGCCGATACTCTTTCCGAACTGTTTGGCGAGGCAGGCGAGGTGGGCATACCAGAGCTCAAGATCCCGGCCAATCCCGATTGCGGCCGTCCGGAGATCGTTTTTGAATTCCCGGCCCCATCGGAAGAGGTGGAACGGAAGGCGGCAACCGTTGTGCATGCCTATACGTCTGCGGGAAGAATCGCCGACTACGGTATGGCGCTGGAAAAGCTCGATGAACTGGAAGTCCTGCTTCCAGCTTCAGCCCGGAGCATCCGCCAGCTTCGCGCTTACACCTATTTCTACGAGGGGCAGTACCGGTTCCGCCGGCTAGGGGAAGCCACCGGTGCGATCGCGTCGTTTGAAAAAGCCGATGCACTGGGTCCCGAGTTTGCCGATCACCTGAAACCGTGGGGTATGGCCGCATTCACGACCGGCGACCATTACTCGGCGATCAAACATCTCGAGGAATATATGGACCGGGGCGGTGCCAGCGGGGATTTTGCAGGCGCGCTCGGGCAGCTTTATCACGACCGCAACGATGATGGCCGGGCAATCCGCTATCTGAAGGAGCACCTGTCGAGTCATCCTGGCGACCCGAAAGCGGAAAACCTTCTGGCCCGCATACAGTCGGAGCAGGTGGTGACGGAGGGGTACACCGACCGCGAGAGCGCACACTTCCGGGTGGAGTTCGATGGTCTGGTCAATATGGCAGCTGCTTACCAGCTGCTCAATGTAATGGAGCTGGCATACCGGGACGTGAGCCGGGCACTGGACTATACGCCGCGCGAGAAAACCTCGCTGATTCTTTTTACGGGCGGTTCATACCGGGAACTGGCGGCGCGCGGGTTCGCTCCGGACTGGTCCGGAGGATTTTTTGACGGGCACAAGATACGCATACCGTCGGAACAGGCGACCCGTATAGATGACCATGCAAAAAACACATTGTACCACGAGTACACTCATGCAGTAATACATGAACGTGCAGGACGTGGTGAAAACAGTATCCCCCGATGGCTGCATGAGGGGGTCGCGCAGTCGATGGAGCCGGGAAATGCCGCTTACCAATGGCGCAGTTTCAAACCGGGAAAAGGTATGCCTCCGCCGACGATCAAGGAAATTGGTTCGATCAACTGGAATGCCCAAAACGGCAGTACGGCGTACTATTTATACGGGCAGTCACTTTCGTTCGTGAAATACCTGCGGACGACGTTCCCGCCCCGTAAGCTGATGGAACTGGTCGATGCTTTTGCACAAGGGGCAGACACTGACGCGGCATTCAAGTCCGTGTACGGTGTCGACTCGAAGGAACTCTACGACCGCTGGCTTCGGGGCTTGTTATAGAGACCACTCACCCTCATGGGCGGAGGCGTTTTTCGTAAACCTTTGCCATAAGATCGACGAGTAGCTCCGGTGCGAGCCGATATGCCCACCAGAGCAGGTGCGTTTCGGCCGAGACCGGAATGATCCCCCGGTTTTTCCCCACACCTTTCAGGATTACTTCCGCGCATTCGGAGGCAGACATCGGCTTGAAGAGCGAGCCTTTCTCGAAATCACCCCGGGTGATACCGGCATAGCGTGCATTGTCGCGGATCGGGGTATTGACAAAGCCGGGGCATGCGCAGCTTACCCGCACGCCCCGTGAAGCGGCTTCCTGCCTCAGTGAAAGCGACAGGCCGACAACGGCGAACTTGGTGGCAGTGTAGGCAGTGGCCCACGGCGCGGGTCCGAGTCCCTGCGCCGATGCCGTATTAACGATATGCCCGGAACCTCGCCGGGCCATGAGTGGATATACGGCTGTAATTCCGTGGACGACACCGCGCAGGTTCACGTCGATCACGCGATTCCAGTCGTCAAGCGTTGTGTCGAGGGCGTCGCCGATGACATTGATGCCCGCGTTGTTAAAGAGATAATCGATCCGGCCGTGCCTGGCTATGACGTCATGTGCCGTGTCCTGAAACGCGTCCGCCGAGGTGACGTCGAGCTGCAGGCCTTCGGCCTTCGCTCCGTTCCTCCCGGAAATTTCCGCGGCCGCCCGGACAGTCCCGTTTCCGTCCCGGTCGGCAATAATGACGACTGCGCCACGGTGCGCCAGCGTGCGGCAGAGTTCGAGTCCGATCCCCGATGCACCGCCGGTGACGAACGCGACTTTACCGTGAAAGGTCGACGTATTCATGGTAAGAAGTTTTATTCCATGGCAACGGGTAGAGCTACTGGCGAACTGACTGACCGGGCGATTGTGCTCCGGTTAGTGGATCTGGGTGAATCTGACCGGATGGTGATTCTCTTTACGGAGAATTACGGCAAGGTGGCGTCCGTCGGCAAATCCGCACGTGCGTCCAGGGACCGGTTCGGACTTTCCTTGGATCTCTACCGGCTCGTACTGGCGAGCTGGCGGCCCTCGCGCCGTTTCAGCAAGGGGCAGGCCGGACGAGCGCTGCTTGGCCGGGTGGAGGCAATAAATGAGCCCTTCGCGCCGTCGCTGGAACGGCTGGCGACGATTTCCCTCTGGTGCGATTTTGTGGATCGTTTTGCACCGCCCGATGTACCTGTTCCGGAACTGTTCGAGACACTGCTCAAGGGGCTCGAACTGGTGTCGGATCCAAAGCTCGACCCAGGCGTTGTGAGGCCGGTCGTGACGTTCGAACTGCTGGCCCGCCAGGGGCTGGCTCCCGATTTCGGCCGATGTGTCGAATGCGGCAGGTCGCTCGATAAAACCGCGTGGAAGTTCGTGCGCAGTGCGAAGGGACCAGTTTGCGGTCACTGCACGCCGGTGACGAAAGAAGACCGGGTGACACCCGACGAACTGAAGACGTTCGACTATTTCCGCCGGACACCGCCCGAACGCTGGAGCCGGCTCAAAACCCGGCCGGGTATCCTGACGTCTCTGGACCGGTTCTCACTCGATCTGCTGGAGGAAGTGGCCGGCGCCCGGCTGCCTGCGTCGCGCTTCCTTGGCTGGACGGTTCCGGACGAGAGCAACCGGCAAGGGTCCCGCTCAAAGGAGCACAGCCGGCCGGAATACCGAATGAAAAGGCATTCAGGAACCCGTTAAGGTGTTGATTTGGCGCCCGGGTTGTTGCACTGACCGGTACGAATGTACCCCATCCTGTTCGAATACGGCTCTTTCAGGCTTCACACTTTCGGCGTGCTGCTAGCTTTCGCGCTCGGTGTGGGTATTTGGTACATCAGCCGCCTCATGGAAAAGCGTGGCGTAACCGATTTCGATTCGGCCATGGATCTTGCTTTCTGGGCGACTCTTGGCGCCATCGTCGGATCCAGACTGCTTTTCTGTATTGTCCAGTGGAAACTGTTTGCCCATGATCTCTTCGGTATTTTCCGGATCTGGGAAGGCGGCCTGGTCATGTTCGGCGGCGTTATCGGGGCTTTTGGCCTTGGTGTCTGGAAAGCCCGGCAGCTCAGGCTCAATGTACCGGCCGCCGTCGACTGCGCAATGATCGGCCTGGGGCTTGGCCTGTTTCTTGGCCGGTTCGCCTGTATTTCGGCCGGAGACGACTACGGTCTTCCGGCCCCCTCCTGGTTTCCCTTTACACTGACGTTTACAGACCCTCGTGCATTGCTGTTTAACGTGCATCCGGAATACCGGGGAGTGCCGCTGTACCCGACCCAGATATTCATGTCGCTCAAGGGGCTCTCGATGTTTCTCGTGGGTAACTGGCTGTTTCGCAAGAATCTGCCGGACGGGGTTATCGGTGGCATTCTCCTGATGCAGCTCGCCGTGCTGCGTTACGTCATCGAGATATTCCGGGGTGATATTATCGAGCGGGGTACCGTTCTGGGCGGTCTGTTGTCGACAAGCCAGTTTATATCGTTCATTCTTTTCGCGGCCGGAGCGGCCTTCGTTTGGAAATGCCTGATTCGGGGGAACAGAGCGGATTCAAAGGGTGAATCCGTCACAAAGTAAACCGCTACGGAGCAAGCTCTCTCTCGTGCAGGATATTCGTTTCAAACTGATCAGCCGCGGTTCCAAACAGGAAAAGCTGCATCTTGTCGTCAATGTCACCAATGCGGCCGGTGCGGTTCAGTACTGCCTGGTTGTCGTAATCGGACGTCAGGGCCAGGCACTCTCGCTTCAGGACTTGAAGCAGGCGAGTGCAGACGACGTCAGGAATTATCTTCTTCAGGTTTTTAAATCCGATGTGGCTACGACGACGGTCCAGTTCGATCTCACCGAGGACAACCTCGTCCAGAACCTCGTGGAAGGCGTAGTCCTGATGCTCGGTAAGAAGTTGCTCGGTATTACCGAGAATCAGCCGGTTGGCCAGATGGACAAGGCAAAACAGTACATGACCAACTCCAAGGGCAACACGGCCTGGGAGTCGGTTCTGAAAAGCGGCGGAAAGACTGCTGCGGCGGCTCCGAAATCTGCCCCGAGAGGTGGGGCCCCTAGACCCGCCGTCCCGGCATCAGGTTCCCGCCCGGCGGGGACCCGTCCGCTCAATCCGGCCCTCAGCCGGCCGCCGATGGCCGGGGCCGACGAGCCGACGCTTGATTCGATCCTTGGCGGTGACGAATCCGCTCCGCCTCCGGTGGAACTGGCCGGCCCGCAGGAAGCGGTATTCGAGAAGCTTGAAAAGGTGACCGGCATCGAGGGGCGGTTGGTGCATTTCACTGCCCGCTACTCGAAGCTCCTGATGGAGATGTCGGAGAAGATCCACAAGGCTCCCAAGGGGGACATCAAGACCTACGCGGCGATCTCGCGCGATTACGCTCCGCTTGTGGCCAAGCTGGCGACTGAAGTCACCCAGCTCACGCCCGAGTTCTACGTCTCCCAGTCCGCCGGCAAGGTGGAGAAGGCCTTGAACCAGCTCTATATCCGCCGCCTGCCGTTCAACCTGCCGGAGATCAAGGACAAGGGCAAAGGCGACCTGAGCAAGCTGCTCACCATGGAAATTGGCGGCACCAAAAAGCAGGACCCGCAGTCCATCACGGTCGAGTTCCTGTACCAGAAACGGTTTGGGGTTCCGCCGGAGCTGGGCGACACGCTGCGCGATCTGCTGCGCTTTGAGTGGGGCACGCCGCTGGGATGCGAGGAGTCGTTCCCGTTCATCACCCGCAAGGTGGATATTACGAAGCTTTATTACGTTTATAGCGGCTCAGGCCGCAAACAGGACACGGATATCTTCTTCTTCCGTGAGCTCGATGGCCGGTGCGGCATGGTGTACGTGCCCTACCATTGCCTGGGCACGGGCATCATGAACGCGGCCGTCAACGACTTCTTCTCGCAACCCTGGTCGGGCGCTTGAGTGCCTGCCGGGAAAATGGAGATCAGGCCGTCGCGGGTTTGGATGCCTTGGCGGCTTCCTTCAACTGCTTGGCTTTGGTGAAGTCGGTGAGGATAAAACCCACCAGCCGGGGATCATTGAAAATATTGAGCTTCGGCGCGAGGTTCTTCGCATACCGGTCGAAGTAGAGCATCTGCTTGGTGATGAGTACGAACTCGTTGGGCAACCGCATCCGGTGCTTCACCGCCACACGCATGACTTCGGGCAGAACTTCGCCGAACTTGAGCTTCGAGAATGATGTCTGCAGCCAGGGGCCGTAACACGTCTCCAGGTCCTTGGCGAACGCGTCCAGGTCCACGGCCTTTCCCGACTCGCCCACGCCGCCCATCTCGACCAGCACTTCGGCCAGCTTGCGGAAATTGCCGCGCTGGAACGCCATGATGTACTCGAGCACCATGTTCTGCTGTTTTTCCTGAAAACGGCCGATAATCCCGAAGTCGAGGAATCCGACACGGCCGTCGTGCAGTAGCATCAGGTTGCCTGCATGAACGTCACCGTGGAAGAAACCATGCATGATCAGGCACTGGAACCAGCCGCGCAGCCCCTTCACGAGTTTGTCCTCGGAGTCGTAGGGTGAAGCCAGAATCGCCTGGTAGTCGTCCACGCGCCAGCCCTTGAACCGTTCCATGGTAAGCACCCGTTTGGTCACGTAATCCCAGTAAACGAGCGGTGCGACGACATCGGCGTTGTCGGCCAGCTTCATGATCTCGTTGAACTGGTCCATGTTGCGGCCTTCGAGGCGGAAATCCAGCTCCTCGATGATCGTCTTGCTGAAATCCTCGACGACGCCCACCGGGTTGGCCAGTTCCATGTGCGGAACGGTCGCCTGGATGACCCGGGCAATGAGGTACATGATCTTCATGTCGTTGACGACCCGTTCTTCGATATGCGGGCGCTGAATCTTCACGACCACTTCTTCGCCGCTGGTGAGCGTGGCGAAATGTACCTGCGCAATGGACGCTGCGGCGATGGGCTTTATCTCGAACGTCCGGAAGATCTGGTCGTACGGTTTGCCGAACTCTTCCTGGATCGTCTTCTCGACCTCGTGGAATGAGAAAGGCGGGACACGGTCCAGGCACTTGCGGAACTCGTCTGAGTATTCCCGGGGGAACAGCCCTTCGCTGGAGGCGATGATCTGGGCCAGCTTGATGTAGGTCGGCCCGAGATCCTCGAACGCCTTGCGCATCAGGACCGGTGCCGTCAGCCGGAAATACTGGCGGCCGGTCAGGAATGCCCCGACACGACGGAGCCCGACGATGTCAAAAATCTTGAACAGCGTATATTTGGAGAAAATGTAGACGGTGACGAGGAAGCGCCAGACCATTCGTATCAGCCAGTTCTCAGGTTTTTCTGCGGTATCCGGGCCGAAAACCGGCCTGCCCGCAGTCGGCGACTGTATAACCTACTTGGCAACTAAATAAAATCCGGAGTCTTTCCAGGTAGATAGGAGCGTATAGAGACGTTCGGTATTGCCAGTAGGCTCCGAACGTAGCACTACTGATAGGTCTGGTTCTGTTCAAGGTAGGCCGGAAAGGGCCAATGGAACCGGGCTTACATAAGGTTTGAAATACCCCCTGGGACGCTCGTGA
This sequence comes from uncultured bacterium, assembly GCA_964565925.1. GTDB lineage: Bacteria > JAGRBM01 > JAGRBM01 > JAGRBM01 > JAHCIT01 > CAZMGV01. The sequence goes on from CAZMGV010000015.1 coordinate 29,884, forward strand.
ACAGACCGTTATAAGTTCTCTGAGCCTATTCGAGTATTCTGGGAGTTGTTCCAACCGGGGCCTGGGAGGCTGCTGATCGCGCCGCGCCGCGTCGTTAACCCGACGCCAGCTCACGGCGATCCTGGCAGGAACCCGACAAGGTTTACCGGTATCACGACACCCACCTTTTTAGGTGTGGGTCTCAGGAACACGACGGCAGCACGGCGTTCTGGGGGAAACTATCACCAATACCCCGTTCCGGGATTGCCACGGCAACCCGCAACGGGGTATAATTTTGTTTGCAGTTAACCGGGCTGTTTTTGAGGACGGGACCTGATGGTCCTCCGCAAAGCGGCCGGGACGGAAGACTGACTACAAAGCGAATGATTATATTTCTGACGATCTGCGTGCTTCTGGGGGTTCTGGGAACCTTCGTGAACACGTTTGTCGAGAAAAATCCTCACAGCGCCCGCAATAACGGAGTTTTTTTCGGATTTGTTTCCGGAAGGCTCCAGCGGGTTCGCGTGCCAGACGGACCTCGCAGGACCGGTGGGGGAGGGCCTCGTGCCCTGCCGCCACCCGGTCGGTGGATTCGTCTGAAGCGCTGATCAGACGGCGGGGATCTCCCCGTCATATTCCGTCCCCTCACTTGCGGTCATGGCCCCTGCGGCCGGACCTTCATAGAGCCTCCGGCTGACTGCATCCGGGACGCAATCCATTTGCGCCCGCCAAGGAGTCAGCCGCGTCCGTGCAGAGCCCCGCCGCCACCTCGAAGGTCATGCTCCGGTCCCGGTTCTGCGAACTGGATGTGACCGGCCGCAGCCACCCGGAGATTTCCCGGCTGGCAGGTGCACAGCTGCTTTCGATGGCGGCAGCAGGCAAGGCACTGGACGGGGTCAAAACGCTTGCACTTTTCTTTGCAAAACTGCCGGAGCCTGATCTTCTGGCCGCCGCCCGCACGCTGGAGAGCAAAGGGGTCCGGCTCGCGTGGCCGAAGGTGCTGGCCGACGGATTGATGGAATTCTATATCGCCCGGACCGATGCAGCATTCGAGAAAGGCCCATTCGGAATTCCCGAACCGCCCGCGGGGTGCCCGAAGGTGGCGCTCGACGAACTCGACGCGATGCTCGTACCGGCGCTGGCGTACGATTTCGAAGGTTACCGGCTGGGCCGCGGCAAGGGTTTCTACGACCGCGTACTGGACAGGTTCAAAGGCGTGAAAATCGGAGTCGCTCCGGACGCGCATGTGCTCGACAAACTACCGAGGGAGGCCTGGGACCGTCCGGTCGACTTTATCGTCACCGACGCCCGTCTCCTCGATACCCGAAATAAAAAGGAGAACCGGACATGATGGAACAGCTTATCACCGTGGGGGCCGCACTGGGGGGCCTCGTCATCGGTGTTGTCGGGGTGATGTTCTTCAGCCGCAGCCGTGAGCAGCAGGCGCTGGCCGAAGCACAGCGGATCCGCGAGGATATGATCAAGAAGGCTGAGATGCGCGCCCGCGAGATCGAGAAGGAAATCGTCGAACGGGCCCGCGACAAGGCGCAGAAATCCCGCGAGGACCTCGAAAAGGACGTCCGTGATTCGCTCCGCGAAGCCGAGAAGTCCGAAAAACGGATGAAGGACAAGGAGCGCGACGTGCAGAGCCGGCTGGACCGTCTCGAGCGCGAACAGCGCGATATCAAGGCCCAGCAGGACAATCTCAAGCGCAAGGAAGATGCGCTGGCGGAAAAGAACCGCACGCTTGAAAGCCAGGAACAGTCCTGGAAAGAAAAGCACTCGCAGCTCCAGCGGCAGCTTGAGCAGGCGGCCAGCTATACGGCCGACGAAGCCAAGCGGCAGCTGCTGGCTTCCGTGGAAGACGAGGCCAAGCTGGAAGGCGCCCGGATTCTCAAGCAGGCAGAGGCACAGGCCAAAGAGAAAGCCGAGGAAAGCGCCAAGAAAATTATATCGCTCGCCATCAATCGCTACTCGGGCGATTACGCCGCCGAGCGCATGGTGAGCGTCGTGAAAATCCCCAGTGACGAGATCAAGGGCCGCATCATCGGCCGCGAGGGCCGTAACATCCGGGCGCTCGAAGTCGCTACCGGCATGGACTTCATCATCGATGATACACCGGAGACGATCGTTATCTCCGGGTACAACCCGCTGCGGCGCGAAGTGGCCAAGCGGTCTCTCGAAAAGCTGATCCAGGACGGCCGCATCCACCCGACCCGTATCGAGGAAGTGGTCGCCAAGTCGGAGCGCGAGGTCGACAAGTCCTGCAAGGAGGCGGCCGATCAGGCGGTGATCGACCTGGGACTCACTGGCGTTCATCCGGAAGTGATGAAGCTGATGGGCTCGCTCCGCTATCGGACCAGCTATACGCAGAACCAGCTGACCCATTCCATGGAAGTCGCCTTTATCTGCGGCATCATGGCATCGGAACTGAAACTGGACGTCGCCAAGGCGCGGCGCTGCGGATTCCTGCACGATGTGGGCAAGGCGGTATCCCATGAGGTGGAAGGCCCGCACGCCTATATCGGCGGCGACATCCTGCGGAAATACGGCGAAAAGGAAGATGTGATCGTGGGCGTGTCCTGCCATCACGACGACGATCCGCCGACGATCTGGGCGGCGATTACGCAGGCAGCGGACGCGCTCTCGGCTGCACGCCCGGGCAGCCGCCGCGAGCAGATGGAGAGTTACGTGAAACGGGTGGAGTCGCTCGAGAAGATCGCGAGCAGCTTCCCCGGCGTGGAACGCAGTTATGCCATTCAGGCAGGCCGCGAACTCCGTATCATGGTGGACAACTCGAAGGTGAACGACGAGCAGGCGTTCCTGCTGTCGCGCGAGATTGCCAAGAAGATCGAGGCCGAGGTGACCTATCCCGGCCAGATCAAGATCACCGTCTTCCGCGAAACGCGGGCGACGGAATTTGCGCGATAACCGGATGAAACTGTTCTTCTCAGGCGATATTTTCGGCAACGCTGGGCGCAAGGCGTTCCGCCAGCTTTTGCCCGGAGTTATCCGGGAGTTCGGGGTCGATCTTGTGATCGCCAACTGCGAGAACGCGGCGGTGGGTCACGGGATCACTCCGGACATCTACCGGGAGCTGGTGAACGCGGGCGCCGATTGTCTTACGAGCGGTAACCACGTCTTCGACCGGCACGAGATCATCCCGGCGATCGAGGCGGATAAATGCCCGCTGCTGCTCAGGCCTTACAACTATCCGGCCCGGACGCCCGGCAAGGGTTCGCTCGTAATTGACGGTCCGGACGGAGTGAAAATAGGGATCGTGAACATCATGGGTGCCGTGTTCATGAACCCGGTCCCGAGCGATCCGTGGGAAGCGGCCGAAAAGGCGCTGGACGAGCTGGCCAAAGAAACAAACTGCATCATCGTCGATATGCATGCAGAGGTGTCATCCGAGAAGCAGGCGATGGCCTACTACTGCGACGGGCGGGCGAGCGCCGTGGTCGGCACCCACACGCATGTGCAGACGGCGGACGAGCGGATTCTGCCCAAGGGCTGCGCCTACATCACGGACGCCGGCATGACCGGCCCCTACGATTCGGTGATCGGCATGAACGCGGAGATTTCGCTTCGGCGCTTCATCACCAAGATCCCCGAAAAGGGCGAAATGTCGGAGAAGGGCGGCCGCCTGTGCGGGGTCGTCATTGACATCGACACCCAAACCGGAAAGAGCCGTTCCATCGTCCGGGTGAACCGGGCGCTTGAGGAAACGAGAGCCGCGTGACCGCCGAAAAGACCGAAACCAAGCCTGAGTCGAAAATCGCGAAGATCGAACTTACTCCCGACCAGGAAAAGGAGTTCGACCGCCAGTGGATCCTGATCCGCCGGGGCGCGGTCGAGATCGTTCCCGAGGAAGACCTCAGGCACAAGCTCCGCAACTCCATCAAGACCGGCAAGCCGCTGCGGGTGAAGGCGGGCTTTGACCCGACGGCGCCGGACCTGCACCTGGGCCATACCGTGCTGCTGCACAAGATGCGGCACTTCCAGGAGCTGGGCCATCAAGCGATCTTCCTGATCGGCGACTTTACCGGGCGGATCGGCGACCCGACGGGGAAGAACGAAACCCGCCCGCCGCTCTCCGACGAAGAAGTCCGGAAGAATGCCGAGACCTATAAGGCTCAGGTGTTCAAGATACTGGATCCGCAGAAGACGGAAGTGCGGTTCAACGGCGAGTGGATGAACAGGATGTCGGCGAGCGATCTGATCAAGCTCGCCGCCCACTACACGGTCGCCCGGATGCTCGAGCGCAACGACTTCTCGGACCGGTACACAAAGCAGACGCCGATCCACATCCACGAGTTCCTCTATCCGCTTGTGCAGGGATACGACTCGGTAGCGCTTCAGGCGGACGTGGAATTGGGCGGCAACGACCAGCGGTTCAACCTGCTGGTGGGCCGCGCCCTGCAGGAAGGCTACAAGCAGCACCCGCAGTGCATCCTGACGATGCCGCTGCTCGAAGGCATCCGCGGCACGGACAAGATGAGCAAATCGCTCGGCAACTACGTGGGCATTACCGAGGCTCCACTCGAGCAGTTCGGCAAGCTCATGAGCGTCTCCGACGATCTGATGTGGAAATATTACGAACTGTTGTCGGCCGAGCCGCTGGACGAGATTGCGCGCCGCAAGGCCGGGCACCCCATGGACGCCAAGAAAGCGCTCGCGGTGGAAATCGTCAACCGGTATCACGGTGCCGATGCCGGACTGAAAGCCAAAGAAGACTGGACCGCGCAGTTCTCCAAGGGCGAGACGCCGGACGAGATCAAGGAACGGATTCTTAATGGCGCGAACTTTGTTCTTCTCGATCTGCTGTCGATGCCGGATGTAATGGCCGACTTGTCGATTGAATCGAAGAAGGACGCGCGCCGGAAGATCGAAGCGGGTGCGGTCTCTGTAAATGGCGAAAAAGTGACGGACGCCAAGGCCAGCTATCAGGCTCCTGTAGAACTCACCATCAAGGCCGGAAAACGGGCCTGGGTGAAGGTGAAACTGACCGCGTAAGCTATACTCCCGTCATGTTCCCCCCGAAAGAGATCATCCAGAACCTGCTCATGGGTATCGGTCCCGTACGCCGGTGGGCGCAGGGACGGCATGTTTCGACCGGTCTCAACCGGGTGCCCGAGCGGGTGGACGACGTGTACCGGTTCTACCGGGCATACACGGAAGTCAGCGGCAAACAGGTTCTCGAGATCGGTATCGGTCATACGCCGGACGTACTTCTGAAGGCGATTGCAGACGGCGCGAAGTCGGCCGCCGCCGTAGATGTGAATCCGTATTTCACAGCACAATCGGATGCGGAGCGGAAGATCGACTACCGGATGTACGACGGCCGGGCGCTACCGTTCGGCGACGGATCGTTCGATGTCGTCTGGTCGTCGAACGTGTTTCAGCATCTGCGCGAACCAGAGACAACCCTGCGCGAAATCGCCCGGGTGCTGGTGCCGGGCGGCAGGCTTCTCGTCCGTGCCGATCTGCGCGACCACTATTATCTGCAGGATGAAACGAAGTGGCTCGACTGCCTGCGGTATTCCGATACCCTGTGGAGGGCGATGACTTCCAATCGGTCAGCTTATGTGAACCGCTTGCGGCTCTCCGGTTGGCAGGGTTTGCTGAAGGATACCGGTTTTCAGGCTGTTGCTCTTGAAGTGAAGCGGCACGTTGCACTCATTGACCAGAAGAAAACCCGTCCCTGGCTCCGGGGTTATCCGGATGAGGATATCAGTGCGACCGGATTCGACGGCGTGTGGCGGCGGCCGTAAGATTCAGCCGGCCTTCTCTTCGACCAGCTCTTCATACAGCCGGCCGAGGGTTTCGCAGAGCTTTTCGATGGAGAAATTCGCGAGCACATGCTTCTGACCCGCCTCTCCGAACCGTCTGGCCAGCGAAGGGTCATCGAGCAGGCGGATCACCCGGTCGGCAAGCGCGCCAGCGTCACCGGCCGGGACGACAAATCCGGTCTCGTTGTCTCGGACCACACTCCGCACCGCGCCGACGTCCGTAGACACAACCGGAAGTCCGGCGGCGCCCGCCTCGATGAGCGTTACAGGGGTGCCTTCGTTGTCTGAGCTAATGATCGCCATGTCGAGTGCCGCGTAGAGATTTGCCGTGTCGTTACGGAAACCCAGGAAATGAACGCGGCCGTCGGTTCCGAGCGATTTCGCCAGAGTTTTCAGTTCAGCTTCACGCTCACCACCGCCGACAATGACAAAACCGGTATCGGGGCGGGAGGCAAGCACTCGTTTTGCCATCTCCAGAAACAGGTCATGGTTCTTGATCTTCGTCAGGCGGCCGACGATGGAGACCAGCTTGCGGTCCGGTGGCACGCCGATGGATTTCCGGAGCTGTTCTCTGGCGTGAGTTTCCGGTTCCCGGCGGGCAGCTTCGGTGAACTGGGCGAGATCAAGGCCAAGTGGCACAACGAGAATCTTTTCCGGCGAGGCGATCCGGTAGGTCTGCGTAAGCTGAATCTTTAACTCATCTCCCACGACAAAGATCCGGTCGGTAATAAGCGCGAGGGTCCGCTCCAGCAGCACGACCGTCTTTGAAACCAATGGTGAAAAATAACCGTGAAAGACGTGGCCGTGGAACGTGTGAATTCTTACCGGCACACCTGCGAAGAACGCCGCCACACGGCCGATAAGGCCAGCTTTCGACTTGTGCGTATGAACGACGTCCGGCTTCTCGATGCGCAGTATCCGGTACACCTGCCAGAGGACCTTGAGGTCATTGAACGGAGAGATGCTGCGTCCGAGCGACGGCAGATACTTCTGGCGGATATTGCGGCCGTCCAGAAGGTAGCTCATGTCCCCTTCGCCGGAAGCGATTTCGCCGCGCAGAAGCAGCGTTTCGAACCGTTTCCCGTCGTTCAGCCGCTCGCTCGTCAGCGTCACATGGATGGCCGGCCCGCCCACGTTCATCCGGTCGATGATACGGACGATCCTGAGCGGACGTTTCATGCGCGGATCCTTCGCAGGAAATGGTCAAGCACGATCAGTCCCCACAGCCGCTGGCCCGCGTCGAATTCGCCTTCCTGGTGACCGCGCCAGAGGAGTTTGACGGAATCGGGCTCGAGGTGATCGTAGAGCGGACTTCGGGAGTCAAGAATCCGCGCCGCCGCCCACTCCTGTAACCCCTTGCGGAGCCAAAAGTGAATCGGCACTCCGAATCCATGTTTGCGCCGGGTGAGGACATTGCCTGGAAGCACGCCAGTATAGGCCTTCTTCAGCCAGTATTTGAGCCGCATGCCGTTCAGTAGGCCGTGGCTGGGCAGGGAGAACCCGGTGTCGATCAGCTCCTTCGACAGGAACGGACAGCGGAGCTCCAGCCCGTGGTTCATCGTCATCCGGTCCGCCTTCACAAGCAAATCATCGGGCAGGTAGCTCTCGAAGTTGGCGAGCAAAATATGGTGAAGCTGGGATGGCGATTTAGGTCCATCGGCAAATGGCCACTGGAAGGCAGTCGCTGGCGAAAGCCCGGTCTTGAGCATCCGGCCTGACTCCTCCGGCGGGCAGAGGGACTGCCACCGGAGCAGCCGTTCCTCGGGAGGGTATATACCGTCACGGAGTAGCCGCCGGAGGCGCTCGCCACGGTTCCCGTATCCGCCCGTATCGGGAACGAGCGACGCCAGCGGCTGGAGCAATTTGCGGATTGCTAGCGGCATCCGTTCGGTCAGCCCGACACCGGCGAACCGCTCATAGCCGCAGAACACTTCGTCACCGCCGTCCCCGCCAAGTGCTACCGTGATCTGCTGTCTCGCGTGTTTAGCCAGCACCCAGAGGGCGATAGCCGAGGAATCGGCCATTGGCTCGTCCAGCGCGTTCAGAGTGGATTCGAGAATATCTTCCGTCACACGGAACATCTGCTCGTGGTGGCGGGTGTTATAGTGGCGGGCGACTGACCGCGCCCACGGACTTTCATCGAACCCGGAGCCTTCCTTGAAGCCGATTGAGAAGGTGTTGATCTCCTCCACTCCGGCCGCGCGCATCTCGTGGACGATGATCGACGAATCGACACCGCCCGACAGGAACGCTCCCAGCGGCACGTCCGCTTCGAGCCGGGATACAACCGACATCTTCATCGCCCGGCGGATGAGCGGGAGCATGAACTTTTCAGGAAGGTCCAGTGGTTCGGTCCGGGGCCGCCAGTAACGTTTTGTTTCGGTAACGCGGCCGTCTTTGACAGTGACCCAGTGTGCGGGCGGAACCTGTTTGATTCCTTTGAGGAGCCGGGGCTGTCTGGCGTAACCAAGCGTGAGGTATGACCAGAGGCCCTCTGCATTGACGCCCGGAACCTCGGGCAGCAGCGCCAGCAGGGAATGAACTTCGCTGGAAAATGCGACACCCGAGGCGCCCTGCGCCAGCAGTCCGTCGCAGTAAAAGAGCGGTTTTTCGCCCGCCGGATCGCGGACCAGAGTCAGTGTCCGGTCGGCGGTGTTCCACAGGGCGGCGGCGAACATGCCATCAAACCGCTGGAACGCCTCGTGTCCCCACCGGGCGAACCCCCGGACAAGCACCTCGGTGTCGGACCGGGTGGCAAATACCTCGCCTTCCGCTTCTAATTCTTTGCGGATTTCGCGGTGGTTGTAAATCTCGCCGTTAAAGCTGGCAACGACGCGGCCTTCCGTGTCGCTGAACGGCTGTGTGCCGCCGATCCTGTCGATCACGACGAGCCGCCGGTGGCCAATGACGAGCGACGGACCGGCCCAGATCCCTTCGTCGTCGGGTCCCCGGTGCGCGATACGTGCGACCGCATCCCGCACCCGCCGGTGCAGTTCGTCCGGATTCATTCCGGGGCCCCAGATACCGGCTATTCCGCACATGCCTCGAGCACCTCCCGGTAGAGATTCTCGGTGCGCCGGACGTTCTCTTCGAGCGAGAAGCGTTCCTCCACTCGTCTGCGGGCATTTCCTCCCAGTCGCTCGCAGAGGGCGGGGTTTTTCAGGAGTTCCGCGATGCGGGCCGCTGCTTCCGGGTCCGTGTCGACCGCATACCCGGTCTCGTTGTCCACGATCAGGTCGCCCGCTGCCGAGGATGATTTCGGACCGATCAGCGCCGCCTGCCCGGCGGCACCTTCGAGGAGTGCCATCGGCAGTCCTTCATTCACGCTGAGCAGACATACAATGTCTGCCCGGCTTACGAGTGCGGGTACATCGTGTCGCTGGCCGAGCAGATGTAAGCGGTCCTTGAGCGGCGAGGTGCCGCTCTGCTTGCGGAGCTTCGCCTCAAGGGGCCCGGCGCCTGCAAATAGAAAGTGGGCATCCGGTTTTGGCGTCAATTTGGCCGCGACTTCGAATACCTGAAGCGTTTCGAGCGGCCGTTTCACAGGCGTCAGCGATCCAAGGAACAGAACGACCGGCGCATCCGAAGGTATTCCAGTGATCTCAGCCGGCGCTACATCAAACTGCCGGAGGTCTATACCGTTCTGGATGATCTTGACACGCCGGGCATTTTTGACCGTCCGCGCGACGCCGGCACCAACCGCAATGACGGCATGGGCCAGCGGCCAGGCCCGGCCGGCAATGAGAGCCGTGGCCCGGCGCATGCCACCCGGTTCACAGTGCGAGGTCGCTACAACGGCAGTACGGGTGCCTTTTACCGCCATGCCGGCCCATAGTGCGGGCAGGGGCAGATGGGCATGAACCAGATCAATCTGCTCGCTGCGCAGGTAACGGCCGAGCGCGACCCCCGCCATCGGATCGTTTGCGCGGTCCAGCGGTGAAAACGGAACGGGTGGAAATCCCCGTTTCTCGAAACCGGCTTCGAGGTCGTGGGGTGCGCCCATGTAGCCGACGCGATAGTCGAATCTTGCAGTATCCCAGCAGGCGGTGCTGTTCAGGACCAGCGTTTCGGCTCCGCCCACGCCGAGCGTTTTCAGCAGTACCAGAATTCGCGGCCGGTTCTTCATTGTCCGGCCGCTTTCCGGAGAATTTCCGACCAGACCGGCACATATCGCCGGACATCGTAATGGGTTTCGGCGCGGTCGCGGCCCGCGACCGACAGACGGGTGTAGACTTGCCCGTCGGTAAGAAGTTTTTCGAAAGCGTCCATCCACTCACGGGTTGTACCAGCGAGCAGGCCTGCACGGCCCTTGTCCACAGCGACCACATTCATTCCCACCGGAGAAGCGATCACCGGGACGGCGGTGGCGAAATACTGGATCAGTTTTGTGCCGCACTTGGACCGGCTCCATTCGTCGTCAGTGAGCGGCATGATGCCGATGTCGAAACCCTCCACGTCCGCCCGCTCCGTCGCCATGTTCCAGATCCGCTGGTCCAGCTTGACGCCGTCCCAGGAAAGGGCGCTGGCACCCACCGTCCGGAAAATGATGTTGTGTTTTTTCGAGATCTCCCGCAGCGCTTCCTTCACGAGCCCCAGATAGAAGGTCGTCATCGGAGAACCGATCCAGCCGATCACGACCGGCCGGTCCTTGGGAAGCGGGCGGGGTGCCGGACGCGGAAAATTGGTGAGGTCCAGACAGGTGGGGATCACTTTTACGTTCGGATTCCATGGGCGGATCCTGTCGGCTAGCAGGTCGTTGCCAGCTACAACCGTATGCGAAAGCCGGGCGAGCTTTTCGAGCTTGTTCGAGGTCCCCAGCAGTTTCGTCCGCCAGGTAGGCGGATGGTCCGGCGGCCGGGCATCAATAGCATCGTCCACGTCCAGAATGATCGGGCGGTTGCTTTGTGCGTAAAGCCATTCGATCCACGGATAAAGATGATTAACGAAATCCCGCTGGATCACGATGACATCGTTCTGTGCGGCCGTCTCGACGATTCCGCTGAGCCGCATCAGGGCGGTCTTGGCATATCCGGATGTGGTTGCTTCGGTATTTGCCGGGTCGATCGTTACGACGAAGCCTTCCTGCGCCAGGTACGTCCAGAAGGCGTACGCCCGGAGACGGGCGCTGGCGCCCAGTTCGTCGGTCTGGGTCAGGAATCTGACGCGGATGGATTTAGGCTGGGAACTCACTGGGGTTGATCTTCGGAAGCGCCGGATCGTAGTCCTTTAAAAATTCGCCGTATCTTGAGAACCTCTCGCCCACCGCAGGCCGCAGATAACTCCGGGTGGTCACAGACCGGGCGAGCGCGGCCAGTTCCCGGGCGGCGGCACGAATGGAATTCACCGGCGGCCGTCCCTCATTTTTCAGATGGAGCCACAGGCGGTTCCGGTATACCAGTTTTTCCTGTTCGGGCTGGGACCGGGTTGAGCCGTACCGGCGATGATACGCTTTCGCGGACGGGATGAAAACCGCCTTCCAGCCCTTTCGGCGTGCCCGCCACGCCAGGTCGACATCCTCGTAGTAGGCGAAAAACCGCCGGTCGAAATACCCGTTGACGGAATCCTTAACTGCCTCGAGATAGTCCCGGTGGTAGACGGCCACCGCCGCACTCGGACCGAATACGGGTCCGGGGATTTCGTCCCGCATACTGGGGGAGGTATTCTCGTGCCGGTCGACAAAAAGCCGGTTACGTACGTCGAAGGCGATGCCGGTCGTATCGATGACACCGGTGGGCCGCATGTTGTCGTCGAGCCGAAGAACAAGGGGCTGGACGGCGCCAATCCGGCTGGCTGGATCCAGCCCCGGAAGTGCCTTTTCCAGAAAATCCGGCGCCAGAAGTGCGTCGGAGTTAAGGGCTACATAACTGGTCGCAGCCGGCGCTCGGAATGCCAGTTCAATAAGACGATTGTGTCCTTCGGCAAATCCGAGGTTCTCCTGTCCGGCTATTAAAGTTGCCTCGGGCCAGTGCGTTTTAAGCCATTCCACACTGTTATCGGTGCTTCCATTGTCATAAATGACAGTTTTTACCGGAGTAATAGTTAATGAATTAACTGTTTTTCGCAGTCCTGAAAGGAACCGGAAGTTGTTCCAGGTGACTATTCCAATGACGCACGGCGCAGTATTCATGTGATTTATATCGGGTCCTGACTGCCGGAATCTGTCTGTCGTTTCAACATGTTAGTTGACTATTCTAGCCGATTGCCCGATAATTTTAACGGTTTTTACTGGTTTGTCCCCCATCCCATCTGAAGCCTTACGTCGCGTGGTAACGATGTAAGTTGGAAGTGGAATGGACTCCTTCTGTCCTCGATCCGGAGCGCGCATGTTGCGCGTGGACGGTGCGTTCCGTGGGAACAGACGAGGATCACGATGCGTTTGACGAATGTAGCTCCGGGCTGTGTACATCTCCAGCGAGGTGAGCTGGCGGTTTTGTTTGGCTGTCCGAACGAGATCCTCAAGGTTATTCTCCAGAAGAAACTCACGATGCCATCGGCCATCGTGCTTCCCGACACGTTTCTGAAAGACGGATCCTCGCTCGTCGCGGTTGAATTCCCTTTCTACCATTTCGTGTTCGTGCAGGGTGCTCTCGCCAAGGGCCTCAAGATGCGGATCTTCGGAACCCGCAGCCAGTGCGACCGGGTGTGCGAAATGCTCCGAGTGACGCTGCTCGGTCCTACCGATGAGGAGATGAAGGCCTGGAAGGTCGCCCCCTCGATCCGTAAATACCTCCGTACGGAACTGGACTATCTGGCAGTGAAGAATGCCGACGGTTCGATCAAGCAGATCGATGATTTTATCGATTTCGTCGAATTTGACCGCACAAATACCGCTCCCCTGGTCGTCGACGAGGATAATCCGCTCTCGATCCGCAAGCTGGGCGATGACCGGTTCGTTCTGCTCGGTGCTGAAGAGGGCCGGGACGTGCTGGAAACGGTTACGATTCCTCTCGACCAGCCGATCGAACCGCCGTATTCGACGCCTATTGCCCAGAGCGCACAACTGCCATCAATCCTCGCGGTGGACCTGCTCGGTGCATCGAACGGGTTCGATCCCAATTTCCCGACCACCTGCTACCTGCTCTGGCTGTCGGGCGTGGCCGTGTTGTGGGATTGCCCGGCATTCACGCATCATCAGCTGCGCCAGCGCGGCGTCTCGAAAGAGTCCATCAAGGCGATTATCGTCACACATGTTCATGACGATCACCTGAACTTCCTCGAATTTCTCCTCGACAAGCACCGCCCGCTCGTAATTTCCACGAACGAGGTGTTCGAATGTCTGCTCATCAAGATGGGCGCGATTCTTGGTGAAAGTCCGGAAGCGGTTCGCGAATACATCGACTTCATGCCGATCCCGGTGGAAGAGCCGGTACGCCTGTTTGGCGTCGATTTCCGCTTCTTCTACGGCGTACATTCGATACCGGCCTTGGGTGCGGAACTCTCTGTCCGCGACAAGGGCGGCAAACTTCACAGTGTCTATATCTCGGGCGATACGCTCCACCATCGTGGTTTGGACGAAATGTCCGACAAGGGTCTCTTGGAAACGGCCCGACGCGACTACCTCAAGAGTTTCATGAGCAAGCAGTACGACTTGCTGGTGATGGATGGCGGCGGCGAGCCGATACATCTCGATCCGAAGGATTTCGCCAAGTCCGACCAGAAGATCGTCGTCACCCACCGTTCGAGCTACACCGGCGAACTGGGAAAAAACACGGTTGTAGCGAAGCCCGGTGATTCGTTCCGGGTTGTCCCGGCCGATCCTGTGCATCCCTATCACGTGCTCGGAATTCTCGAAGCCTTGAAGCTCTTCGAGATCAAGAACCGCTACTGGATCGATATCATTCTCACGCGCGGAACGGTTCGTAACCTCGAGAAAGGCGACACAATCGTGCGCGAGGGAACTCGTGGCGACACGTTTTACTTTGTGCTGGCCGGCTCCTTTGATGTGACCGTCGCCGGGACCCGGGTGGCTGAGCTGGAACGGGGCGACTTTTTCGGAGAAATCGCAATCCTCCAGCAGATGGAACGCACGGCTACTGTGACGGCCGGATCCGCCTCCACCGTGTTCGAGCTTCCGGGTGATCTCTTCATGGAGTTCGTCGCCGAGAACGACCTCGAAGACACCTTCATGCGCCTGTGGTCAAACCGCCAGGCGATCAAGGAAGTGGAGCTGTTCGCGGGTCTCGACGCATCGGCTATCCACCGGATTTCACTCGAAGCTGAACCGCTGACCTTCAAGAACAAGCAGACAATCGTGGGCGAGGCGGAAGTGGCCAAAGCCCAGAATATCTACATAATCCAGGAAGGTTCCGTCCGGATATCCCTGAACGGCAAGGTTCTCAAGGACGACCGGGGCCGGGCGCTTGATCTCGGGGCGGGCCGCTATTTCGGCAAGCAGGTCATGGTTCACGGGCGCAAGCTGGCCCGGTACCGGGCCACTGCCGAGGGCAATTGCCGGGTGCTGGTCATCCCAAGAGACAAGCTCCGGGCGCTGGAGCAGGATATGCCAGTGATCCGCCACCGGATCCGGCTTGTCATGGGTGCCGAGACTGCCGGGGCCAAGAAGGCGAAATCCGGTTCCACGGCCAGGCGGACGGCCTCTGCCCGTCGCTGATAGCTGCCATCACATCCCTTAAACACGGATGCCTCCGGTTGCGTCGCGGCCCATAATCCATTTATATTGACCGTATTCGTAGCGAGGGCAGGAAAGCGGGGACGTCTGCGGAATGAACCTTGACGGTGACCAGACCGGAATCGCGGAACTGAAGAAGATGGCCGCCGCCAACAAGGACTTTCTCAAGTTCCTGATCAAGGAAGTGCGTACGTCGTTCGAGGGGTTCGCCGAGTTCAAGGGTTCTGACGGTGTGAAATACAAGCTCGTCCGTGACGGTAAAGACCCCGAGCACCTGACCGTCGAGAAGACAGCCTGACCCGGTACCGGCCGGACGCCCGGCCGTTAGAAACGGCTGTCGAAGGTTATCGCCGAAGCCTGTTCCTGAATCGCATTCCGTATCCGCAATAAATCCGCATGTCTGCAGTTATTTCAATCCGCAAGCTTGAGAAACGATTCGGGAACCTGGAAGTGGTTCGGGGGATCGACTTCGATGTTGAAGGGGGAGAATGCGTCGGTCTTCTGGGGCCTAACGGCGCTGGTAAGACGTCCACCCTCAAGATGCTCGTAGGCCAGATGTTCCGCACCGACGGCGACGTGCATGTGCTGGGTCTGGACCCGGAGCGCGCCCCCGAGGAAGTGAAAGCCCGCCTCGGAGTTGTCAGCCAGGATGACACTACTGACCCCGATCTGACGGTTGAACAGAATCTGGTCGTCTTTGCCCGGTATTTCGGCCTCAGGGGGGCCGAGGCCCACACCCGTGCCCGGGATTTACTCGAATTCGTGCATCTTTCGGACAAGAAGGGCGAGAAGATAGAGAACCTATCCGGCGGCATGAAACGCCGGCTGCTTATCGCCCGGGCGCTCATCAATGCGCCGGAACTGCTGATTCTCGACGAGCCGACAACGGGGCTCGATCCGCAGGCACGGCATCTGATCTGGCAGAAACTCCGTCTCCTCAAGCGTCAGGGGACGACCATGCTGCTCACGACTCACTATATGGAAGAGGCGGAGCAGCTCTGCGACCGTGTCCTGATTATGGATAACGGCAAGATACTGGACAGCGGTTCGCCGGAGGCACTGGTGGTCCGGCATGTGGGTGCCGAAGTGCTCGAAATTTTCCTGGGCGACCAGAACCCCCGGCTCATTCTGGACAAACTGGGGCCGGCTGCTCCCCGGCACGAAATTGCCAACGATATGCTGTATCTGTACCTGGACGGGAAGTCCGATGTGGCGTCACAGGTGCGCTCCATCGGTGTGGGTGAGATCCTTCACCGACCGGCGACGCTCGAAGACGTCTTCCTTAAGGTCGCCGGACGGGAGCTGTCGGAATGAATCAGGTCTTCTCGCTCCCCTGGATAGGACTGCGGACATTCACAGTCTGGGACCGGAACCGGCTGGTCTGGACGCATGGCGCCTGGCTGTCGACCGTTTTCGGGGAACTGTTCGAGCCGATTCTCTATATCTTCGCGTTCGGATACGGCCTCGGGTCGATGATTCCGGAGATGCAGGGGACGTCCTATATTCATTACATCGTTCCCGGTGCCATGGGCATGAGCGTCATGTATTCGTCGTCGTTCGAATGCACGTACGGGTCATTTACCCGCATGGTCCGACAGAAAACCTATGAGGCAGTCATGCTGACGCCTGTCTCGCTCGAAGAAGTCGTGGCCGGGGATATTTTCTGGGGCGCGACCAAAGGGCTTATCGGCGGCTTTTTTGTCGTGACCGTCGTGACGGTGGCCGGACTCGCCGAACACTGGACACTGATCCTGGCGATCCCGTTTTCGCTGGTCGTGGGCCTTACGTTCGCCTCGATGGCCCAGCTCGTGACGGCGCTCGCCAGAAGTTACGACTCGTTTACGTACTACTTCACCGTGGTGCTTACGCCCTTCTGGCTCCTGTCAGGCGGTTTTTTCCCGGTTGAAAAGCTGGGTACGTTCTGGCGGGGGCTCGCGGGTTTCATGCCGCTGTTTCATGCCGTTTCCGCCTACCGGGAACTGGCCCGCGGTGAGCTGCAGCTGAACATTCTTAACCATCTGTCATGGCTTGTACTCTACGCCTATGTCTCCTTCGCACTGTCAATCAACCTCATCCGCAAACGGATCATCAAGTAGATCATGGCCACGCCGATCCGGATCCCTTTCAATCGCCCGACTCACGTCGAGGGGGTGAGAGATGCGCTGATGCAGGCGGTGCAGGGGGGGCACACCGCCGGAGGCGGTCCCTTCGGCCGCAAGTGCGAGGATTTCCTCAGCGCCATGTTCGCCCAGACCGCTCTGCTGGTCAGCAGTTGCACGCACGCCCTCGAGATGAGTGCGATTCTGCTGGGAATCGGTCCGGGAGATGAAGTTATCCTGCCCAGTTTTACCTTTGTTTCTACAGCAAATGCCTTTGCATTGAGGAGCGCAGACCTCAAGTTCGCCGACTGCGACGACTGCGGCAATATCGATCTCGGACACGTGGAGCGTCTGTTGTCACCCAAAACCCGGGTTGTTGTACCGGTCCATTACGCGGGTAATTCCTGTGACATGAAGTGGCTGATGGAACTGTGCCGTACCAAACGAATACCAGTGATTGAAGACGCCGCCCAGAGTATCGGTGCCTATTGCCATGGCCGGCCGCTTGGGACATTCGGTGCGCTGGGCTGTTTCAGCTTCCATGAGACCAAGAACCTGGTGTCGGGCGAAGGTGGCGCGCTGACCTCGGCGGACGAAGGCATACTCTCCCGGGGGTATCACCTGCGTGACAAGGGGACGAACCGTCGCGAGTTCAGAAGCGGTCTCGCAGACAAGTATTCCTGGGTGGATATCGGCTCGAGCTGGACGATGTCTGACCTGAATGCCGCCTATCTTTCGGCCCAGCTCGACTGCTTCAAGGAGATCGCTGCCAGACGCAAGACGTTATGGCACCGGTACGAGAGCGAACTGGCTGGGCCGGCTGCGAAGGCCGGTGTCCGGGTCCTGAAAATCCCGCCGCACAACCTGCCCAATCACCACCTGTTCGCCCTGATTCTGAGGAGCCGTGAACAGCGTGACCGGTTTATCGGTTTCATGGGTGAAAAGGGGATACTCACGCCGTTTCACTATGTGTCACTGCACAGCTCCCCGTTCGGGAGACAGTTTCACAAATCGGGAGAGTCGCTTCCGAAAACCGACGAGCTGTCGGACTGCCTTGTCCGTCTCCCGCTGTTTTACAATCTGACGGACGGCGAGCAGGCGGACGTGATAGAATCGGCCACAAAGTTCCTGAGCCAGGAGAAATAATGGCGGTCCCGCCGGTCTCATTCGTGATCCCCTGCTACCGGTCTGCGGAAACGCTCTCCGGTGTGTTACATGAGATTTACGGCGAATTTCCGGATGCCGAGGTGATCGCTGTTGTGGACGCGTCTCCGGATAATGTGGCCGAGGTCGCCCGTGCCTATGGCACTAAGCACCCGTCGCGAAAATTGAAAGTGATAGAGCTGCGCGAGAACCGGGGACAGCACTACGCCATCCTGCAGGGTTTCCGTCATGTTACGGCTGCTCTGGTGGCAACGATTGATGACGACGGGCAGAACCCGGCGGCAGATATCCGGCCCATGTGCGAGGCACTGGTGAACGATGACCTCGACTGTGTGTACGGATATTTCGATGTGCAGGAACAGTCTGCCTACCGCCGGATGCTTTCGCGGGGAAACAAGTGGCTCTCGGCGTTTTTCATGGGAAACGACCGTCGGATTCCGATCACCAACGTGAGGGTATTGCGTGCCGATCTTGCCCGGGCACTGGTGGAAACACCGTCGCCATATCCGTTCATTGATGCCATGATCTTCCGCTCGACCCGGCATATCGGCTGGCGACCGGCCGGCCACCGGCCCAGGGCTGCGGGAACCAGCGGCTACACATTCGGAAAACTGCTCTCGCTGATTGTCTCGCACACGACGATCTATTCGACTTTGCCGCTCACGATCGCGGCGGTGGGGGCCTTTGCAGTCTCTGCGCTCGGATTCCTGTATGGCGGATTTATCGTGATCAAAACCATTGCCCAGGGCGGGGCGCCGACAGGCTGGCCATCGCTTATGGTGATGATGAGCGGTATGTTCGCGCTGCTTTTCCTGTTCATGGCGGTGCTGAGTATCTATGTCGGCCGCCTTTATGTGGGGTTCAATCTCGCCCGCGTTCCATATATTCGTTCCGGGAATTCGCCTGAAATGCCGTCCGTAATATCGGCAGAGAAGGGCAACGCCGGGTGAGCGCCGGAAAATCCCCTTACGATTCAGCCCGGTTCGGATTCCCCATCTTCCGGGCGACCTGCAATACGGTTGACGAAGTCCGCACATCTGCGGACCTGGCCCGTAAAGACGGCGGGGAACTGCTGATCCTGAGATTCCCGACCGACCGTGGTGACATCCTGAAGTGGCTCTCGGATGGCCCGCCTTGGCGCCTCGGCGACACGCTGGTCCATTACCGGAGAAATGCCACTGACCAGATCCCGCTGACGACCTTGAAGGAGGGGTTCCGTCTCCGGGAAGCCACCGCTGCAGATATCCCTCGCATCCGGAAGCTGGCGGAGAGCCTGTTTGGAACTTACACGAGCCACTACCAGTGCAATCCCCGCACAAACGACCCGGTCAAGCTGGCAGCGGGGTATGCCGAGTGGTCGGTACGGTTCGTGTCGGAACCGGCGCTGCATAAGTTCTGTTATCTCGTCGAAACGGCTGATGGCGCTGAACTCGCCGCCTATATCGGTTTCGAACTGCTGGACGGCAGTGGTCATGTGACAATCGGGGGCGTTGGCCCCGGTTACCAGCAATATGGGTTTTACCGCCAGCTGGTCGAAAACGGCTTTCTCCGCTTCGGCAAGATGGGCGCCCGGTGGGTGGAAATCTCTACGCAGGTTCAGAACTTCGCTGTTCAGAAAGTCTGGACCCGTCTGGGGCTGGAGATCTTCAAGGCCGAATACACGGTCCACCTCGATCTGCGCCGCAGCGAACCGTGATCCCTTGATACCCCTCTAGCCGGGCCGGTATAGCAAAACAGGGGATTCCCTGCTTTGCGCTATTTCATTTTCATATTGGTCGCCGGTGGGCTTATCTGCCTCCTGTGGCCCGCCGGACGGGTGAGCAGCGCACTCATAGGAGCGACGCAGCTCCCCGGGAGTCGTATAGAAGGCGTCTCCTTTCCACGAATCCTCATTGATCCGGCCGGACGGCGGCAGCGGCTTGAGCAGAAACCACACCGGATCGTCTCGATGGTGCTTTCCAGCGATGAAATTCTGATGGACCTCATCGATCCCGCAAGAATCCGGGGCATGACGTTTCTGGCGACGGATGCGATTTCTTCCAACTGCGCTTCGCGTATCCCTAAAGGGATGCCGGCTGTTCACGAAGATCTGGAACCGGTACTCGCGCTCGACCCTGACCTGTTGATCGTCGCCGGATACACGGACGCCGGTTTCACCCGGACGATGGTGTCGGCGGGTGTGCCGCTTCTGCATATTGCGGGCTATCAGAGCCTCTCCGACATTCACCAGAATATCAGACTGATCGCCCGGGCCGTGGGGGAAGATGACAAGGGCCTCGAACTCGCCCGGCAAATGGATGCCCGCATTGACGCTGTGAGAACCCGGGTCAAAGGACTTGAACGGCCGCGCGTGCTGTTCCTGATCGAAGGGGACGGGACGCACGGGGGCCGGACGACTATTAACGAGGTGATCGAGGCCGCCGGAGGCAACAATATCGCCGCCTCCGAGGCGGGGATTATCGGGTCCCGGGTGCTCTCGCTGGAGGCTGCCATCAGCCTGAATCCCGACGTTGTTCTGCTGATGCGTTACACGGATGACCCCGACGATCCGATTCGGGACCGCTACCTGAAAGATCCGAACTGGCAGGAGGTGAAAGCAGTCCGGACGGGGCGCGTTTATTCGGTTCCCTACCGGTCAATTATCAGCATGTCGCACTATGTTGCCGACGGTGCCGAAGCGATATCGAAGCTGTTGCACCCGGAGGCCTGGCAGAATTGAGCCGCCCCCGTATCGTTGCGGTAATAGCACTTGCATGCTGTGCGGGAGCTTTTGCTGGCGGGATCCTGCTCGGCCCGGCGGAGATATCTTTCTGGCATGCCATGCATATGATCGCTGCAAAGGCCGGTATCGCTCCGCCTGGCGACTGGCCCGCCTGGCAGGAGACAGTGGTGATGGACGTGCGGCTGCCCCGGACACTGCTGGGCCTCCTCGTCGGCAGCGGATTAGCCATCTCGGGCGCCGCCATGCAGGGGTTTTTCCGTAACCCTCTGGCCGAGCCCGGCATTGTCGGAGTGTCGGCCGGAGCGGCACTGGGCGGGGTCGCCGCGATTTTTACCGGGCTGGCCGCCCAGTCGGTATGGCTGCTTCCGCTGTTCACGTTCCTGGGCGGCGCGGGTGCCACCTGGCTGGTCTATACCGTGACCGCCCGGCAGGGCCGGGTTGATCCGAACACGCTACTGCTCGCCGGGGTCGCCCTCGGGGTCATGCTTGTCGCCATGACTTCGTTCCTGATCTCGGTATCGCTGGCCGACTGGCAGGTGGCTTCCCAGATCCTCAACTGGACGCTCGGCGGGCTGGCGGGTCGCAACTGGGACCATGTGAAAATCGCCGCGCCGATCGTTTTTGCCGGGGCAGCGGCTGTGCTCGTTTATTCACGGGACCTGGACGCACTGGTGCTCGGCGAGACACAGGCGTACTCCGTCGGGGTCGATGTGCCGCGTGTCCGTCGCAACCTGATCGCGGCGACTGCCGCCATTACAGGTGCGACCGTGGCCGTCGCAGGGCCCATCGGGTTCGTGGGACTCGTGGTACCGCATATACTTCGCCTGTTCATGGGTCCGGGGCACCGCTGGCTGCTCCCGGTATCGGCACTGGCGGGCGGGGCGTTCCTGGTATTTGCGGATATTCTATGCCGTCTCATCGTCCGTCCCGCCGAGCTGCAGCTGGGGATTCTGACCGCCCTCACCGGCGGTCCGCTGTTTGTCTGGCTGCTGGTTCGTCAGCGGAGCGCCTTCAGGAGCTGATAACGACGTGCCGCTGCTCGAAGTCAAAGATCTCTCGTTCTCCTATCCGGGCCGGCCGGTGCTGGAGGGGGTGTCTCTCGAGGTGAGTGCAGGCGAACTTGTGGGTCTCGTGGGGCCCAACGGAAGCGGCAAATCGACACTGCTCCAGCTCATGCTCGGGATGCTGAAACCGGACCGGGGCGTAGTGGAACTGGACGGTGTTCCCGTCAGCGGACTTTCTCGACGGGAGATCGCCCGTCGCGCCGCTTTCGTGCCGCAGGATACTACCATTCCGTTTTCGTTCTCCGTGCGGGAGGTGGTCGATATGGGCCGGTTCCCGCATCTGGGACGATTCCAGGTTGAGGGCCCAAGTGATGAAGAGATTATCGCTTCAGCCATGAAACTGACCCAGACAGTGCATCTGGCGGACCGGGCCGTTAACGAACTGTCAGGCGGCGAGCGACAGCGGGTATTTATCGCGCGTGCATTTGCACAGGTACCCAAACTGATGGTGCTCGACGAACCGACCTCTAACCTAGATCTCGTCCACCAGCTCGAGGCGATGCTCTTGATCCGCGATATGGCGGCCAGGGAAAGCGGAGTGATTGTGGCAATGCACGACCTGTCGCTGGCCTCCCGGTTCTGTCACCGGGTGCTTATCCTGGCGGATCGCCGGATCGCCGCCTGCGGGACACCTGAAGCCGTATTTACGGCGGAAAACCTGAGGGACTATTTCGGTATCAAGGCGCGGATCGAGAAAGACCCCGGCGGGCAGGGACTGCATGTGGTGCCGCTCGCTCCGGCGAAGTGATCAGCCCAGCCAGTCGAGTTCTTCTACAGGCAAATTCGCAAATGCCGCGGTAACCGGCAGGACGACCGAAATCGGCGGGGTGGCCCGTGCAAATTCGGTGAGATCCAGCTCGAGGCCGGCCTCCATGCTCCCCGAATCCTGTTCGACGATCTCGACCGTCGGATGGATGGCGCTTTCGGGATGTGGAGACACTACCTTTGCCAGCTCTCCGGTGGAGAGCTTCACAAGATCTCCTGCGGCAAACATGCCGCACATCGTTGCGAACCGGCCCAGCAGATACGGATTAAACCGGCCCCGCAGTTTGGCGTACATGTAGGCGAGCGCACCCTGCATGGAGGACCGGTCATCGAAAGGGCGCAGAGTCCGCAGGCCATCGAACGCGTCAGCCAGAGCCACAAGCTGGCTTGCCACGAGCGGCGGCGGCAGGTTCTTGTCGGCCGATGGCGCCCGGTGGTGTTCGAATGCGACCACCGACGCAAGCCGGTTCGCCCCCTGTGTCGAAAACAGGATTTTCGTGCCTTCCAGTGTATGGCGGGACAGCATCTGCATCTCTTCGGGCGTCAGGGGACCCCTTTTCGAGGTCAGGTTCGCTGGCAGGGCCGTCTTGCCAATGTCATGAAGCAGCCCAGCGGTAGAAATTTCCTGGATTTCGTATTCGGAGAGCCCTAAAGCCGCCGCCTGGCATCCGGCGATCGTGCCGACATTGACGGAGTGGATATAGGAGAAGTCGTCGCGTTCCCGCATGGCGAGCAGCGTCGCCACCGGAGCGTTCGATCCCACAACCATATCCATGAGTGACTTGGCAAGGTCCATGACGGGCCCCAGATCCACAACGCCCGTCTGCATGGCCTTTTCGAACTGTTTCTTCATTACGCCGCCACCGGCGCGGTAGACTTCCCGGAAGCTCCCCATACCGGCGGTGCGGGTGAGTTTCAGGTGCTTGATGGAGATTGACTCGACACCGCGCTCCTTCAGCCACACGTTGGCGTTCACGGCGGCGACTTCGGCGCTTTCGGCCGACAGGAACGAAAGCAGTGTTTCGATATCGGTAGCCGTGCAAGCGGGCTTGAGCGAGATGATTTCAATGTCCCGGAGCTTGAGCTGGGCCACGAACCTTACCACGTTGGCGGGCATCTTCGTGAACGGTACGCCGCCGATGGCAAGCCCCTCGCCCAGCAGAGCGATGGTGATTTCCTGATTGCCCATGGTCTGAAAGAATGAAGCGATTTCGTTCATCAATGCGTCGAGCGTGTTTTGCCACATGGGGCTGCCTTTGGCGTAAAGGCGTCGGCTGTGGCTGGCGCCGGCAAGGCGCTGCGCCAGGTCCCGGGCCATGTCCTGCTGGTTCGCGGCCATCAGGCCCCCTTCACATAGCGTGCGCAAGCTTCGCGCACCGTTTTGATCTTGCTGCTCACGCCGGCCTGAAGTGCGGCCTGTGCCTCGCGCGTCGAGTTCGCACTGAGGGCCTTGGCGATCACAGGTCTGAACTGGTCGATATGGGCCTTGCCAAATCCCGCGTCCCTGACCAGCAGATACCAGAGCGGCTGAACGGCCGCCGGAGAATGGCAGTCGCCAAGGATCCCGATCGCGAGCGTCTGAAACTGGCGAATTTTCTTTTCCGTCGCCGGATCCTTGTCATCAAGATGGAGATGCTTGGCCGTATCCGGATCGGTCAGCATCCCCGCCAGATTGGAAAGCAGGGAGAGCGCTTCCGGTGACGGGAAATCGGTGAGCGCCTTGAGTGCCATCTCCTTGGCCAGAATATCCTTGTTGCGCAGACCGAGGCGGACGATCTGGGTGCCGGTTTTGGCGTTAAGCTGGAGGCCGATCCTGACGATATTGAACACGCGGATCGGCTTGGCGCTCTGGGCCAGCACCGCGATGGCGTTGAGACCCGCTTGGTCCAGTTTGGCGAACCGGGCGAGCAGGATTTCCTTGATCTTGCTGTCTATGGGGCTTTCCAGAGCATCGAGCATCGCCTCCGCCATGACCGGACCACGGCATTCATAGGCAGTGGCAATCTGTATCGTGCGCTTGATTCCCTCGGGCCCGCTCAGATAGTCGCGGAGTTGTGCATGAAGCGCGCTGGACGGGGTCGCTCGCTCCGACTGCTTGAGCAGGAAAGCGGCGATCTGCAGCGCGGCCTGCGGGGCGCCCTGGGTATCGAGTACCTTGGCGAGATCGGTTCCGGAAGCGAGCAGGTTATCAGGCGGGGCTTCCATCCGTCCGACAACGCCGATCCAGAGGTCCTTGAAACGTCCAAGCACTGCTTTGGGCTGCAGGGTATCCAGCGCCTGTCGCACGGAGGCCGGAGCAT
The DNA here is from genome assembly GCA_964565925.1 of uncultured bacterium. Classification (GTDB taxonomy): domain Bacteria; phylum JAGRBM01; class JAGRBM01; order JAGRBM01; family JAHCIT01; genus CAZMGV01. The sequence continues at coordinate 54,398 of CAZMGV010000015.1, forward strand.
CGGTCTGCTGTATACGCGCCTGCGCTGCCTGGACGAGCTGGTCCATCGTGTCGCGGTATGAGAGCTCCAGCATGCCCAGACCGTTCGATTTGAGCGCTTTCGACTGGATCTCCTGCCAGAGAACTCCATCAATCGTATGGCCGGTTTTCTTGAATCCGACATCCAGTTCCGCAAGCAGACGCTTGCGCTCAGATTCGATCGGACGGATCTGCTGCATCAGTTCCGCGATGGCTTCGACGGTGTCCGGATCGCCTCCCTGATCCTTCAGGATGGCGCCGATCGCTTCCACGACCATCTGGTCGGAAACTGCCTGCGAGAGATTCTTGCCGCCCGCGATTTTGGCCGTGCTGGGTGCGTTTTCCGCCCTCGTCTGCGTGGCGAGCTTGCGGAGCATGACGAACCGGGCATCCGGGCGAAGACGCGCGAGAACCGAAGAGAGCAATTTTGCGCTTTCCGCCAGTTTTTCCTGCGGGGTTCCCTTGTCGATCATGTATTCGTGATTGCCGAAGTAGGCTTTTGCAGCCAGTTCGGCGAGGTCGTCGGGATTGAGCGCATCGATCCGGACGTTGCCCCCGCCGCCGATGCGGGATTTCACGGTCCCCAGGGCGACACCTGCGGATTTTCCGCCCCCCGGCGCACCGCCGGCGCCACTGCCTGAACCGCCTCCGGAGCCACCGCTACCGCCAGTACCCGGGCGTCCCGGTGCGCCTTTTCCGCCGGCGGCGGGTTCAAGAATCCCGGGTTCAGCCTTGTCCATCAGTTCGTCGAGGAATTCGCCCAGCGAATTGGGGTCAGTAAGGCCCGCAATGTCGACGCCCACGGCATCGCCCACGCGAGCACGCTTTTCCTTGATCTGGAGAATTTCCTTGAGCGTCCGCTCGACGACCTTGTCTTCGCCAGCGAGGTCGCTGATCTGCACGTGCTTGCCGGTGAACAGGGCGTCGAAATCGACTTCCACCGGTTCGATGCCGCGGACCATGTGACGGCCGAGCAGTTCCTTGAAGCCTCCGGCGGCACGAATCTTGTCCGGCGTTTCCGCCAGACTGAGCATCAGATAACCAAGGTCTTTGGGTCCGGCAGACTTCTCGAATTTTATCGAGACGATGGATCGGGCGAACAGGTGCTCGGCCAACTGCACGGCTGCCGGATCGCCAAGCGGTGGCGCCGCTGGATCGAACAGCAACTTATTGCCGGTCGAGCCGATCGTGATGCTCGGGACACCCATGCAGGCCTGCTGAAGGGCGTCCAACGCCTGTTTGCGGATCTGCGCGAGAATTGGATGCGATTCATCGTAGTAACCGGCTGCTTTCAGCGACCGGCTGAGGGCCTTGGTCAAAGCACCGATAGCCAGACTCACCCGACCACCTGCGCATTCTTCGGACGGGTGACTCGTGGCGAGTTGCTGAGCAGCGCAAGCAGATCCCGGCAGAAGGCGGAATCGGCGAGGATAATTTCCCAGACGTCGATACCGCCCTCTTTCTCGAATCCTTTGAAGGCTGCCTGTCCCGCGTATCTGAGCACGTAAATCACTTTCTGGTCCTGCACCCGCGTGACAGTCTGGAACCGCTCCGGCTCGTATTCAAAGACCCATTTGGCAAGAAAATCTTCCGGGAGATCGGTCTTGGCCAGCTGAAACTCCTGAAAGGCCAGTTTCCCTTCGAGAGCATGGCGATAGGCCTCCACCGCCGTTCCGGACAGCGCGCATCCGGCGTTATAGAACTCCGCAGACCGGCCCAGCGATTCCGGCAGGCCATCCCGGGTCTTCACCTGGCTCTGGACCTCTCCGTGGAACCAGCGGGAGAGAAACTGGACCGCCTCCGTCGCGGACTGGACGTCGCCGGCCGAGATAGCGGCGGAAACGGCATCGCCGGCCGGTACGGGCACATCCATCTGATAGCTTTTCCCGATGCTTACCTGAAAAGGCAGAGCCACCCGGTCGCTACTCCGCTCTTTACGTGCCTTCGACACGCGAAGGTCGCGCTCGGCCCGCAGGATGCCGGACCGGGCGGTTCCACGGGCGGCTTCGTTGAGTCGTTCGGCGATCGTGACGGAAGTGTAGCCGGCACTCTCGTTGATAGATGGCGAGGCAAGACCCAGAGCCGCCTGGCTCAGATCGACCACCTCGGCAGCAGCGCCAAAGGCGACATAGGCACCCGCTTCGACTCCGAAGCCAACCGACTCAGCAATTCGTTCTTCCCGGGCAGAGGCGAGCATGGCAAGGCGATCGGTAATTTCTTTCTTGGCGGCGACGAACTGCTCGTACTGCGGCGTTCCGGGTGCCACCCCCGCCAGTGAAGCATCGAGCTGGGCGATCCGGTCGCGCCAGCTTTTGATTTCCAGGTCGATCTCTTCGAGCAGCGAAGACTCACCGCCCAGGAACTCCGATACCCCTTTGTCCAGTTCCTCGGCGGCGGCTTTCAGAATCTGCCGGATACCGAGCGCGAGCGAGACCATCGGTACGATCTCGCCCCTGAAGCCGACGGCGTCGCCTACGATATTCGAGATGGCCAGCGCCTTTTCGTTCCCGTTCTGAAGCTTGCGGGCCAGTTCGAAGATCGGCGTATAGAAGTATCGGCGCAGGAAGTCGCCCATGGCCGCTTCCTTGATGCTGGCGGTCCGTTTGGTGAAATCCTTGAGATCCACGAACAGGTGCGCTTCATGGCGGATTTCGGCAAGGCGGTAGAGCGGTTCCTGCCCGATGTCGATGCGGTAGCATTTCCCTGCGCGGTAGGCGGATTCCTGATCTCCGTCGGGAAGGAACTCAAGGAGCGCCATGAGGTCCTGCTTCATCTTCTCGACCCGCTCGTCGAGGACCAGCGTGATGGCTCCGGTGGCGGCCAGTTTCGCCCGGATGCTCAGGTCGCCGTGGCGGCCAAGCTGCTGCATGTCTCCGGCCATGATCTGGTCGCCTTTGGCGAGCAGGCTGCCCAGTACGGTGGCCGGCTGGCTTGCCACTGCCTTCTGCTGATCAGCCCACCCCTGGAACTGAATCTTCTTGCGAGGGTCGTTCAGATAATTCAGCAGCATTTCGCCTGACGAAGCGATCCTGCGCCCGGGCGTGAGACTCTTTTCAGTATCGGGCCGGCTGTGCTGAAGAACGATCAGGAGCAACAGGTCGCGGATGACATCGGCGAAAAGATCGCGGGCGAGGGCGGCCTTCTGCGCAGGGTCGTTCATCAGCCGATCAGCGAGTGTTTTCTGGATACTTTCCAGATCCACGTTTTCGACCGCCTCGGGGAGGAGTTTGCGTGCCAGATCTACTGCACCGGCGGTCGTCCGGTAGGCGTTCACAGGGCTCTTCAGCAGCTCGGCAGCGGAGAGCCCCATGGAAAGCGGAGAAACTGTCACTGCGAACTGGAATCCCAGACGGGCGGAGAGATTGGAGTCTTCGACGGCGCCGGTTTCGAGTAATCCCTGGAGCGCCAGTTGCAGCAGGATCGGGCCCAGCACTTTCCGTGCGCGGAGATTGCTCGCCGCTGTATCGGCGGCCCGGCGCAGGGATTCTGCCAGCAGCAGATGCACCAGATAAGCAGTTTCATCGCCACCTTCGCCGGTGCCAACCTCCCCGAAGGCCTTCAGGTAAATCGCACCTGCATCGCCGGCGAACTTGTTACCCTCTTTCGCAAACCAGAGCGCGGTGCCGACGGGGTCGATATCGCCGTCGACCTGGGCAAAGCGGATGGCCCGGCGCAACTCTTCCTGGTTGGAGACGACCGGCCGCATCAGCGGTGCGCTGTCGGCAACCGGCAGGGTCTGTTGCCAGCGGTTGAGCAGTGTCCGGGGCAGGGCGGCCGGCACCCGCATCTTTGCCGCCGATTCACCCACAGAAAGGCGCAGTCGCGACGGTACAAGCGCCAGAAAACGGCCAAACGAAAACTTACCTTCGCGGCAGTAGTCGAGGATATTCCGGTAGAGTGACAGGCGCCATTCTATCTCGGAAGCGACGGACGATTGCATGATCCCGCGGCGCGCTCCCCTCCGGAATCGCCTTCGGTCAGTTCGACTGACACTAGATTCTGCAAGAAATTGTGGGAGCGTGGAGCATCGTTGTCAATTCTAAAACCCACTGAAATTATTATGGTTTTGGGAATATGCGCCCGTTTTGAAACGCTCCAAATCACATTCTGAGAGCGTCGGGTAACCAATGCTGATCCGGGTCGGGGCGGCGCAGGCCTTTGGGGTCAAAGCCTTCGCCCGAGGTGGCGTGCCTGCGGACGGCAGCTGGGACCGGCCAGGAAGCCGGCACGGTGCCGGTGCCTTCCTCCGGTTCCAGCACGTCATCCCAGGAGAGGTGGCCGGCGGCGGCGAGCATCCGGCTGAGCGGCGAGTAGTCACGTGCCAGAAAGACCCGGTTGTGAAACGGCACGATCCGGTCAGGCTTGAGGCCGGTTTCGAGGATATGGATCCCGGCGACGCCGTCTTTCAGTTCGGGCCAGTCGCGGGTGCGATTCACAATCGTTTCGATAATGGCCGGAGCGACTCCGTGCATGGCGAGCGTCGCCTTCAGATTTGTCCCCCGGAGATTTCCGGCAAGCAGATCGGCATAAATGGAGTAGGCAAGTACGTCCTTCTCGGCATCGTCGCCTAGCAGGAGTTCACGGGTGCCGGGCGGGAAATCGGTGCGGTTGAGCAGTAGTGCCACGAGCTTGTATCCGATGTGTTCACGAAGCCCCCCGTGCTGCCGTTCCCGGATGACCGGCCACCAGTCTTTCAGGGTCAGACCGTCAAAATCGATCTCGTCGATCTGGAGCCTGCGTTCGAGCACGATCCGGAGCTGGCGCGGCGACGACGACAGGAAATAGAGCGGTGAAGGTTCGCCGCCCCGGTTACGGCGCAAGGCCTGGAGCAACGGTACGGCTCCTTTCACCGGCACCTTGTCGATGGAGATTTCCAGCGGAATACGGGCGAGCGCCTGCACCCGTTCGAACCGGGTATCCAGATAGGTTTTGTCGATATCGCAGGTGACGGCGAGACCGGTGAAACCGGCGTCGAGCACACGGTCATTGGAACGCTCCAGCGGATAACCCCATGTCGCAGGGTCGTCCGGCTTGCGGCGGCCGATGAGCACGCTTCCCTTGGGCACGGCCGGTCAGACCTCCTCGGCGAAATCGCCGTCCACTTCGGCCCTGGACGGCAGGGTCATCAGCATCTTCATACCTTCTCGCACATCGAGTCCCTCTTCGATCACCTTCCAGAGTCCTTCGGTGATCGGCATATACAGATGCTTTTCGGCGGCGATCTGTCGGACCACCCGGACGGTTTTGACGCCTTCGGCCACCATGCCGAGCGACGCCAGAACATCTTCGAGTTTTTTCCCCTCAGAGAGGCCGAGTCCCACCCGGTAGTTACGCGAATGTTGCGAAGAGCAGGTGACCACCAGGTCGCCCATGCCGGCGAGCCCCGCGAAAGTCATCGGTCTGGCGCCGTAGGTGCCGGCGTATCGGACCATTTCCGCAAGGCCCCGGGTCATGAGCAGCGCCCGGGTGTTCTCGCCGAGCTTGAGGCCGGTCACAATTCCTGACCCGATGGCGACGATATTCTTCAGCGCACCGGCCAGTTCCACTCCGATGACATCCCGGTTGGCATACACCCGGAACTTTTCCGACACGAGTGCCTGCTGGGCCGTCTCCACCACTTCGGGATAGCGGCTCGCCACGACCGTCGCCGACGGCAGCCCCATCAGGATTTCGTTGGCGATATTGGGTCCTGACAGCACGCCCAGCTTCCGGATGGCGGTCTCTTCCTTCACAATCTGCGAGATCGTCTTGCCGGAGCCCAGTTCAAGCCCCTTGGTCGCATGCAGGAATATCTGATCGCCGTGGATGAGCGGCCCCAGATCCCTGAGCACGTCCCGGAACGCCCCGGATGGGATGACAGCTATGATGAGGCGCGCGTGACGAAGCGCCTCTGGCAGATCGGTCGTCGCCCGGAGCTTCGGGTGTAGCGGATAGTCTTTCGTGTATTTCGAGTTGGTGTGCTTCGCATTGACCTCGGCGGCAGATTTGGCGTCCCGGAGCCACAGGAGCGTATCGCTTCCGGCGGTCGCAGCCAGGTGCGCCACCGTTGTGCCCCAGTTGCCGCCGCCCAGCACGGCGACCTTCACCGGTCCACCGGCGGAGGCCTTGGAAGCGCCAAAATCCGGAGCGGCCGCCACCGGTTTTTTCCGGAGATTTTTCACCGGTGTGTATTTCAGCTTCGGGCTCACCGGCGGTTCCCCTTCTTCGCCCGGGGAACGAGCCGGGGCCACGGATCGAGGCCGTACCCGGTCAGCCGGTTGTGGTAGTAGTAAATGAGCGCGGCGTTGCCGGTGTAGAGCTTCACTCCGCGGCGTTCCAATGCGGCCGGAAGGTGATAGAGACTCAAGGTCCGTTCCGCCCGCCGGACGATTTTTTCGGCATCCTGGTGAAGCACGTCGGGGGCAAGGCGGATCGCTCCCTTCTCGTGCAGGTCATGCAGCATATCCGAGAACTTCGCGACCCGGGCGCGGACTTCGCCGATCGGAAAGCCGTCGTCGTATTTCGGCGACCGGAGGATTCGGTACAGATCGGTTTCACCGGACTTTTCTACCATCAGGTGGAACAGAGCGAAGCAGGTCAGGTGGGTGGAGAGGATGACGTTCTCGCTGCGGAACCGTTTGACGATCGCCGTGCCCAGTTCACGCGTGTATTCCCGGTCGCGCGACACGTCGTGCCGCGGGTGGCCATCGGCACCGTAGACATATCGGCGGTGGTCGATGACGTGCCCGCGCGGGTCTATCGAGCGGCCATCATTATCCACGTCGTTGCCGAACGGATCGAGCGGCCGACCGAACCGTACGTGGATCTGGCCGTCCAGTGCCAGCAGCGCACCGACGAAGTTGAGCACCCGCTCGGGCCGCGAGAACTCGTCGTCGTCGATGATGTAGCGGCTTTTGCCTTCTTCTTTCAGGAAATCTTCGATCAGAGTTTCGGCCTCGAGTGCGAGTTGATACGATATCGTCACGGGCAGGATATAAACGTTCGACGGGTCCCGTTTCAGGGCGATGTTTTCGGTGAAAATCTCGACGCCGGTTCCAAGCAGCCCCAGCTTGAGATCGGCTTCCACTGCGCCGGACCGGGTGCGCGTGCCGCCCGGAAAAAACAGATTCGGAAGCCGTCTGGCGAGGGTGGCCATGGCGTAGGATTTGAGCGACCTTTTGTAGAGGGATTCGTCTTTGAGCCGGTCCACCTTGTAGGCGCCCAGATTGCTCATGAAGTAGCCCAGGAACCGGTGGTCGAAGAGATTTTTGCCCGCACCGTAGATAAACGGCGGCAGCCCGGCCCGGTAGAGTGCGTGGCCGATCACGAGCGAATCCATGTGGGATGAGTGGGTCGGGGTGCAGATCAGCGTCCCCTTTTCGGAGAGTTCACGGGCAAGATCAATCTCGCCGCTCAGCACGATCCGCGTCGAGACATCGGGGAGTTTCGCCCCCGGGGTGAGCAGCTTGAGCGGCGAGGTCGCCGACAGCAGCACGGAAAACAGGCTGGGAGCCAGTTTCGAGGCGGCATTGTACATCCGCGGATTGAAGTGGCCGCAGATCTCGGCGCTATAGTGGCGGGTGAGGTCCCTGAGTGCTGCCTCCATGGTGGCGGTTTCTTTCGACTGGACCGCCCGGCGCACCCGCTCGAACAGGACCCGTTCGTCGCTGGTGAGCGGTTTCGAGCCTGAGCGTTTTTCGGCGTAGTAGAGGCACTCGTTCAGGGTTTCGTCGAGCGATTCCCGGCCGGCCTTTACCCGTTCCAGCGTTTCCTGCGCGGCGCGCCGGGCGGAATCGTCAGTGATCTGCTTTTCGTCGGCCGGAGTGAGCATGGAACCGGAAGCCTACCGGCTTCCGGAGGTTCCGTCCAAGGGGACACCGGTAGCCGTTTCATAGAAGCTGATCAGCGCGTCAGTCTGCCCGGCAAGGTGATACCGTTTCTCAAGCTCACGGCGTGCCGCCTTTGCCAGCAGATCGCGAAGCAGCGGGTCGCCGGCCAATTCTTCGATCGCGTCGGCCAGTAACCCCGAGTCGTCTGGCAGAACCAGCTTGCCGGTGCGGTCGTTCTCCAGAAGTTCCGGGATGGCGGACATCAGTGTCGAGATTGCCGGGACGCCGCAGGCAATGGCCGCCATCAGGAATTCCGGAATCGTTTCCATATCGCCGTGGCGTCCCCGCCGGCAGGGAAGTACGGCGATGTCGGCGTCCGCCAGCAGCGCCGCGAAATCAGGCGGATGGTCGCACAACAGGCGCACATACTCCTGTGCGGACCTGAGCGCGATATGCCGTTCCAGATCGTCCTTGAGGGGTCCGGTTCCGGCAAGGACGACGTCTACCGGTCTGCCCCGGCGGGCCAGTTCGTAGACCGCCTCGATCACCAGGTCGAAGGCTGACCGGGATTCGAGCGGTCCGGCAGCCAGGACGCGCACCCGCTCCCGGCGGGATTTGGGACTGATGGGGACATACTCAGGCGCAGCCGGTCTGATAATCTGCACCAGCTTCGCATTTGAGGGGTAGCGTTCACGGAGTTCCCGGGCGACGAACTCGGATGTGGCCCTTACCGCCTGGCAGTGCCGGAGCTTGTCCCTGAGCCCCGGATTGTAAAGGAAAATGTCCGAACCGTGGGCGGTGAACGAATAAGGGATGCCGGTCAGGGCGGAGACAAGCGCCGCAAATTCAGCCCCTTGCGCGGCACTGGTGCCGTGAAGGTGGGTGACTCCGATTCGCTGGACCTTTTCAGCGAAATAGCCGGACCGCAGTTCATGCGACGCGGAGCTTACGATGCCGGGTGCCCGGAGCAGTGTCCAGTATGCCGACATCGGATTCCGGATGATCCGGATGAGTGACGCCGATGTGTTGAGCGCGGGATTTCCGCGGAACGTTCCCGGCGGCAGCGTTTCGTCGCCAGCCCCTTCACCGGCGTGAAAAAAAGTAACTTCCACGCCTCTCGAATTCAGGGCGGCGGCTTCCCTCGCCATGAACGGGTGAAATGTGTCAATAAAATACCCGATATGCACAGGGGAGAGTGTAACCGCCCGGCTCTTCAGTAGTCAGGGCGTACGGATATGGAAAAACGCTGGGTTATTCTGACGGCTGTCGCCGGACTCGTTACCGCCCTGATCGGCCAGGTCGTGCTCCGCTGGAACCGCGCGCCGGGGATCGAGATCACCGATCATGTGGAAGTCGTCAAAGGGGGTGAATTCGACGGTCTCGACGTGGCCATGCGGATTGTCCGGCGCCAGCACCTGGACGGCCCTGTACCGGGGGTGGTCGTCGCGCACGGGTTCATGGCGTCGGGTGAGCTGTACGACTCCAACTTTGTACTGCCGCTCGCCCGGGCTGGTTATATTGTCGCTTCCATCGACGAACGGGGCCACGGCAACACCGGCGGTGCGATGCAGTTTCCCCGGGAGTTTCCGCCCGAAGGATTCAAGGTCCTTCCGAAGCCGGAGATTACGGCCGCCATGAACGCGCTCCGGAGCCGTCCGGATGTGGATCCGCAGGAGATCGGTGTCGTGGGTCACTCCATGGGCGGTCACGCGGTGACTGATACGGCACTGCTGGGTGGCGGACAGGCCGCGACGGTAGCTATCGCCGGGATCAGTGACTGGAAGGGCGACTGGTCGCCTGCCCGGAACTTTCTTTTCCTCAATTGTAAGTTCGACGAATATATTTTCCCGGACCGTTCTCTCGAGATGGCCAGCCGGTTTTCGGGTGGCCAGATTACCGCAAGCGGGCAGGAGATTGGTGACTTTGCCTCGGGGACCGCACGCGGGTTCATCCAGTTCGACGACTGCGATCACCTGACCGAACTTTATCATCCCGGTATCAGCCGGGCGGTGATCTCGTGGCTGGATCGGTCGCTGGGTCACGTGTCCGACCCTCTACCGGTCAGCGAACTCTGGATCGGCTATGTGCGCGGCTGGATCGGTTCGGCACAGACGCTGCTCGGGATCCTGCTCGCGACGGGAGCGCTGGTCTGGTACTGGGGCAAACGGACCGAAGAGTCTGTGGCCGCCCAGTTCGCCCATAACTCTCACGAACTGTCAGGGGGGCGCCTCGCCGATGCGCTGCGGGAGATCACCGGAAGTGTTCACGGCGGTCACGCCGCCCTGCTGCCCGGATTTTCGGGCTGGAAAACCTGGACGCTCGTCTGGTTCCTGGCGCCGCTTTCGGCACTCCCCTTCATGTCGCTATGGGACCGGGTGCCGCTGGCGCTTTCGGGCCCGGTGATCGCCGTGCTCTATGGGGCCGGTGTGCTCTCGGCACTGACGGTTTTTGTCGGAACGTCAGAGGACGAACGCGCCGAACTCTGGGACAACGGCATCCGGGGGTTCGACCGGCGTTACATCCTGTGCGGCCTGTTCGCCGGGGCCGCAGCCATCAGCGCCATCGCGCTGGCTTTTTCCGGAGTCCTGATCGACTACTGGCCGACGCCCCGGAAATGGGCGTTTGCCGTGTTTTTCCTGGTGATACTGCTCCCGCCATTTATGGCCATACAGGGATTTATCCGGGTGATTTCAGGCCGGGCCCGGACGGAGGTCGGTCGGCTGGCATCGGGAGTGGGGCTGCTGATTGTCGGCACCTTTGCGATGGCATTCGGACTGCTTGCTTTTCACTATCACAAGATGATGCCGCTCGAGTGGGTGTCCGCCGCCACGGCTGTGGCCGCCGGACTCATCCCGCTCATCATGTTCCGGCGCCGGGACGAACTGCCGGCGCGCACGCTGGCGTGGGCGATGCTTGCCGCCTTTATTCTGGCGAACCTGCTGCCGGTCAGGGTGTGGGAGTAGGGGATGGGGTGCCTGGTGCCGCTCGCTAGAGCGCCGCGAACAGGTCTTTCATTTCATCCGAGGTGAGCCGGGAAACGGTCGTCACCTTGTCTGAGAATTCTTTCACGGTTGCGGGCGTGTTGATACCCATGTCGACGAGAATCGAGAAGACCGTGACTTCCAGGTCCTCCTTCATCCGCTTGAACTCAGTCAGCCAGCGTGAGGAAACAACACAGTCGCCGTCGGTGATGAACACAATGTCGCCGCGCTGCTTGTCGTCCCGTTCGAGCGAATAAATCGCTTCCTGCAGGGGCTTCTCGAAGTCGGTGCCACCGCCGATGAAATATTCCGCCAGCTGCTCGATTTTCTCGATACGCCGGTCTTTGGCCTCGTTCTTGGGGAAGTCCATGACTGTGAGTGGATCCTTCTTGGAGCCGAAGTGAATAGCCCGGAAGTTCCGCTTCTGTCGGGTGGCAATATCCAGCATCGCCAGCGTGACGGCCTTGGACCAGAGTTCTTTCTCGCCCTCCATCGAATAACTGCCGTCGATGCAGACCACGAGCGCGCCCTTGCCGCGTTCCTCGTCACCCCGGAGGTTGTACTGGAGGAGCTTGCCCTCCACGAAGCGGCGCATAAAATCCTTGCGCAGTATCGGATGCCGGAGCGCGAATAGTTCGGCCGGGATGAGCCGCGAGACGTCGTTGCCAAGCGTCACGTCGTACATCTCTTCGTGGTGCTGCATGACCCGGCGGCGCTGTTCGGCAAGCGCCAGCCGCTTGAACTTCCCGACCATCTTGGCGAGCCGCTTGAGCTTGTCCGAGCTCTGGAGTTTCTTCGCCAGCATGAGCCGCTGGTTCACAGCGAACCGCTGGTTGGCGCCGGCCTCGTCGCCGAATCCTTCGAGCAGCTCCTCGGAATCCTTCACGTCGCTCATCGCCTGGTCGAACCCCTCCTGAAGGGCGCGCTCCATGGCGCTCTGGCGGGCGGGATTATCTTCGAAGTCCTGGACCTGCTGGTTGTACTTCTCCTGATTCTCCTGCATCTCCTCCTTGGCCTGTTCCAGCCGCTCGCGAATCTTCTCTTCCATCTCCTCGGTGGCCTTGTAGTTTTCCAGCAGCTCTTCGAGGGATTCGATCTCCTCCTGCTGCTGGGCGAGCTGCTGCTCGCTGTCGGCCATGTCGTTCACTTCGTCGGCGAGTTCCTTCTGGATCTCGGCGAGTATGCCATTGGCGAGGCTGTAAGTGGCCACTGCTGCCGACGGCTCGTTCATGATCGTGAACTTGCGGAGGTCCTTGTATTCGGCCCGCTGCATCGCCTGCTCGATGATGGAACGGTTCTGCAGGTTGCTCTTGACGAGGTTCTTGGGGTCCGAGAGCTTGATGTTGTACTTGTAGAGGGACGAGAAAAGATCCTGGAGCAGCGTCCCGAACGGCGAGAACGTCGTCTCGCCCCGGCGCTTGAGTTCGGCCAGCACCGGCGAGTCGTCGAGCATCTCGAGGTACATCATCCGGTCGAACGAATCGTTCTCGACCGAATGTATTCCAGGCCCGAGCGGCACGTCCGCAGCCGGCGCTTTCCGCTTTTTGCGGAACTCGCCCCGTTCGACGTCTTTGGGCGTATACGCCATCGCCTGGATTCTCTCCGTCGGCCGCCAAGGAGGCGGCCAGTTATCGGCCGATCAGCGGCGGGATGTCAGGGGGCTTCTTCGAGCCCCAGACAGTTTTCGAGAATTTCGTTATGCATCCGTTCGATCTTCACGCGAACGTCCTCGATGCGGCCAATGGAGCGGCCTTCCTGGCTGGCGCGCTTGATCACTTCGCCGATACGGGAGTGGATCTTCTTGAACTTCGTATGCGCCTCGATACCGGCCTTCGTGCGCTCGTCCTCATCCGCCCAGTCACGCTTGGCGTAGGCGGAAATCTCCTGAGCCTGGTGGAGAAACTCCTCCGCGCGGCGGTCGAACGGGTTGGCGATGTCGTAGACGATGTTTTCGACAACGGGGATATCATCCGGCACAGTCCAGAGTACATGGCAGAGGATCATCAGGTCCGAATCGATTACATGGTCGCGTCCGTCCATGAAGGCCGAGGCCTTGAGCAGGTTGAGGGAATTCCTGAACCGGCGGTCCGACGGCAGGATGTTCTCTTTCTTGAGCTTGTTCCGGAGCGTCACCATCAGGTTGATGACGAGGTCCGAAATCTCCACCGCGCCGGCTTCCTTCTGGAGGCCTTCAAGTTCCTTCAGCGAGATGCGAGTGAAATGCTTGGGTTCTTTCAGGGAGAGCATCTGGACGAAGTTCTGGTCGTCTTCCAGATACTTCACGATGTAGCGGAGCATGAACCGGTCGTAGAGGGCCGTCAGTTCTTCCTCGTCCGGCAGTTCGTTGGACGCGCCGATCATCGAGACGAGCGGGGCGATCTGCGGCTTGTCGCCGTTGTGGAACTTGCGTTCGTTAATCAGCGAAAGCAGGGCATTCAGGATGGAACTGTTCGCCTTGAAGATTTCGTCCAGGAACGCCACATGCGCCACCGGCAGCTTGTCGCGGGGGATACGCGTGTATTCATCCCGTTCAAGGGCTTTGAGTGAAATCGGTCCGAAGATCTCTTCAGGGGTGGTGAACTTCGTAAGCAGCCACTGGAAGTAGTTCGCGCCGTCGATCCGCTTGCACAGCTCGTCGGCGAGCATCGACTTGGCGGTGCCCGGAGGGCCGATCAGAAGCACGTGTTCCTTGGCGAGCAGCGCCGCCAGTGTGCCGTCGATCAGTTCTTCACGCTCGATAAAGGATTGTTTCAGCTCGGTGCGGATACTCTGGATGGGATTCGCGTGGGCCACGGATTACCTCATGCGGCTGCGGAGGCAATCGGGCACCTTCCGCGCCAAGAGAACAATCCTAGCCTATTTCGGCGGGGAACGAAGGGAAAGCGGGCAGGGAGACTGACCTTTTCTTTGCCTGCCCGGGGATTAACGCGGCGTATTAACGTTTCGGGGTCAGACGCTGCGGCCGACGCCGTCTTTCAGCTTCTTGGACAGCTTCTTTTCGTTATAGAGGACTTCGTTGGTCGCTCTCAGGCGGGCGCACAGGGACTGGCAGAAGTGCTCCAGGAATTTGACGCCGACGGCCGGATAGCCATCGATGATCGAGCGGTATTTGAGGCGGCTCAGGAAAAGCGTGGTTGTGGTACCCTTGGCGACGCAGTCGGCTGTCGTGGGTTTCTTGTCTACCAGGCTGATCTCGCCGAAGTGTTCGCCCTTCTTCAGCGTGGCGAAGATCTCAAGCTGGTCGCCCTGGCGGCGGCAGACGTTCACTTCGCCCAGAAGGATGCAGTGGAACCCTTCGCCGATGGTCCGTTCGCGAATGATAACCTCGCCGTCTTTCCAGGTCTTCTGGTCCATGCCGGCCGCGACTTTCTCGAGCTCATCGCCCGTGAAATCGCTGAACAGGCCAATGCTTCTAAGCTGGTCGGTAGGAATCATTCTCGAAAAACCCCCTCCGGGTTCTCAACGCGGACTTAACGAATAGGCGCTACGTTAACCGAAACCGTGCGCTACGTCCAAGGGCACTGCCGGGGAATGGCCGTTCTTTGTGTCACATTCTCTATCCGACGATCTTGTGCTTGACCCGGTCAAGGATATGGAAAAGCTCGTCGGCCTCGGGGGCGCGGATCAGCTTCAGAAGCGCTGCATAGAGTGCGATGGCGGCTGCAATGGGAACGAAGGTCAGTACGAGGCGTCCCGGTGCCCGGCCGAGCGAGGCGATCAGGTGTGCGGGCGCGCCGGTTTCCAGCCAGCTCCAGAGCCCCCACGCGGCGCCGCCGATTACCACCGAAACGGCGGCCAGTTTGAGGAACGACGCGGCGATCTCCCGGCCGTTAATCCCTTCAAGGATGATGGCGGCCGCCACGAACTGGACAACGAAATCGGCGAGTGAACCGAGAGCCGTACCAAGTGCGAGTCCGGGCGCGCCGAGAGTCCGGTAGGTGAGCCAGTTGAAGACAATATTCACGCCGACGGCCGACATGGACCCGGCAAGGGGTATGCGGGGCCGATTGATGGCATAGAAAACCGGTTCGAGCACTTTGGTGGTCGAGGTGAATACGAGGCCGGTCATGTAGGCCGAGAGCACCAGTGCGGTTTCGGTCGTATCCTCGGGGCGGAACCGGCCGTATTCGAAAAGCAGCCGGACCGTCGGCACGGAAAGGGCGATAAGCCCCGCCACCGACGGCAGTGCCAGCAGGAAGACGTTCTTCATGGCGTGAACGGTATTTTCGCGGATCGCCTGATGGTCGTTGCGGGCGGCGGCCTCGGCAGCGGCCGTTGTGGCCACCGTTCCCAGCGCCACGCCGAACAGGCCGATCGGCAGATAATAGAGCCGGAAGGCGTAGTTCAGATGCGAGAGCGGTCCGTCGCCCAGTTTCGAGGCGAAGACCGAGTTCACGAAGATGTTGAGCTGCACGACGGCGAGCCCCATGATGGCCGGGCCCATGAGCCGCACGATCCGGCGGATGCCCGGGTCGCCAGGAATGTCCGTGAACGACAGCCGCAGCCGGTATCCGAGCGACCTTAGTTGTGGCAGCTGCACGATCAGTTGTGCGAGCCCGGCCATCAGCACCGCGATCGACCATGCCCAGGCGGCTAACATCGGGTCTTTGGTGGCAAGATAGATCCCCACGCCCGCGACGATGGACACGACGTTGAACAGCGCCGGGGCTATTGCCGGCACGAAGAACTTCCGGTTGGAGTTAAGCACCCCCATGACGATGGCCGTCACCGAGATGATCGGCAGGAACGGCATCATGATCCGGGTAAGGTTCGTGGCCAGTTCGCGCTTTTCGGGCGAGGCGGCGAAGCCGGGCGCGATGAGATCGACCACCGACCCGGAGAAGAGTATTCCCAGTGCCGTGAGGATTCCGGTCGCGGTGAGCGCGCCGCCAAGCGTCTTTGCCAGCAGTTCCTGCGCCGACTCCTTGCCGGCGTTCGACTGGCGGTCTGTGAAGGTCGGCACGAACGCCGCCGAGAGCGCCCCTTCGGCGAACATGTCGCGCAGCAGATTCGGGATCCGGAAGGCGATGATATAGGCGTCGGCCACCCAGCCCGCGCCGAACAGGGTCGCAAAGAGCGTCTCGCGCAGAACGCCCAGCACCCGGGAGGTGAGCACGGCGAGCGTGATCGGGCCGGCCTGGGCCAGCTGACCGCTGTGTCTCTTGTCAGGAGGCGTAGGGGTTCCGCTCACTCAGGAATCTTTCAGGAATTCCAGTACGTGCCTGTTGGCCTCTTGGGCCGCCTCGACAAAGAACCCGTGTCCGGATTTCGGTATTTTCACAAGTTCCGCATTGGGTATCAGCTCCGCGAGCAGGTTCGAATGTTCTGGCGGGATCAGCACGTCGTCGGTGCCGGTAATGACCAGCGTCTCGTGAAAAACATCCTTGAGACGGTGCCTCGTGTCGTGATTCATCACCGCATTGATCTGGTTCATCAGGCCCCTCACCGGCGGCGGATGGGCCAGCGAGACTTCCAGAACCTCGGCGACGGTTTTCGTCTCGTTCCGGATGAACTCCGGCACAAACAGGATGTCGAGAGATTCCCGGGCGATCTGCTCGCGGGACGTGCCGGGACGGGGCATGAGCTTGGCGGCGACCTCGGGCGCGGGCGGCTTGAACCCCATCGCGGGGGTGGTGCAGGCGAGAATGAGCTTGCGGACCCGCTCAGGGTGTTCGAGCGCGATGTGCTGGGAGATCATCCCGCCCATCGAGGCGCCCATCACATGGGCGGAATCGATCTTGAGATAATCGAGCAGCGCGACGGCGTCGTCCGCCATATCGGTGACGGTCCACTGCTTCTGGGGCCTATCGGTCTGGCCGACTCCCCGGTTGTCGAACAGGATTACCTGGTAGCGATCCTTCAGTTCGGGCAGCTGCCACTTCCACCAGTGGTGCGTGGAGCCGAGACCCATGATGAGGATCAGCGGGTCCCCGCTTCCGTGGGTTTCGTAATAGATATTGAGCCGTGGCGTCTGTGCGATGGGCATGGCGCGATGTTACCGCATGCCCCGGCGCGGGCAAGGGCGGCCCGTTAAAGGATGACGGCAGTCGTGCCGCTTACGCCGTCGCCCGCTCCACGGTCACCGGGACGCCGTTCAGAATGGCGTTGCCGACGATCGGCTCCATCAGCTTGTCGTCGGTGAGGTCGTTGCACGAGACCCCGCCGAATTCCGAGGCGACCGAGAGCTGGACGCCGTCCCGGCGGTGGCCCCAGCCGTGCGGCAGACTCACGACACCCTGCATGATCTCGTCCGAGACCGTGAGTCGCGTGACGACCTGACCGACCCGGCTCTTTATTTTCACCTGTTCGTGGTTGGAGAGGCCGAGTTTTTCCGCGTCGCCGGGGTTCATGATCAGGTCGCACCGGACGCCGCCTTTCACAAGCGACTTGGCGTTGTGGGCCCAGGAGTTGTTCGTGCGCAGGTCGCGCCGGCCGATGAGCAGCAGTGCCCCCTGGTCGGCCTTCTTCGCGTCGGCGGAAGTTTTGGCGAGATGCGCCTTGAGGCGATCCAGCTCCGCATCCATCAGCGGATGCGACAGATGGATCTTCTTGTCCTTGGTCTGGAGCACCCGGTCCAGCGCAGGCACGAGCGGCCCGAGATCAATACCCTTGGGGTTCTCTTCGAGCTTCTTTAGCGTCAGGCCGTCTTTCCACGGCAGGAACTTGTCGCCGTAGCGGCCTGTCCTGAGCAGCGTATCCAGGATACGGCGCGGACCGGGCAGGGCTTTCAGCTTGCGGGCTGTTCGGGCAGCGAGCCGGACGGCCGGGTTCTTGGCCTTCTTCTCGGTAAGGCGCAGGTTCAGGTCTGCCAGAATTTCCGACTCATGCATGGTGCCCGGCTCCGGCTTGATCACCTGCGGCGAGTATTTCGACGTGTTTCGCACGGCGAACATGTGGAACGCCACTTCATAGTTGTCGTGCTCAAGCGACCAGGTGGGCGGCAGGATGATGTTGGCGAAGCGGGTCGTTTCGTTGATGTAAATATCCACGGCGACATAGAACTCCAGGCTCTGGAGCGCTTCTTCAAGCTTCTTTCCGTTGGGGGTTGAGAGGACAGGGTTCCCGGCCATGGAATAGAAGCCGCGCACCTGGCCTTCGCCGGGGGTGAGAATTTCTTCCGCCAGGCAGGCCGCCGGCAGTTCGCCGTTGAACTCCGGCGCGCCGCGCACGCGGCTCTTCCAGAGGTGGTAGTGGCCTTTGAGGCCGAGCGCGGGGGCGCTGCCCAGCAGGTCCACCGCCGGAGTCGTGAACATCGCGCCACCCGGGCGGTCGAGGTTGCCGGTCACGAGGTTCAGGGCGTCCACGAGCCACGACGACAGGGTGCCGAACTCATGCAGGCAGGTCCCGATACGGCCGTAGCAGGCGGCTGTCGGAGCTCCCGCGAAGTCGCGGGCCAGTTTGCGGATTCCGTCGGCGGTAAGGCCCACCGACGAGGCGACCGCTTCGGGGGTGAACGGGGCGACTTTCAGTTTCAGGCTGTCCACATCGGCCAGATGCTTCGTTGCCGGGCCGGTCTTCTGGAGGTTTTCCGCGAAGATCACGTTGATCAGCGACGCGAGCAGCAGGCCGTCGTTGCCGGGCCGGATGGCGACATGTTCGTCGGCGATCTTGGCCGTTTCCGTACGGCGCGGGTCAACGACGACGATCTTGCCTCCGCGCTTGCGGATATCGGAGAGCCGCGTACGGATGTCGGGCGCGGTCATGACGCTGCCGTTGGAGGTCAGCGGGTTTGCACCCAGGATCAGCAGGAAGTCGGTCCGGTCGAGATCGGGAATCGGAATAGAGAGGATGTTGCCGAACAGGAACAGGCTCGACGCGTGCTTGGGATTCTGGTCTACAGAGCTTGCTGAATATTTGTTGCGCGAATGGAGCGTCTTGAGAAACGGAAGGCCGTACAGCACCGCACCGAAGTTATGCGCCGACGGATTGCCCATATAGCTCGCGATGCTGTTCTCGCCGTATTTGCTCTGGATACGCGCGAGCTGCTCCGCGCACTCTTCCAGCGCCTCGTCCCAGGAAATCTTTTCCCAGCCGTCCTTGGTACGGCGGACCGGGAACTTCAGGCGGTCGGGGTCTTCCTGGATTTCCTGGAGGGCGAACGCCTTGGGGCAGATGTGCCCGCGGCTGAAGGGGTCCTGCTCGTCGGCCCGGATCTTGACGACCTTGTTGTCCTCCACATCTATCAGGAGCCCGCAGGTCGCTTCGCAAAGATTGCAGGTTTTGTGAACAGTCTGAACCGCCATGATGAACCACCCCAGGATATTCCGGCGGACGTTCCGCCGGTCCGGCACCCGCGCCGGAAGGGGGTATCCTATACCGATAATGTCAACGATGGGGAGGGGCGATGTTCTATTGATTACTCGCCCGCTTCGAGCTTGCGGGCCTCGACTTTCAGGGGCGCCCGGAGCGTCTTGTAGTAACCGGTTGCGCCGCCTTCGGGGAACCCGGACAGGAAAGTGATGTTGGCGCCGAAGTGGTAGGTCTTGGCCTGAAGGTTCTCCCAGCCGGTGTACTGATATCCGACTGACGGCAACCCGCCTTTGATCGATTCGGGCGGGTCGGAGTAGTCAGGGTCGTCGATAAACACGACGGAGGTTATCAGTTTCAGGGACGGATCGAGATCGATCGCCGTGATCTGGTTCGCACCGTTACCGGTAATGAAATACCAGGGCTCCGCCCCGAACTCGATAGTCTTCTCTTCATCCAGCATCTTGCCGTCGATCGACGTGCCTTGCGGAACGGTACTGGTGGCAAGGCGAAGACCCTTTAGATCCGTGAAGTCGTGCAGGAACGCTACATCCATGGAAGAGACGAACATGGCGGCCGATTTGGGGAACCTGATCCGCACATCGGCACGCCACAGCCGTTCGAAATGCTGGAAGGATACGAGCGCCGTGATATCGAATCCCGGAACCGAATGAATCACGAGATTCTGCTCGCGCGTCACACGGATCGGACCTGCGCGCACTCCGACGATTTCGGAATCGATGTCGTCTTCGGTGACCTTCAGATTGAGCAGGTTACCGATGGTCTTGACCTTGATCCGGACTTTCAGGCGGTCCAGCATGTCTTCTTCGCTCCGGCCGCGGAGTTCGGTGAACGATATCCGGTTCGACATGAACGGATGGGTCTTGTCGTAACCCCAGATATAACCGCCGGCGTAAGCGGTCTGGTTGTCGTCATCCCAGCGTACGAGCCGTTTGCCGCTGGGAGCGACAGCCGAGTCACCGCCCAGCAGGTAGATGTAGACCGGCTCCTTCAGATATGAAGGCGACAGTTTCACTTCGACAAGGGCTCCCCGTGCCCGGGCGAGGCGCTCCTTGCCGCAACTGTTGCCGGCGTCGTGAAGCATGAAGAGGACTTCGTCGTTGGGATCCAGCACGCCGGGCTGGTCGTCTTTTGCGATTTTGGACCGGGGATCGGGCGAAGTGACCCGTTCGTCGGCATTCAGTTCGTCGACCTGGATAATGACCTGGCGGAACGCATCGCCGTAACAGGCGAAGGCGGAGATATTGAGTGCGGAGGTCCCGATCAGCGCCGGTACCTGTGAACCCTTGAGAATCACAGGCAGCGCCGAGGCATTCACCGATTTCACCGGACGCACTTCATCGGCAGGCGCTGTCGCCTGCGCATATACGGAAACGGGAAACAGTACCGCCAGCAGAAGAAGCCGGAGGCCGCTCAGGTGGTTGAATGCGGTCATCGATGGATCAGTTCGGGCGCTGCCGTTGTCCAGACGGCAGACCTGCGGAAGAGAGTGTACCGGCCAGCTGCGAACCGCAACGGAGTCCGGCTGACAGCTATAGATTTTCGCCTGTCCGGCGGCTTTCTGTGAACAAAGTAACGCGGCGGTGTCCACTTTCCCGGTGCCGCGGACGCATTGACACGCAAGTCATATTTTGTCGGCCAGTACCAGTGCGCCGATCAGGATGAATGCGCCGCCAGCGACTTTCTTGAGTACATGTTCGGGAACGATTTTCACCACAGCTTCCCCGAAGAGGACGCCCAGCAACGTTACTGTCACCAGTGCGAGACCCGCACCGAGGAATACTGCCAGAGGTTTTTGGGTTTGCGAGACTGCCATAATGGCAGCGAGCTGGGTTTTATCGCCCAGTTCCGCCACGAAAATCGTCATAAAGGTGCCGGTGAAAACTTTCCAGTCCATGTGTGCAGGCCTCCTTTGAAGCCACCGGGGATATAGACGGCAGGGGTGTGGGCGGAAAGCCGGACGGTGCGAGCGTTAATTATTTGAGTAAATTTGCCCCGTAATGGTCTCGAAACCCTCAAAAACCCTAGCAATTCCGGCAAATTGTAAACTTTTGGCAAGACCCCGTGAACCGTCTCGCAGGGGTTCCGCACCGCGTGGCATACTCGGAACTGTAGAACCAGATCTTTAGAAGAGGCCTTTCGCTTGCGCGAACATCAGGAACCCCCCTGCGGGGACATGTCGCCTGTGCCGCTGTTTGGCATGCCAAACGGACGGAGCGCCTGTGCGCGCCGGGTTTTCCGGCCGTACCTGGCCGCTCTGCGCGGGCTTCCGGTTGCGCTGTCAGTTCTATTGGCGGCACTAATGGCGGCCTGCGGCGGCGACGTCCCGACCGTTCCGCCCGAACCGGTCGTGATCACCGTCGGCAGTTTCCTGCTGAAGCCATACACAGGCGCCGTGGCGCCGCCCTGCGATGCCACAGCCGCACCTGCTTTCGGGCCGTTGACTGCGGGGACGCCCTACAATGTTCTGGTTGTGGCGCTGGGTGATGACGACACGACATTCTCGCCGATCTTCGAAGACAATGTGACGCTTTCCAGCACCGATCCGCATGACGGCGCCGTTACGACCCGCAAGGCGACCGATGGATGCGTGACGTTCCAGAACCTGCTTGCGGTATCGGCCGGTACCGGATTTACCCTCACCGCCGACACGACCTCCGTCAGAGGCGTTCGCAGTTCCAGCACCCCGTATGACGTGAATGCCGGCGCGGCTTCACGGCTCGCCGTGCGGGTTATCGGCACCTGGATCGGCAATACCCCGCCCAATCCGGCGGCGCCTGATCAGCAGGTTGTTCCGGACCGGTCCGGGCCGGAGATTGTCGGCGAGCCCGTCGGCCTGACGGCCGGTGTGCCGTTCGACGTCGAAGTATTCGTGACCGACGCGCTGGGTAATGTCGTTGCGGGCGCTCCCGCCATTGACGTCGTCCCTGCTTTCGATACCTTCAACTCCCCGTGCGTTCCGGTGTCCGGAACGACCTTCACCTGCACGGTATACCGGGCCACTCCGTCGCAGCGGGTGGTCGCCACCGATCAGGCGACGGTTCTGCAGCGCGGAGACTCGAGCTACTTCGGCGTCGATCCCGACGCGGGCGGCGCCGCGGGTCTGGTCGTGCTGTTGCCCGGACAGGTGATCCGGCCGACCTCGGGTGGCGGGTTCCTGTCGCCATCGCCGATCCTCGCCAATCCTAAAGTGGGCCAGAACTTCCAGGTGAAGGTCGAGGCCATTGACGTTTTTGGCAATATCGTCCCGTCGGGACAGGACACCATCACGCTCTCTAACCCCGGCGCTCCGGCGACACAGCTGTTTGTCGCCCGGCTTAATCTCGTGGCGGGCCAGACCGCGTTCTCGGTGCTGGCGAAAACCGCGCTTGGCGGGCAGCAGCTCAGTGCCACGGGGCTTGTGCTGCCGACGGCAACCTCCGACACCTTCGATATCGACCCGCCCGATCCGATCATTGTGACGGCGACGCTGTCGGGTGCTGTTCCAGGTCAGGGTATTCTCGGCAATTCGGCGGCATTCCGTCTCGATTCTGCCAACCAGACGCCGGATCCCTCGGCGGTCGGACACGAATTCTCTGCCGCCGATTACGCGGCCGTTTCTGCGGTAAATGACGGCCTCTCGACCGCGACCAGCGCGCCCGATACAGCGGGGGTGCTGGTGCGGCCCACGGGGGTCCCGGGAATCGTGGCGGATATGCCGCCGCGTCAGGACCTTTCCTGTGCCTACGACTCTGACCGTTCGCAGATGGTGTTCTTCGGCGGTTCCGACGAAGGGATTCCCTTCGACGACACTTGGGAGTGGGACGGGGCGTCGCTGAACCGGGTCTCTCCGGCGGTGACCTCGGACTTCCGTCCAGCCGCACGGTCCTCCCACGGAATGATTCATGTCCCGGGTGTCGGCGTCATCGTGTTCGGCGGCCTGTCGGCACGCGGCCGGCTCAACGACATCTGGATCTGGGACGGGACCAACTGGTTCATGCCGACGCAGAACAATCCCCCGTCGCCGCGGCTTGGCTCCGCCATGTCCTACGATGCCAGCCAGGGCTATGCCGTCGTCTTCGGCGGGGAAACGAATTCGGGTCTTACCAACGAGCTCTGGCTCTATGACGGGGCGAACTGGGCGCTGACGCCGTCTTCGGGTACCGTGCCGCCGCCCCGGGCGGGCGCGAAACTGGTTTACGACCCGGGCCGTGCGGTGCATGTGCTCGTGGGTGGCCGGGAGTCCTCGGGCCTGGCGAGCGATCACTACGAGCTTCAGTACACCGGCAGCAACTGGCAATGGACCCGCCGTGATGGGACCGAAATTTCGCTTCTGCCGCCCGGCCGTACTTCTCATGTGGCAGGCTTCGACACCAACCGGAACGTCGTGGTGCTGTACGGCGGGTATCTTCCGTCGGGAGTCGGCGGAGCCAGCCAGGTCTGGGAGTTCGATAATGCGAGTCTGAACGGTCCGGAGTGGGATACTGCCGGCGTGTCGGGCCTCCCGTCGCTGGTCGGTGCAGCGGGATGTTTCGACCAGATCAGAAATGTATTTGTGATCGCGGGCGGGCAGTTGCCCAGTTCCTCGCTCAATCTGGAAGTGTACCGCTGGGACGGCGTTGCCGGTGCGGCAGGTTTTGATATCCAGCGCAGCGCATACGGCCCGGAGGCCCGGACGGGCGGGGCGATGGGTTATCTGGAAACCGATTCGGCCGGATTCCCGTCGCAGAGAGTGTTTCTGTTCGGCGGGCGCTCCGCCGGCGGCAGCCTGCTGAACGATCTCTGGACGCAGGACAGTTCGACCGGTTTCTGGACGCAGCTTTCGCCGGTGGCGGACCTCGTCGATCTCGGGATGCCGCCGCCCATGGAACGCGCGAAGCTGGTGGAAGATACGGCGCGGGATACGCTGGTTCTCTACGGAGGGGAAAGCTCCTCCGGCGGAGTGACGACCATCTGGGATCTGCGCCGCGACTGGCGGCCGCTCACCGGATCCGCGTTCCAGATGAACGGAACCGATCTGACCGCCACCGTCAATGACGGTAATTTCGCCGTCGAGCTCCAGGCCGGCGATATTGTGGATGTGAACGGAACTATCGGTACGGTCGCTTCGGTCGTAACGCCGAACCTGGCTACGATCATGATCGCGGTTGCCGATACCGGCGTTCAGGCGACGGCGAACAAGCTCGTATGGGAATGGGATCCCTGGATCCGGCCGTCGGCTGATTTTCTGGCGCCGCCCTCTGCCCGTACGGGCACAGCGGTCGCCTACGACGAAGCCAATTCAAAGGTCGTTGTGTTCGGCGGACTGATCGGCTCCGGCGTGACGGCGCAGACCTGGTTCTGGGACGGCACCCAGTGGAGCACTCTGCCGTTTACGAGTCTGCCACGCCCGCAGGCCCGGATCGGGGCCGCAATGGCGTTCGATCCGGCGACCGGACAGGTGCTTCTCTTCGGCGGACAGGGCGCCAAC
Organism: uncultured bacterium; assembly: GCA_964565925.1. Taxonomy (GTDB): domain Bacteria; phylum JAGRBM01; class JAGRBM01; order JAGRBM01; family JAHCIT01; genus CAZMGV01. The sequence goes on from CAZMGV010000015.1 coordinate 78,921, forward strand.
GGATATCTGAGCGATACCTGGACATGGGACGGTACCGACTGGACGCCGATGGCCGATCTGGGTTCGACCCCGCCGCCGATGCGCGATGCCGTGCTGTTCCGTGCGGGTCCCAACGGACTGATACTGGTCGGTGGAACCATGTCGGGGGGCAAACCGGTATCGGGCGAATGGTTCTGGGACGGCGCGGCCTGGTATCATCTGGACGGGCTCGGATATTCGCACCCGAGACCCGGCGCCGCGGCTGCCTACGATTCGAATACGGAGACAGCCATCTGGTTCGGCGGAGTCGATACGGCCGCTCAGGAACTGGAGCTGCTTCCCGTCCCGGCAGTGGGCCCGTGGTCTCCCGGGATCGACCCCTTTAATCCGGATCGCTATTCTGTCGAGATATACGATTTCGCTGTAGCGGTTCCGCAAGGGGCCACGGTGTCGCAGACTTCATTGACGGTGGTGGGCGGTGGCCTGGGGGCCGGCGGTCCCGGAACCGACGTCTATATCCAGCGGGCCGATGGCGTCTGGGACTATGTGGGCGGGCACGGCAGCGGGCCCCGGTTCTGTCCCAAAGATCCTGTCGATCCTGCGCAGTGTCTGGTCGACCGGACGGTTTCGGTTACCTATCCGTCTTCCACCTATCTGGTAAACGGGCATGTGAGACTCGCGGTGTCCTCGGCCACTACCTCTTCGGACTCGGTCCGCTCGCTTCAGTCGACCGATTATCTCGAAGTGAAGATCGGTTACCTGCCCTGATCTCGAAGGGCACGGGTCGGCCCGCTCCGGCCGCATTTCCTGAAAAACCCTTGAATATTCGCGGGTTCCGCGTAATATGGGAATGAATCCCGAGGCGTGAGGGCGCCCTGCTCGCTGGAAGAACTGTTTCTTCCGTGAGTTTTCGAGAGTTGTGCTGCCCCTCATGCCCGAAAATCCCGAACCTCTACCGGACCTGAAAGCGGCTGCCCCCCGTGCGGAAGCGGCGCGCCCGGAGCTTGTGCGTCCGGCGGATCCCGTACGGCCGGCAGAGCCCGCCAAGCGGATTGACCGCTACGAGATCCAGCTGCCGGAGCTGGGCAAGGGCGGCATGGGAATCGTGTACCGGGGTTTCGATCCCCGTATCGGCCGCCAGATCGCTATCAAGACCATTCCGACAACAGTCACTCCGGATCACGAGCATTTTGAAGAGTTCCGCCGCCGGCTGTTCCGCGAAGCCCAGGCGGCCGGCACGCTCAATCACCCGAATATCGTTACGGTCTATGATGTGGGCGAGGCCGACGGCCAGCTCTTTATCGTCATGGAGCTGGTGGACGGCCGCTCGCTCGACAAAGTGATCCGTAGCGGCGAAGCGCCGCCGCTACCGGAAGTTTTCCATTACGTTGAACAGGTCGGCGTCGCTCTGGACTACGCCCACACGAAGGGGATCGTTCACCGGGATATCAAGCCGGCGAACCTGATTGTCGCCAATGACCGGGCCGTGAAGGTTGCCGATTTCGGTATCGCCAAGCTGTCGACCAGCACGATCACCCAGGAAGGCGGGCGGCTGGGCTCCCCCTCCTACATGTCCCCGGAACAGGTGGACGGGCGAAGCATCGACGGACGCAGCGACATCTGGAGCCTGGGAGTCGTTCTCTACCAGCTGCTCACCGGCGAAAAGCCGTTCAAGGGGTCCACGGTTGCGGCGATTACGCACCAGATCGTGAACGGCACCTTTATCCCGCCCTCGGAACTCAATCCGCGTCTGCCAAGGCGTCTGGACCGGATCCTCGAGAAGGCACTGCAGAAGGAACCCGAGCGCCGGTTCCAGACCGGTACCCAGCTTGCGTCGGAACTAAGAAAGCTGGACGGCGAAGAGCTGAAAGGCGTGCGGCTCAGTTATGCCAGGAAAGACGGCAAAAAGGATGCGGCCGAAGTCCGCCGTCCGCGCGAAATGACCCCAGTTCCGCCGCCGTCGCAGATAGAGGGCGTTTTCCAGAATCTTACCTACAGCGCGCGTTCCGTCGGCGGCCCCCGCCGCCCTGACTGGAAGCCGTGGGCGTTCGCAGCCCTTGCAGGAGGAGCGGTTCTCGTGTTCGCCGCGCTCAGACTGAGCCGGTAACTACGGGAATATACCGCGGCAGCAGATGGTCATTCTCTGCCCCTCATGCCGGTCCAAGCAGAAGATCGATATCCATTCGCTCGTGGATGAAGGGCTGGTCCGTTGTTCGGACTGCTTCAACGTCTTTGTTGTTTCACTGGAAAACCTGAAAGACCTCTGGCGCCGCAAGCAGTCGGAACAGGACGAAGAAGTCCGGATGCGCCAGTTCGAAAAACAGGCGGTTGGCGCATACGCCGTTCCCAGGCGCGTGGAGATCACTCCGCCCCCCTACCGGACCGGCGACACGGGCGATCAGACGGGTTTTGACGAGCGTTCGGGGGAACCCGATATCGGCGCCGCGACCATCCTCGGGCGGATCAGTTCGGCAGGTACCGCCGGCGATCCTGCGGAGGGAGAAATTTCGGCTCCCGGCAACCGGAGTTATGGCACGCTCGCGGTACTGGACGGGACCGGTAACGGGCGGGCCGTGCAGCTTCGTGCGTCGCCGTTTGTGATCGGGCGTGAGGGCGTGGATCTGAATCTGCGCGATATCGAGATCAGCCGCCGCCATATGGAGATCGTCAACGGCGAGACGGTTATGGCCCGGGATCTGGGTTCCACCAACGGATGTTTCCTGAACGGCAAGCGGTTCACGGTTTCAACCCTGAAGCATCAGGACGAGATCCAGCTGGGCCAGACCCGGCTGCTTTTCTTCTCGTCCAAGCCGCAGCGCATCGCGCCGGTGCCGGCGGGCGATCTTCCGGTCTCCGACGCGACCGTATCGATGAGTGCCGTGAAAAACCAGCGGCCCGCCGCGGTACCCAGCCCGGTGCACGCCGGGCTTGAGGTGATCGAGGGGCCGGATACCGGCAAGCGGGTGCAGATCCGCCGCTCGAGCCTGCTGATCGGCCGCGAGGCGGCCGACCTCAAGCTTGCCGACACGCAGGTCTCCCGCAAGCACTGCCTGATCGAGCTGCTGTCGCGGGACCAGATTTTTGTGAAAGACCTGGCGTCCCGCAACGGCACGGCCGTCAACGGCGTGATGGTGAAATACGCGAGGCTTTCCCCCGGTGACCGGATTACGGCCGGAGATACGACGATGGTTTTTCTGTTCGAGGGATAACGGAGGTTACTGACGATGAAATCGTTCCGACTGAGAGGTCCCGACCGCCGCCAGCAGGAAGTGCCGATTGAGGGCGACCGCCGTGGCGGCGCTCGCCGGTTCGACGAAACTTCTGCCGCCGGTCCGGGGGAGATCACCCGCACGCTTGCCTCCGCTCTCGATGAACTGATCGGCACGATCGAGGAGAGGCTGGCCCGCATCGAGGGCCGTCTGTCGCTCGTGCCGGCCGACAATGACGGTGAGGTGACCCAGATTCCCACCCGTAATCCGCATCTGAAAGACTCGATGCACACACTGGCCGGCATCGAGGCCGAAGTGATCGAGCTGGTGCGCCGTCTGCGGTCGCGCGGCCCCGTGCAGAGCCTCGACCGCAAGCGAATTCTTGCACTCGTGCAACGGATCATGGGCGTGGACCGCAGCATGGCAGACCTGATGGCGAGCCGCCTGGGGCGTGCTATGGACACCCCCGAGACCCGTGGGTCCCGGTTCCTGACCAAGGTCGAAAAGCTGATCGCCTGAGAATATCGGCCCGCCGATTGCGGGAACCCTAACCGAGCCGCTTGAGCAGTTCCCGCGCCCAGGTGGACGACGGGTTCGACTGCAGCGCCGCCTGAATCCAGATGCGCGCCGATTCAGGCTCGCTGTCGTCCAGAGAGATTTCCGCACGCATCAGGTTGGCGGCTTCGTCTCCGGGGTGTTCGCGCAGGACGCCTTCCAGCATGTCGAGGATCTGGCGCTTAAGGAACGGTGACAGATTGGCCTTCTGTTCCAGATACTGGGTCCAGGCCCAGAAGGCGTAGGAATCTAGTTCATGAGGGTCCAGTTCGAACGCCTTCTGGAACGCTTCGGATGCGGCGAAATACCGTTTCTGATCGAGCAGGTCGCGCCCTTTTGCGAACCAGCGTTCCACTTCGCTCTGGGTCGCGGGCTTGGCGGCCGGTGCCGGCGTGCCCTGGGCCTGTTGTATTTCCGCCAGGTAAGCCTTCCGTTTCACCGGGTCGAGCAGCGTATCGTGCGCCAGCTGCACCCGGGCGAAGGCGTCCTCGGCCTCCTGGCGGGCTTCAGGTTCAATGTCCTTGGGCAGGCTGAACGGCGGGAATTTTGACGCCTCACGCTGGTACGCGGAGGCTATTTCCAGTTCGCGGGCGCCGGGCGCGAGCCCGAGAACCTCGAACAGGTTCTTCTTCATCACATCCACATATCGGGCGCGGATTTCGGTGGCGCGTTTGGACTTCTTGGGCGGTTCCGCTTCGCCGGACTTGTCCCAGTTGTCCATGGTCTCGATCTGCTTCTGGAAATCCTTCTGCAGGGTCGCTTCCTGGTCCTTCACCATCCGGTCGATCTTTGCCTGTTCGGCGGCGACCTGTGCTTCGGTCGCGGGCGGCGGAGCGCTCGTCGGTTTGGCGGCGGTAGCCGTCCGGTCGGGTATCTGCACGCGGATGACACCCAGTAGCAGCAGTGCATAGATCGCCTGCAGCGCCGAGAGCAGCCGGTCCTTGCGGCGGTCGAGCAGTTCGCCGAGTGTCAGCTTTCCGTCCACGGCCTCGAGGGTCATCTTCTCGGCCGGCATCAGCGGCAGGCGGCTGACGGTCAGTTCGGATTTTTCGGCCTTCAGCAGTTTCAGGCCGGTAAGCCGTTTCAGTTCCGGCAGAAGGATGTCGGCCGTGTAGAAACGCCGCACGCCGGTCAGCATGATGTCATAGATGTCGAACTCGAACACTTCGATGTTCGAGAACTCCGCCTCCGTGCGGTGGAGTGTGTATTTGCCCACGTTCCAGCCGAAGGCGTTGAGGATTTTCTCCCGGATCTGCGTGCGGAGCGCCGCGTAAAGATCGTTCTGGGTGATGAGGCCCATCTCGACGAGAATGTCCCCGTGCCGGCGGGCGGTCCGGTTGAGGATCTCGATAGACCTTTCGTAGTCACCGTGGCTGATCCGCCCGGTAGCGACCAGATGACGTCCCAGCACCTCGCTCGAAAGGTTCGATGACGCATAAACCGGGAATCCGCCGATCACGAAGATCTTGCGGAAGTAGTCGCCCTGCTCAAGATGCAGGTAACCGGTGACCCTGTTCTGGTGAATATAGGTCAGCAGCTTGCTGGTGGTCGTGCCGTTGATGAGCCCGGCGATCTCGCCGCTCACAACGCCAGGCTGCGAGGTTTCCGTAGTCTCGCCCGTGCGGGCGGAGCCGATCAGTTCCCGGACCCGGGCCAGCAACTGGTCGGTCGGGAACGGCTTGATGAGGTAGTCCGAGACCCTGTACGCCTCCCGCACATGGGCCTTCTCGCCGGGTGACTTGAACATCCCCGTCGTCATGATGATCGGGATGTCTTTCCCCTTGGGAGTGAGCCGGATGAACTGGATCATCTCGGCTCCGGTCATGACCGGAAGGATGATGTCGGTAATGATGAGGTCGAACGGTTCCGACTTGAACAGTTCCTGTGCCGTACGGCCGTCGGCGACGGTTTTGACGTCGTACCCGTCGTTGGACAGCGCCCGGCTGATCGTCTCGACGAAGGCATTGTCGTCGTCGGCTATGAGAATACGCTTCACGGAATCGGAAACCTCGGTGATCCGTATTGTTACCCCTAAAAACGGGATTTTGGAACAGTATCCATACCGGATATAGGCTGAAACATTATTTAAATCCGTTAGCGGAGGTTGCTTGAATCAGGTCTGGCTATTTCTGGCGATGATCGCCGTGCTGGGCGGAGGGGCCTTTGCGGCACCATCGGTCTTCCTGCCGCTGGGTCCCTGGATTCCCTGGATGCTGGGCGCGGTGATGTTCGGAATGGGTATTACGCTCAGACCGGCGGACTTTGTCCGGGTGGCCAAGCGGCCGGTCCCGGCGCTGGTCGGCCTGGCACTTCAGTACCTGATTATGCCGACCGCCGGGTATGTGTCGGCCCGACTCGTGGGGGCGGATCCGCTCGTGCTGCTCGGATTTGTGCTGGTGGGTGCATGCCCGGGTGGCACTGCCTCCAACGTGATCAGCTACTTTGCCAAAGCGGATGTGCCGCTCTCGGTCAGCATGACGGCTGTTTCCACGCTTGTGGCGCCGGTGCTGACGCCGCTCTGGACCAAATGGCTGGCTGGTCATGTGCTCGAAATCAGCTTCCGGGGCCTCGCCCTGAGTACGCTCAAGATCGTGCTGCTGCCCGCCGCGCTGGGGATGCTTGCCGGATCGGCAGGCGGCAAGGTCCGGGAAAAAACAGAGAAATTCCTGCCGGTAATTTCGTCGGCACTGGTGGCACTTATCATCGGAGTCATCGTCGCCGGGAGCCGGGACCGGCTGATGGTCGCCCCGGCGAGTCTCGCGCTCGGCGTGATGCTTCATAACGGATTGGGGCTTGTTCTGGGCTGGGGCGGGTCGAAGCTTCTGGGACTCACTGAAAACGAATCCCGGACGGTTGCGATCGAGGTCGGCATGCAGAACTCGGGGCTCGCGGCCGCACTCGTGTCGGTCCATTTCCCCGCCGTCGCAGGTCTGCCGGCGGCCGTTTTCAGCGCGTGGCAGAATATCTCGGGTGCGCTTGTGGCGGCGGTCTGGCGCACCCGGCCTCCGGTGAAGTAGGGTGTTCCGCGAGGGTCAGGAGTTGCTCAGGTGAACGTTCTGCAGGCCATAGAAGCGCGTCACAGCGTCAGGAAGTTCGAAAACAAACCGGTCGATCCGGCGCTGGTATGGAAAATCCTGGAAGCCGGGCGCAAGGCGCCGTCGTGGTCCAACTCCCAGCCGTGGGAGTTCGCCGTCGTCGCCGGGCCGGTTCTGGACGCCCTTCGCAAGGATCTGTACGAAACAGGCCGCCGGGGCACGCCGCGCAATCCGGACCTGCCCCATCCGGAGTCTTTCCCGGACCGTCACCAGGACCGCCGGCGCCTGAATGCCAAGATGCTTTTCTCGGCGCTCAATATCCCGCGCGACGACAAGACGCTCCGGAACGATTTCAATCTTTCCATGCTCAAGTTCTTCGATGCGCCGGTGGCGATCATCATGCTCATGGATGCGAAACTGGACGGTCACTGGTCCGTGCTGGACATGGGTTGCGGCCTGCAGAACATCATGCTGGCCGCGGTGGAACTGGGACTCGGTACCTGCGCCGAGGCCTCGATCACCGGCTACCCGGATGTGGTCCGTAAGCACATCGGGCTGGGCAAGGACAAACGGGTCATGTGCGGGATCGCGCTCGGACATCCTGCCAAGGGGACCGTGCTGGGGGATTTCCGCAGCGTGCGCGTTCCGCTGGACGAGATTTCCTACTGGTTCGGAATGGAGCCGCCAGTCAGGGGCGGTGAGCACGAACCCGGTTCCGGTACCGGCATCTGACCATCCGGGCGGGAATCAAGGGCCGGCACGGCCCGGTTCGCCGAACGGGCGGACATTCCGTTCGATTTCGGGTGGCAGCGGCGGCACCGGTTCCAGAGGTTTTTGAAGCCGCGCGGCCCGTTCCTCTGCCGTCGGCGGCACGCTAGGATTTGTATAGAGATTCACGCCGATGATCGCGAGAAAGATCGCTAAAAGGACCACGAGCGTGATCCCAAGGGGTTTCAGTCTTGCCGGGTTTACGCCGCCGTTCAGCACGGTGGCCGACAATAGCAGGTTTTGGAGCGGCTGTCCTCATGATGATGGCGGCCGCCGGGCCGCTTTGGGCCGTGGTCGAGAATCACCCGGACGAGGAAGAGGAAGCCGCGCCGCCGGTGGACTCTTACCGGCCTTCGCCCGAAGGTCCGCGGGGTAATGACCGTCCGGTCGATCAGGTTCTCGATTCGAACTATTTCCCTCTCAACTGGCCGGCTCTGGCAGTGGAGAGCGCGGCCAAGCCGGTCGTCTACTCCATGGAGCTGATGGACCGGTACAAGATCCACCGGCGTGTATATGATCTTCTGACTAACGAAGAACGAACGGCGGCTGTCTATCCGACCCTGTCGTTCGGAACCGGCGGCATACATACGATCGGCGTAAACGCCTTTCACAAGAACCTGTTCCAGAGCCGCAAGGTGCTCCGGTTGTGGACCGACTGGGATATGGACCGGGCCGTGTACGAGCACATCAAGTATCTGGACCCCTCGGTGAAAGGGGCTCCGGTCTATTTCAACTTCGACCAGCAGTTCGGGCGCTACCAGCGGACACGGTACTACGGCCTCGGAAACGAATCCCGCAAGCCGCATCTGATCTACTTCCGTTCGGATACGGAAAGTTTCGCCATGCAGGCCGGTTACGGCGGAGGCAAGGGAACCGGTATAGGCCTCCGGCTGAGCTACGACCATGCGACGTTCAGCCCCCAGGTGGCGGAAGTTTACTGGGCCACCAACGGCGTCACGCCGGAGCAGCTCGACATGGTGCGTGGACGGAACCTCGTGGGTATCGCCGGGGTCGCCCGTTTTGACCGGCGGCACTGGAAGGCCGAAACGCTCGAAGGGTTCCGGCTTCTAGGTACATTCGGATACTACGCCGCTCCGGGGGATAACCGCAGCCGGTTCCTCAAATGGACGGCGGACGCCGCATGGTTCCAGCCGCTGTTCCGCCGCGGGCGGGTGCTGATGCTCAGGGCGTATATGGAATCGGTGCATCCGCTGGAAGACGGAACCGCATCCCTGTTCGATCTGGCGTCGGTGGGCGGCGATTCATTCCTGCGGGGATATCCGTCGGGCCGGTTCCGCGACCGGGCGTCGTTCGCGATGACACAGGAATACCGTTTCCCCGTCTGGCGTCTGGTTGATTTCACGGTGTTCGCCGATGAGGGCCGGGTGATGAGCGGTGTCGACAGGTTCAATTTCAAGGACATGCATGTGTCCTGGGGCTGGAGCCTGCGGGCGCGGCGGCGGGATTTTTTCCTTTGGCGCTTCGTATTCGCACAGAGTCCGGAAGGCTACCGGCTCAATTTTTCGGTGAATCAGGAGTTCTAGAAAGACGATGAGATCCACCCTCTGCATACTGCTGGTGATCACCGCGGGGACTGCGATCCAGGCCCGCGCCGGTGAACCGACGATGCGGCCCGGCTGGATGGAAACCGTGCCCGGACTCCAGAGCGACTCCTGTGGCGAGCGTTTTATCGGAACCCGGGTGGATATCGTGGATAACACCCTTATCCGGCCGCTGCGAACGCTTATCCGTCCTTCGGAATGGATCCGGTCGATCGGTTACCGGACGACTCTCCTCGATATTCGCGAGGCGGGTGACCTGACCCCGCTGGGTGAGGTGCAGGATTCCACGTTTTTCATCAACCGGCTGGGTAAACGCCGGCTGGGAATGCAGGAACTCAAGGAAGGGGCATTGGAAGGGGTCGAACCGCGGGCACCGTGGACGGTCGACCGGATCGAAGAACAGTCACCGGTTAAAATATCCGTTACCGACCGCTCGGGTCTGCACTGGGACCTGCTGTTCGATCATCCTTCAAACCCGGAACTGGCCACCGGCGCCCAGATGATCTCGTCAAGGATCCTGTGGGCTGCGGGTTACTTTGTCCGCCCGTCGGCCCTCGTCCACATCCATCCGAAGGACCTCAAGGCCTCGAAAAGTATCGAGTGGGTTGACCGTTACGGCGTGAAGCAGGAAAACGGTCCGTCGGTTCCGGTAGCGATTAAACGTCTCATGCGGGAACCGGGCGGGACGATCCGGGCTGTTGCGGTCATGCGTCCGCCGGGCAACAACTGCGGGCCGTTCCCGTACGCAGGCGAGCGCAAGGACGATCCCAACAATTATCTTCCCAACCAGCATCGCCGGTCGCTCCGGGGGCTCCGGTGGTTCGCCGCCTGGCTGAACTATATCGAGTCGAACCAGCTCGATACGCGGGCCTGGTGGCTCCCGTCGGGAGACGAGAAACAGGGCGTCATCGTGAATTTCCTCGAAGGACTCGACCGTACGCTGGGATCGAACCGGGAGAATCCCCGCTCACCCAGGGACGGGCACGGTTATTTCGTCAACCCCTGGTCGATTCTCCGGCAGCTGCTGACGCTGGGTCTTTACAAAGAGGATTATGAAGATGCCTACGCGCCGACACTGCCGGGCTATGGCTACTACGATTCGCTGCGGTTCCGGCCTGAAACGTGGCGCGGGTACTATCCGAATCCGGCCTTTGAAAGCGCGACCGAACTGGACGGCTACTGGGCGGCCAGGATTCTGTCGTCGTTCCGTCTGGAGGATCTGGAAGCGGTGGTGGCGACTGCCGGGTACAGCGATCAGAGGACCCGTGACGAAATGCTGAGGACGCTTGTCGAGCGGCGCGACAAGATCACGGCCTATCTGTTCCGTGGGACCCTTCCGGTGGATAATTTCCGGGTCGAGCGGTCGCCGGAAGGTAACTGGGATATCCGGTTCACCGATCTGGCGGTTGATCGCGGCCTGGTACGCCCCTCCGATGTCCGGTACAAGTTTATGCTCCGTCCGCGCGGAATCGTTCAGGCGGATATCGCGTCGCTGGGCGGACTCATCAACCGTTTTATCGAAAACGGCAGTTCCGACCGGGTCCTCATCGACTTCGATCTGGCCGCCCGTATCCGGCGCTATCCGCCAATCCGGCTGACCCGGGGGCCGGTTAAATGGGAACTGGTGCTGATCGGCCGCTACGGCGAGACAGGCACGAACCTGGAAATCCTGCCGGTGAAAATACCCAGGCCCACGGAGTCTACCGGTACGGCGGTAGAAGTGATCGAACGGTTCGAGGTCCCGGCGCCAGAGAGCGCGCTTCAGTCGATCGGCGACCGGGTGAAGCAGGGGTACGAACGGACCATAAGCGATACTGTGCGTCTCGGGGCTCCGCGAAAGCTCGCTCCGGCGCTGGCCGGCACGCAGCCTCCGCCGGTCAGGATCGAACTCCTGTACGACCCGGACAGGGACGAACTCTCTATTGAGGGGTGGACGCGGTAGAAACCGGTGAGCCCGGATGGCCTGCAGGCGGGGTATCCGTCGAACCGCCGGCCGGGTTACCGGTGCCGTCACCGGAATCCTTCTGGCGTCTGGTCCAGAAATAGAACCCGACGACCGCCATGATAATCCACGGCATGGCGAGCATCATGTGCAGGAAAAATTCCGCACCCGGATTGCCGCCATTCTGGTAACTGCAGGTCGGGCAGCCGGTAATCAGTTTCTCTACGGATAGAAGCGGAATGCTCACGGGCGGATAATGAAGGAGGGCGGGGCGGCTTGTCAAAACGGCCGGAAGGCCGCCCGTTGCCGGGAAGTTCGCCCGGCTATTCGGCCTGCTGGGCTTCCAGCATCGCCATGGCCTGGGCGAGCGACTGCTTGGCCTTGGCCTTGGACTCCTCGAACTTGTGCGACAGCTGCTCGTACTGGGTCCTGAGTTCCTCGTACTGCTGCAGCAGTTCGTTGTACTGGTTCGTCACCTGTTCCGCCTGCTTGGCGTATTCATCAAGGGTCTGCTGCGACTGTTGCTGGAGATCCTGGACGTACTGTTCCTGCTGCTTCTGGTATTCGCCGATCTGCGTCTGCATCTGGTCTTCGTACTGCTTGGCCAGATCTTCCATCTGCTTCTGGTAACTGGTCTCGATCTCCTTGAACTGGCCCTGATAGTGGGCATCGAACTGCTCCGCGTTCTGGCGGAGTTCGGCGTTCTGGGCTTCCAGCGCGGCGGCGTGCTCTTCGAGTTCCGTCGTGCGGGCCTGAAGCTGCTGGATATTGGTTGCGGCTTCCTCTTCCTGTGCCTGCATCTCTTCGCGCAGCTGTTCGGTCTCGTCGCGCAGGCGGTTCTCGAGGCCCTGGTTCGTTTCGAGCTGCTTCTGGAGCTCGGCGTTGAAGGTTTCGATCCGCTGTTCGAGTTCCGCGACTTCGGCGGTCTTGGCCTCGAGCGCCTGCTCCACTTCCGACGACGCGGCCGTATAGGTATCCAGCTGGGCCTGCACCTGGGCGAGTTCGGCTGCGCGCTGTTCGGCCAGACCGTGATATTCGTTCACCTGGGCCTGGGCCTGCTCGAATGACTTTTCCCACTCGGCGAGATTCTGCTGCAGCGTCTGGATCTGGGCTTCCAGCTCATCCGCACGGCCGGAGTTCCCCTGTGCCTGTTCCAGCTGCTTCTCGTAGTCGGCCAGCTTGGCCTCGGCGTCGGCGGTAACCTGGTTCACCTGCACCTGCGCATCCTCGAGTGCCTTTGAATATTCAGCCAGCTTGGCTTCGGCATCGGCGGCGACCTGGTTGACCTGCGCCTGCGCGTCTTCCAGCGCCTTGTCGTACTCGGGGATCTTCGCTTCGTATTCGGCGATCCTGCCGTTGAGTTCCTCGACCTGCGCCTCCAGCATCTTGCGGTGTTCGTCGGCTCCGCCGGAAGCGGCGGCCACTTCGGCTTCGAGCTGCGAAACCCGCTCATGGGCGCTATGCAGCTCGGCCTTGAGCTTTTCGACCTCGACTTTCGAGCCGCCGCCCTCGGCGCCGGCTTCCAGTTCCTGCACGCGCTTGGCCAGCTTGCGGTTGGACTCCTCGAGCTGGAGGATCTTGGCCGAGGCCTGGCGGCCGGCTTCGCCGGCCTGGATGGCCTTGGCGGCCTCGTTCTTGGTCTCGTCGACCTGTTTCTTGAGGCGGTCGATCTCCTTGTCGCGGAGTTCCAGTTCCTTGTCGGTGGCGTGCTCCTCGAACATCGCGTCGATCTTGGACGCGACCTCGTCCATGTCGATTCCGCCCTCGTCGAAGCCCACGAGGTTCTCGATGGAACGGATGACGTGGTCGGTATCGACGGGCTTCTTGAGATAGTCCTGTGCGGCGACCTTCAGCTTCTTGTGACGCTCGAAGTCCTTGTCGGTGGCGTCCTTGGAAATGATGATGACCGGAATGCCCGCGGTTTCCTTGATCTTCTTGCAGACGACGTAACCGGAAGTGTCCGGCAGTTCGAGCGAGAGCACCAGAAGGTCGGGTGCTTTCGCGGCGACACGATCCATCGCTTCCTTGCCGGTTCCGACAATTTCCGCGCTCACTTTTCGCTTGGTCAGCGCGTCGCGGATTGCGCCCGTGAAGGGCTGGTCCGAATCTGCAATCAGGATCGTACGGGGCATCGAGTAAAAAACCCGCCTTGAAGGCCAGAAGACTAATAAAAACCGAAACTTAAAGGTAAAGACACGACAGGGAGTGTGTCAATACAAATTCGATATTTGAGTTCTTATAGAAGCGCCCGGCCAAACACAAGGGCTATTCCGGGGGCGGCCAGGGCCTCCCGGGGATCTGCGGGGTATGACGGACTTAATCGGCTCCGTCGACCGTCAATCCGTCGTAACCGACAATCACGTTGGACGGCATTTTCGACTGCAGGTCGTCGTGATCCACTTCATGGGTCATGTGGGTGAAGACGCACAGGCGGGGCTTTACGTCTTCCACCACCTCCAGGGACTGACCGATCGCCATATGGGTCGGATGCTCTTTCCAGCGCAGGGCGTCCAGAACCAGCACGTCCAGCCCGCGCAGGCGGTCGCGGGCTTCGGGCGGTACCTGGTTGCAGTCGGTCACGTAGGCGAACTTGCCGATCCGGTACCCGAACGTTGTGCCGGCGGGTCCGTGGGGAACCGGAATCGCGTCCACAGGGCCCATATCCAGACAGTCGAAGGGCCCGGGTTCAAGAGGTGTCAGCTTCAGCTTGGGCGAACCCGGATAGGACGACATCCCGAAGGCATAGCCGAAACGCCCGAGCAGCCGCTCGGCCGACGATGTGGGCGCCCAGCAGGGGATTTCCCGGTAACCCTGCAGGTAGTTGATCATCCTGAGGTCATCGAGTCCGTGGCAGTGGTCGGCGTGATCGTGGGTGAACAGCACGGCGTCGATTCGTCTCACGTGGTAATCGAGCGCCTGCCGCCGGAAATCCGGAGAACAGTCGATGAGGATTTTGCGGGGTCCGAGGTCGACGTATGCCGACACCCTGAGCCGGCGGTTTTTCGGATTGGACGACGTACAGACAGGACACGGGCATCCGATGACGGGGACACCCGTGGAGGTTCCAGAGCCTAGGATGGTGACTTTCACGCCGTAGAGACTAGCCATGAAAAAGCGCGGCCGTCACCTGTCCGGCGCGGATGTCTCTGAAAAAGAAGAAGGCGGACCTTGGGGTCCGCCTTCCCGGTCACACGGCTGAACGGCTTTCAGTCGAACAGGCCGGTCGAGAGATAGCGCTCGCCGTAGGACGGAATGATGGTGAGCACGCGCTTGCCCGGCCCCAGCGCCTTGGCGACCTGGAGCGCCGCGGTCACGTTTCCGCCGGACGAAATACCGCACAGGATGCCTTCCTCGCGCGCGAGCCGTCTCGCCATGGCGAAAGCGTCCTCGTTCGAGACCTGGATGACCTGCTGGTAGATCTTGGTGTTCAGGTTGCCCGGGACGAATCCGGCGCCGATACCCTGGATGCGGTGCGGGCCGGGCTTGCCGCCCGAGAGCACCGGGGAGGCCGTGGGTTCCACGGCGACCACCTGCACATGCGCGCCGATCTCCTGACGGATCACTTCGCCCACGCCCGTGATCGTTCCGCCCGTGCCGACGCCGGCGACGAACGCATCGAGCTTGCCGTCCATCTGGCGGATGATCTCGCGGGCGGTCGTTTCGCGGTGAATACGGGGGTTGTCGGGGTTGTCGAACTGCTGCGGCATGAAGAAGTCGGGGCCGCCTGAGGCGATTTCCTGCGCCTTGGCGATGGCTCCGCGCATGCCTTCCGGCCCGGGCGTAAGGACCAGGTCGGCGCCGTAGGCCTTGAGCAGCTTGCGCCGTTCGAGCGACATGGTTTCCGGCATCGTGAGGATCAGCTTGTAGCCCTTCACGGCGCAGACGAGAGCGAGCGCGATGCCGGTGTTGCCCGAGGTGGGCTCCACCACGGTCATTCCCGGCTTGAGCTTGCCGGCCTTTTCGGCGCCCATGATCATCGAATAGCCGATGCGGTCTTTCACCGATCCGCCCGGGTTCTGGTATTCGAGCTTGCCGAACACTTCCGCGGATCCGGCCTCGGGTACGCGGCGGAGTCGCACGACCGGCGTGTTGCCGATCAGCTCAAGAATATCGTTGTAGAGTCCGTTGTTCATTGCCATGACAGTAGAGTGCCTCCGGTAGTTATTGCGCCGGCGCCATGCTCCCGTGAACAGGTCGTAAGTCTTAAGGCGCGATGGGTCGAGCTTAGCGGCCTGTTTCTTCAAATTGCAACGACTTGGAGTTACATTGTGAAGGTGAGCGACAGGTCAGACGCGTCGAGGGCAGGAGCGCTCCTGCTGGGCGGGACAGCGCTGGCCGCCGGGGCGGCCCGCTGGGCGTACGCAGTGCCCGGTAACGACGGGTTTGCGGCGCTGGCCCGGGCCCTTGGTGGCGCGAAGTGGCTGGGTGCCGCCAGCTACAAGCCGCTCGAACTGCTGATTTCGTACCTGTCGGCCGTTTACCCGCCGCAGGCCGAGGTCGTGTGGATATGCTTCGGTTGCCTGCATGTGGGGCTACTGGCCGCACTGGCCGACCGGCTGACCCGGGCGCTGTTCGACGACTATCCGGCAGCCGGGCTTATCGCGGCGGTTGCCATCTGTGCAAATCCGTATGTGCTGGAAGCCGCGTTCCAGATGAACTCCGTGCTGACGCTTGCCGCCGGCGTGCTGTTTCTCTGCGAACGGCTTGTCGCCGCATCCACTGGCACTCAAAGCAAAGGCCTGTTTTATGCCGTGGCGCTGGTGGCGCTCTCAAGGGTAGACGGCCTGCCGGTCGCAGCCGCCGGTGCGGGCGTTCTGGTTTATTTCTGTGCTCCGGAGCTGCGGAGAAGCATGATTATCAGATCCCTGGCCGTGCTGGCTGGAGCGGGCGTCGTCTGGCTGGTGGCCGGTATTCTCGTGAACGGATCGGTGACCGGACTGCTGGAGAACATGAACAGCTACAGCCGGGCGGCGGCGCCGGTCCGGATGAGTGTCCTGGGTTTCGCGGTCTGGCTGAGAGGCGGCTGGTGCACGCTCGCCAGCGACGGTCTCGTTCTCATGGCGCTTGTCGTCGGCATGATCGCCGTCTGGTCGGCTGTCGAGAGCACCCGCAAAACGGCCGCCGTGGCGGTACTGCTGGGCGCACACGTTCTGGTTCTGATGGTGCTTGCGCTCGGCGGAAAGCCGGTGTTCTACCGGTTCGTGACGCCTCACCTGCCGGTGCTGGTGGCGCTCGCCTCGGGCGGGCTGTTCTGGATCGCGGTGAGACTGGTCCAGTCGTCAAGCCAGCGGGTCGCGGCGTTCGGCCTGCTTTTTCTGGGGACTTTCACCGGATATGCCGGGAATCTTCGCGAGCTCGGTCCGATCCGTAGCGCAAACGCGGCTGTTACATCGGACAGTGAAACGGTCGGCCAGTGTCTCGCCCCGGAACTGCACGGTCTCCCGGTGGTTGTGGTGCCGGACCGGCTGCACGGCATCCTTGCCTATCGCTACCGCGACGCCCCGGTGCGGGAGATCACCTACGAACGGGAATACCGGACGAGGCCCGCACCGACTCTCCCGCCCGTCATCGAAGTCGTGGAACCGTCTGAGCAGGTTCCAGACGGGTTGGTTTCCTCGGCGGGACAACCCTGCGGAAAGTTCCAGATCCGCGTTTATCGTTAATAAATATGGCCGGCTGGCGCCGTGGACCGTCTCATATATTACACAGTTGACACTTTTATGGTTATTGCCGTAATATAGACAGTCGAAGATTCCGGAGGCACTCATGGCAGAGCAGGTCCAATACGTAACGCCCGAAGAGCTCACCGAGCTGAAAACGATCAGCAACGTGAAGGGACTTATGTCAATCGCCGGTACCTGGGCGTGGATCGTCGCCGCCTGGGCGCTCTACTGCTGGAAGCCCGGAGTCTGGACGTTCCTGATCGGGTGGGCGGTCATGAGCGGGCGGCATCTGGGGCTAGCGATCCTGATGCACGAGGGCGCGCACGGACTGGTTCTGAACGACCGCAAGTGGAACGACCGGGTGACCCAGTGGCTTACCGCCTACCCGATTCTGTCGGATGTGCAGGTTTACCGGATGTACCACCTGCAGCATCACCGCTATACCTGGACGAAGAACGATCCCGATCTTGGGCTGGCGAAACCGTTCCCGATTTCCAAGACGAGTTTCAGACGGAAGATGATCCGCGACCTCTCGGGCCAGACCGGTTACCAGCGCTACAAGCTGATCTTCCGGCTCTCGAGCGGACTCTCGCCGAACGGGAAAGGGCTGGAGGGCAAGCCGCTGGGTACGGTCCTCAAGAATCTCTGGAACCGCCAGAAGGGGTTCTTCATCACAAACGCCATTATTCTTGCCGGGCTCACCGCCGCCGGTCACCCGGAAGCGTTCCTCCTGCTCTGGTGGCTCCCGGCGCTGACCGGTTACAGCGTGGTCCTGCGCGTGCGGAATATCGCCGAGCACGCGGCCATTCCAGACCCCGCCGACATACTGAAGCAGACGCGCACGACACTGGCGCCGTTTTATGTGCGGTTCTTCATGGCGCCGCACAACGTGAACTATCACCTGGAACACCACCTCTACATGTACGTGCCCCACTACCACCTGCGGAAGATGCACAAGATGCTGGAGAAAAACGGAACGCTGGCGCGAGCCGAAGTGGTGCAGGGGTACGGCGAAGTGATCCGCAAGGCCACGACGCTTGGTGAAACCGAATACGACGGCAAAGAGCGTAATCGTATGAGCGTCTTTGGCGGCCCGGTACTCTGAACGGATCATTTGCACGGGCAGCGCACCCGTTTGTGCTTCAACTCACTCGCCTATGTAGATGGAAGTCATCCTGTTTTATTGATGACAATTCTTTGACGCACCGGGCCCATCTTTAAGGCGCTACATAAGGGATAGCGGGGCTTCTCGACCTTGCTTTCATTGGGTGTGCGGGTAACATCGCTCGAATGAGTTTTGTACCGATTGTCGTCGAACAGACGAACCGCGGCGAACGCGGATACGACATCTACTCCCGGCTCCTGAAAGACAGAATTGTTCTTCTGGGAACGCCCATTGACGACATGATCGCGAACCTGATCATCGCGCAGCTCCTTTTTCTGGAGAGCGAGGATCCGGAACGGGATATCTATCTGTATATCAACTCGCCGGGCGGCCATGTGACGAGCGGTCTCGCGATCTACGACACGATGCAGTATATCCGGCCCAACGTCATGACGATCTGCGTCGGGCAGGCGGCCTCCATGGCGGCGGTGCTGCTGGCGGCCGGAACCAAGGGCAAGCGTGTCGCACTGAAACACTCCAGGATCATGATCCATCAGCCGATGGGCGGGTTCCAGGGCCAGGCGAGCGATATCCACATTCAGGCGCAGGAAATCCTGCGTATGAAAAAGGAATTGAACGAAATTCTGGCCACTCACAGCGGGAAACCGATCGAGCAGCTCGAAAGGGACACCGACCGCGACTATTTCCTCTCTGCGCAAGAAGCCATTCAATATGGTATCATTGACTCGGTATGGGACCGGCGTCCGCCCTCGCCGCTGGCCGCCGTGCCGGACGATTCCAAGCGCAGCTGAGACCGTTCCCGGGTCAACGACGGAGCCGATGTGAACAAGGAAACCGATAAAAAAGGCGAAAACCTCACCTGCAGCTTCTGCGGGAAGAGCCAGCGTGAAGTGAAGAAGCTCATCGCGGGGCCCAACGTCTATATCTGCGACGAGTGCATCGAGCTCTGCAACGACATCATCGCCGAAGAGACCGAGAACGAGCGCGCCGGCAAGATCAAGAAGCGCCAGCTCCCGCTGCCGAGCGAGATCAAGCGCGTGCTGGACGACTACGTGATCGGCCAGGAACGCGCGAAGAAGATCCTCTCGGTCGCCGTCCACAACCACTACAAGCGGATCTACTCGAAGGTTTCCGCCGGCGACGTGGAACTCCAGAAGTCGAACATCCTTCTCATCGGACCGACGGGCAGCGGCAAGACGCTGCTCGCGCAGACGCTGGCGCGCATCATCGACGTGCCGTTCGCGACGGCCGACGCCACGACGCTGACCGAAGCGGGCTACGTGGGCGAGGATGTCGAGAACATCATCCTGAACCTGTACAACAACTCGGGCCAGGACGTGGAGCGCACGATCCGCGGCATCGTCTACATCGACGAGATCGACAAGATCGCGCGCAAGGGCGAGAACCCCTCCATCACGCGCGACGTGTCGGGCGAGGGCGTGCAGCAGGCGCTGCTCAAGATCCTCGAAGGCACCATGGCGAACGTGCCTCCCAAGGGCGGCCGCAAGCACCCGCAGCAGGATTTCCTGCAGATCAACACGCTGAACATCCTGTTCATCTGCGGCGGCGCGTTCCACGGGCTGGACGACATCATCGACCGCCGCGTGGCCAACAAGGGCATCGGTTTCGGCAGCGACGTGCGCGGCAAGACCGAACGCCGCAATATCGGCCGCGCGCTCGAGCAGGTCGAAACCGAAGATCTCCTCAAGTTCGGCATGATCCCCGAATTCATCGGACGTCTGCCGATCGTCGCCACCCTCCACGAACTGGACGAGGCGGCGCTGGTGGAAATCCTCACCCGTCCGCGCAACGCCATCGTCAAGCAGTACAAGAAGCTGTTCGAGATGGAAGGCGTGAAGCTCAAGTTCACGGACGAATCGCTGAACGCCGTCGCGCGCGAGGCGATCCGCAAGCGCTCCGGCGCCCGCGGCCTGAGATCGATTCTCGAAAACGTGATGCTGGACATCATGTATGAAATCCCGTCCCGCAAGGATATCCGCGAAGTGCTGATCAGCGAGGACGTGGTGGCGAAGAAGGAGGATCCACTGGTGGTCCTTCAGAAAGAGACGGCCTGAGTTAGGCCGTCCGGTTTCTATAACTAATCCATTCCCCCGATCCGGGGCGAACAGGCAGGTGGCTGGCGCATGTTCTTCAAGACCGATTCCGGAGAGGGCAAGAAAAAAGACGACGCTCCGAAGGGCCGCGGATACCCGCTGCTTCCGCTCCGCGACATTATCGTATTCCCGTACTCCGTGATCCCGCTCTATGTGGGCCGCGAAAAATCCATCGCCGCGCTCGAAGAGGCGATGAAAGGCGACCGGATGATCGTCATGGCCGCCCAGCGGATGGCCAAGACCAACGACCCCTCGCCGGAAGACATCCACGAGATCGGCACGCTTTCCCATGTGCTGCAGCTGCTGCGCACGCCCGACCGGACCGTGAAGGTTCTGGTCGAGGGCCGCCGCCGCGTGCGGATCAACCGGTTCATCGACAACGAGCGGTTTTTCGAGGTCGAGGCCGACACGCTGGATGAAATCCCCGCGATGCCGGAAAACGAGGTGCGGGCCGTCTGCCGCAGCGTCGTGAGCACCTTCGAGAACTACGTGAAGGTGTCCAAGCGCGTGCAGGCCGAGACCGTGCTCCAGGTGAGCCAGATCGACGAGGCCGGCAAGCTGGCCGACACTGTCGTGCAGCACCTGCAGCTCAAGCTCCCCGACCGCCAGAGCCTCCTTGAGATCATCGACCCCGCCGTGCGGCTCCAGAAGATACTGGAGCTGATGACGAGCGAGATCGAGATCGTGCAGCTCGAGCGCAAGATCAAGTCCAACGTCAAGAAGTCCATGGAGCGGTCGCAGCGCGACTACTACCTGAACGAGCAGATGCGGGCGATCCAGAAGGAGCTGGGCGACCGGGACGAGTTCAAGAACGAGTTCCAGGAGATCGAGGAGAAGATCAAGGCCCGCGAGAAGCTCCTCAGCGACGAGGCGCTCAAGAAGGTCAACAAGGAGCTGAAGAAGCTCAAGATGATGTCGCCCATGTCCGCCGAGGCGACCGTGGTCCGCTCCTACGTGGACTGGATCCTTTCGCTCCCGTGGAAAGAGATCACGACCGACAAGCTGGACCTCAAAGAGGCTGCCAAGATCCTCGACGAGGACCACTACGGCCTCGAAAAGGTGAAGGACCGGATCCTCGAATACCTCGCCGTGCTGCAGCTCGTGAAGCAGATCAAGGGGCCGATCCTGTGCCTCGTGGGCCCGCCGGGTGTGGGCAAGACCTCGCTCGGGCGTTCCATCGCCCGTGCCATGGGGCGCCAGTTCATCCGCGTGAGCCTGGGCGGCGTCCGCGACGAGGCCGAAATCCGCGGCCACCGCCGGACCTATATCGGCGCCATGCCCGGAAAGGTCATCCAGTCTCTGAAGAAGGCCGGGTCGTCGAACCCGGTGTTCCTGCTGGACGAGATCGAGAAGATGTCGTCGGATTTCCGGGGCGACCCGTCCTCGGCGATGCTCGAAGTGCTGGACCCGGAGCAGAACAACACGTTCAACGACCACTATCTGGATCTCGACTATGACCTGTCGCAGGTGCTGTTCGTGGCGACGGCCAATTCGCTCCAGAACATCCCGCCTCCCTTGCTTGACCGCATGGAGGTGATCCGGGTGCCGGGTTACACGGAGCAGGAAAAGGTCGAGATCGCGCGCACGCATCTCGTGGCCAAGCAGCTCAAGGCCAACGGCCTCGACCCCGAACGCGTGGATTTCTCGACCTCATCGATCATCGAGATCGTCCGCTACTACACACGTGAGGCCGGCGTCCGGAACCTGGAGCGGGAAATCGGCTCTGTGTGCCGCAAGGTGGCCCGCAAGGTCGTGGAAGACCCGACCCAGGACAAGATCAAGATTTCGCCCGCGTCGGTGGAGAAGTTCCTCGGCGTGAAGCGGTTCCGTTACGGCCGCGCCGAAGAGGCGAACCAGATCGGCCTCACGACGGGTCTGGCCTGGACCGAAGTGGGCGGCGAGCTGCTCACGATCGAAGTCTCGACCGTCCCGGGCAAGGGCAAGATCACCATCACCGGCAAGCTTGGCGAGGTGATGCAGGAGTCCGCCCAGGCGGCGCTCTCCTACGTGCGGAGCCGGGCGGCCTGGCTGGGCATTCCGGAAGAACTGATTTCCAAGACCGATACCCATGTGCACGTGCCCGAGGGCGCCACGCCCAAGGACGGCCCGTCGGCGGGTATCGCGCTGGCGACGTCCCTGGCGTCCGCCTTTGCGAAGATTCCGGTCCGGGCCGACCTGGCCATGACCGGCGAGATCACGCTCCGCGGCCGCGTACTGCCGATTGGCGGGCTCAAGGAGAAGATCCTGGCGGCCCACCGGGGCGGTATCAAAACGGTCCTGATCCCGAAGGAGAACGAAAAGGATCTGGCCGATATTCCCAAGACCATCCTGAAGGCCGTACAGGTTATTCCGGTCGAATTCATGGACGAGGTGATCGCCCAGGCGTTCGTGGAGCAGCCTAAACCGATCATTAAGGGGTCGGATACGGTGCCCGTCGATGCGGCGGTCCCGCCTGCCGCACCGGCCAAGAAGGATGATGCCGATGGAGATGAAGAGGGCGTAGTACACTGACACGCTGCAGGCCGGCTGATTCCCCGGCATAACGAAACGACAGGGTAATCTGGAAAGGGCGGGACAGAAGTTCCCGCCCTTTTCGTTCCGGTTTGAATCGCCACCGATACCCTATCTCACTGATTTTACAGGGCGGAATCGTTATCCGGGTTTGACACTCTTTTCGGGTGGCCCATATACTTTAATCATTCTGAATTCATCTGGGGACTACTCATTAATGGTCTCGTGAGTCAGGTCACAGGGGGCTGGGACCGGGTGGCGGATTCCGCGAAAAAAGTGCTGGTGGTTGAGGACGACAAACTCGTCCGCAGCTTTATTGCGGAAGGGCTGCAGGACCTTCCGTTCCAGATCAATTTCGCAATGACGGGGCTCGACGGTCTCAAGAGCTTCGAGACGGATAAGCCGAACCTGATCCTGTCGGATGTCCTCCTCCCCAAGATGACCGGATTCGAGCTTTGCCAGGCGATTCGCAAGCACCCTGAAGGCGCGAAAATCCCCATCATCCTGATGAGCGCGGTCTACAAGACCTCGCAGGTCCAGAACGAGGCCCGCCAGAAATACGGCGCCAACGATTTCCTCACCAAGCCGCTTAACCTGGGACTGCTGCGCGACCGGATCCTGTTCCACCTGGGCGAGGCCGATACCGGCGTCGAAGAGGCGGAGGAGGCCGAGGAAACGGGCGATCACGGCGGCGGTACCGCGTCGGTTCCTCCGGGCCAGCAGGGGACGAAAGGCTCCCTGACCGACATTCCCTTTGCAGAAGTGATCGGCGAGATCATCCGCGAGCGCCGGAGCGGCACACTCACCTGCTCCAAGGCGAAGGTGAAAAAGACATTCCACTTCGTCCAGGGCCGTCTGGCGGGGATCCAGTCCAACCTGCTCAGCGAAGTGCTCGGCCGTATGCTCGTCTCGGAAGGCAAGATCAGCCAGTCCCAGTGCGACGACACCCGCCTCGTCTCCAAGCAGCGCAAGAAGCGCCACGGCGACGTGCTCGTGGAACTGGGCCTCCTGTCGGCTGACGATCTCCAGCAGGCACTGGAGCGCCAGCAGGCTGAAAAGTTCGAGAACTGCTTCTCCTGGTCGGCAGGCGACTATTCATTCGCGCCCGAGAAACCCAAAGGCACACCGGTAGAGGATTTCAACCTGCCGGGCGCCTTCAAGGAAGCGGTCATCCAGCGCATGGCGTTCGACGTCGTCAAGAAACGTCTGGTTCCCCATGCGAACAGTTCGGTCACCTGGCGTTCCTTCGACGGGGATCTGGTGCCGTTCGCGCTCGAATACGACGAATCCGAACTCCTGAAAACGATCGACGGGAAAAAGACCCTTCGCGGGGTCCTCGAATCCGCTCCCCGGCCGGAACAGCTGCTCCGGCTGATCTATGCCTTCCAGGTGCTCAGTTATATCGAATTCACGGCGCAGCCTGCGGCGGCGAACGAGAAGGTGAGCGAACGGGTCCGCAAGGAGCTGCTGCCGTCCAGACCGCCCGCCGCGGCGCTGGACGACATGGGGCCCGACATCCCCGGCGTGATCGTCACCAGCCACTCGGTGCCGCCGCCGGCGGTGCCGCCAGAGACGCTGGACGTGCCGGCGGCCCAGCGCGTCCCCGGACGGACTTCGCAGCTGCCGTTCTTCGAGCGCATCGCCGAGAAGTTCAAGACGATGGATTCGGACGACTACTTTCAGATGCTCGAAGTGCCGCGTACGGCAGGCCGTGACGAGGTGAAGAAGGCATATCTGGAACTGGCCAAGGTGTTCCATCCCGCGAAGCTCGGCCACGATATCGACCAGAACGAGCGGGCCAAGGTATCGGCGATCTATCTCCAGATCACCAAGGCCTACGAGACGCTTTACGACAACGACGAGCGCGAAGACTATCTGAAAACACTCGCCGGCTGACCTGTCCGGAATTCTCCGGGCGGCCTATCGGTCTGCCCGCTGCCTGTATATCCGTCAAAAAATCGCGGCCCCGTCCGGTGGACAGGGCCGCGAAAGGGACAGAAGGAAGATCGTTGTCAGGCGAGCGGCCGCAGTGCGTCCTCGGCACCCGTACCTTCCACCCAGCCTCCGGAGTTGGACCAGTAGCTCTTGCCCTTTCCGGCCCTGAGCAGGGTGGGTTCGTCGCCGGTGAGCGAGACGACAGTGGACGCCTGGCCTCCCAGCACGCCCATATCGAGGATCAGGTCTACTTCATGGCCGTACTGCGCCTCGATCTCGTCGGGGTGGCAGAGCATGGGGCGCTGGCCGTCCAGAAGCCCGTCCGTGCGGTCGTCGACGGAGGTCGAGACAATGGGCGAATCGAGCATCTTGACCAGCTCTTTGGCCGCCTTGCAGTCGGGTACCCGGATGCCGACCGTTTTCTGTTTCGAGAGGAGCAGTTTGGGCACCTCGCGGGAGGCTTCCAGAATGAATGTGTAAGGCCCCGGCAGGTAATGTTTCAGCAGCCGGTAGGTGGGCTTGCTCACCACCGCATATTCCGAGAGATGTGAAAGGTCCGCGCACACGAACGAAAGGGGTTTGCCGGGCTTCAGGTTCTTGATGCGGCAGATTTTTTCGATCGCTTTCTTGGACCGGACGTCGCAGCCCAGACCGTAAACCGTATCCGTGGGATAAATAATGACGCCGTCGTTCTGCAGCACGTTGACCGCGCGCTCCAGAAACCGGCGCTGAGGGTTCACTGGATGAATTTCGAGTCGTACAGCTGGCATGGTCTTAGGCCTCCTGTTCAGGGGTGAAGAGAACCGGCTCCGGATGAAGAGCCGGACATACACATGAGGATTGGTGACGCGGGGTATGGGCAGAATCAGCGGCGTCCGGACGGATAATTTCGCTCTGCTGTCTGGTCAGTCCACTGGGAGACTGGCAGACCGTGTCACTACTCGACCGGTGCAGGCGAATATTCACTGCGGCAGGGGGACCCCTGTTTGTTGGAAACCTGTTCCGAACCTTCTACAAAAAATATCAAATAGTCCCGACCTCACGCAAGTTAAAAAGGGTTAGAAAACCTGTGAATCATCAGGCCGTCTCCTATTCGGGGCAACGCACCCGTTGCACCACCAGTCGTTGCTTCAGTTTCCTGTGCCTGCTTCTGGTGCTGGTCCCCGCCTTTATGCCTGCTACTGCGGCAGCCCAGGGCAGCCGGACCGCTTCGGGTCTGTCTCCGTCGGAGATGCAGGACTCAGAGATGCGCGGCGCGCTTAAGATGCTGGAAACGCTGGGAGATGCGTCCACTGAAGAGGCCCAGGCCGCACAGGCCCGTCAGGCCGATGACGCGATCCGGGTCTTTCAGAAAGCGGGCCGTGACGGGGTGCCCATGCTCCGTGAGGCGCTCCAGAAGGGGCACCGCAATCCCGCCTATCTGATTATCGTGGCATCGCTTCTGGTACTGGCGGAGGGCCCTTCGGGAATCGAAGCCGCCCGGGTTGCGCTCGACCGGGTGCCGGCCACGGTTCACCCGGATCTGTTTTACCGGTGGCTGCATATCTGCCTGCGATTCCAGAGCAAGGAGTCGGTCAGGGTGATCGACCGCCTGCTCGACATCCCGGTGATGGAGATCAAGCTGAGCGAACTCGAGACCGGGGTTCACAGCCCGGCACTGGCCGGTTTCGCCCTGTCCGCGGCGGGCGATGTCGGGAAAAAGCGCGTGCTGGAGATACTCTCGAACCCCGGATCGGTTTCGGACGCACGGTGGCGGAATCTGATGGCCGACCTTTCGCATCTGCCGTCCCCGGAGATTGCCCGGAAGCTGGAAAAGGCAATTCCCCGGGTGACCGGCGAGTCCAGACGGGCGGCGGTCTGGGCGCTTGGCAAATGCGACGACGAGCGGTCAGTCGCTTACCTGGCCGATCTCTATCTGCATGAGAAAGATCCGATCGTCCGGCGCGAGGTCATCTTCGTACTGGGCGAGATGAGCCATGTGGGGGCCAAGACGGTAATCGTCAGGGCGCTGGGCGATCCGAACGAAGACGTGAGGAGTAACGCCATCGGATCTCTCGCGGCTCTCCAGCTTCCGGACGCGGGAGAGATCCTCAAGGGCCGGTTCCTGGCGGAAAAGTCCCCGCTGGTCCGGCCTAACTACGTATCGGCGCTGATTCGCCTCAGACCGGCCGGATACCGGGAGATGCTCCAGGAAGCGGGCCGGAAATGGCCCTCTTTCGCACCCTTTATCGATAACGCCCTGAAGAACGACAAGGGCGGTGATCCGCTGGGACCGCCCTCGGTGCTTGGCGAAGTAGCCGGGGACGTGCTGGACGAACCCAGGTGGGAGCGTCTGCGGGCGGAACTGGAGGATTCCGGCGGCCTGACGATAGCCCTCAACCGCAAGACAATTGTCATGACGGCCACGGAAGCGGATGCCGCCTATCTGGAGACCCTCCTTCCGAAGATCGCCGGCAACCTGACGCTCGACAACTACAAGGCGTTCGAGGCCTACCAGGAGGTTTACCGGCTGATCCGGCGCAAATGGCGCAAGGACCCGAGGCCGTCCTTCCAGCTCCCTCCGGTCTGGTACGGAAACCGGCCGGTGGCCGCTCCTGCTCCTGCTAAATGAAAATGCGTTGAGAATAGGCTTTCAGGGCGCAGGCGGGTTGTTCCGGACGGGACCGGGCACTAATCTGTTCGGGTGCATGGCGTTCAACAAGTAACCGTTCTGGCGGCTTTTCTGGCGGGAATTGTCAGTTTTCTCTCTCCCTGCGTGCTGCCGATCGTTCCGGGATACCTGTCGTTTATCTCCGGCGTCTCCATGGAGGATATCCGCGGGGTGGCCGGCCACGAGCATTCGCTCGAAGCCGGTGCCGGCAAGCGGGTTGCGCTCGCCAGCCTGTTCTTCGTGCTGGGATTTTCGACGGTATTCGTGCTGCTGGGGGCTACGGCCAGCGCCCTGGGTGCGGTCCTGTTCCAGAACCAGTCCTGGCTCGGCCGGGTCGGCGGGGCGGTGGTTATTGTATTCGCCCTGCACACGATGGGGATCATCAAGATACCGCTCCTCTACCGGGAGGCCCGGTTCCATACCTCCACCCGCCCGGCGAGCTTTATCGGTGCCTATCTGATCGGGCTGGCGTTCGCCTTCGGCTGGACTCCGTGTATCGGACCGGTGCTGGCGGCGATTCTGGTGCTTGCGGAGCGCCAGGAAACGCTCGGGCAGGGGGTCGCCCTGCTGGTCGTCTATTCGTTCGGGCTCGGGCTGCCGTTCCTGCTGTCCGGCGTGCTGATCCGGCCCGCGCTCAAGGCGATGAACCGGGCCAAGTCCCATATGCGCAAGATCGAGATCGCGTCCGGTTGCATTCTTTTGCTTGTGGGTGTGCTACTTTTGACTGACAATCTGACCGTCATTGCGGGATATCTGTCTTTCCTGAACAGTTGGCAAATGTAGCCGCGTTGTGGCAGGGAGCCCCCGAGGCTTCATCTGGAGGTTTGTACGAAAATGATCCTGACGAAAAAGACCCGTTTCCTGGCGCTGGCGCTTGCCGGTTTGACCGCAATGTCGCCGCTGCCCGGCTGCCGCAGAGACAAGGCGGGCAAAGAGTCCGCCTCCAATGAAACCGGTTCCGCCCCTGCGGCCAAGGTTGTCGAGGACAAGCCCGCGATCCCGCTCGGCAACGGCGGGTTTTTCGACCTGCTGAAGCCGTCCGAGGCGCATGCCCAGGCGGGCGGAGAGGCGTGGACTCCGGATGCGCCGGTCGAGATTCCCGCTGCCGCCATCAAGAAGATCGTCACCACGCTCGAGGACAAGATCTCGCGCCCCGGTATCTCCATCGACATCAAGGGGTTCCGCAAGTCGAAGATCAAGGGCCTGCTGATTGGCGACGCGGTTCTGGGTGCGCAGGGCAAGACCGTCACCCAGCAGATCTATGCGTCCACGGACGGCCGCTGGGTCAGCATGGCGGGCGTGTACAAGCTGAACAAGGTGACCGCCGCCGACTTCCCCGGCTTCAAGATCGTCGAATTCGACAAGATCGACGTTCAGGGCGATGAGGACAGGACCGAGAAGCTGATGGTATCCGAAGACGGCCAGTACATGAGCTTCTCCGACTGGACGGACACCAGCTCCGACCCCCGCACCGAACGGATGAAGATGGTCACGCTCGACAACGCTCCCCGTCAGGGCGCCAAGAAGGGCAAGGTCACGATCGTCGAGTTCTCCGACTTCCAGTGCCCGTTCTGCGACCGCGCCGCCAACACCATGCGTAAAGAGGTTTATCCGGAGTACAAGGACAAGGTGACGTTCTACTTCAAGCATCTGCCGCTTCCGTTCCACAAGTGGGCGGGCGATGCGGCCATTGCCGCCATGTGCGTGAAGCGCGACGGCGGCGACGAGGCATTCTGGAAGCTCTACAGCTACTACTTCGACAACCAGAAGTCCCTGGACGAGAGCAACCTGCGCGACAAGACCTACGAATTCACGAAGACGCTGGGCCTGAATGCGGGCAAGCTGAAGGGCTGCATCGAGAACCGCGAGACGCAGGGCCAGCTCCAGAAGGACATGGCCGAAGCGGAAGCGCTCGGGATCAGCGGGACGCCGGGCTTCCTGGTGAACGGCAAGAAGATGTCCGGTGCGCAGCCGTACACGGCCTTCAAGGCCGAAATCGACGCCGCGCTGAACTCCAATTGAGATCCGGCCCGGAGGGCGGTTTCATGGAACTGGTTAGGAATGTAGCCGGTGCCGTGAACCGCCTGTTCATCCGGGCAGGTGAGCTGATCGGCCGGGTGGTGAATCCGGTCGTCCTCGGCGTGCTTTACCTCGTGGTGATCGGCCCGGTGAGTCTGGTCCTGAAGCTCCGCGGCTATGACCCGCTCCGGCTGCGGAGCGCCGCCGGGCCGGCCGCCTCTTCCACCTGCTTTATCGATGCCGTCTCCGGCAACGACACTATTGCGGCCTGCAGGCGCCAGTTCTGACAGAGGCCGGATGAATATCCTCGGCATCTCCTGCTGGTACCACGATGCGGCGGCCGCCCTTGTCCAGGACGGCCGTATTACCGGTGCCGCCGGGGAAGAGCGGTTCACGCGCAAGAAACACGACGAAGGGTTCCCCGCGCAGGCCGTCGGCTATCTCCTGAAGGCCGGCGGTATCCAGGCGAAGGATATCGATGCCGTCGTTTTCTATGACAAGCCGTTCGTGAAGTTCGAGCGGCTGCTCTCCACCTACGTCGCCACCTTCCCGTGGTCGCTTCCGTCGTTCGCGAAGGCCATGCCGGTCTGGCTCGGCGAGAAACTGTGGATCAAGAGCCTGATCCGCAAGAAGCTCGGCTATTCGGGCGAAATCCTGTTCATGGAGCACCACCAGTCCCACGCCGCGAGCGCCTTCCTGACGTCGCCGTTTGAAGACGCCGCCATCCTGTGCGCCGACGGGGTGGGCGAGTGGGCAACGACGACTTTTGGCGAAGGCACGGGGAACCGGTTCAGGCAGTTCAAGGAAATAAGATTCCCGCACTCGCTCGGACTCCTGTATTCGGCCTTTACGTACTACCTCGGGTTCAAGGTGAACTCGGCCGAATACAAGGTGATGGGGCTGGCCCCCTACGGCGAGCCGAAATACGCGCAGACGATCCTCGACAGGGTGATCGACCTTCGCGAAGACGGTTCCTTCAGCCTCAACATGGACTATTTCTCGTATCACCGGGGCCTCAGGATGACGAACCGGAGATTCGACGGGCTGTTCGGACGCCCGCCGCGCAAAGGCGAGGACGAACCGCTGGAACAGTTCCACAAGGACATGGCGATGAGCGTCCAGAGAGTCACCGAAGAGGCGATGCTCCGGATGGCGCGTTATCTCCACCGGGAGACGGGGAAGAAGAACCTGTGCATGGCCGGCGGCGTCGCGCTGAACTGCGTCGCCAACGGGCGCCTGCTGCGCGAAGGCCCGTTCGAGCGGATCTATGTCCAGCCGGCGGCCGGCGATGCCGGCGGCGCGCTGGGTGCGGCGCTGTACGCGTGGCACTCGCTGCTCGACAAGCCGCGCAACCCGGGTTTGTTTAATCCGTTCACGGGGCCGGAATATTCCGACGCCGAAATACAGGCCCATCTGGATGAGAAGCAGGCGGCCTACCGCAAGCTCGGACGCGATGATCTGGTACGTGAGACCGCCCGGCTTCTGGACGAGGAACAGGCGGTCATCGGCTGGGTGCAGGGCCGCATGGAGTTCGGCCCGCGGGCGCTCGGGAACCGGTCGATACTGGCCGACCCGAGACGTCCGGATAACCGCGACCGGGTGAACCTCAAGATCAAGTTCCGCGAGAGTTTCCGGCCGTTCGCCCCCATCGTGCTCGAAGAGAAGGCCGCCGGCTGGTTCGACCTGCGGGGGCACGACTCCCCCTATATGCTTCATGTCTGCCAGGTGAATGAGAGCAAACGGTCGATACCGGCGGTGACCCATGTGGACGGTTCGGCCCGGATCCAGACGGTGTCGCGGCAGATGAATCCGCTTGTCCATGACCTGCTCGCGGAGTTCGACCGGCGGACCGGCTGCCCCGTGCTGATTAATACGAGTTTCAATGTCCGCTCGGAACCGATTGTCTGCAGTCCGGAAGACGCCTACCGGTGCTTCATGGCCACGAACATGGACTACCTCGTGATCGGGCCGTATCTCCTCGACAAACGGACCCAGCCGGAAAAGAACCGGGTGGGCAGGGAGTGGCTCCAGACCTTCAAGCTGGACTGATTGCGCCGGATAAGCTGCGCTGGACTGCGATAGCTCTTTGCGGAAGAATGCCCCTATGCCCGAGAACGACCCCGAACGGCCCGGTGAAAATCCCTTCCGCAAAGGCGGTGAGGGTGGCGGCGGTTTTATCGAAGTCGCCAAAGAACGCGGCAGCACGCTGGCGGAATTCAAGGACTTCCTCATGGAGAGGAAGCTCTACTGGATCGCCCCGATCGTGATCGTGCTGCTGGCGATCGGGCTGCTGCTGGTGATGACGCAGGGAACGGCCGTCGCTCCGTTCATCTACACGATCTTCTAGCCGTGGCAGCTGTGGGCCCGAGCTTCCGGAAAATGTCGGCGGGCCTTTCGCTGGCTCTGGGTGCCACGCTTTTGACGCTGGCCGGGCTTGAACTGGCGCTCCGGTGGACCTTTCCGCAGGACGCGCTGCTCGGTGTGAATCCGGTGGACGAGATGCTGGAGCCGGCCGGTGGCGGCACGCCTTACTACGGCCACCCGGAGTTTGGCGCCTTTCTGAAGCCGCATATCCGTTACCGTGAAACGGCGCCGGAATTTTCAGTGGAAATCACGACGAACAGCGACGGTTTCCGGGCGCCCGAGTTCTCCGCGACTGCAAAGGCGGGCAGGCCGGTGGCCGTCGCCACGGGGGATTCCTATCTCTGGGGATACGGGGTTCCTGAAAGCGAACGGATGCTGGATCTGGTTTCCAGCCGGATTCCGGAGTTTGCCTGGCTGAATCTGTCGGCCCCGGGAACCGGTACCGACCAGCACTATCTCTACTGGAAACACGTCGGTTCACGGTACCATCCGCAGCTTGTCGTCGAATTCGTCTATCCGAACGATCTCGTCGATAACGTCCGCAGCTTCCGGAACTTCCCGAAACCCCGGTTCCGGCCTGGTCCCGGCGGAGAACCGGGCGCTCAGCTCATTTTTGAACCGGTCTCGAAAACCGGCGGCGACGGTTCCAGCCGGATCAAGAAATTGTGGATGCCACTGGACCGGTGGCTGCGTAACCGGTCCCATCTGTTTGTGCTGCTGAAGGGGCGGATCGCCGGCCTTCGCGGCGCCGGTTCCGGAAATGTCGAGCGATCGGACGATCTGATCGGTCTCTACCGCAGGCCCCGTCCGGCAGGTATGCAGGCGGCGGTCGAACTGCTGCAGGCGGAACTGGCGATGTACGGTTCCGAAGTGAAGGCATCCGGCGCCCGGTTCGTGGTGGTGCTGGTTCCGCACAAGTGGGAAATGGAAACGGACGGTGTATATATTTCGGACGACTGGGGGACGGTCCGGCGGATGATGAAACTTGATCCGTCAGGTTTTGACCTCGCCTCTTTCAGCGCCGGTATGCAGGCGTGGGGAAAACAGACGGGGGTGCCGGTCTATCCGCTCCGTGAGGTTCTGAAGAACCACGAGATCGCCGGCGAGCGGGTCTATTTTCTCCGTGACGGCCACTGGTCGAAAGACGGCAACCGGATTGTGGCCGATGAGTTTGTCCGTGGTATCTGGCCGCAGATTGCCGCAAACGCGCAGGTGCAGACGGCGGAAGGGGTAACTCCGTGAACGGTTCACGCCAGACGGCCTTATTTGGCGCTGCGGCCGCGTTCCTGGCGCTGCTGGCAACCGCCATCGTCCTCGAGCTGCTGGTCCGGTTTTTTTATCCGCAATATGCCGTGCTGTCGGTGGATACCGAGATCCGGATGATTGACCCGGCGGATACTGAAAGTCCCTACCGGGGCGATCCGGAACTGGGCCTGGTGCTGAAGCCGAACGTCCGGTTCCGAAACTCGGCGCCGGAGTTTTCCATCGACGTGCAGACCAATTCGCTCGGCTTCCGGGCGCCGGAGTTCGACCGGCTTACCGCTTCAGGCAAGCCGCGCGTCGTGATTACCGGAGATTCCTTCCCGTGGGGGCACGGTGTCGAGGAGAAGGACCGGGCGGTGGATATGATCGCCGGCAAGCTCCCCGAAGCGACCTGGCTGAATCTGTCGGTGCCCGGTACCGGAACCGATCAGCACCTGCTCAATTTCTTCAAGAACGGGGTTGGTCTGGCGCCCTCGGTCGTAGTGGAGTTCGTTTACCCCAACGATGTGATCGATAACCTCCGGGGCGAGCGCCGGTTCCCCAAGACCCGTTTTGAACTGGGCCCGGACGGCGCGCTGAAGATGATCCCGCCGCTGCCTGACGCACAGCCGGTCAGTAAACCGCTGCTGGAGGTGGACCGCTACTTCCGGAACCGGTCGCATCTCTATGCGCTGCTCAAGGGCCGCTGGATGTCGTTCCGGATGGCACGCGGAAATGCCGGCGGGCATTCAGAGGACGTTCTCGGGATATTCCGGAAGGAACGGGACCCGTCAATCCAAAGGGCGATGGCCCTGCTCAAGGCGCTTCTGTCGGAGTACGCCAGAGAGGTAAGGGCGACCGGGGCCCGGTTCGCGGTGGTCGTGGCCCCTCACAAATGGGAACTGGGGACCCGCGGCCGGTTCGTCAAGGACGACTGGGGGACGACGGTAAAGATCATGGGGCTTCGCGAACCGGAGTTCGATCTGGAGTCCTTCCACCGCGAGATGATGGAATGGGCCCGTGCCGAAGCGGTCCCGGCGCTTGGCCTCCTCCCGTACCTGAAAGCCGCCGAAACGGGCGAAACGGGCGGGACACGGGTATATTACCCCCGGGACGGACACTGGACTCCGGCGGGCAACCGTATTGTCGCCGACCTTTTTATCAGTCAGTTGTGGCCTTCCCTGTCGGCGGAGCAGACACCGGACCAGGTGCAGGATACGGCGCCAGCGGGAAAGAGCAGGAAGAATCCGTGAAGATTTCGTCACTACAGGTCAGCGGCCGTTTGCTGGAATATGCGGTGAGCGGTCCCGCCCATGAATATGGTTTCCTGTTCGTGCACGGTCTCGGGTCCGACAAGCTGGGCGACAAGAGCCGCTACTTCGCCGAGGAGTTCGGCAAGCTCGGGTTCGGCTATGCGGCGCTCGATACGACGGGCCACGGCGGCTCCGAAGGCGAGATACGTTCGCTCACGCTCACCCGGCAGATCGACGATCTCGCCGGATTCGTCACCTATCTGCGGCGCAAAGAACAGTGGGGCGGGCAGATCGTGCTGATCGGGTCGTCGCTGGGGGGCCTCACAGCCGCATGGACCTCTGTTGAAGAACCTGACTACATCTCGGGTCTGGTGCTGATCGCACCGGCGTTCCGGTTCGTGGACAATATCAAGGCGGCTGTCGGCGAGCAGAAGACCCGCGAGTGGAAAGATACCGACAGCCTCGTGATCAAGAGCCCGTGGCTCCAGCTCGATTTCTCGTGGGATATCGCCTCCGACTGGGCGACCTACGATCACGGCTCGCTGCCGGGCCGCCTGCAGGTGCCGGCTCTGATCCTTCATGGCACGAAGGACGAGCAGGTCCCCGTTGACGACTCCCGCGAGTTCGCCCGCAAGGCCGGAGAAGCGGTGACCCTGGTCGAGATCAGGGACGGCGACCACCGGCTGACGGATTACAAGGACCGGCTCGTGTCCGAAACGCTGTCGTTTGTCCGGGCGCGTCTGGGCTGGCCCGAGCGGGCCCGGTCCAGCTAACCTCGCAGATGTGGGAAAACGCCTGAATCCAGTTTTCCGGAACCGGCTGTGTTCCGGTGTCCTGATCGCCCTGGCGGTGCTATCGCTGCCCGTGCTGTCCGCTACTGTGAATGCACAGGACTACGGACCGGCCCTGCCTCCGGCGGTACCGCCGGCCCCGGCACCGGAGGTTCCGCCGGAACCCGTCCAGACCGAAAAATTCCCCTATCTGGTGACGACAGAGCAGACGGACCTCTGGATCAGGGAGGGCGACCTCCGCATTATCGACATGCGCAAGTTCCTGGATTTTCATGTGACCGGCCATATCCCCGGTTCGGTGCGGATGCGCTGGACCGACTTTGCGGAAGACCCCGTTCACGGCGGTCCCCCCGTGATGGATCCGTACCGCATCGGCAAGGCGTTCCAGAAGGCCGCCGTTTCAGGGGGCAATATCCGGGTCGTGGTTGTCGGCGACCCGCGGGATGAATGGGACGAAGCCGCCTATGCCGTCTATGCGCTGCGGACCTGGGGGCATGTCCGGACGGCCCTGCTGGTGGGCGGCCTCCCGTTCTGGGCGGCGCAGGGCCGCCCGCTGTCGCACGGCTTCGACAGCCCGCCTCCGGGCGAGTGGCGGACCATGCCGCTGCAGTTCCGGTATTCGGCAAACGTCGACGTTGCCGCCCGCCTGAAGGAGCCGGGTCTCGTGCTTCTGGACGTCCGGACCCCGGACGAGTTCGGAGGGGCCCGCCTGTTCGGGGAGCCGAGGGGAGGGCATCTGCCCGGGGCGCGGAATTTCGATCCGCAAAAGCTGATGAATTCCGACGGCCTGATCTGGCTGGATTCGGTCCCCCAGCTGATGGCGGACGCCGGGATCTTCCCGTCGGTCCCGGTGATCGTGTACGACTACGGCGGCGTGAAGGCGGCGCTGGTCTGGGTGGTGCTCAGGCACGCCGGGTTCGAGCAGGTGGACCTCTTCCCCGGCGGTTTTTACGAGTGGTCCCTGCAGCCCGGCCTGCCGGTCGAGCCTGCCCCCATTACCAAAATGTAACCATTAAACGTCATTAAACCGCTTGCGCAGGGGCGGCCCCTGAATTAATTGTTATAACAACTAATGCAACAGCAAGAACATATCGGTCTTCTGGTGGGCGGCGCCCGGCGCAGCATCAAGCTGGCCGTCCAGCGGCAGGTAAAGCCGTACCGCCTGACGCCGCCGCAGTTCTGGATGCTGATCGCCGCGGCCGAGAACGAGCAGCTGAGGCTCGGCGAGCACGCGCGGCGGGTGCGCATCGATGCGCCGACGGCGTCCCGGCTCGCCTTCACGCTGGTGAAGCGGGGGTATTTCGAATCGATCCCCAGTCCCGAGGACCGGCGTTGTGTGAGCATGCGGCTGACCCCGAAGGGCCGTGAGCTGGTCACGAAGCTCCTGCCGGTGGCGGCCGAGATCCGGGCTTCCGTAAAGCGCGGCATGACGGCAAGGGAACTCGAGTATCTTCGCAAAGGGCTGAAACAGGTGATCGAGAATATGGAAAATCTGGAAACCGCCCGCCCTGGCGCCCGTCCTGCCGCCAGTGCTGGCGCCAGTGCTGGCGCCAGTGCTGCCGGGCGGCTTGGCGGCGCGCCGGCAGGGAAGCGGGAAAAAGTCCGGAGGCCTGCGGCATGAAACTGGCGAGCGGAAATTCCCGGAAAACATGGATCCTTCTGGCCATCGTGTCGGCGGCCGGTTTTTACGGATGCGGCAAGTCCTCGGATTCGGCGCCGAAATACGAGACGGTGAACGTGGACCGCGGCAAGGTCACCGCCAAGGTGACGGCCAGCGGAACGCTGTCGGCCATCGTGACGGTGCAGGTCGGAAGCCAGGTCTCGGGCCGCATCCAGAAGCTCTACGTCGACTTCAACTCCAAGGTGAAGAAGGGCGACATGATCGCGAAGATCGATCCGAGCCTCTTCGACGCCGCGGTGGCGCAGAACCGCGCAAACTACGTGGCCGCCAAAGCGAATCTGGACAAATCGAAGGTACAGGCCGCCAACCTGAAGCTCCAGTACGAGCGGTCGAAGAGTCTCGCCAAACAGTCGCTGGTGGCGCAGGCCGATCTCGATACCGCAAAAGCGGCGATGGATGCCGCCGACGCGGACGTGGCTTCGTCGGTGGCGGCGGTGTCACAGACGGCGGCGGCTCTGCACCAGTCCGAAGTGAATCTGCAGTATACCGATATACGCTCGCCCATCGACGGTTTTGTGATTTCCCGCAGCGTCGATGTCGGGCAGACCGTCGCGGCTTCACTCCAGGCGCCCGTCCTTTTCGTGATCGCCGAGGATCTGCGCAAGATGCAGGTGGATACGTGGATTGCCGAAGCGGACGTGGGCAAGCTTAAAGAAGGTATGAAGGCCTTTTTCACGGTTGACGCATATCCGGGCGAACGTTTCAACGGAACCGTCCGCCAGATACGCAACTCGCCGCAGACCCAGCAGAACGTCGTCACCTACGATGCGGTGATTGATGTGGACAATGCCGAACTCAAGCTGAAACCGGGGATGACCGCCAACGCGACTTTTGTCTATGCGGAGAAGCAGGACGTGCTGCGGATTCCGAATGCGGCCCTGCGCTTCAGGCCTTCCCGGGAAAACAAGGAGGGTGATGCGGCTGCACAGCAGGGACATGGCGAACCGGCCGGTCCGGAAGCGAAAGAGCACAAACCGGGAATACCGTCGGAGCGGAAGGTATGGGTCTTGAGGACCGACAAGCCTGAGCCGGTGACGGTGAAAACCGGGGTAACGGACGGGGTCTTTACGGAACTTGTCGAAGGCGAGGTCAAAGAAGGCGACGCCCTGATCACCGAATCGACCGGCGGTTCGGGCAAGCCTTCCGGCGGCGGCGGGAGCCCGGGCCCGATGCGCCGGATTTTCTGAGAGGTATCCGGAAAACGGGATGTCGGAAGCGAAGAAACACCTGATCGAGCTCCAGCGGGTCGAACGCGACTATTCGCTCGGGGATACCGTTGTGCGGGCGCTGCAGGGCGTTTCGATGACGGTCGACCACGGCGAATTTGTCGCGGTCATGGGGTCGTCCGGTTCCGGAAAATCAACGCTGATGAATATCGTCGGCTGTCTCGACAAGCCCACCTCCGGCCACTACCTGCTGGACGGCCGCTATGTGTCGGATCTCGACCGCAACGAGCTGGCACTGGTCCGCAACCGGATGATCGGTTTCGTGTTCCAGAACTTCAATCTGCTGGCCCGGACGACCGCTGTCGAAAACGTGGAGCTGCCCATGCTCTATGCCGGTATCGGTTCGAAAGAGCGGCGTGAA
The DNA here is from genome assembly GCA_964565925.1 of uncultured bacterium. GTDB lineage: Bacteria > JAGRBM01 > JAGRBM01 > JAGRBM01 > JAHCIT01 > CAZMGV01. Next base: position 116,907 of record CAZMGV010000015.1, read on the forward strand.
CGGGCGACGGTCGCGCTCCAGCGGGTGGGTCTCGGCGGCCGGCTCGATCATGTGCCGAACCAGCTCTCGGGTGGGCAGCAGCAGCGTGTCGCCGTGGCGCGGTCCATTGTCATGGCGCCGAAGCTGATCCTGGCCGATGAGCCCACGGGCAATCTGGACAGCGTCACCAGTCATGAGATCATGTCCCTGTTCCAGGAGTTGAGCCGTGACGGCATTACGGTGGTGCTGGTCACCCATGAGACGGATATCGCCGCCTTCGCGTCGCGGGTCGTGGTCATGCGGGACGGCAGGGTGCTTTCCGATATGCCGCAGAAACCGGTGGCTGCCATACCGGCGCTTGCCGCCGGCGGTGCGCACGCATGAGCCTGTTCCAGACGCTGCTGGTCGCCTTCCGGGCGCTGATGCGGAACAAGTTCCGTTCGTTCCTCACGACTCTCGGCGTGATTATCGGAGTCGGGGCGGTGGTCGCGATGGTCGCCATCGGCGAAGGCGCGAAATCGATGGTGGAGAGTTCTTTCGCCGCCATGGGTTCGAACCTCATTATCGTCATGTCGGGGACGACCACGTCGAGCGGCGCGCACGGCGGATTCGGATCGATGCCGACACTGACCTGGGATGACCTGAAGGCGATCCAGACGGAACTCCCCAGCGTGAAACAGGCCGCACCGTCCATGCGGACGACCGCGCCGGTACTGTCGGACGACGAGAACTGGACCACCTCCATTACCGGAACGACACCGGAATATTTCCAGATCCGGCAGTGGCCGCTCGAATCCGGCGCGATGTTCTCCCCGGCGGATTCGGAATCCGGCAGCAAAGTCGTGGTGCTGGGGAAAACCGTCGCCGACAAGCTGTTCGGACCCGGAATTAATCCGGTCGGCCTGACCGTCAGGATCAAGAACATTCCGATGGAGGTTATCGGTGTACTGATCCGCAAGGGACAGTCGCCGATGGGCCAGGATTACGACGACGCAGTGTTTGTCCCGAAAAACACGTTCCTCACGAAAGTGCAGGGTGGACTGCAGAAGTTCGTCCCCGGCGTCATTTTCGTCAGTTCGACGGGCAGCGCCGAGACGGCCCGGGCGGAGAAGCAGATCCGGGGCCTGCTCAGGGACCGGCATCATCTGGCCGAAGGAGCCGATGACGATTTCTCGACCCGGAACCTGACGGAAATGGCGAGTGCCCAGCAGGAAGGCACGAAAACCCTGACGACACTGCTGGCCAGTATTGCCGCCGTCTCGCTGCTCGTGGGCGGGATCGGAATCATGAACATCATGCTGGTGAGCGTCACGCAGCGCACCCGCGAGATCGGTACCCGTGTTGCCGTCGGTGCGCGCCCGAGGGACATCCTGTCGCAGTTTCTCGTGGAAGCGCTGACGCTTTCGCTGTCGGGCGGCCTGATCGGCGTCGGGATCGGAATATTTTCCGCATACAGGCTCGCCAGCGCGTTTGGCTGGCCGGTGATGCTGCGGCCCGATGTCGCGGCTATAGCGATGGGGTTCAGCGGATTCGTCGGAGTGGCGTTCGGACTTTATCCGGCCGTCAAGGCCAGCCGGATGGATCCTATCGAAGCGCTGAGGTTTGAATGATGACCCGCTCCATCCGCCTGGCAGTGGTATCCGCGGTCCTATGGGCCGTGGCCGTACAGGCCCAGGAAGCGGCACCAGCGCAAGCTCCGGTTCCGGTCCGCGTGCTTACCCTTGAGGACGCGCTCCAGACGGCGAAGGGGAATCATCCGCAGCTCAAACAGGCTCATGCGCAGACCGAGGCGGCGCTCGCCCGGGTCGGGCAGGGCCGCTCGGCGCTGTTCCCGCAGGTGACCGGCACGGCGGCCTATACACGCCAGACCGGCAACTTCGCATCGAGTCCGGGTTCGGTCCCTAAGTCGGCAGGCGCCGGCAGTTCCAGCTGGGACACCTACAACTATTTCAATTTCGGTGTGACCGCGAAACAGCTCCTTTACGACTTCGGCCAGTCGACGAAGAAGTGGACTTCGGCGGAGGCGTCGGCGAAAGCCCAGGAAAACACCGAGCAGGCCTCCTGGCTGCAGGTGACCCTTGGCGTGCGGAGTGCGTATTTCACGGCCTATGCCAGCAAGGAACTGCTGCGCGTCGCGCAGGAGACGCTCGAGAACCAGGAAAAGCACCTCAGGCAGATCGAGGGGTTTGTCACCGTCGGCACGCGGCCCGAGATCGATCTCGCGCAGGCCCGCACCGACCGCGCCAATGCGCGGGTGCAGTTCATCACCGCGCAGAACAACTACGAGGTCGCCAAGGCGCAGCTCAATCAGGCCATCGGGGTCGAGGGGACCACGGAATATGACATTGCCGGCGCCCCGATCGCGCCGCTCGAAGGCGAGACCGGCCCGACCGACAGCCTGATGGTGGAGGCGCTCGCCGCACGGCCGGAGTTCGCCGCGCTGACCCAGCAGATCCGGGCGCAGGAAGCGGTCGTCAGTTCGGTGAAGGGCGCCTACGGCCCGAGCCTCTTTGCGACGACCGGGATCACCGATGCGGGGCAGAAGATGGACAATCTGGCGTGGAACTGGAACGCCGGCGCGCAGCTGACCTGGCCGCTGTTCCAGGGCGGACAGACGCGCGCGCAGGCGGCCGAGGCGGAATCGAATCTGGCCGTATTGAGAGCGCAGGCGGACACGCTCCGGCAGTCGGTGCGCGTGGAAGTGGAACAGGCCCGGCTCGCCGTGCGCGCGGCCAAGGAAGTGGTGGTCGCGGCGGGCGAGGCGCTCGACAACGCGAAGCTCCGGCTGAAGCTGGCGGAGGGCCGCTACGCCGCCGGAGTCGGCAATTCGATCGAGCAGGGCGACGCGCAGGTGGCGCTCACGGCGGCCTCCGCACAGGTGGTGCAGGCCGAGTTCCAGCTCTCGGCCGCCCGGGCGCAACTGCTCAAGGCGCTGGGCCGCGTGTAGTTCGCTTCACGGCGGCCGCCGCCGGCAAAAAAAACGGGCTCCCGTCGGGGAGCCCGTTTTCGTTCAAGGCGGGAAGAAGGATTACTTCTTCTTGCCCTTGCCCTTCGCGGGGGCCGGCGGGGGCGGCGGAGCCGTCACCGTGACCTTCACGGAGGCCTTCAGCGCGCCCATCGTCACGTCGACCGTCGTCTCGCCGGCGGCAACCGCCGTCACGAGGCCGGCGGCGTCAACCGTCGCCACGGCGGGGTTGGCGGAGGCGAACTCCACCTTGGCGCCTGCGACCACCTGGTCGGCGTCGTCCTTGACCGTCGCGGCCACGGTCGCGGTCGTCGGAGCCGGGGTGGCGCCTTCGGCCGGAGCGGCGGCGCCGGGGGCTTCAATGGTGATCTCGGCCGGGTTCGCTTCGATCTTGGCCGGGATGGAGACGGTCACCTGGGCAGTACCGGAGGCGGTGCCCGCGGTGGCGGTCACGGTGGCCGTGCCGCTCTTGACGGCGGTCACGGTGCCGTCAGCGACGGTGGCGACGGCCGGGTTCGAAGACGACCACGCAACCGGGCTCTTCTCGATCGCCTTGCCGTCCTTGTCGAGGACGGTGGCGCTCACCGGCGCGCTCTTGCCGGCTTCCGACAGCGAAACGGCTGCCGGAGAAACATTCACGGAGGCCGGCTTCGGGGTGCATCCCGCGATCACCGCCGCCGCGACAAACACGGGGACGAAACGTTTGACAGTGTACATAATTCTTACTCTTTCTCTTTCTGGGCGTCCGTTACGAATAGGGGAGGCCCGTGTGGGCGGATTTGTATACCGTACCCCGGGAAAAGCAAAGGGAGCCAACCGGGGGCGCTTAAATACCCGTCGACAGCCATAAACCGGGGTAAACCGGCCTTTGGGACGGCTTTAACGCAGCCTGTTAATGAAGATATCCCTGCCGGGCCATCCGGCCATCAGGGGCGGGCGATCTGGATGAGGTCCAGGGGCTCGAAGAAACCGGGGCGGTGGGCCTGCACCAGCGGGTCGGCCTCCCGGGCCTTGCGGACAAACGCCCGGAAATTCGACCCCGGCAGCTCCTTCACGCCGTCTTCATAGGGGATGAAGAAGTTGTCGTAGTGGATCGGGATGAGCGCCCTCGGGCGGACGAGCCGCATGACGCGGCCGATGTAGTCCGGCGTCGCCTGATGGCCCGCCACGCACGGGCAGAGGATATCCGACTGCGCGTCGCGCAGTTCGTCGTCCAGCAGATCGGCCGAGCCCAGCACCAGAACGCTCGTACCGGCGGCGACGATCCGGTAAATGAGGACCGGCCCCACGCGGTAGTCCCAGGCCCGTCTGGCGGTGATCGGGTGATCCACGGTGCCGTCCGCCGGCACGCGGCCGAACAGAAAGCGCGAGTGGCGGCTGTTGTAGACCCTGATGCTGAACGGCCCCAGCTGCAGCGTGTCGCCGCCCTTCACGACCCTGATCTGCGAATCCGGCGTGCCGCGGCCCCGGCTCAGGTTGGCCGCCGTCTCGGACCCGACAACCGGCGCGCCGGTGAGTTTTTCCACCACCGGGGCGTCCAGCAGGTGGTCGAAATGCGCGTGCGTGATGAGCGACGCCACGACCGGCCTGGGAACGAATTTCGCCACGAGATCTTCGCGGCTGCGGGCGTCGCCGGCGGCGATCCGCCACAGCGACAGCCGCGTGTAGTACGGGTCCACGAGCAGGTGCTGCCCGCCGCATTCGAGGTCTAAGCCTGCGGTGCCCAGCCACTTGAGGGTGAGGGAATCAGCCATGGCGGCGGAGCATAGCCGATCCGGCGGAGGATATCCGGGTCAGGGCGTTGAGGCTCGCGAACCCCGTGCCCGAACTGATCGAGGTGTGAGGTCAGGGAGTCTCTGGTCCACTAAGTTTTTTATGGGCTGACCGCGCGGATCACTTCGTCCGGACCGATGCCGGAGAGACGTATCCTGTCGCAGATAAACGGATAGACGGGCGAGCAATGCTGAGGGTTGAGGTTGTCGAAGGCCGGACCAAAATATGCTTCGACTTTCGTGTCTCCGGGGATTGAAGCGGGGTAGAAGAATTGGTCGACGTAGGTATCCCAGTGCTGAGCAACAGAACCGTTCTGTTCATAGACACATATTGATTCCCAGGTGCATTCATTCACGATATTCCAAGCATCAAACAGGCCGTATGTGGGGTCCATATCCAGTCTGCGGGCGTGGATGCGGGTTTCATAGGTATGTATTGTCTGGCCGTTATAAGGATATCCGGCGATGAACGAGTCGAGATCGTTGCCGAGGCTCCCGGTTACATTGATGATTATTGCCAGCGGGTCGTGGGCCGCAGCGGTTACGATGTGATGCCCGGCACCGTCGTCGGGAGGCGTCGTAATCTGTACCGAGGTGCTGCCCGCGTCGATCTGGGTGACAAAATACCGGATCAGGTTTTCAGGCCCGAGCAGGCCCGTGAGGGTGCTCCACCTGAAAGCGTCGTCGAAGGAAAGCATTGAATAGGTTGTGTCCCGGTCCCACGGAGACCCGGTGATCCTCACCAGACCGACGGGAAGACCGGGTGATTCCGGATCCAGTCCGGAAAGGTCGACGGGAAGCGCAGTCATCCAGGGCCCATAGACCAGATGGGATCCGTCGACCGGTGTGATTATTTCAAGAGTAGGCGTGATCGCGAAGTTACTCACGTGCAGTTCCGGGACCGGCGTGCAGGCGTCGCGAAGGGAGATCATCATTTTGTCCGGGAACGGCTGACTTGGAAATAATGCGTAATTGCCCGGTATGTTATCCGGATCGGTGATGAGAGCGGGATTTACCTTGAGTCCACTGCCATAGAAAACGCTCACCGGGTTTGTGACTTCGACCCCGGAGATTCCGTCCGGATACACGTATTCTCTTGCTACGACACGTCCGCAAGTAGTCATATCGGCGCGCGTGGTCCGGACGGCCGAACGGGTGTAGTGGCCGTCGCTGACCGTCAGTAGCACCGTGTAGTCGCCGTCCAGGTCCGGCGTGAACCGCGACGTGCCACCGGTTGCGGAGTTCAGTGACGCTGTGCTTCCGGCCGGTGCCGCCAGCAGTTTCCACGAATAGGCGAGCGGATCACCGTCCGGATCCGAGCTGTCCAGCGCCGAGACCAGCAGGTTTATGCCCGTCTCCACCAGCTCCGGCAGGTCCAGCACCAGTACCGGTGGATAGTTTGGCACACACACGGGTACCTCGCACTCCTTCACTTGGATGACCGCGGTCGCGGGTACCTGATGGACCCCATCGCTCACCGTCAGTCGCACGACATAGTTTCCAGGCAGATCCGGCACGAACTGGGTCGTTTTAGCCGTCACGTCGCCGAACGTAGCCGTGCTGTTTTTTGGTTTTTGGATAAACGACCACGAATAGCTGAGCGGATCGCCAAGCGGGTCGAAACTTTGTGTGCCATCGACCGTCACGGCCTGCGACACGAACGCCTCTGGTGGGGCATTGACGATTGCACGAGGTGCAGGATCCGGATTTGCGTGTCCGTTACAGGTCGCTTCCCGACTCTTGATGCCGGACTCCGACACCACGAGGGTGGCGCTGTAGGTTCCGGGCAGATCCGCCTGACAGGTGGTTTCGGGCTGGTCAGTTCCGGAGAGTGCCGACGCGCTGCCCGTCGGACGTGCCGTAAGCGACCATTGATAACTGAGTACGCCACCATCGGATTTACGGCTTGCGCTTCCGTTGAAAACCAGAATCCCACCCGGGCTCTCATCCCCTTCGCTTTCACATTCGGCGTGGGGACGAACCCGTGATTCCGTCATCGTAAAGGTGATGACCGCCCTGTCCGGTGACGACGGATCCAGATTGATCGATGCGACTGCCGCGCCAAACGGTGAAATGTCGCCCGCCAGAAAGGCCGGAAGCGATTCTTCCGTCGCATCATTGCCCGACACGGATCCGCCGATGACTGCGGTGGCGACGAACGCCAGCCCCCGGAAACCGGCCTCCGGATCGAGATTCTGGGCGACGATATCGAGCCGGTAACTGCCATCCCCGGTTTCCGTGAGCACGCCGTCCAGTTCCAATTGGACTGGCCCCAAATAAGGAAGATCGAACGTAGTGATGAGGCCGGAGCTTTTCGCGCATTGAGGAACAACGTAAGTATTTTTTATAACCGATTTATAGATACAGACTGCACCGGTGGTCGGATTAATCACCACCGCCAGGGTGCCGATCTCCTCCGGCAGGCGTTGGGTGACGCCGTTGCCGGTGTTTGTGCCCTGCTTGGAACAGGCGGCAATCATCAGCAAGACGAAAAGCGCGAGCAGCGTCTTTCTCATTTCTCTTCCTCCCCGCTGACGGGAACGGCCTGGAATCCGAGCAGATGGATCTCCTTGCGTTCGCCGTCGGTGGGCATGTCTTCGAGCTGGTCGAGGAGTTCCTGGCGGAACTCGGAAATCTGCTTGATGGCAAAGGCGTACTGTTTCGCGGAGAGCGCCACGGTGAGCGACGTGACATTCCGTTTGTCCTGCGGGATCGTGTCGAGGGATTTCGACGCCAGATCGAGCATCGCCCGGTGGTAGTTGCGCACCGAGAGAAACTTCACGTTGTCGGGAGTGGCGAGCTTCGTCTCGGAGGGCCGCAGGCGCCCGGACCCGTCCCGCGCGGCGAGGCCGGTTTTGAGGAGCAGCTCAAGGGCGTGCTCCGCCTCTCTCTGTTTGATGCGCGGCCGGAGCCGTCTGGCGATCCAGGCCGGGTCCTCGCGGAACTCGTCGAGCAGCATCAGCTCGCGGACCGGGATCACGTACCAGTGGCTGTAGACCTCGTACTGGGCGGCTTCGAGCTGCGCTGTCGGTGACGCCCCGGCCCGGATTTTCTGCAACCGCTGAAGATAGAGATTCCGCTCGGCATCGGTCGTCGCCTGCCCGAGTTTCACCAGCACGTCGAACGCTTCCTGCTCCTTGACCGTGAGGCCCAGCCCCGCACCGAAGCGCGGGATCGTTTCGGGGGCGATGTTCCGTTTCCCTTCGGCGACGAGCTTGAGAAAATTCGGGGAGCTGAACCCGGCCCGTCTGGCGAAATACCGGTAACTGAACGCCACCTGGGTCTGCTTCAGGTAGACGACCATCGCCTTCAGATACTGGCGGTGGTCGGCAAACTCATGCGGCAGGGGCCGCTTGGGTGTATTCTTATCAAGTATCACAACATATCAATGATCTTAAAAATACCTTGTTATGTCAATGAGTTATAATATCTTCTGTATTCTGATTGAATACAGTTTTGGGGCCGACAGAACCCCCGGAAACCACAGGGGAATACGCCGCCTTCCGGCCTTCGGACCGGGAAGGGAGAGGGCGAGCGAGCAAAGGCTGAGTGTAAGGGGAGGCTACAGTCCCGCCAGATACTCTTTCACGAGGCCGCGCCAGCGGTGGGTGTAGCCGGCGGGGCCGCCGCCCCCCAGGCCGCTGAACGCCTTCATCGAGAGGTCTTTCACCAGCGCGTTCACGAACTCTGCCGCGGGCGCGGGGATTTTCGCGAGGTGCGGCTCCATCGAGACGCCGCGCACAAAGGCGTCGAGGGCGTCTTTGACGGCCGCCAGATCGGTGTCGGTGAGTTCTATCGACTGGTTGTTGTGGGTCAGCGCCGGCATGGGAATCTCCGTGAAGCTGCGGTATCGTAACTCCCGCGCAAGCTCAAGCGAAGTCCGCGAGCCGGGGGAGGGACCCGTGAATACCGCATTCTGGAAATACCTGTTCCTTGCCGCCGCCGCTTTCAACGTCGGGATGGCGGCCCTGTTCGCCATCGTTCCTGAAACCGGACTCGCCCGTTTGTTCTACCTCACCGGTCCTGGCCCGGCCGTGGTGCTGATCTTCCGGCTGTTCCTGCTGATGGTCGCGCTCATGGGGGCGGGTTACGCGCTGGCCGGCATGGATATCCGGCACAACCGGGGTTTTATCCAGATCGGCGTGCTGGGGAAGGCGGTCTTCGTCGCCGTCACAGTCTGTTCCTATACGCAGGGTCTCGTCAGCCCGCTCGCGGTGGCCGCCGGCTCGGGCGATATCGTCTGGGCGATCCTGTTCGCCGTATTCCTTGCCAGAACGGGCGGACTGTTCTCGCTGGAAACCCGGATAGGATGATATTTATATCAACCTCCGTTTCCCCATAAAACCGCCGTTTTGGCCCTGAATGGACCAAGCTGGCCCAAGCTGGGCCTGGGACTGCGGGTTTCGCAGTTGACTCGAAAATCAGC